>DASZAX010000020.1:0-113976 GCA_035944705.1 Mesorhizobium sp. | reverse complement strand
AACAGCTCCCAGCGGCGGAAGTCCTCTTCGATATAGCCTGCCAGCTCGGTCAGGAAGCGCTCGACGCCGATGGCCAGCACCAGCTTCATCATGGAATCCACGCTCACGAACGGAACGATGTTCAGCTTCGCTGCGGTCATGATCAGAAGCTCCTCGTCGGACGGTCCATGATACGGCGGCCCATCAGGCTGGCCGTCAGGTCGACCATCAAGGTGGCGGTACGGCCGCGTTCATCGAGGAAGGGATTGAGCTCGACGAGATCGAGGCTGGTGACGAGACCGCTGTCGGACAGCATCTCCATGACCAGATGCGCCTCGCGCAGGGTGGCGCCGCCCGGCACCGTGGTGCCGACGGCCGGTGCGATCGACGGGTCGAGGAAATCGACATCGAGGCTGACATGCAGAAGGCCGTTCTCCTCGGCGACACGCGCGAGGAAGGCACGCAGCAACGGCGCGATGCCGTGTTCGTCGATGGCACGCATGTCGTGCACGGTCACGCCGGCTGCCTTGAGCGCCTCGCGCTCCGGCGCATCGACGCTGCGCAGGCCAAGCGTGCAGATGCGTGTCGGCTCCACCCGCACGGGCAGGTCCGGGAAGACACCGTCAAAGCCGGGCAGACCGCTGGCATAGGCGAGCGGCACGCCATGCAGGTTGCCGCTCGTGGTGGTGTCGAGCGTATGATAATCGGGATGGGCGTCCAGCCACAAAACAAAGAACGGCCGGCCGGTCTCGGCGGCACGACGGGCAATGCCCGACAGCGTGCCCGCGGAGATGGCATGATCGCCACCCAGGAAGATCGGCATGGCATCCTTGCTGGCCCGATAGGCTGCCTCGGCGATTGCGGCTGTCCATGCAACGATCTCCGGCAGCTTCTTCAGCGCCGGATTGCGATGGGTCACCGGGTGGGCCGCGGCCGGCTGCACGGTGCCCAGATCCTCGACCTCGTGGCCGAGTTCAGTCAGCGCCGAGATCAACCCTGCCGTGCGCAGCGCACTCGGCCCCATCTCGCACCCCAGATGCCCTGCGCCATCCTGCTCCGGCGCCCCCACGATCCTGCAAAGCATGGTCTTCCTTCCCGGTCTGTCTCGTTGCCGTGGAGTAAAGCGCAGTCGACTGGCGGAATGAACAAACTGATTTGGCAGATATCGCCCATTGCCTTATCATTTCGGCAATATCGAATGCCAATATGGTCAATCATGGATATTCCGGCATGGATTCGCTCGACGAAAAGCTGGTGACGCTGCTCCGGCATGACGGCCGCCGCTCGATCTCCGACCTCGGCGTCGATCTCGGCGTGTCGCGGGCAACGGTGCGTGCCCGCATCGAAAGACTGGAGCGGCAGGGTGAGATCCTCGGCTATACCGTCATCCTGCGGGCGGATGCGCTGGAACAACGCGTGCGCGGCATCATGATGATCGAGGTCGAAGGCCATGCCGCCGACCGGGTGGTGCGGGCGCTGGGCGGCTTCCCGGAAATCTCGGCCATCCACACCACCAACGGCCGCTGGGACCTCGTCGTCGAACTGAACACCGAAACGCTGACGCAGCTCGACGCCGTGCTGCGCAAGGTGCGGCTCATTCCGGCCATCACCGGTTCGGAAACGACGCTGCTGCTTGCGACGCCGCGCTCGACGCGGGCACGTCTATGACAAACTAGAGGCCCAGTTCCTCGACCATGGCATCGCGCATGACGAACTTCTGCGCCTTGCCGGTCACGGTCATCGGCAGACTATCCTTGAAGCGGATGTAGCGCGGCACCTTGTAGTGCGAGATCTGACCAGCGCAGAAAGCCTTCACCTCCTCCTCGCTCATCGTTTCGCCCGGCTTCAGCACGATCCAGGCGGCGATCTCCTCGCCATACTTGGCGTCAGGCACACCGAACACCTGCACCTCCTTGACCTTCGGGTGCCGGTAGAGGAATTCCTCGACCTCACGCGGATAGACGTTCTCGCCGCCGCGGATGACCATGTCCTTGACGCGGCCGACGATGTTGCAGAAACCCTCCTCGTCGATGGTGGCGAGGTCGCCCGTATGCATCCAGCCGTCCGGGTCGATCGCCTCGTCGGTCTTTTCCTGGTCTTCCCAGTAACCTTTCATCACCGAATAGCCGCGCGTGCACAGTTCGCCGCGCTCGCCGACCGGCACGGTCTCGCCCTCGGCGTCCACCACCTTGACCTCGACATGCGGATGGATGCGCCCGACCGTCGAAACGCGCTTTTCGAGCGGATCGTCGACGCCGCTCTGGAAGGAGACAGGGCTGGTCTCGGTCATGCCGTAGGCGATCGTCACTTCCGACATGTTCATCAGCGCGATGACCTTCTTCATCACCTCGATCGGACAAGGCGAGCCGGCCATGATGCCGGTGCGCAACGACGACAGGTCGAAGCTCTTGAAATCGGGATGGTCGAGCATGGCGACAAACATCGTCGGCACACCGTAGAGGCCGGTGCAGCGCTCCTCGGATACGGCCTTCAGCGTCACGCCGGGGTCGAAGCCCTCACCCGGGAAAACCATGGTGGCGCCCTTGGAGACGCAGCCCATCGAGCCCATCGACATGCCGAAGCAGTGATAGAAGGGCACGGGGATGCAGAGCCGGTCATTCGCGGTCAGCCGGATGGCGGCGGTGACGAAATTGCCGTTGTTGACGATGTTGGCATGGGTCAGCGTGGCGCCCTTCGGCGCGCCGGTGGTGCCGCTGGTGAACTGGATGTTGATGGCATCGTCCGGGGTCAGGCTCGCACTGATACGATCGAGCCCGGCGCGGTCGGCACCAGCGCCCATGGCGAGCACGTCGCCGAAATTGAGCATGCCGGGCGAGACCTCCTCGCCCATGCGGATGACAGTCTTCAGCGCCGGCAGTTTCCTGGCGTTGAGTTTGCCGGGCTCGGCGCTGTCGATCTCGGGCGCCAGCATGCGGATCATGCCGAGATAGTCCGAGGTCTTGAACTGCGCCGCCGTGACCAGCGCCTTGCAGCCGACCTTGTTCAACGCATATTCGAGTTCGGCGAGCCGGTAGGCCGGATTGATGTTGACGAGGATCAGGCCGATGCGGGCGGTGGCATATTGCGTCACCAGCCACTCCCAGCGGTTCGGCGACCAGATGCCGACGCGGTCACCCTTCACCAATCCGAGTTTCGCCAGCCCGGCAGCAAAGTCGTCGACAACGCTCGCCAGCTCATCCCAGGAGAAGCGCCTGTCCTGGCTGGGAAACACCGCAGCGTCACGCGGCCCATAAGCGCGCACCGTATCGGCCAGCAGTTGTGGAATGGTTTTGTCGAGCAGTGGCTGCTGCAGGCGTTCGCCCGAGACATGCGACAGCCCTTCCTTCGGGGCAATGAAGACGACACCCGCCTGAACAGTATTCGACGGTCGCGTGCCTTTCAGTTCGTCCGGGTTGATCGCCATGGCCTCCTCCTCCGCTAGCGATGGAAGGCTAGCAGCCGGCCACCGATGAGAAAATCAGGCCAAAAGTCTGATGATGCAAGCGGTGAGACGAGAGCTTGTCTTATCTCAAGGGCTGAGGTCGGCGCTTGACGGTGCGTCCTTCGAGGCTCGCCCGCAACAGACAACGCCATGCCTTCAACGGAAATGCGGGCTCGCACCTCAGGATGAGGACCGGTGTGCAGGCCTCTTCAATTCTCCAGTGTTTCAGAATGAAGGGATCTTGCAAAACGGTCCTCATCGCGAGGTGCGAGCGAAGCGAGCCTCGAAGGACGCACAAAACACTCTAGTCAACCGAAGCGGCCACCCTGGCGGCGATGTCGGCGACGAGAGCGGCATCGGCCGGCTTGCGTTCCTTTTTCGAGGCAACAAGGCAGGCCTGCGACTTCAGCACGATGCCGTCCGACAGGATCTTCAAATGGTTCGCCTTCAGTGTCGAGCCGGTGGTGGTGATGTCGACGATGATGTCGGCGGAGCCTGCTGCCGGCGCGCCTTCGGTCGCGCCGAGGCTTTCGACGATGCGATAGACCTGGATGCCGTGCTTGGCGGTGAAGAACTGCTGCGTCAGCCGCCAGTATTTGGTGGCGATGCGCAGCCGGCGACCATGGCGCTGACGAAAGTCGGCAGCGACATCATCGAGATCGGCCATGCTGTCGACATCGAACCAGATGTCCGGCACCGCCACGATCACATCGGCATGGCCGAAGCCGAGCCGCGCGGCGATCTCGGCGCGCGACTGCCAGTCCGCCAGGTTCTCGCGCAGCAGGTCCTCGCCGGTGATGCCGAGATCGACGGCGCCCTGCCCGATCTCGCCGGCAATTTCCGAAGCCGACAGGAAAGCCACGTCGATGTCATCGCGACCGGCGATGCGGGCGTGATATTTGCGGTCGTCTTCCGGCAGGCTGACCGCAAGCCCGGCCCTGGCCAGCACTTCCAGCGCCTGTTCCTTCAACCGCCCCTTGGACGGGATCGCCAGCGTCACGGTCATGATGCGTCGCCCCGCAGCGCCTCGATACGATCGAGCCAGACCGAGAAGCCGACGCCCGGAATCTGGCCCCTGGCGCCAAGCAGCGTCAGCAGGCGGTCATAGCGGCCGCCGCCGACCAGCGGGCGTTCGCCGTCACCGGATGCGATCTCGAAGACAAGGCCAGTGTAATAGTCGAGCGGGCGGCCGAAGGCGGCATCGTAATGGACCGCATCGCCCGTCAGGCCATGGCCGGCAACGGCCTGTGCGCGGGCGGCAAAGGTGTCGAGCGCCGAGCCAAGCGCCAGCCCCGCATTGGAGGCAAAAGCCTGCAACGCCTCGGCGGCCTGCGACAATGGCGCATGGATGGCGAGGAATGTCTTCAGCGCGGCGAAAGCCTCGTCGGAGAGCCGCACGGAACGCAATTGCGCCTTCTCGATCAGCCGCCGCGCGATGTCGGCCGGCGTGCGGCTGGCGGAGGCGGAAAGGCCGAGTTTTTCCATGTCGGCCGCGATATGCGTCGTCAAGGCGTCGAGATCAGCATCCAGTGCCAGCGTGGCGACCGGTGGCGGCAGCTGGCCGTTGCGCGGCGGATTGGCGAGATCGGCAAGAGCCGCTTCCAGCATCGCCTTCGAACCGAAGGCGCGGGCGAGTCGCATGCGCCAGCCGCGGGGTAGCCCGAGTGCCGCCAGCACGGCCTCGAAAATGGCCTGGTCGCCCAGCGTGACGACAAGCGCGCGCTTCGGCAGCACCCGCGACAGCAAGGCATGGGCGTCGGCGACGCTGCGGGCGTCGGCCGCTGCGGTGTCGCCGTCGCCAAGATCCTCGATGCCGGCCTGGAAGAACTCGTTGCCGCCCTCGCGGCGCTGGCGGAAGACCTCGCCGAGATAGCCGTAGCGGCGCGGCGTGCCCGCCTGGCTGGCAATATGGTCGAGGCAGACCGGAATGGTGAATTCGGGACGCAGGCAGAGCGTCTGCCCGGTCTCGCTTTCGGTCAGGAAGATGCGGCGGCGCAGATCCTCGCCGGCCATGTCGAGGAACGGATCGGCCGGCTGCAACACGGCGACGTCGACAAGGCCGACGCCCCGCTGTTCGAGCAGTGCCACCACTTCATCGGCAAAGGCAGGAGGCCCTCTCATGACGCCACCTTCTGCATCAGTTCGATGCGGTTGCCGAACGGATCATAGACATGGATGCGCTGGTAGCCTTCAAGCGGCACATCAGTTGCCGTCCGGTAGCCGGCCTTCGTCGCCGCGATCTCCAGCCGCTCCACATCGTCGACCAGAAAGGCCGGGTGCGCCTTGGCGGCAGCGTGAAAGTCGGGATCGACGCCGAGATGCACCTTGACCGCAGCGCTTTCGAACCAGCAGCCGCCCCGCCTGGCAAGGTCGTCGGGTTTTGCCACCTCGGTCAGGCCCAGTATGCCGGCATAAAATGCGCGCGCGTCGGACTCGCGCCCGGCCGGCATGGCAAGCTGGACGTGATCGATGGCAAGCAGGGTCATTGGCGCTCGGCGGCCTGCGCGGCGAGAATCTTCTTCACTTCGGCGACCAGATCGGCTTCCTTCACCGTGACCTGGCCCGGCCGTGCTTCCTTGTATTCGGCATGATCGGCGATCGCCGCCGCCTGCCTGGCACCTTCGATCAGGTCCTTCAGCTGGACCTCGCCGGCATCGCGCTCGCTCGAACCCTGGATGACGGCGACCGGCGAACCACGACGATCGGCATATTTCAGCTGCGCCTTCATGCCGGCGCCACCGAGATAGAGTTCGGCGCGGATACCGGCCTGGCGCAGGTCAGACACCATTTTCTGGTAGCGACCGAGGCTTTCCGTATCTTTGTCCATCACCAGCACGATCACCGGCTGCAGAATGTCGGAGGTGTCGAGCTTACCGAGGTTCTTCAGCGCCGTCATCAGGCGCGAGACGCCGATGGAGAAGCCGGTCGCCGGCACCGGTTCGCCACGGAAGCGCGAGACCAGCCCGTCGTAGCGTCCGCCGCCACCGACCGAACCGAAGCGTACGATCTTGCCTTCGTCGTTGGGGATCTCGGCCAGCAGCTCGGCCTCATAGACCGGGCCGGTGTAATATTCGAGGCCGCGCACGATGGAAGGATCGATCTTGACCCGTGTGTCGAGATAACCGGCGGCGGCAACCATCGCGCCGATGTCCTGCAATTCCTGCACGCCTTCGGCGCCGCGTTCCGACCCGGCAACGGCCTCGCGCATCTTGGCCAGCGTGTCGGCGAGATCGCCGGTGCCAGGCGCGGTCAGGAGCAGCACGCGGTCGGACTGCGCGGCATCCAGTCCGGCGCCCTTGGTGAAGTCGCCGCTCTCGTCGAGACGGCCCTTGCCGAGCAGCGCACGCACGCCGTCAGGCCCAACCTTGTCGAGCTTGTCGATTGCGCGCAGCACGGTAAGCCGGCGGCCGGCATTGTCGTCGCCGCCAAGGCCGATCGCTTCCAGCACACCGTCGAGCACCTTGCGGTTGTTGACGCGGATGGCGTAGTCGCCGCGCTTGATGCCGAGCGCTTCCATCACGTCGGCCATCATCATGGCCATCTCGGCATCGGCGGCCACGCCGGGCGTGCCGACCGTGTCCGCGTCGAACTGCATGAACTGGCGGAAACGGCCGGGGCCTGGCTTCTCGTTGCGGAACACCCAGCCCGAACGATAGCTGCGATAAGGCTTCGGCAGGCGCTCGTAATTCTCGGCGACGAAACGTGCCATCGGCGCGGTCAGGTCATAGCGTAGCGACAGCCACTGCTCGTCGTCGTCCTGGAAGGAGAAGACCCCTTCATTGGGACGGTCCTGGTCCGGCAGGAACTTGCCAAGCGCGTCGGTGTATTCAATCAGCGGCTGGTCGACCGGCTCGAAACCGTAGAGCTCGTAGACCGAACGGATGGTCGCCATCATCTTCTCGACGGCGCGGATGTCCTCGGCGCTGCGGTCGACAAGGCCGCGCGGCAGCCGCGCCTTCATCTTTTCCGGTTTGTCGGCCATGGTCTTGAACTCGCTGTCGATGGTGCAGGCATGTCGAAAACTGCCGCTTTCACGGCGCGGTTGTCCTAACCGATGCAGGCAGGTGCGGCAAGGCGTTTGCCGGAGACAACACTTTGCAGCGCGACAGCGGTCTCGCGACGGCAAAACCGTAGGAATGACCGCCTCGCAGCTTCCCCGGCTAACCACTCGTCAACCATTGCGGCCAAATGCGCCAAAACGCACCAATTTGGCCATTATCGCAGCATCGTGCCGACATAATCGACGCCGATAAGCGGCTTGAAACCAAGGACTTGCACTGAAATGGCTGCGGCGCACAAAATCGAACTGCTGGATGAACCGGTCATGACGGCACAGGTGATACCGCTGCGCCGCCTCGAAACCGTCGCGCCTGCGATCAGCCAGCAGGCCGGACCATTCGAGGTTCCCGCAGCCGAGCGCAAGAATTCCGGCGTCGGCGACATCCTGATCACCGGCCTGCTGGTGATCTATCCGGCGGTCGCCACCATCGCCGCGATCATCATCGGGCTGATGCTGTCACGCGGCTGAAATTACTTCGGTCGTGCGAGCGCCTGCCGCTCGGCCTCGACCTCGGCGCGGCAGACGCAGCCTTCGATGTGATCATTGACCATGCCCATGGCCTGCATGAAGGCGTAGACGGTGGTCGGGCCGACAAAGGTCCAGCCGCGTTTCTTCAGCTCCTTCGAGATGCGCGTCGATACCGCGGTGGTCGGGTTGGCGCGCATATGGGTGATGTCGACCACCGCAGGCCGCTCCTGCGGGCCAGGCTCGAAGCTCCAGAACCAGGCGGCGAGTGAGCCGGCTTCCTTGACCAGTTCCTGCGCGCGTCTGGCATTGTTGATGGTCGAGACGATCTTGCCGCGATGGCGGATGATGCCGGCATTGGTCAGCAGACGCTCGACATCGGCGTCGGTGAAACGCGCGACCCGGTCGAAATCGAAACCTGCGAAGGCTTCGCGGAAAGCCTCGCGCTTGCGCAGGATGGTCAGCCAGGACAGGCCTGACTGGAAGCCTTCCAGGCAGATCTTCTCGAACAGACGGCGGTCGCTGGTCACCGGCCGGCCCCATTCATGGTCGTGATAAAGCTGGTAGTCGGGCAGGTTGCCGTGCCAGGCGCATCGGGTGATGCCGTCCGTCCCAGTGATCAGACCCCCGGCAATCAAACCATCGTTGTCGCTCATTGCAAATCCATTCGTTAACGCCAGGAAGGCGTGCTTTACCGGCGCTTTACCAGATTCCTGAACCGGCCGGTAACCACACCAAAAGGTTTACTGACAAAGCCGCATTTTAAACGTTCGCGATTCACCATTCGCTTGCCGCCTCCAGACAACATGCCGATCGAAGCCACGAGGAACACCCGTTTCCTGCGCGGCGCGACGATCGAGTTGAGAGTGCGTCCCCATGCGAACAACCATGACAAAGCTGTTTCTGCCCCTCTTCGGCGCAATCGGCGCGCTGGCAGCGATTGCTACCCCTGCGCTTGCCAATGACCGCTATGCCGAGCGTCCGCCGGTGATGGTGAGCCCGGATCTGTCCGCGCCCTGGGTCACGCAGCTCGGCCGCGCGCCGGGCGTGGTCAGGGCCAGCCGCGGCTATGCCGTCCGGCCATGGGGAGAGCCGCAGGTACGCTACCGCCAGGCCGTCCCGCAGGATCAATATTACGGCCAGGCGCAGCCGCGCGTTCAATACCGCCAGGTCCGTCCGCAGGCCGGAACCGACCGCGTGCGCACGGCAGCAGTGCCCGGCCAGCAGGTAAGGCGGACAGTTGCACGGCCGCAGATCAACCCGATCTACCTGCCGCAGGAAGTCGCTTTCGACGGTAAGGAAAAGCCGGGCACCATCATCATCGATACCACGCAGAACTTCCTCTACCTGGTGGGGGAAGGCGGCAAGGCGCGCCGCTACGGCGTCGGCACCGGCAAGCCGGGCTTCGAATGGGCCGGCACACACAAGGTCAGCCAGAAGCGTGAGTGGCCGGACTGGCGTCCGCCGAGCGAGATGATCGCCCGCGAAAAGGCCAAGGGCCGCTACCTGCCGACCTTCCTCGCCGGGGGCATGGAAAACCCGCTTGGCGCCCGCGCGCTCTATCTCGGCTCGACGCTCTACCGCATCCACGGCACCAACCAGCCCTGGACGATCGGCGGCGCCGTGTCCTCCGGCTGCATCCGCATGCGCAACGAGGATGTCGTCGACCTCTACGACAGGGTGAAGGTAGGCACGACGGTCGTCGTGATGTAATGTTCGCGCATTGAGTCGGTGGGAGGGAAGACTTCCTCGACCAACGAGATAACGGGGGACGGGCCTTGTGGGGACATGGCCAGTCCAGAAAGGGCAGCCGGCCTGGCCGCGCTGCCCTTTCTGTTTTCGTCCTTTAGACCAGACCTTTTGGGCGCCAGTGGCCATAATCGACTACGGCAGGGCGGATTCAGCCTCCCGCCGGCGGCATTCTCCTGCTATGTCGCCCGCAACCGAGAGCGCCGCGCATCTGTTCGGACGCGCAAAGCACGCTCTCGCATTTTGAAACGCCAGAACTCTGGAAATCTGCCCATGTCCACCACCGACAGCCGTTATCTGAAGGGCGGCCCCGTCGCCAAACGCATCATCGAAGGCGTGCGCATCGCCGCGGAAGAGGCGCGTGCAGAGGGCTTTCCGGCGAAGCTGGTCTCGATCACCGTTGGCGATGTCGACGCCGTCGACGTCTATGTGCGCAACCAGCGCGCCAAGGCGGCTCAGGCCGGCATCGATTTCGAGGAACGCCGTTTTCCGGCCGACGTCACCGCGCGCGAGCTCGAGGCGGCCATCCACGGCATGAATGCCGACCCGCGCGTCACTGGCATCATCATCCAGCGCCCGGTTCCCAAGCATATCCCGGTCAAGGCGCTGCAGAGCGCCGTGCATCCGCTGAAGGACGTCGAGGGCATGCATCCGGCCTCGATCGGCAACATCGTCTACAACCAGCTCGACCTTGCGCCCTGTACGGCGGCCGCTTCCGTGGAGCTGCTCAAGGAAACCGGACTCGACCTGAAAGGCCTCGAAGTCGTGGTCGTCGGCCATTCCGAGATCGTCGGCAAGCCGATCGCCTTCCTTTTGATGAGCGAAGGCGCCACCGTCACCGTCTGCCATCACATGACACGTTCGCTGGCGGTGCACGCCCGCCGCGCCGACGCGCTGTTCGTGGCGGTCGGCAAGCCGCGCCTGATCAAGGCCGACATGGTGAAGCCCGGCGCCGCCGTCATCGACATCGGCATCAATTCCGAGACGCTGCCAGATGGCACCACCCGCATCGTCGGCGACGTCGACACCGAAAGCGTCAAGGAGGTCGCGTCCTGGATCACGCCGGTGCCGGGCGGCGTCGGCCCGATCACCGTTTCGATCCTGCTGCGCAACACGATGGTGGCGCTCAATCGCCAGCGCGAACTCTACCGCGCCAGCTACGCCGTCGGCGAACAGCCCGGCCAGATCGCCGCGGAATAAGGCTAGACGAGGTCAAAGGCCTTCAGGCTGTCGCTCCTGAGCGGCTGCCAGACCTGGATGTCGCGCGGACCTTCCAGCACCTCGTCCAGCGCAGCATGCCATTCCTCGCGGTAAGGGCGCTTCAGCTGCACGTCGAGCACGTCCTGATGGTCGACCCAGGTCTCGTGCAGCAGCAACCGCAACGGGTCCTGCGGATCCTGGTGCAAGGTGGCGGAGATGAACATCTCTTCGTGACGCATCGTGTCGAGGACGCCATCGAGCAGCATCATGAACCGCTCCTGATGCTGTTGGCGGACGCGAAAGCCGATGATGTAGGTGATGGCCACTGTGTTTCTCCTTGGCAGGTGGTGGGCTCGATGGCGCGCAAAATGCCAGAGTGGGTGACGGCAGCAATGACCTCGGAGGTAATGAAAGTAAGCCATCCGGTTTGACACTGTTCCGGACGAGAAACCGCTACGCGCTTTTCCTGGGGCTGCCGTGGGCCGGCAGCAGCGCCGCAACGAACTGGCGCAGGCTGGTTTCGACGAAATCCTCGACGCGCCCTTGCGGATCGAATCCCCACCACAACAGCGAACCCTGCCACTGCGAGGCCATCAGCAGGCCGATATCGCGCGGCGCGTCGGTGGCATTTGCAAAACACGCGTCGAGCGCAGCCGAGAGACGCTGGCGCCAGGCCGCGCCGCGTGCCCGCAGCACCGGATCACGCAGGTCCTCGCGCAGCACCAGCAAGCCCTCGGCATAGGCCTCGATCTCGCCATAGCCGCGCGACAGATCGACCAGCAGGTCGACCGCCCCTTCCGACGTCCTGGCGACGGACGCGCCAAGCTCTTGGGTCCGCGCGTCCAGCCGGTCCCAGGCCGCCAGCAGGGTCGCCTGCTTCAGCCCGGCCTTGGTCTTGAAGCGCTGCACCAGCGTGGCCGGAGAGAGGCCGCAGGCGCGCGCCAGGCTCTCAAAGGTAAGCGCCTCGGGGCCACGCTCATGGATCAGCGCGAGCGCGATCTCCAGCACCTTCTCGTCAGACAGTGTCTTGGGCCGCGGCATCTTGATTTCCAATTAATAAGTGAATATTCATTTATGTATTATTCCACACCATGCCATCAAAGGCAAAAGCCCAGGAGGTTTCAATGACACTTGCTGGAAAGGTCGCACTTGTCGCGGGCGCAACGCGCGGCGCAGGCCGCGGAATAGCGGTTGAGCTGGGAGCAGCCGGCGCGACCGTTTACGTCACCGGGCGCACGACGCGGCGGCAGCAATCCGAATATCAACGGCCAGAGACGATCGAAGAGACGGCAGAGCTGGTCACCGCCGCCGGCGGCAAAGGCGTCGCCGTCCAGGTCGACCATCTCGTTTCCGACGAGGTCGCGGCACTGGTCCAACGGATCCGAACGGAGCAAGGCCGCCTCGACATACTGGTCAACGACATCTGGGGCGGCGAAAACTATGTCGAATGGAACAAACCGGTGTGGGAGCACGACCTCGCCAAGGGCCTGCGCATGCTGCACCTGGCCATCGACACGCATCTCATCACCGCGCATCACGCATTGCCGCTGCTGATTGAAAATCCTGGCGGACTGCTGGTGGAGGTGACGGACGGGACGGCCGAATACAATGCCGACCACTATCGCCTCTCGCCCTTCTACGACCTTGCCAAGGTGGCGGTGAACCGCATGGGCTGGGCTCACGCCAAGGACCTTGCCCAGCATGGCGGCACCGCAATCTCATTGACGCCCGGGTGGCTGCGTTCCGAGATCATGCTGGAGACTTTTGGCGTGAGGGAAGAGAACTGGCGCGACGCAACAGCGAATGTGCCGCATTTCGTCATCTCGGAAACACCGCGCTTCGTCGGTCGCGCTGTAGCAGCGCTTGCGGCCGATCCGGACCGTACGCGCTGGAACGGCCAGTCGCTGTCGAGCGGAAGCCTGGCGAAAGAGTACGGCTTCACCGACCTCGACGGTTCGCGGCCGGATGCCTGGCGTTACATCGCCGAGGTCGAGGAGCCCGGCAAGCCGGCGAACGCCACCGGCTATCGCTAGAGCGTTTCCGTTTTTCACGGAAACGCGGAAACGCTCTAAGTTTTGTTTTCGCCGCATTTTTGTAACGCCAAGTGATCCCACCTGGCTACAAATGCTCTAGCCTGCTTTCCGCAGTTCGGCCGGCTGCTCGCCGCCATAGGCCCAGTCGAGCAGTTTCACCGTGTGCACCACCGGCAGTTTCGCGGCTGAACCGATCTGCGTGATGCAGCCGATATTGCCGGTGGCGACCACTTCGGCGCCGGTGGCTGTGATGTTCCTGACCTTGCGTTCGAGCAAGCGGGCTGAAATCTCTGGCTGCAGGATATTGTAGGTACCGGCCGAACCGCAGCACAGATGCCCCTCGCGCGGCTCCTTCACCACGAAACCGGCACGGGCAAGCAGCTCTTTCGGCTGGCGCGTGATCTTCTGGCCGTGCTGCATCGAACAGGCGGAATGATAGGCAACGACCGTACCGGGCTTGCGCGCAGGCTCCGGCAGGTCGAGCGTGGTGAGATATTCGGTCACGTCCCTGGCCAAGGCCGACACCTTCGCCGCCTTTTCGGCATAGGCCGGGTCCAGCCGCAGCATGAAGCCATAGTCCTTGATCGTGGTGCCGCAGCCTGAAGCGGTGATGACGATGGCGTCCAGTCCTTCGCCCTCGATCTCGCGCATCCAGGCGTCGACATTGCGGCGGGCCGAGGCGAGTGCCGCTTCCTCGCGACCCATGTGATGGACCAGCGCGCCGCAACAGCCCTCGCCTTCGGGCATCACCACATCGATGCCGAGCCGGTTGAGCAGCGAGACCGTCGCTTCGTTGATGCCGGGCTCCAGCACCTGCTGCGCGCAGCCGGTGAGCAAAGCGACCCGCCCTCGCCTCCGGGCTTTTGCGGCGCTGCGCGCGCCAGGCCTCGCCAATGGCGATGCCGCCGGCACGCTGGTGGGTGCCAGCTTCAGCATGGCGGCAAACGGCTTCAGCGCCTTGTTGTTCTCGAACAGCCCTGTGAACGGCCGGCCGAGCCTTGCCAGTTTCAGCGCGGCGCGAAAACGCGCCGGATGCGGCAGCACGAAGGCGAGCACGGAGCGGATCAGGCGGTCGGCCAGCGGGCGCCTGTAGGTCTTTTCGATGTGGCTGCGCGCATGGTCGACCAGATGCATGTAGTTGACGCCCGAGGGGCAGGTCGTCATGCAGGCAAGACAGGACAGGCAGCGATCGACATGGGTGACGATCTCCTTGTCTGCCGGGCGGCCGTTCTCCAGCATGTCCTTGATCAGGTAGATGCGCCCGCGCGGGCTGTCGAGTTCGTTGCCAAGCGTCACATAGGTTGGGCATGTGGCCGTGCAGAAGCCGCAATGCACGCATTTGCGCAGGATCTTCTCCGATTCCGCGACATGCGGATCGGCAAGCTGGTCGGCGGTAAACGAAGTTTGCATTGTTACGCCATCCGGCCGGGATTGAGGATCTGCCTGGGGTCGAACTCGGACTTGAGCCGCTCGGCAAGGCCGGCCAAAGCCGCGGGCTGCGGCTGGAACACCGGTGTGGCCGCACGCACGCCAGGGGCAGCACGCACAAGCGTCGCATGGCCACCGCCGAAGTGCTGCACCGCTGCCCGCACCAGTCGATCTTCCGGTTCGCCCATTTCCATGCTGAGCCAGATCAGGCCGCCCTGCCAGTCGTAGAACACTTCCACCGCCGACTGCATGCGCAGCGCCATCACCATGGCATGGCCGTCGGCCGGCGCCATCGACACGCGCCAGAGCGGCTTGTCGGAACCGGCGAACGGCACGCAGTCGCGGACATCGCGCCAGATGGTGCCGGACGCTTCGCCAGCAATCTCCTGCAGCGGGCCGGCATAACGCAGCAGATCCTTGAGTGCGCCGATGCGATAGCTCACCGAGGGACCAAATCCCTCGACCCGCAGCAGGGTCGCCGCCTCATTGCCGAGGGCGCCGCCGGCAACACGCGCCGCGATACGTTCCGGCAGATGCGCCGCGCTCGACACTTCGGCGCTGGAGCCAAGCGCCAGCGACATGGCCGCCGCAGCGTTGTCGTCGAGCAGGCCACGCACGGCCAGCGTCACCTCTGTTTCCGCCGCCGGCAGGACCTTGAACGTCACATCCGAGAACACCGCGAGCGTGCCCCATGATCCCGCCATCGCCTTGGAGAGATCGTAGCCGGTGACGTTCTTGACGACGCGTCCGCCGGATTTGAACGCCTCGCCACGCCCCGATACGGCATGGATACCGAGGATGTGGTCGCGGGCGGCGCCAGCCTTCAGCCGGCGCGAGCCGGAGAGGTTGGCCGCAAGCACGCCACCGATCGTGCCCTTGCCGGGTTCCTGCCCGAGCAGCCGGGCATAGTCCATCGGCTCGAAGGCAAGCTGCTGGCCGTTTTCGGCGAGCAGCGTCTCGATCTGAGCCAGCGGCGTTCCGGTACGCGCCGACAGCACCAGCTCCGCCGGTTCGTAGAGCGTGACACCGGAGAGCCTGGAAAGATCAAGCGTGTGTTCGGTCTGCAGGGGGCGGCCGATCGCGCGCTTGGAGCCATGGCCGACGATCTCCAGCGGCGCCTCTTCGGCAACCGCCCATTGCACGGCGGAAAGGATCTCGGCCGGCGAGGTTGGGGTGAAGGTGGTCACAGCCGATGCTCCCGCAACTTCTCCAGCACCGCCTCGCCACGCGGCGAGAGCCGGTAGCCGATTTCAAGGCTTTCCGTCAGGCCAAGCTCCTTCAGCCTGCGCACGTCCTGCTTGAACTTCAGCTTCTCGACACCGGCAGCCAGCGCGAGTTCGCCAGCCGGTTTGCCCGGATGGGCGCCGATAGCGCTCAGGATCGACGGGAAATAACCCGGCTTCGCCTTGTCCCAGCGCGCGAAGCGGGCCGCCAGATCATGCCAGTCGGCTTCGGAAAGCTCGCCCTCGCCACGCAGGGCGACACGCTGGTCCGGTTCGATGCCATCGAGAACGATCCGGTAAAGTGTGCGATCGCCGCCGGAGCGCAGATCGGCCAGCAGCGCTGCGCGATCGGCAAAGCCGGCCGCCTGCGCCTCGGCATCGGTCAGATCCCGCTCATCGACCGGCTCGACGGTACCGATGCGCACCACACCGGCGGCCGTGCGCAGGCCGGTGCCGGCTTTCACCGTCGGGCGCTGCCAGCGCCGGAACGCCAGCGTGACGTCGCCCCGCGCGATGCCGACCAATGTTGCTTGCCTCAGTTGCACGAGATTCGTCTCACTTGAGCATGCCGTGATGGAAAGCCGCGGCAATCCAGTTCCAGTCTGTTTGGGGAAGATCGTAGGCCGACACCCTGCGCTGGCCTGAATTCGACAGGACGAGGAAGCTCCAGAGACGACCGGGCCCGGCGCGTACGCGCTCCAGTCGCAGATAGCCATGCTCGACCAGCCAGCGCATGTCGGGTGTGTAAGGCGGGCGATGCTCGCGGGCGATCCCTAAACCATCGGGAAGCTCGCGAGCGACATAACAAAGCAAAGCCATGCGTCGGCGCATGGAAGGAGGGTTCGCCAAGGGCCTTGGCGGAGCGGTTGCCAGGCGATCCAACACCTCGCGTTGTTCCTTGGTCTGTCGTATCCAAGCGCGCAATATCTGCCCCTTGGACTGTGGCCCAGCCAATCGCCCCATCGCTCAAAACCTCGGAATGTCCGGAAAGGCGACCTGGCCACGATGCACATGCATGCGGCCGAGTTCGGCGCAGCGACGCAGCTGCGGAAACACCTTGCCGGGGTTGAGCAGATGGTTGGGGTCGAAGGCGCATTTCACCCGCATCTGCTGGTCGAGATCGGCCTCGCTGAACATCTCCGGCATCAGGTCGCGCTTCTCGACACCGACGCCATGTTCGCCCGTCAGCACGCCGCCAACCTGGACGCACAGCCGCAGGATGTCGGCGCCGAACTTCTCGGCCCTGTCCAGCTCGCCTGGCACATTGGCATCGTAGAGGATCAGCGGATGCAGGTTGCCGTCGCCGGCGTGGAAGACGTTGGCAACCCGCAGGCCGTAGGTTTCGGACAGATCGCGCATGCCGGCCAGCACGCGCGGCAGTTCCTTGCGCGGAATGGTGCCGTCCATGCAGTAATAGTCCGGCGAGATGCGACCGACCGCCGGAAAGGCCGCCTTACGGCCGGCCCAGAAGCGCAGGCGCTCTTCCTCCGAATTGGAGATGCGGCAGGTGGTCGAGCCATTGCTGATGGCGATCCCCTCGACGGCGCCGATCAGGTGATCGACCTCGACCGCCGGCCCGTCGAGCTCGACGATCAGCAGCGCCTCGCATTCCAGCGGGTAGCCAGCCTGTACGAAATCCTCCGCCGCGTGGATCGCCGGCCGGTCCATCATCTCCATGCCGCCGGGGATGATACCGGCGCCGATGATGTCGGCAACGCATTGCCCGCCCTGCTCGCTGGTCGGGAAGCCGATCAGCAGTGCGCGCGCCGTCTCCGGCTTCTTCAGGATGCGCACCGTCACTTCGGTGACGACGCCGAGCAGGCCTTCCGAGCCAGTCATCAGGCCGAGCAGATCATAACCCTCGGCATCGAGATGCTTGCCGCCGAGCCGCACCACCTCGCCATTCATCAGCACCATTTCGATGCCCAGCACGTTGTTGGCGGTGAGGCCGTATTTCAGGCAGTGCACGCCACCGGAATTCTCCGCGACATTGCCGCCGATCGAGCAGGCGATCTGCGAGGACGGATCCGGCGCGTAGTAGAAACCCTCCTGCTCCACCGCATGGGTGATGCCGAGGTTGGTGACGCCCGGCTGCGCGGTCACGGTGCGGTTGGGATAGTCGATGCCGAGGATACGGTTGAAGCGGCTCATGACCAGCAGGACCGCGTCTTCCAGCGGCAAGGCACCGCCGGACAGCGAAGTACCGGCGCCGCGCGGCACGACGCGGATGTTGCGTTCGTTGCAATACTTCAGCACCCGCGACACCTGCGCCACCGTCTCGGGCAGCACCACGACCAGCGGAAGCTGGCGATAGGCGGTCAGTCCGTCGCTTTCGAAGGCGCGCATCTCATTGACGGTTTCGACGACGCCTTCGCCCGGAACGATCGACTTGAGATCGGCGACGATGGTGGCGCGCCGCCCGAGCGTCGCCGCATCCGGCTTCGGCATGGCAAGACCGGACATGATGCCTCCCTTGCTTGGCAAAATGCGCTAACTGGTAAAAGCTTTTTACCAATTAGGCGCGATGCATGCAAATGATGCTTTCGACCAAAGCTAGCGCGGCCAGACGCGCGCCTTCCCACGCGTCAATCTGACGCTGGCAAACAGGATCCATGGTAATGCGCTATTCGCCGGCGTGGCTAGCGGGTTCGCCATGCAGACGCTGCACACGGCGCACACCCCACCAGACCAGCAGCACGGCGATGGGCACGGATGCGGCGGTGACCACTTCCGGCGCAAAGGCATGGCCGAAGAAGGAAGCCCCCTTGGCGAGATAGCCGATCAGCCCGACGACATAATAAGACACCGCCGCCACCGAAAGGCCTTCCACGGTCTGCTGCAGGCGCAATTGCAGGCGGGCACGGTTGTTCATCGAGGCAAGCAGATCGCGGTTCTGCTTTTCCACCTCGACATCGACCCAGGTGCGCAACAGCGTCGTGGCGCGCGTCAGCTTGCGCGACAGGTTCGCCTGTCGTTCCTCGACCGAGCGGCAGGTGCGCATGGCCGGCGCAACGCGACGCTGCAGGAAGCCGTCCCAGGTGTCGTAGCCCGGCACCACCTCTTCATCGAGTGCTTGCAGGCGTTCCGTGACGATGCCGTCATAAGCGCGGCTCGCGCCGAAACGATAGAGGCTGGAAGCGGCGTCCGCCTCCAGCTCGGCGGCGAGCTCCGTGAGGTCGGCCAGCAAGGTCTGGCTGTCACGGGTCTCCGCCACCTTCATCTCGCGGGTGATGACGGCGAGCTTGTCCTCGATGCGGCGCACGCGCGCCGACAGCGACAGTGCCAGCGGCAGGCCGAGCATGGCCAGCGTCCGGTAGGTCTCGATGTCGAGCAGGCGCTGCGACAACGCGCCGGTGCTGGCAGCGGTCAGCGAGCGGTTGAGCACCAGGATGCGGGTCAGCCCGTCACCGTCCTGGCGGAAATCGGTGACGATGGCGGCAGCACCACGCTCCACCAGCGAGAAACACAGGCTGGTCGGATCGAAGCTGTCGAGCAGCTTCTCGTTGGCGGCCGTCCAGTTGCGGATCTCCAGCCGGATGCCGGAAATCACGGTGCCGGGTGGCGAGAAGCCATTGCCGAACGGCGTATCCTCATGCGAACGCCCGCTTTCGTCGAGCGGCCCTTCCCACAGATAGGTCGAGAATTCGGTGTGGCGCTCCCAGCGCAGCGAACCCTTGCCCCACTTCATGGCATGGAGGCGCGCTTGACTGCCCGGAGCGGCAATACCGAGCCGCCTCGAAAGCTCGGACAGCACGGCGTGATCGACGCTGGTGCCGCCCTCGGTCATGAAGGAAAGCTGGAGCAGGACTCGCGGTGTCTCGACCAGCGGGTGCGGGCGGGCATGCACTTCGCCGAGCGCGCTCGGGCGGCCTTCATGCGCGGGAAAACCCAGCACGCTGCCGATGGCACGCGGCCGGAATTCGAGATTGGACTGGTCGTCCGACACGGCAGTTCCCCCAGGTTCCGAGCCCTGTCTTTTGCAAAGCTCTAGGAGCAATCCCGGCCCGTGACAATGAAAAGTCCGGGAGCCATGCCGCCAAAGCGACCGTCATCACTTCAGATCTGAACACCAAATTGGATAGATTAATTGACCAGTTCAGGTGATTGCCGCTATTCTGGGCTGCAGAAGCTTTTTCTCGGGCACTCCCTTGGGCGACATCTTTTCCCGCATCGATCATTCGCGCACCGCCGACGAGGTGGTGGCGCAGATCGAGGCCCTGATCCTCGAAGGGGTGCTGCGCCCGGCCGACCGCCTGCCCGGCGAACGCGACCTCGCGCGCCAGTTCGAGGTATCGCGGCCGATCCTGCGCGACGCGCTGAAAGCGCTGGAGACACGCGGCCTGCTGACGACCCGGCATGGCGGCGGCACCCATGTCGCCGACGTGATCGGCCAGGTGTTCTCCAAGCCGGTGATGGAACTGATCTCCTCGCACCGCAAGGCCGCTGCCGACTATCTGGAATACCGCCGCGAGATCGAAGGTGTTGCCGCCGAATATGCGGCCCGGCGCGCCACGCCGGACGACCTTGCCCTGCTCGACCGCATCATGGCGCGCATGGACGAGGCGCACCGCACCGGTGACTTCCAGCACGAGGCCGACATCGACGTCGAGTTCCACAACGCCGTCGGCGAATGCGCGCACAACATCATCCTGCTGCACACGCTGCGGTCCTGCTACCGCCTGCTGTCGGAAGGCGTGTTCCAGAACCGGCTGCTGGTCTTCACCTTGCCCGGCGCCCGTAACGAACTGCTTGCCCAGCACCGCGCAATCCATGCTGCCGTCAAATCAGGCAACCCGGCGGCGGCCCGCAGGGCGGCGATGGACCATATCACCTATGTCGAACGCTCCATGGTGGAGGCCGAACGCAGCGGCGACTGGCAACGGGTGTCGCGGCTTCGACTGAAACAGCGTGGCGGGGATCAGGACCCCGGCCGCAAGCGCAACGAGACGGGCGCGGCGGTGCGCGAGCCCGGGAAGACGGAATGAGCATGCTTCTTACCATCGACGATCTCAAGAACCAGGCGCGCCGGCGCGTACCCAAGATGTTCTTCGACTATGCCGATTCCGGCGCCTGGACGGAGAGCACCTACCGCGCCAACGAAGAGGACTTCGGCAAGATCAAACTGCGCCAGCGCGTGCTGGTCGACATGGCCAACCGTTCGCTGGCCTCGACCATGATCGGAGAGAAGGTCTCGATGCCGGTGGCGCTGGCGCCGACGGGCTCAACCGGCATGCAGCATGCCGATGGTGAAATGCTGGCGGCACAGGCGGCCGAAGAGTTCGGCGTGCCGTTCACGCTGTCGACCATGAGCATCTGCTCGATCGAGGACGTCGCGTCGGTGACCAAGAAGCCGTTCTGGTTCCAGCTCTATGTGATGCGCGACAAGGACTTCGTGCTCAACCTGATCGATCGCGCCAAGGCGGCCAGATGTTCGGCGCTGGTGCTGACACTCGACCTGCAGATCCTGGCACAGCGCCACAAGGATGTGCGCAATGGCCTGTCGGCCCCGCCGCGGCTGACCCTGCCGAACCTGATCGACATGGCGATCCGGCCGGGCTGGTGCCTCGGCATGCTCGGCACCAAACGCCGCACTTTCCGCAACATCGTCGGCCATGTGAAGGGCGTCGGCGACCTGGCCTCGCTGTCGTCCTGGACGAACGAGCAGTTCGATCAGACTCTCTCCTGGGACGACGTCGAATGGATCCGCCAGCGCTGGGGCGGCAAACTGATCCTGAAAGGCATCCTCGACAAGGAAGACGCGGTGCTGGCCGCCAAGACCGGCGCCGACGCCATCATCATCTCCAACCATGGCGGCCGCCAGCTCGACGGCGCACCCTCCTCCATCGCGGTGCTGGAAGAGATCGTCGACACCGTCGGCGACCAGATCGAGGTCCACATGGATGGCGGCATCCGTTCAGGGCAGGATGTGCTGAAGGCGCTGTGCCTCGGCGCCAAGGGCACCTATATCGGCCGTCCGTTCCTCTACGGTCTTGGGGCAGCCGGGAAAAAGGGGGTCACGCTGGCGCTGGAGATCATCCGCAAGGAGCTCGACCTGACGCTGGCGCTGTGCGGCAAACGCGACATCAAGGATGTCGGCAAGCACATGCTTTACCGCTAAGAGCAATTCCAGCAAAAGTGCGTAGCGGTTTTACGTCCGGAATTGCGTAAAAACAAAGAGATAGAGCATTGAAGGCGATCCTTTTTCGCCGGAAATGCTCTAAAGCTTGGGATCGAAATTCGAATCGAAAGCAGCTTCTCCTTGATCGACGGCATCCATTTCCTCGACGCCCGCGCGCCGGACGGCATGCGCCTCTACGCCATCGGCGACGTGCACGGCCGGCTCGATCTTTTGTCCGGTATGCACAGGCAGATCGCAGCCGAAATCGAACGCGACCGGCCGGCTGACTGGCGCATCATCCATCTCGGCGACTATGTCGACCGCGGCCCGGACTCCAAAGGCGTCATCGATTTCCTGATCGCCGCACAGAAGCGCGACCCGCGCATCATCGCGCTGGCCGGCAACCATGATATCGGCTTCCGCGATTTCCTCGCGATGCCGGACGCCGATGGACTCTTCGCACGTTATGGCGGTCGCGAGACGGCTCTCTCCTACGGCGTCGCGATCGACTTCGCCGATCCGACCTCGCTCGAACAAGGCTGGAAGGATCTCGTCAGCGCCGTTTCGCCCGAACAGAAACAGTTCCTGCACGACCTGCCCTATTCGGTTTCGTTCGGTGATTTCTTCTTCTGCCACGCCGGCGTGCGTCCCGGCATCGCGCTCGATCGGCAGGCCCATGACGACCTGATCTGGGTCCGCGCCATCTTCCTCGATCATCCCGGGCTCTACGAAAAGGTGATCGTGCACGGTCATACGCCGCAAGCGGAAGCCGAGCTGATGCCAAACCGCGTCAATGTCGACACCGCCGCCTATCAGAGCGGCAGGCTGACGGCGCTGGTCGTCGATGGTGCGGACAAGCGGATATTGACTGAGACGGGGAAAGCGTAGGGCATCAAGCGTTTAATCAGTCATGCCGCGCCTGAATTTTCGTGACATCACACAATAACGGTTCCATCGGGTTCGTCGCGATCGAAACGCATCGAGTTGTCACGAGCCACCTCTTCTCTCATGGTGGCCGTGATCGTACCCCATCGATCGATGGCGCCGATCTCGACCTTCGATCGTTGGGCGACAAGCAGCAAGACCGCTTTGACCATTTCCATGAAACGGCCAAGTTTGTCGGGCGCATCCCTGATGCCTTCGTACCGCAGGCGTACATAGTACTCCACCCAGTCATGGCCGGCTGGCTTCGAACTGCGGCGGTGGATCAAGACATCCGGATCGATCGAACTCGCCACGAGGCCAACCTGCGTCGCCATGCGTTGGGCATCCACGCTGTCGACATAGACGATGATATCGAGATCCTTGTGCGCCGCTTTTCGTACATCCTCGTTGAAACCGGCTTCAGCAATCAGCCCGATGAGCCGAACGATCAGATGATGAGACACCCGCAATGCCGAGCGCGTGTCGTTCATTGTCAGAAGGAAACCTAGTTTCATCGGCTACGCTCAAACCATCCCGGGAGCTTTCACACTGCCTGTTTGATTTCGCTTGGGCGAATATCAAAAATTGCGCTGTGACCTGGCTTTCGACGCTATTTGCTCGTCATCAGGATGATGCCACCCACGCCGCCGGCGAAGACAGATCCCCTGCGCGAGTAATCGACAACACCTGCTTCGGTTCGTCCCGATGGCTCATAAGTCCAGCCGAGACAGCGTTCACGAACGAGCCAGAACCACTCCTCCATATAATTGTTGTTGCCGACGGGATCTTCCAGAATGCTCCGGTACCAGTTTTCGAAACGTTTCGGGGTCGTTGAATAGAAGGCCGAGGTGAGCTGGAAGTAGCCGATTTGACGCCAGGGGTTGCTCCCGAAAAGCTGCCTTTCCGGATGCTCGTTCAACAGCTTCTCGGCGGCGTCCGAGCCGCGCAGATGGGTCTCGACCAGAAAGTCGAAAGCGTAATTCTGCTTCTCGTCCAGTTTCGTTCGCCACGCCGGCCACTGGCTCTCATCGGCAAACAGGACAACCGCCGGCAGGATGCCCTCACCTGCCCCGAGGCTCAAAGGTTCGGAGGCCGGCGTGCCTTCGACATAGGTCCACTCCGTCCCGAGATCGTAGAGGGTAAGGTCACCGGCAACCTTCAACGCCTCGTCCGACCTGCCGGCGCGGACAAGCGCATAGACCAACGCGTTGCGCAGATTGTACTTGTCAGCTTCGATCGGGAAACCGGGCGTGGCCTGTTTGGTGTCGGCATCGAGCGACATCAATGCATCAGCATCCGCGCGCTCGGCCAGGTCGACAAGGACCGAACCGTCGCCGTGCACCGTTCGCCGCTCCGGCCTCGTCAACGTATAGGCGAAGGCCATCGCCTTGACGTCCTGCCGTTCGATCAGCAACGGCGAAGCGTCCTGGGCCTGCCGCATTTCATTTGTTCCTGCCAGAGCGCGCAGATCATCACGCAATTCGGTGCGATTCGCGGCGATCGCCTGGAATATGAATTCACCCAGCGGCGAAATCGATGTCCCGACGAGAAGGTCCGATGGGGGACTGAGCGCGCCGGCGGAGGGTCGCGCCGCCATACGTGCCAGTACCGACTTGTCGCCGGCGCGACCGTCGATCATTGCGGCCCGCCACAGATCCAGATCGGCGATGCCAGCCTCCGCCGCGAAAGCGCGAGCCTGGTCGTCCAGCCCCTCCATGATCAATCGCCGCAGGATGCCGACAGCGATGAAGGCCTCCATATTCGGATCTTCGAGGAGCTTCTTGACCGTGTCGCTGTCGGCGGTTGCGACGACATCGGCGCGCCGTTCACGGAAGCGCTTCAGAGCAACGATCGGCCGGCCGGCGCGGGCGTCGCCCAGCGCCTCCCGATAGGCTGCAATTCGAATGTAATCCGGGCGGTAATTGACGACCTTCGGATCATAGACCAGCGACCAGTCGCTTCGGCAAGCTTGATCTGCCAGACTCCGAAAAGATTGGCTTCCGGCCCCTTGGCAATGACCTGCCGGATTTCCTTTTCGCTCAACGGCAACATGAGCAGCATGTTGAAGAGACTGCTCCGCAAATAGCTGCGGTCGCCTTCGAACCAGTTTGCCGCCTCCAGCGTTTCGAACAGGCGGCTTTTCAACCCCGTTTCGATGTCGGGACCAAGGATCTCAGTGCAGCGCGGCGGCGGCGTGAAGGGTTTGGCTTCGAAGGCCCGGGCCGGGAGCGTGATGGCAGCGCCAACGGACATGGCAAGAACAATGGATCTCAGCACTCAGCCTCCGCGTCATGCGTTTGCTTGATTTTCGAATCTGACCATCCCTGCGCCCACTGCATTCTACAAATCCCGGATGAAGTTGCCATCAATTCGCAGACCATCAATGCCGGGAGAGTTTGGGCCAGATCGGCGAACCGGTTCGCAGCCTTCCCGCTCCAGCTTTTCAAAGACATGGCTCTTGGCCTTGCCGATCGCCGTTTCCAGATCGTCACCCAAGGCCAGCCCGGCAGCGATGGCGCTGGCAAGCATGCAGCCGGTGCCGCGCATGCTGACGTCGAGACGCGGCGCCTCGAAGCGAGACGGTTTGCTGCCGGCGCGCAGAAGAAGATCGACCGAACGATTGCCCTCGCCATGACCGCCCTTGACCAGCAAGGCATGCACGCCGCTTTCGAACAGCGAGCCAGCTTGATCGATTATGCCGGCCTCGCTCGCCGCCGCCGGTTTGCCGCTCAACAGCGCCAGTTCCGGCAGATTGGGCGTGACCAGCGTGCAGAGCGGCATCAGGCGACGCTTCAGGATCTCGACCGCCGCCATCGGAAGCAGCGCGCGACCCGACGTCGAGGCCAGAACTGGATCGAGCACCACCGGCAGCGGCAAGCGGCTGGCGAGAACGGAGGCAACGGCGGTTACAGCATCAACACTGCCCAGCATGCCGATCTTGACCGCGGCTATCGCGTTGGCAGCAAAGGCGGCCCGCATCTGCGCCGCGATCAGGTCGGGCGGCATCTGCTCGACCCGCTCGACCGCGTCGTGGGTCTGCACGGTCACGGCCGTGACCGCAAGACAGGCGCGCAGGCCGAAGACCGCGATCGTTTCGACATCGCGCGCGATGCCGGCGCCACCGCTGGAGTCCGAGCCGGCGACAACCAGCACATGCCGCTCGGGCATCACCGCCATTGTGCAGTCGCCGCCAGCCACTCGCGGGTACGGGCTTCCGGATCGGCATTGCGGGTAATGTCGGTGACGACGGCAGCACTGTCGGCGCCTTGTGCAAGGACACCCGGAATGCGCTCGACGGTCAATCCACCGATGGCGACAAGCGGCGTATCGCCGGCGCTGCGCTTCCATTCGGCGATGCGGTCGAGGCCTTGCGGCGCCCATTTCATGGCCTTCAGGATGGTTGGATAGACCGGCCCCAGCGCCACATAGTCAGGCCCTGCCGCCAGCGCCGTTTCCAGTTCGGAATGGTCATGTGTGCTCAGGCCGAGCTTCAGCCCGGCCCGGCGGATTGCCGCGACATCGGCCTCGGCCAGATCCTCCTGGCCGAGATGGACGAAGTCACAGCCTTCGTCGATGGCGAGTTGCCAGTAATCGTTGACGATGAGTTGGCAGCCATGGCGTTCGCATGTCGCCCTGGCGACACGGATCTCCACACGCAGCGCCTCGTCCGGTGTGTCCTTGACCCGCAGCTGCACCAGCTTCACGCCAAGCGGCACCAGCCGCTCGATCCAGGCAGCAGAATCGACGATGAGATAGAACGGGTCGAGTTTCATGAGAAAGCTGCCATACCGATGATGGGGGTGGAGGGAACGGCCATGTCGCGCGGTTCGAGCGGACCGGCGCGGAAGGCTTCCCGCCCCGCCGCGATCGCCTGGCCGAAAGCGCCGGCCATCGCCACCGGGTCGCCCGCCCTGGCAACGGCGGTGTTGAGCAGGACGGCGTCGTAGCCGAGCTCCATGACCGCGGCCGCGTGCGATGGCCGACCGATGCCGGCATCGACGATCAGCGGCACCTCCGGGAAGTGGCCGCGCAGCGAGCGCAGCGCATCGACATTCTGCGGCCCGCGTGCCGAGCCGATCGGCGCGCACCACGGCATCAGCAATCTGCAACCGGCCTCCAGCAGCCGCTCGGCCACGACCAGATCGTCGGTGGTGTAGGGAAACACCTCGAAGCCGTCTTCGCTCAGGATCCGCGCCGCCTCGACAAGGCCGAACACGTCCGGCTGCAGAGTGTCGTGATTGCCGATGACCTCCAGCTTGATCCAGTTGGTGGCAAAGACCTCGCGCGCCATCTGCGCCGTGGTGACGGCCTCCTTCACCGAATGGCAGCCGGCGGTGTTGGGCAGCACGCGCACGCCGAGCGACTGGATCAGCGACCAGAACTGTCCGCCTGTCTTGCCGCCGGCGCTTTCACGGCGCAACGACACCGTCACGATCTCGGTCTTCGCCGCCCTGACCGCATCGGCCATGACCGCCGGCGACGGATAAAGTGCTGTGCCCAGCAGCAGGCGCGATGAGAACTGTTGTCCGTAAAGTTCGAGCATGGCGTCACCCTCCCTTCATCGGCGACAGGATTTCGATGCGGTCGCCGTCGGCGATCCGGCAGGTCTCGCGCTCCCTGGCAGGCACCACTTCGCCGTTGAGCGCGGTCGCCAGCCAGCCGCCCTCGTAGTCGAGTTCGGTAAGCAGGCCAGCCAGCGTACCGGCGTCGACCTCGCGGCTCTCGCCGTTAATGATGAGCCGCATGGGCGGGCTCCCTTTGCGGATTGAAGATCAGCTCGGCCGCCTGCCTTGCCATGGCCGGCGCCAGCAGGAAGCCGTGGCGATAGAGGCCGTTGATCGAGACCTGGTTTGCCTCACGGCTGACACGCGGCAGGTTGTCGGCAAAGGCCGGGCGCACGCCGACGCCGGCCTCGACTATCTCGGCCTCGCCGAAGGCCGGGTGCAGCGCGTAGGCGGCCCCGAGCAGCTCCATCATCGAACGCGCGGTGACTGGCTCGCTGGCATCGCTTTCGATCATGGTCGCGCCGACCATGAACAGATGGTCGGCGCGCGGCACGACATAGACAGGAAAGCGCGGATGCAGCAGCCGGACCGGGCGCGCCAGCGAGACATCCGGCGCATGCAGCAAAAGCATCTCGCCGCGCACGCCGCGCAGGCCTGGAACGCTTGCTGCGATGCCGGTGCAGTCGGCCTCGATGTCGACCGTCTCCGGCACCCGCACCGCGCCGTAGCCGAACTCGAAGCGCACGCCCATGCCGACCAGCCTGTCCTTGAGCGTAGCCAAGGCACGGCGCGGATCGAGATGCGCTTCCTCCGCAAAGAACAGCCCGCGCCGGAACCGGCCGGCGAGATCCGGTTCGAGCGCGGCAACGGCCTCTTCGCCGATTGTCGAAAAACCGGCCGTGCGCCGCGCGAAACGATCGAGTTCGCCGGCATCGCGCGCCGGCGCCACCACCAGCGTGCCGGTGCGCACGACGTGCCCCGGCAGCACGGTGTCCCACCAGTCGAGGGCCAGGCGGCCCAGCGTGACGACCGCCTCTTCCGCGCTCTCGCGCTCGCACCAGGGCGCCAGCATGCCACCGGCAGCCCAGGAGGCGCTGCCGGCAAGGCGATGCCGCTTTTCGATGACGGTGACATCGGCGCCGCGTGACGCCAGCTCGAAGGCCAGCGTCAGCCCGGCGACGCCGGCTCCCTTGACCAGCGTTTTCATGGCTGGTCGGCCCCCGCCTCCGTTGCTTCGACGGCAGCGGCCACGTCGACGGTGTCGACGGAATCGAGCGGCAAATAGAGATCGCCGCCGACGCGGAACTTTTCCGCCATCGCCGCCATGCCTTCCTTCTGTGCCTCGGCGCGGATGTCGTGCGAGATGCGCATGGAGCAGAATTTCGGCCCGCACATGGAGCAGAAATGCGCCACCTTGTGCGCCTCCTTGGGCAAGGTCTCGTCATGGAAGGCCCGCGCGGTCTCCGGATCGAGCGAAAGGTTAAACTGGTCTTCCCAGCGGAACTCGAAGCGGGCGCGCGACAGCGCATCATCCCTGACCTTGGCTGCAGGATGGCCCTTGGCGAGATCGGCGGCGTGGGCGGCGATCTTGTAGGTGATGACGCCGACCTTCACGTCATTGCGGTCGGGCAGACCGAGATGCTCCTTGGGCGTGACATAGCAGAGCATGGCGGTGCCGAACCAGCCGATCATGGCAGCGCCGATGCCGCTGGTGATGTGGTCGTAGCCCGGCGCGATGTCGGTGGTGAGCGGCCCGAGCGTGTAGAACGGCGCCTCGCCGCAGACGGCGAGCTGCTTGTCCATGTTCTCCTTGATCTTGTGCATCGGCACGTGGCCGGGGCCTTCGATCATCACCTGGCAATCCTTGGCCCAGGCGACCTGCGTCAGCTCGCCCAGTGTCTCCAGCTCGGCGAACTGCGCGGCGTCGTTGGCGTCGGCGATGGAGCCGGGCCGAAGCCCGTCGCCCAGCGAGAACGACACGTCATAGGCGCGGCAGATGTCGCAGATCTCCTCGAAATGCACGTAGAGGAAGCTTTCCCTATGGTGGTAGAGACACCACTTGGCCATGATCGAGCCGCCGCGGCTGACGATGCCGGTGACGCGGTCGACGGTAAGCGGGATGTAGGGCAGCCGCACGCCGGCATGGATGGTGAAATAATCCACCCCCTGCTCCGCCTGTTCGATCAGCGTGTCGCGGAACACCTCCCAGGAGAGCTCCTCGGCAACGCCGCCGACCTTTTCCAGCGCCTGGTAGAGCGGCACGGTGCCGATCGGCACCGGCGAATTGCGCAGGATCCAGTCGCGGATGTTGTGGATGTTGCGGCCGGTGGAAAGATCCATCACCGTGTCGGCGCCCCAACGGGTCGCCCAGACCATCTTTTCCACCTCTTCGGCCATGGACGAGGTGACGGCCGAATTGCCGATATTGGCGTTGATCTTGACCAGGAAATTGCGGCCGATGATCATCGGCTCGGCTTCCGGATGGTTGATGTTGGCCGGGATGATGGCGCGGCCGCGCGCCACCTCGTCGCGCACGAATTCCGGCGTGACATAGTCGGGGACCGCCGCGCCGAAGCTTTCGCCGTCGCGCTGCAGTCTGGTGTGCACCGCCTGGCGGCCGAGATTCTCGCGGATGGCGATGAATTCCATTTCCGGCGTGATGATGCCGGCGCGTGCATAGGCAAGCTGGGTGACCGCGCGCCCGCCCTTGGCCCGGAACGGCTGGTTGCGCACCGGGAATTCCGGCGTCAGCCGCTCGCCGGAGACGAAGCCATTGTCCTCCGGCTTGACCAGCCGGCCCTCGTAACGCTCGACATCGCCGCGCGCGACGACCCATTCTTGCCGCAAGCGCGGCAGGCCGCGTTCGATGTCGGTCTGCACGCTGGTGTCGGTGTAGGGGCCCGACGAATCATAGACCGTGACCGGAGGTTCGCCGGCGGTCGGATGCACGGAAATCTCACGCATCGGCACGCGCAGGCTCGGATGGATGACGCCCGGTTTGTAGACCTTGCGCGATGCCGGCAATTCGCCAACGGTGACGGTCGGGGTGTGGATATTCATGAGCGAGCCTCCTCGAGTGACGGAGACCCAGTTCACGCAGTGAGGAGGAAGCGACGCCTTGCTGAAGGGAATACGGGCATCCTGCCCGATAACCAAAACCGAAACTGCCGGCCCGCGAAGCGTTCCCACCGTCCCTACGCCAGTATGAACTGGATCAGGTTCAACGGGTCACTGCGCGTTCAGCAGTATCTCAGCCCCTTGTCGGGACCCCCCTGGTGAGCCTCAAGGGTGAACCTCAAGCAGGCTTTTTGTCAACAGGGGATCGAGCGGAAGACGGGAGGACGCCTGCGCGGAACAGTCTCCACCTAAGGCAAACGCAGGTTCTTTCCCTCGGCATCGAACACGTGCGGGGCTGTGGAAAACGCCAGCGGCAAGCTATCGCCGGAACGAACCGACGTGCGCTCCTGCGCCGGCACGATCAGCGCGGTGCCGTCCTGGGTCACGGCGTATATGAGCGTGGAGCCGCCCAGATTTTCGGTGATTTCCACCCTGGCACTGAACACCGGATTGGCGCCATCGATCCTGATGGCTTCCGGACGCAGGCCGAGCGTGACCGGACTGCCTGCTTCCGGCAACCGCGCAAAGGGTCCGGCAATGGACTGCGGCCGGGACAAGGCCGGACACGCGACCCGAATGCCATGCGTCGAGGAGCTTTCAACCGTTCCCGACAACAGGGTCATTCGCGGACTGCCGATGAAGCCGGCGACGAAAAGATTGGCCGGATTGTCGTAGAGATCGATGGGCGTGCCGATCTGTTCCACCAGCCCGCCACGCAGGACGACAATCCTGTCCGCCAGCGTCATGGCCTCGACCTGATCGTGGGTGACGTAGATCATCGTCGCCCCGATTTCGCGATGGATCTTGGCGATCTCGACACGCATCTGGGTGCGAAGCTCGGCGTCCAGATTGGAGAGGGGCTCGTCGAACAGGAAGATCTTGGGCTTGCGCACGATGGCGCGGCCGATGGCGACGCGCTGGCGCTGGCCGCCGGAGAGTTGCCTGGGCCTGCGGTCGAGCAGCGGTTCGATCTGCAGGATTCGGGCGGCTTCCGCGACACGTGCCTTGATCTCGGCCTTCGGCACCTTGTTGATCTGCATGCCGAAGGCGATGTTGTCGAAGACCGACATGTGCGGGAAGAGCGCGTAGGACTGAAACACCATCGCGACATGGCGATCGGCCGGATCGGCATGGGTCAGATCCTCATCGTCGATCGAGATCGAGCCCTCGCTGGTCTCTTCAAGGCCGGCGATCATGCGCAGCAGGGTCGACTTGCCGCAACCCGAGGGACCGACGAAGACGACGAACTCGCCCTTTTCCGCCTCGATCGACACTCCCTTGACCACCTGGAGGGAGCCGAACTGTTTGGTGACGTGATCGATCCTGAGAAAAGTCATGGGGTCGAACTGCTGCTCCCGTTATCTTGCCAATTGCCCGCCATCCCGCTGGCGTTCAGCCGCGCACCCATGTGGGCAGCCAATCGCCATGTGCCGCGATCAGCCTGTCGACGAGGTTCCAGATCTGGTCGAGATCGAGCTCGGCTGCGGTGTGCGGATCCATCATCGCCGCATGGTAGATATGGTCGCGGTTTTCGGTGGTCAGCGCCCGAACGGTGAGTTCCTGGACGTTGATGTTGGTGCGGATGAGCGCCGTCAGTTGCGGCGGCAGCTCGCCGACGACGGTTGGCTGGATGCCATTTGCATCGACGAGGCAAGGCACTTCCGCCACGCAATTGGCCGGCAGCGAGGTGATCGAGCCGTTGTTGCGCTGGTTGCCGTAGATGATCGACGGCTCGCCGGTCCAGACCGAATTCATGATCGAAGAGGCATATTCGTGGCTCTCCTTGATGTCGATCGTGCCGGCGCCGGTCAGCGTCCTGGATTCTTCCTTCCAGCGGGCGAGCTGCTCGACGCAGCGTTTCGGGTATTCATCGAGCGGAATGCCGAATTTCTCGATGAGGTCGGCACGGCCCTCCTTGATGAAGTAGGGCGTATATTCCGCGAAGTGCTCCGAGCTTTCGGTGACGAAATAGCCGAGCCGCGTCAGCATTTCATAGCGGACCCTGTTCGGGCAGCGTGGATTCCAGTGACTTGGTTTCGGGAAGCGCCCTTCGCGATAGCCCCGCACCAGGTCGGGATAGAGGTTGCGATAGCTGCCGTCCACCTGGCGATGCTCGAAGGTGAGGAAGAACGCCATGTGATTGATGCCGGCGGCGCGGTAGCGGATTTCCGAAACCGGGATATCGAGATCGCGCGACAGCTCGTAGGCGGTGCCCTGAACGGAATGGCACAGTCCCACCTGCCGGATCGAAGGATATTTCTCGGCGATCGCCCAGGTGTTGATCGCCATCGGGTTCACATATTGCAGCAGGATTGCCTTGGGGCAGACCTGAAGCATGTCCTCGCAGATGGCCCACAGATGCGGCACGGTGCGCAGGCCGCGCATGATGCCGCCGACGCCGAGCGTATCGGCGATGGTCTGGCGCAGGCCGAACTGCTTGGGGACCTCGAAATCGGTCACCGTGCAAGGTTCGTAGCCGCCGATCTGGAAGGCGACGACGACGAAATCCGCCCCTTCCAATGCCTTGCGCTGATTGGAATGGGTTTCAATGCTCGCATTGGCGCCAAGCGCCTGCACGAGCTTGCCGGCGACGACCTCGCTTTCCTTCAGCCGCTCGGGATTGATGTCCATCAGCGCGATCACCGCGTTCTTGAGCGCGGGGCGATACAGCACATCGCCGATGATGTTCTTCATGAAAACGGTGGAGCCGGCTCCGATGAAAGTGATTTTTGGGCGTCGCATTGCGGGTTCTCGGAACGATGAAGGGGATTGTGAAGGGTCCTCCGGCGCCCGGGAAGAAACGCCGGAGGAAAATCCTGCCGCGGGGAGAGACGCGCCAGGAGCAGGAGCTGAGAGGCTCGCCCGCCGGAACAGTCCGGTTTCATTGTTGGAGCGTGATCTTATCCGAAAACCGGGTTCCACTTTTCGGGATCACGCTCATTGTTGGCGCATGATCTTATCCGAAAACCGGGTTCCACTTTTCGGGATCACGCTCGTTGTTGGCGCATGATCTTTTCCGAAAACCGGGTTCCACTTTTCGGGATCACGCTCTGGCTAGAGCATGCCGTTCGCCTGGTCATTGGCTTCCTTCAGGATGGCCGCCGGATCGCCCTTGCCAAGCAGGACATTCTCGATGGCCGTTGTCAGGATCGCCGAAATCTCGGAGGCACGATCCGAGATGGGGAACGGGAAAGTGGTTTCCGGTGTTGCCAGCTGAACGAAGGCCGACACATCCAGCCCCTTCGCCTTATGGGCTTCCTCGGCCGCCTTTGCTGCTTCGGGACGCGCGGGGAAGACGACGCCGGATTTGCCCACGATGGTCTGGCAGTCCGATCCACCGAGATATTTCACCCATTTCCAGGCTTCATCCTTGTGCTGGGATCCGGACCAGATGCTGTCGGACAGACCGTTGAACATCGAGCGGCGGCCTTCCGGCCCCTGCGGCAGCGGCGCAAAGCCGAACTCGGCCTTGGAGGTGTCGCGATAGGAGGAGATGTTCCATGAGCCATCCGGGACGATGGCGGCCTTGCCGGCGGCGAAGATCGCGGTCGCGTTCAGCCTGCCAGTCTGTTCCTGGCTGAGCGCGTAGCCTTTCTTCAGGGCAAGGTCGCGTATCCAGGTCAGCGTATCGGCAAGCGCCGGGCTGTCGTAGCCATACTGCTTGCCCCACGGCTTATCGATCGGCTTGAAGCCGTCGGAGACGGCAAGGAAGCTCCATTGCGTCTGGCCGTAGCCATCGACGGTGTTGGTGGCCCAGCCATAGACGGCAACCCTGGACTTGTCGAAACCGGCTTCATTGCCGTGCTTGCCGTTCTGATCCACGCTGAGGCGCGCGACGATCTTCTCGAGCGAACCGCCGTCTTTCGGGTTCCAGGTGAGGTTCCGAAGTTCTTCCTCGCTGATGCCGGCATCGGCAACCATCTTCTTGTTGTAGATGAGGGCAATCGTGTCCCAGTCCTTCGGCAAGCCGTATTGCCGGTCGTCCTTGTTCCAGCTTTCGGCGAGACCGGCGAGATAGGCCTTCATGTCGACCTTGTCGGCCGCGATGCGATCCGTCAGGTCATCCATCACGCCGTTCGCCAGGAATTCCGGGAAGCGGCTGAGATGGTTGACGAACACGTCCGGCGCGGTACCGGCGACGAAGGACGTGCTCAGCGTGGTCCAGTAATTGTCCCAGCTGTCCTGCTTGATGTTGATCTTGATGCCGGGATTTTCAGCCTCGAACTTGTCCGCGCACTGGCGGTAGACGGGAGCCTGGTTGGCGTCCCACATGGCATAGTTGATGGTCACCTCCTCGGCCCGGGCAAACGAGGATGCGAGCGTGGTCAACGCGGTTGCGGCGGCAAGAACGCCTGTCAGGTTTCTTCTCATTGTCTCTCCTCCACTTTATGACTTCACGACTGGCCGGCTATTTCAGGCCGCTCGTCTGCAGCGACTCCACGATCTGCCGGCCGAAAATGATGAGCATGGCGATGACGGGCAGGATCGACAGCATGATCGCCGCCATCAGCCCGCTCCAGTCGGGATTGCCCCTGCCGGTCTGGCTCATGAAATCCGACAGGGCGACCGCCATGACGCGAACGCCGGGATCGCGCCCCACCAGGAAGGGCCAGAAGAACTCGTTCCAGGAATTGATCGACAAAAGGATCGCCAGGGTGGCGATCGGCCCCTTCTGGATCGGCAGCGCGATGCGCCAGAAGATCTGGAACTGGGACGCGCCCTCGAGCCGCGCAGCCTCGTCGAGTTCCTTCGGCGCCGACAGGAAGAACTGGCGCAGGAAAAACACCGCGAAGGGCGTCATCAGGATCGTCGGAGCGACCAGCCCGGCAAAGCTGTTCAGCAGGCCGAGCTGCTTGATGAGAACGAAGTTCGGGATAAACAGCACCACGCTTGGGATCATGGTGGCGGCGAGGAAGGCGAAGAACAGCTTGTTGCGACCCGGGAAATTCATGCGGGCAAAGGCGTAGCCGGCAAGCGCCGAAAAGAAGATCTGCCCCGCGACTGTAAGCGCGGTGTAGATGACGCTGTTTCGCAGCGCCAGCATGAAGTCGATCGGCGCGGCGCGGAACGCCGACAGCTCGATGGTGGATGGCAGCCCCATCACGCGCAGGAAGTTTCCGGGCGTGTAGGCGCTGGGCAGCAGGCTTGACGCGCTGGTGTAGACATCGTTCGGATACGTGAGACCGATCTTGAGTGCCATCCACAGCGGCAGCAGGGATATGAAGACGAACAGGGCAAGGACGGGATAACCCAGGACGGCCTGCGGGGTGAGCTTCTTCATCGCGGGCCTCAATCCAGATCCGACTGATCTGCCCGCAACACCCGCATCTGCAGCAGCGTGATGAGGATCAGCGTGACAAACAGCACGACGGAAATCGCCGACGCGTATCCCATCTTGTTGAATTTGAACGCGTTCTCGTAAATGTACCAGAGAATGACGCGGGTCGAATTGGACGGCCCGCCGGCCGTCGCGACGGCGACGACGTCGAAGACCTGAAACGAACCGATGAGGCTGGTCACCACCACGAACGCCAGCACCGGGCGCAGCAGCGGCAGGGTGATGCGCCGGAATATCGTCCACTCGCCCGCCCCCTCCAGCTTGGCAGCCTCGTAGAGATGGGCGGGAATTGCCTGAAGGCCGGCATAGAACAGCAGCGCCGTCAGGCCCGTGTGCCGCCAGGTGGAGATGGCGGCCACCGACACCATCGCCTGATCCGGAGAGGCGAGGAAACCCTGCGGTCCGACGCCGAAGAAGGTGAGGAATGCGTTCACGAGACCCAGGATCGGGTCCAGCATCATCATCCAGACCAGTGCTGCGACCACATTGGAAATCAGATAGGGCGCGATGATGATCGCCCGCAGCCAGACGGCTCGCGCCAGACGGTCCGAGAGCACGGCCAACAGCAGGCCGAGCACGGTCTGCAGCGGAATATTGTAGACGACGTAGGCGAACGTCACCTTGGCCGAATGCCAGAAATTCGCGTCCGAGAGCAGCGTCGCATAGTTGCCGAGCCCAACGAATTTCGACGCCCGCATCAGGTTCCAGTCAGTCAGGCTGATCTCGACGGCGCGAAGCGTCGGCAACAGGTAGAAGATCAGGAAACCAAGGAATGCCGGGGCCACGAACAGATAGCCGACCAGGGCCTCCTTCCGCCGCCTCTGGCGTAGCGAAATACTCTTCGCACGTCCCGACATACGATCTCCACCCATTCGATCATTACACGTGTTAGCCTCCATGAATTTCTATTCCTAACACGTGTTAGCAATGGATAAAGACGAAAACCCGCTGTTGTCAAGCCGAGACTTCGGTTGTAGGTCATGACACGGGCGAAGCGACTGAATGCGCTGATGAAAAATCAGCGCGCCACGAGCGCCCGGAGGCGGCAGATGAATTCCACCCGTGTGACCAGTCATGACGTGGCGCGCCGCGCCGGCGTATCGCGCGCGACGGTGTCGCTAGTGCTGAACCGCTCGGAAAGCGTGGTTCTCAGCAAAGAAACCCGCGAACGCGTGATGCAGGCCGCCGCGGAACTCGGCTACAAGCCCAATTCAGCCGGGCGCATGCTGGTCAGCGGCCTGACAGAAACCATAGGCCTCGTGGTCTCGGATCCTTCGATCCTGCTGGTCGACCAGTATATTCCGCAGGTTCTCTACGGCATCGAAAAGGCCAACAGGGAAATGGGCTTCCATGTCCTGGTCGAAGGGCTGGAAGCCCATGGCAAAGGCGGGGCCTATGACAACTTGGTGGAATCGCGGCGCATCGACGGGCTGATCGTCGTCAATCCGCGCGCCGGCGACGAAGCGCTGGTCTCCCTCATCGAGAAGAACTTCCCGGTCGTCCTCGTCGGCTCGGTGCGCCACCCGTCCGAGGTCTCGGTCACCTTCAGCACGCGCGGGGCGATCAAGGCCGCCGTCGACCATGTCGTCGGCCTCGGCCACAAGCGCATCGGCGCCATAACCTTCTCCTCACGGGGTTTCGTGGCGACCGATGCGCGATTGAGAGCGCTGGAACGCAGTCTGCAGGACCACGGGCTTTCGCTGGACGAGGATGCGGTGCAGGAAGGCGACTTCAGCGCCGAGAGCGGCCATGCGGCGGCAACCGCGCTGCTGCGGCGTCGCCCGGACATCACCGCGCTTTTTGCGGGCAACGACACGATTGCCATCGGCGTGCTCAACGCGGCGCAGGAGATTGGCCGCCGCGTTCCGGACGATCTTTCCATTGTCGGGTTCGACGACCTGCCGTTCGCGCGATGGCTGACGCCGCCCCTGACCACGATCAAGACGGAGGGCGTCCAGCAGGGAACGATCGCCGCTCAAATGCTGTTCGCGCGGCTGAACCACCGGCCGCTGGAAAACAACCGTGTGAGGCTGGAGCCGGAACTGGTGGTGCGCCGTTCAACGGCGCCCGCACCATCATAGACTCTCAGGAAGAAAAGCGCTGCAGTTGGAAGCCAACGGCTCGACCCAGGCACCCGAAGGGCCTGGACGCACCACCGGCCATGCTTTCGACCGGCTGCCCGGAAGGCTGATCAGTGCGAGGCGGAGACGACGCCGTAGCCGTCGACGGCAAGGTGGTTGTTGGCTGCGTCGGCTGAGTAGATGCCGAGGCCGCACACAACGATTGCGGACAGCATGAAGAAGGACAGAAGCGCTGCTTTCACGGAGGTCATCTCAAGTTGAGCCTTCTGTATTGTCCTGCAAAGGACCGGTTACGAATGTGTTGAAACTCACACTCGGCGAGGCGGTTTCAGCACATTTGCGTGTCTGGACGATGCTTGTTTCGGCTTGTGTGACGCTTGTGCCACAGTGGGACACCGGCGCCGGCAAGCCAGCCGCCGCCTTCTAGGAAATCGTGCCGACACAGGCCAAGCGCGAAATGCGCCATCCACAGCGGAATCCGGACGGCGTGCCAAATTTGCCACGCGGACGTTGCGGAAGGTTTTCCCAGGCGCGTTTCTGGTGACGGGAATCGGCAACCGACCGCATCCAGCAATGCTTCTGCACGCCGCTGACTGCAGCCCGCAGCCTCCCCCCATGCAAATCGAAACTGTTTCGGAGGCTGACTATATTTATTTGAAATCGTTTCATTTGATGATCAACTAAAAGTAAACACGAATCAAAATCGATATACGGAACAAATTTCCCATTAAAAACAGATATATGAAAGACATATTAGAATTGAAATCGTTTCATATGAAAGCACAAGTGCGAACAAGAACACGAATATGTGATTGCTCGTTGCTCTCCGGTTACACAACAACTTAAGTGACGCGGCGTAATATCATTCAATGACATTTGAGCTTAAAAATATTCAGGGTGCGAGGTTGATCGTACGTACTCGGAACCCAGTATCGATAGGGGATTACAGTGAACATCAGAACGCTTCTTTTAGGCTCGACTGCGGCTTTGATTGCCGTTTCCGGCGCACGTGCCGCTGACGCGGTCGTCGTCGCCGAGCCGGAACCCGCTGAATACGTCAAGATCTGCGACGTCTACGGCGCCGGCTACTTCTACATCCCGGGCACCGAGACCTGCCTGCGGGTCGGCGGCTACATCCGCTACGATGCCAGCCTGGGTGATCGCGGCACCTTCGACGGTGCCAGGACGACCGACCGCCTCAATGGCAAGGAACAGGATACCTGGGGCAAGAACACCCGCTTCGCGCTGAAGACCTGGACCGGTCAGGAGACCGAACTCGGCACGTTGAAGACCTATACAGAGACCCGTTTCCAGTTCGGCAACAGCAATGACAATGCCGACGCCCGCAACAAGAACGTCTCGCTGAACTTCGCCTGGATCCAGCTCGGCGGCCTGCGCGTCGGCAAGGACGAGTCGGCCTACGACACCTTCATCGGTTATGCCGGCAACGTCATCCAGGATACGATCGTTCCTTACGGCGAGTTCGACACCAACCTGATCAGCTACACCTTCGACGCCGGCAACGGCTTCTCGGCGATCGTCTCGCTGGAACAGGGCTCGGGCAGCTACGACACCTTCGTCAAGGATGGAGCAGGCAACTGGGTTCCGGGCATCGTCGACAACACCATCGACAGCTACGCCCCGAACGTCGTGGTCGGCGCCAAGTACAGCCAGGGCTGGGGCGGCATCACCGGTGTCGTCGCCTACAATCCGAGCTGGGAAGAGTGGGCCGGCAAGGTTCGCCTCGACGTGAACGCCACCGACCAGATCGCGCTCTGGGTCATGGGCGGCTACGGCACGGACGACAATGCTGCCCGTACCTTCTACAAGCCATGGGGCGGCAACTGGGCCTTCTGGGGTGGCGGCAGCTACAAGTTCAACGAGAAGACCACGTTCAACCTCCAGGCTTCCTATGACGAGCAGAAGAACCTGGGCATAGCCGCCAACGTCGCCTACCAGGTGGTTCAGGGCTTCACCGTCACGGCCGAAGTCGACTACCTCAACGAAGGCAAGCGCGGCGATGCCGACTGGCTCGGTGATTGGACCACGACAGACAAGAAGAGCAGCGTCGGCGGCCTCCTCCGCTTCCAGCGCGACTTCTAGGATCTTCCTCCTTTAGCGGGTGCCGGTTTGACCTCCAGTCATTCGCTCTTTTTATCGAGGTAAGAAACCTCCTGAGATCGGCCTGGACTGCCCCGGCCGATTTCCTCGAAAGCCCTCGGCCTCACCCCTTTCTGACATCCTTGCAGGCCGATCGACACAGCAGGTTGGGACATCCGGATGCCGTCGTCCCACGAGCGGTTTCAGCTCGACCTTTCGGCGCTGACGACATTTATCGATGATCCAGCTGAACCGCGGCCGCCACCCCTGTCGGTCGCGGTTCAGTTTTGGCTGCAAGGCACGCGCTGGAGAGTTGCAGGCGAATCTGGATGTAACATTTCCGTGTTGCGGGAACTCCCTTTCCCTGCCTGCATTTTTCGTTTGCCGGATCGGGAACTCCGGCGAGGTCACCACCACCAATGGAAACGGATGATCGATCAGTGGAGCAGCGATGGACATTGTCCGTCCCCATTCGTCACGGAGCGATCGTCTTTTCTTCCAGGCCTGCCCGGAGGCTATCGGGGTGCCGTGACTTCAATGGGTGATATGCGGACAGGTCGACAATGGAAGAACAGGAAAGCCCGATCGCAATTTTCGAGGACATGGGGGAGATCGTCAGGCGCCTGCAAGACATCTACGAGATCGCGCTGCAAGGTACCGGCCTGTCACTGGAAGAGGGCGCAACCCTGTACCGGGTCGCGCATGGCGGCGCCAACAGCCAGAAGATGCTGGCGGACCAGTTGCGGATCGAAACCCCAACCTTTGCGCGCCTGGCCAGAAGGCTCGAGATCAGGGGACTGATCCGGCGTTTCGAGGATGACAGCGACCGTCGCGTCAAACAGCTTTTCGTCACCACCGAAGGCATGGCGATGGTCTCGAAATTCACCGAGAAACTTGCCGCCGATACCGCGGAATTGCTGGCCTCGTTCGGCCGGGCAGAGCTGGAAGCCACCAAATCGGTCGTCCGGGACATCTCGACCAGCATCGGGGCGCTTGCCCGCGCCAGAGGACGATAGTCCCGCACCCATTTCTCCAATGCCAGCCGGCCATCCGCAGGGCTGCCGTACTTTTGCACCATGGTCGCCCGGTGCGAATGTACAGGGCGACACAGTTCCTCTACCTTCGCAGCCAGGACCGCAATGATCTCCGGCGCTTAGGGAACACATGGCTCTCGATCACCACACGACGATACCGCTCTGGACCTGGGCAGCGCCGGCGGCGGCGCTTGTGCTGGTTGCCCTGAAATATCTCGGGCTGATTTCAGACGACTCGATCCTGGTCATCATCCTTGCATCGATCGCCCTCGGTGCTTCGATCTTCGCGTCCGTGCACCATGCGGAAATCCTGGCGCTCAGGGTCGGCGAACCGATGGGCTCGATCATTCTTGCCGTATGCGTGACGATCCTGGAGGTCGGGCTGATCGTCTCCATCATGCTGGCCGGTTCGGAAGGCAGCGAGTCCGTCGCCCGCGACACGGTCTTTTCGGCGCTGATGATTGTGCTCAACTGCGTGATCGGACTGTGCCTGGTGTTTGGCGGCCGGCGCCATTATGAGCAGACCTTCCAGCTCAACGCGGCCTCTGCCTCGCTTGCCGTGCTCGGAACCCTGGCGATCAGCGTGCTGGTGCTGCCGAACTTCGTCTCGGCGGGTGGACCGCAGCAGTTCTCGCCCGTCCAGCTGCTGGTGGTCAGCCTGGTGCTGCTGGCCCTCTACGCCGTCTTCGTCTTCATCCAGACGATCAAGCATCGCGACTATTTCATGGACGTGCCGGTCGGCGGGCAGGATCCCGACGAGGCTCCGCTCGAACCGCCGACATCCAGGGTGACCCTGGTGAGCGCGGTGATGCTTCCGCTTTCCCTGCTTGTCGTCATCCTGCTGGCGAAGGTGCTGTCGCACCCGCTGGAGAACCTCGTCGCGGCAGCCGGCCTTCCCCAGGCCGTCGTCGGCGTCATCATCGCGACGCTGGTGCTTTTGCCCGAAGGCATCGCCTCGGTTCGCGCAGCACTTCTGAACCGACTGCAGAACAGCGTGAACCTGGTGCTCGGTTCGGCGCTCGCCAGCATCGGCATGACGATCCCGGTCGTGGCGGCAGTCGCCGTGCTGACCGATCGCAAGCTGATGCTCGGCCTCAGCCCCGCCGCCATGGTGCTTCTGCTGCTGACGCTGTTCGTCAGCACCATCACGCTCGGCACCGGACGCACCACCGTGCTGCAAGGCGCGGTGCATCTGGGCATCTTCGTGATCTTCCTGCTGATAACGGCGGTGCCGTAAGCTGAGGAACGCCTGTATCGCGTTCCGGCCGACAGGTGTTGTGCAACGAAATTCGGCTTGATGAGGCTGGCGACCTGATGACGAAGCGCTACCTCCGTGATCGATATTCCACCGAAGGCACACTGCTCTCGGCTGCCATCGAACGAGATCGACGGATACTGGATGCACTCGGGAACATTGGCGTCGCAGGCAACCTGCATCATCTCGTTTCCGAGATTCCTGACCAGTTCGAGGACTTTTATACCGTCCTCATAGACAGCCGCGACGTCGTGTCGTTTGAGCTTTCGAAGGTCGGGCCCGCCGTTCCGAAAAATGTTCATCGCAGCAGCGCTGCCTCGTATCGAGAAGAGCTCGGACAAGGCAAGACTCGCATCAGGTTTGATCGCCTGCTGGAGGCAGCGAAACGCGGCGCGAACCCGTAGTTTGCCTTTGCTCTGTAGCGCCTGGATAAGCTCTCATGGGGACTTCGGGAAAATGGGCTGGCTGCTGGCCATGGCTCGAAGCCATGGTTTCCAATGTCTGGCACAGCAACTTGCCGTTCGATCTCAACCTTGGTTTTGTGCGCTGCGTGTCTACCAGCGCCAGGTTCGGCAACATTCGAGCGTTGCACCTATACTCAAGGCATTCTACTGCAAAGAATGCTCCAAGGTATTCTGGTCGGTTTAGTTCTGGCGACAATTCTCGACCCTATCGGGGTGAATGAGACTCGGCTGAACGCTGAGCGAGCGGCTGACGCTGATGTGCTCACCAACCTGCACCGCAATGGGGATTGCGCTTCTGCAATTCGCTCAATCGACCTTCGTTTCGTTGGCTCAAAGTCGGGAACATTGGAGCTTTCCGAAAGTTCTGCGAATCTAGGCTTCACTGTCGTCCAGTCTGTGCAGATGCCAGACGGCGAAACAGCTATAGACTTGTCGGTGCAGTCGGACACCCTGCCTTCCACAATCGATCGCCTGACTGTGACTGCGTTGGAAATCGCAACGCGTTTCAATTTGCGATATGACGGCTGGGGGACGGTCGCGACGAAGTGCTGATCGAATGAAAGGCCCCTTTGGGCTATAGAGGCCTCTGCCGTCCGGCGAGTATCGCAGAAGCTTCTCCTTCGTCTCTAAGCGACCTGCTCCCAGCATTTCCGGCCAATTGAGCTTCAACGGCTGTCGCCAGCATAGCCATTTCCCAGTCCGCCACACCACCCCGAACGCGTCCTTGTCAGGGCACCTTACGTTTGGTTAACCTCCGCCACAAAACTGGGGGAGAACAATGACTTTCGAAAACACGATCCTGAATGCAAAAAACGTCCTGCGGATCATGAGCGCGACGCTGCTGATCCCGGCGATCCTGGATGTCGTCTCCGGATACCTGGGATTTCGCATTCCCTGGTATGCAACAGCCACCCTGCTCACGCTCTTCATGTATGCCTGCGAGGCCGACGCCAATGCGCAGCGATGGGAAGGGCTCTACGCGGAACTCGAAAGGCGGGACATGGAACGGCGGGACAAGGAAAGGCAGTTGGCCTAGCCTGATCGCGTGAGGGTGCCCCGGGTGGCCGTCACCAACTCCGTGAAAACCGGACCTTGAGCGGCTGCCAGCCAGCCTTTGGGCTCGTTCTTGTTGCGCCGTCGCCGACGCTTTACCACCGTACCGCAGGCCAGCGACACGGTGATCACAATATCCGTTTCAGTCGAACAAGACAGGAGATCGTCCATGTCCCTCGAACTCATCAATCCGGACGACCTGCCCGTTCCGGAGATCTACACGCAGGTTGTCATCGCGACGGGATCCAGGATGGTGTTCATCTCCGGCCAGCAGCCCGAAGGCAGGGACGGCAAGCTGGTCGGGCACGGCGATTTTGCGGCGCAGGCACGCCTAGCTTTCGGCAATCTCGGCCGGGCACTCAGGGCGGCGGGCGCAAGGCCCGAACAGGTCTGCAAGATCACCATCTACATCGTCGACTATGACCGCGACGCACATGTTCCGATCATCGAGGAAGCGCAGATCTCGCTGTTCGGAGACCACAAGCCGGCGAACGTGGTGGTCGGAGTGGCGATCATGTCGCCGGGCTATCTCATAGAGGTCGACGCGATCGCGGTCATCTGACGAGGCCATCGGAGTTGGCGCGCTGCCAGACAGCCTTCTTCCGGTTGTGAGCCTGATACGCGAAGAGCTTCCAAAGTTGCAGAAAGCGCTACTGCACCTGCCATCCGGCATAGATCGTCATTCCCGCCACCAGGAACACGATCATCCTCAACACCCATATGGCAAGCGGTGGGAACGGCATCCATCCGGCTACCACGATAGCAGCAGTCGATATCAACGCCGTTGAAGCCAACAAGAAAGACAGAAATACCATGGCACCTGCTCTCGGGGTCGCTTGGCTCCTCGCTGCCGTTTCCGTTCTCTACCGACGAGAAGACGGTAGTTTGCCCCTCATGAACAGCCGAGGCATCGTCTGCCAGTCATGAGTTGAGCTTACCATGCAGCCGCGCACACCTCTTCCCAGCTCTTCGACATTCCCAGCGCTCAGATCGTCGCCACCCAGGCCCTTGCGATCGCAAGACCCGACTGGTCGGCAAGCGCGGCATTGCGGGCAGCCTCGGCGGGCAGCCGCTCTGGCCAGTCGGGCCAGCGCGCCGTCACCGTATCAGCGAAGGTCGTGGTCCAGTAATTGACCACCGGTGTGTCGGCCTCGAAATGGAACTGGAAGGCATAGACGGCGCGGCCGAGACGGAAGGCCTGGTTTTCGGCAACCATGCTCGAGGCCAGCCGCACAGCGCCGGGCGGCAGGGTGAAAGTATCGTCGTGCCACTGGAAGATCGGGAAAGCCACCGGCATGGCACCGAGAACCGCGTCGGCCTTGGCCTCGTCGGTCAGGGTCACGCCATGCCAGCCGAACTCGGAGGCGCCGCCGACCTGGTTGATGCCGCCGAAGGCGCGCGCCACCAGCTGGCTGCCGAGGCAGATGCCGAGCACCGAGCGGTCCTTGTGGGCGAAGTCGCGGATGAGGTCGAGCAATTCGGGGAAATAGGGATGGCTGTCGTCGGCAAGCGCATTCTGGCCGCCGCCGAACATCACCAGCGCGTCATGTTCGCTGGCATCCTTCGGCAGTTCGTCGCCAAGATAGGCCCGGCGGACATCGAGTTCGGCATTGGCTTCGTTGAGTGCCGCCCCGACATTGCCGAGATCCGTGCCCTGATAATTCTCGACGACAAGAACCCGCATGACCATCCTGACATAAATTGCGCTGGCGATTGCGTATCATGGCAACGAAGCAGCGGCCAAGCGCCGGTGCCGGACAGCAACGGAAAAAGCCTATGCCACTGCAGAACCGCGTCGATCCCTATGGAGCCATCCACGCCGTGGCAGAGCGCGGGCTGTTCACCGGCAATCGCGGCATCCTCCATGACCCGGAAACAAAGACGCTGCTGAAGAAACGCTGGGCGCTGCCGGCCTGGATCATCTGCGTCTGCGACTACCAGGGCCGCAGGCGCGAACCGATGGGGCGCAACCGGCCAGGTGGCAAGGCCGGCTGGACCGAGCTGTTCTTCCTCGACGAGCCGACCGCGCTCGCCGCCGGGCACCGGCCCTGCTTCTTCTGCCAGCGGGCGCGGGCGAGCGAATTCCTCGGCTGTTTCGGCAAGGCCTTCGGCATCGCCGAGCCGCGCGCGCCGCAGCTGGACGCTCGGCTGCACAAGGAGCGTTTCGCCTCCTCGCGCAAGCCCTTGCCTTCGATCCGGGCCGAGGAGATCGCGCGGCTGCCGGATGGCACGATGGTCGACATCGGCGGCAAGCCTTTTGCCCTGCGGGGCGGCGGACTGCTGGGCTGGAGCTTTGCCGGCTACGACAGGCCGGCCAGCATGAGCGCGGCAACCAGGGGCGGCGCGTCAGTCGCGCTGATCACCCCTCCAACAGCGGTTGCCGCGCTCACCGCCGGCTTCACGCCGGTCTGGCATGCGAGCGCGGGAAACGGATGAGACCTGCGCGAACTGCTCTCTGCCCTGCCTCGCTGCATGACGGAGAACGCAGGCACTTCAGGGAGCCTACAGGGCGGGTCGCCACGCTGGCGCGATGCCCCCATCGCGCCTTGGTGCAGCTCCCGCCCTGCCGGCCTCTCGAACCGACGCGGTCCGCATCGGGGGGAGGAATACAAATCAGCCCTTCTTGCCGACGAGGCGCCAGACCAGCGGAAGTGCCGCCGACGCCAAGGAGAACTTCAGCAGGTCGCCGAGCAGGAACGGGGTCAGCCCCCACGCCAGCACCGGCTTGTCCCAGCCGACGATCGCGCCGAGCCAGAGCAGGCCCGGCAGATAGATCGCGACGGTGCCGGCCAGCATCGCCAGCGCGGTGAGCGCGACGCTGCGATCCCAGCCGCGTTCGGCCAGCCAGCCGCAGACGGCGGCGGCAGGCAGGTAGCCCAGCAGATAACCGCCGGTCGGCCCCATCATATAGGCAAGACCGATGCCCTTCTCCGGCGTGCCGGCAAAGACCGGCAAACCCGCCGCGCCTTCCGCCAGATAGAGCAGAACGGTGGCAAGCCCGAGCCGCCAGCCGAGTGCTGCGCCGATGGCGAGCACCGCGAAGGTCTGCATGGTCAGCGGCACGGGATAGAAGGGGATCTGGACCTTTGCCGATGCCCAAAGCAGGAGCGAACCGGCAAAGACGACGGCAGCTTTTTGCAACAGCGACGTCTCGCCGGCGAAACGCTGCAGCAATGTGGAGATACCAGCCTGGGAAGCCATGGAACCTGTCCTTTCTCGCTTTGAGTTCTCGGTAAAGCCTCGCGCCCCTGGCAGGGCGCGAGGCCTGGGTGTCATGCGGCGGTGAGGAACCACTCGCGCTTGGCGCTGTTCAGGCCGAGTGCATAGATGCAGAAGCCGACGACTGCGGTGGCCGGCGCCGATAGCTCCGTGTAGGCACCACCCCACAGGTGCAGGGCGATGCCGACGGCCGCTGCCGCGAACCAGGCGATGATGCCGAGCGGATTGAAAGCCGGCACGTGGCTCGAACGGTATTCGATGGTGCTGCCGACAAGCTGCTCGTAGCGGCTGGAGAAGATGTGGGCCATGGCGACCGCCACCCAGGCGACGACGAAGATGCCCTGATAGGCGAGCGCCTGCAGCAGATAGCTGAACACGTCGATCAGCATCAGCAGATAGACGATCGCGCCGACCACGATGGCCCAGCCGATGCGGCCGAAGGGCGGCTTGCCGAACAGCTGCACCAGCGCCTCGAGGTTGACGGCGGCGAGGTAGTAGTTCGCCGTGTTGATGCGGGTCTGCGTGACCCAGACGAAGAGCAGGCCGCCGATGCCCATGATCTTCAGGAGCGCCAGCAGCACCGAGACTTCGGTGACCGCGCCGAGATCCGGCACCGTGCCGACCATGAACATGCCGAACAGGCCGCTGACCAGAAACACCATGACATAGAAAGGCATGCCGAAGTTGAAGTAGGCGTGGTAGCCGGCGTCTTCCTGGCGGCCGAAACGGGCGTAGTCGAAGGTGAACATCATCAGCACCCACACGCCCATGTAATACACGAAGCAGGACAGCCAGCCCAATGCCGGCTCGCCGCCGGCCGGGCCGAGATTGAGCCACTTGTCGCTGTAGCCATACTGGCTGATCGCCAGCACCACGGCGAGCACAAGGCCCAGTATATAGAACGGCAGCAGCACGCCGTTGAACTTGTCGAGCCATGTCTGGATGCTGCCGAAGATCAGCGGCACCGAATAGAGCACGACGATCAGGGCAGCGATCGGATAGGAGATCGACGGAAAGATGTTGTTGATGCCGACCGCGATCACCGATCCCTCGAAGACGGCGTAGTAGATGGCGGTGGCGCAGAAGATCAATGTCGCCAGGCCTGCGCCGACATTGCCAAAGAGAACGCGCGAGAACAGGGCGACGGACAGCCCGGTCTTGATGGCGAACCTGCTCAGCACCGCGTTGATGAGCCCATAGGCGACCACCGACAGCACCATGCCGATGATCGCGTTCCAGGTGCCGAAGCCGAGCGCCAGCGCGGCGCCGACCACGATGTAGAAGACGGCGCTGCAGACGGCCCACCACGCCATCGTCAACGCCATCTTCGGCATGCGGGCGTTGGGCGGTACGGCAACGTTCGAATAGTCCAGTGTGTCGGCTTCATCAGCCGATAGCTTTCCAGCCATGGTATTTCCCCTTCTCTTTTTTGGTTATGACTGACTGTTTGGCCGTCCACCCTCGCCTTGTTTCGACGCAGTTCCGGACGGAAAACCGCGCGCGCTTTTCCCGGAATTGCTCTAGGCCAGCGCCTCCCTCATCCGATCGAGCAGCGCTGCCCGCTCAGTGCGTGCGCGCAACGCCTCGGCCATCTCGACCTTGATGAAGGTCGTGGGCGTGTTGGGCTGCATCTGGCCGATCAGGTCCATGTCGGCGGAAATCACCGTGCCCAGCATGAAGTAGCCGCCGCCAGACACCGCATCCCGATGCAGGATGATCGGCTCGCTGCCGCTCGGCACCTGGATGGAGCCGTAGGGGTAGCAGCTGTCGACGATGTTGGAAGGATCGGAGCCGGCGCCGAAGGGCGGTTCGCGGTCGACGAACGCCAAGGGCCTGCCGCCCTTGAAACGATAGCCCATGCGATCGGCTTCGGACGCGACCTTCCATTGGTCCTCGAAGAAACCGGCAGCCGACTCCTCCTGCAACCTATGCGCATAGAGCCCCGGCAGCACGCGCAGCTCGGCCGGCGACGCGGATGGCCGCCGCAGCCCTTCCGGCAAAGTTTTGCCTTCCTTCGTCGCCCCGGGCCGCCCGACGGGCAGTTCATCGCCCTTGGCGATCGCCCGCCCCTTGAAGCCGCCGAGCGCACCGATGACATAGGTCGAGCGGCTGCCGAGCGCTTCCGGCACGTCGATGCCGCCGGCGATCGCCACATAGATGCGCGCGCCTTTCTTGAGGAAACCGAAGCTCAGCTTCCCGCCTGCCCTGACCTTGAGCGCGGTCCAGGACGGCTGCACGATGCCATCGATCTTGATCGGCATCTCCGCGCCGGTGACGGCGACTGTCGCGTCCTCGCTGAATTCGAGTTCCGGCCCCATGAACACGGCTTCGAGGCATGCAGCACCCTCGTCATTGCCGACCAGAAGGTTGGCGGCGCGCAGCGCCATGCGATCCATGGCGCCACCGATCGGAATGCCGAGATGAAAATAGCCGGGCCGGCCGAGGTCCTGGACCGTGGTGGCGAGACCCGGATTGATGACGCTAACGACCATGGACCTCGCCCTCCAGTCTGGCGTTGTAACCGTCGATGTCCTTGCGGAATTCGCGCAGGTCGAAGGTGACGTCGCGCATCACCGGCACGAAGCGCCCCGCCTTCACATCACCTTCGATAGCGTCATGCTCGTCACGACCGATCGGTCGGAATTTCACGATGTCGCCCGGGCGGAAGAACACCATGAAATCCCTGAGGTAGCTCGTCTTCTGCTCGGGATCGAAGATCGGCATCGGCGTGATGCCGAACATCTGGTAGCCGCCGGCGCCACGCACCGAATAGATGCAGGAGAAGCAGCCGCCATGGCCGACGGTCAGCTTCGGCGTGTCGGTGCGCGGGCGCAGGTATTTGGGCACCTGAAGCTGCCGCGGCCGGTCGACCATCTGATACATGAACGGCAGGCCGGCGACGAAACCGACCATCGAGACGAACCATGGCGCGCCGCTGTGAGCGGCGATGAAATCGCTGACACCGCCGAGATTGTTGATGCGGGCGGCATATTCGAGATCGGTCGCCTGCGGATCCTGATGGCGTTCACGGAAACGCATCAGCGTCTCGTGCGTCCACGGATCCTCGTAGAAGACGGGAATCTCGATGATGCGCGTGTCGATCACCGGCTCGGCCCTGGTCGTCGCCTTCTCGATCGCCTGGATCTCGGCCAGGATGTCGTCCGGCTTGATGACGTCCGGATCGAACTTGATCTGGAACGACGCGTTGGCCGGGCAGATTTCGGTGACGCCTTTGATGCCGCTGTCGCGGATGGCGCTGGTCATCGACAGGCTCTTGAAGAACGCCTCCAGCGACATGCTCTCATCGCATTCGACGAAGAGATGCTCGTCACCGCCGAACGAGTAGCGGTTGCTCATTGCGCAGCCTCCTTCGCACTGTCGGCCTGGGCCTGGAACTCGGTGTCGAGCCAGCCTTCGAGGAAACGGGTGTGGAACCTGCCGGCCGCGACATTGGCATCGGCGGCCAGTGCCATATGCAGCGGGATGGTGGTCGGAATGCCCTCGATCTGCAGCGATCGCAGCGCGTCGCCGAGCTTCGCCAGGCAATCGGCGCGGTCGGCGCCATGCACCACCAGCTTGCCCAGCAGCGAGTCGTAGAAGGGCGGCACGGCATAGCCGTCGAAAAGCATCGTATCGAAGCGCACGCCGTCGCCGCCGGGCACGACCAGCTTCGAGACCACGCCCGGCCAGGGCATGAAGTTCCTGGCCGGATCCTCGGCGTTGATGCGGCATTCGATGGCATGGCCGTGGATGGAGATGTCTTCCTGCCGCAGCGACAGCGGCTCGCCGCCCGCGATGCGCAGCATCTCCTGCACCAGGTCGATGCCGGTGATCATCTCGGTGACCGGATGCTCGACCTGGATGCGGGTGTTCACTTCGAGGAAATAGAACGCCTGGCTGGCCTCGTCATAAAGATATTCCACCGTCCCGGCGCCGCTGTAACCGACCGAGCGCGCCAGGGCGACGGCGCTGTCGCAGAGCTTGCGGCGCACGGTTGCGGGCAGACCGACTGCGGGTGCCTCTTCCCAGACCTTCTGGCGGCGGCGCTGCAACGAACATTCACGCTCGAAGCAGTGCACGAAATTTTTGCCGTCGCCGAGGATTTGCACCTCGACGTGACGCGCCGCCGGCACGGCCTTTTCAATGTACAGCCCGCCATCGCCGAAGGCCGCAGCGGCTTCCGCTGAAGCCTGCGGAAACTGGCGCGTGAATTCGTCGAGGTCGGCAGCGACACGTATGCCACGACCACCGCCGCCGGCAGCTGCCTTGATCATCACCGGGAAACCGATGCGCGCCGCGATCGCAGCCGCCTCCTCGACATCCGCGATACGCCCGCCGCTGCCGGGCACGGTCGGAACGCCGGCTTTCTCGGCTTCGGCCCGGGCGGCGACCTTGTCGCCGAGCAGCCGGATCGAAGCTCCCGACGGGCCGACGAATTTCATACCGGCCGCAACGACGGCATCGGCGAAGTCGGCGTTCTCGGCAAGGAAGCCATAGCCGGGATGCACCGCATCGACCCTGGCCGCCTTCGCCGCAGCGATCACGGCTTCAATGTCCAGGTAGGATTTCTTCGCCGCCGCCGGGCCGATGAGGATCGCCTCGTCGGCCAGCCTGACCGGCAGAGAATCCGCATCGGCGGCGCTGTACACCTGCACCGTACGCAGCCGGAGCGCCTTGGCGGCCCGGTTGATGCGCACGGCGATCTCGCCGCGATTGGCGATCAGGACCGATTTGATGTTCATGCGTCGATCTCTGCGATCGGTTGCCCCGCCATCACGGCATCGCCGTCATCGACGAGGAATTTGAGATTGGTGCCCGCAGCGCCGGCCGGGATCTCGTGAAACGACTTCATCACTTCGATGACACCGAGGATGTCGGTCGCCGCCACCGCGTCGCCATCGTTCTTGAACACCGCGCTGTCGGGCGACGGACGCCGGTAGAAGACGCCGGGCAAGGGTGAATTGAGTTCGGTTTTAGCCATCGGTCATCCCCTTGCCGCTGGTTTCAGATGATGTGTGAGTTCGGCCACCGGCCTGACCTTGACCCCGGCGGCATCGAGTGCCGCACGCATGGCCGTGGCTATTTCCAGACTGCCGGGCGTATCCGAGTGGAAGCAGATCGATTCGAAGGCGATGTCGATCTCGTCGCCCTCGACCGTGCGGACCTTTCCAGTCCGGCAGGCGTGCACAACCTTCTCGGCAACCAGGCGAGGGTCCAGGCGACCCGTACGACGCGTAAAGACGATCGAGCCCGACCGATCGTAGTCGCGATCGGCATAGAATTCGCGGATCACCGGGTGCCCGGCTTCCGTCGCCGCACGATAGGTCTCGGACATCCCCATGCAATAGATGAAGGCGTTGGGAGCGATCGTGCGCATGGTGCGGACGAAATTGCGCGACATTTCCTCGCTGGCGGCAAATTCCATGTAGAGCGCGCCGTGCGGTTTCACATGCTGCAGGGTGGCGCCGTAACGGCGGGCAAACTCGCGCAGCGCCCCGATCTGGTAGACGATGTCGTTGACCAGCTCTTCGCTGGTGCCGTTGATGCGGCGCCGGCCGAACCCCTGCAGGTCACGGAACCCCGGATGCGCACCGACACCGACGCCATACTGGGTCGCCAGCCGCACGGTGGCGTCCATCAGATTGGGATCGCCGGCATGGAAACCCGTGGCGATGTTGGCGGAGCTGATGAGCTTCATCAGGTCGGCGTCGTCAATGTCGCCCAACCGCCATTGGCCGTAGCCTTCGCCCATGTCGCAATTGATGTCGACGGCCGCTGTCTGCAAGCAGACCTCCCTTGTCCTCACCGCGCGGCCGCATGGACCCCGGGCACTCCTCGATGAAGAAGGTAGAGGGGGTGAAATCGTTTGGAAAATTCTATTAATCGATATCAAATATCTGAATTTTCTATATCCCGTAAGGTTATCTCCATACCCATCATCGCGAGATTCATTGGCTTTTTTGCTGCACGCGGCGACGGCCACGGCACCGCCGCGCCCGAGGCAGCAACACGATATTGCTTTTGCGGTTGGTAGCTGCGCACAATATCTGAAATTCGGAACATAGCGCCCATGCCGGTAAGCCTTCGCCAGATCCGTTATTTCGTTTCCACCGCCGAGCATGGGCAGATTTCGCAGGCCGCCGCGGAGCTGGGCATTTCCCAGTCGGCGGTGACGACAGCCATCAAGGAGCTCGAGCAGACCGTCGGGCTCGACCTGTTCATCCGCTCGACCCAGGGCATGGAGATGACGACGGCTGGCCGGCAATTCCTGTTCCACGCCTATGAGATCCTGAACAAGGTCGACGAGGCGACGAACCTGTTGCTGCCGGCCAGCGACTTTTCGGGACGGCTGACGGTCGCCGCCAGCTACACGGTGATCGGCTATTTCCTGCCCAACCATCTCGGACGGCTTCGCCGGGCCTGGCCGAACCTCGACATCCAGCTGTTCGAACTGAACCGCGAGGCCATTGAAGAAGGGCTGCTCGCCAATCGATACGACATGGCGGTGCTGTTGACCTCCAACGTGATAAACTCGGACCTGGCGACGGAAACGCTGATGAACTCGCGGCGCCGGTTGTGGGTGCCGGCAAGGCATCGCCTGCTGTCGCAGGGCAGCGTCGGCCTCAAGGAGATCGCCGAGGAGCCCTACATCATGCTGACGGTCGACGAGGCCGCGCACACGGCGCTGCGCTACTGGAGCAACACCTCCTACCGGCCGAATGTCACGCTGAGGACCTCCTCGGTCGAAGCCGTCCGCTCGCTGGTGGCGGACGGGCAAGGCGTCGCGATCCTGTCCGACATGGTGCTGCGGCCGTGGTCGCTGGAGGGCAAGCGCATCGAGACGATCGTTCCGACCGAACCGATCCCGTCGATGGATGTCGGCCTCGCCTGGCGCCGCGGCGCGCAGTTCACGCCGGCGATGGAAGCCTTCCGCTCCTATTTCCACCAGACCTTCTTCCTGCCGTCGCACAGGTAGAAGCAGCGGGCCGGCCATGCTCGTCCCAGCCATGCTCATCAATGAGCGCGTGGCCGGCGTCATCTCGGCTAATCCTGCCGGGCCAGCAGGTAGCTGCCGCTTTCATGCAGCGCGGCAGACCAGCCGGGTTCGATGACGATGGTCGTCGTCACCTCCTCGATGATCGCGGGACCGGCCACGGCAACGCCGACACCAAGGGCCGCCCCATCATAGACGGGTGTTGCTACCGGCTTGCCCGAAGCGTCGAAGACAGCGTCGCGATGGCCCTTCAGCGCCTGCTGCAGACCACCCCCGCCTTGCAGTCTCGGCGCCTTCGGCTTTTCGATGCGGCCGTAGATGGTCGATTCGATGTTGACGACCTCGACCGTGCTGTGGCGCTCGGCATAGGTGTAGAGCTCTTCGTGCCGGGCATGGAAGGCGTCCTTGACCTGATCGATGGTCTCTTCGGTGATCTTGAAGTTGGGAATGTCGACCGTGCATTCATGCACCTGGCCGACATAGCGCATCTCGAGGCTGCGCTGGACCTCTATCAGGGTACCCGGAAAGCCATCCGTCTTCAGGTGGGCGATGCCCCGCGCCTCGATTTCCTCGAACAGCTGTTCGATCCTGTCGCAGGCTGCTGCATTGTCGAGCCTGAGCGGCGCGGTCGCCATGTAGTTGTATTTCACGTCCGAGATGACCTGGCCGAAGGCGCACAGTCCCGAGGCCAGCTTGGGCAGGATGATCGTGTCGATGCCCATTTCGCGTGCCAGCGCGGTGATATGGGCAGCGGTCGCGCCGCCTGCCCCGACCAGCACGAAATCGCGCGGGTCATAGCCACGCTCGACAGAGACACGGCGAATGCCGTTGACCATGTTGTTGTTGACGATGGTGAACATGCCATAGGCAGCCTGCTCGATGCTGATGTTGAGCGGCGTGGCGATCGTCGCCATCGCCTGCCGCGCCTTGTCGAGATCGAGCGGCAGCTTGCCGCCGAGCAGGCCTTCCGGATTGAGATAGCCAAGCACCAGGTTGGCATCCGATGTGGTCGGCTCCGTGCCGCCACGCCCGTAACAGGCCGGCCCCGGTTCGGAACCGGCCGACTGCGGCCCGACCTGCAGCAGGCCAAGACTGTCGATCCAGCCGATGGAACCGCCGCCCGCTCCCAGCGTCTCGACCTGGATCATCGGCACGCCGATGCGGTAGCGCAGGAAGTCGATGTTCTTGTTGAGGTTGGTCTGGCCGTTGCGCGTCAGCGTGATGTCGAAGGACGTACCGCCCATGTCGACGGTGATGACGTTGTCCTTGCCGAACGGCGCGCCGACGAACAGTCCCGCCTGCGGGGCTGAGGCCGGACCGGAATTGATCGCATAGACGGAGCGGTCGGTCATTGCCTGCCCGATCGCCAGGCCGCCATTCGACTGGAAGTAACGGACCGGCTGCCTGGCGCCGAGCGCGCGGAAATAGCTGTCGACCGCCGTGACGTAGCTGCGCATCACCGGCGCGAGATAGGCGTTGGTCACGGCTGTCGAAGTGCGGGTGTATTCGCGCACCTGCGGATAAAGTTCGCTGCCGACCGTCAGGACGGCTCCCGGCATCATCTCGCGCACGATCTCGGCTGCGCGGCGTTCATGCGCGGCATTGAGCACCGACCACACGAAGGAGATGGCGACCGTTTCGACATCTTCTTTCAGGAACAGCCGGCAGGCCTCGCGGACGTCGTCCTCGTTCATCGGCGTGCGGATGGAGCCGTCCGAAATCACCCGTTCACGGACGCCCTTGCGCAGATAGCGTGGCACCAGCATCGTTGCCGCCGGATATTCCGGATCGTAGCGAAAACCGTCTTCCTTGTGGCCGTTGCGGATCTCGATGGAGTCCTCATGACCGGCGGTGCAGATCAGGCCGGTCTTGCCGCCGCGATGGGTGATCAGCGCATTCAGCCCGACCGTGGTGCCGTTGATGCACAGGTCGCAGTCGGAGACCACCTCTGACGGTGAGACGCCGAGGTCGTCGGCGATCAGCCTGAGGCCATTCTCGATTGCCCTGGTCGGATCCGAAGGCGTCGACAGCGCCTTGAAAAGTTTCACTTCACCGGTGGCGCGATTGGCCACGACAAAGTCCGTGAAGGTGCCGCCGGCGTCGATACCGAGACGATAGGCGTGTTCCATGTTCGTCTCCTCAGGCTGCGCGCAGTCGGCTGGTTTCAACCAGGTCGACATTCAATGTTTCAGGATCGGTGATGGCTACGCCATAGTCGGCACGCGCACCTTCGATCGAGACGAGGCCGTTGCGGACATCCCACACCACCTTCTCGATCGGTCGCTCGAAGGGGTCACCGTATCCGCCGCCGCCAGGATTGAGGTTGGTGATTGTCTCGCCAGTCCTGATCGTCTGGATGATGTTCTTGCGCTCGACCTCGACCTTGCCGGCGCGTTTGAGTTCGACACGGCCGACCTTCTTGTCGACCAGGGCGGATTTCGCACCGGCAGCCCCCATGGCCGGGATCCGGCGGCCTTCGCCGAAACCGATGCAAAGCATGTCGCCGTCCAGTGGCTCGACTTCCCAGGCGGTGCCCGAACCACCACGGAATTTTCCGGCACCACCTGAATCGGTCATCAGCGAATAGCGATGGATGATGATGGGATAGGAATATTCGAGCAGTTCGACATCGCCGGAGGTCAAGGCACCAAAGCAGCATTCCGGACCGACAGCGTGCCAGCCGTCCTGTTGCGGCGTGGCGCCGCCGCCCGAAATGATGGTCGCCAGGACCATCGTGACGAATTCCTCGTTGGTGCGGCTGTCCCTGCCGGCGATGTTGAGACCGTTGGCATGGCCCCATGAGGCCGCGACCTTGGAAGGCATCGCCTTCTCGAAGGCGAGACGCACGGCGTCCGTCAGCGTCTCCATCGGCGTCGTCGTGCAGTTCATGTGCGGCGCCGGCTCCTGCGCATTGCACAATGTGCCCTTCGGCCCGAAATCGACGGTGACGCAGCGATAAAGCCCCTCATTGTAGGGCGGTGGCAGCGCGGCGAACATCATCAGGCCGAGATAGACGCCGGAATGCGAATTGCCCTCGTAGGAGTTGATGAAATAAGGCACCTGCGGCGGGCTGGAGATGGCGATGTGGCAGCTGTCGCCCGTGATCGTCACGCGGGCGCCGATCTCGAAATCGCCGAAGCCATGACCGGCATCCTCGAGGATCGCCTTGCCCTCATAGGTGCCGTCCGGAACGGTGGCGATCAGCGAGCGCATGTGCCGGTCCGCCATATCCAGCAGCGTGTCGATGCAGGCATCGACCGTCGGCTTGCCATATTTGTCGAGCAGCGCGATCAGGCTGCGCTCCCCAACCTGGCACGCACCGATCAGGGCGCGGAAATCGCCCTCCTGGTCACGCCGCGCCCGCATGTTGGTGAAGATCATGTTGAGCACATCGTTGCGCGGCTTGCCGCGATCCCAGATCTTCACCGGCGGGATGCGCAGGCATTCGGCGTAGATCTCGGTCGCGTTGGGATTGTAGCCCGCCGGCACCGGGCCGCCGATATCGGTCAGATGGCCCTTGCAGACGGTCCAGTAGACCAGCTCGCCATGGTAGAAGACGGGCTTGTACATGCAGGTGTCGATGGCATGGCTGCCGCCGAAGGCGGGGTCGTTGTGCAAGATGAGGTCGCCCTCATGGATGTCGCCCTCGAAGAAGCCGGCGACGGCCTTCATGGCGGGAATCAGCGAGCCGAGATGGATCGGGATGTCCTGGCCCTGCAGGATCATCTCGGGCCGGGCATTGAACAGCGCGGTCGAGTAGTCATGCGCCAGGTTGAAGACGGAAGACCGCGCCGTCTTCTCCAGCGCCAGCGTCATCTCGCGTTGTGTTGTCTCCAGCACACCACGCACCACCGACAGCGTGATCGGATCGACTTTCATTGTCGTCATTACAACCTTTTCCTCCGTGCCACGAGGCCCGTGGCCCGTCGCAGTCGTTGTTCCCGCCCGGTGTCTGATGCACCGTTGCCGCATAAGCGAAACAGGTTTTGCAGGCTGGGTCTTTGCGCTGCGCGAACAAAAAATTGACGCTGCGTGCACTGGCCGAGACGCACGTTGCGTTCCGCAGCAACGGTGCCTAGTCTTCGGTAACGTCGTCGGATCGAACATGAAGACGAGTGTCACAACAAGCGCGACGCGCCCCGCAGACCGGAGCCGGCACTGGCACCAGGCCATCGCCGGCGCCTATTTTCCACTCGACCTGAAATTCCGAAACGCCGACCATTTCTCGGGCGACCTGACGATCTGGCAGTTCGGCGACGTGTCGATCTCGCGCCTGACCTCCGACGCCTTGCAGTATCTGCGCCTGCCCCACCATTTCCGCGCGGCGCGCAAGGAAGAGTTCCTGGTCACGGTGCCGGCGCGTTCGGAAGTCTTCTTCTCGCAGGGCGGCAGCGAGATCAGCTGCGCACCGGGGGGGTTCTTCCTCGAACGCAGCCACGAGCCGTATGAATTCAGCCACGCCGATCCCGCCGATCTGTGGGTGCTCAAGGTCGAGTCACGCGCGCTCGCCGATCGCGTGCACGGTCCGGACCGTTTCTGCTCGTTGCAGTTCGATGCGGCGAATGGCGCGGGTGGCCTGTTCACCGACATGCTGCATCTCCTGCCGGCCCGCTTCGACACGATGAATGCCGAATCCCGCATAGCGGTCGGACGGCAACTCGTCGACCTGCTGGCGCTGGCAATCCGGGCCGACGACCGCATCCTGATGTCGAAGAGTTCAACGGTGCGCAATGCGCATCTGGCGCGCATCGAAGCCTTCATCCGCGCCAATCTGAGGAACCCGGGCCTTGATCCCGATCTGATAGCGCGCGCCTGCGGCCTGTCCACGCGCTATCTGCATGGGTTGTTCGGGGACATGGATCGCACCGTGGCCAGCTGGGTACGGGAGCTGCGCCTGGCTGCCTGCAAGGCCGCGCTCGAGGATGCCGCCAACAACCAGACAGTGATGGAGATCGCCTATCGCTGGGGCTTTGGCGACCAGACGCAGTTCAGCCGTACGTTCAAGGCGCGCTACGGTATGCCTCCGGGTGAATATCGCGACCGTTCCAGGGAAGCCGCTGTCCAGCGATGATTGAAAAACGTGCCTTCAGGCGCGCAGGCGGATCAGTGGCCGCGGTTTCTCTTCGACGACTGGACGCAAGGCCATGCGTCGCTCCTGCGCCTTGCCCCAGGCCGACATGACGCCGACCGCCTCGTTGAGGGTGCCGCCGACATCCGTCACCGAATATTCGACCTTCTGCACCGTGCCCGGAAAGACCTGACGCCTGACAAGGCCATCGGCCTCCATCTCGCGCAGCTGCTGCGCCAGCACCTTCTCGCTCACACCGGGCAGCAGCCTGCGCAGTTCGCCGAACCGGCGCGGCGCCAAATTGATCTCCCACAGGATCGCCGTCTTCCATTTACCACCGATGGCATTCAGCGCGGTGGCAAAACCGCATTCGTCCGTGTCGAGATGTTTCATGTCTTGCTCCGGCCGTGGCTGACACGCGGCCACTTACTTCAAAGTGCGTAATTTACCCCCGGCCAGGGATCGACCTATCACGGCTGCGGGGTCCAGCGAGAGTTATGGATCCGAAGCGATTGCGGCAAGGCATGCAGCGCGGCCCACGCGTGGCTGCTGACAGGATGGCGGCAGGAATGGATAGCGTGAACACACCAGAACAGCCCGGAGCAACCAGAACCAGGACAGCGCGCTGCGGCTGCGGCGGGCTGGCCGTCACCGTTGCGGGCGAGCCGCGCAGCGTCTATGCCTGCGCCTGCACGGAGTGCCAGCGCGCCACCGGCACCGCCTTTTCCTACCGCGCGATCTTCGTTGACGACGCGGTGGTGAGTGTGGAAGGCGAGCACCGGACATGGCGTCGCACAGGCGATGCCGGACGCTGGGTGGAGCAGACATTCTGCCCGACCTGCGGCACGCTGGTGTTCATGACCGGAGAGGGTCTGCCGGGCGCCGTCTCGGTATCCGTAGGCTGCTTCACCGATCCGGACTTCGCGGCACCGGCAACGCTGTTCCGTGCCCGGCGCAAGCACCGCTGGTTCGATCCGGGGCAACAGACGAGGGTCAGCGACTAGCTTATTTCAGCGTTTCCTGTCCGACCGACGGGACATCAGGCAGGTCGTAATAGTCGCCGGCGCATTCGGGATAGAGCTGGCTTTCCATCCTGAGGCCGGTCGGGCCGTCGATCGTGCCGGCCCAGACCGACAGCCGATCGCTTTCGAACCGGCGCCAGAACAGGTTGGAGCCGCAGACCCTGCAGAAGCCACGCTCGGCAATATCCGAGGAACGAAACCAGGTCAGCGTGTCGCCGTCGATCACCGCATCGGCAGCCGCCACCTGCGTTGCCGCCACATAGTGGCCCGAGGTCTTGCGGCATTGCACGCAATGACAGGCGACGACGGGGCGCAGGTCGCCGCGCAGTTCATAGGTGGTGCCGCCGCACAGGCATCCGCCGCGCGTGATCTTGCTCATGCATGCCCTCCATCGTCATCGCCATGAAGCTAGGCGGGCCGCCTGGTCGACGATGAGGCAAAACCGACGCTTGCGCCCGCAATTGCGTAAAACAATGTCCACGCGTTTCCCTCAATGGGAAACGCTCCAGGCGTCGCAGCCGGGAACACGCGCTTGACCTTCGTCAAGGCCTGCCGCATTGCTCGGCCATGCGCGCCAACTACAAGATGCAACGGCTGTTCGTGCCCGACGATCTGTCGGCCGGTGTCGAGTTCGAACCGGACACCCAGCAGAGCCATTACCTGATGCATGTGCTGCGTCTCGCCGACGGCGCCGAACTCCTGGCCTTCAACGGCCGCGACGGCGAATGGACGGCTGCGATCACCGGCAGGACGAAGAAGACGGTGCGGCTGACCGTGCGGGTACAGCAGCGGCAGCAGCCGCCACTGCCCGATTTGGTCTACTGCTTCGCGCCGCTGAAGGTCGGGCGGCAGGACTACCTCATCCAGAAGGCGGTGGAGATGGGCGCCGGCGTGCTGCAGCCGGTGCTGACCCAGCACACGCAAGGCAAGATCACGACCGAGCGCATGCAGGCCAACGCCGTCGAAGCCGCCGAGCAATGCGGTGTGCTGGCGGTTCCGGCGGTGTGCGAGCCCCTCAAATTCGAGCGACTCCTTTCCGGCTGGGACAAGGAGAGGCGGCTGGTGTTCTGCGACGAAGACGCCTCGACCAACAATCCGTTGCCGGCGCTGCAGGCGATAACGGAAAGGAAGCTGGCGCTGCTGGTCGGCCCCGAAGGCGGTTTTTCCGATGAAGAGCGCCGCATGCTGCGCGCCCTGCCCTTCGTCACCGCCATTCCGCTGGGCCCTCGCATTCTGCGCGCCGACACCGCCGCGGTCGCTGCGCTGGCGGTGATGCAGGCAACGGTCGGGGACTGGTAGGAATTCCCTTCTCCCCTTGCGGGAGAAGGAAAGTGCGCCCTAGCCGACTTCCTTGTCGGGCCAGGGATTGACGCCGTCGCGCAGCCACAACAGCGTATCCAGCCAGAAGCCGGTGGCGTGGCGGTTGTGGAACAGGCCGAAATGGCCAACGCTTTCCTGGCCGAGATCGGTGGGCTGGAGCAGGACCTGCGTGCGCGGCGCGCCACGATAACGATCGAGCACGGCGCGGATCGCCGGCACGCTGGCGATGTCGTCATCGGACAGCGTGACCGCGAGGATCGGTGCCGTCACGGCATCGAAACCACGCAGCACTGCCTCACGCTCCCGTTCCGGATAGTTGCCCTCCAGATATGGCCGGCGAAAGGCCCATTCGTAGGCGACACCAGCCGGAAGGTCCTCCAGCCACCCCAGGCGACGACCGGGAAAATATCCGAACAGCGCCGTCAGCGCCGGCATGGCGACGTGCCATTTCAGGAACAGGCGGCTGCGGCGTGCCGGCGCGTAGTGACGCCAGCAGCCGAACTGCCCGCCGACGGAAAGCAGACGGTGGATGGCTGATGCATGGCTGGCCAGTCCGGGCAAGGCACCGCCGACGCTATGGCCGACGACAGAGACTGGGGCGGTACCATCGCGCGCCAGCACCCAGGCCAGCACCGCCTCGAAATCCTTTTCGCCCCAGTCGCGCCAGCGATAGCCGCAACCGCGCAGGCTGGCCGGGCGCGAGCCGCCGATGCCGCGATAGTCATAGGTGACGACATCGAACCCGTGCCCGGCAAGGAAGCGGGCATAGGGATAATAGTAGCGGGCAAGCACGCCGGTGGCCGGATTGATGATGACGGTGCCGGCGGCGGTGCCGCGGAGGCGCGGCCAGAAATGGCCGCCCAGGAGCACGGCGTCCGCGGCGGCGATCTCGATTGGCCAGGCTTCCTGGATCAGTGCTGAAACGGTCATGGCAGGTCTCTTTCCCGAGCACGGAATGCATGCGATCCGGCATATCCCGGACCAGCTTGTTGTTACACTCACTAGTCGGTATACATAGATGCATGAAACCGACCGCCAACACGACCCGGGAACGCATCGTCGCCGCCGCCTCCAAGCTGTTCTATGGCCAGGGTGTGCGTGCGGTGTCGGTCGATGCCGTGGCCGAGAAGGCCGGGCTCACCAAGCGCACCTTCTATTATCATTTCGCCAGCAAGGACGACCTGATCGCCGCCTATCTGGAGCGGCGCGACCAGCCCAATCTCGGGCTGTTCCGGCACTGGTTCACCGAAAGCGAGGGCGAACTTGCCGACAAGGTCGCCGCCATCTTCCGCACGCTCGGACAGGCGGCCAGGCGTCCGGCCTGGAAAGGTTGCGGCTTCCTGCGAACCGCCGCCGAACTGGCCGACATGCCGGGCCATCCGGCTATCCGCATCGGCATTGCCCATAAGAAGCGTTTCGAAGACTGGCTGAAGGGTGTCTTCGATGCCGACGGCATCCGGGAAGCCGAGTTGCTGGCGCGGCAGATCCTGCTGCTGCTCGACGGTTGCTTCGCCACCGTCCTGCTCAACCGCGACCCTTCCTACATGGAGAGCGCAGGCGCCGCGGCAGCCACACTGGTCAGGGTAGCGCAGGCGCAGCGCCCTCTCTAGACAACCCAATTGCAGCGCGATCAAATCCTGTTGACGATTGGCTCAGGATTTTTTGCTTGATCGCATCCTGACATTTCGTTCATCAAGCGCGCGGCGATCTCCCGATCCGCCACCGAAGAGGGGCTCTATGGCACGCGACACGACCGATTTCCGACCCATCGAGGGCATGGACGAACTCGTCGACTATCTGGCCAAGGGCAACAAGCCGCGCTCCGAGTGGCGCATCGGCACCGAACACGAGAAATTCCCCTTCTATGTCGACGGCCATGCACCGGTGCCTTATGGCGGCGACCGCGGCATCCGCTCGATCCTGGAAGGCATGCAGGAGAAACTCGGCTGGGATCCGATCCTGGATGAGGGCCGCATCATCGGACTGGTCGAGCCGACCGGCCAGGGCGCGATCTCGCTGGAGCCCGGCGGACAGTTCGAGCTCTCCGGCGCGCCGGTGGAATCGATCCACCAGACCTGTCGCGAAGGCAATGCCCACCTGGCACAGGTGCGCGAGATCGCCGAGCAGCTCGGCATCCGCTTCCTCGGCCTCGGCGGCAGCCCGAAATGGACGCTTGCCGAAACGCCGCAGATGCCGAAGTCGCGTTATGAGATCATGACGCGCTACATGCCCAAGGTCGGCACCAAGGGCCTCGACATGATGTACCGCACCTGCACCATCCAGGTGAATCTCGACTTCGAGAGCGAGGCGGACATGCGCCGCAAGATGCAGGTTTCATTGAAGCTGCAGCCACTGGCCACCGCGCTGTTTGCCAATTCTCCTTTCACCGATGGCCGTCCCAACGGCCTGCAGAGCTGGCGCGGCGACATCTGGCGCGACACCGACAACCAGCGCTCCGGCCTGCTCGACTTCTGCTTCTCGCCGGAATTCGGCTTCGCCGACTATGTCGAATGGGCGCTCGACGTGCCGATGTATTTCATCATTCGTGACGGCCGCTACCACGACATGACGCACATCACCTTCCGGCAGTTCATGGACGGCGCGGCGCGCAATCAGGTGACGGACGGCCTGCCGACCATGGGCGACTGGGCAAATCATCTGTCGACGCTCTTTCCCGATGTGCGCCTCAAGCGGTTCCTGGAAATGCGGGGGGCCGACGGCGGCCCATGGCGGCGCATCTGCGCGCTGCCGGCCTTCTGGGTCGGCCTGCTCTATGATGGAGCGGCGCTTGATGCAGCCGAGGCTCTGACGCGCGACTGGAGCTATGAGGAAGTCAGGGCGATGCGCGACGCGGTGCCGGAAAAGGGCATCGGGACGTCGTTCCGCACGACCACGCTGCGCGAAGTCGCACGCGAAGTGCTGGCACTGTCGCGCATGGGCCTGAAGAACCGCAACAGGCTGAACCGCGACGGCTTCGACGAAACCTCGTTCTTGTCGACACTGGACGAGGTGGTGGCGCGCGGTACCACCAGCGCCGAAGAGATGCTGGCCGCGTACCACACACGCTGGGGCGACTCGATCGAGCCAGTGTTCCTGGAGTATGCGTATTAGGACCTGCGCCCCAATCTCCCGCTGAGGAGAATTTTCGCGGCCTTCAATGGAGCCGGTGGAAAGCAGCCGGCTCCATTCCACGGATCACTTGATCGGGATCCAGATCTCAACCTCACCGAAACCGCTTCCGGCGTCGAAACGCCCGTCATAGCGCTCGAAATCCGGCGCGCAGGCCGCCTCGAGACCCGAGTCCGGCAGGGACTTGTTCCAGATCGTGTAGACGGTGCTGCGGATCGCGGAGATATGCCCCCGGTGGGTAAACACCGCATACCGGCAAGCAGGAATTCGTATGCGGGTCAACTCGGCCGGGATGGCCGAGAAATCGCGGACTTCCACGCCGCAGATATATTCGAAATTGCCCGCATCGTCGCCATTGCAGCAAACGCCATAGCATGTCCACCCGACCTGCCCGGGGATGCTGCCGATCGATGGCCCGAAACGCTGCCACTGCGCGGGAATGCCCTCATTGGTCTCGAAGGTATAACGCTCGCCGAGGCCGGCAATCAGCAAGACCTGGCCGTCCTTGCTGCGAGGCGCTTCCAATTCGACGAGAAGACTGTGATCCATCCTGATCGGCTCCAGTAGTTTCAGGTTTTCGAGGTGGCCTTGCGCGCGCACCTGCTCGGGTGTGAGGCCGAAATGGCTGCGGAAGGCCCGGGAGAAGGCCTCATGGGAGCCGTAGCCTGCGTCCAACGCCACGGCCAGGATGTCCGGCGCGCCGCCCGAAAGCGCCCGGGCGGCCTCGGCCAGGCGGCGGTTGCGCAGATAGCCCATCACCGTGTGGCCGGTCGCGGCCCCGAACACCCGCGTCAGATGAAAGCGCGAGACGCCGCTCGCCTCCGCGACATCCGCAAGCGAAAGAGCCTGCGCGAAGCGGTGCTCGATGAGCCACAGGGCTTTGCCGACCGGATCCACGTTCTCTCCCATGAAGACCTTTTCTCCTTATGGCCGATTCCGGACGCCGCCATTTGATCGCCGTTGCGCATTGATGATGTCCAGATCGCTAGAAGCGTACGAGCCAATTGCCCACTTCAATCCTGCCTTGAAAGGCTCTACGCTCCGCTTGATACGCAATTCCGGCTGCAAAATCGCAACGCACCTTTGTCGGAATTGCTTGAGAAGCGCATAGGCTGCGGAGGAGCAAGACGTGCTGAACCTGTTCGACATGCTGAACCAGTCCCAGAATGGAAACGGCATGGAGGCGCTGGCGCGGCAGTTCAACCTGAGCCAGCAGCAGACGCAGGCCGCAGTCGAGGCACTGCTGCCCGCCTTCAGCCAGGGCCTGAAACGCAATACCGCCGACCCCTATGGCGTCGGCACCTTCATGAACGCGATGGCCAGCGGCCAGTACGGCCAGTATTTCGACAATGCCGCCCAGGCTTTTTCACCGCAGGGCGTGAGCCAGGGCAATGATGTGCTCGGCCAGCTCTTCGGCTCCAAGGACCTGTCGCGGGCGGTCGCGGCGCAGGCAGCTCAGGCCAGCGGCGTCGGCCAGCAGGTGCTGCAGCAGATGCTGCCGGTGATTGCCTCGATGGTGATGGGCGGGCTGTTCAAGCAGACCACCAACCAGATGCAGGCCGGCGGTTTCGGCGGCGGCAACAATCCGCTCGGCCAGATCATCGAGGAGATGATGCGGCAGGGTGGCGGCATGATGGGCGGGCAGCCGCAGCAACGCCAGGCGCCACAGGGTCAGAATCCGTTCGGCAACAACCCGCTGGGCGATAATCCGCTCGGCAAGGTGCTGCAGGACATGTTCGGTGGCGGCCAGCAGCAACAGGCGCCGCAGCCGCAACAGCCGCAAAACCCCTTCGGCGACAACAATCCCTGGGGCAAGATCCTGCAGGACATGCTGGGCGGCGCACAACAGACGCCCGACCCTGCCCCGCAGCGTCGTGCACCGGAACCCGAGCCGAAACCGAGCGGCCGGGCACGCAACCCCTATGACGACATCTTCGGCAAGATGTTCGAAAGTGGCCGCCAGCAGCGCGACGACTACCAGCAAGGCGTCGAAAGCATCTTCGACCAGTTCCTCAAGGGCATGGACCGCCGGTAAGCCAATTCCTTAACGAGTGTGCGGCAGTCTCCACGGCGCTGGATCGAGGGACCATGCATGTTCGGCTTGTTTGGGAAGAAAAAAGCCGTTCCTGTCCGCGTGGTGGCTGTCCTGAATGCACGGTTGCAGCCGCTGGACCGCGGCGAGATCGAAGACGCATTCGACATGGCCATGTCGGAACAGGGCTTCGGCATCCGCACCGTGGGTGGCGGCACCTTGCTGGAGGCCAACGGCGAAGTCAGCCAATGCGACATCGAGATCGAAATCGACGACTTCTCCGACAAGGCAATCGATACCGTGAAGGGGGTTCTTGGCGCGATGCTGGCGCCCAGGGGATCACACCTGCTGCTTCCACACCAAAGCAACCAGCGCATCGCTTTCGGCGCGCATGAAGGCCTTGCCCTTTACCTGAACGGCACCGATCTTCCCGACGAGGTCTATCGGATCTGCGATTCCAACCACGTCTATGCCGAATGTCAGCGCCTGCTCGAAGGCATCGGCCATGTCGCGAGCCACTGGTCAGGCCCAACCGAGACGGCGCTTTACATGTATGGGCGCAACTTCGAAGAAATGCGGCAACGGGTAGGGCCTTTCCTGCAGACATACCCCTTATGCGCGCGATGCCGCATCGAGCAGATCGCCTAGCATTTGTCTCCCGACAGGCTGGAAAGAGTGTGACTTGAAGTCACAAATTCTGTTCCTTTAATCACTCTGGTTCACGAAACGACAGCCTTCTATCTAGCCATCATCGGCAGATGGAGACTCCCAAGATGGAATACCGCAATCTCGGCAAATCGGGCCTGAGGGTCCCCGTGCTTTCTTTTGGCGCGGGCACGTTCGCCGGCAAGGGGCCGCTGTTCAGCGCCTGGGGCAATACCGGCGTCGAGGAAGCTCGCCGGCTGGTGGACATCTGCCTGGAGGCCGGCGTCAACCTGTTCGACACCGCCGACGTCTATTCCGATGGCGCGTCGGAAACCGTGCTCGGTGAAGCGATCAAGGGCCGGCGCAACGACGTATTGATCTCGACCAAGGCCAGCCTGCCGCTGGGCGACGGGCCGAACCAGTGGGGATCGTCACGCAGCCGGCTGATCGAGGCGGTGGACGCCGCACTCGGTCGCCTCGGCACCGACCATATCGACATCTTCCAGTTGCATGCCTTCGATGCACATACGCCTGTCGAGGAGGTGCTTTCCACACTCGACGGCCTCGTGCAGGCCGGCAAGCTGCGCTACATCGGCGTCTCGAACTTCTCCGGCTGGCAGATCATGAAATCGCTGGCGGCGGCGGACCGGCATGGCTGGTCGCGTTATGTCGCCAACCAGGTCTACTACTCGCTGGTCGGCCGCGACTATGAATGGGACCTGATGCCACTCGGCCAGGACCAGGGCCTCGGCGCGCTGGTGTGGAGCCCCCTCGGCTGGGGCCGGCTGACCGGCAAGATCAGCCGTAGCGCTCCGATCCCCGCCGGCAGCCGACTGCACGAGACGGCCGACTTCGGCCCACCGGTGGAGGACGAACATCTCTACCGCGTCGTCGACGCGCTGCAGGACGTGGCCAAGGAGACCGGCAAAAGCGTACCGCAGATTGCCATCAACTGGCTGCTGCAACGGCCGACGGTGTCTTCGGTGATCATCGGCGCGCGCAACGAGGAGCAGTTGCGCCAGAACCTCGGCGCTGTCGGCTGGTCGCTGACGCCGGAACAGGTCGCCAGCCTCGATGCGGCAAGCAGCGTGACCGCACCCTACCCGCACTTCCCCTACCGCCGCCAGGAAGGTTTCGCGCGGCTCAACCCGCCGATGGTGTAAAAATTTCCTTCTCCCCTTGTGGGAGAAGGTGGCCTAGCCCCGGCGGCGAAGCCGCCGTTGGCGAGGTCGGATGAGGGGTGTTGGAAGAAACGAGGCGCTCGAAATAAGCGCCTTTTCCCAACACCATCCCACGAAAAACCGCGCTCTGGCCAGCACCCCTCATCCGTCTCGACGCTGCGCGCCGAGCCACCTTCTCCCACAAGGGGAGAAGGAAAGGCGTGCTCGGCCCAAAAAAGAAAAAGCCCGGTCCGTGGGGGGACCGGGCGGTGCGCAGGTCCCGGCTGGGTCGAGCCGGAAGGGAGTGGGAAACCTGCAGCAACTCTTTTTCACCTGCGTTCCGCTGGAGGCCGGAACGCGAAGCGAGAGATCAAGCCACCCTGCGGGCCAGTTCCTCGATCGACGCGATACGTTCGCTGGCGATCGAACGCAGCTTCACCGTCGGATCCGAACCGAAGGGCAGGTCGATGGCGACGGAGAGATCGGCACGGGTCAGGCCGATATCGGCCAGTTCCGCGTCAGACATCTCGCCGAGGCGATAGAAGGTGCGTCGGTTTTGCCAGGCATGGAAAATGCCGATCACGCGGTTGAACACACGCGTCGCGACAGCCGGGGTCGCGGTGATGCGCGCGCTCTCTGGGGCGAAATCATACGTGGTCATGGGTCTTCTCCTCGAAACCGCGCGCAACCGAACCCGGCACCGCCAAATTGGCGGCCCGAGGGCGTTTTTCGACGCGCTGATGTGGACGATGAGAGAAATGCCACGCCGCGATTGATTAATCCAACGAATGTTTTTAATCTCTATCATCAACTCTGATGATGAATGGGATCCACCGCTCGATGTCTTCGACAAATGGTTTCTATCAAAATCATCAAAAACGATGATGGATCATCCCGATGAAAGCGCCGCTCGACCTCGACCAGTTGCAGACCTTCATCTCGATCGCAGACACAGGATCCTTCACCCGCGCAGCCGAAGAGGTGCACCGCACGCAGTCGGCAGTGTCGATGCAGATGCGACGGCTGGAAGAGCGCATCGGCAAGCCGCTGTTCGAAAAGGACGGGCGCTCCAACAAGCTGACCGAAGATGGCGACCGGCTTCTGTCCTATGCCCGCAGGTTGATCTACCTGAACCGCGAAACGCTTTCGGCCTTCGACGACAATCGGCTGGAAGGCACCATCCGCATCGGCACGCCGGACGATTATGCCGACCGCTTCCTGCCCGAGATCATGGCGCGCTTCGCCCGCTCCAATCCGCGCGTGGAACTCACCGTCACCTGTGAACCGACGCCGGGCCTGGTGGAACAGATCAAGCGCGGCCATCTCGACCTCGCGCTGGTCACCCACAACGATGCGCGCGGCCAGTCGGAAGTGGTGCGGCGTGAACCGCTGCTGTGGGTTACCTCCGCCAACCACGCCACCCATGAGGAAGAAGTGCTGCCCATGGCCTTCGGCCGGCCGAACTGTATCTGGCGCCGTGCCGCCTGCGACGTGCTGGACGAGATGCGGCGCGACTACCGCATCCTGTTCTCGTCCTTCTCGGCAACGGTCATCGCCGCCGCGGTGCTGTCGGGACTGGCGATTTCGGTGCTGCCGGAATGCGCGCTGCGGCCCGGCATGCGGGTGCTGGGCGAAGCCGACGGCTTCGGTCTGCTGCCAGATTGCCGCATCGGCCTGATGCGCGGCCAGACCAGCCGGCCCGAAATCGTGGAGGCGCTGGCGCGCCACATCGCCGAGAGCCTCGACAACATCTCGGTACCGATGAACGAGGAGCCCGGCAGTTTCGATTTCGCCTCGCTCGCCTTCACCAAGATGAAGCGGACCAAGCCCAGCCAGATCATGCCAGGCTGGTAAGAGCCGGTTTGAAAATTGATGATGCCGGGCTGCACTGCGCTCTAGAGCGTTTCCGTTTTTCACGGAAACGCGGAAACGCTCTAAGCTTTTACTTTCGCCGCATTTTTGTAACGCCAAGTGATTCCACTTGGCACCAAATGCTCTAGCGGCGGCCGCCGCGCACCACCAGAACGTTGCCAATGGCGACCAGCGCAAGGCCGGCGATGGCGAAGGCGGTCCAGCGGTAGTCTTCGAGCACGGTCGAGACCAGCAGCGCGAAGATCGGGAACATCACCGTGGCATAGCCGGCGCGCGCGGCGCCGATGCGGCCGAGCAGCGTGAGGTAGGCGGCAAAACCCATGATGGTGGAGACGACCGCCAGGAACAGCAATGAGCCGAAATAGGCCACAGTCGGTACCACGGTGAAGGTGCGGCCCATCAGCAGAGCCAGGATCGCCGACCACAGCGTGCCGTAGAACATGCCCCAGGCATTCATCGAGACAAGCGGCAGGCCCTTGCGCATGCCGGCGGCCGAGATCACGTTGCCGATACAGAAGGAGAGCGTGCCGGCAACGCAGAAGGCAAGGCCGACCAGCGTGCCGCCGCCGAGATCATGGCCGACGATCTCGGGCAGGAACATCAACGCAATGCCGCAGAAGCCGGTGAGTCCGCCAAGCAGGATGCGCGGCGACGGCTTCTCGCGCATGACGACGGCGCCGAGCATCATGTTCATCACCGAGGCCAGCGAGAACACCACCGACAGCAGCCCGGAGACCAGATAGCCGGCGCCGTAATAGAACAGCAGGAAATTGGACGAAAACATCAGGACGCCGAGCGCCACGAAGCGCATATGGTCAGCCAGGGCGAAACGCAACTGGCCGCGCTTCAGCACCACCCAGCCAAACATCAGGACAGTGGCAATGGCGAACCGCCAGACGATGTTGACCTCGTTGGCCACTGTGCCGACCTGGAACTCGATGGCATACCAGGACAGGCTCCAGGCGATGACGGTGAGCGCATAGAGGCCGTAGTCGAGCGGCTCGAACGGACGTTCGCTAGCACCGCGCGCCGCAACGGGCGCTGGCTCAGGCGGCCGGGATTGCTGCATGTTCATGGCGACGCCTTGATTTCGGGAATTGCGCATCGATAGGCCGACTGTCTGTGGACGTCCATCGCATTCATGTGGTCCAGCAACGCCCGTTCAACCTGCAGGGGCTTGACCCATCCCCCCTCCAGCGCGCCAATCGGCGCATGAGTGACTTTTTCGAAGACGATTCGAAGCCCAGCGCGACAAACGCCACCGAATATACGGTGAGCGAGATTTCCGGCGCGCTGAAGCGCACGGTGGAAGACACGTTCGGCAATGTGCGCGTGCGCGGCGAGATTTCTGGCTATCGCGGCCCGCATTCGTCGGGCCACGCCTATTTCGCACTGAAGGACGATCGGTCCCGCCTCGACGCCGTGGTGTGGAAAGGCACGATGAGCAGACTACGCTTCCGCCCCGAAGAAGGCATGGAAGTGATCGCCTCCGGCAAGCTCACCACCTATCCCGGCAAATCGAACTACCAGATCGTCATCGACAACCTCGAACCCGCCGGTGCCGGCGCTCTGATGGCGATGCTGGAGGAGCGCAAGCGGCGCCTTGCAGCCGAAGGCCTGTTCGACCCGGGCCGCAAGCAGCTCCTGCCCTACATGCCTTCGATCATCGGCGTGGTCACCTCGCCCACCGGTGCGGTGATCCGCGATATCCTGCACCGCATCCGCGACCGCTTCCCGCTGCATGTGCTGGTGTGGCCGGTGCGGGTGCAAGGCGAGACCGCCGGCATGGAAGCAACCGTCGCGGTCGAAGGCTTCAACAGCCTGGAACCGGGCGGGCCGATCCCGCGGCCGGACCTGATCATCGTGGCCCGCGGCGGCGGCAGCCTGGAGGATCTGTGGGGCTTCAACGATGAAGGGCTGGCACGCGCCGTCGCAGCTTCCGGAATCCCGATCATCTCGGCTGTCGGCCACGAGACGGACTGGACGCTGATCGACCTTGCCGCCGACGTGCGTGCGCCGACACCGACAGGTGCTGCCGAAATCGCCGTACCGGTGAAAGGGGAACTGGAGGCGACGCTTGCCAACCTGTCGGCCCGCCTTGCGGCAGCGCTTTCGCGCGGCATCGACCGTCGGCGCCAGGCGGCCCGCGCCGCGGCACGGGCATTGCCCTCGCCGGACCAGCTGCTGGCATTGCCGAGGCGCCGTTTCGACGAGGCGGAAAACCGGCTCGGCCGCGCACTGTCGGTGGCGATCGAACGCAAGCGCAACCGGCTCGGCGCACTCCGGCTGACGCCGGCGACGCTGTCGCGACGCATGGACGAGGCGCGGCGGCTCACCGCACGCGACCTTGCCCGTGCGCAGGCTGCCTTCCTCGGCATCGTGCGCGAGCGCCGCGCGCGCTTCATGCGCACGGCAGCACGGCTTTCGCCCGCGCCGATCGCCCGACGGCAGAAGCTGCAGGGAGATGCGCTGCTGGCTCTGGCACGCCGCAAGGACCAGGCGATGACGGTGCGGCTGGAGCGGTTGCGCGCGCGCCTTACCCAGGCCGACCGGCTGCTGTCGACGTTGAAGCTGTCGGAACAGGCGATCCTGGAGCGCGGCTATGCACTGGTGCTCGATGCCAGCGGAACGCTGGTCAAGCGGGCTGCGGAAGTGACGCCGGGCACGGCGCTGGAACTGCGCTTTGCCGATGGCTCCGCCCATGCGACGGCCGAGGGCGGCGAAGCGGCGCCGGGGTCGGCTTCGCCGCGTCCCGTCGTGTCAAAACCAACCCGCACCGTGCCAAAGGAAAAAGGCACGAGCGGCCAAGGGTCATTGTTCTAGAGAGATTGAGAAAATCGATCCGTTCGGACGGCAGCGTTATCGGCCGCTTTTCCGGAACGCCCGGCTAGAGACGGAGATGGGGTTCTGGCAGGGATCTTTCGCGTTCGCGAACAGATAGCCGTCGGCTTTGTGGATGAGCCCGAAATCGAGGCCGGCTTCGGCGCGCTGCCTGCAGAACAGCTCGACATCGAAGACCAGCTTGACCGCAGACTGGCCGCTGCGCTGACCTTTTGCGGCCTGATGAAGCAGGATGTTGGCGCCGCCATCGCTGGCGACGAGCTCGACGATCCTGTCTCCAGGCGATCGGATTGCCGTGAAACCGAAATGCCGCTCATAGAAGCGGGCGGTTTCCTCGACATCCCTGGCGTAGATCACGACCCGGCCGAGTGGCATCGCTGACCCCGAAAACGGTGGTGATCCTCTCCCGCAGGAGAAGGAAGCAGGCTCAGGCCGCCTTGTCGGCGTCCGTTTCCGCCTCGACTGCCTCTTCCAAGCGCGAAGCGATCAGTTCCTGGATATCGCCGACCTCTTCCTGGAGGTCTTCCAGCGGAATTCCCGCTTCGGCGGCCTTGGCGGCGCACTGCTTGGCCAGGACCTCGGCATGCTTGTCGATCTTCACCGCTTCGGACGGGACACAGCACTCCTTGCCAATCCAGTCCTGCAGAAATTCGATCGCGTGTACGCTCATAATTTGAACTACCCGTTTCGGTTCTTGCCGGCTGCCAGCGCTGTCAGCGCAGCGGGCCGGTGTCCCTATTCTAATAGAAACCGAGTCGCAAGCTCACGGCAACCTTACCGGCACCAAAGAACAAGACCTGATTTCAGTGATTGGTTTGCGGGGCATCCACCCGGCGAAAATGAAGTGGTACCGTTGGCTGGGATCGAACCAGCGACCTCCGGATCCACAATCCGGCGCTCTAACCATCTGAGCTACAACGGCACTCATGCCCGTCGATGATCGCAACACCAGCTCCACTCGTGTCAGCCGCGCTCCGTCATCCGGCGAAGCGTCCATACGGGCAATCGGATCGTAATTCAAGGCTCTTGCGAAAGCAAAAGCCCGATCACCCACATCCGTATTCACCCAGACACCCGGACCCCGACAAAACGCTGGGGCTGCCGACGCATTCATTCAACTCTGGCCAATCCAACTCAAGCCTCAACCGAGACGCAATACCAGTTTTCGGAGAGGTCCTACCCTTAGAGCGTTTCCGTTTTTCACGGAAACGCGGAACGCTCTAAGTTTGTTTTCGCCGCATTTTTGTAACGCCAAGTACCCACTTGGCTACAAAATGCTCTGGTTGGAAAAAAGGCCGGCGGGAGGAGGTGCCGGCCTTTTTCCAATATGAAGCCGGCGGGAGGAGGTGCCGGCTTTTGCCTGGAGCGGAGGGAGGAGGAACCACCCCAGGTATCTCTTGCCTCCTAAAGCTAGGAAGCCGGTGTGACGCTTACAAGACCACCGGCTGCCCTAGCCATTTTGCCGCACTTTCCGGCGTGCATCGTACTTCTCGAAAATCGATTCCGATTTTCGGATCGATGCATCAGGCAGCCTTGGAGACGTCCTTGAAGGCCTTCTCGAAAGCGGCCTTGTAAGGCTTGGAAACCTCTTCGGCGGCCTTGGAAGCGGCAGCCTGGAATTCCTTGGCCTGCTCGACGACGGTCTCGACGCGCTTGCGCAGGAACGAGGTCTGCAGCTCGACGACTTCCGACAGCGACTTGGCGCCGACGAGGGCTTCGAGGTGCGAGAAATTGGCTTCGGCGTTGGCGCGCAGCGTGGCGATCGCCTTCAGCGACAGGTCGCTCGAGGTGGTCTTGGCGGTCTCGTAGCTGGTTTCGAAAGCCTTCTTGGCTTCCTCGGCGCCGGTCTTCAGCTTGGCGAAGGTCTCCTTCGACTGCTCAACGCCCTTCTCGGCGAAAGCGCGAACCTGGTCAGCAGCCTGCGAAGCATCGAAGGTCGGGAATTCGGTGGTCTCGGCGGTCTTCGTCTTGGTCATTTTCCATCCTCGGTGTGGACGGGCACATCCGCATCTGAAGCGCCGCGCCGTCTCGTTCATTTCTGTTAACACCATAGCATTTCTTATTGTGCAGTGCAATATTTATGTTGCGACGCAACATTAGTGAAAAGAAACAAGGGGATGCCCGCGTTAACCAAAAGCCCTACTTTTCAAGTGGGCTATCTTCTGGCTTGTGGACCTTGCCGCGGCACCCATTTATTAACGAAGAATTAACCGCGGCCATCTCCTGGAGGATCGCCAGAGCGCATGCCATCCGAGAACTATTCGTTCCTCGATGTTGCCGTCCTCGACGAGGTGCGGACGCGTTTCGCCGCCGGCGATGCGCTCCTCATCCTGTCGGCCGACCTCGACCAGGTGCTGTGGGCGAACGGCCCGGGCGCTGCCGTGCTCGGCCATGCCGACATCGAGGCAGCGATCGACGCGCCGGCAGACCTGCCACCCGTGGCGAAACGCCAGATCACCGCCACTGCCGGCTTCCCGGCCATCGGCCGCAACCGCGCGCTGCTGGTCCGGCTTTCGCGGGGCATGGCAACGCAGGCGATCGGCTTCCAGGCCAGCGCCGTGACCATGCCGGATGGCGAAGCGGCGATCCTGCTTTCGGTGCCGGCCCAGCAGACCGGCTCGCGCAGCGTGGCCGAGATCGCCGAACGCGCGATCAGCGGCTTCACCACCGACGGCCAGTTCCTGGCTTTCATCGACGGCAGCGGCAATGTCGAAGCCGCATCGGAAGGATTCTCAGGTCTTGGAATCAGTACCGAGACGCTTGGTGCACTGGCGGGAGAAACCGGCCGGGATCACGAACGCACGCTGAAGCGGCGTGTCCAGGCCGGAAGGCGCGCCCTGCCCGCCGGAATGGCAAGGCTGACGGACGATCCTGAACGCCATCTGCTTGTGGTGATCGACGATGGCAGCGTCGATCGGGATGAAACAGCACCCGCTGCGACGACCTCCGCCGGCAACGCACCGACAGCTTCGGTCGAGCCGGCGGCTGCGGAAGGCTGGCGCGCGGCTGACGACAGTGCTTCCACCAGCGCACCCTCCGGCGAACAACATCACGATGGCTGGTATTTCAGCGACGCCGGCCGCAATGGCGAAAATCAGGCGCCGACAGAATTGGAACCGACCGAGGCGGCAGCAACCGCGAGGCCGGCCATCGTCCGGAACGCAGCGCCGGTGCGTTTCGTGTGGCGCACCGACGAAGCTGGCCGCTTCAGCGCGATTTCACCCGAGTTCGCCGCCGTTGTCGGCGACGCCGCCGCCGATGTCATCGGCCGGCGTTTCAAGGATGTCGCCACCACTTTCGGCTTCGATCCTTCCGGCGAGATCGCGGGACTTCTGGATCGACGCGACACCTGGTCGGGCCGTTCGGTTGCCTGGCCGATCGCCGGCAGCAGTCTGAAGGTGCCGGTCGACCTCGCCGCCCTGCCCGTCTACGACCGTAACCGCAATTTCGAAGGGTTCCGAGGCTTCGGCGTCGCCCGGGTTGCCGATGCCACCGAAGACCACGAAAAGGTCGGCGAGGCGCTGACGCCCGACTGGACACCGTCGGAAACGCCACCCGCTCCCGTCGCCGCACCGCCCGCAGCATCTGAAGCGAAGCAGCCGAGCACAGAGTCAAACCGCCACAATCCCTTCCACGGCGAGACGCCGGCGCTGACCATCGCGCCGACGCCGGAGCGCCGGTTCACCGACAAGGTCATCCGGCTGGCGGAACACCGGGCACCGGCCAACGACAAGGGCCTGTCGAACGTGGAGCGCACCGCCTTCCGCGAGATCGGCGAGCGCCTGAAGAAAGACAGTGCCGCGGAAACCGGCAAGGCGGCGCCCGCCACGCCGAAAGAGACGATTCCTGCCGCACCGCAGACGGATGTCGCCGCTGCGTCGCCGGACAAGGTCGAAACGACGGTGGCATCCGGCGCGGATATCGAACTGGCCAAACCGGCCGACGCGGTTGCGCCCATAACCCCACAGAAGCCGGAGGCAGAAGTCCAACCTGCTGTCGTCACCGCTGAACAACCAGCGCAGGACAACAGGGCGGACGCGGCGGAACCGGAAGCGGCTGGCGCTCAGGACGATGCCGTCTCGCATGACGAGACAGCCGTAGACGACAGCACGCCCCTGGTCGAAGCGCAGGAAGCCGAGGACATCGAGGATCTGGCCCGCCTCGACGGCGTTGACGCCGAGACGGTTTCCGAAATCGAAGATTCCGTCACAAGCTCCGAACTGCCCGTTGCGCTGTCCAGCCAGCCGGTCGAAGCCGAAGCTGCCGGATCGGATGATGCCGCCCAGCCGGCGGCCAACCCGGCCGCGCCGCGCTCGCTGCTGGCCTTTGCCACCCCCGACGAAGGTGAGGCGGACGACAGGACGGCGCCGACGCTGGACGATGCAGGCGACGTCAGGGCTGCCGCCGCGAAGGCAACGCAACAGCGCCGCGGCGTGGTTCCCGAAGAGACGCCCTCCGCAGAGGATGCGGTGGAGGATGCCGATCTCGCCCGACTGGAAGATGACGGCGATCTCGCGCATCCACGCGATGAGCATGAAGCGCCTTCCGCCGCAGAGCCGACGCAGGTCACCGTGACGCCGCGTGCAGCGCCGCCGCTGCAGGCCGGCGGCTTCGTTCCCGCGGCCTTCTCCACCGGCGAGACGGCGCCAGATACGTCGCTTGTGGCGCGCCTGCCGGTGCCGTTGCTGATCCATTCCGGCGACAGGCTGCATTATGCCAATACGGAATTCCTGGCGCTGACCGGCTATGGCGATCTTGCCGCGCTGGAGGCAGCCGGCGGCCTGGATGCACTGTTTGCCGACGCCTATGCCAGCGACGATGCGCCCGACCATTCCGACCACAAGCTGCGGCTCAGGAAAGCCGGTGGCGACGAGGTCCCGGTCGACGCGGTGCTGCGTTCGGTGCCCTGGGGCAAGGGCAAGGCCCTGATGCTGGTGCTGAACGGCACGACGGACACCCGATCGGCGCAGGTCCTGCCCTTTCCGGCCGCCGAGACGACGCAGCCCGACAATGCCGAGCTCAAGGCGCGCATCGCCGAAATGCGCACCATCATCGACACCGCCACCGACGGCGTGGTGCTGATCAACCGCGATGGCACCATCCGCTCGATCAGCCGGCCGGCGGAGGCCCTGTTCGGCTTCGACAGCGATGACGTTGCCGGCAAGCAGTTCGCCTCGCTGTTCGCCATCGAAAGCCAGAAGGCGGCGCGCGACTATCTCGCCGGGCTTTCCGACAATGGCGTGGCCAGCGTGCTCAATGACGGCCGCGAGGTCATCGGCCGCGAAGCCGAAGGCCGCTTCATTCCGTTGTTCATGACCATCGGTCGCCTGCCTGGCGACAGCGGCTATTGCGCCGTGGTGCGCGACATCACGCAATGGAAGCGGGCCGAGGAGGAGCTCACCCAGGCGCGTGCGGTGGCCGAGCGTGCCTCCTCGCAAAAGACCGATTTCCTCGCCCGTATCAGCCACGAGATCCGCACGCCGCTCAATGCCATCATCGGCTTTTCCGAGCTGATGGTGGACGAGAAGTTCGGGCCGGTCGCCAATGAACGCTATCGCGACTATCTGCGCGACATCAACCGCTCGGGCAACCATGTCCTCGACCTCGTCAACGACCTGCTCGACATCTCGAAGATCGAGGCTGGCCAACAGGAAATGGACTATGAGGCAGTGTCGCTCAACGACACGCTGGCCGAATCCGTCGCATTGATGCAGCCGCAAGCCAACCGCGAACGCGTCATCATCCGTTCGTCTTTCGCCTCGCGCCTGCCGGAGGTCGTGGCCGATCTGCGTTCTATCCGCCAGATCGCGCTCAACATTCTGTCAAATGCCGTGCGCTATACGCAGGCCGGCGGCCAGGTGATCGTCTCGACCGCCTATGAAACCTCGGGCGATGTGGTGATGCGCGTGCGCGATACCGGTGTCGGCATGAGCCAGGCCGAGATCGAACACGCGCTGAAGCCCTTCAAACAGGTCAACGCCCTGAAGCGCGGGCGCAGCGACGGCACCGGCCTCGGCCTGCCGCTGACAAAGGCGATGGTCGAAGCCAACCGCGCCCGCTTCACCATCAATTCGACGCCCGGCGAAGGCACGCTGGTGGAGGTCGCTTTCCCGTCGACCCGCGTCCTGGCCGACTGACAGACCGTATAAAGAGCCGGTTTCGAAACTCGCGACAGCGCGTCAAATAGCGGTGCTTTGGTGCGTCCTTCGAGGCTCGCCCGGCTACGATTGCGCCTACTTTCCACCGACCCGCGAGCTCGCACCTCAGGATGAGGGCCGTTGTTTAACGACGCCCAAGTTCCGGGGCACCTCGGAGTTCTCCCGAAGCGACACGACGGTCCTCATCCTGAGGTGCGAGCCCGCAAGACATTGGAAAGATGGCAAACCCAAGCGGGCGAGCCTCGAAGGACGCACCCGCAAACCTGAAAATGGCGCTGTGGAGTTTCAAACGGCCTCTAAGAAAAAAGGCGCCCAGCGGGCGCCTGAAGAAGAATTTGTCACAACGGGCTTGAGCGATACTGTTCCCGCCTGGCGGGAATGGGATTTCTCCCTCAAGTTGCCCGTGACTATCAGGGCCGGGTCGTAAACAAATCCTTACCTGGGCGCGGAAAAATTTACGAAAGTGTACCACTTGTGAAAACGCGGTAAATTTGAGCGCTACGCTTTGTTTACCGTGTTTTCCACCCGGCTACCCGCTCAGCTCTGCAATTCCGGCCGATCCCTGAACAGGTCGAGCGCTTCGGGATTGGCGAGCGCTTCCTTGTTCTTGACCGCGCGGCCATGGACGACATCGCGCACGGCAAGCTCGGTGATCTTGCCGGACTTGGTGCGCGGGATATCGGTGACGGCAACGATCCTGGCCGGCACATGGCGCGGGCTGGCACCGGTGCGGATCTTGGCCTTGATCTTCTTCTCAAGCGCCTCGTCGAGGACGGTCCCCGCAGCCAGCCTTACGAACAGCACCACACGCACATCATCGTCGAAATCCTGGCCGATGCAGATCGCCTCGAGGATTTCCGGCATCTGCTCGACCTGGTTGTAGATCTCGGCCGTGCCGATGCGCACGCCGCCCGGATTCAGCGTGGCATCCGAGCGGCCATGGATGATCATGCCGCCATGTTCGGTCCATTCGGCGAAGTCGCCGTGGCACCAGACGTTGTCGAAGCGCTCGAAATAGGCGCCGTGATACTTCTTGCCTTCGGGATCGTTCCAGAAGCCGATCGGCATGGCCGGGAACGCCCTGGCGCAGACCAGTTCGCCCTTCTCCTGCCGCACCGGCTGGCCGTCGTCGTTCCAGACGTCGACCGCGAGGCCAAGTCCAGGTCCCTGGATCTCGCCTTCCCAGACCGGTTCGGTCGGCACACCCAGCACGAAGCAGGAGACGATGTCGGTGCCGCCTGAGATCGAAGCGAGGTGGATATCCTGCTTGATGCCTTCGTAGACGAAGCGGAAGCCCTCGGGCGACAGCGGCGAGCCGGTCGAGGAAATGGTGCGCACGGTCGATAGGTCGTGCGTGGTGATCGGTTTCAGCTCGGCCTTGCGCACGGAATCGATGAATTTCGCCGAGGTGCCGAAATAGGTCATCTTCTCCGCGTCGGCGAAGTCGAACAGCACATTGCCGGAGGGATGGAAGGGAGAACCGTCATAAAGCAGCAGCGTGACGCCGCAGGAAAGGCCCGAAACCAGCCAGTTCCACATCATCCAGCCGCAGGTGGTGAAATAGAAGAAGCGATCGCCTTCGACGAGGCCGGCGTGCAGGCGCAGTTCCTTGACGTGCTGGATCAACGTGCCGCCGGCCGAATGCACGATGCATTTGGGAATGCCGGTCGTGCCGGAGGAGAACAGGATGTAGAGCGGATGCGCGAAAGGCAGTCGCTCAAAAGTGACGGCCTTGGCCGCAAAGGGCTGCAGCGCCATTTCCAGTGCTTCCGCGCCCTCGATGGTGGCGGCGACATCTTGCGCGGTGCCGAGATAGTCGACCACCAGCACCTTGCGCAGGCTCTTCAGCTTCGAGGCGACCGCGGCCACCTTGTCGGCGACCTCGATGGCCTTGCCGGCATACCAGTAGCCGTCCGGCACGATGAAGACGACCGGATCGATCTGGCCGAAGCGGTCGAGCACGCCCTGTTCGCCGAAATCGGGCGAACACGACGACCACACCGCCCCTATCGAGGTTGCGGCAAGCATGGCGGCAACCGTTTCGGGCATGTTCGGCATCATCGCGGCGATGCGATCGCCCTGCCTGACACCGAGCTTCACGAACAGTTGCTGCAGCTGTGAGACCCTGGCGTGCAGCTCGTCCCACGACAGGCGCCGCTCGACCTGGTCCTCGCCGCGAAACACGATCGCGTTGGAGGAACCGGTCTTCTTCAGCAGATTTTCCGCAAAATTCAGCCTGGCATCGGGGAAGAAATGCGCGCCCGGCATCTTGTCGCCGTCGGCCAGCACCGTTTCGCCCTTGTCGCCAGTGATGCCGCAGAAGTCCCACACCAGGTCCCAGAACGCTTCGCGTTCCGCCACCGACCAGGCATGCAGGTCGCGGTAGCTGGCGAAGCTCTGCCCGCTTGCCCGCTCGGCCGCGCGCGTGAACTCGGTGAGCGGCGCCTCGGCGATCCGTGCTTCCGATGGGCTCCAAAGCGGGGTATCTGCAGCCATCAATGTTCCTCCCGTCGCGTCACCCGTTAAGCATACTGCAACGCAACAACGCAAGGTCAGCCGATTGCGACAGCATGTGTGCTATCGCCATCGCATGGTCACAAAGACTTGAAATGCAGCCGTCTAGAGCGTTTCCGTTTTTCACGGAAACGTGGAAACGCTCTAACTTTTTGTTTTCGCGCAATTCCGGACGGAAAACCGTTACACACTTTTCCTGGAGTTGCTCTCGGTTTACACCCCTTCATGCGGTGGAATTGAAACGCTAAGGACCCGATGCCATCACCCCTGATCTGGCGGGCCATTTGGGCTGTATCGATTGCGGTCATCGTCGCCGTCCTGGCGTTCGTGGCCGTACCCTATTTTGCGTCCAATCGCATCGTACGCGACCGCATCGCCTGGGAAATGAGTGCCTGGAGCGGCTTCCGCGTCACCATTGAAGGCACGCCCGAGATTTCAATCTGGCCGCAGTTCCGCGCCACGCTGTCGGGCGTCACACTGTCGAAATGGAGCGACGACAAGGCTCCGCCGGTGATGCAGGCCGAAAGGGTCGACATCGACCTGTCGGCGATGGCGGCGTTGCGCGGCGATGTCGTGTTCTCCGGCGTGCAGCTGATCAAGCCGGTCTTCCGCATCGAGCCAGCCGAGCACGGGCTGCTCCTGCCTGCAGCACCGTCGGGCGGCCGCGTCGCGCGCGCCATCGACGCAGCGCGGGAAACCGTCAAGGCCAATCCCGGCAAGCCGGACGCCGTCAGACTGCCCAAGGAAGGTTTCGGCAGCATCGAATTCCGCGACGGCCGTGTCGTCGCCAGCGTCGACGGATCGGAAGAAGACGTCGTGACCGGGCTGTCGGGCATGGTCGACTGGGAGGCGTTGAATGCATCCGGCTCGCTGACGGCCAATGGCACCTGGCGTGGCGAGAGCGTGTCGGTCGAGGCCAATTCGCCGCAACCCATGCTGTTGCTGGCTGGCGGTGCCGCTCCCTTTACGCTGGCGCTCAAGGCGCCACCCGCGAATCTCTCGTTCGAGGGCAACGGCAACTTCTCAGCAAAGTCGTTCTTCGACGGCCAGGCCAAGTTCTCGGCGCCATCGCTGCGGCGCGCACTTTACTGGCTGCGGGCCGGCATTGCACCCGGCGCCACCACCGGCCCCGTTTCGGTCAGCAGCAAGATCAGCGGCAACAGCGACCGGATCAAGTTCGACAACGCCGAAATGACGGTCGACAAGAACCCGGGCACCGGCGCGCTCGACATTTCCTTCAACGATGCACTGCCGGTGATCTCGGGCACCATGGCCTTCGACACCGTCAACCTGGCTGCCTTCCTCGCCGCCTTCACCACGACGGCCGCGGCGCCCGGGGATCTCGACGCGATCGACACGTCCTTCGCCGATCGCTTCAACCTTGATCTGAGGCTGTCGGCAGCGCATGCCACCGCAGGGCCGATCCAGCTCGCCGACATGGCCGGCACTGCCCAGGTCAAGAACGGCCTCGCCGTCTTCGACATTTCCGACGCCGGCGCCTTCGGCGGCAACATCCAGGCAAGCCTGCGCTTCGACCTGCGTCCGGAAGGCACCCAGGTCGAGATGAAGCTGCTGGCTTCCGACATCAACGGCGCCGAATTCACCTCCGCCGCCGGCATGACGCGCCTGATGCCGACTGGAACCGGCACCGTGTCACTGATCCTGAAAGGCCCCGGCAAATCCTGGAATTCGATCCTGCAGAATGCAGACGGGTCGGTTTCAGCCACTTTCGGCCCGGGCAATCTCACCGCGCTCAACCTGCCATCGTTCCTGAAACACGCCGAGGACGGTGGTTTCTTCGCGCTCGACGACGTCGCCGACGGCACGCTGGCGATCGACGGCGCCGAACTCAAGGCCAGTATCGCCAAGGGCGTCGCCCGCATCGACCGGGCCGAGGCGAAGTCGGGCCAGACCAAGATCTGGCTGTCCGGCATCGTGCCTTATGCAGGGCGTGGACTGGCGTTGTCGGGCGGCGTCATCCAGAAACCGGCGGCGCAGCCGGCACAACCGGCACCTCAGGCCCAGCCGGCACCGGCGCAACCGGGCACCGTTCCGGACGGCCAGGCCCCAGCCAACCAGACCACGTCGACCACGCCACCTCCGGCCACGCTGCCTACGCCCACCACGCCCAGCAACGAGGCGACCTTCTTCGTGGGCGGGACCTGGACAACACCGTTCGTGTCGCCGATCGCACGGCGCAAGGCAGGCGAATAAAAAAAGGCAGCCGAAGCTGCCTTTTCCATTTGCTGCCGCCGCGATCTATCCTCGCATCGCCGCCTGTTCGTCACGCAGGCGCTGCACTTCGCGGCGCTTGTTGACGACCGAGGCAATGATCACGCCCGTCGCCACGATCGCGATCAGGATCGTGCAGGCGGCGTTGATCTCCGGTGTCACGCCAAGGCGGACCTGGCTGTAGATCTTCATCGGCAACGTCGTCGCACCCGGCCCGGAGGTGAAGGATGACGTCACCAGATCGTCCAGCGACAGGGTGAAGGCCAGCATCCAGCCCGACACGATGGCGGGCAGGATGACCGGCAGCGTCACCTGGAAGAAAGTGGCCACCGGCGAAGCGCCGAGATCCATCGCCGCTTCCTCGAGCGACCGGTCGAAGGTGACGAGGCGCGACTGCACCACGACGGCGACGAAGCACATGGTGAAGGAGATGTGCGCCAGCGTCAGCGTGAAGAAGCCACGGTCGAGGCCGATCGCAACGAACAGCAGCAGCAGCGACAGGCCGGTGATGACTTCCGGCATGACCAGCGGCGCAAACACCATGCCCGAAAACAGCACGCGACCACGGAAGCGCGTGTAACGGGTCAGTGCGAGCGCTGCCATCGTGCCAAGCACCGTCGCCACGGTCGCCGAGATAAGGCCGACGCGGATGGTGACCCAGGCGGCATCGATGAGCGCCTGGTTCTGGAACAGTGAGACATACCATTTGGTCGAGAAGCCGCCCCAGACGGTGACAAGCTTCGATTCGTTGAAGGAGAAGATCACCAGCAGCACGATGGGCAGGTACAGGAACGCAAAGCCCAGCGTAACCGAAGTGATGTTGAAACGGCTCCAGGTCGTGTTCATGTCAGCGCCCCTGTTCCTGAGCGCGCGCCTGGGCGTGCTGGAAGATGACAATCGGAACGATCAGCACCAGCAGCAAGAGCACCGCCACCGCCGAAGACACCGGCCAGTCGCGATTGGCGTTGAACTCGTTCCACAGCGTTCTGCCGATCATCAATGTCTGCGAGCCGCCGAGCAGGTCGGGAATGACGAACTCGCCGACGGCCGGGATGAAGACCAGGAGGCTGCCGGCCAGGACGCCAGGCAGCGACATCGGGAAGGTGATCTTCCAGAAGGCGGTGATCGGCGGACAGCCAAGGTCCTGGGCTGCCTCGACCAGCGAATAGTCCATCTTCTCCAGCGCCGAGTAGAGCGGCAGCACCATGAACGGCAGGTAGGAATAGACGATGCCGATGAAGATCGCCGTATAGGTGTTGAGGATGATCAGCGGCTCGCTGATGATGCCGGTGCTGAGCAGCAGCTGGTTGAGCAGGCCCTCGGGTTTCAGGATGCCGATCCACGCATAGACACGGATCAGGAACGACGTCCAGAACGGCAGGATGACCAGCATCAGCAGTGTCGGCCTGAGCGTGGCCGGCGCCCGCGCCATGCCGTAGGCGATCGGATAGCCGACAAGCAGGGTCAGGATGGTCGATATGCCGGCAACGATGACGCTGGTGAGGTAGGCGTTGATGTAAAGCGGGTCCTCCGTGAGGAAGATATAGTTGTCGAAGTTCAACTCCTTGAGCTGGCCGATGATGCCGGAGATGCCACCGCTGAAATCGAACGCCGGCGTATAGGGCGGCATGGCGATCGCGGTCTGCGACAGCGATATCTTGAAGACGATGAAGAAGGGGACGAGGAAGAAGAAGAGCAGGAAGACATAAGGAATGATGATGACCAGCTTGCCGGTGAAGCTGGTGGCCTGTTGCGGAGCAGCCTGCGCCTGCGCGGCGCCGGTTGCGGTGGTGGCAGAAAGGGTAGCACCCGCCATGATCGCCTCCTACCGTGTCAGCACGACGCCGGCATCAGGCCGGAAGGAAACCCAGGCGCGGTCATTCCAGGTCAAGGGATCGTCCGAGATGCGCGCCGCATTCATGCTTTGCGCCCGCACGATCTGCCCGTCGCTCAGCTTGACGTGGTAGACGGTCATGTCGCCAAGATAGGCGATGTCGTAAACCTCCCCTTCCAGCGCGTTGGTCGAGCCTTCCGGCCTGGCGGAGGAGATGCGGATCTTCTCGGGACGGATGGCGAAGGCGACATTGGCACCAGCAGCGGCATCGCCGGCGTTCTCGACCAGGATCTGCGCGCCGGTGGCACCGGTGATGGTGGCGTTCTTTTCCGTGCGCTCGGCGACCTTGCCTTCGAACATGTTCACATTGCCGACGAAGTTGGCGACGAAGCGCGAGGCCGGCGCCTCGTAGACTTCGGCAGGCGTGGCCACCTGCATGACCTCGCCCTTGTCCATGATGGCGATGCGGTCGGCCATGGTCATGGCCTCTTCCTGGTCGTGCGTGACGACGACGAAGGTCAGGCCGAGCTCCTGCTGCAGGTCCATCAGTTCGAACTGGGTTTCCTCGCGCAGCTTCTTGTCGAGCGCGCCGAGCGGCTCGTCGAGCAGCAGCACCTTCGGGCGCTTGGCGACGGAGCGGGCAAGCGCGACACGCTGGCGCTGGCCGCCGGAAAGCTGGTGCGGCTTGCGCTTGGCGAAAGGCTCGAGCTTGACCAGCTTCAGCATCTCGGCGACGCGCTTTTCGACATCGGCCTTTGGCATGCCTTCCTGCTTCAGGCCGAAGGCGATGTTCTTTTCCACCGTCATATGCGGAAACAGCGCATAGGACTGGAACATCATGTTGACCGGGCGCCGGTAGGGCGGCGTGCCGGCTAGGTTTTCGCCATCGAGCAGGATGCGCCCCGAAGTCGGCTGTTCGAAGCCCGCCAGCATGCGCAGCAGCGTGGACTTGCCGCAGCCCGATGCGCCGAGCAGCGCGAAGAATTCGCGCTCGTAGATGGTCAGCGACAAGTTGTTGACGGCGACAAAGTCACCGAACCGCTTGGTGACGTTTTCAAACTGGATATAGGGCTTTGCGTTCGGATCGTTCCACGGCGCAAAGTCCCTGCGGATGCTGCCCAGCGATTTCATTGTCCCACTCCCGTTCTGTCAGCACGCCGCGTGTCCATCCGGACAGGCAAAGGACGTTCCGACACTTTGAACCCACGCAGCGTGCCTTCCAAAAACCGATCTCGATTTTCGGACCGATGCGCCAGAGCAGTTTGCCGTTTCACGGAAACGGCGAACCGCTCCATCTCCTTGTTTTTTACGCAACCCCTGACGGAAGAGGTTGCCTGGTCCCCGAAAAGAACCCCGACAGCCAGGCTGCCGGGGTTTTCTGGTGGTGCTTATTGTCCGGTAACGACCTTGGTCCAGATGCGCGTGATGGTGCGCTGGGTCTTGGGGTCATAAGGTTTGACGGTGAAGAGCTTCTTCATCACCTCTTCATCGGGGTAGATCGTGGGATCGCCGGTGATCTCCTTGTTGATCAGCGGCTGCGAAGCCTTGTTGCCGTTGGCGTAGAAGACATAGTCCGACGACTTGGCGATCACTTCCGGCTTCATCATGTAGTTGATGAATTCCAGCGCCTCGGCCGGATGCTTGGCATCTGCCGGCACGGCCATCTGGTCGAACCACATCTCGGCGCCTTCCTTCGGGATCGTATAGGCGATCTCGACGCCGGCCTTGGCTTCCTGGGCGCGGTTGCGTGCCTGGAACAGGTCACCCGAGAAGCCGACGGCCAGGCAGATGTCACCGTTGGCGAGCGCGTTGATGTATTCCGACGAGTGGAACTTGCGCACCGAAGGACGGATGCTCAGCATCAGCTCTTCCGCCTTGGCGAGGTCCTCGGCCTTGTTCGAGTTCGGATCGATCTTCAGATAGTTGAGCGCGGTCGGCAGGATGTCGGTGGGCGAGTCCAGCATCATCACGCCGCAGTCCTTCAGCTTGGCGAGATTCTCCGGCTTGAACACCGTGTCCCAGCTGTCGATCGTCTCGACGCCGAGCGCTTCCTTGATCTTCTTGGTGTTGTAGCCGATGCCGGTGGTGCCCCACATGTAGTTGACCGAGTATTCGTTGCCCGGATCGAAGGCGGCGACGCGCTCCTGAACGACGTCCCACATGTTCTTCAGGTTCGGCAGCTTCGACTTGTCGAGCTTCTGGTAGACGCCGGCAGCGATCTGGCGCACCAGGAACGGCGTGGCAGTCGGCACGACGACGTCGTAACCCGAGCCACCGGCCAGCAGCTTGGTTTCCAGGATCTCGTTGGAATCATAGACGTCGTAGACGACCTTGATGCCGGTTTCCTTGGTGAAGTCGGCAATGATCGACTGGTCGATGTAGTCGGACCAATTGTAGACGTTGACGACGCGCTCCTGTGCCTGCGCGCCCAGCGTCGGCAACGTCAACGCCACGGCCGTCGCCGCCAGCAAAATCGCTTTGCGGATCATCATTCAAACTCCCTTTGTCAGTGTTCCCTTGCCGGACGGCACGGTGGCCATGATCCGGCATGCATTGTCGATTGGTGTTGTGGCAACGGACGACACGCCGCCAAAACGGCGGTGCCTGGAATGCGTGCGATAGAAAGGCGGAATGCAGCCGGTATGGCTGCTTGGGGGAACTACCGCCCGCGGCTGCCCGATTGGCAGACCAAGGCGATGAAGCTCGATCCTGGTTTGGCCGGCTCTGTCACGTGGCAAGATGCGCCTGTCTTGTTGTTGCCGCGTTTGCAGCCTGCCCGTCGCGTAGCAGGCTTGTCAATGGGCAAAGATGTTCCAATCGCTCCTGACAATCAAATCTCGGTTTGTGTCAGGTAGGCGACGGGATGCCGGTGGTGCCGGGGCGCGCCGGCCGCGACTGACGCCGCATTTCCAGGCCGATATGGACGAGCAGCGCGGCAACGACGACGACACCACCGACCATGGTGCGGACGGAAGGCACCTCGCCATGCACGAGCCAGACCCAGATCGGCCCCAGGATGGGCTCGAATGTGCCAAGCAGCGCGGCAACAGCCGCAGGGACCAGCCGGGCACCGGTTGCGAAGAAGGCCAGGCCCACGCCGAGGTTGATGACGCCGAAGGCGAACAGGAAGCCCATGTCGCGCGGCGAAACCGCGAACTGGCTGGCCTGCGAAGCAGCAAAAAGCGCGGCAAAGATCGTGCCGAGGCAGGTGGCCGGCGTCATGCGCACCTGGGCAAAGCGGCGGGTGATGACGGTGGCGACCGAAAACATGAAGGCGATGAGCAGCGCCAGCCCGTCGCCGATCGGCGACACGGTGCCGCCGAGCGATTCCGAGACCATGATGGCGACGCCGACAATCACGCCGGCGATCGCCGCCCAGGTGGCAGCCGAGACTTTTTCGCGAAACAGCATCCAGCTCAGCAGCGCCGCCAGCAAGGGCACGCCGGCCTGCATGAGCAGGATGTTGGCGACCTTGGTGTAGGAGAGCGCGACGACGAAACAGGTGGAAGCCGTGGCGAAACAGACGGCGACCGCGAGACCCGGCAACCCCATGTCCCGGAACAGTTTCAGGGTCCCGCGCGGGCCGTCGCGCCATGCCATGAAGGCGATCAGGAAGGCGGCGGCCCAGACCGAACGCCAGAAAACCACGGTCCAGCTGTCATCGATCGTTATGAAGCGCGCGATCGTGCCGCCAAGGCTCCACATCAGGGCTGACAGGAACACCAGCAGATAGCCAATGCGTTCCTCGCGCAATGCCGATGGTTGAGCGATGGCGTTCATGGCCCACTATTGCCCTTTCGCAGGCGACGCATTGTGCGGGAGACGACAGAATTTGCCGATTTCCAATTGCCCCCTTGGCACACAGAGAGCGTGAAGGAACCAATGCAGGCAAGGGCCGGATTGCCCGCATTGGTTGTTCCAATCGGGACCGCCGTCCGATCACTCCGGCAAGGGCGCTGCCTGTCCGGGCGACTTGGCATAGCCGAGTGCTTCCACGATCAGCCCGTCCCTGACCCGCATCAGATTGACGCCGCGCACCGAGCCGCCGTCGCCGAAGTTGAAACGCCAGCGGATGACGGCGTCGTCGCCCATCGCGGTGATGTCCTCGAGTTCGAAACAGGCAACGCGATCGGCGGCGATGGCGTGCCAGAAGGCAAGGCAGGCCTCGCGGCCTTCGTAACGGGTGCCGTTGGGAGCCGGCTGGATCGATTCCATGACGCAGTCCTCGGCGATGAGGTCGTCGAGAAGCGCGGGCCGGTGTTCCTGGAACGCCTGGTTGAAGCGCCGCATGATGTCAAACGTATCGGTCGAGTGCATGTCTTTCTCCTGATGATCGACAAGACAGACAGGTCTGTCTACTGTTGAAATAGACAGACCTGTCTGCTAGCGTCAACCCCATGCAAAAGACTGCTGACATGATCGACGTCCCGCCCGCCCGCCGCCTTCTGGATACAGCGAGCCGGCTCTTTTATGCCGAAGGCATCCACGCGGTCGGCATCGACCGCATCATCGCCGAGGCGGGTGTGGCGAAGGCGACGTTCTACAAGCACTTTCCGTCGAAGGATGATCTCGTCGTCGCCCATATCGAAGAGCAGGACTGGCAGGGGCGTGCCTACGTGGCCGCGCTACCGGCCCGACAGCCGCGCGAGATGATCGCTGCGATCCTGGGGCGCATCGGCGACGCTGCGACCGATGCCGGCTACCGCGGCTGCGTGTTCCTCAATGCCGCGGCCGAATATCCCGATCCGGACAGCGCGGTGCGGCGGGCGGTGGATGCGCGTCGTGCATGGTATCGCGACAGCCTGCACAAACTGTGCGCCGCCAGCGGCGACCGGTCTCCCGCAATCACGGCCGGCCTGCTTGTCGCGCTGTCGGATGGCCTGCTGGAAGGCGCCTATCTGGACGATCCAGCCAGAGTCCCCTCGCTGATCGAGGAAGCCATCGCCAGGCTCCTGCCGGATGCCTGACCGGACCGGCCGCAAAACCCATTGAGGTCGAACTGGCCGGGATGCAGATCACTTTGCCTGCTTCAATGCCTCCGCCAGCACCGCGTCCTCGCCGGCGGCATAGCTTGCGAATGTCTGCGCGGCAGGAATGCCGGGGGCCAGCGAACCGGACGGGGTGCCATAGACGTAGTTGAGGAAGAAACACGTCGTGACCTGCGCCAGGCCGCAGCCGTCCTCCCAGTCGTGATAGGCGGTGGTGTAGCGAACGGCGAGCCTGGAATTCGGCAAGGTGACGTTGCCGCCCTCGCCCCAGAATTTCGACCTGTCGCCCATCGGCTCACCGACCAGGATGCCGCGCCCGCCAGCGTGATATTTCAACATCGCCGCGGTGCTGAGCGCCGCCGAAAAGGTTGTTCCACTGGTGAGGATGAGGACCTTGCCATCCTGCGGCACAAGCTCGGGCAACTGCTTCGCGAAGTCGGCGCTTTGCGTATAGTCGCCGCCTGGATTGAACCGCAGGTCCACCACGGCGTTCCTGATCCGGCGCGCCTTTGCCTCGGCCAGCACATTGGCGAGATAGCCGTGCAGGGACTTGCCGTCCTGGTCGCGTACCCGGTTGATCTGCACATAGAGGACGCTGCCATTGGCCATGTAGTCATGCCAGAAAAACCGGTCGGGTTGCGCCAGCGCCGGTGGCACCGGCACGCCTTGCAGCACATGATCCCAGGAAGCGTTGTCATCGGACACCGGAACCGGGCTCAGATAACGCTTCGGCCAGAATGTCCTGATCAATGGCTCCGGCGTGCCCGGTTCCGTGGCAAGCATTTGCGAGGCCTGCGTTCCATCACGCAGGCGCAGGACCAACGCAGCCGACTCCGCCTTGTCGGCAAGGCCGGCAGCATGGAGCAGTTCCGGCGAGGCAAGCAGGTTCGGCGACAACTCGCGCGCCAGATTGGCCGGTCCGCCGACATAGGCACGCAGTCCCTCGAGCAGTTGTTCCGGCGAATGGCCGTCGAAGGTGACGAGCTGTGCACCCAGCAGGCTGCGTTGGTCAGGGCGCGCCGCCACCACGAACAGCCCGTCGGCGAACCAGCCGAAGCGTACCGGCAGGGCGTTGAAGCCATGGCCGCCCACCAGCGCCATGACGCTGGTGTGGCCATTGTCGGCCAGGGCCACGGCACGCGCGGCACCCATGGCAAAGCCGGCGCGGTCCAGATCAGGCGCACGGGCTGAGAGATCCGCCATCGCGGCGTTGAATGCCGAACGGGTCTCATTGGTGAAACTGCGTTCGACCTCGGGCAGGCGCTGCAGGAGATCAAGGTCCTGCCGGTTCCTCTCGGCCTGCGACACAGCCTGCGGAAACTTCACCTGCGGATAGGATTTGAAGGTCGGATAAAGGATGACGGCAGCGGGAGCGACCACGAGGATCAGAACCGCGACCACGACAAGAGCGATACGCTTCAACCAGCGCCGCACGGGACGATCGGTAGCAGCCATCGGTACCCTCACCGGTTACGCCAGAGCATCTTGTGGCCAGGTGGAATCACTTGGCGTTACAAAAATGCGGCGAAAACAAAAACTTGGAGCGTTTCCGCGTTTCCGTGGAAAACGGAAACGCTCTAGGTCGCGCGGGAAAATGCGGACAGAGCAGGCAAGCGTCAATGTCAGCGGCGGCTAATATGCCATCTCTGCTGAAGCGATCCTGACAAAATGGCAGGACGCTGGAGCCGGCAAAAGGATGGAAGAAATCCAGCCGCAGCGATTGTGCGAAAGCCGGACCCCATCGATCCAGCAGGGTTACCCCCTCTTTCTCAAGCCGTGCCGCGGATCTTGCGCCACACCCAGGCGAGCGGCAGCAACAAGACAATGCCGAACTTCTTCAGCAGCGCCAGCGCAACCAGGAACAGGCCTGTCTTTGCCACGACCTTGCCGGCGATCAGTCCGCCGATGCCGACGGCCGCCACCTTGTCGGCGCCGGGAACAAAATCCGAATACCGTTTGCCTGGTTCGAAACTGACACTGCTCAACACGTCCGGCAGGCTGCTGTTGACCGCCGGCAATTGATCGATCGAGGCAATGTAACTCATCACCAGCACGCCATCACGATTCAGGAAGCGGACGTCATAGTTCAGCGTGTTCTTTGCATCGCTGCCGAATTTCAGCTCCTTTGCCCAGTAAAGCCGCTTGTTTTCGGCATCATATTTCGGCGGCTGGGCCCAGCCGATCAGGGTGATGGGCTGGTAACCAGCTTTTGTGCGCTCCTCGTTCCCGGCCTGCGTGTCCGACTTCATGGAAGCGAGCAACTCATTGTAGTCGATCGACGCAGCATCCTCGTCGTTGACATAGCCAATGAGGTCCGGTCGCAGTTCGATCCCCCAGGTTTCAGCCAGAGGCGATGCCTTGCCGGGGAAAATCATGCCGGCGGCATCGGAAACCGACTCTGGCGGATTGCCCCAGGCTTCGGCCAGGACCACGCGTGCATCTTCCGCATTGACGAAATAGAACTTGTCCTTGAGGTCCAGATTGACGCCGTTGGGCAAGTTCACCAGACCGGTGATCGGCTCGATCTTGTCGAGCAGCGCCTGCGCCTTTTCATTGTAATCGGCCTAGTCGGAGAAATAAGCGGCGGCCTTCTCCGCCCGCACCGATGGCGCCAGCGCGCATGCGCAAACGACTACCGCAACAGCGGCGGAATGTCTGATCATTGGAGTTCCCCTCACCCTCGTCCGCGGCACAACCGGGACCAGCGCCTACAATCTATGGATGAAGATCCGCACCGCTAGCTACTGAAAATCGAAAGCGCTTAGGCCAGTGACCATCTCGTCCAGCCCCAGTGGGCGGGTGACCGGTGGCTCGGCGCGCGACAGGCAGCCGGAGCGTTCGCATAGCCGGCAGGCGGGACCGACCGGCGTTGCCTTCACCGCGCCGCTCTTGCCGCCCAAAGCCAGTGCCGGAAGCGCTGCGCCGTAGACGATCTCGTCACGGAAGGCGACGTCGCAGCCAAGCAGGATGGCGGTGCGGCGCGGCCGTTCCGAGAAGGCGCCCTGCGGCCCCTCCAGCGTGCGCGCGACGGTGAGGAACTCTGCGCCGTCCGGCATCTCGACCGCCTCGACGAAGATCTGGCCTGGCTGGGTGAAGGCGGCATGGACCGGCAGCTTGGGGCAGCCGCCACCGAAACGGCTGCGTGGAAAGCCCTGCGCGCCGGCACGGCGGAAACGGTTGCCGGCATTGTCGACCTCGAGCATGAAGAACGGCACGCCGGCAGCACCGGCGCGCTGCAACATGGTCAGCCGGTTGGCAGCCTGCTCGAAGGAGACGCTGAAGCGCGAACGCAGCACGTCGACGTCGTAGCGGGCGCGCTGGGCTGCGGAAAGAAAGGCCTGGTACGGCATCATCAGCGCATGCGCGGCATAGCGGCCGAGCTCGAAGCGGGCCAATCGCCTCGCCTCGTCGGACGACAGTTTGAGCGCCGCGATCTCGGCCGCCACCGCCACCTGCATGCGGATGAGGCTCGCTTCCATCGCCACCTCGCGCAGCTGGTCGAATGGCGACAGCCGTTCCGACAGGAACAGCCGTTGCGAATGACGATCATAGCGCCGCCGCCAGTTGGGCATCGTCGCGACAGGCAACACCTTGACGACGATGCCGTGTTCGCGCCGCAGCCATTCCTTCAGGGCGCCGAACAGGTCGTCGCCGGGGTTGAGCCCCGAATTGAGCAAAGTCGTGAACGCCTCCGCCTCTTCCTCGAGCGCCGGGAAATGATTGGGCCTGCGCTCGAAAACCTCATGCACCTCGTCGATCGGCAGGCGTGCGCCGGAAAGCGCCGTGGTATGGCCTTCGCGGGCAAGCAGTTCGGTCAGGTCCGACAGCCGCTCGGCCTGTTCGCGATAGGCGCGGAACAGCTTGATGACGGCCGCCGCCGCATTGGGAGCTGCCTCGGCGATCTCGACCAGCTCCTGGTCGCCCGGCAGTTCGCCGGCCAGCAGCGGATCGGTGAAGACCTCGCGCAAGGCCGAGATCGACCCGCGCGCCTCTCCCTGCAATTCATCCGGCTCGACCTTGTAGACGGAAGCCAGCTTGAGGAGGAGCTGGACCGTCAGCGGACGCTGGTTGCGCTCGATCAGGTTGAGATAGGACGGCGAGATGCCCAGCCCCTCGGCCATCGCCGTCTGGGTCAGCCCCTTCTGGTTGCGGATGCGGCGGATGCGCGGCCCGGCGAAGATCTTCTGCTCAGCCATGGCGGTCAGTCGGTCGTCGCGGGAGAGTTCAGGGCTGACGGGGAGCCGAGGCTATCTCCCGGAGTTCCGTCATTCCGTCCTTGAGTAGTCACTACGGTCATCGCGGTGAGGCCGATCAGGCTCAACACGAGAACGAATTTGGATGCCGGCGCCCTGCGAACAAAAAGAGCGGAGCCGATGGCCGCGGCAATCAACACACACCATCCCATCTCCGAAACACTGTCCCAGCGCTGCGGAAACCGGACCGTCTGCATCAACCTGACGCCAGCGAACATACACACGATGGAGAACGACGCAGCCACCATGCGGGAACCGTTACCTTCCAAGGTCAATCCCATAAGGCGAGCTTGCTCCTCCAGCCACCGCTCACGAAAAATCGTCCCCATAACATGGGGCAAAAAGACCGCACCTATCGCGCCCAGGCTAGCGCCAGCGAGGAAGTTCCAGAAATTCGGCACCGCCACCCTCCTGTAAATTTTTTTTCAACCCAAGGAACGGAGTGATATTTACATACTTTACAAATTTACAGCGTGACATTGTCAAACACAACACAGATTTTCCCTTATTTTCCAGCGAAAATCGCGAATTCACTGGCTGATTTCGCAGCGCAGTGTAAATCAGGTCACAGGGAGATCGCCATCAACTGACGAAAGCAAGGCGGTTTCGCGAAACGCAATTTGTGAAGCGGAGCAGACAATGACCGATTTTTACAACCTCGTCCCTTCGGCCGCTGAAGGCCGGTTCGACGGCATCGAGCGGCCCTATTCGCCGGAGGATGTGAAGCGGCTGCGCGGCTCCGTACAGATCAAGTACAGCCTTGCCGAAATGGGCGCGAACCGCCTGTGGAAGCTCATCCACGAGGAAGACTTCGTCAACGCGCTTGGCGCGCTGTCCGGCAACCAGGCCATGCAGATGGTCCGCGCCGGGCTGAAGGCGATCTATCTGTCGGGCTGGCAGGTCGCGGCGGACGCCAACACGGCTTCCGCCATGTATCCGGACCAGTCGCTCTATCCGGCCAATGCCGCGCCGGAACTCGCCAAGCGCATCAACCGCACACTGCAGCGCGCCGACCAGATCGAGACCTCCGAAGGCAAGGGCCTTTCGGTCGACACCTGGTTCGCGCCGATCGTCGCCGACGCGGAAGCCGGTTTCGGCGGACCGTTGAATGCCTTCGAAATCATGAAGGCCTTCATCGAAGCCGGCGCCGCGGGCGTTCACTTCGAGGACCAGCTGGCTTCTGAAAAGAAGTGCGGCCATCTCGGCGGCAAGGTGCTGATCCCGACCGCGGCACATATCCGCAACCTGAATGCAGCGCGGCTTGCCGCCGACGTCATGGGCGTGCCGACGCTGATCGTCGCCCGCACCGACGCCGAGGCCGCCAAGCTGCTCACCTCCGACATCGACGAGCGCGACCAGCCCTTCGTCGACAAGGACGCAGGCCGCACGGTGGAAGGTTTCTACCAGGTGAAGAACGGCATCGAGCCGTGCATCGCCCGCGCCATCGCCTATGCGCCGCATTGCGACCTCATCTGGATGGAAACCGGCAAGCCGGACCTCGCCCAGGCCAGGAAGTTCGCGGAAGCCGTGCACAAGGCGCATCCGGGCAAGAAGCTGGCCTACAACTGCTCGCCGTCGTTCAACTGGAAAAAGAACCTCGACGACGCGACGATCGCCAAATTCCAGCGTGAGCTGGGCGCGATGGGCTACAAGTTCCAGTTCATCACGCTGGCCGGCTTCCACCAGCTCAACTTCGGCATGTTCGAGCTGGCACGCGGCTACAAGGATCGCCAGATGGCGGCCTATTCGGAACTGCAGGAAGCGGAATTCGCAGCCGAGGCCAATGGCTACACCGCCACCAAGCACCAGCGCGAAGTCGGCACCGGCTACTTCGACGCCGTCTCGATGGCGATCACCGGCGGCAAGTCGTCGACCACCGCCATGCACGACTCGACCGAGCACGAACAGTTCCGCCCGGCCGCCGAATAAACCGGCAAGCACAGTACCCCTGGCGCCTTGGCGCCGGGGCGGCAACAGAGGAACCGCCTCAGAAGGCGAAGGAACATTCGAGGAGAAGAACGATGGCACCGCGCACCCGTGTCAAGGAAAGAGCCGAGGAACAGGCCACCACCATGAGCGCCGACCAGCAGGCGGTGATCCGCATCGTCGCCAACGACCTGCACCGCCTCAACCAGTCGGTGATGAAGGCTGTCGAAGCGGGCGTTTCGGTCGAACTGGTCCGTTCGGCCCGCCACCATGGCGGCGACGGCAACTGGGGTGATCTTTTGATCCCGGTCATCGTGACCCAGCAAAGTCACGGCTGACGACAGTCAAGACTTACCCACAAAAAAGCAAAAACCGCCCCGCGGATCATCGCGGGGCGGTTTTTTGTTTTACGCATGCTTTTATCGGGCAACGGCCTGCGACTTTAGTTGCATAGTTACCACTAATATTATTGTGATGTGCAAACAGGCCGGCTAGTACAGCCGTATGCTTGACATACGCGAAGGGCTCAACCCATTGTCAAGCCGAGGCACAACCTAGCATTGAATTTGGACACGCAGGGCGCGTCCACTCTCCTGCAACGAGACGAGAACGATATGACGGTTGTTGACGAATCCGCCCCGGCAAGGGGCGGCCCGAGGCTGGATTTCAGCAAGGTGCTGGTCGTCAGCCGATCTCAGATCAACCGCATCGTCGTTTCCAGGATCATCGAGCAGAGCGGGCTGAAGGCGATCGCAGAATCGCCAGAGACGGCGCCATCGGCATTGACGGATGTCATTCCCGGAGCCGTGGTGCTGGATGGCGGACCGGAAAACAGCGATTGCGACGCGGTGCTTTCAGGTGTTGTGGCCATCCGCGGGATGATGGGCAGATCGGCACCATGCGTTGTCTTCCTTTCCAACCGTGCGGGAACGGTGGAGAGCCTTGCGCTGCCGCGCACGGTGGATTTCGTGGTGGCCAAGCCGATCACGCCCGACCGGCTGCAACAGATCATCGAAACGCTGAAGAGCAGCGCCAGGCATTCCCAGCCGCGCTAGAGCATTTTGTAGCCAAGTGGAATCACTTGGTTTCACAAAAATGCGGCGAAAACAAAAACTTAGAGCGTTTCCGCGTTTCCGTGAAAAACGGAAACGCTCCAAGACAATTCCGGGAAGTGCGCAGCGGTTTCCGTCCGGAATCGCGCAGAAACAAAGGGTTGAGCGTTTACGCGTTTTGGTGAAAGAACGGAAACGCTGCAGCCACCACTACTTGCCGATCTCGGAAAGCAGTCCCGGCAACTCGCCAAGATGGCCGATCTCGCGGAAGCGTGGTGCAGCCTTCGGCGCTTCGACATGCTCGACCACCCAGGTCAGCTCGTGCGGCACGAAAACGCCCCAGCTGCCCGCTTCGATCGCCGGAACGACGTCCGATTTCAGCGAATTGCCCACCATCATCGCATGCTCGGCGCCATCGCCGTGACGCGCAAAGATGCGCTCATAGGTCGGGCGCGACTTGTCGGACACGATCTCGACGGCCTGGAAGAAATCGCCGAGGCCGGACTGGGCGAGCTTGCGCTCCTGGTCGAACAGGTCGCCCTTGGTGATCAGCACCAGCCGATAGCCGCCGGCCAGCATCTCCAGCGTGTCGTGCACATGTGGCAGCGTCTCGATCGGGTGACTCAGCATCTCGCGCCCGGCCGCCAGGATCCTGCCGATGACTTCGCTCGGCACCTTGCCGCCGGTGACGTCGATCGCCGTCTCGATCATCGACAGCGTGAAGCCCTTGATGCCGAAACCATAGGTGCCGAGATTGCGCCTTTCGGCTTCCAGGAGCCGCTCCAGCAGATGCTCCTTTTCGGCGTGATCGGAGAGCAGTTCGGCAAAATGACGCTCCGTCAGCCGGAAGAACTGCTCGTTCTGCCACAGTGTGTCGTCGGCATCGAAACCAATGGTGGTGAGGCTGGTCATGATGCTGATTTAAAGCATGTCGCGCCATGTGTGCAGTGGTTTTGCGACAGAGCATTTTGTAGTCAAGTGGAATCACTTGGCGTTACAAAATGCGGCGAAAACAGAACTTAGAGCGTTTCCGCGTTTCCGTGAAAAAACGGAAACGCTCTAGCGGCATGCGCTCGACCGGAACCCGGTACACAAGGGGCGCATCGGGCCAAAAACGGCCCAAAACCAGCCATTTGGAATGTATGGGCCAGCAAAAACCGGCGTGCGCCCCCCTTTTCTTCCTTCCGGGGCCCCGGCTATACTCGGTGATCTGCAACCACAATCTGGTGATTGATGCCGCCTGCCAAGAAGGAAGTCCGTCCGTCGAGCCGGGGGACGCGAACCCGTGCGCCTGCCTTTCTGAAAAATCTCAGAGGAGTGAAGAGCTTCAAGGAGGCGAGCGTCTGGCTGGAATCGCGCGGCATCGAAGACATCGAATGCATCACACCCGACCAGGCCGGTGTTGCCCGCGGCAAGATGATGCCGTCTTCCAAATTCACCTCCAACACGTCGCTGGCGCTGCCTTCGGCGCCGTTCATGATGACGATTTCCGGCCAGTATCCGGAAGACGGCAACGGTTTCGAATATCCGGAAGACGATGGCGACCTGAAGCTGGTGCCGGACCTTTCGACACTGACGGCAGTGCCGTGGGAAGAAGACCCGACCGCCGCCGTCATCTGCGATCTCGTCCACCAGGACGGCCGCGCCGTCGAATTCACGCCGCGCAACGTGCTGAAGCGCGTGGTCGCCGCCTATGACCGCCACGGCCTGAGACCCGTCGTCGCGCCCGAGATCGAATTCTACCTGGTGCGCAAGAACCCGGACCCGGACTATCCGCTGACCCCGCCGGTCGGCCGATCGGGCCGGCCGATCGCCGGTGGCTCGGGTTACTCCATTGCCGGCGTCAACGAATATGACGAGCTGATCGACGACATCTACCACTTCTCCGAGGCGCAGGGCCTCGAGATCGACACGCTGATCCATGAGGAAGGTGCGGGCCAGCTCGAGATCAACCTGCGCCATGGCGACCCGATCGAACTCGCCGACCAGGTCTTCCTGTTCAAGCGCACCTTGCGCGAAGCCGCTTTGAAGCACGACGTCTATGCCACCTTCATGGCCAAGCCGATCCAGGGCCAGCCGGGTTCGGCCATGCACATCCACCAGTCGATCGTCGATAAGAAGACCGGCAGGAACATCTTCTCGGCCGAAGACGGCACCGAGACGGAAGCCTTCTTCCATTTCATCGGCGGTATGCAGAAGCATGTGCCGAACGCGCTGGTGATGTTTGCGCCCTATGTGAACTCGTACCGCCGCCTCACCCAGGCAGCGTCGGCCCCCGTCAACAACAAATGGGGTTACGACAACCGCACCACCGCCTTCCGCGTGCCGCGTTCGGACCCGAATGCACGGCGCGTGGAAAACCGCATCCCGTCGTCGGACGCCAACCCCTATCTGGCGCTCGCCGCGTCGCTGGCCTGTGGCCTGATCGGCATCAACAACAAGCTGCAGGCCGAGCCGCCGGTGCTGACCACGGCCAACGAGGACGAGATCGACCTGCCGCGCGGCCTGCTCGAAGCCGTCGACCTGTTCGAGGGCGACGAAGAACTGGCCGCCATGCTCGGCCGCACCTTCGCCGCCACCTATGCGGCGATCAAGCGTGCGGAATTCGAGACCTTCATGGAAGTGATCAGCCCGTGGGAGCGGGAGTATCTGCTGCTCAACGTCTAAGAGAGCAGGGGAGTAGGGGACTATTGCGCCTGTTAATCCGCAAACTCTCAAGCGATTGGCACCTGCTCACATACTCCCCTATTCCCTTACTCCCCTACTCCCTTCCGAAGGTGCCATGCCCTACCAATCCCCCATTTCCCCCGGCCGCTCCTGGTATGAGGACAGCGCCGGCCCACGTCCTGAATATCCTGCGCTGGACGGTGACAGGCAGGCCGATGTCGTCATCATCGGCGGCGGTTTCACCGGTCTTTCAGCAGCCGTGCATCTGGCCAAGGCCGGCACCGATGTGGTGCTGATCGAAAGCTATCGTTTCGGCGACGGTGCGTCCGGCCGCAATGGCGGCCAGATGGGCACGGGCCAACGCGCCTGGGCGGAAGAGCTGGAAGGCGAATATGGCCTCACGCGCGCCAGGGCGCTGTTCGACCTTGCCGAGGAAGCCAAGGCGCATCTCCTCGACTTCTCCGCGGCCAACGGCATCGAGATCGACTACATGCCCGGCCAGCTGTCGGTGGCGCACAAGCCGCGCTATGTCGACGACTACAAGGCGCATGCCGAGATCATGGCAACGCGCTTCGACTATCCGCACATCAAATTCATGGATGCCAGGGAGACGGCAGAGCGGCTCGGCTCCACACTCTATTACGGCGGCAGCCGTGACACCGGCACCGGCCATATCCATCCACTGAAGCTGGTGATCGGCACGGCACGCGCGGCCGCTTCCGCCGGCGCGCATGTCTTCGAAAACACGCAGGCCACCAACATCTCGGCGCAAGGCGGCAAGGTGAAGGTGACGACGGCACGCGGCACGATAACCGCCGACAAGTGCCTGCTCGCCGCCAATGCCTATGGCGGTGACCTCGAACCGGTCAGTGCCTCGCATATCATGCCGATCGGCTCCTTCATCGGCGCGACCGTGCCGCTGGGCGACGAACTGAAGGTGCTGCCCGGCGGCGAGTCGGTCGACGATTCCCGCTTCGTGGTGCGCTATTTCCGCAAGTCGAAGGACAACCGGCTGCTGTTCGGCGGGCGTGAGGTCTATGCGGTCAACGACCCGAAGGACATCCAGATCCACATCCGCAAGCAGATAACCGAGATCTATCCGGCCCTGAAGGATGTCGAGATCACGCATGGCTGGGGCGGCTATGTCGGCATTACCGTGCCGCGCAAGCCCTTCGTGCGCGAAGTGATGCCGAATGTTCTCTCCATCGGCGGCTATTCCGGCCATGGCGTCATGCTGTCGAATTTCTTCGGCAAGCTTTATGCCGAGACGGTGTCGGGCAATCGCGATCGCCTGAAGCTGATCGAGGAATTGAAGATACCGCCCTTCCCAGGCGGACGCCGCTTCCGCGCGCCGCTGCTGTTCCTGGCGCTCAACTGGTTCGCGCTGCGCGACCGGATTTGACCGCAGGCTTGACCGTTGCCGCCAGCGGCAGCTGCAGCCGGATATGGGTGCCAATCCAGGCGCCATCGAGGATTTCGATGGTGCCGCCGTGCAGGCGTGCGATCTCGCGGACAAGGTTGAGGCCAAGCCCCGCACCGGTGGACCGCGGCCGCAGCCGGTAGAACGGCTCGAACACGCGCTCGCGCTCGGCCTGCGGAATGCCCGGCCCCTCGTCTTGAATCTCCAGCCCGCCCTTGTCGTCGACGAGAACAGTGATGGTGCCCGAACCGCCGCCATGTTCGATGGCGTTGCGCAGGAGATTGGCGACCGCACGTTCGATCTGCTGCTGCCGGATGGTGACGGGCACCTTGCCCTCGGCCGGCTCGAACGACAGCTCGTAACCGGCCTCCAGCGCAAGTGGCGCGAAATCGGCGGCCAGGTTCCTGGCGAGATCGACCAGGTCGACCACTTCGCGCTTGCCGGATGAATGATCGATCACCTGGCTGTCGAGCAACTGCTGCGCCAGATGTGACAGGCGCTCGATGTCCTTCAGCAGCTTGCGGCTCTCCGGATCCTCGCGCAGCAGTTCGGCGCGCGTGCGCATGATGGCGATCGGGGTGCGCAATTCATGCGCAGCATCCGTAAGGAAACGATTACGCTTCTCATAACCTTCGCCAAGCCTGGCAAGCGCGCGATTGAACGCCTGCACCAGCGGCGCCACCTCCTGCGGCACACCTTCGGTCGGCAATTGCACGGCACGATTGTCGATGTCGATGGCACTGGCTTCCTCAGCGGTGGCGACCAGCCCGGCGAGTGAACGGCGCACAACCGCCGGCGTCGTCACCAGCGTTGTGAAGCCCATGACGACGACGATCGGCAGCAGCAGCACAATCGTGAGGATAACCAGAACCGGGCCGACGCGCAGCCAGTTGGTGGTACCGTCGGGATAGCGCGCCAACTCGATCTGCAGGTCGATATTGACCTCGACGCCATCGTTCTCCGCGCGCGAGGACAAGGTGGAGGCGATCACGCCGACACGCCCGGCCGGCGTATCCAGATTGGCGTAAGTGGCCGCCGGACGCAGATCGTTCTGCGCAAAATTCAGGGCGGCACGATCGACACTCTTCAGCAAGCCGTCGCCACCGCCGGCATAGACCGCAGGCACATTGCCCTGACGCAGTTCCTGGCCGTTCTGGTCGCGCGCCACGAACCACAGGTTCGGAAAACTGCGGCGAAACTCCTTGAGCTCGTCGGTCTCCCTGAGCACAAGCTGGCCGCTGCCGTCGCGGCTCAACGCCTCGCCGACGATAACAGCCGCCTCTTCATTGTCGACCAGCAGGCGCGGCTGCGCGATGAAAAGCACCAGGGTGAGCAAGCCGAGGAAAACGAGCAGCATAGCTGCCTGCAGCAGGATCAGCCTGCGCACCAGCACCCATTGCAGCGAACGCGGACGCGGCCTCTTTTTCATGTCACGGCACGCAGCAGATAGCCGAGATTGCGGATCGCCCGGATTTCCACACCTGCATCGACCTCGTCGAGTTTGCGCCGCAGTCGCGAGAGATGGGAATCCAGGGCGTTGGAGCCGATCTCGTCGTCCATGGCATAGACCGATTCCTCAAGCGTCGAGCGCAGCACGGCACGGCCGGGCCGGCGGATCAAGGCCTCCAGGGCCAGTTGTTCGCGGCGCAGCAGTTCGAGCGGCTTGTTGTTCACCATCGCTTCGCGATGATGGAAGTCATAGGTCAGGCGCCCGACCACGGTAAGTTCGGAGCGCAGGGTCGCTGGCCGGCGCTGCAGGGCACGCAGCCGCGCCATCAGTTCCTCGACGGCGAAGGGTTTGGCCAGGTAATCGTCGGCGCCGCCGTCAAGCCCGGCAACACGGTCGTCCAGCCCGCCAAGCGCCGTCAGCATCAGGATCGGCGCGTCGACGCGGCTGGCCCGCAGCTTCGGGATCAGGTCGAGCCCCTCGCCGTCCGGCAGCCGACGGTCGAGGACCAGCGCATCATAGGGACCGAAGGCCGCAGCGGCCTCGGCGTCGGCAATGGTGGCGACGTGATCGACGATGACATGCCGGCGCTCCAGCGCCGTCTTCAGCACCGAAGCCATCTCCGGCTCGTCTTCGAGCAGCAGAATACGCATTGTCCCTCTCACCCAGGCTCTGGGTTGGCGCCGCCTTGGGCTCTGGCCATCCGGCGGCGCTTTTCAGAAACGTCGAAAACCCTTACTCACATTCCAGCTTCGGCTTGCGGAAGCTGGTGACATACCAGCCCTGGCCCCAGCGCCGCGCGTAGAATGTGTAGAAACACTCCTGCTCTTCGACATAACCCGGCGTCACCGTCTCCTCGTAACGTGTGACGCGTCTTGTGTCCTTGATCTCGCCGCTGGTCGAACCCGCCACGACATTGGTCGAGACCTTGCGCCATTGGTAGGCGCGCTCGTCACGGCTGAGATCGAGCACGGTCGATGGCGGGCCATAGTCGATGATGACCTCCGAGATTGGCCGGCCGACATAATTCTTCATGATGTCGGAAGCGCAGCCGACGAGGAAGGTCGCTGCGGCAAGCGCAGCAGCTGTGCATGCAGCACGAGTGAAATGAGAAGGCATGGCGAATCCCGTTTGGCGTCCCTGCCCGGCTGCTAACCCTGCTAGATTACACGGACATTGCAGCGAATAACCGAGGATACGCTGCTTCGCCTGTCCGCTTGCAGCTTCGAACTGATTCGCAAAACCTCCATCGCAATGTAAGCATACACTTACTCACATAGCGCAAAATGCGCCTGAACCGGCTCCCATGACAAAATCTGCATATAAGTTTGGGGGGAACGGTTGTCGTTTAAGCTTGAAAGGCGCATAGATGCCACAATCGTCTGCCAGATGATCCAGACTGGGCATTGCGAAATCGGAGCTTCGTATCGCCTGGAGGGATTTCGGGACCGACGCTGATCACGGCGCTGCCCTTGATCGAAGAACGTCGGCCGTGTTCAGGGGTAACCAGAACCTCAGATGCTCAAGTTGGTTCAGTTTTGTTTCGCTGAGCGCGGGACCGTCGACACCTCAGGCTATCGAGCCCAAAGCGCCCGATGGAGGCCGTTTTGAAACGGCCTCTCGGTTTCGGAGCATCCAGGCCGCACCGCATTTCGATGCAGTTCGGCTATAATACAAAGCCGTCCTTCTGGCAGAAAGTCGGAGCGCATTCCCATCTGGTGATCGCAGCCGTCGGCACCATGGCGCTGCTCAGCGTGGCCGGCACCGCTCTGTGGCTGGCGCTGCCATCGGGCGAGCGGCAGGCTTTCGCCAAACATCCAGTCGCCTCCGAAGCTGCAGCTTCCGAGCAGAACGCTGAACCCGCACAGGTTGCCGAACAGAAGCCTGCCGAGCCGGCAGTCACCACCGCGAAGGGTGCACAGGTCAAGCCGACCGCCGTGCAGACCGCAGCTGCGAGCGCTGTGCCTTCCAATACCCCAAAGCCGCAGACGGCTGCCGCGATCCAGGAAGCCGCGAAATCCGTCGTCGTCGCCAAGCCAGGTCAGGACGACGCGGAGGACGCCGAAGACGAGCCGACCACCGAACAGGCTTTTGCCGAGCCGGAAGACACAAGCTCACCTGCGCAAGCCGTGCTGGCCAAGGCAGCGCCGGTGCCACAGGCAAAGCCCGCGAAGGCGAAAGCGGAATCGACCGCCGGCATTCCAGCCGCGGAAGAACCCGAGCAGGATGCGGCACCAGCCACGGCAAGCGGCAATGGCACGATCCTGCGCTCGGTGACGATGCGTTCAGGCCCGAAGAAAGGTGCCGGCGTCATTGCCACGGTACCGGCCAAGGCCAGCGTCGACGTGATCTCCTGCGGCAAGCACAAATGGTGCGAGATCGTCTACCAGAACAAGCGCGGCTGGATCTATCAGGGTTTTCTCAACCGCGGGTGACGGCGTTTCTTCTCCCCTTGCGGTAGGAGGAGAAGCGTAGCGCTCTCAGATACATCTTCCCCCATCCACCTCCAGCGCAACGCCGGTGATGAATTCGGCTTCGTCGGATGCCAGCCACAGCGCGGCATTGGCGATGTCGAGCGGCGTCGACAGGCGGCCGAGCGGAATGGAGGCGCGGAACTTGGCGCGCAGCTCGGGCGTGTCCTCGCCCATGAACTGGGCCAGCATCCCGGTTTCGCCAGCGACCGGACAGAGGCAGTTGACGCGGATATTCTTCGGCGCCAGTTCCACAGCCATCGACTTGGTGGCGGTGATCGCCCAGCCCTTGGAAGCGTTGTACCAGGTCAGCCCCGGACGCGGCCGCAGGCCGGCGGTCGAGGCCGTGGTCAGGATGACGCCGCCGCCCTGCCGCTCCATGATCGGCACCACCGCGACCGTGGCGTGGTAGATCGCCTTCATGTTGACGGCGGTAATCAGGTCGAAAGTCGCCTCGTCCACCGCCAGCATGTCGCCGTTGCGATGGGTGTAGCCGGCATTGTTGACCATGATGTCGACGCGGCCGAAGGTATTCTTGGCGGCATAGACCATCTCTTCGACTTCCGAGCGGCTGGAAACGTCGCTGGCGACGGCGATCGCCGAGGCACCTATTTCGGCGGCCACGCGCTCGGCGCCCCTGGCGTTCAGGTCGGCCACCACCACCTTGGCTCCCTCCTCGGCAAAGCGCCTGGCCATGCCTTCGCCGAATCCGGAAGCGGCGCCGGTGATGATCGCAACCTTGTCTTTCAAACGCATGTTTTGTCCTTGTGCAGAAATTCCCGTCTGCGGGAGATGGCCGCCCCCTGCAACGCCACGTTAAAGCGCGGAACGCGCCCTACCCGTGATTAAACACGACCGTCTTGGTCGCCGACATATCGTACAGCGCCTCGAAGCCTTTCTCGCGGCCGTGGCCGGAGCGCTTGAAACCGCCGAAGGGCAGCTCGATGCCACCGCCGGCGCCGTAACCGTTGACGAACACCTGGCCGGAACGCACCCGCTTGGCCAACCGGTGCTGGCGCGCGCCGTCCCTGGTCCAGATCCCTGCGACGAGGCCGAAATCGGTGCCATTGGCGAGCTTCACCGCCTCGTCTTCGCCGTCGAAGGCAAACAAGGTGAGAACCGGGCCAAACACCTCTTCCTGCGCAATGGTGGAGGCAGGGTCGACGGAACCGAACAGCGCCGGCGCGAAATAATAACCGCTGGCCGGTGCTGCCTTGTCGACCGAACCGCGCGCCAGCACCGGAATGCCGGCCTTTTCTGCGTCGGCCACCATGCCGGCGACGCGCGCCTGCTGGCGTGAATTGATCAACGCGCCAAGATCGAGATCGGCATCGTGCGGACCGGCGACCAGCTTCGAGAAGCGCTCGGCAAGCGCCTTGGCGACCTCGTCATAGACCGGCCGCTCCACCAGCACACGGCTGCCGGCAGAGCAGGTCTGGCCACCATTCTGGATGATGGCGTTGACCAGCACCGGCACGGCTTTTTCGAGGTCGGCATCAGCAAAGACCAGCTGCGGCGACTTGCCGCCGAGCTCCATGGTGACGCCGCGATTGTGCATTGCCGCTGCCTGCTGGATCGCCGTGCCGGTGGCCGGAGAGCCGGTGAAGGTGACGTAGTCGACATCGGGATGGCCGGACAAAAGCGCACCCGCCTTGCGGCCGTAGCCGGTGATGACGTTGAAGACGCCTTCCGGGATTCCGGCCTCCAGAGCCAGCTCGGCCATGCGGATGGTGGTCAGGGAGGCGTCCTCGGCCGGCTTCACAACCAGCGTGTTGCCCATGGCAAGTGCTGCACCGGCGACACGCGCCAGGATCTGCAACGGATAGTTCCACGGAATGATGCCGGCGACGACGCCATGCGGCTCGCGTAGCGTAAGCGCGGTATAGCCATCCAGGAAGGGAATGGTGTCGCCATGGATCTTGTCGGCTGCGCCGCCGTAGAATTCGTAATAACGCATGGTGGCGGCAACATCGGCCTTGCCCTGGCGCGCAGGCTTGCCGGTGTCGCGCGATTCCAGCGCCGCCAGCTCGGCACCGTGCTTTTCGACCAGCTGGAACACCCGGGTCAGGCAGCGACCGCGTTCCACCGCCGGCATCCTCGCCCAGGGACCGTCCTCGAAGGCGCGGCGCGCGCTGGCCACCGCCAGGTCGACGTCGGCCTGTCCGGAAGCCGGAATGGATGCGAAAACCTGGCCATCCGAAGGAGCCACGACATCGATGCGCAGGCCGGAAACGGCATCAACCGCCTTGCCGCCAATGATCTGGCGAAAGCTGCGGCCCTCCGCAACCGTGCTCGAAAGATGTCCGTCCATTGCAAGTCTCCCGTGGTCTTCCGGCAAATGCGCCCTATCTCGGCGGGGCGTGATAGTGACGGCACTATTGCGCAATGAACAGTACCCGTGCTGGACCAGTCTCCCACACGATGCTGTGACACCATAACCCTAGTCAAATTAAATCGATTAGATTATACCGGCTCCCGTCGCATGGCGGCAGTGTTGTTAGCGCATAATGACCAACGGCCCGACCCAGCCGGGTTGGCGGGCGAAGGTAGCGCGAGATCGGACGAAGCATGACCAGCCAGATCATCCCCGTCGACCCGTTCGACTTCATCATCTTCGGCGGCACCGGCGATCTGTCGGAACGCAAGCTCCTGCCGGCGCTCTATTATCGCCAGCGCGACCACCAGTTCTCGGAGCCGACCAGGATCATCGGCACGTCGCGAACCAAGATGAGCGACGACGAATTTCGCGCCTTCGCAAAGAAGGCGATCGAGAGCCATGTCGCGGCGGCCGATATCGACGCTAAGGAACTCGACATCTTCCTTGCCCGCCTTTCCTACGTACCGGCCGATGCCACCAGCGGCACCGGCTTCGACGAGCTGAAAAAGGCCATCGGCGATTCCAAGGCGATCCGTGCCTTCTACATGGCGGTTTCGCCGTCGCTGTTCGGTTCGATATCGGACCAGCTCAAGCAGCACAAGCTGATCACGCCGACCTCGCGCATCGTCGTGGAAAAGCCGATCGGACGCGACCTCGCTTCCGCCAGGGCGCTGAACGACCTGGTCGGCGACGATTTCGACGAAAGCCAGATCTTCCGTATCGACCACTATCTCGGCAAGGAGACGGTGCAGAACCTGATGGCGCTGCGTTTCGCCAACGCGCTCTACGAGCCGTTGTGGAATTCGGCCCATATCGACCATGTGCAGATCACCGTGGCCGAGACCGTGGGCCTGGAGGACCGCGTCACTTATTACGACAAGGCTGGCGCGCTGCGCGACATGGTGCAGAACCACATGCTGCAGCTGCTCTGCCTCGTCGCCATGGAAGTGCCCTCCTCGATGGACGCGGACGCGGTGCGCGACGAGAAGTTGAAAGTGCTGCGCGCGCTGAAGCGCATCAACGGCACCGAAGCGCCGAAGCAGACCGTGCGCGGCCAGTACCGCGCCGGCGCTTCCGCCGGTGGCCCGGTGAAGGGTTATGTCGAGGAACTCGGCGCCGAGAGCAACACCGAAACCTTCGTCGCCATCAAGGCCGAGATCGCCAACTGGCGCTGGGCTGGCGTGCCATTCTACCTGCGCACCGGCAAGCGGCTGGCGTCGCGCGTCTCCGAGATCGTCATCGAGTTCAAACCGATCCCGCATTCGATCTTCAACGGCGACAGCGCCGGGCCGATCTTCGCCAACCAGCTGGTCATCCGCCTGCAGCCGAACGAAGGCGTCAAGCAGTACATCATGATCAAGGATCCGGGCCCCGGCGGCATGCGCCTGCGCCAGATCTCGCTCGACATGAGCTTCGCGCAGCAGTTCCAGGGCCGCGCACCGGATGCCTATGAACGCCTGATCATGGACGTGATCCGCGGCAACCAGACGCTGTTCATGCGCCGCGACGAAGTCGAGGCGGCCTGGAAATGGATCGACCCGATCCAGAACGCCTGGGAAAATGCCCGCCAGGACGCACAGGGCTACACCGCCGGCACCTGGGGTCCATCCGCCTCGATTGCACTGATCGAGCGTGACGGCCGCACCTGGCACGAGAGCAACTGAGATGGCCGGGAACTATCGCCGCAACGACTTCGCGGACCGGGAAAGCCTGGCCGCCGCTCTTGCCGAGACGGTGGCCGGCAGGCTGTCGGCCGAAATCCGGGCCACGCAAGCGGCAAGCCTCGCCGTCTCCGGCGGCTCGACGCCTGCCCGCTTCTTCGAGGTTCTGTCGAACACCACCCTCGCCTGGGACAGCGTCAACCTGACGCTGATCGACGAGCGCTACGTGCCCGACACCTCGCCGCGCTCCAATGCCGGCCTGGTCAAGGCCAGGCTCATGCAGAACGCGGCAGCCGCCGCGCATTTCCTGCCGCTCTACGGCAACGGCGAGCTCGATGCGGACCTGAAGGACGCCGAGCATTTCCTGACGACCTTCTTCAACCCGCCGGACGTGGCGATCCTCGGCATGGGCAATGACGGCCATACCGCCTCGTTCTTCCCGGATGCGAAGGAGCTGGAGCATCTGCTCGACCCGACATCGCGCGACGAGATCGCCGCCGTCCATGCCGACAGCGCCGGTGAATTGCGGCTGACGCTGACGCTTTCGCTGATCCGCCGGGCGCGTTTCATCGCCCTGCACATCGAAGGCGCCGAAAAGCTGGCGACACTTGAAAAGGCGCTGGCGCCGGGATCGCAACTGCCGATCCGCCGCGTCATCGATGCAGCGACGAGCCCGGTCGAAATCTACTGGGCCCCCTGATTGTGAATGGCGAAGGCCGGACGGCCTGGCGTGCCGTCGCCCTCGCGAAAGGACGATAGCCATGACAGCCAGATCCGACATCGAAGCCATCACCAGCCGTATTCGCGAGCGCTCTCGCGCCAGCCGCGAGACCTATCTCGGCCGCATCGGCCAAGCATCGGGACGCGCCGCCAACCGCGGCGTGCTTTCCTGCGGCAACCTCGCCCACGGCTTCGCCGTCTGCAGCCCTTCGGAGAAGGTCGCACTCGGCGCCGACCGCGTGCCGAACCTCGGCATCATCACCTCTTACAACGACATGCTGTCGGCGCATCAGCCGTTCGAGAGCTATCCGCAACTCATCAAGCAGGCGGCGACGGAAGCCGGCGGCATTGCCCAGGTCGCCGGCGGTGTGCCGGCCATGTGCGATGGCGTCACCCAGGGCCAGCCCGGCATGGAACTGTCGCTGTTCTCGCGCGACGTGATTGCCATGGCCGCGGCGATCGGGCTTTCGCACAACATGTTCGACGCCGCCGTCTATCTCGGCGTCTGCGACAAGATCGTGCCGGGCCTGGTGATCGCAGCCCTCACCTTCGGCCATCTGCCGGCCGTCTTCATTCCGGCTGGCCCGATGACTTCGGGTATCCCGAATGACGAGAAGGCGCGCGTGCGCCAGCTCTATGCGGAAGGCAAATGCGGTCGCGCCGAACTGCTGGAGGCTGAGTCCAAATCCTATCACGGTCCGGGCACCTGCACCTTCTACGGCACGGCCAATTCCAACCAGATGCTGATGGAGATCATGGGCCTGCACACGCCGGGCGCCTCCTTCGTCAATCCCGGCACGCCGTTGCGCGACGCGCTGACCCGCGAAGCCACCAAGCGCGCGCTGAGCCTGACGGCAATGGGCAACGCCTATACGCCGGTCGGCCGCATGATCGACGAGCGCTCCTTCGTCAACGGCATTGTCGGCCTGCATGCCACCGGCGGCTCGACCAACCACACCATCCACCTGATCGCGATGGCGGCGGCTGCCGGCATCAAGCTGACCTGGCAGGATATCTCCGATCTTTCCGAAGCGGTGCCGCTGCTTGCGCGGGTCTACCCGAACGGCCTTTCCGACGTGAACCATTTCCACGCTGCCGGCGGCCTCGGCTTCATGATCCGCGAGCTGCTCGATGCCGGCCTTTTGCATGAGGACGTGCAGACGGTGTGGGGCGAAGGCCTGCGCCCTTACACGGTCGAAGCCAGGCTAGGCGGCGATGGCTCTGTCATGCGCGAGGCCGCACCCGCGGTGAGCGGCGACGAGAAGGTGCTGGTGCCGGTGAAGCAGGCCTTCCAGGCGACCGGAGGACTCAAGGTGCTGGCCGGCAATCTTGGCCACGCCATCATCAAGACCTCCGCCGTCAAGCCGGAGCGGCGCATCATCGAAGCGCCCGCCAAGGTTTTTCACAGCCAGCAGGGTCTGAACGACGCCTTCAAGGCCGGCGAACTGACCGGCGATTTTGTTGCCGTCATCCGCTTCCAGGGCCCCAAGGCCAATGGCATGCCGGAACTGCACAAGCTGACAACGGTGCTCGGCATCCTGCAGGATCGTGGCCAGCGCGTGGCACTGGTCACGGACGGGCGCATGTCGGGCGCGTCCGGCAAGGTGCCGGCGGCGATCCACGTCACGCCGGAGGCGCTGGAAGACGGTCCGATCGCCCGCGTGCATGACGGCGACATCGTAAGGCTCGACGGCGAGGCTGGCACGCTGGAAGTTCTGGTGCCGGCCGGCGAGTTCGCCGTTCGGTCGTCGGCCTTGGCCGACCTGTCCGAGCACGAATTCGGGCTGGGCCGCGAGCTGTTCGCCGGCTTTCGCCAGATGGCCGGCCGCGCCGACCATGGCGCCAGCGCGTTTGGGTGATCCTCTCTGCCTTCTCCCTTGCGGGAGAGGCTGGATCGGCGTCAGTGCCTTATCTCCCCTTTGCGGGGGAGATAAGGAGCACCTGTTTTCGCTGGCAAAGCCTACGGCACCGTCACTTCAGTCCGTTCGCCGGCCTTGATCGTGACCGGTATCTCGGACTTGGCGTCGTCATCGCCGCGGGTCGCCACCACGACATAGTCGCCAGCAGGCAACGTCCCCTGATGCGCCTGGTCGTAAGAGAAGCCGAAAGCCTGGCGCTTGCCCTCGAGATTCTTCCTGGCTGCAAAGACTTCGATCTCCTTGGCGCCATCCGCCGTCGCGGCGAGCACGCCGGCATTGAGCACCACATCCACGTCGACCCTTTCACCCACCTTCACCGTGAAAGGCGTTTCGGCAACCGCGTGGTCCAGCGTGGCCTCCAGGATGTAGTTTCCGGCCGGCAGGTCGAACTGCTGATCCTGCCCATAGCCGGTTGAAACATCCTTGCGATCACCGCCCATGGTTTGCCCTGCCTTGAACACGCGCACGACGAGACCATCGGAATCCGCCGCGCTGCCCGCGACATAAAGGACGTTGGCCGCCGCCTTGCCGACACCGACGACGACGTCTTTTTCGATCGTTTCACCGGCCTTCAGCGTGAGGTTCTCCGTCACGGCGCCTTCACCGACCTTGACCGTGATTTCCTGGGCGCCAGCCGGAACGAAAGTCTTCATCTGACCGTAGTCGGTGGTCGTGCCACCCGGATATTTGACCTGGATGGCAGCGCCGTCCGCGATCTCGGATCCTTCGCTGGCATGTGCCCTCAGGATCAACATGCCGGCGTCCAGGACAAAATACGGCTCGGCGACCTTGCCGGCCTCGACCGTGACGACCTGCTCGCGCTCGACCTGGCCAGCCTTGACGACGAGAACGTATTTTCCCGGCTGGACGCTGCCTTTCCAGTCGCCATATTCGGTCAGGATGTTTTCGCCACGGCTGTTGTCGGCCTTGGTCCTGTAGAGAGCCCAGCTCTGGCCGACATCGTCGGAGATCTCGGCGCCGCCCTCGGCAAGCGCAAAGGTCGGCCGCAGGTTGAATTCAGCCTTTTCCGGCTTGGGCACTGGTGCCGGCTGCGGCGCGGGCTTTTCGACGACGGTCTGCTTCAGCGCCGATTCCAGGCCCTTTGCGTCGGTGGCCTGGATGTATTTTCCGCCGGTGGTTTCGGCGAGACACGCCACCTGCTTGCCTTCGTCTGCCGTCAGGCCGAAGCCGACGACATGGGCGGTGAAGTCGACACCCGATGCCTTCAGTTCCCTGCCGAGCGCGCAAGGATCGGCATTGCAGGTCTCAAGCCCATCGGTGATCAGGACGACGGTTGCCTTGTCCTCGGTGTATTTCAGCGCTTCTGCGGCCTTGCGCACGGCAGCCGTCAGCGGTGTCTTGCCGAGGAACTTCATGGTATCGGCCGCGGCCGTAATGGCACCTGCGGTGCCGGCGGCCGGCGGAACGATCAGTTCGATGTCCTCGCAGCTGCCTTTCTCGCGATGG
>DASZAX010000019.1:0-201404 GCA_035944705.1 Mesorhizobium sp. | reverse complement strand
CTGGGCATAACCGCCGCCGGCGGCACCACCCTTGACGCCGAAATTGGGTCCGAGCGAGGCCTCGCGGATGCAGACGACGGCCTTCTTGCCGATGCGGTTCAAGCCATCACCGAGACCAACCGTGGTGGTGGTCTTGCCTTCGCCGGCCGGCGTCGGGTTGATGGCGGTGACCAGGATCAGCTTGCCGTCCTTGTTGCCTTTGACCGACTTGATGAACTCGGCCGAGATCTTCGCCTTGTCATGGCCGTAGGGCAGAAGATGCTCGGTCGGGATGCCGATCTTGGCACCGATCGCCTGGATCTGCTGCTTCTTCGCGCCACGCGCAATCTCGATGTCACTCTTGTATTCGGCCATATCCGGTGATCTCCCAAATCATCTGGCGAGCCATTCGCCGTCGGTGTCGTGCGGCATAGAAGCCGAGTGTGGGTCGTTTCCGCCGTCTCAAAACAGCCGCGCAATACGCGAAATGCGACAGGCTTATCTGGAGCGAATAGTGAATAGGGAGTAGCGAATAGCGAACGGCACGGCAGTGCCTGCCGGCCAGCTTGCGACATAACCACAACCGGCTAACTTCATTCGCTATTCGCTATTCGCTATTCGCTATTCGCTATTGCGCCAGCACGTTGCTGATTTCGACCAGGTTCGAGCGGACGCGCAGGACATAGAAGCCCATCGTCGTCAGATGCGTGGCGAAGATGCCTGTTTCATCGCTGTTGGCGATAAGCCATGGCTGGATGCGCAGGGCGGAGACGAACTGGGCATCCATGGTGTCCCACAGGCTCTTGAGATTCTTCTGCTTGAGCACGTCCTCGTAGTCGGCCTGTGCTGCCATCATCAATCCGTAGTAGGCATAGAGCTGGCCATAGGCGAACCAGAAGCGGTCATCCGCACGCGGGTCGAAGAAACCGTAATTGTAGTTCTCCGCCCGGTCCTTCAGGATCGCCGAGGTCGAGCCGATGTCGGATGCGATACGGTCGAGATACTGTTTGAGATTGTCGGCGCGGGCATCGAAGACCGCCTGGCAGGCGCCGAGCCTGTCATTGAAGGCGCGCAGCTTCTTGATGGCGTCACGATAGTAGCTCGGCGTCGGCGTCTTGGGGCCGAACGGGCTCAAGCCGAAATACCAGGTATATTCGTCGAACTGCAGGTTGCCGCGCGCATCCTGGAGGTCGCCGTCGATCTGCGAGGTGGTGCGGACACGGCCCATATTGTCGGCGAGTTCGGTGGCGGTGCGCCGCACCGCCTGGTTGATGCCACGCTGGAACGAGGCCTTGTTGTCCATGAACGGCGTCTTGTCCCAGTCGTAGCCGAACAGGCCGACCTTGTAGAGGATCATCGACGAGATCCAGGCGTTCTGGTTCACGTTGAAATCGGTCAGATCGGCAGCGACGTCTGCAATTGCAGAGCGTCCACACGATTTGGTCGTGTCGGTGCCGCCACCGGCGGTCACCTGTTCGCCCGCCGAGACATTGCGGCTTTCGAACTTGTACTTGTCGACATAGTTCGTATCGAAATTGTTCCACCACTGCGTGGCGTAGAAGAAATTGGCGTAGAGAGCCAGGAGGATCAGCAGGCCGACACCCACCAGCGTCTTCAGGATCCAGCCGCGCTGAAAATACCAGCGTCCCACCCACATGAACGGCCACAGGACGATACCGATCAGCAGGCCGATGCCGCGGCCGATCCACTGGAATATCCGGGTGATGAAATTCACGATCGGATCTAGCATGCCGTGGCACCCCCTAGTCGGTCAGGCCATAGAGACGGTTTCTGAACGTCTCCTTGTCCCTGAGATATGTGGTTTTCAGGACGTCGACAACATGGGACCGCCAGGCCTCGCTGAAGCCTTCATAGTCCTTGTAGAAGCCCTGTTTGTTGAAGACGTACCGGGCAACGAAATCCGACGGTACGAAATCCGAGATCAGCCGGTTGGTCAGCCAGGCATCGGCATGCCTCGGTTTTGCGCGCACGACCAGGAAGCGCTGCCGGGGTTGCACATCCTCGATCTTGAGCTGGCCGAGCTGGCCGATCTCGCGCTTGGCGGCATTCAGGAAGGGAAAGTCGCCGTCGCGGTTGATCGTTGAAGCGTTGTTGTGGATCCAGGTCTGCAACCAGACCTTGTCGACGCTGGACAGATTGCGATCCGGATCGGACTGCCAGATCAGGTTGCGTACCACCATTTCGGCACGGTGCTCGAGATAGCCCGAGCTTTCAATCCAGGAGGCGCGGGGCAACTCGATACGACCGCTGGAGGCGAGGAAGCGGAAGACGGCATCAGGATCCTTGATGGAGAGGTAGCTCACCTGCCACGGTCGCGAGCGCCGGAACCCGGGCGCGGCTGGATCGCCGATCACGGTGGTCACATCGGGGTCGACGAAAACGTAGAGCCCACCGAAATGGCTCGTCCAATAGGCGTTGTGGCGGAAAATGACCTGGTCGGGCACCAGCGCGTTTTCGCGGATGTCGCCGGTAACCTTGGCTAGCTCCACCATGCGTTCCAGCATCTTGTTGTCGCGCCAGGCATCGGGTTCCTGCTTCAGCCGATCGACCAGCGTGCCGAGTTCCGAGGCCTTGCCGAGGACGTCCTCAGCCGACAGGACACGGAACTCCACCTGGTTGATGGAGAGCAGGTCCTCGATGTCATTCACCGTCGAGACCGAATCCTCGATCTCACCATAGATGACATCCTTGATGGTCAGAGCATCGATGGCGCGGCTGTTCTTCGACATGAACTCGAACATCAGCTGCGAGGTGTTCGAGAAAGCCGTGTGCACGACCGGCAGGTCAATCTGGGCAGGCGTAAGGATGATGAAACGGCGGTTGATGCCGTTCGGGTCGAGGTAATCGTAGTCACCGCATTCCTCGGCGATTTCGGGCGAGAAGCCGGTGCGGTCGACGTGAAAGCTCTTCAGCTTGGTCGGCTTGAAACCGAACGCCTTCAGTGCCTTGTTGTAGCGGTCAACGAGATGCGGCTCGTCGATGGGCAACAGGCGGCCGTAGATGAGTTCGTTGTCGCGCAGGAGGTCCATCAGATTTGAGGGCCCAGTGTCATGTCCAAGATGGTGGCCGGTATTCCGAATGCGAGCATCCATTTGGCATATTGCCAGAACAGCAAGAGCGCTGCTTTGAAGAAGCGGAAAAAATTGGGGTTGGCTCCTGTCAATTCCACAGGAGTGCGACGAGCGGACATGTAAGCTGCAGCAAACTCCCTGCATGTCTCGCGATTGCGATATGTCGCGACAGCAAGCACGATGAGAAGCATGAAAAACATATTCTGCCTGACATAGTGTATGTAAAAATCTGACATCGCGTCCATCAGTTCGCCCACAGCCCCTTCTTCTTCAATTCCTCCATCTCCCTTGCTGCCCTTTCGCGCAGGCGGGCGTCGCGCAGCAGCCGGTCGACTGCCGCATCGTCGGACTTGTCGGCGTAGCGGAATTCGGAATCGGCGTAGCGGTTGATCTCCTGCATGATAATCGTCATGTCGAACGGGCGGCGCAGCTCCTCGATCATCGCCTTTTTGTCGTCGTAGCTCTTGTGCATGAAGGCTTCCGGTTTTTCGAACCACTCATCGGGCAGTTCGATGTCCATGGCGCGCATCTTGATGGCGTCGGTGACGTTCTTGATGGCGCGGCCGGTGAAGCGCGGCTCGGCCTCCTTGATCAGGTGCAGGTAGCCGCCGACATCTTCAAGCGTCTTCGGTTCGCCGCTTTCCTTTATGAAGCGGTCATAGACCTTCAGCAGCCCGTCTTCATGCGGCTTGTCGTGACCTTCATAGGCTTCCGCCACGGCGCGCTGGATCTCCTGGGCGGCATAAAGCTTGTGGTCGCCGAGCGGAATCTTGTGGTTCTTTCCGGCCAGCAGCACGAAGATGTCGATGTAGTCGTCGCGGGTCTGCGGGCCGTCGACCAGCCAGCGCGCGCCGGCGCGCTGGCGTAGCGCGTCATCGACATTTTCGGGGTAGTTGGAAAACATGCCGAAGGCGCAGTTGCCGCGTACCACCGTGCCGGCGCCTGCGAAGGCGTCCATCAGGACGCCGGTGATTTCCTGCTGCCCGGCGGAAGCGCGGTCGTCGGAGCGCTTGGCCGCCACCTGGTCGATGTCGTCGATGGTGCCGAAGCCGATAGCGCGCGGATTGAGCACGTTGTTGATGAACTGCCGGCAGTTCTGGCCGGACTTGCCCTGGTAGGACGAGATCTGGTCGACGCCGAAATTCTCGTAGGCGAAGGGATAGCCGGCGACCTTGCAATAGTCGTTGACCAGGCCGGCGATCATCTGGATCAGCGTGGTCTTGCCGGTGCCCGGAGCGCCGTCGCCGATGAAGGTGAACAGGAAGCCGCCGAGTTCGACAAACGGGTTCAGCTCCCGGTCGAAGTCGTAGGCCATCAGCATCTTGGCCAGCTTCACCGACTGGTATTTTGCGATGTGATTGCCGACGACCTCTTCGGGCTTCTTGAAGGTCATCACCAGCGGTTTCGACTTTTTGCCGGGCGCTACGTCGAAGCCGTCAATGGTGAAGTCGTCGGTGTCGATGCGAAGATGCGTGTTCTCGAAGGCGCCAAGCCCGTCGAAGCGGGCCTTGCGTGCAAGCAGGCCATCGATGCCGACGCGCGCGAAACCCTTCGCACGGGTCAGGAGATCGGCGTCGTCTTTGGTGCCGGCGAGAGCCTTGTCGATGCCGGCGACAAGGGATTTCACCGCATCCTGCGGTGTGTCGAACACGAAGTCCGGCTCGGCAATGTCGTTCGGCGCTTCACCATCGCTGTCGATGAGTTGAGCCAGATAGGAAGCAAAAGCGAAAGCGGCGACATAGGCCGAAGCGGAAAGCAGTTTCTTGAATTGCGTGGCCTGGTCGCCCTCGAGCGGCGAACGCGCGTTCTGCGCCTGCAGGCTTTCAAGGTCGGTCGAGCGCGCGAAGATGTCCGAGACCGCCAATGCCACGGCAATGCCGCGTCGGGCACGATAAAGCAGCGTGTGTTGCGGGATCGACATCAACTGGTCGTCCGGCCGAATGGAGGCAACCGTTTTCTGCAGCTCGACCTCGCGCGTCTTGCGCAGCGATCCGGTCGAAACCGTGGAGACGAAGCGGCGACCCGTGCCTGCAAGCGCAGTGCCGGATTCGCCGGACGAATCCTCCAGCACGACAATGCGGGTGATGAAGCTCTGCGCGGTGGCGCGGTGCTTCTCGATGTCGGCTTCGGGAATGGTGGTAAGCCCGGTGTCCATTCGATCCCTCGTTACGCAGTCTCGGTCAGGCGGTCAGACGTCGGAAATCACCCGCCCGCCGGACAGGATGTGCACCTTGTAGCCGCTGAATATCTTCTGGGCTTCACCGGCAGCGTAGAGCGCCTGATAGGCTTCGTGCGGTACCAGTGCGTGGTTCTCGAAACTGGAGACACCCTGCCGTGTCGCTTCCAGATCGTCGGTGTTGATGAAGAATTCCTGCGTTGTCTTCTCGCTTGAGAAAAGGCCGCGGCGGCCAGGCTTTTCCCCCTTCGAGTAGACTTCCTGGATGGTCCAGGTGAGCAGCCAGGCATTTTCCGGCTTGCGCACCTTGGCAAGCACCTCGGTCACCGTCGAATTGTTGTCGGTGATGCCGGCGGAATAGAAGGGGCCAAGAACCACGCGCCGCAACTGCTTGGGATGCAGCGGCTCGAAATCCTTGTCGAGGTTGACGGCGATCGTCAACGGAGACAACGAGTAGGACGAATTCTTTTCGGTGAAGTCGTCGAAGCGCCGCGCAAGGTCAGGGTTCAGCAGACCGTCCACGGGCAAGGGAATCTCGACCTTTTCATTCAGTCGACCATCCTTGCCGACCAACTGGCGTACGATGTCGTCGGAGGAATCCTCCACGGTCACCATATAGACCAGCGGCAGGTTGGCGGTGCCGTCGAAACTTGCCCAATGCACGAGATAATAGGGCAGGCCGGACTTCGGATTGACCGAGACCTTGGCGGTCTGTGCCATCGTGAAGGGACCGAAGGTCTCACCGCTCTTGATGTCTTCCAGGTAAAGCCGCTCCGCCATCGACTTCTGCAGCGTCGTCGGGAATTCCTTGTGGCGCAGGATAAAGTCGGCCATTTCGGCGCGCAGCTCGCGCGCTGATGGAATAGTGGCCAGCCGGCTGTCGGCCTGGCGCCGGTCGTTCTCCAGTTCGAGCAGGTTCTGAAAGACCGGATAGCCACTTTCGGCGCGGGAGATCTTGAATGTCTCCATGAAGCCGAGACGGTTGCGCCAGCAGGTGAAGGATTTGTCGAGGCGGCTGATGTACTCGGCCACGATCTTGGCGACGATGCCATGCCGGTAGAGCGGCGAGCGATCGTCGCGCATGAAAATCTCGAGACCGGACAGGGCAGCCGTTATGGCCGAGAAATAACGCTCGGCCGCATCGGTTTCGGTGCTCATGCCTTGGCTCCCTTCCACGTGAGGGGAGCAAGGTGATTGGTGAGGTTACAAAAAGGCATCGATGAAAGCGAACTGTCCTGCCGTGCCGCGGTCAGGACTGAACATAGTTCGCTGAATTGTGCTTCTTCATGACTTCGTCGAAGCGGCGGGCGAAGGCGTCGTCGGCCAGCTTCTTGCGGCGCTGGATGTCGGCGGTCGCTACCATGTTCTTCTCGTGCATTTCGAGCAGGTCGCCAATGTGTTTCTGGGCGGCGGCGCCAATGCCGGCCATCGTCTCTTCTGCCGTGGTATCCACCTGCGAGCCCAGCGTGTTGATCTTGTGCGCGACGTCCTGCTGGGCAGCCGTCTTCAACGAATCTTCCAGCGCCTTGTAGAGCACGATGCGCTGTTCGGTATCGATGGTCAGCTTGTTGATCAGTGTCGACTGTGCGGCAATCTGATTGTTCAGCGAATCCACGAAGGTCTGGAACATGGACGTGTAACGCTCCAGCGTCTGACTCGCCGCGAGCAATTCCTGTTCCTTGGCCTGGCGCTCGTTGTATTCCGTGGCGAGCTTGGTGCGGTCGCTCTCCAGCGCTGTGCGATCCTTCTGGCTGGTCGAGGCGGCGATCTTGTTTTCGATGTCGAGCAGCAGCGGATTCAGCTCCTGGATGCGCTTCTGAACGGCTTCGAGTTCCGCCATGGTCGCCTTGCGACGTTCGATCACTTGCGAAAGACTGGTCTCGGAAGTCTTGTAGCGCTGGTCGAGCACTTCCTTCTGCGCCTTCAGGATGCCGACGATCGTGTCGGACTTGGCCAGAAGTTCCTGCAGGTTGCCGGCAAGCGACATGTTGCGCACGCGGTCGGTCCGCAGGCGCTGCTTCTTCTGGGCCGAAAAGATACCGACGAAGCTTTCCCAGCCGGTGTAGTTCTTCATGCTCTCGAATTCGGAGCCGAAGACATTGGTCGCGTCTTCAAGGCCGATGATGAGATCGGCGATGTTGGCTTCCATCGTCTTCTGCTGCTTGAGAACGTCCTGGATGCGGGCGTTCTCGATATCGAAATTGGCGTCACCGATCTTCTGATCGGCCTTGGCGAGCGTGTCGAGCACCGTGCCGGATTGCTCGATCTTTGAACGCATGTCCTCGACGACCTGCCTGGTCTTGGCAATTTCGGTGTCGAAGTTCTGCAATGTCGCCATCAGATCCCCCTAGCGGTGGCAAACCCAAAACTGCGCATGGCAGCCTGCGGCGAATATATGTGGCGCGCTTGGCGATTGAAAGACACAAGCGTTGCTTTCGCTGCGGAGGATCATCTCCGACAGCGATGCCTGGGATAATTGCCCATGGACTACGGCTTCGGATCGGCTTTCAGATAAGCGATGACATTGGCGATCTCGGCATCGTCCTTCAGCCCCATGTAAGCCATCTTGTTGCCTGGCACCTTCTGTTTCGGGCTGCGCAGATATTCGGCCAGCGACGTGTCGTTCCAGACGAGGCCTGCGGCGCCGGCGTCCTTCATGGCCTGTGAATATTTGGCGAGATAGCTTGGTGCGGTGCCGGCTGTCCGGCCAAAGACGCCCATCAGATGCGGTCCGAGCCTGTCCTTTTCCGATGTGGCGTCATGGCAGGCCATGCATTTGTTGAACACCTTCTTGCCAGCGACCGCATCGCCATCCGCGAGCGCGGGCAGGGCAATGAGCGTGGTGAGAATGGCGATGGCTGGGCCGAGTGCCTGGCGTTTCATGATCGTTCCTCGGATGGACTGTGACGCTGTCAGCGTATCAGCAGCTGCCGGCGAACGGCCATAGTACTCTTGGCCGCAGCTTGTAGCCCAACTCGGTAAAAATGCGTCTCATGGACGCGAAAAACCGATGAAATCGTCGGGCTGCGCACGGCCCATTTCCTCTTCCCAGTGACGCCGGCAGAGCGAAACATAGATGTCCTTGCCGATCGCCACCTGCTCGCCCTGCCGGGCGACTTTACCGTCGGGGCCGAGACGCACGACCATTGTCGCCTTGCGGCCGCAGCGACAGATCGTACGTACCTCGCGCAGGTCGTCGGCTATGGCCAGCAGCGCGCGCGAACCGGTGAAAAGATTGCCCTGGAAGTCGGTGCGCAATCCGTAACACATGACCGGAATGCCGAGCCGGTCGGCAACACGGGCAAGCTGCCAAACCTGCTCTTCTTCCAGGAACTGTGCCTCGTCGATGAAGACGCAGTGGACTGTGGTGTGCTCGTGGTGCTCGGCAATGCGGGCGTAGAGGTCGTCGCCACCACGGAACATCTCCGCCTCCGCTTCCAGGCCGATGCGCGAGGAGATGAAGCCCGTGTCGCCCTTGCGGTAGTGGCCGGCCACGAACAGCATCGTGGTCATGCCGCTTTCGCGATAATTGTAGGAAGCCTGCAAGAGCATGGTGGTCTTGCCGGCGTTCATGGTTGCGTAATTGAAGTAGAGCTTGGCCATGACCCTTTATGCAGAAGTTGACGGCGGCGGGGAGAGGCGCTTTCGGACCTTCCACCAAAAAAGCTCGGCCGTGTCGCTGATCGGCCAATGCGCGCCGTCAATCGTATCTCCTGGTGCTTGAAACAACACAAGAATGGTGTTTGGCTGACACAACAAGGCCAGGCGCAGGAATCCGCTTCGCCAAACAAACACAATGGGAGAAAGTTCATGTTGCGCATGAAGTCTATCGTCGCAGGATTCGGCCTGGCTGCCTTGCTGTCCACCAGCGCGGCCTTCGCCGGCGATGCCGCAAGCTGCAAGAAGGTGCGTCTGTCGGATGTCGGCTGGACCGATATCCAGGCGACCACGGGTGTTGCATCCGTGCTGCTCACCGCGCTTGGCTACGAGCCGGAGGTCATCCAGCTCTCGGTGCCGGTCACCTATGCCTCGCTGAAGAACAAGGACCTCGACGTCTTCCTCGGCAACTGGATGCCGTCGATGACCAACGACATCAAGGACTATACCGCCGACGGTTCGGTCGAGACCATTTCGGAGAATCTTTCGGGCGCGGGCTACGGCATCGTCGTGCCGACCTATGTTGCCGACGGTGGCGTGAAGACACTGACCGATCTCGGCAAGTTCAAAGACAAGTTCGAGGGCAAGATTTACGGCATCGAGGCCGGCAATGACGGCAATCGCATCATCCTCGACATGATCAAGAATCCGGCCGACAACCTGCAGGGCTTCGAACTGGTCGAATCGGAGGCCGGCATGCTGACGCAGGCCGAGCAGTCGATCAAGGACAACAAATGGATCGCCTTCCTTGGCTGGACGCCGCATCCGGTGATGGGTGCCATGAAGATCACCTATCTCGACGGCATGGGTGACTCGGGCTTCGGCGCGGCGACCGTCTCGACCAATGTTCGCAAGGGCTATCTGCAGGAGTGCCCGAATGCGGGCGCCTTCATCAAGAACCTGAAGTTCAATCTGGATATGGAAGGCCAGATGATGGACGGCATCCTCAAAGGCGGCAATGCCAACGACGTCGCAAAGGACTGGCTGAAAAAGAACCCGGACGCCGCAACGCCCTGGCTTGCCGGCGTGACGACCTTTGATGGTGGCGACGCCGCTGCTGCCGTGAAGAGCGCGATCGGCGGCTGACCGAAATCGCTCTTGCGGGCGACATGATAGGGCAGCCGCTCGTCGGGGGCTGCCCTTTTTTGCAGGCTGTGACAAGATAACGATGCCCCGAAGGTGGGACGGAGGCATGACGAGGGAGGGCAGATGGATCCCGTTTCGAATTTCCTGGTCGCTTGGAAAATACCGGTCGGCTTGTGGGGAAAAGCGTTCTTCACGTTCCTCACCGACAACTTCAACACCATCTTTCGCGGTTTCTCGAACGGGCTGAACACGCTGCTCGACGGCATCGTCAATCTGCTTTTGATGATGCCGCCTGTTGTTGTCGTCCTGTTGATCGCGCTGCTTGCGTGGTGGCTGCAGCGCTCCAAGGCACTGGCGATCGGCGTCTTGCTCAGCCTGCTCTTCATCATCAACCAGGGCCTGTGGAAACAGACCGTCCAGACTCTCGTTCTCGTCGTTGCCGCCGCCGCCGCCTCCATGGCGATCGGGGTGCCGCTTGGCATCTGGGCTGCGCACAAGCCGAAGGTGTACAGGGTCATGCTGCCGGTGCTCGACCTGATGCAGACGCTGCCGACCTTCGTCTATCTGATCCCGGTACTCACCCTGTTCGGACTTGGCAACGCGCCGGGTCTCATCGTCACCATCATCTTCGTCATTCCGACGGCGGTACGCCTCACTCACCTTGGCGTCACCTCGGTGCCGAAGGCGATCATCGAGGCAGGTGAGGCCTTTGGGGCCACCAAACGTCAGCTTCTGTGGAAGGTCGAATTGCCGGCTGCGTTGCCGACCATCATGGCGGGGCTGACCCAGTGCATCATGCTGTCGCTATCGATGGTGGTGTTCGCCGCGCTGATCGGGGCCGGCGGTCTCGGTACCGAAATCAACCGCGCCCTTGGCTCGCGCAAGATCGACCTTGGACTTGAAGCTGGTCTTGCAATCGTGGTGCTGGCGATCGTGCTCGACCGCATGACGCGTATCGGCGTGGGAGGCAAGAAATGACTGTCGCCGTCGATTTCAAGAATGTCGATATCGTCTTCGGCCCGGATACGCGCGATGCGCTGGCAATGGTCGACAAAGGAGCAACCCGCGCGGAGATCCTGGAGCAGACTGGCAATGTGCTGGGCTGTGCCGGGGCCAACCTCACCGTCAATGAGGGTGAGATCTCCGTGCTGATGGGCTTGTCCGGCTCCGGCAAGTCGACGCTGCTGCGCGCCGTCAACCGGCTCAACATCGTCAGCCGCGGCCAGGTGATGGTGAAGAACGGCAACGGCATGGTCGATGTCGTCTCCTGCGACGAGGCGACATTGCGCCAATTGCGCCAGCACCAGGTCGCCATGGTGTTCCAGCAATTCGGCCTTTTGCCCTGGCGCACGGTGGAGGAAAATGTCGGTTTAGGCCTTGAACTTGCCGGTGTGCCGGAAGCTGAACGCAAGACGCGCGTGGAAAAGCAGCTCAAGCTCGTCAATCTCGATGCCTGGGCAAAGAAATATGCGCACGAGCTGTCCGGCGGCATGCAACAGCGCGTCGGGCTGGCGCGTGCCTTCGCTACCGAAGCGCCGATCCTGTTGATGGACGAGCCGTTCTCGGCGCTCGATCCGCTGATCCGTACCAAGCTGCAGGACGAGTTGCTGCAACTGCAGAAGACGCTGAAGAAGACCATCATCTTCGTCAGCCACGATCTCGAGGAAGCGCTCAAGATTGGCAGCACGATCACCATCATGGAAGGCGGGCGCATCGTGCAGTCCGGCCCGCCGGAAGACATCGTTCTAAAGCCGGCCAACGACTATGTGCGCGAGTTCATCTCCAACGTGAATCCGCTTTCTGTGCTGACTGCCTGGAACGTCATGCGCGATCGTCGCGACCTGGAAACCGCGGATGATGGCTGGATCTGGCTCGACCGCCGCAAGACGACGCGGTTCAAGATCGATAGCCACGGACTGGTGGCTGCCGCGGAACGCGATGGCAAGCCGGCGGTTTGGATTTCCTGCGCCGACGTGGAACGCCAGCCCGACGAGGCCTCGCAAGTATTCTGGGCGACGCCCGGAACGTCGCTGAAGACGGTGATGCTTGCGATGCATCGTTCGCAGACTGCGCCGGTGGCACTGTTCGACGACCAGTCGCGCTTCGTCGGCGCCATCGGTATTCGCGACGTGCTGTCGGCTGTTCTGCGACGCTAGAGCAATTCCGCGTTTCCGTGAAAGCGGAAACGTTCCAGGAACATCAGGCAGGCCGTATCGCTCCTGAAGTTCCGCTGTGCGCAGGTCGTCCTGCAGCGCATTCGAATATAAGCATGTTGTGCCAGAGCTTCCTCACCCGGTGGTCCATCGGGGCAGGCCAAGCTTGCTGGCCTTCGATTCCGACCCATATCGCTCGTCCGGTCTCCTGGAGGGAATGAGATGAGTGTCCGGAATGCTCCTGCTGCAGTTCGTATCGCATATTGGTTCTGGATCGTCGCGATCATCACCGCGCTGACCGAACTGGCCGCCCGTTTCCTGAGTGATCCGCGCGGGCCGATGCAGGCCATTTCCGAGAGCGGCACCGAACTTGCGGTCCGCACCTGTGCCTATGTGCTGCTGTTTTTGCTGTCGACGTTCATGCGGCGCGGCTCGAACGTTGCGCGTCACCTGCTGACGCTGATCTATGGCGGCCTCGGTACGCTTTCCCCTGGTGCTGGAACCGATCATGTGGCTCGTGGACGGTGGCGATGCACTGAGCTTCATCAGTGAGGCCGGTCTTGCGATGTGGTCGATCATCATCAGCCGCATCCTGCATATCTTGGCCGTCTGGGGCGGCGTCATCTTCGCCTACCGCAGTGACGCCGGTGCGTACTTCCGTCGCGCGCCGGCAGCTTGGACGGCCTAGGGGGCAAGAGGCAGGCGCAGTTCGGTCTGAAGCCCACCTTCGGGATGGTTTGACAGATAGATTTCGCCGCCGGCAGCGCGAGCAATGTTGCGGGCGATCGTCAAGCCGAGGCCGAGACCACCTGTCTCGCGATTGCGCGATTTCTCAAGCCGGATGAACGGGCTGAACACGGCATCAAGCTTCGCTTGCGGTATGCCGGGGCCTTCGTCGCGGATGACCAGAGCAATCTGGTTGTCCGAATGGTGCAGGCTGAGCTGCGCCCGTTGACCATAGGTCACTGCATTCTGGACGAGGTTGGTGACACATCGCCTGAGCGCGACTGGTCTCGCCCTGCAGATCAATTCGCGCGGAGGCAGTCCGTTGTCATCCAACGTCACGTCCGGGAAACCGTCGGCAATCGACTCCACCAGGGATACGAAATCGATACGCTCGCTTTTCTCCTCGGCAACCTCGAAGGTGGCGAAGTCGATGACGGAGCGGGCGATGTCCTCGATGTCGCCGAGGTCCCTGGCAAGGTCTTCGCGCAGCTTCGACTTGCGCAGCAGCGCAAGCCGCAGGCGCATGCGTGTGAGCGGGGTGCGCAAGTCATGTGCCAGTGCAGCCGCCAGCTGTTCGCGGTCCTCGACATATTCGCGCAGCCGCGACTGCATCACATTGATGGCGCGCGCCGCGGTCCTGATCTCACGGCTGCCGGCTTCGGATATGGCAGGACTTTTCAGATCCTTGCTGATACGCTTCACCGCCGTTTCCATGATCCTGTAGGGCGCGGTCAGGCGGCGGATGGACCAGACCGACATGACCACCACCAGCCCCGCCATGATGCCGTAAAGCGGCAGGCTTTCCGGGCTCAGCACCGGTCCCGGCGGAATGATCGGCTCGGTAAAGTTCAGCCATTGACCGTCGGAGAACTGGATCGAGGCGGTCAGCTTGTCGCTGTGTGCAAACCCGGCGGAGAGCGTCAGCAGATCCTTTTCCACCTGGCCGATGTCGGTGCCCGGCCTGCGCGGCGGCTTTTCGGACTCGGTGGCGGCGTCGCGCCGCACTCTCGCTTCGATAACGCCGAAGCGGGACAGGCGGCTGACCAGGATATCTTCCAGTTCCGCCAGTTGATCGTCCTGGGCGATCGAGGAAGCCACGACCGGTGTGTCTGAAACCGTCAGCGCATAGCTGGTGCTTGCCACCCCTGAAGCCATGCGTTTGCGATCCACAGGTGTCGCCGAATAGAGTAGTTGCACGACAGCGAAGGCACGATCGTTCAACCGATAGTAGTCCACGACGTCGGATGCTGCGGCGCGGTCCCGCGCAACGATGTAGAGGGTTGCAACCTGGCTGACGAGCAGGCTGGCGATCACCACCAACAAGACCCATGCGGGCAGGGTCTGAGGCAGGAATCGCTTCATTCGCTGACGATCTCGGGGATGAACTGATAGCCGCCGCTGCGCACTGTCTGGATCAGCTGCGGCGTCTTCGGATCGTCTTCCATCTTGCGACGCAACCGGCTGACCAGGATGTCGATGCTGCGGTCATAGGCGATGGTGCCATCGCCACCCGAAAGCTCGATGAGCTGATCGCGAGTCAGCACGCGCTGGGCACTTTTGACGAAGGTATGCAGCAGATTGAACTCGGCAGCAGTCAGTTCCACCCGGACATCGCCGGGCGCCACCAGGCTGCGGCGCGAACAGTCCATGGTCCAGCCGGCAAAACGGTAGATCTGCCGAGGCGGCAGGCGCTTTGCCTCGATGACTCCGCCGTTACGCCTCAGCACGGCCCGGATACGCGCCAGCAGCTCGCGCGGGTCGAACGGTTTCGGCAGATAGTCATCGGCCCCCATCTCGAGGCCGACGACACGGTCTGTCGTCTCGTTGACCGCAGTCAGCATGATGATCGGGATGTCCTGGTTGGCGCTCCGTAGTTCGCGGCAGAGTTCCAGGCCGCTCTTGCCCGGCAACATGACGTCGAGGACGACCAGGTCGAAATGACCACGCCGCATGACGGTTTCCATCTCGGTACCGTCGCGCGCCACAGAGGTGCGCAGGCCGCGTTTCTCGAAGAATTCCTGCAGAAGATCGCGGATGCCCCTGTCGTCGTCGACGATGAGAATATGCGGATCGGTTTTCACTCAATACCTGTCTTCTGGACCTGTCTCTCGACCGGCTGCGAGGTCGTGATTTGCGTCATATAGGATAGGGTCGCTCAGGTGTCTTGGCCAGCGGATCGACAAAATGCAGCTAGAGCGTTTCCGTTTTTCACGGAAACGCGGAAATGCTCTAACTCTTTGTTTTTACGCAATTCCGGACGGAAAACCGTTGCACATTTTTCCTGGAATTGCTCCAGAAACAATCCAGAAACAAAATTCAACAAACCGGAAAAACTCCTGAAAAAAATCAATGGCATAACGATAACCGCAGCGGCCAGAACACCGGTCGCGGCGCCTCGCTACAGGGAGATCAGGACCCCGCCATGCCAAGAAGTTCGTATCGATGGATGGGAGCGCTGTTCGGCATTTCGCTCGCCATGGTCGGTGCCGGACATTCGAACGCCGAAGCGGCGATCACCCGAAGCGAACGTTGCAACCGGCTAAGTCGACAGCTCGACGAGGCCATCGAAAACCACGCCCAGGCGGTGCAGGCCGCCCAGGCAAAGGTGCTCCAGAAAAAGGCGACCCGCTACTGCGCCGATCACAAGCAGGCGCAGGGCATCCGGACTTTCGCCAATGCGCTGAAGCTCCTCGGGGTGACACCGGACGATTCCAGCCAGTGAAGCTCGAACCCAGCCTGCGAACAAAGGAAAGCAGATCATGAAAAAGACCCTTCTCTCCGCTCTCGGCCTCACCGTTGCTCTCGCCTTCTCGATGCCGGTTCTCGGCACGTCCGCCGCCAACGCCGCTTCGGCTACCGCGACGACCACGACGACCGCCCCAGCGGCTGCCCCGGCGGCTACCGCCACCACGACCGCCAAGAAGCCGGTCGAGAAGATGGCGGTCAAGAAGGTGAAGAAGCACAAGAAGGCTGCCAAGAAGGCCGAAGCCAAGAAGACGATGTAATTCGTCCTGGCGACCTCGAGGCCGTCTTCGAACCCCCTCACGAAGGCGGCCTTGCAATTTAGGACTAAAACCCGCCGCGGCCATGCGGGCCACAGCGGAAAGGCGCTTCGACGCGCAGGACGGGTTACGCCTGAGTGGCTGCCCGCTGTTCCGCCCCAGCACCAGGGTTCGTGAAGACCGCTGGCAGTCGGCCCTCGGCCGTGCCTTCGGACAGGCCCGCGCAACCAGGAACAACTCCCATGAAGAAGTCCATTCTTTCAGCTCTCGGCCTCGCCGTCGCGCTCGCTTTCGCGGTTCCTGCCCTCGGCACAGGCACAGCAAATGCAGCCGAAGTCGCCAAGCATGTCGTGCACAAGAAGCATCACCGTCATCACAGCGTTGCGCACAAGAGGCATCACGCAAGCAGGCATCACGCCCGCAAGCATCATCGGCATCATGCCCGTCGCCACCATGTCCATATGGCCGCCAAGAAGGCGTGAGCATTCCCGCACAATAGGCTAAGAAAGGCCGCCTTCAGCATCTGGAGAGCGGCCTTCTTTTTTGCCGATGGCCGATGCGCGTGGTTGTCTTCGCTGTCCGACGGCAGAGGCTGAACACCCGGTACCCTAGCGGCCTTCGCGATACCACATGCTACCCATCGCTAGGAGCAACAGACCCAAACCAAGGAAGCCGCCGAAAAGCGGGACGCGCGAGACAGCCTTAAGCACACTGTCATTGGTGGTTCGCAGCCCGATCCAGTCACCACCTGCCGCTTCAGCCTGGTCCCTGATCGGCACAATCGAGGGCAGGGCAACATCAGCGCCGGTACCGGCTGCCACGCGCCGCACGCTGCCGCCGGTGGCCTCGGCCACGGGTTTCAGGATGTTCTCTGTCGAAACGACGTCGCCGAATTCCGGTGCATTGACCGGGCCGACATGTGCCAGTGCGGTGAGATCGCCGCTGGCGACCTGATAGAGGCCGATCTCACTCACTTCGATACTGCCGCTGAAGATGCCGGGTTCCGACTTCTGCAGCTTGATCGTCAGCGCCTTGCCGGATGGCGTGATGATCCGCGCGCTGCCGGGGTCCTCGCTCATGGTCTGGCGACGGACTTCGAGCGTCATGCCTCGACCTTCAGTCGTCAGGCGTTCCTCTTCGAGCTCCGGCTCCTTCATCAGCCAATGCGCGATCCGGCGATAGAGTTGCACATAGGGACCACCGCCTTCGAAACCGCGTGCCCACAGCCAGCCCTGGTCGGACAGCAGCATGCCGACACGACCTTCGCCCTTGCGGTCAAGCACCAGCAGCGGGCGATCGTCGGCGCCTTTCATGACAACCTCGCCCTCCGGCCTGTCGATGCCGATGGTGCGGAACCAGCGTCCCCAGCGTGGTGGGTTGAGCTCGGAGCCCTCGAGGCCGCGAGTGACGGGGTGGCGTTGACCGAGATCAGTCAAACGCGGATAGAAAGCCTTGTCGATCACCTCACCCGTGGGCATGCCGGGCAGGGCCCCCATCAGGGGTGTGCGTGCGATGCTGGCCTGGCCACCATACTCCGGACCGGCGGCGATGAGCAGCGCGCCGCCCTTTTCGACATATTCCGTGATGTAGTCGTAGTAGAGGGTCGGCAGCACATCGCGGTGCTGATAGCGATCGAAAATGATCAGATCGAACTCGTTGATCTTCTCCACGAACAGTTCGCGGACAGGAAAAGCAATCAGCGACAGTTCATTGATCGGGGTCCCATCCTGCTTTTCCGGCGGTCGCAGGATCGTGAAGTGAACCAGGTCCACCGAAGCATCTGATTTCAGCAGATTGCGCCAGGTGCGCTCGCCGGCGTGCGGCTCCCCGGAAACGAGCAGAACACGCAGATTTTCGCGGATGCCATCCACCAGCGCGATCGTGCGGTTGTTGACGTCGGTGAGTTCGCCGTCTTCCTTGGGGATGGCAAGCTCGACGATGTTGCGGCCCGCAGTCGGGATGGTGACCTGCAGCGGCATTTCCTGACCGACGAAGGCGCGTTCGACGGCCACCTGCTGGCCGTTGACGGACACCCGCACTTCGACCGGACCGGTCTGGCCGTCGGTGGCAATGACACGGTAGGTCATGTCGAGCGGTTTGCCGACAAGTCCGAAGCGGGGCGCCTTGTCGAAGCGGACGCGGCGGTCCTTCTCGCCTTCCTGGCCGGTGATCAGCGCATGCAGCGGGGCGTTGAGTTCCGAGCGTCCGGCCGGCACGTCGTGCACTTCGCCGTCCGTGATCATCACCGCGCCGGCAACACGCGACGGCGGCACGTCGCGCAGCGCGCCGTTCAAGGCTGAGAACAGTCGTGTTTCAGTGCGTTCTTCGGCTGCTCCACTCTTGCCTGCCTCGACAACACGCACGTCGAACTGCTTGAAGCGGCCAATCCGTTCCTTCAAGCCGGCAAGGGCTGCGTCCGTCTGTGCCTTGCGATCGCCGATATCCTGGCTCTGGCTGCGGTCGACGACGACAGCCACGACGCTTTTCAAAGCGTCGCGTTCCTCATCGAGCAAGACAGGATTCAAGAGAGCGAGCGCAAAGGCGGCGAGTGCTGCAAGGCGCAGAAAAGCGCCACGCTGCCGGAACCACAGACCCGCGCCCGCGATAAGTGCCAGCGGTGCCAGGATCGCTGCCAGCAGCGGCCAGGAGAGCAGGGGTTCCAACGCCACTGACCAGTTCATATCACTGTCCAAGCCGCTGCAGCAGGTCCGGCACGTGGACCTGATCGGATTTGTAGTTGCCCGTCAGCATGTACATCATGATGTTGACGCCGGAGCGGAATGCCAGTTCGCGCTGCATCGGATCGGACGGTACTGTCGGCAACAATGGGCTGCCGCTGGCATCTTCCGCCCAGGCACCGGCGAAATCGTTGGCGGTGATCATGATCGGGGTGACGCCGTCGCCTGTACGCACCGGCCGGTTGTCGGGATTTGTCGCTTCCAGTGAAGCCTCGACCCACAGCGGGCTGCCCGCGAAACGTCCCGGGAAATCGTTGAGGATGTAGAATGACTTGGTCAGCACATGATCGGACGGTACCGGCTCCAATGGCGGCACGTTGAGATTGCCGAGGATTTCGCGGAGGCGCAGGGTCGCCGGACTGGTCGAGGTCTCCAGTGAGGACGTGTACTGGTCGCGCGTGTCGAACAGGATCGTCCCGCCATTCTTCATGTATTCATCGATACGGGCAATCGCTGCTTGTGACGGTGTCGGAACATTGGCGTCAACCGGCCAGTAGATGAGCGGGTAGAAAGCCAGGTCGTCGCTCTCGACGTTGACACCGGTTGCCTCTCCTGGCTCCAGGGCGGTCTTTTCGCGCAGGAAGCGGGTCAATCCCGCCATACCGGCCCGGCTGACCGAATCGATGCTGGAGTTACCGGTCAAGACATAGGCGAGGCGGGTCACCGAGGTGGCCTCGATTGCCTGGGGGTCGTCAGGCTTGGCATCATTTGCCGCCGCTGGCGGAACCGGAAAGAACAGCGCGGGGAGCACGATCAGCGCGACGACTGCCGTGGTGATCCGTCTGGCGTTCCGACGCCAGAGACCGGCAAGCCAGAGCACGATGAGGCCATCAAGGATCAACAAAGCGAGCGCTCCGAACAAGAGCGGTCCTTTCATATCGCGCGACTCGTCGACCGCGTAGCTCTCGGCAACAATCGGCACCGACGTTGTCGGTTTGCTGATCGGTGCCAGCGTAGCGTCGGCAGTCAGCAGGTTGTGTGCAAACACGCTGTCTTCCGTACCATAGAGACCAGGAGGGTTCTCGATCGTCACGGCAAGCGGCCCTTTGCCGGTTTGCAGCGGCTTTGCATCACCACTCGGGGGCTCGATCTGCCCGTCGGCGGCGATCATCCTATATGGCGGCAAAGAAGCAGCCGGTCCGCTTTCCGCGGTTCCGATCGCGCCCTGATTGCGTGAGAGCTGGACGATCGCCCGCAGCATTTCCACGAAGCTTCCCGAGATCGGCAGGTTCGACCAGGTTGCGGCCGGCGTGATATGGAAAAGCACGACGATGCCCTTGCCGCGGCGATCTGCCGTCACCAGCGGTGTACCGTCGGCCAGCGTGGCCCAGGTGCGTTCGGCAAGCGTCGGTGTCGGTTCCGCCAGGATCTGGCGGGTCACCGTGACATCCTGTGGTGGAGCGAGTTTCGCGAAGGGGCCGTTTGGCGGGAATTCGGTCACCTTCTGCGGTTCGGTCCAGGACAAGGCGCCGCCGAGCTGACGCTCGCCCAGCCGCAGTTTCACCGGCAGCAGATCTTCGTCGTTGCCCGCAGTGAGCAGGCGCGTGCTGGCAAACCGGACCAATGTGCCGCCGTTCTGCATCCATTTGATCAGTGGTTCGCGCGTGGCCTCCGGCACCGTGCCGACATCGCCCATGACGATGACGGCAGGTTTCTGCTCAAGCAGTTCCGGAATGGCTTGCAGCAGGTCCGGACTCTTTGGCTCGATGATATCCGCCGAGGGCTCCAGCGCCCGGCGGATGTAATAGAGCGGGGAGAGGAGCTGTCTTGTGTCGTCCGTCGGCGCCTGGGAGAGCAGCCCGACACGGCGCCGTTTTGCCGTGCCGTCAAGTAACCTTACACCGGCCGCCTGATTTTCGCCGTCCAGTGCAATGGAAGCAAAATCATTGCGCAATTCGAAGGGAACGACGATCTCGCCCGACGCCGATGTTTCCCCTGGCCGGAAGGTAATCGGGGCGTCGCCGATGCGGCGCCCCTTCTCGTCGAAAGCACCGGCAGTCATGAAGCGGGGAGTTGCCCCTGACGGCGCGCGCACCGCCGTGACGCTGAAGCGATCGAGGCCGTTGTCGGCTGTTGTGAGCCCGATGATGTCGAGGCGATCCGGTGTGGCCCAGACGATGTTGGCCAGCTTGCGTTCGAGCAGCGGTGCGAACGCCTTGGCATCGTCCTTCGCGGCGAGACCATCGGTCAGCAGAGCCAGCGTTACACCGGCCTTGTCTCCGATCGTGTTGGCAACCGCGAGAAAGACGCCTTCTCTGTCCACCGGCACCGGGCGCGGCCGGACCGCGTTGAGGCGACTGCGTGCTTCTCCCGCGCTGTAGGGCCCGATCTCCTGGTTGGCTTTCTCCGATGTGAAGGCCAGGATGATCGGCATCTCCTTCTTCTCGGCGTCGTTGATCAGGCGGCCGGCGGTCGCGACGCGCTTGTCCCAGTCCGGCGCGCTCGCCCAGCCGTTGTCGATGACGAGCGCGAGCAGGTTGCCGCCGACGGGGATGCGTTCACGCGGGTTCCAGACAGGCTCGGCGATCGCGAAGATGACAAGGGCGGCCATGACCAGCCGCAACAGCGTCAGCCACCACGGGCTGCGATTCGGCGTGTCGTCGGATTTGAGAACCCTGGCCAGGATCCTGAGCGGCGGAAACACTTCCGTCTGCGGCTTTGGCGGCGTGAAACGCAGCAGCCACCAGATGATCGGCAGGACTATCAGGCCCCACAGCACCATCGGCGCGCCGAATGAGAGCGGAAGCCAGCTCATGCCCCGGCCCTCCCGAGATGGCTGTCGTCGGAGCTCAAGGCCATGTGCAGGCCGACCAGAGCTTCCGAGGCCAGGCGGTCGGTATGGTTGACCGTGTAGCTCCAGCCCAGGCGTTTCGCCCAGGTGGCGACCGTCTCGCGGCGAGCCACATAGAGATTACGATACTCGTCTGCCAGGATCTCGGCGCGGCCCGCTGTCAGCCTGTCGCCGGTTTCAGGATCGGTGAATTCCGTGCGGCCGGTATAGGGGAAAGTCTCTTCGGCCGGGTCCGCCACCTCGACCAGATGTGCGCGAGCGCCGCGACGCGCCAAACCATCCAGCCATTCGAGCGTTTCTTCGGCCGGATCGAGGAAGTCGCTGACCAAAATGACATCGGAAAAGCGACGGATGCCGGAGAAATCCGGCTTTGCCGGCAAAATGCTGGCCTGCGCCAGGCGCGACGCGATGCGTTCGGCGCCGTTGCGATTGATGAACGGGTCGATGAGGCCGGGCCAGGCGATACGCTCGCCGCTGCGCGACAGCAGTTCAGCCATGGCCAGTGTCAGCACAAGCGCTCGCGACTGCTTGGAAACCTTGGCTCCCGCCGATTTGTAGAGCATTGACGATGACGGGTCGGCCCACAGCCAGACGGTGTGGGCTGCTTCCCATTCACGGTCGCGCACGTAGATGTGGTCGTCACGCGCCGAGCGGCGCCAGTCGATGTTGGCAATCGCCTCGCCTTCGACATAGGGGCGGAACTGCCAGAAATCCTCGCCGATGCCGCGTTTGCGGCGACCGTGCCAGCCGGCGATCACGGTGTTGACGATACGGCGTGCCTCGATCAGCAGATCCGGCACCAGCGAAGCACGCAGGCGTCCCCTGGCCAGCGCATCCCGCGCGGCTACTGGTGCCTGTGCCTCGCCTATTCTCGCCATCAGGCCTCTACCTAAAGTCCCTTGGTCAGCTTGGCCACCACGTCGCGCACGCTCATGCCTTCTGCGCGTGCTGCAAAGGTAAGCGCCATGCGGTGCTGCAACACGGGCTCCGCCAGGGCCCTGACGTCGTCGACGGATGGCGCAAGGCGCCCGTCATAAAGCGCGCGGGCACGAGCGCACAAGGTCAACGCCTGGCTGGCACGCGGACCAGGCCCCCAGGCGATGTTCTTGTCGGTCTCGGCATCGCCTTGGCCCGGGCGGGCGGACCGCACCAGTTTGAGGATCGCTTCGACAACGCTCTCGGGCACCGGCATGCGGCGGATCAACGTCTGGATGTCACGCAGCCTTGCCGGGTCGAGCACATTCTCGGGCTTCGCTTCGTCGACGCCGGTTGTCTCAAGCAGAATGCGCCGCTCAGCTTCGAGTTCGGGATAGAGGATGTCGACCTGCATCAGGAAACGGTCGAGTTGTGCCTCGGGCAGCGGGTATGTGCCTTCCTGTTCCAGCGGGTTCTGCGTGGCAAGCACGTGGAAGGGCGCGGGCAGGTCGTGTCGCGCACCCGCGATGGTGACATGGTATTCCTGCATCGACTGCAGCAGCGCCGACTGCGTGCGCGGCGAGGCGCGGTTGATCTCGTCCGCCATCAGCAACTGCGCGAAGATCGGGCCACGAATGAAGCGGAAGGAGCGCTTGCCGATGTCGTCCTGCTCCATCACTTCGGAACCCAGTATGTCGGAAGGCATCAAATCCGGCGTGAACTGGATGCGGCGGGCGTCGAGACCCAGCACGACACCCAGTGTCTCCACCAGCTTGGTCTTGGCAAGGCCCGGCACGCCAACCAGCAGCGCATGGCCACCGGCCAGGATCGCTACCAATGTGCGTTCGATCACGCTTTCCTGTCCGAAGATGACCTTGCCGACGCCATCGCGAATGCGCGAGATGTCGGAAAGCGCCTTTTCCGCCTCGGCGATCATCTGCTTTTCGTCGATCGGGCTTTCCTTGACCGTCACGCTCATGAGGCATCGATCCTTGTCGTTGGGGACACCCTTGCTGTTGCAAACATGGGGCCCGCATCATCTCAGCGCTTACTATGCCGCGATTCGGCCGTCGCCGGGCTCTGGCCCCGAGCTTATTTGACCGTGTAAGGCTGACAAGCGCAACAACAGTGACTATTTCGTGACGATGACTGAAGCTTCCGGACAAACGCCTGACAGCCTGACCGCCGTCGCCGATGCGCGCGGGCTGGAAGCGCTGGTCGCGCGCGCGACCCGCGCCGGCAAGGGGTTGCCGCCGGTGGAGCGGTGGAATCCGCCTTTCTGCGGCGATATCGACATGGAGATCCGGTCGGACGGCACCTGGTTCTATCTCGGCACTCCCATCGGGCGGATGCCGCTGGTGCAATTGTTCTCCACCGTGCTTCGCAAGGATGACGACGGCAGGACCTATCTGGTCACTCCCGTCGAGAGGGTCGGCATCCGGGTGGTCGATGCTCCCTTTGTCGCCGTCGAGGTCAATGTCTCCGGCACCGGAGACGGCCAGGTGATCACCTTCCGCACCAATGTCGGCGATGTCGTCGAGGTCGGACCGTCCAATCCGCTGCGTTTCGTGGATGAAGCCGAGACCGGCGGGCTGAAACCCTACGTCCTGGTGCGGGGCCGGCTGGAGGCCCTGGTGTCACGTCCAGTGATGTATGAACTGGTCGGACACGGCGAAGAGATCGATGTCGATGGCGTCACGATGTTTGCGGTGCGCTCGAACGAACAGATCTACCCGGTCATGCCTGCGGCGCGGCTTGCGGAGTTGAGTTCCTGATGGACCAGTCGGTTCCTTCGCTGTTTTCGGCTGCCGATTTTCGAGCGCGCGCGGCGCGCGAGGAAAATTTCATCGTCCATCCGGAAGAGGATGGCGACCATCGCTTCAATCCAGGGCATCCACGTCTCAAGCGCGGCGAGCCGCTGCGGGATGCGGCGGTGCTGATCCCGGTGGTCGATCGGGGCGCACAGGCGACTGTCCTGCTTACCAAACGTGCCGAGACATTGCGCAGCCACACCGGGCAGGTCGCCTTTCCCGGCGGACGCATCGACAGCGGTGACCGTTCCGCCGAATTCGCGGCATTGCGCGAGACCGACGAAGAAGTCGGGCTCGGACGCGAGTTCATCGAGGTCATCGGGCGCATGCCCGACTATGTCTCGGGCAGCGGCTACCGTATCGCGCCGGTGCTTTCGATCGTGCGGCCGGGTTTTTCGCTGACCTTGAACAGCGACGAGGTCGATGCCGCCTTCGAAGTGCCGCTCGCCTTCCTGATGGATCCGGCCAACCACCGCCGAGACAGCCGCTTCTGGAACGACCTCGAATGGTTCTTCTATGAAATGCCCTATGATGGGCAGCGCATCTGGGGTGTCACGGCCGGCATCATCCGCACGCTCTATGAAAGGTTGTATGCTTGATGAGCCACGTCTCCATTGCAGACAAGGCCGACTGGCTCAACGACAAGCATCTCAGACGGTTGCTCGAGGCACTCTCGGGCGGTGGCGAGGATGCGCGCATCGCCGGCGGTGCGGTACGCAACGCATTGATCGGCGAGCCTGTGGCCGACATCGATGTCGCCACCACCACCTTGCCCGACGAGACGATGCGGCGTGCCCGGGCTGCCGGATTCAAGGCTGTGCCCACGGGTATCGATCACGGCACGATCACCGTCGTTGCATCAGGCAAGGGATATGAGGTGACGACGCTGCGCGCCGATGTCGAGACCGACGGCCGTCACGCCAAGGTGTCGTTCGGCCGCGACTGGAAAGCGGATGCGGAACGGCGCGACTTCACCATCAACGCCCTGTATGCCACGGCCGACGGCATGGTCATCGACCTGGTTGGCGGTATCGCCGACATCGAAGCTCGCCGGTTGCGTTTCATCGGCGATGCCGAAAAGCGCATCCGCGAAGATTACCTGCGTATCCTGCGTTTCTTCCGGTTCTTCGCCTGGTATGGGGCAGGCCGTCCGGATGCAGAAGGTTTGAAGGCGTGCGCACGGTTGAAGGAAGGGCTCGATCAACTCTCCGCCGAGCGCGTCTGGACAGAACTCAAGAAGCTGTTGTCGGCACCGGATCCTTCGCGGGCGCTGCTGTGGATGCGCCAGGCTGGAGTGCTGTCGCGTGTGCTGCCGGAAAGCGAGAAATGGGGCATCGACGCCATTCACGGCCTAGTCGCCGCAGAGCGCGATCTGGGTTGGCCTGCACAGGCGCTGCTCAGGCTGGAGGCGATCGTACCGCCGGATGCTGCGCGCATGAAGGTCCTTGCCGAGCGGCTGCGTTTTTCGACGGAGGAGGGAAACCGGCTGCAACGCTGGGCGCTCGCGCCGGCTATCGAAGCGAAGACGACGGAAGGCACTTTGGCCAAGACACTCTATCTTGGTGATCGCCAGTCGATCCTAGACCGGCTGAAACTCTCGCTTGCTTCAGCGCGTGCGCGCGTCGCGGCAGATGATAATGCGGCATTGAACGACGCCGGCGGCTACGCGCGTCTGCTTGGTTTTGCGGAAAAATGGGAAAAGCCGGTGTTTCCGATCAAAGGCGCGGATATCGCAGCCCTCGGCGTGCCGCCGGGACCGAAATTCGGAACCCTGCTCAAAAATCTGGAAGGCGAATGGATCGGCAAGGGCTTTAAGCCCGACCGCGGCGCGCTGCTCAAACGCGCCGCCGAGATGCTTGCGGACTAGGGTGCGTTCAACACGCCTGGTCAGGCCGCGTCGCGGACCTTGTCGATGCGCGACCGGATCGCTTCGATCATGGTTTCGCGGATGATGGTCTCGCCATGGGTTTCGCGCATGTGCTCGACGGCACGGCGCATGACTTCGGCTTCCTCGTCCGCGCGCGTATGCCATTCGCAGCCGGGGACCAGCGAGCCGCAATGAAATTCCTTCATCGGAGTCCTCCTATCTCGTCATCTGGAACGTCAAGCATAACACGCGCCCGCGATTTTGGTTGCGTCGAAAATGGCGAAGCAGGGACATTGTGATTGCCGGGATGCGGCAGCCTACAGCGTTTCCGTTTTTCACGGAAATGCGGAAAACGCTCTAACTCCTTGTTTTTCGCAATTCCGGACGGAAAACCGCTACGCACTTTTCCTGGAATTGCTTTATGGCCACTTCACCTGCGGCGGCAGGCTGGACAGGATGGAATTGACGTTGCCGCCCGTTTTCAGCCCAAACAGCGTACCGCGGTCGTAGAGCAGATTGAACTCGGCGTAGCGGCCGCGCCGCACCAGCTGCTCGTCGCGGTCGCCATCGGTCCAGTTCTCGTTGAAATTGCCGCGCATAAGGTGCTGGTAGACGACCAGGAAGGCACGGCCGACATCCTGCACGAAGCGGAAGTCCGCTTCCCAGCCACCTTTTTCCTCCGTCGAGTGCAACCAGTCGAAGAAGATGCCGCCGACGCCACGCGCCTCGTTGCGGTGTGGCAGGAAGAAGTATTCGTCGCACCAGTCCTTGAATCTCGCGTAATCGGCGACGGCGGGATGCTTCTCGCAGGCGAACTGCATGGCCCGGTGAAAACGAAGCGTATCGGGATCATCCTGGTTGCGGCGACGGTCGAGCACCGGCGTAAGGTCGGCGCCCCCGCCGAACCAATGCCGGGAGGTAACGACCATGCGTGTGTTCATATGCACGGCGGGCACATTCGGGTTCCAGGGGTGCGCGATGAGCGAGATACCACTTGCCCAGAAGCTCGGATCCTCCTCGGCGCCCGGTATCTGTTTGCGAAACTCCGGCGAGAATTCACCGTGGACGGTCGAGGCGTGCACGCCGACCTTTTCGAAGACGCGTCCATGCATGATCGACATGACGCCGCCACCGCCTCTGCCTTCTTCGCGCTGCCAGGGAGTTCGTTCGAAGCGCCCCGGCGCCCAGGAAGACTGCGGGCCAGTCACTTCGTCCTCGATCGCCTCGAAGGCGATGCAGATCCGATCGCGCAGGTCCTCGAACCAGGTCCGCGCGCGTTCCTTCCTGTTTTCTATATCCGCCGGCAAGCCGACCGGTATTTCGGGTCTTTCCAACTGCCATCTCCGCTCGCGGGCATGGTTGCCCGACAAATGACTCGTCTTTTTCGGGCGCGATCCCTAATCTCTTGAGACGTTGGGTCAAGGAGTTCTTTCATGCGTACTCCATCAAGACCACCGCTGGATGGCCTCAAAAGGAGGCTGGATCGGGCCCGCGCCGAGGCAACGCCACGTGATGGCTTCCTGCGCGAGACTTTCGTCCTGCCGCGCACCGATGCCAGGCTGAAAGCCAAGGAATGGTTCGAGCGGTGGCCGAAACAGGCCTATTGGACCAGCATTGAAAGCTGGTTCGAGCGCCCCGGTGATGTGATCGAGTTCACCATTCGCAGGCTGCCGGCGGCGGATTGAGCGCCGTTGGCGTGCCAAAATCCGGTTGAATGTCCTTCAAAACAGATGATCAGAGCTTTGCACGGATAGATTGGCTGAAATTCGTCGCTTGACCTAAAGTTAACTTGAACTTTTAGAACGAAGACCTTCGAAGGCGAACGAAGGTTGCAGTGATGTGTGGAACAGGCCGGGCTCTGTTGCAGGGCTGTCTCGGAAGAAGCCAACGGCGTGAGCTTGCCGAACCAGGAGGATTGCAAAGGGTTGACGACGCGGTCGATGCTACGTCAGCCAAGCTGCCGCAGCGCTTCGCCCGCAACCATGGCCACCGAAAGCGCGACATTGAGGCTGCGTGCGCCAGCCTGCATCGGGATGAGCAGGCGGGCATCGGAGACAGCGTGAACGGCCTCGGGCACACCGGCCGATTCGCGTCCGAACAGCACGACATCATTCCTTTCGAAAACGAAATCGGTATAGGGCACTGCCGCCTTGGTCGACAGCAGCACCAGTCGGCGCGTTTCGCTTCGTCGCCAATCCTCGAAGTTCGCCCACTCGACATGGCGGGTCAGCGCGGCCATTTCGAGATAGTCCATGCCGGCGCGCCTGAGATTGCGGTCGGAGAGGTCGAAGCCGGCCGGTTCGATGATATCGACGGCAAGTCCCATGCAGGCCGCAAAGCGGAGGATTGTCCCGGTGTTGCCGGCGATATCCGGCTGGTAGAGGGCGATGCGCAGACCGTTCTTCATTTCGGGGCGTTTCTGGTGCGTGGCAGATCGGCCACAGGCATCCCATGGTTTCGACGATTGCTGGACTGGCGTCTGGTCATTTTCTGCGAATGCGTGTATCAGGCCGGCATTGTCAACACGAGCCGACGGAGGCGTTCATGGAAATGATGACCATGCGTAATGCACGCTTTCTCGCCTGGGGCGTATGCCCGACGGCTGGCTCGGTTCGACGTTTCTCCTAACTCTTTAGGCCCAATCGCACCGATTCCAGCCGGACCTTCCTTCCGGCCATCAAGGGAATCCTGCGATGTTTTCTCATCTGTCCAAGGGGCCTCCGGTCCCGTCCGAGTTTAACCAGTCTCAACCGTTTGGCGCTCCCGGCTCGCATTCCGCCGGCGCGCGCAATCCATCTTTCGACCTGTTCTTTTCAATGGAGGACGGACCCATGTTCGATCCCTTTAAGATACCGGGCTCCCGCAGCCTGCACGACCGCAAACTGGCAACCTGGGCGTTGCTGGTCGGTGAAACCCGTTCCTCGGCGGTCCATGCCGAAATGCGTCGCAGGCCGCATCGCGGCATGCTGCCCGACGTCGACTTCTCGCGCGCTGTTCCGGTTCCAGGCCGGCCGTCATTGGTACGCCGGTTCATCCGGCTGCTGCGACCTCGTCTGGTGAAGGCGGATACTCCTACCGCAACTTTCCAGGAGGGCGAACGTGGCGGAACCGAGCATTCGGGTGCACATATCGATGGCGCCCGCAGCGCTGGTTCGGCAATGCTAAGAGCCGAGGACGATCGCGAAGTCATGACCCTGTCGCGCGCAGCATAAGGCTGCGCGCGACCTCATTCCTTACTAGAGTACGAAACCATGTTCCGCTGGTTTGAAAAGAAACTGAACCCGTTCCCGGCCGCAGAGCCGGTCGAGCCGCCAAATACGCTGTGGGCCTTCTGCTGGTATTTCACCAAGCCGGCATGGCCGTTCGTGCTGCTGGCAACCGTGCTGATGGCGCTGATCGCCTTCCTGGAAGTCTGGATGTTCGGCTTCCTGGGCCACATCGTCGACTGGCTGTCGGTGCAGAATCGGGAAACGTTCCTGCAGACCGAATGGTGGAAGCTGGCGGGCATGGCGCTGGTGATCGCAATCCTGCTGCCGGCGGCGGTGACGCTTTCGTCCTTCAACACCTACCAGACGCTGTTCGGCAACTATCCGATGCGCATCCGCTGGCAGGTGCACCGCTATCTGCTCAAGCAGTCGATGGCCTTCTACCAGGACGAGTTCGCCGGTCGCATCGCCACCAAGCTGATGCAGACGGCGCTTGCCGTGCGCGAAACGGTGCTGAAATTCGCCGAGGTCCTGAACTATGTCGTGGTCTATTTCCTCGGCATGCTGATCATCGTCGGCTCTGCCGATTGGCGCCTTGCGGCACCGATCGTGCTTTGGCTTGCCGCCTATCTCGTTGCCTTGCGTTACTTCGTTCCACGACTTGGCAAGGTGTCGGAAGCGCAGGCGGACGCGCGTTCGGTCATGACCGGCCGCATCGTCGACAGCTACACCAACATCCAGACCGTGAAGCTGTTCTCGCATGGACGGCGTGAGTCCGACTACGCGCGCGAAGGCATGACCGAGTTCCTCGACACCGCCTATGCGCAGGGCAGGCTGATCAGCAAGTTCTACATCGTTGTGTATCTGCTGAATTCGCTGCTGCTGTTGGCTGTCGGCGCGATGGCGATCGGCTTCTGGCTCAATGAGATCGTGACCGTGGGCGCCGTGGCGGTGGTGGTCGGCCTCGTGCTGCGCCTCTATGGCATGTCGCAATGGATCATGTGGGAAGTCTCGGGCCTGTTCGAGAACATCGGCACGGTGCAGGATGGCATCAGCTCCATCTCGATGCCTCGCCTTGTCGAAGACAAGCCTGGTGCCGGTGACATTGAAGTCAGCAAGGGCGAGATCCGTTTCGACGACATCCGCTTCCACTATGGCAAGCAGAAGGGTGTCATTGAAAACCTGTCTCTGACGGTGAAGCCGGGCGAGAAGGTGGGCATTGTCGGTCGCTCGGGCGCCGGGAAATCGACGCTTGTCAACCTGTTGCTGCGTTTCTACGACCTGGAGGGCGGCCGCATCCTGATCGATGGCGACAACATCGCCGACGTCACGCAGGATTCGCTGCGCGCCCATATCGGCATGGTCACGCAGGACACATCGCTGCTGCACCGCTCTGTGCGCGAAAACATCCTCTATGGTCGTCCCGAGGCCGGAGAAGAGGCAATGCTCGAGGCAGCCCGGCGCGCCGAGGCGCTCAGCTTCGTCGGCGGGCTGTCGGATGCGAAGGGCCGCAGGGGCTTCGATGCGCATGTCGGCGAACGTGGTGTGAAGCTGTCCGGCGGACAACGTCAGCGTATCGCGATTGCACGCGTCATGTTGAAGGACGCGCCGATCCTCATCCTCGACGAGGCGACCTCCGCGCTCGATTCCGAAGTCGAGGCGGCGATCCAGGAGAACCTGTACAAGCTGATGCAGGGCAAGACGGTGATTGCCATCGCGCACCGCCTGTCGACTATCGCTGCGATGGATCGGCTGGTGGTGATGGATCAAGGCCGCATCATCGAGGAAGGTTCGCATGACGAGCTGGTCGCCAGAGGCGGGCTCTATGCCCAGCTTTGGCAGCGCCAGTCGGGCGGATTCCTGCTGCATGACGACCCCGGCCATGAACCCGCAGCCAAGATGAAGCTCGAGGTGACGGACGAGGCGGCGGAATAGGTCTCGTCTTACAACCATCCGATCCGACCCGGATCGGATGGTTGCTGGGCTGTCCGAAAGACAATGCTGGGCGAGGTCCGGCTCGAAAAACCAATCTATAGAATCCTGGGGGCCGCGGTCCTCAGAGATCCTAAGCCCACATGAGTGAAGAAGATGTTCGCCAAGGTTTTCGAGTGGTTTGAGACCCGCTACTCGCCCATTGCACTGGCTGAAGAGCGTCAGCCGCCAATGGGGCTGTGGAACTTTTTCCGTTATTTCATCATGCAGTTCCGTGCCGGTTTCGCGATGCGCATGCTGTTTGTTGCGGCGGGCGCAATCGTGGACGCGATGCTGCCGATCTTCGTCGGCGTCATTGTCGGCATGCTGGCAAGTTCCGACCCGCGCAGCTTCTTCACGGAGCATGGAACGACGCTGTTCGTCATGGCCGGCGTCGTCTTTCTGCGGCCGCTCACCATCGTGCTCGATGCGCTTGTGCGCAACCACGCGATCGCCCCGAACTTCATTGATCTCATCCGCTGGCAGAGCCATTGGCACGTCACACGGCAGGACTGGACGTTCTTCCAGAACGATTTTGCCGGCCGCATCGGCACCAAGGTCATGCAGAGCGGCGATTCCATCGAGATCGCTGTCAACCTGACCATCGATACGGTCTGGTACGCGGTGGTGTTCGTCATCGTCGCCATCACCGTGCTGGCACAGTTCGACGTCACGCTGGTCGTGGCAATCGCTGCCTGGCTGGTGCTCTACGGCCTGCTGCTCAGATACTGCATGCCGCTGATCGCGCGGCGCTCGACGGACCTTTCGGAAGAATGGTCGGTGATGAGTGGGCGCATCGTCGACAGCTACACCAACATCCTGACGTTGAAGACGTTTTCGACCGGCGAACATGAGGACAGGTATGTTTCACAATCCGTGTTGAAACACGCGCAAACCTTCTACCGGCTGATGCGTGTGTTCACCGGCATGTGGTCGGCCTTGTTTGTCATGAACGCCAGTTTGTTGGTTGCCATCAGCTGGCTGGCGCTGGCGCGCTGGAGCGCGGGCGAAATGAGTGCAGCGGCCGTGGCCACGGCTATCCCCTTCGCGTTGCAGATTGCGGGTATCTCCTACCGGATACTGGACGCGGGGGGGAACATATTCCGGCAGATCGGTACGGCCGCCAATTCGATGACCACGATCGCCAAACCGATCAGAATGTTCGACAGGCCCGACGCCGAAGCATTGCATGTGACCAGGGGCGCGATCGAACTCGATCGCGTCAATTTCAATTACGGACGCAAGGATGGAAAGGGCGGTCTGATCGAAAACCTGTCGCTGAAAATCGCGCCGGGCGAGAGGGTAGGGATCGTCGGGCGATCAGGTGCCGGCAAGTCGACTTTGGTGAACCTGTTGCTGCGCCTCTACGACGTTCAGGACGGCCGTGTCCTGATCGACGGGCAGGATGTACGTGACGTGACGCAGGAGAGCGTCCGCGCCGCGATCGGATTCGTCAGCCAGGACACGTCGCTGCTACATCGTTCCGTGCGCGAGAACCTGAAATACGGACGCCAGGACGCCACGGATGCCGACATCTCGCGGGTAGTGGAGGCAGCCCAGGTTGCCGATGTCGTTGCCGGCCTGGTGGACCGCGAGGGACGATACGGCTTCGATGCCCATGTCGGCGAGCGTGGCGTGAAGCTTTCCGGCGGGCAGCGCCAGCGCATCGCCATCGCACGGGTGGTGTTGAAGGACGCGCCGATCCTGATCCTCGACGAAGCGACCTCGGCGCTGGATTCGGAGGTCGAGGCGGCAATCCAGGAGAACCTCTATCGCCTGATGGAGGGCAAGACGGTGATTGCCATTGCTCACCGGCTCTCAACCATCGCGGCGATGGATCGGTTGGTGGTGATGGATCAAGGCCGTATCATCGAGCAAGGCTCGCACGATGAACTGGTCGCCAGGGGTGGCATCTATGCTCAACTCTGGCAGCGCCAGTCGGGCGGCTTCCTGCTGCGTGACGATCCCGCACAGGAACCTGCCGCCGTCGCGAATGCGGGGTTGACCGAAGAGGTTGCGGAGCGATGACATAGGCGCAAGGCGACTGAGCATGACAGATGACGGCCCATCCGTTGCTCCGTTCCATGCTGATGGTCGCTATCGCGAAGACGTGAATCGGAACAAAAGGATGGGCGTGGCAATTGAAGCCTTGATTCAAGTTTCTGATGCCAAACAGTGAGGACGCTGATACGTGACCAGCGGAAGTTTCCGTGACCGCATCTGGCGCTCTGTCGAAGGTGCCATCGACCCGTTCAGCGATACGGATCGTGAGGTGCTGCCGGCGGATGCCTGGCGGTTCATCCTCTATTTTGCCAATCAGGCCAAGGGCGCTTTTGTGCTGCTGCTGATCACCGGCGGCCTGGCCGGTGCGGTGGATGCGGCCATGTACTGGTCGGTCGGCTGGCTGATCGACCTGCTCGACAAGTCTTCCCCCGCCAGCCTGCTAGCCGATCACTGGCCGGCGCTGGTCGGACTGCTGTTGCTGATCCTGGTCGTGCGCGCCGTCATCATGATCGCTTCGGCGGTGGTCGAACAGCAAGTGGTGGTGCCCGGCTTCTATTCGATGGTGCGCTGGCAGGCGTTCCGGCGTGTGATCCAGCAGCCCTATGGTTTCTACCAGAACGATTTCGCTGGCCGCATTGCAACCAAGATCATGCAGGGCGGCGAGGCCGTCGGCGATTTCATCATCAACGTGCTGCAGACGATGTGGTCGTTCCTGACCTTCCTGATACTGGCGATCACCATCCTGATGTCGCTCGATCCGCTGATGGGCGTCGTCGTGGCGCTGTGGTTCGCAGGCTATGCCGCCATCGTCTGGTTCCTGTTGCCGGAAATGCGGCGCGCCGGCCGCGAGACCGCCGACCAGCGCTCGGTCTTCAACGGACGGTTGGTCGATGCTTTCACCAACATTGTCGCGGTCAAGCTGTTCGACAGCGGCAAGCGCGAGCATGCCTATATCCGCGATGGGCTGGAAGGTTTCCTGACTGCTGTGGTTCGGCTGACCCGCGCGATCACCACCGTGCGCTCTTCGGTCGCTATCCTCAACGGCATCATGATGAGCCTGATCGCCATCATCGCCGTGATGAACTGGACGTCGGGCCACATCTCGACCGGGGCGATCGCCGCAGCACTTGGTCTCGTCTTCCGGCTCAACCAGATGTCGGGCTGGATGATGTTCAACATCAACGGCCTGGTACGCAACTATGCCACCGTGCAGGACGCCACGCGCACCATCTCGGTAACGCCGGCGATCCGCGATGCCGAGGATGCCACGATCCTGCCACGCGCCAACGGTGACATCCGCTTCGAAAACGTTTCCTTCCACTACGGCAAGGAAGGCGGTGTCATCGACAATCTGAACCTGCATATCCGCCCGGGCGAACGCGTCGCGATCGTCGGGCCGTCGGGGGCGGGCAAGACGACGATCGTCAACCTGATGCTGCGGCTGTTCGATGTGGAAAAGGGGCGCATCCTGATTGATGGCCGCGATATCCGCGAGCTGACACAGGCTTCGCTGCGTGCACAGTTTGGCGTGGTCAGCCAGGAGGCGATGCTGATGCATCGCTCGATCCGCGACAATATCGGCTACGGTCGCGAGGGCGCTTCCGAAGCGGAGATCGTGGAGGCTGCCAGGCGGGCTGCGGCGCATGACTTCATCATCCATGTCGAAGACCCACGCGGTCGCAAGGGCTACGAGGCGCAGGTCGGTGAACGCGGTGTCAAACTGTCCGGCGGACAGCGCCAGCGCGTGGCGATTGCCCGCATGATGTTGAAGGATGCGCCGATCCTCATCCTCGATGAGGCGACGTCGGCGCTCGATTCGGAAGTCGAGGCGGCGATCCAGGACAATCTCTACCAGCTGATGGAGGGCAAGACGGTGATTGCGATCGCGCACCGGCTGTCCACCATCGCGGCTCTCGATCGCCTCGTGGTCATGGACAAGGGCCGAATCGTTGAGCAGGGAACCCATGAGGAACTGGTGGCGGCCGACGGCCTCTACGCGCGATTGTGGAAACGGCAATCCGGTGGCTTCCTGTTCAGCGGTGACGACTCAGCAGAGGCTGCAAGTGCGGCGGAGTGAGCCGTGATGGCATCAGGCGGGTGGAACGAGACGCGAAAGGGCGGACTATGACGCTGAGGCCTCCTTCGGGTTACTCAGGTTCCTCCGGCGGTTCGCTGGCCGAGGCGATGTTCGACGCGTTGGGGCACGAGGTGCTGGCGGAGAAAGCTGCAGCGCTCGGCCGAGCGGGCGAACGCGCCGAAAAGGCGCTGTTGCGGCTTAAAGACTATACCGGTGACGAGGCAGGCAGGGCGAAGTTCCTCAAGGAGACGGCGGGTTTCGTCTATGCCTGGTTCATTCAGCGTGAATTGTGCGGTTTTCGCCGCCATGATGCCGTGATCCTTGACCTTCAGATACCGCGCGAAGTGCTCGTCAGGCTGGGGGCGGCATAGGATCATTTTCCGGCGCGGCATTTCTCCCCGCGACAATCTGCCCTGTAGTCTTCACCCGACTGGACAAAAACGGGCCGCACGCATAAACCGAAATCCAAATGCCGGAGGAATTCGCTAGCCTGTTGCCATGCGCTGTCGGGCCGGTGCGAATTGAGCGGGGATGCTCAAGCGGGACAGGGGCTCGCCTTTCGGTACGGAAGAGGCGAAAGGACCAGGCACCGTGAGCGCAACCGACGAAACCCACGATCCCAATCGCCGTGATTTTCTTTACATAGCCACCGGCATGGCCGGCGTGGTCGGCGCGGCTTCCGTCGCCTGGCCGTTCATCGACCAGATGCGCCCCGATGCTTCGACGCTGGCACTCGCCTCTGTGGAAGTGGACGTATCTTCGCTGACGCCCGGCATGTCGCTGACGGTGAAATGGCGTGGCAAGCCGGTCTTCATCCGCAACCGGACTCCCGAAGAGGTGAAGGCCGCGCAGGACGTCAAGCTGGAAGATCTGAAGGATCCGCTCGCCCGCAACGCCAATCTGGGGTCGGACGCCACCGCTGCCGACATCGACCGTTCTGCGGGCAAGGGCAAAGAGAACTGGCTGGTGATGATCGGCGTGTGTACCCATCTCGGCTGCATTCCGCTCGGCCAGCAGGGTGAATATGGCGGCTGGTTCTGTCCGTGCCACGGCTCGGTCTACGATACCGCCGGCCGCATCCGCCAGGGACCGGCGCCCGAGAACATGGCCGTTCCGGTCTTTTCATTCATCTCCGATACCAAGATTCGCGTCGGCTGAGGCAGGGGGATATTTCCATGAGCGAGGGACACTCGACCTATTCGCCGAAGACCGGCCTTGGACGCTGGTTTGACGCACGCATGCCGCTGCCGCGGCTCGTCTATGATTCTTTCATCGCCTATCCGGTGCCACGCAACCTGAACTACATGTGGACGTTCGGCGGCATCCTCTCGATCATGCTGGTGTCGCAGATCATCACCGGCATCGTGCTGGCAATGCACTACGTCTCCGACACGAGCCTCGCTTTCGGTTCGGTCGAGAAGATCATGCGCGACGTCAACAGCGGTTGGCTGCTGCGCTACATGCATTCCAACGGTGCGTCGTTCTTCTTCATCGCCGTCTACCTGCACATCTTCCGCGGTCTTTATTATGGCTCCTACAAGGCGCCACGCGAACTCCTGTGGGTCCTGGGCTGCATCATCTACCTGCTGATGATGGCGACCGGCTTCATGGGATATGTGCTGCCATGGGGACAAATGTCTTTCTGGGGCGCCACCGTCATCACCGGCTTCTTCACCGCCATCCCGTTGGTTGGTGACTGGATCCAGCAGCTTCTGCTCGGCGGTTTCGCTGTCGACAACCCGACGCTGAACCGCTTCTTCGCGCTGCATTACCTGCTGCCGTTCATGATCGCAGGCGTCGTGGTGCTGCACGTCTGGGCGCTGCACGTAACCGGCCAGAACAATCCGACGGGCATCGAGGTAAAGTCGAAGACCGATACCGTCGCCTTCACGCCCTATGCCACCATCAAGGACGCGTTCGCCATGGTGGTGTTCCTGGCGGTGTTCGCCTACTTCATTTTCTATATGCCGAATTATCTCGGTCACCCGGACAACTACACGGTCGCCGACCCGCTGAAGACGCCGGCCCACATCGTTCCGGAATGGTACTTCCTGCCGTTCTACGCGATCTTGCGCGCCATCACCTTCAACATCGGGCCGATCGATTCGAAACTGGGCGGCGTGCTGGCCATGTTCGGTGCCATCGCGATGCTGTTCATCCTGCCGTGGCTGGACACTTCCAAGGTGCGTTCGGCAGTCTACCGCCCGTGGTACAAGCTGTTCTTCTGGCTGTTCGCCGCCAATGCCATTTTCCTTGGCTGGCTTGGATCGAAGCCGGCAGAGGGCTGGTATATCCCGGCCATGCAGCTTTCGACGCTGTTCTACTTCGCCTTTTTCCTGATCGTTCTGCCGGTGCTCGGACTGATCGAGACGCCGCGCCGCCTGCCCAACTCCATTACCGAGGCGGTGTTGGAAAAGAACAAGGCGGGCTCCGGACATCCGGCAGGCGCGACGGCCGCGCCGGAAACCAAGGGCTGAGCGAGAAGAGAATCCAGGGGATATTGGTATGAAGAAGATTCTCATTTCGCTGGCCGCGGTTTCGGCACTGCTTGTCGGCGCTGCTGCTTATGCCGAGGAAGCCGGGAAGGCAGGCGAGGCCTCGCACGAGGCCAACCCGACCCATTTCCCGATCCACGAACCGAAGGAAATGAAGTGGACCTTCTCGGGGCCGTTCGGCACCTACGACAAGGCGCAGCTGCAGCGCGGCCTCAAGGTCTACAAGGAAGTGTGCTCGGCCTGCCATTCGATGAAGCTGGTGGCCTTCCGTACGCTGTCGGACCTCGGTTATTCGGAAGCACAGGTCAAGGCCTTCGCCGCCGGCTATACTGTTCAGGACGGTCCGAACGATGCGGGTGAGATGTTCGAGCGCCCGGGGCTGCCGTCCGACTACTTCCCGTCGCCCTATCCGAACGACAAGGCGGCCGCTGCCGCCAACGGCGGCGCCGTTCCGCCGGATATGTCGCTGCTGGCCAAGGCGCGCGGCCTGACGCGCGGATTCCCGCAGTTCGTCATCGACATCTTCACGCAATATGCCGAGAGCGGCCCGGACTACATCCACGCGCTGCTCAACGGCTATGACGAGCAGCCGCCGGCCGGGATGAAGATCCCGGAAGGCACGCACTACAACCCGTTCTTCAACGCGGGTGTGTCGCTGAAGATGCCGAAGCCGATTTCGGCGGACCAGGTCACCTACGACGACGGCACGCCGCAGACGGTCGAGCAGTATTCGGAAGACGTAACCACATTCCTTATGTGGACGGCCGAGCCGAAACTGGAAGACCGCAAGAAGACCGGTTTTCGCGTCATGATCTTCCTGCTGCTCTTTGCGGTGCTGATGTATCTGACCAAGCGCAAGGTCTGGTCGAACGTCGCTCACTGACACCTGAGACATTTGGTTGAAAAGGGCCGGCCTGTTCATTCAGGCCGGCCCTTTTGTTTGCGGATGGCGTCACATGCCTGTCACTGCACCGGAAGAAGCTTCGCCATCCCACTCGCACAGGATGGTCCCCATGCGCAAAACCAGCTTCCTCGCCGGCCTCTTTCTTCTTGTCCTCACCGCCGCCGGTCAGGCTGAGGACGCCAAACCCTTCATCAGCAATGCCGATGTCGATCTGACCGCGATTCTGCCGCCGCCACCGGCCAATGATTCCGCTACGACCAAGGCGGAACTCGCCGAGGTGCTGACGCTGCAGCTCACGCGCACTCCCGAAATGGAAGCGCGAGCCAAGGCCGACGCCGAGGAGAATGTCTGGCGTTTTGCCGACGTCATGGGCCCGAAGTTCACCAAGGAGGCACTGCCGAAGCTCAATGCTTTCTTCGAGCGCGTCGTGGCTACCGAAGGCGCGGTCGTTGATCCCGCCAAGGATGTCTGGAAGCGTCCCCGGCCGCATATGCTAAGCGATCTGGTCAAGCCCATCGTCAAGCCGTCCACTTCGGGCTCCTGGCCATCTGGCCACACCACCCTCGGCACCATGATGGGGATCGTCCTGTCCGATATGGTTCCTGAAAAGCGTACCGAGATCATGACGCGGGCATGGGAGTATGGTCACAACCGGGTCGTCGCAGGGATTCACTATCCGTCCGATATCGAGATGGGACGGATTTCAGGCGCGGTTATTGCTTCCAACCTGCAGCACAATGCGGAATTCGAGGCCGAGTATGCCGCGGCGAAAGCCGAATTGCGTGCCGACCTCGGCATGTAGCAAAAAGCCTCGCGCCGATACTGCCACGGGCATGATCGCGGAGGGGCGTCTGAGCAGCGCCCCTTCAGCTTTTCTGGATAAGTCGCCTGCCTGATAGACACCCACACGCGTGCATGATTACGTCACTATTGGGGGGCGTCGTTAGGGAGGAAAGCCGTGGCTGGTCCATCTCACTCGACTGCCGCTGATTCCGGCATGCGCGAGCGCGTCGTTCGAAAAGTTGCCTGGCGGCTGATGCCGTTTCTCGGTCTGCTTTATTTCATCAATTATCTTGATCGTACCAATATCGGCTTTGCCGCGCCGCATGGCATGAACGATGCGCTGGGCTTCGACAAGGCTGCCTTCGGGCTTGCCTCGGGCATCTTCTTCATCGGCTATCTGCTGCTTGAAGTGCCCAGCAACCTTATCCTGCACAAGGTGGGCGCGCGGCGCTGGATCGCGCGCATCATGGTGAGCTGGGGCATCGTCGCCTCGCTGATGGCTTTCGTGCCAAATGCGCTGTCCATGTATGGCCTGCGTTTCCTGCTCGGCATCGCCGAAGCCGGTTTCTTCCCTGGCATCATCCTTTATCTGACGTTCTGGTTCCCCAAACGGGAACGCGCGCGAGCAGTGGCACTGTTCATGATCGCGATTCCGGTGTCGTCGGTGATCGGCTCGCCGCTATCCGCATGGCTGATCTCGGTTGGTCACGGATTGGTGTTCGGGCTCGATGGCTGGCGCTTCATGTTCCTGGTCGAAGGCCTGCCGGCGATCCTGATCGGCGTGCTGTGCTGGTTCTATCTGACCGACAAGCCGCAGGACGCCGCCTGGCTGACAGCGGAGGAGCGCAACTGGTTGCAGAACGAGATGGACACCGAGCACGCCCAGACGAGCCAGCGCTATCACTACCCACTCAGAAAGGCGCTGACGCAGCCTCGTATCCTGGCGCTGGCCTTCGTCTATTTCGGCGTCGTCTATGGGCTCTATGCGGTCGGCTTCTTCCTGCCGACGATCATCTCTGGCTTCAAGCAAACCTTCAACACGGAATATTCGATCATCGAGCAGGGCTTCATCGTCGCGATCCCTTACGCCTTCGGTGCGATTGCCATGTTTCTGTGGGCCAGGCATGGCGACCGAACAGGCGAGCGGGTGTGGCACGTGGCCATTCCAGCCATTGTCGGCGGGCTCGCCATTCCGGTCGCGCTTTACATGCAATCGCCCTTCACGACGATGATCGTGGTGACGATCTGCGCCATGGGGATATGTTCGGCGCTGCCGACCTTCTGGGCGCTGCCGACGCGGTTCCTGACCGGAGCTGCGGCAGCCGGCGGCATAGCGCTCATCAATTCGCTGGGCAACCTTGCCGGGTTCGTTGGTCCTTACGTGACCGGCTGGCTCACCGACCTGACGGGCAATCCGAAAGCGGGGCTATGGGTGGTCGGCGCCTTCATGATCGCCGCCGGCATCCTTGCCGTCCTGCTCAAGGCCGCACCGACGCCGGACGACGAACGGGTGGCGGAGACCGACACGTTGCCTGCGTAGCCGCCCGCAGCGATGCACACCGGAAGTCGCCTGCGCAGCGGCTTCCGGCTTTTCTTTGCCTGCCGCAGCCGCCAGAGCGTTTCCGTTTTTCGCCGAAACGCTCCAACTTTTTGTTTTACGCAATTCCGAATGCAAAACCGCTACACACTTTTGCTGGAATTGCTCTATCGATGGGCGGAACAGGGAATGGATTCTTGATGTCATCGATCGAAGAAACACTGCTCTCCGCCATCCGCACCATTCCGGATTATCCGAGACCGGGTATCCTGTTTCGCGACATCACCACGCTGCTTGGCAACGCGCGCGCCTTTCGGCGGGCCATCGATGAACTGGTGCATCCCTATGCCGGGCAGAAGATAGAGAAGATTGCAGGGATCGAAGCGCGTGGCTTCATCCTGGGCGGTGCCATCGCGCATCAGCTCTCTGCCGGCTTCGTGCCGATCCGCAAGAAGGGCAAGCTGCCGCATGAGACCGTGCGCGTCGCCTACAGCCTGGAATATGGGCTCGACGAGATGGAGATGCACAAGGACGGCGTGGCGCCGGGCGAGAAAGTGATCCTGGTCGATGATCTGATTGCTACGGGTGGCACGGCGGAAGCAGCGGTGAAGCTGCTGCGCCAGATCGGCGCCGACATCGTAGCGGCCTGCTTTGTCATCGATCTGCCGGATCTCGGCGGACGCAAGAAGCTCGAAGCGCTCGGCGTGCCGGTGCGCACGCTGATCGCCTTCGATGGACATTGAGAAGGCCGAATTTCCGGGCCGGCGCAACCTTGCCCGGACGGGCGGACATCACATCCCTTTGATTGCTCTGAACAACGTGAAGGCTGCGACGGCTATCAGGAGCAAGCCGGCGCCCCGGCCGATCCAAACGGTTGCCGCGTGATTTTCGGTCAGCGCATCGCGGCCGCGTAGGGCGGCAAGCGCCAGCCCGCCATAGACCACCATCTGCACGGTGATGGTCATGGTGCCCATGATCAGTGCCTGCAGCCAGATCGGGCCGTAGATCGGCTTCATGAATTGCGGGTAGACGGCAAGCACGAACAACCAGGCCTTGGGATTGAGCACACAGGTGAGCACGCCCTGGGCCAGGATGGTACCGAGGGGACGGGCCGCTGCCGCCTCGACCCTGTCGACGGCAATCGCGCTGCGGGACAGCGTGAAGCCGATCCACATCATGTAGAGCGAGCCGGCCACCATCATGGCTGGTGCCACCACCGGCAGCAACGTGGACAGGCCGGTCACGAAGATCGTGCCGAAGATGGTGTGACAGATGCCGCCAATCATGATGCCGGCGGTTGCTGCAACACCTGCCTGCCGTCCTCCGGTGAGCGCATTGGCCAACACAAACAGCATGTCCATGCCGGGAACGACAATGATGCCGACCAACAGAACGAAGTAGAGCCACAAGGCGCTGGCATCCATTGGCCGTATCCCCCAAACGGATCCGCCGCCACGGCGAACCTCGCTGCTTGTCGAGGGCCGACCCAATAGCGCAAGCATCCTGACACCTTGGTGTCAGGATGCGATGGCAATGCTCGGATTTTGAAAAGCTTATTCGGCCTTCACCAGCACGGAACTTTCGAACTCGATCACCTTGTCCCCGGTGGAATCGAAAGCCTCGCACAGGATGGTCAGCAACCGCCAGCCTGGCCGCGATGCCAATGCGCGGTGAGCCAGGCCGGTACGCGTGAAGGTGACTGTCTCGCCCGCGAATACCGGTTTCAGCCATTTGAGATTGCGGAAGCCGGGCGAGGGGCCGTATTCCGGCTCCGGACCGGGACCATCCCAGGCGATATCGGGCCGCTTCGGCGTCTTCAGATTGTATTTCATCCAGGTCGAGGCCGTGTGCCAGCCTGAAGCGCACAAACCGCCGAGCAGGCTTTTCCTCGCCGCCTCCTCGTCGACATGGAATACCTGCGGGTCGAACTTGCGGGCGAAGGCCTTGATCGCCTCCGGTTCGAAAGTGTGGGAGCCGAGCGTGACAGTGACGCCGATGCCGAAATACTCGTCGAGGGTCATGCTTCGCCTCCCGCCCGGGTCAGGAACATGCCGGTGTTCTCCAGTTCGAACACCGCCTCGTTGCGCTGGTTGAACAACTCCGCGCGCATGGTGACGAAACCGAGTCTTGGTTTCGACTTGGACAGGCGCTTGCCAAGCACGGTAGTTCGGCCGGTCAGCGTGTCGCCAGCAATGACCGGCTTCTTCCATTTGACCTGGTCGACGCCTGGCGCCCCCTGCGAGGTGGATTCCAGCAGGAAGGCGTCGCACAGCATGCGCATGAACATGCAGCAGGTGTGCCAGCCGGAAGCGGAGAGGCCGCCAAGAAGGCTGGCCCTGCCGGCTTCCTCGTCGAGATGCATGGGCTGGAAGTCGAATTCGGAAGCGAATTCGATGATCTCCGCTGCGGTCACCTTCTTGGTACCAAGGTCGAGGATGGCGCCTTCCTCGAAATCCTCATAGGCCCATTTCTTGCCGGTCATCACGCAACCTCGTTCAAGCTTGTACGATTATTGTGACCGTTGCCCTGTCCTCCCGCAAGACCATGCGGGTCTTGGTTCAGTGCTTTGGGTCATGTGGATGGCATGATCCCGGCGGGTCTCAGGTCGTCAAAGCCAGCCGCGCCGGCGGAAGTAGAGATAGGGCAGGATCGCGGAGACGATCATGAGGCCGATCGCGAATGGATAGCCGACCGCCCATTTCAGCTCCGGCATGAGTTCGAAATTCATGCCGTAGATCGAAGCAACCAGCGTCGGCGGCAGGAAGATGACGGCCGCGACCGAGAAGATCTTGATGATGGCGTTCTGCTCGATCGAGATCATGCCGAGCGTGGCATCGAGCAGGAAGCTGATCTTCTGCGACAGAAACGTAGCGTGGTCGGCCAGCGACAGCACGTCGCGCGCCAGCGTCTTGATGCGGGCGCGGGTATCCTTGCCCATCTTGGTCTGCGTGGCGGCATGCGCGAGGAAACCCGCTACCCGTTGCAGCGAGGTCAGGCTGTCGCGCACGCTGGAGGCAAGATCCTCCTTGCGGCCGATGCTCTTCAGGAGTTCCTGGAAATCGCGGTCGCGGCGCGAGGCCTTGGTGGCCGTCGCTTCGAAAATGTCGCGTGAGATCGCCTCGATATCGCGGCCGGCCTTTTCCAGGATGTCGGCGAGGCGATCGACGATCGCTTCGAGCAGGCCGAGCAGGATGGTGTCGGCGCTGGTGCAGCCGGTGGCCACTTTCTCGGCGCGCAACGGGAATGTCTTGAAAGCCCGAGGCTCGTGATACCGCACCGTGACCAGTCGTTTTGCCGCCAGCACGAAGGTGACCGGCGACATCTCCGGCTTCTCGCCTTCAGTCTGGGACGGCAGGTTAGCAGTCATGAAATATCCGCCGTCCTCGACATAGAGGCGGCTGGAAATCTCGATCTCCTCCATCTCCTCGCGCGTCGGCACGGCGATGGCGAACACCGCTTCGATCGTGGCTTCTTCTTCCTTGGTTGGGTTGAGCAGGTCGACCCAGACGATCGCGTCACGGTTCTGCTCGAGGTCGTCGGCGAGGCGCAGACGGTCATTGTCCACGACGAAGGCTTTGATCATCGCGTGGTCTCCCATGCTGGAAACGATATGAGGCCCCAGGGGCACAGGCTCATGACGGCGCCGAGGGGAGAAATCCAGCCGACGCAAGGGCGCGATAGACCCGGGGCCGAGCGGCGTCAAGCATCTGCAGGCTCATTAAGGAGAATTGCTTGCCGCGACCCGAGCCGGCGTAAGGTGGAACGCATTGAAGGGGCGTCAGGTATGATGGACTTGGAACCCGCTACGTGCAAGATCACGACATGTCGGACGCCGCCGCGCATCACTTGCGATCTTCGGGCCTTGCCCTCGAGAGCCACATCAGTGGCCGCAAGATCGCCCAGAGTACGGGTGAGGCTTGGGCCGGGCTGGAAGCACAAATCTTTCGCCGTCGTTCCCGGGAAGACGAGCTTCTTGTCCCTGCAGTGGCGGAGCCTTTTCTGGTCTGGCTGATCTCAGGGGAAGCCTTGATCGAGGAGTGCGATCCTGGCGGCGAATGGCACGGCGGGGTTGCGAAGGCCGGCTCGTTTTTCTTCACTCACGCCGACACTCCTTATCTGATGCGGTGGCAAGCGCGGGAAGATATGCCTTTCGAGGTGATGCACCTCTATCTGGATCGGAATCTCATCGACAGGGCGGCGCTCACACTTGGCCTGAAGGCAGCCCGATGCCGGTTTCACGATATCTCGATAGGTGTGGACAGCCTGATTTCCGGGATCATGACCGGTCTCGTCGACGAGCTTAGGGCACAACGGGAAGCCAATGTGTTGTTCGTACAGGGACTGGCCCAGAGCCTCACCATCCACCTGCTGCGTGAATATTCGGACGTGAGTGATAAGTCGTTGCGAGCCATTGCCCAACTGCCTGCTTGGCGGCTTCGCGCGGCAGTCGATCACATGGAGGTGCATCTTGGCGAACCTTTCGATCTCGACCGTCTCGCGGATATTTGCCAGATGAGCCGGTTTCACTTCAGCCGGGCTTTTCACAACACGACTGGGGTCAGTCCGTCACGGTGGTTCATCCGGCGCAGGGTCGACCACGCAAAGCAGATGCTGCGCGAGTGCGATGCGCCGATCATCGAAATCAGCATGGCTGTGGGCTATGATAGCCCTGGGCATTTCGCTCAGGTTTTCCGTCGTGAGACGGGCATGTCTCCGCGTGCCTATCGGCTCGCTTGAAATTCTACGCAAAATCACGACAGTTTCGGCAAATCCCCGAACGCCTGAGGCCGACGCCTTATCTAGGTATCTCTCCATTCAACGGATGTCCCTGTCGGGATCAAGGAATGGAGAAGACCCATGGGTATTGTCGGCAAAGTCGCGCTTGTCACCGGCGCTTCGAGCGGAATAGGCGCAGCCACTGCAAAGAGGCTGGCGGCAGAGGGAATGATCGTGGGATTAGCGGCACGCCGCAAGGACCGGATCGAGGCGCTGGCCATTGAGATCGAAGCGGCAGGCGGTGGCGCGATCGCACTGCAGACGGATGTCACCGATCTCGTGTCCTGTGAGGCGGCGGCGCGAACTCTGATCAATCAATTCGGCCGCATCGACGTACTCGTCAACAATGCTGGCTTGATGCCGCTTTCCGACATGGACAGCCTGAAGACGGATGAATGGAGACGCATGGTGGATGTAAACATCTCAGGCGTTCTCAATGCCACCGCATCCGTGTTGCCGCAGATGATCGAACAGCGGTCAGGGCACATCTTCAACATGTCCTCGATCGCCGGGCGCAAGGTGTTCACCGGCCTCACGGTCTATTGTGCGACCAAAGCCGCCGTCGCAGCGTTCTCGGACGGGCTTCGAATGGAGGTCGGCCCCAAACACAACATCCGTGTCACCTGCATTCAGCCAGGAGCCGTTAAATCCGAGCTCTATGATCACATCACCGATGCGAACTATCGCAAGCAGATGGAGGATCTGGCCTCAAGGATGACCTTTCTTGAGGGGGAGGACATCGCGGATACCATCCTCTTTGCGCTGAAGTCGCCCGCACGCATGGATGTGGCGGAACTGTTCGTCCTGCCCACCGAACAGGGCTGGTGAGTTTGAAAGACCACCACTCCCGCAGCGTGGCGGTCTTGTCCGGATAAATCCGGAAGCAGAAGGTAGAGACGTGGGGCTACCCCGCTGCGCGGTCAGAAAAACTCGTCGAGCAGCTGGTAGTAGGCGAGTTTGGCCATATCTGCATCCGGTGAGCCATAGAGAGCGAGGAACGGCGCGATCCATTCCTCGCCGAAATCGTCGCCGATGCTTCTGCAAGCCAGCGCGAGGTCCTGGCAGCGGTCGGCGACGCCGAGCCGGCCGCAGTCGATGAAGCCGCAGAAGCGGCTGCCATCGACCATGAAGTTCGGCAAGCAAGCATCGCCATGGGTGACGACAAAGTCCTCGCTTGCCGGGCGCAGGGCGATGAGGTCCGCGAAAACATCCTGTGCGGAGCGGCCCAGACGTTCGCCGTCAAAGTCCTCCTCGTCGACAAGTCCGGCGTCCATCCGTGCCCTGGCATCGGCAAGGCGTCGATCGAGGCTGTGGTCGAACGGGCACGAGCGAACATCAAGCGCATGCAGGGTCCGCAGGGCGTTGGCCATTACGATGATGGTCTTTTCAGCGGGCAGGGGGCCGGCCGATTCCAGGTCCTTGCCCGGCATGGCGCTCATCAGCAACCAGTTGCGGTCGGCATGCACCTCGAATGCCTGAACCTCTGGGCAAGATATCCCCTGAGCCGCAAGCCAGCGCAGGCGCTCTGCTTCGGCTGGTACTTCGGCGAACTGGCCGGTTTCGTCGACCTTCAGGAACAGGTCTGGCCTACCTGTCGCCTCCAGCTTGAAGACACCGGCATCCGAGAGGCCGATCGTCTGCTTGCGCGCGCCGTAGCCACGGACGAGCTCCAGAAATGGTAGAGGCAAGGGGAGGAAGTCCATGTTCTGGCTCTTGGCCAGGGGATCGTTCACGAGCCAGTCGACGTCGCGGCAAATGCCAGCGTTGTCGCGACATTTTTCTCGTGGACGCCTTGGTAGGGCTCGAAATAGTGAACCCAGCCTGCTTCCAGCTCCGGCGCGATGAATTCGCGCAAACTCAACGAACGTCGTCGCGGCTCCTCGATGCAGCGTAGAAGGTCCGCGATATACGCCGTGGTGGCATCGATCAACGTGTCGTCATAGCCACCGGCGGCAATCATCTCCGGATCGCCATGATTGGGCAGGATCTTTGCAGGACGCAAGGATCGAAGCCGTTCCAGATCGACAAGATGTTGCGCAAAATGCTGCGGTTCGCCGACATAGGTGACGGTGTCTTCAAGCGTGTCGCCAGCGAACAGCAGTCGCGTCTGCGGCAGCCACAGCACCGTTGCGTCGTCGCTGTGTATGTTGGCTTCGATCAGCCTGATTTCCTGTCCGCCGAACGCAAGGGTCATCTCGCCATCGAACAAGGTAGTTGGCAGCACCAGCGGTGCAATCGCTGGCGGTCCCTCGAGCGTTCCGGCCTCGATTTCCGCCTTCTGCCGTTCGAGATGAGCTGCCGTGCGACGGTTGGCGATGATGGTGCAGTCAGAGAACGCGCCTGTGCCGGCAACATGATCAAGGTGCCAGTGGCTGAGCACCACCGTGAAGCGCTTTACCCCCTTGGCCTCGAGGGTGGAACGGATCAACGTCGCGTGTTCGAGCGAGATATGAGTATCGTAGACCAGCGCCTCGCCGTTGCCGACCAGCGCATAGCTGGCAACGCCGAGCGAGAGCGCACCGTCATCCACCCAGTTAGGCTGGTCGGCAAATCGCTGGTTTTCGACGCGGCCGTCATAAAAGGCGTACACGTCGGGAGCCGGCTGCAGGATGCGCACATATCGGGTTGCCGCCGAAGCCATAGCTCACCTATTGCCTTTGCCCTTTAGAGCGTTTCCGTTTTTTTACGGAAACGCGGAAACGCTCTAAGTTTTTGCTTTCGCCGCATTTTGTAACGCCAAGTGATTCCACGTGGCGACAAATGCTCTAGGGCTCATGCCATGCAGACGATCAGGTGTTGAACTTGAACAGCATGACGTCGCCGTCCTGTACGACATATTCCTTGCCTTCGTCGCGCGCCTTGCCGGCTTCCTTGGCCGGCACTTCGCCGCCCAGCGACACGAAGTCGTCATAGGCGATCGTCTGGGCACGGATGAAGCCGCGCTCGAAATCGGTGTGGATGACGCCGGCAGCACCCGGTGCCTTGGTGCCGCGTTCGATCGTCCAGGCGCGCGTTTCCTTGGGGCCGGCGGTGAAATAAGTGATCAGGTGCAGCAGCTCGTAGCCGGCGCGGATCAGCCGGTCGAGACCCGGCTCGTGCAGGCCCATTGCCTCCAGGAATTCCTTCTGCTCGCCGTCAGGGAGCTGAGCGACCTCGGCTTCGATGGCCGCCGAGATAATGACGGTAGAGGCACCCTGGGAGGTCGCCATGGCCTCGACCGCCTTGGTGTGCTCGTTGCCCGTCGCGGCTTCTGCCTCGGAGACGTTGCAAACGTAGAGAACGGGATGGGCGGTGAGCAGGTTGAGATCCTGCAGGATCTTCAGGTCCTCGGCAGCGATGCCCTTCAGAAGGACACGGCAGGGCTTGCCGTCCTGCAGCAGTGTCAGCGCCTGTTCCATCACCGGCAGGACGGTGAGCGATTCCTTGTCCTTGGCCTGGGCGCGTTTGCGCACGTTGACGATGCGGCGCTCCAGGCTTTCGAGGTCCGACAGCATCAACTCGGTCTCGACGGTGTCGGCATCCGCCACCGGGTTGATGCGGCCTTCGACGTGAGTGATGTCGTCATCCTCGAAGCAGCGCAGAACGTGCACGATGGCGTCGACTTCGCGGATGTTGGCGAGGAACTGGTTGCCGAGGCCTTCGCCCTTCGAAGCGCCGCGCACCAGGCCGGCGATGTCGACGAAGGAGATGCGGGTCGGGATGATCTCCTTCGACTTGGCAATCTCGGCGATCTTCTTGAGGCGCGGATCCGGCACCGCCACCTCGCCGGTGTTCGGCTCGATGGTGCAGAAAGGATAGTTGGCCGCCTGGGCTGCCGCGGTGCGCGTCAGCGCGTTGAACAGCGTGGACTTGCCGACGTTGGGCAGCCCAACGATGCCGCATTTGAAACCCATGATGATGTGGTCCTATCGGGAGTTCGAATTTTGTTCAGGGCTATGGGCGAAAGGGCCTTGGATCGTCAAGTCTTTCGGCATCGCAAGCGGCATTGCTGCTGCCGTCAGTCGGGATTCTTGTCGTAGGCCCTGGTTCCCTCGGGCAGGACGACCCATGAATGGCGCCGGCAGTGGTAGACGGAGTCCTCCGGCGGTGGAAAGCCCGGATCGGCGAAACAGCCGATTGCTACTGCAACGAACATGGCCTCGGCGCCTTCCTCTGTGTGGAACAGGCTGGTGCCGCAAACCGGGCAGAACCTGAACAGATAGCGCGAACCCCTATCGCCGACGCGCAGGTAGTCGGTGGCCGTGCCCGTTGTTCTGTAGGGCGGTTCAAAGGCGGCAAGCGCAGCGAAGACACTGCCGGTGCGGCGCTGGCAAGCGAAGCAATGGCAGACGCCAACGCCAAGCGGCGAGCCGCCGACCTCGATACTCAATTGTCCACAGGAACAGGATGCGGTTCGGGTTTGCATGGCTGGCACCTCGCTGTTTGCGTCGGAGCGGACATTGCATGCCCTTCATCGCATGAAGTGCGGCCCAATGTCTTGGCGGGTGCTCAATCCTTGTTGCCGAGCAACTTTTTCAGCATCGCAGCCATCGGTCCGTTTTCTGGGACTTTCACGGCAGGCTGCTGCTGCCTGGCCTGGCGGATGTGGCTTTGCGCCTTGGATGGGGTCGCCTGTTTGGGCGCTTTGGCCGGAGGCGTGTCGTCCGGGCCGGTCGGCTGCAACTTGTCGCGCAAGGCCAGCGTCACCCGGTTCATGAAGGAATTGTCGTCGCCCGTGGCGATCAGGTCGGCGCTATCGGCCATGCTGTTCAGCAGCACGTCCAGCCATTCCTGGTCGGCCTTCGAGAAATCGCCCAGGACATGGCCGTGCACCATTTCCTTGGCGCCCGGATGGCCAACGCCGATGCGTACGCGCCGGTAATTGTTGCCGATGTGCTGGTCAAGCGAGCGGATGCCGTTGTGGCCGGCCGAGCCGCCGCCGATCTTGACCCGTATCTTGCCGGCCGGCAGTTCGATCTCGTCGTAGAAAACGGTCACCGCCGTAGCGTCGAGCTTGTAGAAGCGCAGCGCCTCGCCGACAGCCTGGCCGGAAAGGTTCATGAAAGTCTGCGGCTTGATAAGCAACACCTTTTCGCCGCCGAGCCTGCCTTCGGCGATCTCGGCCTGGAATTTCTTCGACCAGGGCGAAAAGGAATGGCGGCGGGCGATGACGTCCGCCGCCATGAAACCGACATTGTGCCGGTTGCTGGCATATTTCGCGCCGGGATTGCCGAGACCAGCAAACAAAAGCATGGTTACGGCCCTCCCGGGCTGCGAAAATTACTTCTCTTCGCCGGCTTCCGCAGCGGCCGGGGCGGCTTCTGCCTCCTCGGTCTCCGGCTTCATCGCGGCCGAGCCGGCGATGGTGGCGATGGTGAAGTCGCGGTCGGAAATGACCGGCTTAACGCCAGCCGGCAGCTTGACCGCCGAAATGTGGATGGAATCGCCGATGTTGGCGCCAGCGAGATCAATCTCGATGAATTCCGGGATCGCGTTGGCCGGGCAGTGGAACTCCACCTCGTGACGCACGATGTTGAGCACACCGCCACGCTTGATGCCGGGCGACTTCTCTTCATTGATGAAGTGAACCGGAACGTTGACGTTGACTTCGGTGTTCTTGCCGATGCGCAGGAAATCGACATGCATCGGGAAGTCCTTGACCGGATCAAGCTGATAGTCCTTCGGCAGGACCTGGATCTTCTTGCCGTCGACGTCGATCGTGGCGACCGTGGTCAGGAAACCACCGCCGTGGATCTTGTAGAAGATGTCCTTGTAGGACAGGGCGATAGCCAGAGGGGGCTGCTTGTCGCCATAAATAACTGCAGGCACTTTACCTTCGCGGCGAACTGCACGGGCGGACCCCTTACCGACCTGTTCGCGCGACTCGGCCTTGAGCTCGTAAGTGTCGTGGCTCATGGTATTTCCTTTCGCGTTGCTGGAGCATTCCCGGTGTCCGGCAAGCCGGGTTCCGAAAATGTCGAAAGCCGCGAAATACGCGGCCCTCGTCCGCGTTGCCTCCAAGGGTGTCTACGCGGGTGGCGGCTCTATAGCGGAAGGCGGCCAAACGCGCAAGCTTGGCCGCCTTTGCTGGTTTTCCTGCAGGCTTACGCCGCCTTGGCAGCCTTCTTCGCTTCCTTCATGTTGGGCAGGAAGATGGTGAGCAGGCCGAGCAGCGGCAGGTACGAGCAGATCTGGTAGACGAAGTCGATGCCCTTGGCATCGGCGACCACGCCGAGGATGGCAGCGGCGATACCGCCCATGCCGAAGGCGAAGCCGAAGAAGATGCCGGCGATCATGCCGACGCGGCCAGGAACCAGTTCCTGCGCGAACACGACGATGTTGGAGAAGGCCGACGACAGGATCAGGCCGATCAGGATGGTGAGGATCACCGTCCACTCCAGGTTGGCGTAGGGCAGGATCAGCGTGAACGGCAGCACGCCGACGATCGAGAACCAGATCATCGCCTTCTGGCCGTAACGGTCACCGAACGGTCCACCGAGCAGGATGCCGAGCGCGGACGAACCCAGGAAGGCGAACAGCAGCACCTGCGACATCTGCACGGAAACGCCGAACTTCTCGATGGTATAGAAGGTGTAGTAGCTGGACAGGCTGGCGATGTAGGCATTCTTGGAGAGCACCAGCACAGTCAGGATGACCAGCGACCAGGTGACCCGGCCACGCGAGAAGGGCGAGACGTGAACCGCGGCAGGCCGGTTGCCGGTCGCCTTGCGGTAGCGGATGTACCAGTTGCCGACCTGCCAGAGCACGACAATGCCGATCAGCGAGCCGACGGCGAACCAGGAGATGCTGGTCTGGCCGAACGGCACGACGATGAAGGCCGCGGCAAGCGGGCCCATGGCCTGACCGAAATTGCCGCCCACCTGGAACAGCGACTGGGCAAGGCCGTGCTTGCCGCCGGAGGCCAGCCTGGCGATGCGCGAGGATTCCGGATGGAAGATCGACGAGCCGATGCCGATCAGCGAGGCGCCAAGCAACAGCAGCCAATAGTGACCGGCATAGGCGAGCACGATCAGGCCGACCAGCGAGGACGCCATGCCCCAGGGCAGGGAGAATGGCATCGGCCGCTTATCGGTGATGATGCCGACCACCGGCTGCAACAGCGAGGCGGTGACCTGGAAGGTGAAGGTCAAAAGGCCGATCTGCCAGAAGTCCAGGCTATAATTGTCCTTAAGGAGCGGATAGATGGCCGAAAGCAGCGACTGCATAATGTCGTTGATGAAGTGGCCGAAGCTTACCGCCAGGATGACGGTGAAAGCTGTGGTGGTCGCCGCGCTCGTCGCGCGACCGGCTGTCGCTGCGGTATCGGTCAAGATCATGCTCCTTGCTACGGCGCGCTGATATTCGAGCGAGGCCGGCCTGTGAATGGCAGCTTTCCGTGCTTCCGGTTTCACGTGCTCGAACGCACGCCGTTGCCTTGCGACCCCGAAAGCTGGCCATTTCCGGCGCGTCCTGGCTTGAATCTAGCCGCACCCTTGTTGCGGACGGTAATTTTGCCGCCGCGCCGGCGCTTATAATCCTGTTGTGGTGCTGCTTCTTTCGTGGTTTGGTCCATTTATTACGCAAGTGGGCCAAACCCATGCCAACAAGTGTCTCCTACCTCGAGGCGCCGGTCACCGATCTGCATCGCCGCCACCGTGAGCGGCTCGAATGGCTGGATCGCACCAGGGATCTCGTGGTCGCCCTGCCGTCGGAATATCCGGACGGCTATACGGTGCCTGACCATCGCCACAACCGCAGCCAGCTCCTGCACGCCTTGACCGGGGTGGTTCTGGTGAAGACGCATTTCGGCCGCTGGATGGTTCCACCCGACCATGCCATGTGGATCCCGGCCGGCATCAAGCATGCGGTGGAGATGCAGGGCAACGTCTCGATGCGCTCGGTCTATGTCGCGCCCGACTCGGTTGCCGGCCTGCCGACGAACCTGCGTGTGGTCGGCGTCAGCGACCTGATGCGAAGCCTGATCATCGAAGCGGTCACCTTGCCGACGGACGAGCCGCCGAGCGAGCGTGCTGCGCTTTTGATGGCGCTGCTCCTGCACGAGATCCCGGCGATGGAGGAGCGGCCGCTCGGTCTGCCGTTTCCGCATGATCCACGCATCGCGGCATTGTGCCGACGCTTTGTCGCAGAGCCGTCGCCGCATGCTGTCATCGACGACTGGGCCGAGACCGTCGGTATGAGCCGGCGTACCTTCACCCGTGTGTTTCACCGCGAGACAGGACTGTCGTTGTCGACCTGGCGCCAGCAGGCGCTGCTGCTTGCCGCTCTGCCGCGGCTCACCGATGGTGAGCCGGTGACGCGCGTCGCGCTCGATCTCGGTTATGACAGCGTGCCGGCCTTCACCACCATGTTCAAGCGCATGCTGGGTATCTCGCCACGCGGCTATTTGAGAGGGGCGCGGGAGGTGGGCTAAGAGCCCACAGATTCGTTATGTTTTGCTTAAAGACGTCGGCGATGGCGCCAAAGATGAGCTTGGCTCTCTCGTGCCATTATGTAATCAACTAGCTTGTCAATCTCATCGATCGCATGGAATAGATCTGCTTCAGATACCTCAATGCGTGGTTCAAACCATGGATGTTCCCGTCGCGTTCTGATGTTTTTTCGTCGTTTGCCATGAAAAACAACCTTGGGTGATTTTTGATCGTTTTTTGATCATGGTGGGCATCAAAGCCAAAAACGTCGTTCAGATGCTGTGTCGAATTTCGAGCTAGAACAACCTGATCTATAATGGCGAAATTGACAGGACAATCACTCCAATCGGTGTCCAGTATTTCCGTAAGGATTCTTTTGTACCCATCAACGAAGCCGCCTTTCTTAAATACTTTCTTTTTTATCTCTTCTGTAGGCTTAAACCCGAACTCTCTTTCCATGTTACTGAACGCAACCTTTAGCGAATTTGATAACATCGAAAGGCACGAATACCCCAGTACGTTCAGTGCCATCTCAGCCTCGAGCCATTCTGTAAGATAAGGGGGTTCGGCATCCTCCCAATCAGAGTCTTCAGGCGGCTCATCATAGGGTGGCTCTTCTGCTTCGATCGCCGCCTTGAGTGCATCGAATGGCTTTCTGGCCTCCCGATAGTATGTCCGTATGAAGTTGGTCCGACGCTTGGAAAAGTAAGCAATGTCCATGCTGCCAGCTCTTTCATTTGAATTGGACGTTCATTCGATTCATTCAAATAGCCTGAATCGTAAAGCGCGAAGGAATGATCACGTGGTCGGCGTTTATGCTGTTTACATCCTGAGAACGTAATGTTTGAAGCTCCAATGTTTCCCCCTCTCCTGGCTGGCACCTCAAACCAGGCCGTATTCGCCATTGTTCTCATCGCCTTGATTGCAGGACTGGCGCGTGGATTTTCTGGTTTTGGCGCCGCACTCATCTTCGTGCCGCTGGCCAGTTCGGTGATCGGCCCGAAAGTCGCCGCACCGTTGCTGCTGGTGGTGGATGGGGTGATGGCTGCCGGCTTCGTGCCGGGTGCATGGCGGCTGGCCGACAAGACCAATGTCTTTGTCATGTCGCTCGGTGCGCTGGTCGGCGTGCCGCTCGGCACCTATGCACTGGCGCATCTCGACCCATTGACGATCCGCTGGTCGATCATCGTCATCGTCGTTGCGCTTCTGCTGCTCCTGATATCGGGCTGGCGTTATCACGGTCGCCCGAAGGCCCATCTTACCGTCGCCGTCGGGGCGATTTCGGGCATCTTCTCCGGCGCGGCCCAGGTCGGCGGGCCGCCGGTGGTGGCCTACTGGCTGGGTGGCGGCTTTGCCGGCAACACCGTGCGGGCCAACATCATCCTCTATTTCGCCGTTTCCACGGTGATCACGGCGGTCAGCTATCTCTGGGGTGGGCTGATAACGGCACCGATCGTTGCCTTGGCCGTCGTCGCCGCGCCCGCCTATGGAGTTGGGCTGTGGCTCGGCGCGCACATGTTCGGCATCGCCAGCGAACAGACCTTTCGCAGGCTGTGTTTCGGCCTGATCGCACTTTCGGCGGTGATCAGCCTGCCGGTGCTGGACGGGCTGCTGCGATAGAGCGTCTTGAATTCAAGCTTGAAGCCGCCCGGCCGTCGTTCAATCGAACAGGCTGGAGACCGATTCTTCCGTGGCGGTGCGCGAGATGGCTTCACCCATCAGGTCGCCGATCGAGATGACGCGCACATTGTGCGCGTCGATGACCGCCTGGGTCGGCTGGATCGAATCGGTGATGACCAGTTCCTGCAGCTTGGAGCCGGTGATGCGGGCCACAGCGCCGCCCGAAAGGACGCCGTGGGTGATGTAGGCGGTGACGCTGGTGGCGCCGTTGGCCAGCAGTGCATCGGCCGCGTTGCACAGCGTGCCGCCGGAATCGACGATGTCGTCGATGAGCAGGCAGTCCTTGCCACGCACGTCGCCGATGACGTTCATCACTTCCGATTCACCCGGCCGTTCGCGGCGCTTGTCGACGATGGCGAGCTGGGCGTCGATGCGCTTGGCAAGCGCGCGGGCGCGTACCACGCCGCCGACGTCCGGCGAAACGACCATGACGTTGCCGAGCTGCTTGTATTTGGCCTTCACGTCGCGCGCCATCACCGGCACTGCGAAGAGGTTGTCGGTCGGGATATCGAAGAAGCCCTGGATCTGGCCCGCATGCAGGTCGAGCGTGAGCACGCGATCAGCGCCGGCACGGGCGATCATGTTGGCGACCAGCTTGGCCGAGATCGGCGTACGGCCGGAGGCACGACGATCCTGGCGGGCATAGCCGAAATAGGGGATGACTGCCGTGATGCGCCGGGCCGACGAGCGCATGAAGGCGTCGATCATGATGAGCAGTTCCATCAGATGATCGTTGGTCGGATAGGAAGTCGACTGCAGGATGAAGACATCCTCGCCGCGTACGTTTTCCTGGATCTCGACAAAGATTTCCTGGTCGGCGAAGCGCCTGACACTTGCCTTGCCCAACGGGATGTTGAGATAGCGGGCGACCGCTTCGGCCAGCACCCTGTTGGAATTGCCCGCGAAGAGTTTCATGCACCGTACCTGGTGGTGGAGTTTAAGGGGGCTTTTAACCAGCCGTGCCGGTATTGCAAGCACCGTATTGACGAATCCGCAGTGGAATCCCAACAAAGGTTTAACCCAGGGGAAGGGGTGTCAGCGCGCTAGCCGGCTAGATTCCCGCATCAATTCCAGCAAAAAAGTGCGTAGCGATTTTGCGTCCGGAATTGCCTCAACAAAAAAGTTGGAGCGTTCCCACGTTTCCGAGAAAAACGGAAACGCTTCAAGAATCAGCCGGCGGGGCGGCCAGCCAGCCAGTTGGCCAACTGGGCGATGGTCTGGTCGGCAATCGCCTGCATGGTTGCAGGCGGCACGGCCGCCCAGCCTTCGGCGTTATTGACGGTCGGTGTTTTCTGTTGACCGTTGATGCGGTGCAGGCGGGTACCCGCCGGGTCATAGATGTCCCAGACGTAGATGACGGTGGTGTCCTTGCCCTCGGAAATGGTCGAGAAGTAGCCCTTCAGCACGTGGGTGGCACCCTGGCTGGCGCTGCCGGCGAGCGTGATGCCGCTTTCCTTGGCGCGTGCGGCGAGGCGCTGGGTGAGGGGGGTGGCCGCTTCTACCGAGGCTCCGACGATCGGGGCGATCTGCAACCGGGCTTTGCCGAGCATGGCCGCAGCCTGCGCTGGCGTCGGCGCGGGAGTGGTGACGCCGGTGGCGGCAGGCACTGCCGCTCCGGCGATCGGGTTCGCGGGCGCACCAGCCTGGGCGGGATTTGCTGTAGCGGGCGAGCCCGGTTCGGGTTGTGCCGTTGCTTGCGCAGTGGGGGCCGGCTGCAGGGCGTCATTGGCCCTGTTGCAGGCCGACAGCGCCACGGCAACAAGCAATGGCGCGATGGTCAGGCATGATCGCCTCATCGACTGACGAACTCCTCGGCGACGAACAAATGCCCTTCCCGGCATCGATTCAGCGCACGATCAAGTCGAGATCATGGCGCGAAAGGGGCTTCGGCTGCGATTCGGTCGTGAGATAGGTGCGGCCAAGCGTCATCGCGGTCTCCGCTTCGGAATCCATGATGATCATGTGCGCGAACAAGGTCATGTTTGGAGCGATCGGTTCGGGATTGCCCTGGTAGAACATCGGCATGTCCATCCAGGACGGCGTGAAACGGGCACCGACCGAATAGCCGCAGGCATTGAGCCTGTGACGGGTCAGCCCATGTGTTTCCAGGGTGCGGGCATGAGCGTCGAAGACATCACCGAAGCTGTTGCCTGGTGTCATCGCCTTTTCGACTGCCAGCAGGGCGGCCCGGGCGGCATCGAACAGCTCCTGATGGCGCTTGGAGACCTTGCCGGTAAGGGCCGTGCGCATCATGGGCGCATGATAATGGTGAAAGACACCGGCCCATTCCAGCGTGAGCTGGTCGTTCTTGGTCAGCTTGCGGCGGCCAGCCTTGTAGCGGCATAGAAGCGCGTCGGAGCCCGAGCCGATGATGAATTCATTGGCTGGATAGTCGCCACCACCTGAAAAGACCGCACCTTGCATGGCAGCCAAGATCTGGGCCTCGTCGCCGCCTTGCTTGATCAGCGGCAAGGCCGCGTCCAGGGCGTCGTCGCTCAAGGCAGCAGCCTTTTCGGCCTTGGCGATCTCGGCCGGGCTTTTGAACAGGCGCAGACGGCCGACGATGCCGGAAGCATCCGCGATCTGACCGAAGGTCTGCAACTGTTCATCCAGCCGGCGGCCGTTGTAGGCGGTGAGGCCGTGGGTATCGTATTCAACGCCGATGCGTGCGCCGAGCAGGTCGAGATCATTCAAAAGGTTGCGCAGGTCGATTGCCGGATTGGCGTCGGCGCGGTCCATCCAGACCACGATGTTGTCGATGGTCGAGGTATGACGAGCCTGGCGCAGGTCGGCCGAGCGGGTGAGCAGCACCATGGAGCCGTCGGCCTTCACCACCAGGCACTGGAAGAAGCAGAAGCCGAAAGTGTCGTATCCGGTCAGCCAATACATGCTTTCCTGCGCGAACAGCAGGATGGCGTCGAGCTTCTTCTCTGCCATCTCGATCATCAGCCGGTCGCGGCGGGCGTCGAATTCGGAGCGTTCGAAATGCAGCGCCATCAGCCATTGTCCTCCAGCACGATCGCCGACAGCTGGCGTCCGTAATCCGCCTCGTTGCGGTGGACGGTGCGGCGATAGGAAAAGAAAAGATCTTCTTCCGCATAGGTACAGCGGTCGAGTGCGTCGGCGATCACACCAGCCTGTCTCAGCCGGTCGATCGTATAGCGATTGAGGTCGAACATCGCATGGCCGGCCTTGCCCGACGGCATGAAATAACGCTCGTTGCCGGCATCCGCCGCGACGAAGCGGGCAACGAACTCCGGCCCGACCTCATAATTGCGAGGACTGATCGAAGGACCGAGCACCGCGACGATGTTCTCGCGCCTGGCGCCCAGGCCTTCCATGGTGGCGATGGTATTTTCGAGAACGCCCGTGAAGGCGCCTTTCCAGCCGGCGTGGGCGGCGCCGACGACGCGCGCGCCGGCATCGGCAAACAGGACTGGTCCGCAATCCGCGGTCGTGGCGGCAATGGCGATGCCGGGCCGGTCGGTAACGATGGCGTCAACCTTGGGCCGCTCTCCGTCGAATGGTTCGCGTGCAACGACGACGTCGGGTGAATGGATCTGGTGGGCGCTCAAGAGATGCGTGGCGGGTACACCCATCCAGTCGGCGACACGCCGACGATTCTCGCGCACCAGCTCGGGATCATCCTGCGAGCCCGCGCCAATGTTGAGACCGCGATAAATACCGTTGGAGACACCCCCGATGCGGGTGAAATAGCCATGGCGGATGCCTTGGGCCGCCGCTTTTTCGAGCATCGGAGACCGGATCGGCTCCGGCTTCGTTTCTTTCAGCATGTCTGTCTTGTCTTCGTCAGGTCAGGATTCGTCTGGGCGCGGGGCCGACGGTTCGAAGCGCGGACAGTGGGACAGGGCGGGGGCCGAAGTCAATCGTGCTTGCAGGCGTGGTTGTCGGACAGGTCAACGCAAGACGGCCGCCCAGTACGCGAAATGATCGATCATGAAGGGGATCCTTGGTGCGTCGTCCACAGCCTCCGCCAGTTCCCACAAACGATGCGCGCCGGTCAGCACCTCGACACGCTTTCGCTCGAGCGGACAACCCGAAAGTGCTTCATAGTTGGAGATGATGCGTTCGGTCAGGTCGGTGGAAATAAAGTTCGAATAGATGAGATCCCGGTGCAGCGGTCCGAAGCCGGAATCGGCGAAATCGTAGACGCCGCTGAGGCGGTTGGTCTCGTGATCGAAAGCCATGTTCCAGCCATGGCCGTCGAAGAAGCCATAAGTCACGCCGTAGGGATCCGGCGGCAGATCGGCCCAGGCGGCGATGATCCGCTCGGCCTGCGTTTTCAGTTCACCCGACAGAAGCGGCAGCGCCTTGTCGCGGACTTCGTCGGGTTTCGACCAGGCCTCAACCGGGCCGGCACCGGCAGCACGCATCATATCCATATCGAGGCCGTGCAGGTCGACGTAGAAACGCGCCAGACGCTGCGCCAGGTCCTCGCGCGCTTCCGCAGGCAAGCGCGTGTAGTGAGGTGTCTCCAGATAGCTGCCTTTCAACTTCTGATGGCGTGAGAATATCCGCGAACCATCGATCAGCCGGATATCGGGAACCGGCATGCTGACGGCAGGACGGATCACGTTCAGAAGACCGATTTCCCTGATCAGAGACTTCTGCGCAGTCTCGTTGCGCGGGAATTTGAAGATCAGTCGATCGTCGACATCGACCGCGATTGAATCCCAACCCTGGGTGAGCAGGCTGAAGCTCGATGCGGTCAGGTCAGGGAACCGGCCAATGATGATCCCTTTCAACGCTTCGAGTTCGGCTTCCGGCGTCGTCTCCATCTTTCCCATACCGTTTAGCTGACGCGGCTGCGGAATACCGGCAGGGCAATGTCCGTTGGGGCAATGGCCAGTACCTTGAACAGCTCGCCCATCGCCTGTGGACCGGCAAGGCGCTCGACTTCGCCGGACAGGCGCTCGCGCGTGGCCTCGCCAGCATCGGCGCCGAGGCGGCCCGCGCGTTCGAGCAGGCCCATGGCAAGCAGGAACGCGCCCTGTGTCGTGGAATCGGCGCGCAGGCCAGCGGCCCGGGCTGAGGCAGCAAGGGCAGCGAAGTCGACATGTGAGGTGAGATCGGCTTCACCGGGGCTGGCAAGCACATCCTCGTATTGGTGGTTGCGCAAAGCCTGCAAGGTGTCGCCGAGTCCTGGCTGCAGATGACCATAGTCGAAGAACAGGCCAACGCCGCCATGTGCCGCGATGCGGTCGGCGATCGTCTGCATCAAAGCGGAGCGTGCCGGGGCAAGCTCGACAATGGAACCATCAAGGGCGGTCTCTGCGTCGGGGGGGAGGAGCGCGGAGTCAAGCGAGGCTGCGCCTGCGTAGAAGGCAAGGTCACCATTCTCGTCGAGTCCCACCATGCGTTCGTGCCAGCTATCGGTGGTCCGCACGAATTGTCGGATCGGAACGGCATCGAACAATTCGTTGCCGACAATCAAGATCGGTTGATCGAGCAAGGTGGCAGCCGTTTCATGCCATTCAACGCCGGCGGCCATGTCGGCCAGCGTATCCTTCTGGACCTGGCGCAAGCGTGGGCTGGTTTCGATGAAGGCGATGGAGGCGCCTGTGGCAAAGGCGGGGTCGAGGCGCTGCAGGGTGCGCAGCATGTCTTTCATCAAGGTACCGCGCCCTGGGCCGATTTCGGCCAGGGTGACGGGCATCGGCGAGCCGATCGCACGCCAGGCTTCATAGAACCAGACCGCCACCAGTTCGCCGAACATCTGGCTCACCTCCGGTGCGGTGATGAAGTCACCGCCGGCGCCGAAGGGTTCGCGCGTCGTATAGTAACCCGCTTCAGGATCGAACAGGCAAAGCGCCATATATTCGCTGGCAGGGATAGCGCCGACCGTCGTGATCAACTCGATGATGCGGCGTTTCAGCCCGCTCATGCCGGCTGTGCGTGGGTGACGGGTCTGGCCGTTGCCATGCACCAGATGCCGATGAGAACCATTGGTGCCGACAGCACCATGCCCATGGTAAGCCAGCCGCCAAAAAGATAGCCGAGCTGCTGGTCGGGCTCACGGAAGAATTCCACGAATATGCGCGACAGGCCATAACCGGCGACGAAGGCGCCGGAGACGAAGCGCGGCGTCATCAGCTTCAGCCGCGAATGGGTGAGGAAGCGCAGCACCAGAAAGAGCACGAGGCCTTCGAGCAGTGCCTCGTAGATCTGGCTGGGATGGCGGGCGAAGGGGCCGCCATTCGGAAATTCGACCGCCCACGGCACGGTGGTAAGCCGTCCCCACAGCTCGGAGTTGATGAAATTGGCAAGCCGGCCGAGGCCGAGGCCGACAGGCACGCCTGCTGCCACTACGTCGAACAGCGACCAGACATGGATGCCGCGGGAGCGGGCGAAGAAATACATCGCCAGGATGGTGCCGGTGATGCCGCCGTGGAAGGACATGCCGCCGTCCTGGAGATAGAAGATCTCGATCGGATTGTTGAAGTAGCGCGGGAAATTGTAGAAGAGCACATAACCCAGCCGGCCACCGGCAACGATGCCGACGGCGGCCCAGATGACGAAGTCGTCGATGTCGATGGGCTTCATCGGCAGTCTGCCATCAGGCCACAGCCGCGTGTTGGTGATGAGGCGCTTGGCGTACCACCAGGCAAACAGGATGCCGACGACATAGGCGACGCCGTACCAATGCACTTTCAAGGGTCCGAAGCCGAAGAACGGGCCGATCTGGAAGATGACCGGATCGATGTTCGGAAAAGAAAGGGCAGCCAGCGGCAGCAGGTCGCTCATGAAATCTCCCATGCGGGTCGCGTTAGAGCGGGAATGCGACGTTGTATCGCCATTCCGCTCTATCTCTTTGTTTTGCTGCATGATCTCATCCGAAAAGTCTGCAAGTTTTCGAGATCATGCTTTGCGGCGCGGACCATGGGGCAGGCTTTTGGCGGGGTCAAGGCGGAGCAACCTTGCATTCTGGCATGCGGCTCATTAGGTCAAACCAGCCAACAGGGGTTTTGCCATGTCGACCGGACCGAACCGCATCCTCGATGAATTCGCCAAGCTGGTGACCGATGCAGCGGGAGCCGCCCAGGGCGTGCGCCGCGAGGTGGAAACCGCCTTCCGGGCGCAGGCCGAGCGGTTGCTGAACTCCATGGAAATTGTGCAGCGCGAGGAATTCGAGGCGGTGCGCGAGATGGCAGCCAAGGCGCGTGAGGAAAACACCAGGCTGGCGGCCCGCATCGAAGCACTGGAAGCGCAGCTTGGCGGTTCCGTCGCGGCCAAGACCGAAAAGCCGGCCCCGGCTGCCACCGCGAAACCACGCGCAAAAAAATAATTCGTTAAATCTTTCCACAACCCGCCGTCTGAAAAAGCGCTTTGTCGTGAATCGCTTAACGGTGGCGTGTGACTCTTTGTGACTCGGCTTTCCACATGCGAATGGCCCGCCCTAAAAAATTGGGCTGGTCACGCGACTCCCGATCAATAGACTGAATTTGCTGCATGATTCGGAACGGGGTCATGCGCCGGGCGGTGGGGTCCGGTCATGGGGTGTTGCGTCGAGCAGTCCAGGCCGTCCGAGTTCTAGAACATTTGTTCGTTGTGCGTGCCTCCCCCGCGGAGCGTGCGGTGGCGCTCCCAGAACGACAGGAAGCATTCCATGGAACTTCTCGAACTCGAATTTTCCCGCGAGATCCATCCAGTCGATGTGATCGAGCAGGTGGCGCACAACAATGACTGGTCCTTCGAGCGGGCCGGAGACGATGAAATCTCGATCTCGGTGACCGGAACCTGGACCGATTATCACGTGTCCTTTTCCTGGATGGAGGATTTCGAGGCGCTCCATCTCGCCTGTGCTTTCGACATCAAGGTTCCCGAGAACCGTACACTCGAGGTGATGCGGCTGCTGTCGCTGATCAACGAACAGATGTTGTTCGGGCATTTCGACCTATGGGAGCAGGAAGGAGCGATCATGTTCCGCCAGTCGCTGCTGCTCGCCGGCGGCGTCGAGCCGTCGAGCCAGCAGGTCGAAGTGCTGTTGTCCTCGGCATTGGAAGCATGCGAATGCTACTTCCAGGCGTTCCAGTTCGTCGTCTGGTCGGGTACCTCGGCCAAGGACGCGCTGTCGAGCGTGCTGTTCGAAACCTATGGCAACGCCTGATCGCCGAGAAAAATGACTGCCAGTACCGAGCGTAAACCCGAGATCACCTTTGCCGATTTCGACCGTGTCGACATCCGTGCCGGCACGATCGTCGAGGCCGAGCCTTTTCCGGAAGCACGCAAGCCGGCGATCAAGCTGAAGATCGACTTCGGACCGGAGATCGGCGTGAAGAAGTCCTCCGCGCAGATCACCAAATATTATACGCCGGAGAGCGTGGTCGGCCGGCAGGTCTTTGCGGTGGTGAATTTCCCGCCGCGCCAGATCGGAAAGTTCATGTCGGAAGTCCTGACGCTCGGTTTTCCCGATGGCGACGGCGACGTCGTGCTTGGCGCGATCGAGCGCAAGGTACCGGACGGCGGCCGGTTGTTCTAAACCTGTCTTTGGAAGTTCAGCGAGATCAGGCCGCGAGCTTCTCGCGTCTGCCGAGCGCCTGGTGAACTGTATCCATGAACATGTCAGCGCAGGCCTTCCACGTGTAGCGCATTGCGCGTTCGCGCGCTTCGGCCCGGCTCACGGTCAGGGCGTCGAGGCAGGCCTGGCGCAGGTCGTCCGAAACCTTGCCGCCGATGCCGTCGCCGACGATGTCTATCGGTCCCGTCACCGGATAGGCGGCGACCGGCGTGCCGCTGGCCAACGCCTCGATGATGACGTTGCCGAACGTGTCGGTGCGGCTGGGAAACACGAAAACGTCCGCCGAAGCGTAGATTTCTGCCAGTTCTCCGCTCGGGCGATGGCCGAGGAAATGTGCGTCGGGATAGCGTGCCGACAACTTGGCGCGTTCCGGTCCGTCGCCGACAATAACCTTGCTGCCGGGCAGGTCGAGATCGAGGAAAGCCGGCAGGTTCTTCTCGATGGCGACGCGGCCGACCGACAGGAAGATCGGGCGTGGGAAGGGCAGCTCGCCGCGCTTGTCGGGGCGAAAATGCTCGATATCCACACCGCGTGTCCACGGCTTCAGCTTGTTGAAGCCGCGTGAGGTCAGATCATCGGCCAGCGATTGGGTGGCGACCAGCGTGCCCTGGCCGGAATTGTGGAAATCGCGCAGCCAGTTATAGGCCCAGCGTTCCGGTACCGGCAGGCGGGCGCTGAGATATTCAGGAAAACGCGTGTGGTAGCTGGTGGTGAAAGGACGGCCATTTGCGCGGCAATAACGTCGCGCCATGATGCCCAGTGGCCCCTCGGTGACGATGTGGATGTGATCGGCGTTCGAATCCGCAATCAGCCGGGCGACATGGCGCGGCGTGGTCAGCGCCAGCCGGATGTCGGGATAGGTCGGCAGGGGCAAGGTGCGGAAGGTGTTCGGCGTCAGGAACTGTGTTTCGACGCCCTGTGTCTTCAGGGTTTCCGTCAGCCGCTCCAGCGTGTGGACGACGCCATTGACCTGCGGGCGCCAGGCGTCAGTGACCATCAGGATGCGCATGGGACCTCGCCGCAATGCCGTGGGGTTTGTGCGCGCGTGTCCGGAAGGGAAGGCCGGTCAACAGCCATTCCTCGCGCCAGTCCGGCCTGGCGGGCAGGACGCCGGGATCCAGGCGCCAGATCGAATCATGGACTACCGCGCGTTTCATGGGCGCTGTTGACCATGTTTTCATGACGTGGCGATGAATTGGAGCGGGAGGCTGTCTCGGGCGCCTGGGTGACGCTCCCACAAACTGCTGGCGGTCGCTGCAAGGTTCTGGAGCTGCTGATGGGCCAGCGTCGCTCAGCACTGCCCGTACCGTCGCCAACGGCTTCGAAGAGCACAGCGAAACGACCTTGCTCTCGTCAAGCTCGCTTCAGCCAAAATCTGGATGCGCTTTATGGGGCGGTAATCTAGAAAGGCCCCGCGGACGCTCGGAGAAGCGTTCAGGCAGGAGCCCGACCATGATCAAGATGAGCGTCTACTATCCGGCCGATGGCGGCTCGAAGTTCGATCACGACTACTACCGCACCACGCACATGCCACTGCTCCAGGAGCGGCTCGGCAATGCCTGCCTGCGCTACGAGATCGATAAGGGCCTTGTGGGTCGCGAACCTGGAAGCGCGCCGAAGTTCGTCGCGGCGTGCCACGTCTACTCGCCGACTCTGGAGGCATTCCAGGCGGCGTTAGGTCCCCATCGCGCGGAGATCGCCGCGGACGTCGCCAACTATACGGACATCGCGCCCATCGTGCAGATCAGCGAAATCGTTGGAGGGTGATGGGCTTCTCGCGTCAGGCGCAGCCGTTGAACTTATCTGGATCGACGTCCTGCCGGTGCACCATCGTGACGTAGCTTGTGTCGAACCGGTCGACGATCGGAACATGCGGTTGCCGTCGAAGCGAGAACGACCTTGTTCTCGTCAAACTTGCTTCAGCCAAAATTTATGAATTGGTGACCTGGAGCGCTTCCGCTTTCCAGACACCAAACCGCTGCGCACTTTTGCTCTAGGAGGGCACTCTGATGATGGCACGCAAGCCACCGAGCGGACTGTCTTCGAGTGCAATGTCGCCGCCGTGGGTACGTGCGATGTCGCGCGCAATGGAAAGGCCGAGGCCGGTGCCGCTGGCATCGAGGTTGCGCGCTTCGTCCAGCCGCACGAAGGGTTTGAAGACTTCCTCCCGCTTGTCCGTCGGGATGCCGGGACCATCGTCGTCGATGGTCACCACCAGCGCGCCGCTGCTGTTGACGGCCTTGATCTCGATCGTCTTGCCATAGCGGAAAGCATTGCCGGCGACATTCGACAGCAGTCGCTCGAAGGCATTCGGCCGCACATGTACGAGCTTGGGTCCGCTGACCGTTGTGGTCAGCTTGCGCTTGCGTAGGGCGGCTTCGTCGCGCAGTTTCTGGAAATAGGTTTCGAGATCGAAATCGCCCTGGTCCTCGGAGGCTTCGCCGCGCGCGAAGGCGAGATAGCCTTCGAGCATCGACTGCATGTCCTGGATGTCCTGGTTGAGCGCCTCGGTGTCGGTGCGCTTGCCGCCGATCAGTGCCAGTTGCAGTTTGAAGCGGGTGAGCACGGTGCGCAGGTCATGGCTGACGCCGGTCAGCATTGCCGTGCGCTGTTCCATCTGCCGCTCGATACGCTCGCGCATCTGGATGAAGGCAAACCCCGCGCGCCGCACTTCCTCGGCGCCACGCGGCCGAAAATCGCGTGGCATCGGTCGGCCCTTGCCGAAACTCTCCGCAGCTTCGGTGAGCGCGAGGATCGGCCGGATCTGGTTGCGCAGGAAAGGGATGGCGATCATCAGCAGCACCAGCGAGGCGCCGACCATCCAGATCAGGAAGACGATGGTGTTGGAGGCATAGGCCTGGCTGCGGCGCACGAAAACACGCAGAACCTTGTCTTCGAGCTGGATGCGAACCTCGATGACGTTGGAATTGCCGACGGTATCGATCCAGAAGGGACGGTTGATCTGGCGCGTGATTTCGGCCGGAAGCACATCGTCAAGGATGGAGAAGAAGGGCCTCGGTCCTGGCGGCGGCAGCGGGTCGGGAGGCAAAAGGTCGACCTTCAGCTGCATGCGGTCCTGCGCCATGCGGATGATGTTGGCGTAGTCGGCTTCGCGCGGATAGGTCTCCATCAGGTCGACGACGGCGGCGATATCGCGCACCACCGCCTGCGACAGGCGCTGGGTCATCTGCTGCCAGTGTCGTTCGAGGAAGACGTAGGCCACGACCGACTGCAGCAGGATCATCGGTGCGATGACGATGATCAGCGAGCGGGCGTAGAGCCGCTTCGGCATATAGAAGGAAACAAGGCGCCAGAACCTGCGCCAGCCGCGCGGCAGCGCACCCAACGTGCGCGCGATGCGTCCGTCTTGCGGTTGCGGTCTCTGCAATTCCGAAGTCGCCATTCACCTACCGGTTTGCGCGATGCCGTTGCCGAAGCGGCGGCGCCGCATTCTATTCCACGCTCAACCGATACCCAATACCGCGCACGGTCTGCAGCCAGACGGGATTGGCCGGGTCACGCTCGATCTTGCGGCGCAGACGGTTGATCTGGACGTCGATGGTACGTTCGCCGACCTCGGAATCATCGCCGACAAGTTCGTGGCGCGGGATCGTCTCGCCGGCACGGGCGGCGAAGATCGCCAGGATCTCCTGTTCGCGATCGGTCAGCTTCAATGCCTCGCCGCCCTTCTTCAGCTCGCGCTTGGCGATCTGGAACGTGTAGGGGCCAAACACCAGTTGCTCGACCTTCGGCGTGGTGGCTGGGCCGCCCCGGCGCAGGATGTTGTTGATGCGCAGGATGAGTTCGCGTGGGTCGAATGGCTTCGGCAGGTAGTCGTCGGCCCCAGCCTCAAGCCCACTGATGCGGTTGTCGGTTTCCGACAGCGCCGTCAGCATCAGGATCGGCACGTTCTTGTCGGTCCGCAGCGAGCGGGTCAGGTCAACACCGCTTTCGCCGGGCATCATGATGTCGAGCACCAGGAGGTCGAAATCGAGACCGATCAGCTTGCGCCTAGCCTCGTCGGCGTTGCCAGCCACGGTGATGCGGAAGCCGTTCTCGGTGAGATACTGTTTCAGCAGGTTGCGGATGCGGGTATCATCATCGACCACCAGGAGATGCGGCGCATCGTCATTCGGAGCGGGCGGCCTGTCGGTCCTCTCAATGTTCTCCATCATCGTCCCCTGATCGTTGCTGGGTAGGGCTCGCGGGCAAGATATCAATCTGCGCCCTCAATTCCGGATTGACCATCGCCTTTAGGAACAACTCAATCGAAGTGCGGTTCCCTAAACCGGAATCTCCCAATGCCGTATGGATGCGGCGCGACTGTGGCCGCGCCAGCGCCAATGCCAGCGCGCGACCCTTTTCGGTCGGATAAAGCTCGCGCTGTCGGCGGTCGCGTGGACCTGGCAACTGCACGATATGATCGGTGTCGATGAGCTGCTTGAGCACACGCGCCAGGGACTGCTTGGTGATCTTGAGTACATCCAGCAGTTCGGCAACGGTGAGGCCTGGCCTGCGGTTGACGAAATGCAGCACACGGTGGTGCGCGCGGCCGAAACCGTAGTCGGCCAGGATCTCGTCGGGATCGGAGGTAAAGTCGCGATAGGCGAAAAAGAACAGCTCGATGAGGCTGAAATCGATGCCGTCCTGCCCGCCTACCGGCGTTTTGATCGGCGCTCCTCGAACGGTCTTGCGGTCAGCCATGATGGTCCTGCGTTTAGTCGAAAAATATGTCAGCATTATTGACGTATTTTTCGAGCAGTGGTAATTTTCGACAAGCTTTAGGGCTGATTGCGCACGAAAAGGCAAGGCGGCAACGCCTTTCCCGAACTTTTCATCGGTGTGCTTCCGACCCCTGCGCAAGCATCGCGCAGATTGCCCTCAAGCCGAATCGACAGCAACGCAACGTGACAACGCTGCGCAGGCTTGCCTGCGCTCGGGAGGATTCCATGACGACTGTTCCCTTCGACCAACTGGATGGATTCATCTGGATGAATGGCCGGTTCATCAAATGGGCCGACGCGAAAGTTCATGTACTGACCCACAGCTTGCACTATGGCGGCGCCGTCTTCGAAGGCGAGCGGGCTTACGGCGGCGAGATCTTCAAGCTGACCGAGCACAGCGAACGGTTGCATGAATCGGCGCACATACTCGGCTACACCATTCCCTATTCGGTGGCTGAGATCGACGAGGCGTGCCGCACCCTCCTGAAGATGCAGGGCTTTCAGGATGCCTATGTGAGGCCGATCGCCTGGCGTGGCAGCGAGCAGACTTCGGTGGGCGCACAGAACAACCGCATTCATTGCGCGGTCGCCATCTGGCAGTGGCCGAGCTATTTCGATCCGGAGCTGAAAATGCGTGGACTGAGGCTCGACTGGGCGGAGTACAGACGGCCGGATCCACGAACGGCCCCTTCGAAATCGAAGGCGTCAGGTCTCTACATGATCTGCACCATGTCGAAACATTCCGCCGAGGCGAAGGGCTATGCGGACGCCTTGATGCTCGACTGGCGCGGGCAGGTGGCCGAGGCGACCGGCGCCAATGTGTTCTTCGTCAAGGACGGCAAGCTGCACACGCCGACCGCCGACTGCTTCCTGGATGGGATCACGCGGCGCACGGTGATGGATCTGGCGCGTCAACACGGTATCGAGGTCGTTGAACGCGCCATTCTGCCGGAAGAACTCGCCGACTTCGAGGAGTGCTTCCTGACGGGTTCGGCTGCGGAGGTCACACCGGTCAGCGAGGTCGGCCAACACCGATTCGCCGTTGGCGCCATCAGCAGAACACTCGTGCAAGCCTATGCAAACGCTGTTCAACCCGCAAAAGCGGTCGTCGCTGCCTAAGAAATTTGGCGGTTTGTGTTCAAAGAGCAGTTATGCGCTGCTTTTTTGTTCTCACGTTTTTCTGCCATTTGACTTTCAACCGATTCGCGGTCTCACTTCGGTTGTCTGCCTGCGGCGGCAGGCATCCAAGGAGGGACTAAAGAATGGAAACACTTCTCCCGATCATCGTCCAGGTGGTCACCGGCATCATCGGCGGTCAGGCGGTGGGTGCAGCGCTGCAGCAGGCGGCAATGTCCCAGCTTCCCAAGATCCTCGGTGGTGCGATTGGTGGCGTCGGCGGCGCGGCCATCCTCGGCAGCCTGCTCGGCGGCGGCGCGGTTGATCCGGCTGCTGCGACGGCAGCTGCAAGCGGCCTGGGCGGCGCTCTCAACCTGAACAACATCGTCGGTGGTGCCGGCGGTGGCGCAATCCTGACCGGCATCATCGGCCTGGTCATGAACGCGATGAAAAAGTAAGCGCAGGCATTCCAAGTTTTCAAAAATGGGCGGCTTTGGCCGCCCATTTCATTTGCCGATCCTTGACCGGCCCTGGCGTCAGCGAACTGGACGCGAACGCCTTCGCCCTCTAGTTGGAGGGAAGAGATCAAGGAGCCATCATGGGTCAGCTCAATGCCGGTATCGTGCCGGTCACACCGTTCCAGCAGAATTGCACCATTCTATTCGACGGCGACAGCAAGGCTGGGGTGGTGGTCGATCCCGGTGGTGACGTCGAACGCATCCTGGCAGCGGTGCGTGACAATGCCATCTCTGTCGAGGCGATCTGGATCACGCATGGCCATATCGATCATGCCGGTGGTGCGATGGATCTCAAGGATGCGCTCGGCGTGGACATCATCGGTCCGCATGAGGACGACCGGTCGCTGCTCGACAATCTCGAGAACCAGGCTCGTCGTTTCGGCATAACCGACACCATCCGCAACTGTGTGCCCGACCGTTTCCTGACCGAGGGCGAGACGGTGTCGTTCGGTGAACACAGCTTCGAGGTGCTGCATTGTCCGGGTCATGCGCCGGGACACGTCGTTTTCTTCAATCGCGCGGCGCGTTTTGCGCATGTCGGCGATGTGCTGTTCCACGGCTCGATCGGACGCACCGATCTTCCCGGCGGCGATCACGAGACCCTGATCCGCATGATCAAGGAAAAGCTGCTGCCGCTGGGGGACGATGTCGGCTTCCTGTGCGGGCATGGTCCCGGCAGCCGCTTCGGGGATGAGCGCCGCTCCAACCCCTTTCTTGTCTGAAAACTCCGGCAAACATGAAAAAAAAGCGCCGCTTGGGTGCGGCGCTTTTCGGTCCGGGCAGGGAACTTGAGGGTCTTCCGGGATCAGTTGGCGGTGCAGAAATGCTGCAGTCCATCATACCCTGTGAACGTGCCTGAACGCGCGTTGAACGAACGGTAGCGGTTCGAGCAGTAGCTGTACCATTCAGGGCTCCAGGGCTCGACGCCGGCGTAGGAATAATACTGCCGCACGACAGGCCGCGGGCGCACGACATAGCGGGGGCGCGGCTCGTAATACGGATCGTAGTCGTCGTAATAGGCGGGTTCGCGATAGCGCGGCTGAGACAAGGCACCTGCGATGATCGCGCCGGCCGCAAGACCGACAACACCGGCTGCCAGAGCATCGCCGCCGCGGTCGCGGTGATGGCGGCGCCAGCGCCAGTCATCAGCACTTGCAGGAGAAAAGGTTGCCAGGGTCGTCGCGCCAACGGCAACGGACAGGATGGCGGCTTTGACAAATCGGTTCATGACGGTCTCCTTCGTTCCGGTTCGCCCGCTTCTTTCGGAGGCGTCGTCCGGTCTTGCAGCCAGTAATAGGCGGTCGTGGCTGAACGGAGGCTGAACGAAATCGCTGCCGCGAAATCTGTCAAAGATGTCCCACCGCGCCATTTTGCGATGGGCACTGCTCAGTCGATCGAGGTCGTTCGTGAGCGATCGGTTCAGCCGACCGTCAGGTTGACCGCCTTGGGACCCTTGCCGCGCTTGTCCGGCTCGGTGTCGAAAGTCACTTTCTGTCCATCTTCAAGACCAGGAAGCCCGGATGCCTGCACGGCGGAAATATGAACGAAAACGTCCTTTGCTCCATCGTCCGGCGTAATGAAGCCGAAGCCCTTGGCATGATTGAAGAATTTGACAGTGCCGGTCTGCGGCATGGGAAACTCCTTGTGAACCCCATCAGTCCAGTCTCCGGGCACATGGTGACCCAGAGTGGAAATTTGTCGTTTATTTTGGCGGTATCGGCAAGAAAAACTTTTGCCGTTGGTTGGCCGTCAATCCGCGAATGCTTGAGTGGCCAGACAAAAGGCGCAGCGATGACCGCCGCGCCTTTTGGATTTGCTGCTGCGCGCTGATCGGACGCTGTCTTATGCTGCGGTCAGATTGACCGCCTTCGGTCCCTTGCCCTTGCGATCGGGTTCGACTTCGAAGCTGACCTTCTGTCCATCCAGCAGCGTGCGCAGGCCGGAGGCCTCGACTGCTGAAATATGAACGAAGACATCCTTGTCGCCGTTGTCGGGCGTGATGAAGCCGAAGCCTTTGGTGGAGTTGAAGAACTTTACGGTACCGGTCTGGGCCATTGGAATAACTCCTCACCCGTTCAATGATGGGTTCCGCCCTTCGTCCTGCGCCGATGGGCAGTTCCCGGTGGTTCTTTCGGCGCTCATGCATTTGCGCATGACAAAACCCCCCGCCGAAAAACGGGGCTGTCAGAGATTCACATTATCGGGGAAAGGGTCGTTCAAACGTTCCAGTCTCCGGGTCGCAAATGCCCGAACACGGAATCTATCGCACGGAAATGTGATCGTTGCAAGCTGGAGCAGGTTACCGGGCTCCCAGCTTGCGCTCGCACTAGACCCTCGGCAAGCCGGGGTCATCTGCCACAGGCCGGCAAAGATAGGTACAGAGCCCAGGCCGAGCCGTTCACCACGGCAAGATGCGACGCTTGCGTAAGCCCCCGCAACGTCTATTCAATCGGGAATGATACAGCACCACGGTTGTGGCGCTGTATCACCGGCGCATGCGTCGGTTTTGGGGGGATGGAGAGAGGGCCATGACATTTCTGAAATTCTTTCTGCGGCCGCAAAGTCTCGCGCTTGCGGCTCTGGCGATCGTGCTGGCGGCCTGTACCGTTGTGGTGGATGAGGGACCAGGACCTCGGCCGCGCCCGCCTTATCCGGGTCCAGGTCCGCAATTCTGCACGCGCGAATATGAACCCGTTTGCGCGCGGCGTGGCGGCGACAGGCAAACCTTTGCCAACGCCTGCATGGCACGGCGCTCAGGATATCGCGTCATCGGTGACGGTCAGTGCCGTGGCGGCGGCTGGGATGATGGCGATGATCGCCAGCAGTTCTGCACGCGGGAATATGCGCCGGTCTGTGCACGCCGGTACGGACAATTGCAGACCTTCCCGAACGGCTGCGAAGCGCGCGCGGCGGGATGGCGTATCGTCGACGACGGGCCTTGCTGATCAACGTGCAGGCGCCCATTGCTGATGGCATTGGGCGCCCGCCGAACACGCCACGCTTGAAAGCGTCTGCCGGATGGCCTAGAGCGTTTCCGTTTTTCACGGAAACGCTCTACCTCTTTGTTTTTACGCAATTCCGGACGGAAAACCGCTACGCACTTTTCCTGGAGTTGCTCTAGGTCGCAACAGGCTCATACGAACATGGCAGGTGTCCCATCAACCGGGCATTGAGAAGGCGCGAAGGCGCAAAGGGCGGGGCAGGTGGCTCCGGGCAGCCTCCGCGCGGCGGCGACCTTGATCGGGCCGTCGCCCAGGCATTGCAACTGCACCAGACAGGGCGGCTGCAGGAAGCTGAAAGCCTCTATCGGCAGGTTCTTGCCGCCAAGGCCAGTCATGCGGCCGCTGCGCATTTCCTTGGCCTCCTGCTGCACCAGACCGGTCGCGGCACTGAAGGACTGGTCCTGATCGAACAGTCGCTTCGGATCGAACCCAGGAATCCAGATTTTCTCAACAACTATGGCACGGTGTTGCGCGACACCGGCCGGGCTGTCGCGGCTGCCGACCAGTTCCGCAAGGCGGTCGCTGCAAAGGCTGATCATGCCGCCGCACGCGAAAATCTTGGTTCGACCTTGCGCCAGATCGGCCATTTCGATGCCGCCGAGGAAGTTTTTCGCGCCACGATCGGTCGCAATCCCTTCCACATGCGCGCCAGGGCAGGGCTCGCGGAGACACAGCAGGAAGCAGGCCGGCTTGATGACGCGCTCGCCACGTTCCGCGAGGCGCTGACCATCCGTCCGAAGGATGCCGACATCAATCATGGTTATGGTGTCGGACTGATGGAGAAGGGCCGTCTGGCCGAGGCGGCTGACCATTTCCGCACGGCGCTGACCGCGGAACCTGCGCAGGCCAGGTCCTGGATGATGCTGTCCCAGGTCAAGCCGCAGCGCGAGCGCGACAGCGAATTGACCGCCATGGAAACGCAACATGCAAAGGCGCCGGCCGACAGTCTGGCGCGCATGCAGCTTTCCTTCGGTCTCGGCAAGGCGCATGACGATCTCAAGATCTATGACAAGGCTTTCGACTATTTCGCCGAGGGCAACGCCATCCGCCGCAGGGGCATCTCCTATGATGGCGCAAGGACGCGTGCCGAATTCGAGGCGATGAAGGCGACTTTTACGGAAGAGTTCTTCAAGAAACACAAGCCAAGCGCGATCGAGGACGATGCGCCGATCTTCGTCGTCGGCATGCCGCGTTCGGGCACGACGCTGGTCGAGCAGATCATCGCCAGTCATCCGCAGGTGTTCGGCGCTGGCGAGTTGATCATCCTGAAGACAGCAGTGGGCAAGGGATTTCCACTCGACATGAAGGGCGGCTTCCCGGCCGGCATCGCGGACATGCCGGACAAAGCCTTTGCCGACGCCGGTCACGACTATCTCGACATGCTGCACGCCCGCTATCCGGGTTTCAAGCATGTCACCGACAAGATGCCGGGCAACTTCCTGCTGGTCGGTTTCCTGCATCTGATGTTGCCGAAAGCGAAGATCGTGCATTGCAGCCGCAATGCCGTGGCGACCTGCCTGTCGATCTTCAAGTCGCATTTCCGCGGCGACGGCCACCTCTACGGCTACGATCTCACCGAGCTCGCCGATTTCCACAATCTCTATGTGGACATGATGGCACATTGGCATGCGGTTCTGCCGGGCGTCGTGCACGATGTGCGCTACGAGGATTTTGTCGCCGATCAGGAAGGACAGAGCCGGGCACTGATCGACTATCTCGGTCTGCCGTGGAGTGACGCGGTGCTGTCGTTCCACGAGAACGAGCGGCAGGTGCGAACGGCTTCGGCCGCCCAGGTACGCCAGCCGATGTACAAAGGCTCCGTCGATCTCTGGAAGCGCTACGGCGACCGGCTCGATCCGCTGATCGAGCGGCTCAAGTAGCAAAAAACAAACCACCGGATCGTTGGGAATGCGATCCGGTGGTTGGAAGCCTGCCTCCTTGATGGAGCATTTTGTAGCCAAGTGGGATCACTTGGCGTTACAAAAATGCGGCAAAACAAAACTTGGAGCGTTTCCGCGTTTCCGTGAAAAACGGAAACGCTCTAGGAAAGGCGGCCTCTGGCTACTTGGGGGCGTTCATCGCCCAGTTGACGCCGAACGGATCGCGCAGGCTGCCCCAGCGATCACCCCAGAACATGTCTGCGAGTGGGCTCTCGATCTCGCAGCCGGCTTCCACCGCGCGCTTCCACCAGCTGTCGATGTTGTCGGCCTGGAGGATGAGCTGCATCGTGTACCCTTGCGCCGGCTGGTGCGGATGGCCGTGGTCAGGATAAGCGTCGCACAACATCAGCGAAGAACCGTTGATGTAGAGATGGACGTGCATGGTGCGGCCCTGCTCATCGGGTGGATAGGCAAATACTTCCTCCGCGCCGAAGGCACGCTTGTAGAACTCGGCAGCCTTCACGGCGCCATCCACCTGCAGATAGGCGATCAATCCGCCAAGTACTTTCGGGCGAGGGTACTCGGTCTGTGCGGTCGTATCGTTCATGGGGGGATCCTCTCGTTTTTGCTGTTTCAGTTTATGGATTCAGCGAATTCGCCCGGGCGATCAGGCCGAACGGCCGGTTTTCCCAACCATCGCTGGTTTCGGGCCAGCCAATGTCTCTACGCAGTTCGATCGGCAGCGAACGAAGGACACGCTCGGTCCGAGCGCGGGTGCGTGCCGCCGAGTATTCGGTCGCGATGCGACCAATGGATGACAGGATCGACATGGTGCATTCTCCCTTGGTTGGCGGCGACATCATTGTGCCGACACTCAAGGAACGAATGACGCGACTGCTTCCCGACAATGGGGCGAGAATTTTTTGCAATCGGCTTACAGGCGAACACGGTTGGCGAGATGACTGGCCGAAATGTGCCGGTTAAACGCTGCGCCTCAGCATGTAGTAAAGGATACCGAACAGCACCGGTGAAAACGGAACCGTCATAAGCAGATAGCCACCTTGGCCAAGAGCGCTTTCGAAAAAATATGAACAGACGACTACGGCCAGTGTCAGTCCGGCAGCAAGGAGTGCTGCAGCGCCGCGGCCGTCAGAACCATCCGATGAAATGTCAGTTCTTCTGTCTGGCTTCATAGGAAACGCCGCCCCGCTGAGAGCCTCTTCCGCCGAGAATAAAGCGCAACCATTACCTCTTTCTGAAACCAGCACTGCCCTTCCGGCAGGTGTGGTTACCGAGGATGTCAGTGTCCTGGCCGGCCCGTCTTGCCCGGGCGGCGCTTCTGTCTGGCCTTGTCGGCGGGATCCTCGTAGGAGCCGATGCCAGCGCGTTCACGCACGACCGGCTTGACGTCCTCGGGTTTGATCGGACGCGTGCCTTCAACCGGTTTTTCGGTGCGCCGCACTGTCATCTCATCGAGCGAGTTCTTGCGGAACAGCGACTTGCCATCCTCCGGCGTGCCGTAATCCGAGCCGTGGGCCTCGGCTGCCGTCTGCTTCTTGAACAGGGATCGAGAGATCGCACCGGCCGGCGTCTCCTGGTCCGTGCCGGGGCCCATGTCATCGATTGAGGGCTTCTGGAACAGCGGCTTCTTCACCGGGACTGCCCCGTCGGCACCCATTTCGTCGAGATGCGGCTTGCGGAAGAGATTAGGCCGGGCGGCCTTGGCCGCTTCTTCGGCGGCGCGGGCTTCGTCGAGCTTGCGGAAACGCTCCTGTTCCTCGGCCGTGCGATGTTTGGCGACGCCCTTGTTGTGCCGGCCTTTCTCGCGGCCTGAGGCCGGGCTCTGACCTTCCACCTCGCGCGCCAGCGGGTCGTCGGAAATGGCAAGCTCCATCTCACGCAGCCGCTTGATCTCGTCGCGTACCCGAGCTGCTTTTTCGAAGTCGAGATTGGCGGCGGCATCGCGCATCTGCTTGTCGAGCGCTTCCAGATGGGCCTTGAGGTTGTTGCCCATCATCGCGCCGGCACTGTCGGTGAACTGCGAGATGTCGGCGCGGACATGGTCCTTCTCGTAGACTGAATCCAGGATGTCCGAGATGCGCGATTTGACACTCTCCGGCGTGATGCCGTTGGCGGCGTTGTATTCCATCTGCTTTTCGCGGCGGCGATTGGTCTCTGCCATCGCACGTTCCATCGAGCCGGTAACGTTGTCGGCATAGAGGATGACCTTGCCGTCGACATTGCGCGCAGCGCGGCCGATGGTCTGGATCAGCGAGGTTTCAGAACGCAGGAAGCCTTCCTTGTCGGCATCGAGGATGGCGACAAAACCACATTCGGGAATATCGAGGCCTTCGCGCAGCAGGTTGATGCCGACCAGCACGTCGAACGCCCCGAGGCGCAGGTCGCGCAGGATCTCGATACGCTCCAGCGTATCGATGTCCGAATGCATGTAGCGCACGCGAATACCGTTTTCGTGCAGATATTCGGTCAGGTCCTCGGCCATGCGCTTGGTCAGCACCGTCACCAGTGTACGGTAGCCCTTGGCCGTGGTTTCGCGGATTTCGCCGACGACATCGTCGACCTGGCTCTTGGCCGGACGCACCTCGACCGGCGGGTCGATCAGGCCGGTCGGGCGGATGACCTGCTCGGCGAATACGCCGCCCGACTGCTCCAGCTCCCAACTGCCGGGTGTGGCCGACACACCGACGGTAAGCGGGCGCATGGCATCCCATTCCTCGAAGCGCAGTGGCCGGTTGTCCATGCAGGACGGCAGGCGGAATCCATATTCGGCAAGCGTCGCCTTGCGCCGAAAGTCGCCCCGATACATGCCGCCGATCTGCGGCACGGTGACGTGACTTTCGTCGATGAACACCAGCGCATTGTCGGGGATATACTCGAACAGTGTCGGTGGCGGATCGCCGGGATTGCGACCGGTGAGGTAACGCGAATAGTTCTCGATGCCAGCGCAGCTTCCTGTCGCCTCCAGCATCTCAAGGTCGAAGCGCGTGCGCTGCTCAAGCCGCTGCGCCTCGAGCAGCCGCCCGGCTTTTTCAAGCTCGACCAGACGATGCTGCAACTCTTCCTTGATCGACTTGATCGCCTGGTTGAGCGTCGGCCGTGGTGTCACATAGTGTGAGTTGGCGTATATCTTCACGCTCTTCAGGTCGCCGGTCTTGGTGCCGGTCAGCGGGTCGAATTCAGTGATCGACTCGATCTCGTCGCCGAACATGGAGATACGCCAGGCGCGGTCCTCGAGGTGGGCCGGGAAGATCTCGATCGTATCGCCACGCACACGGAACGAGCCGCGCACGAAGTTGGCGTCCTGGCGCTTGTACTGCTGTGCGACGAGGTCGGCGAGCAATTGCCGCTGGTCGAGGCGGTCGCCGATCGACATCTGGAAGGTCATCGCCGTATAGGTCTCGACCGAACCGATACCGTAGATGCAGGACACCGACGCCACGATGATGACGTCGTCACGTTCGAGCAGTGAGCGTGTCGCCGAGTGGCGCATGCGGTCGATCTGCTCATTGATCGAACTTTCCTTCTCGATAAAGGTATCGGTTCGCGGAACGTAGGCTTCCGGCTGGTAGTAGTCGTAATAGGACACGAAATATTCTACCGCATTCTCCGGAAAGAACTTCTTGAACTCGGAATAAAGCTGGGCCGCCAGCGTCTTGTTCGGTGCCAGGATCAGGGCAGGGCGCTGCGTTTCCTCAATGACCTTGGCCATCGTGAAGGTCTTGCCCGAGCCGGTTACGCCGAGCAGCACCTGGGTGCGGTCCTCATTGGCAACGCCCTCGACCAGATCCTTGATGGCCGTCGGCTGGTCGCCGGACGGCGTAAATTCGGTCTCCATCTTGATGGCGATGCCGCCTTCGGATTTCTCCGGACGCTCGGGGCGGTGTGGTGTCCACAGCACGCCGTTCTTGTGCAACGGATTGCCGCTCTCGATCAGGTCGGCCAGCGCCTGAACGGTCGCTGTGACACCCGAATTGGACAGGAAGGCTGCGTCTTCCAGGCTGATGTCGAGACCGGCGACCGGGTTGAGGCCGGCAGCTGCCCGCTCCTTGGCAGAAGCAGCGCCACCCATGGAGGTGCCACGCGCCGTACGGGTCGGCGCGGCGCTTTTTTCAGGCACTTTCTTGGGTTTTGGCCCGGTCTTTTCGGCTTCTTTGGAGATCTGCTCGGCCCAGTCCGAAATCGAGCCACTCAACGCGGTACCGGAAAACTCGGCCTGCTGCGTTTCCTCGAAGCCACCGCGATGCAACGGCTCTGAAGCGTCGAGGAAGTCGGTGACGCCGTTCCCGCGCTTGCGCGGTGTCGAACGATCCTCCGAGCGAGGCGGGTTCTTTTCAGGGGATTTGGCCATGCCCCGAATATGGGAGGAGTCCGCTGAAATGGAAAGAGCCGAAAGGACTTGAGCGATCTTTCGGCGGGAATGTCAGCAGGGCTCCTGACATGAGGTTGTCAGGAGTGAACACAAAGAAGGAAGCATTCGCGCAAACCCCGCTCAGGCTTCCAGAGTCGCTGGCGCTGGCCCGGTACAGGTGGTTCATCTGCTCCATTCCGTGTGGGTGGCGCGCAACCCTATCTTGTTTCATCGGGGCGAGTGATGGCTGGCCAGCATATCCGGTCGGCGCGCTTGTGCAGTTCCTCTGGGAGGAGAAACCACAGTGACCACCCTTCAAGACGTCTATGTACAATCCGATGCGCTCGGTCTTGCCGAACTGGTACAGCGCAGGGAGGTCTCGCCGCTGGAAGTGGTCGAGACCGCCATCACGCTGATCGAGCACCTCAATCCCCGGCTCAATGCCGTGGTCCATCGGCTTTATGACATGGCGCGGGCGACGGCAGCCAAAGTCGACCGCAAGGCCCCCTTCGCCGGCGTTCCGTTCCTCGCCAAGGAGCTCGGCAGTTCGTGGCAGGGGGCACCGCTGACCAATTCATCGTCTTACCTGAAGTACCATGTGGCGGATGTCGATTCCGAAACGGTGCGCCGTGCCAGGGCGGCCGGCCTCATGCTCGTCGGAAAGTCGAATGCGCCCGAAAACGGCTGGTCGATCTCGACCGAGCCGAAACTCTACGGCGCCACCATCAACCCTTGGAAAGAGGGTATCACCGCCGGCGGCTCCAGTGGCGGCACCGCGGCAGCAGTGGCATCCCGCATGGTGCAGATCAGCGAGGCCAGCGACGGTGCCGGTTCCATCCGCGTGCCCGCCTCCTGCTGTGGCATCGTCGGCTTGAAACCCTCAAGGGGGCGCGTGACGCTCGCGCCCGCAGGCGACTTCTGGTACGGCGGCGCCTATTTCCTTTGTCATTCGCGCACGGTCCGCGACACCGCAGCCTATCTCGATGCCGTGGCGGGCGCATTGCCGGGCGATGCCTATGTGCCGCCGAAGCCTGCCGAAAGCTGGCTGGAACTGTCTCGACGGGCGCCGAAGCGTCTGCGCGTCGGCTATACGGTCACCTCCAACAACGGCACGGCGGTCGATCCGCAGGTGAGGGCTACGGTGCTTTCCACGGCAAAGGCACTGGAAAGTCTCGGGCATGATGTCGAGGAGCACAATATGGCGCTCGACGGCAATGACGCGTGGCGCACCTACTGCCATATGGGACCGGTTGAAACGGCGGCGATGTTCGAAGAGCTGGCCGGCTTGATTGGACGGCCCGTTACCCGTGACGATGTCGAGCCGATCACCTGGGCAGTGATCGAGCGTGGCCGGTCGATCACCGGGGTCGAGCATGTGCGCGATGTCGAGAAGCTGCGCCAGCTGAGCCGTGCGATCGCGCAGGACCTCTCCCCCTACGACATCTATGTCACGCCGACGCTGACGCAGCTGCCGCGTCCGATGGGGTATTACGACATGTCGATGACCGACCTCGACCGCTACAATGCAAAATGGTCGGATGCCGGCTTTGCCTATCCGTTCAACATTTCCGGCCTGCCGGCAATCTCGCTGCCGCTTGGCTGGTCGCAGGAGGGCATTCCGATCGGCGTGCAGCTTGTCGGCCGCTATGGCGACGAGGCAGCCTTGCTTGCGGTCTCAAGCGAGCTCGAACAGGTGATGCCCTGGAAAGACAGGCGCCCGCCGATCAGTGCGTGAGGTGCGGAGAGAGCACTCTCGTTGAGTCTCCCTGTCGAAAGCTCCAATCCTGACACATTTCCGGCCTATGTTTCGACCTGTCAGGCGGCTGTCAGGCGAAGCTAAACCGCTGTCGCGGTTATATAACGAAAGCCTGAAATGAACCGTGATCAGGTTCCTATTGCGGTGCAACATAGCGGAACTTAATTTGCGGCCGTCTTGGTAAGCGGCAGGGGCGAACAAAGACAGGCGCGTGCGGAAATCCAGTTCGGATTGTCGCCGTGACCGGTTCCGATTGGAGTACGGCTTGGTACCGGCGGACATCGCTCTAGAGGAATTCCAGCAAAAGCGCGCAGCGGTTTTGCGTCCGGATGCAGCGAGCGTCGCCGCATGAGCGGCATCACGGGACGCCTCGTCAAGGGAAGCATGTGGCTCAGCCTCTCCAGGGCGATCGTCAACGCTCTGGCGACGCTCTCGACCTTCGTGCTGGCCTGGTATCTGACACCCGCCGATTTCGGCCTTGTGGCACTGGCCACGACGATGTTGCTGATCGTCGACACGGTCACCCAGATTTCGCTTTCCGAAGCGCTGATCCGCCACAAGGCTCCGGATGAATCGCATTTCAGCGCTGCCTGGACGTTGAACGCCTCGCGCGGATTGCTGCTCGGCCTGTTGTTCGCGGTTTTCGCCTATCCGGCGGCGCTGCTGTTCAACGAGCCACGGCTTACCGGTGTCATGCTGGCACTTGGCGTCAGCATCCTTTTGGGCGGGCTGATCAATCCGCGCCGGATCATGCTGCAGCGTGACCTGATCTTCTGGCAGGAATTCGTGCTCGCGGTCTCGCAGAAACTCACGGGTTTCGTTGCAGCAGTGGCGATCGCGATGATCTATCACAGCTACTGGGCGCTGGTGATCGGCACGCTGGTGAGCCAGGCGACCAATGTGGTGGTTTCCTACATGGTTCTGCCGTTCCGGCCGAGGATCACCTTCCAGCACATGAAGGAGTTCTTCTCCTTTTCGGCCTGGCTTACGGCTGGCCAGATCGTGAATACGCTCAACTGGCGCTTCGACTATCTGCTCGTCGGCAAGATGCTGGGCGGCTCTGCGCTCGGCTACTATTCGCTCGGTAGCAATCTTGCGATGATGCCGACGCGCGAAGCGACCATGCCGCTGACGCAGACGATCTATCCCGGCTTCGCCAGCATCCGCCATGAGCCGGCGCGTCTCGCCGCCGCCTATCAGCGCGTGCAGGCGCTGGTCGCCGCAATCGCGCTTCCCGCCGGCATCGGCGTCGCGGTGATCGCCGATCCGCTGGTGCGGCTGACGCTCGGCGAAAAATGGGCGCCGGTGATCTTCATCATTCAGGCGCTTGCCTCGGTCTTCGCTTTGCAGACCCTTGGTTCGCTGGTGCAGCCACTGGGCATGGCCAAGGGCGAGACACGGCTTTTGTTCATTCGCGACACCCAGATGCTGCTTGTCCGCGTTCCGGTGATGGTGATCGGACTGATCATGGCCGGCCTGCCGGGTGTGATCGTCGGCCGTGTGTTCACCGGCCTGTTCAGCGCGCTGGTCAATATGATCCTGGTACGCCGTTTCATCGGGGTCAGCGTATCGAAACAGCTTTGGGCAAATGTACGCGCACTCGCCAGCATCGCGCTGATGGCTGCTGGCGTCGCGGTGGCGTCACACTATCTGGATTACACAACCGACAAGGTCGAACTCGCCAAGCAACTGGTGGTTCTGGTCAGCCTTGGAGGCTTTTTGTACTGCGCTTCCACCTTCGTGCTCTGGATCCTGATGGGACGGCCCGAGGGGCCGGAGACCGAAATCCAGAAAATCCTGGGCAAGATCTATTCAAAAGTTCGCCCCGCCTGACGAAACGCGGCGGCCGCGTGCGGCCGTCCAACAGCCAGATGGAGACATCCCAGATGGAGACGTCGATGACACCGAAATCAAACCTGGTCCTGATCAGCGAATTGCAGGACAGGATCCATGATTGCCTCAAAGACTATCTGTCGGTCGAGGAGCCAATGGCGATCCTGGACTTTCCAGACATTCGTAACTGTGGTGATTCCGCGATCTGGCTGGGGGAGATGGCCTATCTCAAACACCGCTACGGCAAGCGGCCGGCCTATGTATCGCGCATCGACGACTTTTCCGCGGAAGAGCTCGAGCAGGCGATGCCGAGCGGGCCGATCTTCATCCACGGCGGCGGCAACTTTGGCGATATCTGGGTTGCGCACCAGGATTTCCGTGAGCGGATCCTAGAACGTTTTCCGAACCGCCAGATCATCCAGTTCCCGCAGTCGATTCACTACGCATCGGCCGAGCGCATCGCAGAAAGCGCACGCGCCATCGCACGGCACAGGAACTTCGTGCTGCTGGTGCGCGACGAGGAATCGAAGGCATTCGCCGAGAAGCACTTCGATTGCCAGGTACGCCTCTGCCCGGATATGGCTTTCGCCATTGGCGCCATCAAGCCGGCGGCGGCAGAGTTTCCGGTCCTTGCCATGTTGAGGTCGGACAAGGAAAAGGCAGGTGATGCCGACCTGTCTGCCTATGGCGACATTCCGGTCGAAGACTGGACGAGCGAATCCGCTCGCAGCGTGCGCGTTTCCAAGGCGCTCGGCGCGGCATCCGGCTTGTTGACGCTGAAGCCAGGCGAAGTGCGGCTGCGCAAGCTGGATGCCGCGGCGCACAACCGCTTCGAGCGTGGCATTCGCCAGATTTCGCGCGGCCAGGCCATCGTCACCGATCGCCTGCATGTCCATATCTGCTCACTGTTGATCGGGCGCCCGCATGCCGTTCTGGACAACAGCTATGGCAAGGTTCGGCGTTTCATGAACGCCTTCTCGGGTGGAACCGATCTCTCCTACAAGGCAACGTCGCTCGACGATGGCATAAGCTGGGCGCGCGGCCAGGCCGGACAGAGGATCGCCGCATGAGGTCGCAGCTGCCGGAGATCCACGGAGGCAAGCTGCGATGAGCCTCGTTACCTTCATCATCCCTGTTCGCCACCAGGACAATGCCCGCGATTGGGCGCTGCTCAAGGCGAACCTTACCCAGACCGTCGCCTCGATCTCGAACCAGACCAGCGGCGATTGGCAAGGCATCATCGTGGCCAATGAGGGTGCGGATCTCCCGGACCTGCCGGCCGGCTTCAGCGTCGTGCGCGTGACATTTCCGCCGAATGTCCTGCACGAGATCGACAAGGCCAACATCGAAGACGTCTACGACGCTTTCCGCGCGGACAAGGGCCGACGCGTGTTGATGGGTATGCTGGCCGCGCGCGACAGCGGCTTCTTCATGATCGTGGACGACGACGATTTCGTCAGCGCCCGCATCGTTGAGTATGTGGCAGAAAATCAAAACGCGAATGGCTGGACGATCGACAAGGGCTATATCTGGGACGACGGTGGCAAGATCCTGCTGGGGTATGACGACTTCAGCCATCTGTGCGGGACCTCGCTCATCATTCGTGCCGCGCTCTATGGCCTGCCCGAGCGTTTCGAGGATGCGTCGCTGGACTGGATCAAGTCGACGTTGGGCAGTCATGTCCGCATTGCCGACATCCTGGCCAGGAGCGGTACGCCGCTGGCGCCACTGCCGTTCCGTGGCGCGGTCTATCGTGTCGGCCACGCTGGCTCGCACAGCAAGGCGCCCAGCCTGCTGGTCAAATATTTCCTGAGCTGGGAAGCGCTGAAGCGACCACGGCGCCTGCTGCGCAATATGGGCAAGCTTCGGCTCGTCGACGATGGCGCAAGGCGGGAGTTCTTCGGCCGGGCCGCGTAGCGCTCTCGCTCGACTTCGCGAAGCGCCACTTCACCCGCTGCGGGCGAGTGTATAAACCGGGGCAAACAAACCTGGGCCTTGCGTGTCGAACTATCCGCTTTCCTACAAGCTGTCCTGGCTGCCGCGCTTCCTGAAGCCGTCGCTGCATGGCGATGCGAAGGATTTCGGACCGGCAGCAGCGGACTTGATGGTGCCTCGACCGGCCAGGACCGTGCAGCTCGCTTTCATAGGCGATATCTCGGCCGTTGCCTCCAGGCAGGCTCCGATATGCGATCCCGCACTGAAGTCGTTGCTCGGTTCTGCCGACCTGGTCATCGGCAATTGCGAAAGCCCGATCGTCGAGCGCGTGCGCGCCAGGTTCGGCACGCAGATCGGTACGCGCCACGCGATGACGGAGGCTTTCCTCGTCGACGCGTTGACCGCCGTCGGTGTCCGTCACGATCGGTTGGCGCTGTCGCTCGCCAACAATCACATGCTCGACCAGGGTGCCGAGGGTTTCGAAGAAACGGTCGCTGCGTTGAGGCGTCTTGGCATCCAAACCATCGGTACGGCGGACGGCGGTCCCGTGCAGCGGGTCAATGCAGGCGACCTCACCATCGGTTTCGCTGCTTTCACGATGTGGCGAAACGCTGCCGAAGTCGTGTTTTCAGGCCGGGTGTCCATTGAGGCCAACCCGGAGCGCTGGCCCGCGGGCAGTCTTGAGAGGGCCGATCTTTTGTGCGCGGTGCCGCACTGGGGTTGGGAATTCCGGCATTTTCCGCAACCGGAAATGGCCGCGCTGGCGAACAAACTAGTTGCAGACGGATTTGGTCTGGTTGTCGGGCATCACGCGCATGTCCTGCAGCCGGTCAGCCTGATCGGACGAGTGCCTGTCGCCTATGGGCTGGGTGACTTCCTCGGCACGGCGCTGGCGCGCCAGCCGTGGCCGGGGCGCATCGGCGGGGTCTTTACCGTCGACGTGAGCGCTGAGCCAGAGAGCCTCGGCAAGGTCGCTGCGTACCGTATGCATCCCTTCACGCGGCTGCGTGAAGGCGGCCGCGAACGGCTGGTGCCGGTGACGGAGCTTGCGGGGAAGTGGCGTGCTCGTGTCGAAGAGCGGCTGGTGCGCGTCCTGGGAGCCGCTCAGCCGTAGCGCAATTTCATGGCGACGATGGCGCCGACCAGCATGAAGGTGAAGCCGTTGGCGAGGATGACCGGCCAAGAGCCGATCAAGATGCCATACAGCGCCCACAGCAGAATGCCGAAGGCAAGGACGCCAGTGGTGACAAGCGAGATGTCGCCTGCGCGGCGCTCGCGAGCGATCTTGGCGACTTGCGGAATCCATCCAACCGTCGTGATGAAAGCAGCGACCGCGCCGATAATTTCGATCGAGGGGTGCAAGACGTAAACTTTCAGAAAGATCGGCCGGGAGCGCCGATTGAACCGGTCCAATATGCCAGAATGCGCGATTCTTGTGAAGAGAGGTGCGAACTGGACCAAAGAAGAATTGGGCTCATCGAGGGGCATCACGGTAAAAATGTCCCGTGTGTGTGATTTTTGCCCTAACCAGCTGAAGGAGAAGGAAAAACGGCGTTTCTCCAGCAAGTCACAAGGTTTTAAGCCTATGATTTCGTTTAGCAAAGTTATTGAACGTGATTTGGTAACGGCGGCTTGGGCTCTTTAATTTCGGATGTCCCGTCATTTTCGCAGTCCTGCAGCTGATTGTGTGAAGCTGACAGGGGCGCTTCCGATCCCAAAAACGGAGCTCCGACCATGAATAAAATCAAGATGCTCGCCGCGACCGCTTCCGTCGCGCTGTTTGTTTTGGCTGGCTCGGCCTATGCCGCGACGGTGCAAGGCACGATCAAATCGATCGACCCGGATACCAAGTCGTTCACTCTCGATGACGGCAAGATCTATCAGCTTCCTGCAGAGTCCACGGTCGACAAGCTTCAGGTGGGCATCAAGGTGGCGGTGACCTTCGACGACAAGACAGGCATTGTCACATCGATCGTCAAGTCATCCTGAGCTCGGCGCGAAAGGCGCTTCTTCCCAATCAGAGTACCGTTCGGAGAAAGCCGGCCGACAGGCCGGCTTTCTTGCGTTTCGCGCCTACCGACCATGCCGTCGCGGTATGGTCTTTGCAAAAGGCCCGCGCTATCGGTTGGAAAACGAGGGGGCAACATGGCCGAGCAAGGCATGGGGAATCGTCAAAGCGGCTGGCGACCTACCCGACGATTGTTGCTCGGCGCGGCGGTGGTTGGTGGCGTGGTTTTGTGGGGCGGAAACACGGTAGCCCGGCTGATGCGCAGCCCTTCCTCGGCGAAGGATGCCGGACGCGTCGCCGACGTGGATGGCCACACCTTGCCTCTCAAGGCCTTGGAAAATGCGCCGAAGCACGATGCCGGTCTGATCTGGCTGACCAAGGGCGGGACGCTGAACGACGCCAGCGGGCTTTCGCGCACACCTGTCTACGGCATGGTCGAGGTGAGTAGTGAAAAGGATGTCGCGGAAGCACTGGCCTTTGCGCGCGCCAATGGCCTGAAGGTCTCGATTGCAGCGGTGCGGCATTCGATGGGCGGTCATGCCTTCGACGACAACGCGGTCGTCCTCGACATGCACAAGTTCAACGCCGTCTCGGTCGATGCGGCCGCAAAGACGATGACGGTTCAGCCCGGCGCCACCTGGCACGACATCCAGAACATCCTGCATCCGCGTTTTGCGGTGAAGGCGATGCAGTCGACCGATATCTTTTCCGTCGGCGGCTCACTCTCGGTCAATGCGCATGGCATGGACCATCAGGCTGGTTCTGTTGCCGGCTCGATCCGGTCGCTGCGCGTCATGCTGGCTGATGGTTCGGTGCAGACATGTTCTGAGTCTGAAAATGCCGACCTGTTTCGCCATGTCGTCGGTGGATACGGGTTGTTTGGCGTGGTGCTGGAGGCAACGCTCGACATCGTCGACAACGCTGTCTACCGCACCAGCCGTGAAATCATAAGATCGGAGGAGTTTCCGCGGTTCTTCAGCGAGGTCCTGGAGCCCAACCACGAGATCGGCCTGTTCTACGGCCATCTGTCGACGGCACCGGGAAATTTCCTCGAAGACATGATCGTCTATCGCTACGAAATGGTGACCGAGCAGCCGCCCGGCGATCAACCGCCGATCGGCGAACCCGGGGCGGTGGGTGTCAAGCGCCTGATCATGAACTTGGCGAAATGGGGCGCGCCGTTCCAGGAACTTAAATGGTTCACCGAAAAGACGCTGGAGCCGCGCTTCGAAAGCTGCTCCGTGCCGCGCACCGCGGCGATGGGCGAGGGTGAGGCCTGCCTGGTGACCCGCAATAACCCGATGCACGATTCCGTGCCGTATCTGTTCAATGACCTGGCGGGTGAAACCGACATCCTGCACGAATATTTCGTGCCGCGTACTGCCTACAACGCCTATGTCGGCGAGGTGCGCACGATCCTGCGCAACCAGCCCCTGCCGGTGCTGAACGCCTCGGTGCGGGTGGTGCACAAGGAAGATATTGCGCTGAACTATGCGCCGCGGCCTGCCTTCTCGCTGGTGCTCTACATCAACCAGCCAACGTCCGAAGAAGGCAGTGCGCAGATGCGGCAATTGACGCGCGCACTGATCGACGTGACCATCCGATATGGCGGCCGTTTCTTCTTGCCCTACCAGTTGCACTATACCGGCGCGCAATTGCTGGCATCCTATCCGGAACTGCCGCTCTTCCTGGCGCGCAAGCGCAGCTATGATCCCGACGAGCTGTTTTCCTCGACCTTCTATCGGGCCTTGAAGGCACTCAGCCCCACAACCTGACGCGGCGGAGAATTGGAATGCGACACGGAACGAAGATGGCAGGTATCGTTGCTGTCATGCTTGTCTCGACCCCTGCGGTCTCGGAGGATCTCAAGGCCTATAAACTCACCATCGACGGCGTTTCCGTCGACATAGACCCCGGCGAGGACGCGACCGTGACCCTGCCGAACGGCAAGGACGCGCGGGTCAGGCTGGAGCGCAATGCATTCGCGACCTTCAGCAGCAGCAGCTTCTCCTTCGTTCACCCGAGCGCGGTAACGGTGACGAAGACCAATCTGCCCAAGGGAATCGACCAGCATCTGATGGCCTCGGCGGTCGGCTCGATGGTCATCATCCAGGAATATTCCGACATGAACCCGGTAATGCTCAACCGGCTCATGCTGCAGGAAATCACCAAGGAATCGGTGCGAGCTGGCGGAAAGCTCACGCAAAAAGCGGGCTCGCGCAAGCTTGCCGATGGCACGGTGCTGAAGGGGCTGACGGCTACGGTGAAGTCCCGCACCGACCAGGTTGCCTACGAGGTGATGAGCTACGGAACCGCAGACCAGGGTGTGGTGGTGATCACCAGCCTGGATGATGATAACGCAGCAGCCGACCGACCGATGATCGACAAGTTCTGGCAGAGCCTGAAACTCCGCATGGGCGAGTAGACGGTATCACCACCCGCCTTGCAGTTGCGCCGAAAGCCAGCCGGCAGAGCGTTTCAGGATCATGGCGGTGTTCGAGACGGTCCGGTCCAGCCTGGTCTTGACCAGCGTGTAGCCACTCTCCGTCCGATAGAGGATTGCGTCGCTGCCGTCGACATCGGGTTCACGAGCTTCCGCGCTGATTTCGACAGCCGGTACAGGACGCGGGCCAACCGAATTTTCCGGTCGATGCAGGCCAAGCGTGGCGATTTCATCATCAAGCGGAGCCGACGCGACTTGTGGCGAAGCGGCTGAAACGGCCATCGCCGTTTGCGGCTGGACGGTGCGGCATATGCCGGAGACCACCGGATAGCTGAAACCCTTGCGGTGGTGCAGCATCTGGTTTTTCATCGCGGCTTCGCAGTCAGCGACGGTCGACCATTTGGCCGGGGTTTCGCCGATATACTCACACAGCTTTGCGTCGCAGTCGCATCCCACGATGGTCATGGCGACTAGTGCAGTCTTGATCACGGCTCAGCCCCTCGAAATCAGAGGCAGGATCGCTCAGCAACACGGCAGGATTTCGCTGCGATTGTGAAATCGGCGTGGCGAAAAGGATCAATAATCGTAGACGTGCTCCAGTCTCGCCCCGCTCTTGATCAGAGTGGGAATGACAGTATGGAGCCTGCGCACGGCGACGACGAGGCCGGTACGACGCAGCGCCTGGTTGGCCGGTAACGGGTAGGCGAACAACTCGCGGGCGCCTTCAGGAACAGCAACCGGAGCATTGGACAGAACCGTGGTCATGATCTCATCATTGCCGCCGATCTCGACGAAGGAAACGCCCTTCTCGATCAAACGCGGGATCATCTCCGTGAAGACCTGATAGCGCTTGGTCACGAAGACGGCGCCCTCGGTACCATGATCACGTTCCAGCAAGGTGTCGGGCTCGCCGCGGGTTGCCTCGCCGACGGGCCCCTTCGCCCAGACATGGATGTCGAGCAGCGCAGGATCGGAGGTGGCGGCGAGCGCCTGTTTGATCAGATCCGCATAGCCCTGCTTGATCGTGTCGGCGAGACCGAAGGCGAGCTTGCGTTCGTTTGGGCGCACCACGCCGTCATTGGCAGCAGGCTCGACGGCCAACAGACCTGAGTGTTTTTCGGCATAAGGGAATTGATACCAAGGTACCTGGTCGAGGAAGGCGGCATATTCAGCTGCCACCCTGGCCTGGTAGACATCGGCCGCCGTGCGATGGCCGCCAATCGCTTCCGTGACGCGGCCAACCGTGTTCTCGTATGCCCACTGGATCGCGTGTTCGATCGTGTGGCTGGTGCCGATGACGGCCAGCATCTGATGGTTCTGCCAATTGAACGGGTAGGCGGAACTGGCGCGGATAACCATCGCATAATCCTGCCAGAAGCGACCGATGTAGGACCAGTAGGGAAAGCCGCTCGGCGGATTGTCTTTCACATAGCCGGCATATTCGCGCGCGGCATAGACGATCGCCCATTCCGGATAGGTGAGGAAGGTCGTTTCCTCCGGCCGCTGGTAGCCGGGAATCTCGGCGCGTACCTTGTCTGCCAGTTCCTTCGGTGGTGCGCCTTCGGCAATGCCGGGCAGGGGGGCGGTATCGAGAGCCGAGGTGGTGAGCCAACCATAAGTCAGGCCCAGGATCGGGATAAGCAGGACGATGACGACCAGCCAGGCGATCGTCTTCAGTATGCGTTTCAGCCAACGCAGCACGAACATGGCTCAAGCCGTCGCGAAATGGTCGTGTACGCGTTTGGCCAGTCGGAAGCCGATGTAGACGGCGATGCCTCCGATCAGGATATGCGGCAGGTTGGCGAAGAAGCGTGTCGGGAACTCGATGTCGCCGAAGGAACGGAAGCCATTTATGAAGATGCCGCCATCAAGGCAGCCGGAGCCGGTGACGAGGCCCAGGACGCCGTCGAAAAGATAAACCGAGCCGAACAGCTTGAAGTAAAATACCGACTGGCGGTGCGAGACGAAAGCGGCGACCGCGGCCCAGACACCCGAGAAGGCGTGCAGAAGATCATCGTACCACTGTAAGGAGAAGAGGCCGAAGAGATAGCCATTGGCATCGTTGAAGGCCGGAACATAACCGATCGCCACAACGGCGAAAAACAGCACGGCATAGGCCAAGGCGAGCTTCTGGATCAGCGTCATGGGAAGGTCCCTCTCTTCGGATGACGGGAGGACGATAGCCGATTCCGTTCCTGTGTGCAGCCATGGCGCGTTGGGTTCACGCAGTGGCCGCGCAAGCAACCGGACCATCCGGAAATGGCGAGCGTGGGCGGGCCTCAAAACAGTTGGCGCCGGGATCTCTCCCAGCGCCTCCCTGTCAGACCAGGACCAGTCAGCGGCGGCAATTTCCGAAGGACATTGCACCTGCCGGCCTTGATTTTGACGACCCGTCCGTCTGCTTCCCCGAAGGGCTGCGTCCATTCGGATCACGCCGGTCTCTACCCTTGCGGGTTTCGGTCGACGTGCCATCGAAGGTCTTGCCCGGCCTTCATGGCTCGCATCGGTCCGCCGTTGGCGTTCGCACGCTTTCCGCGGCCCCGCACATCGCGGCTCTCGATTTCGCAACGGGCAAGCCCGTTGCTGATCTGCGCGGTGCAGGCCCCAGGAGTTCCGCGTGGTTGCCGTTGTCTTTCGACCGTTCAATCCGTGGCCGCCTGAGATGACTTAACCATACGCCCGATCACCGGGGTGCGGAACCACCGCTGGCCTGTGAATACCGGGGTTATCGGGAATAACGTGTGGTAAAAGGGATTTTTTCGGGTAAACGGGACGGTTTTGCCCAAGCCATGCATTTCTGTGCAACCGGCGTCGTCCTTGCCGAGTTCTGAGTGAGACGTTTTCATATGGGTAGGACCACCGCAAGGGGAGAAGCGGTTGAAGGTCGGCATCATTCTCAATCCCATTGCCGGTGACGGTCGGCTGAAGCGCGACTGGGCCGATGTCGCCAGCGCGCTCGAACGGCATCTCGGCCGCTTTGAAATGCGCGAGACACAGGCGGAAGGCGATGCGGAGCGCCTCGCAATCGAATTCGCGGCCGATGGGTACGACCTGGTCATTGCTGCCGGCGGCGATGGTACAGCTTCCGAAACTGCCGATGGTCTGCTTCAGGCGGTAAGGGAGGGATATGACAATGCAGCGCTCGGCCTGCTGGCGTGCGGGACAGGATCGGATTTCGCGCGCGGGCTCGGCTTGCCGGACGATCTCGACGCAGTACTCGAGCGGATCGCTGCTTGCGAAATACGAATGATCGATGTCGGGCGCATCTCCTACATCGACGATCACGGCGCCTTGGCCAGCCGGCATTTCATCAACATTGCAAGCCTCGGTCTCTCCGGTCATGTCGATCGCGCGGTGAACGCGGACAGGCGCAAGGGACGTATCCCGGCAAAGGCTCTGTTCTTGTGGCGCACGGTCACCGAGTTCTTCAACTATCACTTCGACGATGTCGTGGTCACGATCGACGACGGCGAACCGATCGCGGGGCGCGTCGCCCTGGTGGCCATTGCCAACGGTCCCTTCTTCGGTGGCGGCATGATGATCGCGCCGGACGCCTCGCTGGACGACGGACAGTTCGACATCGTCATCCTGCACGCTGGGGGCAAGGTCGCGCTCATGCGGGACATCCGCCTGCTTTACACCGGTCAGCATCGCAATCATCCGGCGGTCACCATCCTGCGTGGCAGGAAGGTCCTGGTCGAGCCGGCAAGCGGTGCTTTCGACAACAGTGCCTTAGTCGATATCGATGGCGAAGCGCCGGGTCGCGTCCCGGCAGAGTTCGAGATCATGCCCCGTGCCTTGAAGCTGAGGTGCTGATTCAGGCGCTTCGCATCTTGAATCAGCTTCCTGTCGAGCTGATTCTGAAGATTTCGGCAAGCTGCTGAAACAATTGGGTTTTCGACCTTTCGTTCGGATGCTTAGGGGAACAGGGGGTCTGGTGCCATCTCCAGATGAAGTTGCTTGCCATTCCAGGGATGGGCCTCGCAGACCGCTTCATCGAGTTCAACGCCGAGGCCGGGGTCCTTCGACGGAATAACCCAGCCGTCCTGCCATTCGATCTTCTTCCTGAGCAAGGTGGCGTGGAAACCGTCCCATTGCTTCAGGGATTCCAGGATGAGGAAATTCGGCAGTGTCGCGGCGAGCTGGACGTTGGCAGCGCCCACGATCGGTCCGCAATAGCAATGCGGTGCGATCTGGATGTGATAGGCTTCGGCCATCGCCGCGATCTTCTTGGTCTCGAGAATGCCGCCGGAGCGGCCGAGGTCCGGTTGCAGGATGGTGGCGGCGCGGTTCTCGATGACGCGGGCGAACTCGAACTTGGTGGTCAGCCGCTCGCCTGTGGCGATCGGGATCGAGGTGCCGCGTGCCACCTGCGCCATCACTTCCGGCATGTCGGGCGGAACCGGCTCCTCGAACCAGAGCGGATCATAAGGTTCGATGGCCTTGGCCATGCGCAGCGCGCCGGAGGCGGTGAACTGGCCATGAGTGCCGAACAGGATGTCGGCCCTGGTGCCGACCGCCTCGCGGATCGCCTTGATCATGCGGGCTGAGAGGTCGATGTCGACGAGGCGTGGCTGATGACCGTCGAAGGCTGTGTAGGGACCGGCAGGATCGAGCTTCACCGCGTTGAAGCCTTGATCGACGTAAAGTACCGCACATTCGGCGGCGAGGTCGGGATCGTTGTAGACATTGCGCCCGCGGGCGTCCTCCGAATGGACACTGCCCTCATGCGGATAGAGGTAGGTGTAGGAACGCAGCTTTTCGTGCACCTGGCCACCGAGCAGCTTGTAGACCGGCTTGCCGGCCTCCTTGCCGATAATGTCCCAGCAGGCCATTTCGAGAGCAGAGAAGCAGCCCATGCCCGACACGTCCGGGCGCTGGGTGAAACCCGACGAGTAGCAGCGGCGGAAAAAACTTTCGACATCGTGCGGGTCGCGGCCGATCAGATAGCGTTCGGCCATGTCTTCGATCATGCGGGCTGTGACATGCCCGGAGAAGGTGGCGTTGTAAGCTTCGCCATAGCCGACGACATCTGAGTCGGTCGTCAGTTTGACGAAGATGAAATATTTGCCGCCGATGCCGGGTGGCGGATTGCCGACAACCCAGGTCTTTACGTCGGTGACTTTCATCGATTGTCCTCCAGAACCATTTCAGCGCCCTTCCACCCCGTCATGATCGAGGCGGCGTTGGTGTTGCCGGCGATGTTGTCGGGAAAGATCGACGCGTCGATGACGCGCAGACCGCCAAGGCCATGGACCTTCAGGCGTGGATCGACCACTGCGCGGGCAGGGTCCGCACCCATGCGGCAGGTCGATACCGGGTGATAGACGGTACCGGAGCGCTTCCGGAAATCCTGAATCAGGTCGGCATCGGAAGTGATTGAAGGCCCAGGCAAAACCTCTTCCGCGATGACGTCGGCGAGTGCTGGCTGCGCTGCGATCCGGCGCAGGAATTTCACTGCGTCGAGCATTTCCGACACGTCCTCGTTGGTCGAGAAGGCGTTAGGGGTGATCTTCGGATGCTCAAGTGGGTTCTTCGAGCGGATCATGATCTCGCCGCGGCTGGATGGCCGGCAATTGGAAAGGCCGATGGAAAAGCCTGGCCATGGATCGGGGGAGAGGATCGGCCGCTCGCCGGGTTTCGGCAGCACCGTGGAAAAGGCCTGGAAGTAGAGCTGCATGTTCGGGCGTGGTTGATCCGGATCGGTGCGGAAGAAACCACCGCCCTGGTTCATCGACATCGACAGCGGGCCGGAGCGCAGTACAAGATAGTGCAGGCCGACCAGCAGCTTGCCCCACCAGGGCCGCAGCATCTGGTTGAGGGTCGGCCATTTGGCCTTCCAGGTGTAGTTGATGCCCTGGTGATCCTGGAGGTTTCGGCCGACATTTTCCGATTTCTGTACGAGCGGAATGTCGAGGCTGGACAACAGATCGGCCGGTCCCACGCCGGAGAGCTGAAGAAGCTGGGGTGAGTTGATCGAGCCGCCGGACAAGATCACTTCCCGGCCGGCCCGCACGGTTCTGGTTTCGCCGTTCTGGACATATTCGATGCCGACCGCACGCCTGCCCTCGAACAGGATCTTCGTTGCCAGTGCATGTGTTTCCACGCGCACATTGGTGCGTTTCATGGCAGGGCGGAGGAAGCCTCGCGCCGTCGACATGCGGCGACCATTTCTGGTCGTGATCTGGTAGATGCCAACGCCTTCCTGCCCTGCGCCGTTGAAATCGTCGTTGGCGGGCAGCCCGGCCTGTTGAGCGGCCTTCAGATAGCGGATCGTGAGCCGGTGGACACGGGAGCGATTGTCGGTGACGTGGATCGGGCCGCCACGACCGCGCCACCGATCCGCGCTGGCTTCGTTGTCTTCGATGGCCTTGAAGACCGGGAGGACGTCTTCATAACTCCAGCCAGGATTGCCGGCGGCCGACCAGGCGTCGAAATCCTCGCGGGCGCCTCGGATCCACACCATGGCATTGATCGAGCTTGATCCGCCGAGGATCTTGCCGCGCGGCCAATGATCCGCATTACCGGCAAGGCCGGGGTCTGGCTCGGTCTTGTAGTTCCAGTTCACTGCCGGGTCGAAGAAGGTCTTGCCGTAGCCCAGTGGCATCTGCACGAAAAAACGCCTGTCGCTGCCGCCGGCTTCCAGAACGAGCACCGAAAAACGTCCCGATGCCGAAAGCTTTTCCGCTACGACCGAGCCGGCCGAGCCGGAACCGACGACAATGAAATCATAAGTCTGCATGGCGAATGGCGGTGCCCGGTCTGCTTTTAGAGCGCCGCGCGTCCATTCGGACGCGCAAAGGACGCTCTGACATTTTGAATCGACGCATCGCACTTTCCGAAAATCGATTTCGATTTTCGGGCCGATGCGTTGGTCAGACTAGCTGTCGCATTCGTCGCCATCACCGGTACTTCCGGCATGCGGTGTGAGAAAAACGACCAAAGCGCGGCTGTTCATTTCCCGCAACAACGGTGTGCGTGACCGTTGGCGTTGACGCTTCACCGGCGCGCGGCTAGGGCATCATGACATTCGGCACGAGGGATTTTCGCATGGTGCACTACGCGGACGGAAAACCGAACGGCGACCTGACGCTGAGGACGCTGGCCATGCCTTCGGATGCCAATGCAGCCGGCGACATTTTCGGCGGCTGGGTGATGGCGCAGATGGATTTGGCCTGCGGTATCCGGGCTGCCGAGCGTGCCAAGGGCAGGGTGGTGACCGCGGCGGTGAAGGAAATGTCCTTCGCCAAGCCGATGAAGATCGGCGATACGCTTTGCATCTACACGGTCGTGGACCGTGTCGGCCGCACCTCCATGACGCTGAAGGTCGAAGCCTGGGCGCAACGCTACCTCTCCGATCTCATGGAGATGGTGACGCATGCCGATTTCGTCATGGTCGCGCTTGACGGCGAAGGCAAGCCCAAGGCTGTGCCTGCCGAATGACCTGCGTCAGGCTGCTGCCTTGACGCCGTCGAAACGAGCGCGAGCTGCGCTGACGCGGCCTGCATTGGCGATGGCCCATTCGGCAAGCCCCTTGACCGGTATCAGCAGTTCGCGGCCAAGGTCGGTCAGTTCGTAGTCGACCCGCGGTGGAATGGTCGGAAAGACCGTGCGTGTGACGAAGCCGTCGCGCTCGAGACTGCGCAGCGTCGTCGTCAGCATCTTCTGGGAAATATTGCCGATGCAATGCTTCAATTCGTTGAAGCGTTGCGGGCCTTCGCCCAGATTCTGGACGACCAGCAACGACCATTTGTCGCCGATGCGTTGCAGAATATCGCTGACTGCCAGGCAGTCGCCGGTGACATGCGGGTGCCTCGGTTTCAAAAAAGTGCCTCCTTGCCAATCGAGTTGACAGTATCAGATATAGCGTCGGTATCCAAATGATACTCCCAATTCGTCCCTGCAAGGAGTCACCGATGTCAAAACCCAAGATCGCCGTCGTGATTGGTTCGACGCGCGCAACCCGCTTTGCCGACGTGCCGGCAGAATGGATCACCAAGCTCGCCGCCAAGCACAGCGAGTGGGACGTCGAACTTGTCGATCTGCGCGACTATCCGATGCCGTTCTTCGATGAACCCGCATCCTCGCTCTGGGCGCCGTCCAGGAACGAGGTCGCGCAGCGCTGGCAGAAGAAAGTCGATGAATTCGATGCTTTCATCTTCACGGCCAGCGAATATACGCACGGGCCGAGTGCCGTGCTCAAGAATGCGCTCGATTACGCCTATACCGAATGGAACAGGAAGCCGGTCGGTTTCGTGGGATATGGCGGCGTCGGTGGCGCCCGCTCGATCGAACAGCTGCGCCTTCACGCGATCGAGCTGCAGATGGTGCCTGTGCGCACCGCGGTCCATATCGTCTGGGCGGACTACATGGCCGTGAAGGGCGGCACCAAATTGTCGGAGCTCGAACACATCAACCAGGCTGCGGAAGACATGCTGAACCAGCTGTCCTGGTACACGCGTGCGCTGAAGGCGGCGCGCGATGCCGATCTGGCGACGGCTGACGTCGAAGCCGCCTGAAGCTGGTCTTTCATGCAAAGGCGGCTTGCCGCCTTTGCATTTCCAAGGTTCGGATCTAGCGCGTCGCGCCTTGCTGCCCGGTGGCAAGCCGCGCCGCGATGACCTTGTCGATGCGGCGGCCGTCGAGGTCGACGACTTCAAAGCGCCAGCCCTGGGCGTCAACAGTCTCGCCGGTGGTTGGCAGATGGGCAAGGTGCGACAGGAGATAGCCGGCAACGGTCTCGTAGTCGCGATCTTCCGGCAGGTCGAAGCCGAGCAGGTCGGCCATCTCGTCGGCAGGCATATAGCCGGCAAGCAGCCAGGAGCCATCCTCGCGCTGTACGGCGCTTTCCTCGTCGTCGCCGGCGTCGAGATCGGATCGGAACACACCGGTGATCGCCTCCAGGATGTCGGCCGGTGTGACGATGCCTTCGAAATGGCCATATTCGTCGTGGACGAGCGCCATCGGCACTTCGGATTCACGCAAGGTTGCGAGTACGTCCAGCGCATCGGCCTGATCGTGCACGATGGGCGCAGTCTTGACGTGCTTGCGCGGATCGAGCGTGCGGCCTGCAAGCAGCGCGGCCAGGACGTCTCTCGTCTGCACAACACCGATCATGGCATCGACGCTTTCGCCTGCTGGCAGGCGCGAGTGCTGCGTTTCCATCAGAAGCTTGCGGATCGTGGCGTCGTCTGCCTGCAGATTGATCCAGTCGACGTCAGTGCGCGGCGTCATCACTGCGCGGACAGCGCGGTCACCCAGGCGCATCACACCGGCGATCATGCGGCGCTCGTCCGACTCGATTGTGCCGTGGTGTTCGGCTTCGGCCACCAGCATCTTGATCTCTTCGTCGGTGACCTTTTCCTCGCTTTCGCCGCGAAAGCCGAGCAGCCACAGAACGGCGCGGCCGGAGATGTCGAGCACGAAAACGATCGGAGCTGCGATCTTGGCGAGTACAGCCATGAAGGGCGCAGCCCGGCAGGCGACGCGCTCGGGATCGCGCAATGCGATCTGCTTGGGCACCAGTTCCCCGACAATCAGCGAAGCATAGGTGATTATCGCCACGACGATGCCGACGCCGACTGGATTGGCGAAACGCGGGCCGACACCGGAATCGGCCAGGAAATCGGCGAGCCGCTCGCCCAGCGTGGCACCCGAAAAGGCACCCGACAGAATACCCACCAGCGTGATGCCGATCTGGACGGAAGACAGGAACTTGCCCGGATTGGCGCCGAGTTCCAGCGCGCGTGCAGCGCCGCTGACATGACGGTCGATCATCCCTTTGAGCCTCGCCGGACGGGCTGAGACGATGGCAAGCTCGGACATTGCCAAAAGGCCGTTCACGCAGATGAGAGCGACCACGATAGCGATTTCAGCGTAAAGCATGCGCGCTCAATAGCATCCCGCCTGCCACTTCGAAAAGCGGCGGCAGGCGTTTTGTCCAAAGCGTATTGAACTTTGAGCGAGTGCGCGGGCTCAACGACAGGCGCGATAGCCGTTTCTGCGGTTCTTGATATCGAAATGGAAGTGGTTGCGGTGATCGTAGTTATAACCGGGGCCGAGCACGGTGGTGAAGTAGTCGCAGCCGTCGGAACGCACCGAATCGAGGAAGCCGCTGGTGCGGAAGGCGAACCAGCCAGGCTTGCGCACGTCGATGTCGTCACCATTGTTGAGTTCAATGCTCATCACGTCGAGGGCGTTGCCCTTACCATGTTCTGACAGCACGCCTTCACCGGCGATCTTGCGGCAGGAATAGCTTGACCCCTGGCGGATCGTCTTCACGCCGGAAAGATAGCGCCAGCGCGCGGTCGGCACCAGCTCACGCCTGGTCCAGGCCGCAAAGGTCGCGGCCATGTTGCAGGTCAGCGTCGCAGCCGGCTTCATCTGGACGCTGCCGATTGCCGTCACCTTGACCGGATGCTCGATACCGCACTGTCCTTCGCGGATCGGCGAGAGATCAGTGTAGGCGACGTCGAGCCGCTTCAGTTCGTTGCGGCAGTCGATCTCTTCCGAGGACAGCTGCTCCACGGGGGACATCGGTTCGTCCATGCGTGGATAGGCCGCCGTCATGTAAGGGTTTGATGGCACCAGGGTTTGCATGCCGGACAATTCTGGTGCGGCAGGCGCCATCCTCGGCACCGCAGACGTTGTCGAGCCGACGTCGACCGCAGGCTTCAGTTCGAAAACATCGCCAGTCGTACAGGCGGCCACCGTCGCCAGAACGCACAACGCGGCAAGCCGCCTTGTCGCGGCCCAGGGCCAGCGCCTGGGTCGCCTGGCGATGTGAATTTCTCCGGCCATCGTTCTTCCCGTCCCTCGGGCAAGCCCCTCGAGCCACGGCCGTTTTACGCCTGAAGGGTAAAGGAAAACTCAGCGGCCGGGTTTACGGCTGTGGTCGAAATGCGGCGGAAACCTTACTGGCAGAAAGTGCCGCCGTTCCGGCGCGGAGCGAGGTCGAGATGCAGGTGAAGGGCATGGTCGGCGTCGCTGCCGGGGCCGAGCACCGTCTTGAACGGTCCGCAGGCTGCCTTGCGGATCTGGTCGATCAGCCTCGCCTGGGGCGGCGATGAGGTCTTGCCGACCTCGATGGTGGTGCCGTCCGCGAATGTCAGCCCAGCGATATCCAGGGCATTGCCGAAGGCATGTTCTGAAAGCTTGGTGCTGCCGTTGCGAGGGCGGCAGACATAGCCGGACGCCTGCGAGATCGATTTCAGCTCCTGGCCGAGTTCGGCTTTCGCGGCCGGGGCAACCACATCCTTGACGAAGCGGGACATGGTTTCCGCCATCGCGCAGTCGATTTCGACATCGGGTGCGATTTCGACAGACCGTTCCAGCTTCTTCAGCATCAGCGGATAAGGCAGCGAACAGCCAAGCACATCATCGCGCTTTGCCTTTGCTTCTTCGAATTCGGCACCAAGCGCTTTCAGCCGTTCGCGGCATGCGGTTTCCTCCGCAGGCATCCTTTCGGCAGGTGCGATGTTCGAGCGAGGGTCGGGCAACGGCTTCGCGGTTGCGGGTTTTTGCCAGCCTGGTGGCAGTTCGGGACCCTGAAACGGTTTGCGGCCATCGGAATCCTTGCCCGCTGCCTCGTCGGGGCGTGTCTGCGGCAGCGGCACATCGGAGGGGGCAGGGGTTTCAGGAGGAACAGGCGTTACTTCGCCCAGGTCCCTGCGATGGGCTTCGGGGATTGGCGCCGTCGCGGGCAGTCTCGGGGACTTTGCCGAAGCCAGGCAGCCGTCGAACGAGGCGACTGCACCCAGAAGTGCGATTGCGATTGCCGCCAGCGGCCGTTTCAACAGCGTCATGAGACGCAAACGGCGACTGCTCCCTTTGGTTGCCTGGCGCCGAGAACTCTTCGTTCACAATGGGTTACGGCATTGTTGCAGAAGGCACGCGCGTGCAATGGACAAAGGCAGTTGACTGGTACGGCGAGTGGTTTGAAATGAGCATCCCTACTTTCGCCGGATTCCCAAATGTCGTTGATTCTCTCGCCCCGCGTCCTGCCGATCCTCATGCTCATTGCCTCGAATGTCTTCATGACCTTCGCCTGGTATGGGCACCTGAAATTCAAGAGTTCGCCGATCTGGATTGCTGTCATGGGCAGCTGGCTGATCGCCTTTTTCGAATACTGGCTGGCTGTGCCGGCGAACCGTATCGGCAACCAGGTCTATTCGGCCGCGGAACTGAAGACGATGCAGGAGGTGATCACGCTCACCGTGTTTGCGGTGTTCTCCGTGCTCTATCTCAAGGAAACGCTGACCTGGAACCATGCCATCGGCTTTGCGATGATCGCCGGTGGGGCGGCGTTCATCTTCAAAGGATAGATTGCGGTCATGGCGGGATGAAATCGAACGCGTCCGGCGTTATCCTGTCATTGATAGGCCAGGAGGAGTTCCCCATGCATAAGCGACTTCTGATCCACGCGGCGGCCGTTCTTGTCGCCCTGCCATTTGTCACCGTCCCGGTTCAGGCTGCCGGCGGTGGTGGAAGCGACACGCCCAGTCCGACCGTCACCAAATGCAAGAAGGGCGAGGTCTACGACACCAAGTCCAAAAAATGCGCGCCGCCCAAGCAAGGTATGCTGGACGACGACAACATCTACGAGGCAGGGCACGATCTGGCGATGGCCGGTCGCTATGACGAGGCGATCGCGGTCCTGACGCTTGCCTCTAACAAGAAGGATCCACGCATCCTCAACTATCTCGGGTATTCGCACCGCAAGTCCGGTCGCATCGTTGTCGGCCTCGGCTACTATGAGGAGGCGTTGCGGCAGAACCCGGACTATACGCTGGTGCGCGAATATCTGGGTGAAGCGCGCCTGCAGATGGGCGACATCGCCGGCGCGCGCGAACAGTTGAGCGAGATCGAAAAGCGTACGGGCAAGCAATCGCGCGAGTACGGCATGCTGTCCGAGCAGATCGACCACTACGACAGAAGTTGAGTGCCGGCGTGGTGGATTCAGACGAGTGAGGCCAGAAGTCGCGGCCGGCAGAACCTGCCGATACGGGAGCTTGCAACCCGCTTTTTTGAGATGAAAATCGGCTAGAGCTTGCTATATTACGGGAATCTGAGGTGAGACGGTTCCGTCAGCCACAAGCTGCCGGACCGTTTTCTTTTTGTACCCAGCGACAGGGTTGGTCCCGCTTCAGGGGCTGGCAGGAAAAGGTGATATGATGAACAAAGTGCCGATGACAGGCGGAGGTTTCGAGTCTCTCAAGGAAGAGCTGCGCTGGCGCCAGCAGGAAGAGCGGCCGCGCATCATCGAAGCGATCTCAGAGGCACGTTCGCATGGCGACCTTTCGGAAAACGCCGAATATCACGCTGCCAAGGAACAGCAGAGCCTCAACGAGGGCCGCGTCAGCGAGCTCGAGGACCTGGTGGCGCGTGCTGAAGTCATCGATGTCTCCAAGCTTTCCGGCAGCACCATCAAGTTCGGCGCCACTGTCGTGCTGGTCGATGAAGACACTGAAGAGAAGAAGACCTACCAGATCGTCGGCGACCAGGAAGCAGACGTGAAGGCCGGCCGGATTTCGATCTCCTCGCCGATCGCTCGCGCCCTCATCGGCAAGGGAGTCGGCGACGCCATCGAGGTCAATGCTCCCGGCGGGGCTCGCGGCTACGAAATCGTCAAGGTCCAGTTCGTCTAGAGCATTTCCGTTCTAACGGAAGCGCGGAAACGCTCTAACTCTTTGTTTTTGCGCAATTCCGGACGGAAAACCGCTACGCACTTTTCCTGGAATTGCTCTAGGATCTGCCGGCATTCCGGGCGAACCGAGGGCTGTCTTCGGCTCTCCCGGGGCCATGTGCCGTCCGCTATCTTTCCTTGAGCCTCAGCAAAGCCATCGCCTCGGCGACCGCAGCCTGTGGTGTCACCGGCTGGTCGCCGTCAGCGACGAGGGTCGAGGCATATTGCCCGCGTGGGCCGGTGAGGCCCGGCTCCGTCGTCAGGAAAATCGCAACGGTGGGCAAGCCGAATGCGGCTGCCAGATGGGTGAGGCCGGTATCGGCGCCGATGACGAGCGTGGAGCGGCCGATCAGGCCGGCGACCTCGGCCAATGGCGATTTCGGCACCACCAGCGTTGCCGGCACAGCCTTGCCGATGGCCTCGGCCACCGCCCGTTCCTTTTCATTCGACCAGGTCGTGACCGGCGTAAATCCCCGCCCGACCAGCAGATCAGCAGTGGCGATCCACTCCTGAACCGGCCACTTCTTGTCCTCGCGGCTGGTGCCGTGCAGCAAGGTCGCGACCTGTCCGGCCGGGATCGGCGAATGGCCGGAGGGCACAGCGATGCCGGAATCGAGTATCGACAAGTCAGGCTCGTAGCCGAGAGCCAGTGCGAACAGGCGCCGCGTGCGCTCGATGGCGTGCAGATCGCGCGGGACGCCGTAGCGCTGATCGTAGAAGAGGGCGGCGGAAGGTTCGCGCGCGCTCGCCTTGTCGAAACCGGCAATCGGCGCCCCGGCGAATTTCGCGACGAAGGCCGATTTCAGCAATCCCTGAGCGTCAAGCACCAGGTCGTAGCTGGCGGCGCGCAAGGCCTTGCGCAAGGTGCCTCCTTCGCGCCATGTGGCCGGTGAGGCGAGCTGCCTGCGCCAGCGTCGCAGCGCAACCTTGTGGATCGTGCCGATCGCCGGATGCAACGCCACGATGCTGGCGAAAGGTTCTTCCACGCACCAGTCGAAGCTGATGTTCGCTCGCGCGCGCAAGGCGTCCTGAACGGCCGGGAAGGTGTGGATGACATCGCCCATCGACGAGGTCTTGACGATGAGGACCTTCATGCTGCCGTCGCTTGTTCCATCAGCCGGTCCGCTGCCTGGACGACGCGTTCGACATCAAGGGTGTTGAGGCAGTTCATGTGGCCGAGCGGGCAGACCTTCTTGTGGCAGGGTGAGCAGGAAAGCTGCAGCCATACCAGTTCGCGTTTCTCAGCGAGCGGCGGCGTGTTTTCCGGTGATGTCGAGCCATAGACGGCGACGATCGGCGTGCCGACAGCCGCAGCGACATGCATCAACCCGCTGTCATTGGAGACTGCCAGCTTCGCCGCGGCGATGACGTCGATGGCGTCTTCCAGGCGGGTCTTGCCGGCAAGATCGACGCAGCCGGGGGCCAGTGCCGCGATTTCTGCCGTCACCGCGCTGTCGTTCTTCGAGCCGAAGAGCACGACCTTCAGACCCTGCGCCATCATCGCGCGGGCAAAGCCGGCATAGGATGCGCTTGGCCAGCGTTTGGCCGGGCCGAATTCCGCTCCCGGCATCATCGCCACGAACTTGCCCGGCTGGAGATCGTTGCGCGCAAGCAGTTCGGCCTGGTTCGCGCCGTCTACGGTCAGTTTCGGAGCCTGGAACGTGCCGCCACGCGCCAGGGAAAAGAAGCCGTAGGCGGTACGGCGCTTTTCCTTCTTGGGTTGTCCGACAATGTCGGTGAGCAGGCCGTAGCGCATTTCGCGCAGATGGCCGACGCGTTTCGGAATCCGGGCAAAAAACGGGATCAGGGCCGATTTCAGGCTGCCTGGCAGCACATAGGCCATGTCATAGCGGCCCTTGAGCATGCGGCCGTATCTGCGTCGAACGCCCAGTTCCAGCCTGCCCGACGGCACCGGCATTTCGATCTGCTGGCGGACCTCCGGCATGCGCCCGACCAGCGGGGCGGCCCATGCCGGCGCCATGACGTCGATGCCGGCATTCGGATAGAGCTCTTTCAATGCCGAAAACAGGCATTGCGCCATGACCATGTCGCCCACCCAGCGGGGGCCGATCACGAGGATCGTCGGGCTTTCAGCCATTCGACATAGTCTTTCACACCGGTTTCCACGTCGCGGAACTGTCCGTTGTAACCGGCAGCACGCAGGCGGGACATATCAGCTTGGGTGAAGCTCTGGTAGCTGCCCTTCAGATGGTCGGGGAAGTCGATATATTCGATGCTGCCCTTGCCGAGCGAAGCGATGACGGTTTCGGCGATGGCACGGAACGGCTGGGCACGGCCGGTACCGCAGTTGTAGACGCCGCTGGCGCCGCGCTTCCAGAGCCAGAGATTGACGTCGGCGACATCGCCGACATGGATGAAGTCGCGGCTCTGCTCGCCGGGGCCGAAACCGTCATAGGCACCGAACAGCTTCGGGTTTTCGCCACGACCGACCTGATTGAACAGATGGAAGGCGACCGAGGCCATGGTGCCCTTGTGCTGTTCGCGCGGGCCATAGACGTTGAAGTAGCGCAGGCCGGCGACCTGTGAGTGGCCGGGGCCGACCACGCGGCGGACATAGTCGTCGAACAGTTTCTTCGACCAGGCATAGACGTTGAGCGGCCGCTCGAAATCCTGCTCTTCCTGGAAGACGGAACCGCCGCCATAGACCGAGGCCGAGGATGCATAGAGGAAGGGCACGCGTTGGTCGAGGCAGGCGTGCAGCAGGCGCTTCGAATAGGCGAAATTCACCTCCATCATGAATTTGCCGTTCCATTCGGTGGTGGTCGAGCAGGCGCCTTGATGGAAAATGGCTTCGATCCGGCCAAGCTTGCCAGCCTCGAATGCAGCCGGGAATTCGTCCTTGTCGAGATAGTCGGCGATCCTGAGATCCGCCAGGTTTACGATCTTGTGGCCGTCGGTCAGATCGTCGACGACAAGGATGTCGTCATGGCCTTCGGCATTCAGCGCGGCGACGATGTTGGAGCCGATCATGCCGGCGCCGCCGGTTACGATGATCATCAGGACCTCGAATTGTTGAGCGGATCGCGGTCCTTATAGGAGAGGCGAAGGATCGTGTCGACAAGGGGGCATCGCATGGCCGGCGAGGAACGTCGCCGCAGTTGCGCTGCCCAGGTTTGCGGTATATCCGCTTGCGCATGAGCGAGTTGCACCTGTCTTCTCCCGAAATCCTTCACCGCGCGATCGCCCGGTTTGCCGATGTCACCGTGCTGGTGGTCGGTGACCTGATCCTCGACCGCTTCGTCAGTGGCGTGATCGAACGCATCTCACCGGAAGCGCCGATCCCCGTGCTGCATGGCCGCGGCGAAACCCAGGCGGTCGGTGGCGCCGGTAACGTCGTTTCCAACATCGTCTCACTGGGCGGCAAGGCTATCCCGATCTCGGCGCTTGGCGACGATGCCGCCGCTCGCAACGTCCTGCGCATGTTCGGGGAACTGGGCGTCGATACGGATGGCATCGGACAGACGCCGGATCGCATGACGTCGTCGAAGAGCCGCTTCAGCGCGCTCAACCAGCAGGTTCTGCGTTTCGACGAAGAGGAAATCCGGGCGCTGGATGCCGCAGAGCGGGCAAGACTGCTTGCGGATTTCCGTACCGCACTCATCAAGGCAGACATCGTCATTCTGTCCGACTACGGCAAGGGCATCCTGCTGGACGGCGTCGCTGCCGAGCTGATTGCGATCTGCCGTGAGGCCGGCAAGGCGGTTCTGGTCGACCCGAAAGGGCGTGATTATGCATGCTACCGCGGCGCAACAGCGGTGACCCCCAACCGCAAGGAACTGGGCGAGGCGGTCGGGCGTTCGGTCTTCGCCGACGACGACATCGTCGCTGCCGCGCGCGAACTGATCGCGGCGAATGGTTTCGACTTCGTCCTGGCGACCCGCAGCGAAAAAGGCATGAGCGTGGTCGATGCACAAGCCGCGCGCCATATCGCGACGCAGGCGCGTGAGGTATTCGACGTTTCGGGTGCCGGCGATACGGTGATTGCCTCATTTGCACTTGCCCACGCCGCGGGCGCCGACCGTGCGGCAGCGGCAGCCATTGCCAATGCCGCCGCCGGTGTCGTGGTTGGCAAGCGCGGAACGGCACGCCTGACGGCGGATGAGTTGACCGGCGCATTGTTCCGCTCGCATGGCGCGGTCCACAAGGATGCCGTACTCGACATGACCGCGGCACAGCGGCTGGTTGCGACCTGGAAGGACGAAGGCCTGACGGTCGGCTTCACCAATGGTTGCTTCGATATCCTGCATGCCGGCCATGTCAGCCTGCTCAATGCTGCGCGCGGCCAATGCGACAGGTTGGTGCTGGGGTTGAACAGCGATGATTCCGTGCGGCGGCTGAAAGGTCCCGATCGACCCGTAAACGACCAGCACGACCGTGCCTGCGTGCTAGCGGCACTGGCTTCCATCGATGCCGTGGTGGTCTTCGAAGACGATACGCCGCTGAAACTGATCGAGGCGCTGCAACCCGATATTCTGGTCAAAGGCGCGGATTATACCGTCGATCAGGTTGTGGGCGCCGACGTGGTGCAGAAAGCCGGCGGTCGTGTCGTCCTCATCGATCTCGTCGCCGGCAAAAGCACCACCGGCACCATAGGCAAATTGCGCGCCCGTAGCGGAACCTGAAACCTCATGTCCAATCTGAATGACTATCTTGTCCGCTCGGCGGCCGCCATCACAGCCATGGTCGAACGTGACCTGACGGCCGAAATGCAGCGCGCGACCGACGCGGTTGTCGCGGCATTGTCTGCAGGCAAGGCCTTCCTGATTTGCGGCAATGGCGGATCGGCGAGCGATGCGATCCATATCGCCGGCGAACTGGTTGGGCGCTTCCTGAAAGAGCGCAAGGCCTACAATGTCATAGCATTGCCCGCCAATGCGGCCGTGCTGACCGCCTGGGGCAATGACTACGGCTTCGACACCGTGTTTTCGCGGCAGGTGGAAGCGCATGGCGCCGAAGGCGCGGTTCTGCTGGCTATCTCGACCAGCGGCAATTCCCCCTCGATCCTGGCGGCTGCGGAACAGGCTCGCGCCATGGGCATGACCGTAATCGGCATGACGGGCGATACTGGCGGCAAGCTGAAGCCGTTGTGCGATATCCTGCTCAATGTGCCGTCCGGTTCCACACCGATCATCCAGCAGAGCCACATCTGCCTTTACCACTATCTCTGCGAAGAGGTGGAAAAGCGGCTGAGCAACGGCCACACCGCCTGATGTTTGAAACGAGCGCTCCGTACCCGCTCGAGGAGCCGGGGCTCTGGGTGGAGCGTGTTGGCGACAAGGCCTTTCCAGATGGAGGTCCGGCGCTCTTCCTCGACCGGGACGGCACCATCAATGTCGACACCGGCTATCCGAGCGATCCGGGACAGGTGGCGTTGCGTGACGAGATCCTTCCGGTCATCCAGGCGGCCAACAGGGCTGGTTGGCCGGTGGTGATCGTCACCAACCAGTCCGGTATCGCGCGCGGATATTTCGGCTGGGACGTTTTTGCTGCGGTCAGTGACCGTGTCCTCACACTTCTGCGCGAGAAGGACTGTGCAGTCGACATGGTGCTCGCCTGCGCCTACCACGAAGCAGGAAAGGGCGTGCTCGGCACAGGCGATCATCCGATGCGCAAACCCAATCCCGGCATGCTGCTGAGGGCGGCCGGGATGTTGAGAGCCGACCTTGGGAAATCGGTCATGGTCGGCGACAAGGATGCCGATATCGAGGCCGGGCGCCGTGCCGGGCTGTCGCGACTGTTTCTGGTGAGAGAGGCCAATGCCGCGGCCGAGCAGGCGGCGATTGCCGAAATCCAGGCTATTTCCCGGAATTGAGGTTCGCTTGATCGGCGCGGCGTTCGTCGCGGGCCTCGAACAGCTTCGCCTCAGTTACGTAGGAATACAGAAAGACCATCGCCGAGTGGACGTAGCCGTGACGGCCGCACAGGAAATAGCGCTTGCCGATGTAGAATTTGAGGAAATTGATCCAGGGCGAGAACATGAGCCGCGACATGCTGGGCTTCGCGCCTTGTTCAACCTGTGCTTCGACCTTGAGCGACGAATAAGAATTCGTGCGTTTCAGTTCGTCGCTCAGCGATGTCGCGCGCCGGTGCAGCAACATACCTTTCTCGATGATCGCGGTCTTGCCCGGCACCTTGAAGGATTCATGCACACGCTGTGCAACGTCCATCGTCGCCTTGTCGCGGCGGAAGAGGCGAAAGATGCGGTTATGGGCCACCCAGCGATGGGCATAGCCATAGCCTTTCAGATAATCACGGCGGCGGACGTACCAGCCATCGATATCGGTTTTGCCTGAACGCGTGATTTCGACGATGGACTGCTTCAACTCGGCATCAGCGCGCTCGTCGGCCTCGATGCAAAGGCACCAGGGCTGGGAGGCTTGTTCCAGCGCAAAAAGCCGCTGCCTGGCGAAGCCCGGCCAATCATTGTGCATGAGGCGGATTGGATAGCCCTTGGCGATGAATTGCTGGATGCATTCCAGGGTGCCGTCCGTCGAGCCCGAATCCACCACTACGATCTCGGCGCAGAAGTCGACGCTCTCCAGGCAGTCGGCGATCATGTCGACTTCGTTCCTGCAGATGATCAGAGCGGAGACGGGCGTGTTGAAATGAGACATGAAGGGAAAATTAGGAGCGGGAGAAGCTGCGTCCAGCCATGCGCCTTTACTGTGTTTGGTTCAAGGCGTTGATTTCGACTAGGCCTTCATCTTTCACTTGGCGGATGGTCAATGCGGTGCGCACCGTATCGACATTCGGTGTGGAAGTCAGTTCTTCGATGACGAAGGTCTGGAACGTTGCCAGATCCCTGGTCACGCAATGCAGCAGGAAATCGGACTCGCCCGAAACCATCCAGGCATCGCGCACGATTGGCCAACTGCGGGTACGCTCGGCGAAGGCTTTCAATTCCGCGTCGGCCTGATGATGCAGGCCGATCAGACAGAACGCTACCACGTCCATGCCAAGTGCCGGCGCATTGAGCAAAGCGCGATAGCCGCGGATGATACCGGTTTCCTCGAGCCGTTTGACGCGGCGCAGGCAGGGCGGCGCGGAAATGCCGACGCGACGCGAAAGCTCGACATTCGTCATCCGGCCATCGCGCTGCAATTCGCGCAGTATCTTCCAGTCAATGGCGTCGAGATCGGCCTTTATCGGCATGGTTTTCCGCCCGCTGCGCAAGAATCTTTCGCAAACACGTCATTAAACGAGTTTGCGGGCTGCGCCATCCCCGCACACCCGGAATTTTCGGCATTCATCCCGGATTAACCATGAGGTGTCGGTTTCCGGCAGCCACACAAGCATTGTGGGGACACTTGTCGCACGTCCTTGCTGGCGGACTGGGCAGCACTTACATTGCGCGCAACAGTTGCCGCTCGTTTCGGGCCGCTTGACGCGGCCGTCTTTCGCAAAAGGCCGTTCCATGACCGTCAAGCACGCGCCCGTCCTCATCATCGGCTCCGGCCCGGCCGGTTATACGGCGGCCATCTATGCTGCCCGTGCGATGCTGAAGCCCGTGCTGGTAGCCGGTCTCCAGCAAGGCGGCCAGCTGATGATCACCACGGACGTCGAAAACTACCCTGGTTTCGGCGACCCGGTGCAGGGCCCGTGGCTGATGAGCGAGATGCAGAAGCAGGCCGAACATGTCGGCACGGAAATCATCAACGACATCATCACCGAGGTCGATCTCGACGTTCGCCCGTTTGTGGCCAAGGGGGATTCCGGCACCACCTATACGGCCGACGCGCTGATCATCGCCACCGGCGCGCAGGCAAAATGGCTGGGCATCCCTTCGGAGCAGACCTTCATGGGCTTCGGCGTCTCGGCTTGCGCCACCTGCGACGGGTTCTTCTATCGCGGCAAGGATGTCGCGGTGGTCGGTGGCGGCAACTCAGCGGTCGAGGAGGCGCTCTATCTTTCCAATCTGGCCAAGACGGTGACTGTCATCCACCGCCGCAGCGAGTTCAGGTCGGAGCGTATCCTGCGCGAGCGGCTGATGAAGAAGGAGAATGTCCGTGTCATCTGGGACACGGTGGTCGACGAGATCACCGGACGTCCGGGCAAGACCCCGCTGCCGCCTTCGGTCGAAGGGCTGACGTTGCGCAATGTGGCGACCGGACAGGAAAGCCAGCTGAAGATCGATGGCGTGTTCGTGGCGATCGGCCATGCGCCGGCAGTGGAGCTGTTCAGCGGCAAGCTCAAGCAGAAGTCGAACGGCTATCTGTGGACCGCGCCGGATTCGACGCGCACCGACGTGCCTGGCGTGTTTGCTGCCGGTGACGTGACGGACGATATCTATCGCCAGGCGGTGACGGCGGCCGGCATGGGCTGCATGGCGGCGCTTGAAGCGGAAAAATATCTCGCTGGGATAGAGGTGCATCGGGAAGCGGCTGAGTAGCCGCAAAATCTCCGAAATCTTTCTTCAGACGCCAAAAACGAAACGAGGGGAATCATGGCGCTGGATTGGGACAAACTTCGCGTGTTTCACGCAGCCGCCGAGGCTGGGTCCTTCACGCATGCGGCCGAGACACTGCATCTTTCGCAGTCGGCTATTTCGAGGCAGGTCAGCGCGCTGGAACATGATGTCGGCGTGCCGCTGTTCCATCGCCATGCGCGTGGCCTGGTTCTGACCGAACAGGGCGAGATGCTGTTTCGCACGGCGCACGACGTGCTGATGAAGCTGGAATCGATCAAGACGCGGCTGGCCGAATCCAAGGATCGGCCGTCGGGCATCCTGCGCGTGACGACCACGGTGGGCCTCGGCGCCGGCTGGCTGACCGATCGGGTACAGGAGTTCATCGACCTTTATCCGGAAATCCATCTCCAGCTTATCCTCGCCAATGAGGAGCTGGACCTGACCATGCGCCAGGCCGATTGCGCGATCAGGTTGAGGCAGCCGCAACAGCCGGACCTGATCCAGCGTCGCCTGTTCACGGTGCACTTCCACCTCTATGCGTCGCCTGCCTATGTGAACAAATTCGGCAAGCCGGCGACGGTGGCAGAGCTGAAGAACCATCGCATCGTCACCTTCGGCGTGCCGGTACCGACACATCTGTCGGAGCTCAACTGGCTGGAGACGGTCGGCGACTTCGAAAGCGGGCAGCGCGTGCCGACGCTGCAGATCAACGACATCCTGTCGATCAAGCGCGCCGTTCAGGGTGGCGCCGGCATCGCCATGCTGCCGGACTATGTCGTCGGCAAGGATGCCGGCCTGGTGCAGTTGCTGCCGGAAACCGAGGTGCCGTCCTTCGATACCTATTTCGCTTATCCCGACGCGATGAAGAACCAGGCAAAGCTGCACGTCTTCCGCGACTTCATCATCGCCAAGGCCCGCAACTGGTCGTATTGATCCCGCTCTCTGGTCCGGCGCGGCACTTCCCCCTCGTGATCGCATGGTGCGGCTAAGTGCCGTGCCATGGCGTCAGCCGCGGCAGCCAGCCCGGCACGGCGCGCCGATAGGTCTCATATTCAGCACCATAACGCCGGACGAGTGTGGGCTCTTCGTAGAAGTGCACGAACGACGCCATGGCGATGCCCATCACCACTCCATAGAGAACCACTGCCCAGCTCGCGAAAAGCAGTGCCTGGCCGGCGATGATCGAAAGCACCGCGACATACATCGGGTTGCGGACATGGCGGTAAATGCCGCCCACCACCAGCTTCTCGGTCGGAGCAACCGGTGCCGGAGTGCCCAGTCCCTCGAGCGAGAAACGGGCAAAGGAATGCAGCAGGACCAAGACCGCCACCGCGATCAGGACGCAGCCGATCACGATGCACGGGAGCGACATCGAGAGGGGGAGACGGTAGCGATCCAGGATCAGCCAGGGCAGCAGGCCCGCAACCACGCAGGGTGCCACCAGGAAGAAAACCGCGCTGCCGAAAATTGCCGAAGTCCTGGTCTTCATGGCGATCCCTCAATCGTCCCGTTGAAGAAAATCAGTGACGCCCTTTGCCTTGTTTGTCGGCAGGCCTTGATCCTTCGTCCGCCTATGAATGCATCGATTTGCGGTGCAGTATGCTGGCTCCGGGGCAATATGCCTGCTTTTCTGGCCCTATGGCCAAGAAACGTACGTTGGACCACAGCCTATGCCTTTTTGCATGTGTGCGTTGCAAAATAGGTGCTTGTTTGTTGGGCAGGATGCGCCCATATATCAATCATCTCCTGGGCGCGTTCTCCTCCCATTAGCGCCCTCGAGTGTTCCCCTCTGGAGGTTTAGTCCTAACGGACACTTCCATTCAACTTAGCCGGGTCTTCTTGATCCGGCTTTTTTGTTGCCTGTTGGTGGTGCAACCCGGCGGCTGAAGAGATCACCCGCAACCGCGGGCACAACCTGTTTGAAGATGGGTAATCGTGACACCGCGCACGTACCGTCGAACGTTAGCTTTCCATCATGTAACGGTCACGTGTAACCCTAAGTAACATGCAGAACGCCCGAATTAGCGCGTATGCATTTAATCAGGACGCGGTCAGAATCGTTCGAGGGATGGGGGCATCTCACGCTCGATCGGGCTCTGGCAACGACCGCGTCCAGCCTAATTCTTCCGGTTGAGGTGACGACACCTGGATTGGATACATGCGGCGGACCTGAGCTCTTTTCTCCCAAGAAAGCGGTCCGCGAAAACGGCGTCCGGTGAACCCGGACGCCGTTTTGCTTTCACCGTCGAAATCAGCTTCGCGCCTGAAAACTCCGAAGCCGGATCGTCAGTCTGCAACCATCAGGCAGCTTTGCCATTGGCGTTCATGACATCGTCGGCAAGACGGCCGGTCAATTCCGCCATGTGATCGAAACTTGCCCGGTAGCTGGCAACACCCGCCGTCGCCGATCGCAGCTCGATGATCAGGTCGCCGATCTCGGCTTGCGGCATGGTTGCCTCCACGACGTCCCAGCCCGGCCAGTCGGTGCGCGCGTCATAGCCGAGGATCTGTCCGCGCCTTTGTGGAATGAGCGCGATGATCCTGGCGGTGGCGTCGGAAGGGGTGACGATCTCGACTTTCATCACCGGCTCCAGAAGCACCGGCGAGCAGGTCGCCATGCCTTCCTTCATGGCGAGCTTGGCTGCCATCTGGAACGCCATGTCCGAGGAGTCGACCGAATGGTAGGAGCCGTCGGACAGGTTGACGGCGACGTCGACGACGGGGAAGCCGAGCGGGCCGCATTTCAGATAATCCCGAGCGCCTGTCTCCACCGACTGGATATAGGTCTTGGGCACCACGCCGCCGGTGATGGTGTCGGTGAACTGGAAGCCGGTGCCGCGTGGCAGCGGCTTGATCTCCAGCACGACATCGCCGAACTGGCCGTGACCACCGGACTGTTTCTTGTGTCGGCCGCGTTGCTGCACCGATTTGCGGATGGTTTCGCGATAGGGCACCGCGGGGGCGTGTCCCTCCACCGGGATCTGGTTCTTGCCCTCCAGCCGTTCGCGCACCACGCGCAGATGCATCTCGCCGTGACCCGACAGCACAGTCTCCGCCGAGTCCTGGTTGTGCCTGAGGCTGAGCGAAGGATCCTCCTCGGCAAGGCGCTGGATGGCTGCCGACATCTTGACGTCGTCCTTGCGCTCTTTCGGCCGCAAGGCAAAAGCGAACACCGGTTGCGGCGGAGCGAGATCAGCGAGCGGCTTGATGCCTCCCTTTGCCGACGTCAGGGTCTGGCCCGTGCGGACCTCGTCCAGCTTGCCGAGCGCGACAGTCTCACCGACCTTCGCCGTGGTGAGCTTTGACTGGTCCTTGCCGAGCATGCGGTAGATGCCGGACACCTTTGCGCTGTTGCCGTCAGGCAGGAACAGCTCGGTGCCGTCGTTGATCTGGCCTGAAAGGATGCGGGAAACCGAAAGCTTGCCGCCGTGCGGCGTGTGGATGGTCTTCATCACCTGCACGACGGTGGTCGAGTCAGCAGATGCGCCAAGGCGCTTGCGCGTGGCCTCGATGTCGGGTGCATCGTGACGGATCGTCTTCAGGAGGCGGAGCACGCCGTTGCCTTTTTCGGCCGTGCCGATCAGCACCGGCGTCACCGTGCCGGCACGCAAGTCAGCTGCAAGGTCGTCGAAGATGGCATCCTTTGGTGGTTCGATCTCCTCCAGCAACTGTTCCATGAGCTGGTCGTCATGATCGGCGAGGGTTTCCAGCATCGAGAACCGTGCCTCGATCTCGCGCGCCTTGTCGTCGCCCGGTATTTCGGCGATTTCGCTCTCGGCGTATTCGCGGTAGATGTAGGCACGCTCGAGCGCGAGGTCGATCGAACCGATGACGACGCCGTCCTTGCGCAGCGGGATCTGGCGCAGCAGCAGCGGTACGGAACTGGTCGGCTGCAGCATCTTCAGCGTCTCGCGCACACCGGCGATCGCCTTGTCGACCTTGTTCAGGAAGAGGATGCGCGGCACGCCGAGATCATCCAGCTTGCGCATGATCAGCTGCAACGCGGGAATCTTTTTCTCATCCGCCTCCGCCACAACGACGGCAAGGTCGCAACCCGCCAGGACAGGCTCGGCTTCGAAGGCGAATTCGATGGAGCCGGGACAGTCGATGAAGGTGAATTCGTCACCCATGAATTCAGTGGTGGCAACTGTCGCTTCCACGCTCATGGCGTGGGCGCGGGCTTCGGCGGAATGGTCCGATACCGTGTTGCCGGATGAAACCGGATTCTGGCGAGGAATGGCGCCCGTTCGGGCGAGAATGGCTTCGAGAAGTGTCGTCTTACCGCTTGCGAAGGGACCGACTATGGCAATGCATTTCGGTCCCGAGCGTCGTCCTCCGGCGCGATTACCCATGCTGACCTCCACTCAGGCATTCCGCTGAGAGCGGCGGCCGGCCTGTCGGCCGTCGCAGGTCGAAAGCGTTTGCAAGCGACCTGGAAACATCGAAACATGGGTTCGAAAGCAGGGCAAGGAAAATAGACGCCATGCTTGGTCGACAAAGAGACGGCCCTGCAAATCCTGAAGGAGAATTCGATGAAGATCATCGCCTGCGGCAGCGTGCCGACCGTTATTGCCTCGGACGCCTACTTCACCGGTCGGGTGACGCAGAACCCGATCATCGAGGCAGAAGCGCCGGCGCGGCTGAGAGCCACGTCGGTAAGCTTTGAACCGGGCGCGCGCACGCACTGGCACACACATCCGCTCGGCCAGACGATCCATGTCGTTTCGGGCGCCGGGCTGGCGCAGAGCTGGGGCGGACCGATCCAGGAAATCAGGGCCGGAGACACCGTCTGGTTCGAGCCCGGCGAAAAGCACTGGCATGGTGCTGCCAGCAAGACGGCGATGACCCATATCGCCATGCAGGAGGCGCTGAATGGTTCGCCTGTCGATTGGCTGGAGCCGGTCAGCAACGAACAGTATCAGGGATGATACGACGCTGTCGCTTTACGAAAAAAGCCCGGTCTCGACCGGGCTTTTTTGTGAGTCATCTGAATCCCTTGGCGGGATCAGCTAAGGCTGCCCGTGAAGCGCTGGATGCGGGTGCAGGCTTCCTCCAGCAGCTTCTCGGAGGTTGCGTAGGAAATGCGGAAGTTCGGGCCGAGGCCGAACGCCGAACCGAACACCACCGCCACGCCTTCGGCTTCCAGCAATTCGGAGCAGAACGTCTCGTCGGAATCGATGACCTTGCCGCCCTGCGTCTTTTTTCCGATGAGCTGGGCGCAGGATGGATAGACATAAAAAGCGCCTTCCGGCGACGGGCAGGTGATGCCGCGCGCCTGGTTCAGCATCGACACGACGAGGTCGCGGCGTGCCTGGAAGATCGCCTTGTTCTTCTTCACGAAGTCCTGCGGGCCGTTCAGGGCTTCCACCGAGGCCCATTGCGCGATGGTGCAGGCGCCTGACGTCTGCTGGCCCTGGATCATGTCCATGGCCTTGATCAGCGGCAGCGGCCCGGCGGCATAGCCGATGCGCCAGCCGGTCATGGCATAGGCCTTGGACACGCCGTTCATGGTCAGCGTGCGCTCATAGAGGCGCGGCTCCACCTCGGCGATCGTCCTGAAGACGAAATCGCCGTAGGTGAGGTGCTCGTACATGTCGTCGGTCAGGATCCAGACCTGAGGGTGTTTCAGCAGCACCTCGGCCAGCGCCTTGAGTTCGGCCTCCGTATAGGCGGCGCCCGACGGGTTGGACGGCGAGTTCATGACCAGCCATTTGGTCCTGGGCGTGATGACCTTCTCCAGGCCTTCTGCCGTCAGCTTGAAGCCATTGTCGATGCTGGTCTCGGCAAAGGTCGCCGTGCCGCCGCAGATCGCCACCATCTCGGGGTAGCTCACCCAATAGGGGCGGGGGATGACGACTTCGTCGCCGGGGTTCAGAGTCGCCATGAAGGCGTTGAACAGGATCTGCTTGCCGCCGGTGCCGACAATGGTCTGCTCCGGCTTGTAGTCCAGATTGTTCTCGCGCTTGAACTTCTTGGCAATGGCGTCGCGCAGCGGCGCGATGCCGGAAACCGGCGGATACTTCGTCTCACCGCGACGGATCGCTTCGATCGCCGCGTTCTTGACGTTGTCGGGCGTATCAAAATCGGGCTCGCCGGCGCCGAGGCCGATGATGTCACGGCCGGCGTTTTTCAGCTCGCGCGCTTTCTGCGTGACCGCGATGGTCGCGGATGGCTTTACGCGGGAAAGGGTGTCGGCGAGGAAGGCCATGACAAATCTCCATAGAGGCAGCTGCCAAACCCGGCAGCGGCGTCTCTATTGTCGTATCGGCAAAACAAGCGCAAGCTTCGTTTGCTGAGCCAGTGGCTCGGTTTTAGCTTCGCAAGGCCAATCGGATCATTAACGCGTGGTAAAACCTTGGCCGGTAGATTTGCCTGGTTTTCGCACGCGACGAAGCGAGGGACAGTGTCGCGCAGCATCGGGCTCGCCCATATCATCCGTCACGATGATGGCACCTCGACCGGGGTGTGGGGCTTGTACACCCTGAAGAGCGCGTTTCAGCCGATCTTCGCCTTTCAGGACGGCAAGCTCTCCATTGCGGCCTTCGAGGGCCTGATCCGGCCGTTTCGCGACGGCGAACTGCAATCGCCGGGTCAGTTCTTCGCCACCTGTCCGCCGGCCGACAGATTGCATATCGAGGCGCTGACGCGAACGCTGCACCTGCTCAATGCGGGGGCCTGCCTGCCGGAGGACGCCAGCATCTTCATCAATTTCGATCCGTCCGTCTTCATCGACCGGGCCGTGTCGGACAATGCGCTGCGCGAAATGCGCCTGGTGCTGCACGAAGCGGGCATCGATCCGAAACGGGTCGTCTGCGAAGTGACGGAGCAACGCTCCGCCTCCAAGGCGGCACTGAGCGATTTCGTCGAGGCGTTGAGGGCAAACGGGTTCCGGATTGCGGTCGATGACTACGGCGCCGATGAGTCAGACATCAACCGGATCAAGGAGCTGAAGCCGGACATCGTGAAGTTCGACGCCCACTGGATCACCCAGCTGATGGAGTCTGGTGCCGGTTTTGCCTTGCTGATGACGATGGTGGCGGCATTCGAGGGCCGGGGCATCCGGACGGTTTTCGAAGGTATCGAGGAGAGCTGGCAGCTCGATCTTGCCGAAAAATCCGGCGCGTCCATGGTGCAGGGCTATGTTCTGGCCAGGCCCGAGATCGCGCCGACCAGTTTCCGTGGCTATGCCAGGGCCGTGCATATGCCCGAACCTGGGCCGCAGGCCGGGCATGATCTTGGCAGGGGCATCTCCGCCCAGCAATCGACACGCCCGACGAGGACCTTCGGAAAACGGATCGTCCAGTGAGCGCGTGACGGAGCGGCCAGCCCGTCGCTCCCAAGCTTCCATTTGTCCGGATTCGGGTGGCCGCATCGTCGCCGGCATGCTGTCGACGACCGAACGCGCCGGTCGGGCTGCGTCGACGTATCAACGGCGTTTATCGGTATTCACAAAAAGAAATCGCTGGTTGCCCGGATCCTGCTCGGGCAAACGGATGCTTCAAGGGAGCCAGCATGACCATTCTCTACAGCATGATCGACAGCGGCAATTGCTACAAGCCGCGCCTCCTGATGGCCAAGCTCGGCCAGTCCTTCACCAATGTCGAAGTGTCTTCCCACAATGGGGCGACGCGCACTGCGGACTATGTTGCCAAGAACCCGAACGCCATGGTCCCCATGCTGGAACTGGACGACGGCCGTCGCATTGCCGAATCTAACGCCATCCTGCTCTATCTCGCCGAGGGCACGCGCTTCCTGCCTGCAGACCGCTATGAGCGCGGTCTGGTCTATCAGTGGCTTTTCTTCGAGCAGTACAGCCACGAACCGAACATTGCCGTGCGCAAGGCGCTGCTGACCTTTCCGGAAAGAGCCAGGGATGCCACGCCGGAACGTCTCGCAACGACGCTGGAGCGCGGCAACAAGGCGCTCGGTGTCATGGAGCACCGGCTGCTGCAGAGCCCGTTCTTTGCGGGCGACACCTACAGCATCGCCGACATCGCGCTTTATGCCTATACGCACACGGCTGAGTTCGGCGGCTTCGATCTCAAGACCTTCCCGGCCATCGGCACCTGGCTGAGGCGGGTGGAAACAGACCCCGGCCATGTGCCGATCGAATGGCTGCCGTGATCTGGGGCATTTTGTAGCCAAATGGAATCACTTGGCGTTACAAAAATGCGGCGAAAACAAAACTTGGAGCGTTTCCGCGTTTCCATCAAAAACGGAAACGCTCCAGGTCGCAGACAGCCGGCGAAACTGCTCACAAGGATGACGCATGATCCTCATCGGACAATACGATTCACCCTTCGTCAGGCGTGTCGGCATAGCGCTGACGCTTTACGGGATTGCCTTCGAGCAGCAGCCCTGGTCGACCTTCGGCGATGCTGACAGGATCCGGCCCTACAATCCGCTGACCCGCGTGCCGACGCTGGTACTGAATGACGGCGAGGTGCTGATCGAGAGCCATCTCATGCTCGACTATCTCGACAGCCTGGTTCCGGCCGGGCAGGCGATGTTCCCGCGTACCGAGCCCTTGCGGCACAAGGCGTTGAAAGTTGCCGCGCTGGCCACCGGCATGGCCGACAAGGCGGTGAGCCTGTTCTACGAGCAGCGCCTGCACAGAGAGATGTCCGATATGTGGGCCGGCCGGTGCCGGACGCAGATCGCAACCGTGCTGGATGTACTGGAGAAAGACCGAGCCGGGCAGGTGAGCGAATTCTGGTTCGGGGACCGGATCGGCCATGCCGACATCGCCGTGGTCGTGGCGCTGCGCTTCCTCAACGATGCGCATCCCGGGCTGGTCGACATGTCGGGATTCCCGGCTATTGCCCGACATGCCGAGAAGCTGGAAGCGTTGCCGGTCTTCAAGCTTGTCGCGCAGGAGTTCGTGGCGCCGGCCTGATGCCAGCGGTCGTCTGTTGCAGCAAGTGACCGCGCGCCATCGCAATGCAAAAGAAGAAAAACAAAAAGGCGGGAAAAATCCCGCCTTTCGTTAAGTCTGCTAGCCTGACCCGGAGCGTCTCTGGTGGTGCCGGTGGCAATCTGCCACTTCGGCGGTCCTTCCGTTTCCGCTCCGGCGCGCTTCTCGCGCGACCGTCAGTACATCCGTGACTTGCCGCGCGCCCCGGGCAGATGCCCGGCGCGCGCCTTGCGCCAAATCAGGCTGCCGACAGAGATCCAGCCGACGACTTGCCAGTGCGGCGGTCCTGCTCGATCTCGTAGCTGATCTTCTGGCCATCTGCCAGGGTGGTCAGGCCAGCGCGCTGCACAGCGGAGATGTGGACGAAAACGTCCGCGCCGCCGGCGTCAGGCTGGATGAAACCGAAGCCCTTGGTGGCGTTGAACCACTTGACCGTTCCAGTTGCCATATCAATGTTCCTTCACATTCACTTGCGTTTTCTTCAGACCGGACCCTATCCGGCCTTTGGTATCGAGATTTTGGAGAAAGACGGGAGCAAACGCGAAGATCGCGAGGCGTAGGGTCAATCGGCCCAAATATCAACGCAACGCATATAAGCGACTTTTTCACCAAAAACAAGGCGGTGTTGTTTGATCCTGACGCGCGACACTGCATGGGTGGCAAGCTATCTCCCGACGTCGTAATCTATGATCAAAGGATGCTTCGCGCTGGAGGAAGCCATGAGAAAGACGATCCTGCTTGCCGCATGCCTTTCGCTCGTCGCGGCCGAAGCGCAGGCGATCTCGCGCTACGATCCGTCCCGCATGAGCTGCGACCGGGTTCAGGGGCTGGTCGACCGCGAAGGTGCTGTGATCCTGCGCTATCGCTCTCCGCGCAATCCGCGCCTCACGCTTTATGACCGATATGTTGCAAGTGTTGAATTCTGCGATATGGGCGAGGTTCGCAGCCGCGCTTCCGTGCCGAGTGCCGATACCGGATCCTGCCCCGTCTACAGATGCAAGCGTCCCGATTTCGATCGCCGTCGTTTCATCATGCCGTTCGACTAGCCGGGCGAGGGCGCAGCGACTTTCAATGAAAGCTGCGCCGTCCTTGCCTTAAAACCCGAAGGAAGCCTGCTTCGATGGCGGCGGGCCGACCTGTACGCCTTCCATTGCCAGCATCTTTTCCTTGGTGGCCGAGCCACCGGGTGCCGAGAAGCCGCCTATCTTGCCGCCGACCGCGGTGATGCGGTGGCACGGAATGACCAGCGGCACCGGATTGGCGCCGAGGGCGGCGCCCGTCTCGCGGGCCAGCCCGGTGTGGCCTGCCCGCCTGGCGAGTTCGCCATAGGTGGTGGTTTCGCCAAAGGCCAGCTTGCGCGCGGCGTCGTAGATGGCGAGCCGAAAATCGTCGACGCCGTCGAGATCGACGGGCACGGCCGAGAAGTCGATTGTTTCGCCAGCGGCATAGGCCTTGATTGCCACGACCAGTTCGCCCACCCAGCCGGGAGCCGTTCCGTCCTCGAAACGCTTGCCGGGCACACTCTCCAGCCGAAGCAGGCGCCGCTCCAGGCTCTCGGCGCTCGATTGTGGCAGACACAGGCGGATCAATCCGCGCCCATTCCAGGCGATGCCCATGAAACCGAGTGCCGTGGGGAAAATGGTGTGACCCGGCAGGACGCCGAGATTTTTTTCAACATTTTTTTCAATGGCGGTCTGCATGATCGGGCTCCTTCCATTCCGACACCGGTTTCCAGCAAAGCCAACGGTGTCTTCAAGTACAAATCATGAACGATTCTGCATGTTTTGCGGCTTTTCGCCACCCGAAAACCGATAATCGGCCATGTTGCCCGACCAAAAGTGGTGGTGTAAGGAGCATTTAACGATTTGCACGAACAGAGCGCGGCTTGCGAACAACAACCCACACCCTGTCGATCGGCATTCTCCTGGCTGCGGCCGGTGTCTCCGGTTGCACCTCAACGACTGCCGTCAAGCCGTCCCTGGCTCCCGCCACGACCACGGTGAGCGAGGCTGACGCTGGCTTTGCCCTGGCGCTGCCCGAGGCCGTGTCGGTGCTTCCCGAATCCTCCGGCCTGACGCCTGTCCAGTATGCGGCGCTTCCTGCTGAAGCCGCCGGCAATGCTTTCGCCGGCGCGACGCCGCAGCAGCATGCCGACAGCCCCGCCACGCTGGCGACGACACCGGGCACGAGTGCGCGGCTCGCCAACACTTCGACCTTCGTCGCGCCGGCACCGGCCCAGCCGGGTGGTGCAACCGCTGCTCCGGCATCTGTCACCCTCAACGGCAAGGCGGTAACGGCAGCCACGGTGCAGCCGGTGGCCCCAAGCCAGCAAACCGCGCAAGCCGCCACTGCCCAGGCTGCAACCGTGCAGGCAGCCGTAGCTCAGCCGCAGGCCGCCACAACCACGCAGACCGGCGCGCGCGTCAGCACGCTGTCGACCCGCATGGGCGGCGACCTGCCGGCGCCGAAACCGAAACCGGTGGTTGTTGCGTCCGCAGCCACCAGCCTGGTGTTCCCGGCGGCGCCCGCCGCACCGAAAGCCATCGCATCGCTGCCTGGCGTGCAGCCGGTCGCTTATTCCGGCCCGGTGCCGACCTATCTGATGATCCCCGAACCGGAGGCCGAGAGGCCAGGACCGGTCAGCGCCGGCCGCGGCGAGGTCGACCGCCTGATCACGAAATATGCTGCGCTCTACGAGGTGCCGGTGGAGCTGGTGCGCTCGGTGGTCAAGCGCGAGTCGACCTTCAACCCGCTCGCCTACAACAACGGCCATTGGGGCCTGATGCAGATCAAGCATGCCACCGCGCGCGGCATGGGTTACGGCGGCGCGCCCAAGGGCTTGTTCGACGCCGAGACCAATCTGAAATACGCGGTGAAATATCTGCGCGGCGCCTTCCTGGTGGCCAATGGCGACTACAAGCGCGCCGACCGTCTCTACCAGACCGGCTATTATTACGACGCCAAGCGCAAGGGCCTGCTCGAGGAAACCGGGCTCGGCCGCGATCGCAAGCGCAAATCGGCTCCCGACGCCTGAGCCGGGTGCGGCCGGAAGGACGGGGGACACCGATGACGCAGCCCGAGGCCGCGACGGCCGACGATATCAGCATCCGTTTGCGACGTTCGCTGGCCGGCGACCTGCCGGCCCCCGTCTGGGCCGACGGGTTCACGATGCGGACATTCCAGCCCGCAGACGCGCGGGCCGTGCACAAGCTGCTGACCGAGACCCTGCAGAAAGAAGAAAAGAACTTCGACCTCTGGTGGGCGCAGCATTCCAGCGATGCCGAATTCGACCCTGCACTATGGTTCGTGGTGGATGACGCTCAAGGCGATCTCGTCGCGGTGGCGCTGTGCTGGACCAGCGACTATCTCAAATATCTCGCCGTGCATGCGAGCGCGCGGCGCAACGGGCTTGCGGAGGCCCTGCTGCTGCATGTCTTTGCGGTGTTCAAGGCACGCGGCGCCAGCCGTCTCGACCTGAAGACCAAGGTGGTCGAGAACGCCAATGCCATCCGCCTCTACCGGCGCCACGGCATGGTCGAGGTCGACTGGAACGGCTAGCCTGTCATTCCCGGCTTCGCGAATGGCGAAGCGCAGCACCCATGCATCAGCACTAAATCCATCAATCGAGCGTGTCGGCCGGCTGGGTTTTGAGGCGCGTCGAGCTGCCGCGCTTGCCTGCCAGCGTCGGCCGCTTATCCTGCGATCAGCACAGGAGACAATGATGGACTGGAAACTGCCGAGACAAGGCGCCTGCCGCTGCGGACAGGTCAAGATCGAGGTGCGCGCGGCACCGCTGGTGACCATGGCCTGCCACTGCACCGGCTGCCAGAAGATGAGTTCTTCCGCCTATTCGCTATCGGCCGCCATCCCGGCCGAGGGTTTTGCGGTGACCGAGGGCGAGCCTGTGGTTGGCGGCCTGCATGGGCCTGATGCGCATCACTATTTCTGCCCACGCTGCATGACGTGGATGTTCACCAGGGCCGAAGGCATGGACTGGTTCGTCAATGTGCGCCCGACGCTGCTGGAGGCGGCGGGTGACTTCGCGCCCTATATCGAGACATGGGTCGGCGAAAAGCTGCCTTTCGCCGAAACCGGTGCCGTGAAGAGCTATGCCGCCCTGCCGCCGATGGAGGATTACGAAGGGCTGATGGCGGAGTTTAGGGAGTGGAGGTGAGGGGGAGGCCCGTCCGGTGGGGAGGAAGGTTTACGGCCTCTAAGAGGTCATACGGATGATGGAAACGGACTTGCTACCCGCCAGATCATCGGATCTCTCGGTCATGCTGGTTTTGCGTTACTTCCCCAACTTGGGCCGCAGCTCTTCCACAATGGTATCGATATTGTCCGGCGTCACCTGCCAACGGTCCGGATTGTCATACTCGAAATCGGCGTTGACCTTCTGCGTCTCCCGGTTGAACTGGAAAAGCATCTTGATCATGCCCTTGTCGGCTTTCTGCCGAAGCCATTCGTGATAGTGCTCGACCGCCCGTTCGATCGGATCGTACAGAAAGGCTACGGCGTGCGGTCTGCCGCTACGGTCATAAGCATAACCGTAACTTTCGTTCACGCTGCCTTTGTCGTTCATGGCAAAGATTGCTGAAACCTCGACCCAATCAACACCGTCCAGTTCTCTGCAATTGACGATCTCACGCGCGATCGCACCCATCAACTCCATGTTTTCGGAGACGCGTTGAGCAGGCGCGGGGCCGGAAAGTCCCGCAGCAGCGAGCAATGTCGCCAGGAAACGCAACAACGTTGACTTTCGTTCGCTTCCCAAGGTGAGCAGCTCCTGTTGCAATCGGGCTCGCCAACTTAGCGTAACTGACAATGGCGCCTAGCTGAAATGTATGTGAGCTTGCCAAAGCGGCGAGGAATGACAAGCCCTCCAGCTTGTTGGCGTTCTGCTAGGGCGCGCAGCTGAGGCGGATACTGACACTGGGCAAAAGTAGGGGAAGCCGAATAACGGCTTCCCTGTCATATGCATGGAGCTTTTACGCCAAACGCTTCGTTTCCGAGCAGCCCCCAGCTCAAAAATACTCCTGCAACGGCCTCACTTCCAGCGAGCCGGCGCGTAGCGCTGCGATCGCCTCGGCCACCGCGCCCATGCCGGCAAGCGTGGTGTAGTAAGGCACCTTCTGCATCAGCGTGGCGCGGCGCAGCGATTTGGAGTCCGACACCGCCTTCTGGCCGTCGGTGGTGTTGAAGACGATCTGCACCTGGCGGTTGCGGATGGCGTCCTCGATGTGCGGGCGGCCTTCCAGCACCTTGTTGATCTTCTCGGCCTCGACGCCGTTTTCCTTGAGGTAGCGGGCGGTGCCGGAGGTGGCGAGCACCTTGAAGCCCTGGCCTGCCAGGCGCTTCACTGCGGGCAGTGCGCCGGCCTTGTCCTCGTCGCGCACCGACACGAACAGCGTGCCCGAGCGCGGCAGGTCGACGCCGGCGCCGAGCTGGCTCTTGGCGAAAGCCATGGCGAAGTCGCGGTCGAGGCCCATGACCTCACCGGTCGACTTCATTTCCGGCCCGAGCAGGATGTCGACACCGGGGAAGCGGGCGAAGGGGAACACGGCTTCCTTGACCGCGACATGGCCAGGGCGGCGCGGGTCCGGCTTCTCGCCGTAATGGGCAAAGGCGCCGTCGAGGTCTTCGCCCGACATGATGCGCGCGGCGATCTTGGCGATTGGCTTGCCGACCGTCTTGGCGACGAACGGCACCGTGCGCGACGCGCGCGGGTTCACTTCCAGCACGTAGATGACGCCGTCCTTGATGGCGTATTGCACGTTCATCAGGCCGCCGACATTGAGGGCCCTGGCCAGCGCCGAGGTTTGCCGCTCCAGTTCGTCGACCAGTTCGGTCGGCAGCGAATAGACCGGCAGCGAGCAGGCCGAGTCGCCCGAATGGATGCCGGCTTCCTCGATGTGCTCCATGATGCCGGAGACGAATGTTGCCTTGCCGTCGCACAGGCAGTCCACGTCGACCTCGATGGCGCCCGACAGATAGGTGTCGAACAGAAGCGGGTTCTTGCCGAGCAGCGTGTTGATCTGGCCGGTCTTGTCGTTGGGGTATTTCTGCTTGATGTCCTCGGGTACCAGGCCCGGAACAGTGTCTAGCAGATAGGTCTGCAGCATGCCTTCATCGTGGATGATCTGCATGGCGCGGCCGCCCAGCACATAGGATGGGCGCACGACCAGCGGGAAACCGAGCTCGCCGGCCACGGTGCGGGCCTGTTCGACCGAATAGGCAATGCCGTTCTTCGGCTGCTTCAGGTCGAGCTTGTGCAGCAGCTTCTGGAAGCGGTCGCGGTCTTCGGCGAGGTCGATGGCGTCGGGCGAGGTGCCGAGGATCGGGATGCCGGCCCGTTCCAGAGCATCCGCCAGCTTCAGCGGGGTCTGGCCGCCGAACTGCACGATGACGCCGTGCAACGTACCGGCTGCCTTTTCGGCGCGCAGGATCTCCAGCACGTCTTCGGCGGTCAGCGGCTCGAAATAGAGGCGGTCGGAGGTGTCGTAGTCGGTCGAGACCGTCTCCGGGTTGCAGTTGACCATGATCGATTCATAGCCTGCCTCGCGCAGCGCGTAGGCGGCGTGAACGCAGCAATAGTCGAACTCGATGCCCTGGCCGATGCGGTTGGGGCCGCCACCGAGGATGACGACCTTCTTGCGATCCGAAACCTTGGCTTCGTCGGCGAGGCTGCCTGCAAAAGGCGTCTCATAGGTCGAATACATATAGGCCGTCGGCGAGGCGAATTCGGCCGCGCAGGTGTCGATGCGCTTGTAGACCGGATGGACGCCGAGGGCGGCGCGGCGCTTGGCCACGACATCGGCTTCCTGGCCAGTCAGCGAGGCCAGGCGGGCGTCGGAGAAGCCCATGGCCTTCAGCATACGCAGGTTTGCGGCGTCTTCCGGAACGCCATGCTCGCGGACGCGCGCTTCCATGGCGATGATGCCGCCGATCTGTTCGAGGAACCACGGGTCAATCTTGGAGATGGCGTGCACTTCTTCCAGCGAGGTGCCCATGCGGATCGCCTGCGCCACCATGCGCAGCCGGTCCGGCGTCGGCGTGCCGAGTGCGGCGCGGATGGCATTCCTGTCGTCGGCGCCGCCATTGCCGCCAAGGCCGGGGATCTCGATCTCGTCGAGGCCGGTGAGGCCGGTTTCCAGTCCACGCAAAGCCTTCTGCAGCGATTCCTGGAAGGTGCGGCCGATGGCCATCACTTCGCCGACCGACTTCATGGCCGTCGTCAGCACCGGCGAGGCGCCGGGGAATTTCTCGAAGGCAAAGCGCGGGATCTTGGTGACGACGTAGTCGATCGACGGCTCGAAGGAGGCGGGCGTGGCGCCGCCGGTGATGTCGTTCTCCAGCTCGTCCAGCGTGTAGCCGACGGCGAGTTTGGCGGCGATCTTGGCGATCGGGAAGCCGGTCGCCTTGGAAGCGAGCGCCGAGGAGCGCGAGACGCGCGGGTTCATCTCGATGACGACGAGGCGACCATCGGCCGGATTGACGGCGAACTGCACGTTGGAGCCGCCGGTCTCGACGCCGATCTCGCGCAGCACCGCGATCGAGGCGTTGCGCATGATCTGGTATTCCTTGTCGGTCAAGGTCAGCGCCGGGGCCACGGTGATGGAGTCACCGGTATGCACGCCCATCGGGTCGATGTTCTCGATCGAACAGACGATGATGCAGTTGTCGGCGCGGTCGCGCACGACCTCCATCTCGTATTCCTTCCAGCCGAGCACCGATTCCTCGATCAGCACTTCAGTGGTGGGCGAGGCATCGAGGCCGGAGCCGACGATCTCGAAGAATTCGGTGCGGTTGTAGGCGATGCCGCCGCCGGTGCCGCCCATGGTGAAGGAGGGGCGGATGATGGCGGGCAGGCCGACATGGTCGAGCGCCTGGGCGCCGATCGCCATGGCGTGGTTGATGTAGCGCTGCTTGCGGTCGCCTTCGCCGAGGTTCCACTGCGTTTCTAGAGCATCGAGGGCGGCGTCGAGATTGTCGGCACCCGAAGCCTTCAGTGCGGCGCGCTCGGCCTCGTGCTTCTTGCGATCCTCATCCTTGACGGCGGATGCGTTGGCCAGCATCGAGCGCGGTGTTTCCAGGCCGATCTTGGCCATGGCCTCGCGAAAAAGTGAACGGTCCTCGGCCTTGTCGATGGCGTGCGCATCGGCGCCGATCATCTCGACATTGTAGCGCTCGAGCACGCCCATGCGGCGCAGCGAAAGCGCGGTGTTCAGTGCCGTCTGGCCGCCCATGGTCGGCAGCAGCGCATCCGGCCGCTCCTTGGCGATGATCTTGGCCACCACCTCCGGCGTGATCGGCTCGATATAGGTGGCGTCCGCCAGCTCCGGATCGGTCATGATCGTGGCCGGGTTGGAGTTGACCAGGATGACGCGGTAGCCTTCCTGCCTGAGCGCCTTGCACGCCTGTGTGCCGGAGTAATCGAACTCGCAGGCCTGGCCGATGACGATAGGACCGGCACCGATGATCAGGATGGACTTGATGTCGGTGCGTCTTGGCATGGTTTCGGTCCGTTCTTGAGCCTGCGCGGAAGACCCGGGGCGGGGGATTCTCCGTTTCGCATGACGATGCGTCGCAGAGGCCCGGCCAGGGTGCGCAGGATGGATTCTTGTATCAGGCTAGGCGGGCCTTATAGGGGAGAGTTTTCGTCGATGTAACCCCGAAAATGCACGATACCGTTGCCGTTTTGCCGCGCCGGTCCGCTTGTTTGCCGGACGGGTATAAAGCAGTGGCCTTTGATGCCGCTGCAGGGGAGTGCTGCTGTCCGCTTTGATGGCAGGCATATGTCAGCATGTCCGCCCAAGTTTACTCCACCCTCCGCCGGCCTGTGTTAGGGTCGACACAACGAGGAGGTCCATGTCATGCGCGTGTCCGTCATCGTCACCTTTCCGGCCAAGGCTCTCGTGCGGGAGAGCAGTCAGCTTGCCTTCTCGAGGGAACGCTACGACCCGATCGCCGCCCCGACCAAAAAGGGCGGACTGCTGGTCGATCCGGGCTTTCCACCATTGCCGATCGCGGCGCGCACGCCGGGCAAGGTGAGGCTGGCTGCCTCGCATATCGAGAAGGCGCCGGTCTTTGCTGTGCGCGGCACGATCGAGGCCAACCGCATCGACGATGTGCGCAGCTCCGGCCGCGGCGTGCAGATCTTCGCCGATCCGCAGATCGGCATGTTCAAGGACCCTTATTGCGGCGTGGACGCCGTCGGCACGTATGAAGACGTCGCCAGCGTGCTCAAACTCGACCGGCTGAAGGACAAGGGTCTGCAGGGCAAGGATGTCGCGCTCGCCATCATGGACACCGGCATCAACATCAAACACCTGAAGGCGCAGGGTATGGCGCCGAAGCTCGACAGGAAGATCTCCTGGGCGCCGTCCAACATCAGGAACACGCCCGGCGATTATGCGGTCGACCATGGCACGATGTGTGCCTATGACGCTCTGATCGCAGCGCCGGCCTGCAGCCTGCTCGATTTCCCGATCCTGCAGTCGGAGACGCCAGGCGGCAGCGTCATGGCCGGTTTCCTGAGCGATGCGCTGCTGGCCTTCTCATACCTGCACCAGCAGTTCACCGGTCCGAACTGGAAATACAAGGCACTGGTCATCAACAACAGCTGGGGCATGTACCATCCGAGCTGGGATTTCCCGTCCGGCCATCCCGGCCGCTACGCCGACAATCCGAACCATCCGTTCAACATCATGGTCGGCACGATCGCGCGGGCAGGGGCCGACGTGCTGTTCGCCGCCGGCAATTGCGGCGCCGACTGCCCGAGCGGCCGCTGCCAGGGCGTAACGCGCCACTCGATCAGCGGCGCCAATGCGCATCCCGACGTGCTCACCCTTGCCGCCTGCGACATTGAGGGTACGCGCCTTGGCTACTCCAGCCAGGGGCCGGCCATTCCCGGCATGGCGCGCGAAAAACCCGACCTCACCAGCTACAGCCATTTCCTCGGTTCGCAGGCTTTCGGCGAAGGCTCGCCCGATACCGGCACGTCGACAGCGAGCCCGGTCGCGGCGGGCTGTGTCGCGGCGATCCGCAGCGGTCTGCCGCGTAGCAAAATCTCGCCGCGCGACCTATTTGACCGTATAAAGGCCGAGGCACGGAAGCAGCCCTGCCCGAAGTCCGGATGGAACAACGACTACGGCGCCGGGATCATCGATCCACTGCCGGTAGCCGAGCATTTCGGGCTGTAGACCAGTGCCGGTGGGGATCCACAAGCCAGGGTCTGCAAGGCAGATATTGCGAGCTTTTCGGACGAGGATCGTCTGGCAAACGAAGAGATGAAGCGGATATGTCCCGCGCCATGGTGCTCATGACCATTGCCTGTCCCGAAGGCGAACCCGGCCTCGACCGGGCCGCCGAACTGCTTGGCGTGCCCGCCGCCGAGATGGACAAGGGTTTCGGCGTGGTCGTGCTCGATCCGCAAAAGGGGCTCTATGCCGTGCAGGTCCACGAAACCGCCATCAGCCAACGTCCGACCGCGGATACGGGCGGCCAGGCGGTGAAGGGCCCATTCTCCAACCCGCGCATCGAGCCGTTCGGACCTACGCGGAAATAGGCGGGTTTGCCAATCGAGTGAAACCGCCGTCGTTATGCCGGGACGGTATGCCTGGCGACCCTGAACCTCATTTCTTGTTGCCGCTTTTCAAATCCTCCAGCGCCTGCTTTGCCTCGGGGAAGTGCGGCATGAGGCGCAGCGCTTTTTTCAGATCGGCCTTGGCTTTGGCGATCTCGCCCTGCTGCCTGTAGGCCAGACCGCGACGATAGAAGGGCTCGGGATCCATCGGCCGCAGCTTCTCCGCCTCGTTGTAGTCGGCGATCGCTTCGTCGAGACGTCCTTTCGTGGCGTATACCGCGCCGCGGTTGACGTGGGCCTTGAACTGTTTCGGATTGAAGTCGATGGCTTTGTCCAGATCGGCGATCGCCTTGTCCGGCTGCCCAAGCAGAAACAGCACCGTTCCGCGGGAATTGTAGATGTCGGCATCGTCGGGATCGAGAAAGACGGCTTTGTCCATGTCGGCCAGAGCGCGGTCGAACTGCTTGAGCGTCGCATAGATGGTGCCGCGGCCGCTGAACGCCATGGCGATACTCGGATCGATCTCGACCGCCTTGTCGAAATCGGCGATGGCGGCCTCGGAGTGCCCGGAAAAGGCGTAGGCATTGGCCCGTGCGACATAGATGATCGCGTGCCCCTTCACTCGTCGGTTTCCGATCAGTTCGATAGCCCGGTTGAAATCGGCGATGGCTTCATCCTGGCGGTTGAGCTGTGCGTAGGCTTTGCCGCGGGTGAAATGGGCCTGGATGTTTCCCGGGTCGAGATCCACTGCTTTGCTGAGATCAGCTACGGCCTTGTCGGGCTGGCTCACCCGGAACCAGGCGTCGCCGCGTCCTTGGTAGAATACGGCGTTGTTCGGGGAGAGCTGTATGGCCCTGTCATAGTCCGGGAACGCACGGTCGAATTGCCCTTGCTGTGCGAAGGCCATGGCGCGGTTGCCGATCGCGTCGGCATCGTCGGGGTTGGCCCGAAGCGCCTGGTCGAGATCCGCGAAGGCAAGGTCGTATCTGTTCATCAGCGTATAGGCAGCACCGCGGCCGCTGTAGGCGCGGGCGTAGCCAAGTTCGATCGAACGGCTGTAGTCCGCCACCGCCTTGTCGAGCTCTTCCATGCGCAGATAGGCGGTGGCACGGTTGTTGTAGCTTTGGGCGTGTTGCGGCATCAGCCGGATCACCTCGTCGAGATCGGTGATCGCCTTTTTGTTGTCGCCGTTGCGGAACCAGATCGACGCGCGCCTTTGATGAGCAGCGATGTCGTTCGGGTCGAGGCGGAGACGCATGTTCTCCTGTTCGAGCTGGCTGTCGAGGTCAGCCTGCTGTGCAAGGGCTGAGGATGCGAAGAGTGCCAGCGCCAGAAGCGCCAGACCTGCCCATCTCATTGTCGCGATCTCCCACCGATCGGCCAATGCCTCCCGCACGTCCGTCAGCAGGCATCGAGCGGCGCGCGAAATCAAGCCGAAAGCGATCCCGACGATGACCTAGTACATCGCGAAAACGGAGCGCTTCCAATGGAAGCGCTCCGTTCGATCGGGAGGATGCCAGGCCCTGTTTGCCGGCCTCGCGGCAAGGTGGGTCCGACCTCAGCTGAGGTTCCTGCGGCGCTCCAGCTCGGCTTCGGACGGCTCGCCCAGCGTGAAGTCGCCTGTCTTGACGTCGCCGTCCGGCACGTAGTTGGCCACGATCACACCGCTCGGATAAGACTTCGCCTTCACCAGCTTCAGGCCGGATGGCGCGACGCTGTCGCCGAACAGTCTCTTGCCCTTGCCGAGCAGAACCGGGAAGGTCAGGACGCTGAGTTCGTCGACCAGGCCGTGCTTCCACAAGGTCTGCAGGAAATCGCCGGAGCCCTGCACCAGAAGGTCGGGGCCGTCTTCGGCCTTCAGCTTCTTCAGCGCCGCGACGACATCGGAACCGAGCAACTGGCTCTTCTGCCATGCGAGCTGCGGGGTCGAGCGCGAGGCGACATATTTGGTGATGCTGTTGAAGCTGTCGGCGATCGCCTGGTCCGGGCCGTCCTTGATGAAGGGCCAGTGCGCGGCGAAGATGTCGTATGTCTTTCGACCGAGCAAAAGATCATAGGGGCGGCCGAAGATCTCGCCGAGCGCCGCTCCCAGCTCCTCGTCGAAACGGGAGGCGACCCAGCCGCCGAATTTGAAGCCGCCGGTCGGGTCTTCCTGCGGTCCGCCCGGCGCCTGCATGATACCGTCGAGGCTGACGAAGGTGGCGACGATGATCTTTCTCATGATGGTCTCCAGGATCTTTTCCTCGGCCAATTCCGAAGTCCGCCCTAGGACGGACGGGCGGGTCACGTTCCGACATGGCCAGAAAAAAATCGCAAATGAATGCCGGAATGCCGTCCGGAGGAAACGACCGCCGGACGGCATGCTGGACAATCTATCGATCGGCGAGCTTCACCAGCATCTTGCCGGTGTTGTCGCCACTGAACAGGCCGAGGAATGCCTTCGGCGCATTGTCGAGGCCGTCATAGACGGTGTCGCGCGACTTGACCTTGCCGTCTTTCAGCCAGCCGATCATCGCCGCGGAGAATTCCGGATAGAGATCATAGTGGTCGAGGACGATGAAGCCGCGCACCGACAGCCGCTTGATGATGATGGCGGACAAGTGATGCATGGTCTCGGTCGGCAGCTCGTCATTGTAACCCGCGATCATGCCGCAGATGACGATGCGGGCGGAATCCTTGGCGGCCGCGAGGGCTGCGTCGAGGTGGCTGCCGCCGACATTGTCGAAATAGACGTCGAGACCTTCCGGGGCTGCCTTGCGCAGCGCTGCCGTCAGGTCCTGGGTCGTCTTGTAGTTGATGACCTCGTCGGCGCCGAGCTCGCGGACCCAGGCGACCTTATCATCGCTGCCCGCCGAGGCGATGACACGGGCACCCTTGGCCTTGGCGATCTGGACGGCCATCGAGCCGACCGCGCCGGCCGCGGCCGAGATGAAGACGGTTTCCCCTGCCTTGAGTGCCCCGAAGCGTTCGAGGCCGACAAAGGCGGTGAAACCGGGAACGCCGAGCGGTCCGAGCCAGGCTTCGGCGGGTGCGGCGGCAAGATCGACCTTGGTGGCGGTCTGGGCGTCGATCAGGGCATGGTCGCGCCAGCCGGAGAAATGGCTCACCACGTCACCCTTGGCGAAGCCCTCGGTCCGCGATTCCTCGACCACGCCGACAGCAGCCCCCTCGAGCGCCTCGCCGACCTGGAAAGGCGCGATGTAACTCGGCTGGTCGCGCATGCGGCCGCGCATGTAGGGGTCGACCGACATCCACAGTGTTCGGACAAGCAACTGGCCATCGCCGGTCGCAGGCAGGGAGCGGGTAGCGGAACGGAACGTATCGAGGGTAGGGGCACCGGCGGGACGGCTGTTCAAGAGAATTTCCTGGGCTACAACAGACATCGTGTCTCTCCTATATTACGATCAGTAAGCTACTGATCGTAACTTACTGTTGGTAACATAAGCGGTCGAGTATGCCGTTCAAGCGGGCGACGAAAAGAATTCGGTGCAGGAAATGAACCAGACAAAGCGGCTGGCCAAAGCCGACCGGCGCCAGCAGTTGCTGGAAACGGCGCGCCATGTCATCGGCAGGGAAGGCACCGAGGCGCTGACGCTCGGGCATCTGGCTGAGCAGGCCGGCGTTTCCAAGCCGATCGCCTACGAGCACTTTGGGACGCGCGCAGGCCTGCTGATCGCACTGTGCGACGACTACAATGACCGGCAGCTTGCGGCACAGACCAGAGTACTCGACGCCGGTGGCGATTCCGTGGATGCGGTCGCGCAGATCTTCGCTTCGACCTATGTAGGCTGCGTCCTCGACATGGGGCCTGAAATGGGCGCCACCTTTGCCGCCCTTGCTGCGACAGAGGAAACGGCCGCTTTCCGCCAGGCGCTGCGTGACGGTTATGTCGAACGCTACCGCCGGGCCTTCGGCAGGCTGATCGATCTCGATTCCGCAATGGCTGGCGCGCTTTACAAGGGCCTGCTCGGAGCCGCTGAAGCCTTGGCACAGGATGCCGCGACAGGCCGCCTGACGCGCGAGGAGGCGGTGGCGGCACTGACGCGCATCTTTTCGACGACGCTGAAGCCGTATGAGAAAAGATCCGCCTGACCTGGTCCGGGTGATTTACTCTGTCGGCATCAGCCGACCATCCCTGCTGCGGGCGATTGTGAGTTGCCCGGCGGCACCCTGGCGGGTAGCGTCGCCGCTCCCAGAAGGAGTGAGCAATGGATTATCGAACAGCGACCCCCGGCGATCTTGCCGAGATCTTTCGCAATCTCTCCCTGCGCATGGCCGACCAGTACACCGCAGCCGGCCTCAACATCGAAGACGCCAAGGATGAATTCCTGATGAGTCTGAAGGAGGGCCGGGCCCATACCTTGCTGGAAAGCGGAAACCCCGTTGCCATCATCGCCTGGCAGGAAACCGGTGAGACCGCCCAGACGGCGTTCGCGGCTCATGAAAGCTTTTTCGCGCGCGGCAGCGTCCGATTCTGCAAGGCGCACATCCGGCGCATCCAGGCGCTTTGCGGCAATCTGCCGATCGATTCGTTCAGCTGGTCCGATCGCCCCGAGATCGCCAAATGGTTCCGGGTTCTCGGTTTTCGGGAAAAGGGCAAGGAGAACGGATATACGGTCTACGAACTGGACCGCGCCTAGAGCGCGTCGCGATCTTTCGGGTTTGCTTCCTCACGAACTCTGATGCCGGTTCTTCATTTGTGACGACGGCAAACCAGTTCTCGCCCGTTTCTCATAGTGGAATGAAATCCCACTTGAGGAGCCCATACAAATGGCGAACCCGAATTTCGACCGTCCCGTGCCTATCCACATCGATGATCCGCGCGATGTGCAAAACGCGCGGGACGCTTATGACATCCTGACCCATTGGCAAGGCATTCCGGACCTCGACCACACCGGCGCCATCGCAGTCTGCCGCAAGGCGCTGAAGGGGCAACGCACCGGCAAGGAAGCCCGTCAGGCGTTCCAGCGCTTTGCGCATAACAATCGCATCCTTGCAGACGACACGGCAGGCAGCGCGTTGCGCATGCGCGCGCCGTGGCCGCGCTGATGGTGTCAATCGCCTTGGCGCGATGGAGACACGCTCATGATCGAATTGACGGAGAAGGAACAGCGCTTCCTCAAGCGCGTGCACAAGGTCACTCATTTCCCCTGGACGAACAAGGTGAAAGCCGTCGATAGCAACGGCAAGGCGATGCGGCTGTCGCGGGCGATGTTCGAACGGCTGCGTGATGATGGCATTCTCATCCGCTCTTCCAGCCACGTTACCTCCAACACCTACAAACCGATCAACGCCCCGGTCACGCCAGAGGTGGAGGAAGTATTGTCCGACATCTGATTGTTGCCGGCAGAATACATCGACGTGACGGCAGATTTTTGGAACGCGTCGCTTGCCGCGACCGTTCTCCGTTCTCAAAGGGGAACACGATAATGTCCGTCAAACTCTACTGGACAATCTATACGAGCTGCCTGGTGGTCGGCATGAGCCTGGCAACGGTGATGGTAGTGGCCTGGTAATTGGTTGCCATAGCTGCGAGTTTCGATCCCCTAGCGGGCACGAACCCAAGGAGCCGTGCGTCTGCGGTGGCGCAGCCACAGCAGACCAATGTTGATCGCAAAGCCGGCGGCGAGCCCGGCGAGCCAGATGCCGGTGACGATGCGGGCAAGAGCCTGTGCAGCGTCATTGCCGCCGTAGCGGTACTCCTGCCAGATCCAGAAACATGAGATTGCGAAGGCCAAAACGGCGACGGCGAGCAAGCTGGTCAGCCAGTTCCGCATCGCCAGCGTGCCGACAAACGGGATGAGAAGGATCACGGTTCCCGCTATCCAGAACATCGGTTCCATGGCCCGCCTCCGTGCCCTATCCCATCCCGACCCCAGCCGGCGGAACTTGATGCCGGGACACGGCTCACGCCCAGCCAGGGCATGCTTTGTGTACAGCAGGGCCGGAAAGCCGGATGTGAACCGTTTCACCGTCGGTATGTGGATTTTGAAGGGAGCAGCCGGTCCGGCCCGGAGCAATTCCAGGAAAAGTGCATAGCGGTTTTCCGTCCGGAATTGCGTGAAAACAGAGAATTAGAGCGTTTCCGCGTCTCCGTTAAAAAAACGGAGACGCTCTAGCGGTCGGGGCAGGTCTCCGGCAGGCCGTTCAGACCTTGCTTGGCGGTCTGGAATGTCGCGGTGGTGTCGCCATCCTTGCGGGTGAGCCGCACGACATAGATGCCGTCGAAATCGTCGCCTTGCCATTTGGGCACGGAGTCGGGATCGCCGTCGTGATCCTTCATGATCTTGCGTGCCAGCTTGACCAGCTGCTTGTGCTCCCAGGCAACGACAACAAGCGCATTTGCATAGGCCTTGTCTTCCAGCCTGTCCTTGAGCTTTGCAATGTCTTCGACGCCGATGCCGGCGTTGACAGGCAGTCCGAAGCCAATGGCCATCGGCTCGACCGTGGCAAGCGGCCGGACATAATCATAGGCCGTGCCCTTGTCTGTTTTCTGGTCTGCCGGATTGGGCACGAAAATGGCGGTGGGAACCCCGAAACGCGCCTTGATCACGCCAGGCAACCGCAGAGACCGGTTAAGACCCTGGCAGTTGAGCTGGCCGAGCCCCTGCGGCGGCTTTTCGCCATGGCGGATCAGCACGATGGTCTCGACGCTTTCGGCTGCATTGGCCGTTGCGGTCGAGAGCGGGAGCACACCCGCCAGAGCGACGTTGACGGCCAGAGCAACCAGCAGACGGGCGGCATACAAATGCATCGTGTTTCCCACGCTATCGTTGAGCGAAACCAGACTACGACCGTCGGCGACCGGCGGTCCACGCTAGAACGTTTCCGTTCTCTCGAAAACGCCCTAGCTCCTTGTTTTACGCGATTCCGGCCGCAAAACCGCTGCGTGTTTTTGCTGAACTTGCTCCAGGCGAGCCTGCTGCAGAACGTAGAAGGCCAGCAGGATCGCAGCGTCAAGCTCAAAGACTTCCTCCATCGCCGAAAGGGCAGGTGACAACGATGCGGAGATGTCGATCACTTGTGCGAGGCCGATGAAGGCGACATGTCCAAAAAACAACGTATGGCTCGAAAGATGTTTCAGATCGCCACGGAATCCCTTGAGCAGTTGCGTCGCGACAAAACCCGCGAGTGCGGCGGAGCCGACAAGCAGCAAACCCACCAGGAGCCAGGCGAGGAACGGGCTCAGGTCGCGTGCCAGGCGAAAGACGACGATGAGCAGGTCGTGGAAGCCATCCAGCTGTCCGCCACCGTAGAGGGGCGGTGGCTGGAAGCCGAACAGGCGCGAACCGAAGCTGGTTTCGTCCATCAGCTCGGCGAAACCGACCAGCCCCGCCAGCAGCAGAGGGAGCCGCATTCCCCACATAGCGAGGGAGGCTGCGGCGCCGAACGCAGCCATTGCGAAGAAGATCGCGGTAGCCATTTCGACGATGCCGTCTTCCTGCAGCAGCAAGGGGCGAAGATCGGGCGCCTCGACGGCGACGAAGGCAGCAACCACCGTCACGATGCCGACAATCAGAAACGCTCCCATCAGGGGCCGGAATTGATCCGTACCGCGAGGAACATCGACGTTTGGGGAATGCCCGCTATGGAGACCTGTCGCCACGGTTCCTCTCCTGTCGCAAAACAGTCATGGAAACGTCACGTATGTCCGGTTTCGGGCAAAGGGAGGGCGGGATTGTGGGCGGCTGCGCACTTCGTGATGCAGCCCGTAACGTTGCATGAGGCGGCAGGGGCTCAGTCTGTATGGAGGACCCGGAAACGGTCAGGTTCCGCCGGATCCCGGTCGGCCACCTGGATAGGTGGCCAGGTCCATTGCCAGACGCTGATGCCCTGGGTGCGGGAGAACCGGATCGGGCCACGTGTGCCTTCGACCGTGACGTCTGGCCAGGCTTCGGCGATCCGATCGCGATCTGTGCCGTGAGAACGCAGTATCTCGGCGAGGACGGCGATGGTGTCATAGCCCTCGAACGCGACGAAGGAAGGTGTTTCCGGCAGGCGCCGGCGAAGGTCTGTTTCAACACGCATGCCGAGTGTGCTCAGGTGTTCAGGCAGGTAGCGCAGGAATGGTATCCCCGCGCCACCGGGCAGCGTCGCCAGATCGGCAAGCTCCGGCTGTCCGGCCGGTGCGCCGATCATGACCTCCGGCAGGCGCTGGCGCACGGTCCTGACAAGAGACACCGCCGGCTGCGGATAGCCGACCAGCAGCAGCAGGGCCGTCGCGCGATGGCTGGCGAGTTCGTCACAGAGCGCCAGAGGGGTGAGGCCGCGCGCGTCGAGCTCGATGACCGTTCCGCCGTGCCGGCCCAGGCTGTCACGCAGAATGCGGGCACCTGAAGCCCAGTAGACACTTTGATCGAGCGCCAGTACGATCCGGCTGTGGCCGGCCGCGAGCAGGAAGTCCGCATAGACCTGCCAGCCGCGGGACTGTGGCGGGGCGAGGCGTGCGACCCATTGCGTCGGTTGCTCGGTGAGGGTGTCGAGAACTGCCGACGAGCAGAGGAACGGCAGGCGAAAGGCGTCTGCACTGGTTGCGGCGGCCCGAGCGACCACGCTGTGGTACTCCCCCGCCAGGGCGGCCACGCCCAGGTCTGCAAGTTCTTCGACGACCGCCGCGGCTTTCCGGGGATCAGCGGCGGTGTCCCGTACCACCAGCTCAAGTGGCCTTCCGGCGATGCCACCAGTGGCGTTGATTTCGTCGATACCCAGTTCAAGCCCGGCAAGCAGGTGCCGGCCGGCCTGGACCCAGCCGGGCGGGGTCAGTGGGGCCAGGGCGCCGATCCGGATGGGGGACCAGTCAATCGTGTTCATGTGTTGCTGTCTAAGCAGGCTCTGCCGGGATGGACAGGGACAGTGCAGTACAAATTCGATAATCTGTATAGCTATCCTGGCCGGTACAGTGAGCCTCGGGCCTTCTCCTGCATCTCCCGCTTTTCCTTGCGGCCAGCGCGCTGTTTCGGCATCAGGTGACCATGGAAACGTTCGAGAGCAGCGAGCCGGCACATGACCAAGGATGAAGTGGCGAAAGAGTACCTGGATTTCCTGAGAACGGCTTTGACCGTCTTCACCTGGACGGCCCTGTGTACGGCCGTGACGGTGTTCGCATGGAGCCCGGAGATACTGGAATACGGGGGGCTGGCAAGACTTCTGGCGGCCATCGTCTCCTTCGTGGCGCTCACCACCACGATCGGCGGCGCCTACAGCCTGATCCTGTCAGCCTATGCCCTACGCAAGAAAATCATGCCTCACGCACCCTGGGCCATCCTGATGCCGGTGGCGTTCTTCGGGCCCATCGCCTTGTGGGCCTTCGGACTGGCCGCGGTGTCGATCTTCGTTGTGCCGATGCTCAAAAACATCGCTCAGTATTAGCCTGGATTAGTCTGGCGGAACGTGTCGCCAACGATGAGCAGGGCTGCTTGTCGGTCAGCGCGCGGTGTGATCTTCTGCCCACGAGCCGTTTTCATCGTTTTGGGGGAAGCATGAACAGCCGGATTTTCACCCGCATCGCCGCTCTTTCCGTTGCCATGGTCTCGGCTCTCATAGTCACAGTTACCTCAGGCCTCGCAGACGCCACCAATCCAACGGCCGACATTGACGGCGCATCCGACAATGCGCTGGTCAAACGATATGACGGCTCCTTCATCGTCTCCTACGAGAAGCTCGCCTACACGGATTTCACCCTGCCGCTCTCGGCGCTGAAGCCCAGTGAGGATGCAGATGCCCGCGATAAGAACAACAACCGGAAGTTCGCACCTGAGAAGAAGGTCGAGGCCGAAGGCGCCCTCACGCGCATCGCCTATGTCCTGCCGCCGGACCGCTCGCCGCTGGAGGTGCTGCGCAACTACCAGGATGTGATCGCCCAGAAGGGCGGCGAGGTGCTGTTCGAGTGCAAGAAGGAGGAATGCGGCGGGGCTGCCGATCGAGCTTCCGGCGGCGGCGGCAACGACATGAGCCTGACGATGTTCTTCTTCCACGACAGCGACCTGAAGGACGCGGACTTCAGCAACGGTAAATGCGCGCTCGCGTCGACGATCAGCGACCAGCGCTATTTCACGGCCAAGGTGCTGGAGAATGGCGGTGATGCCTATGTTGCGGTGCAGACCTACACCATGATCGACGACCTCTATTGCAAGGAACTGAACGGCCGCACGGTGGCGGTTGTCCAGGTCCTGGAGCCCAAGGCGCGAGACAAGAAAATGGTGGTCGTCGAAGCCGCGAAGATGAACGAATCGCTTTCGGCCACGGGATCGATCTCGCTCTACGGCATCTTTTTCGACACCGACAAAGCCGACATAAAGCCGGAGTCCGACCCCACCCTGAAGGAGATCGCCACCCTGTTGAAGGACGATCCGAAAATGGCCGTGCTTGTGGTCGGTCATACGGACAACCAGGGCAGCTTCGATCACAACATCGATCTTTCGTCGCGCCGTGCACAGGCGGTCAAGGCGGCATTGGCATCAAAGTACGAAATCGATGAGAAGCGGCTTACAGCGGCGGGAGCCGGCATGATGGCGCCGATCGCTTCCAACGACAATGACGAGGGTCGCGCAAAGAACCGTCGCGTGGTTCTGGTCAAGGCGAACTGAGCAAGGTCCTGGAACAATGATCGCAGACTATATCGATCAGTTCATCATGTTCTGCGCCGGGCTGTGGATGTCCGGGGTAGGATTTGGGTTGCTTGCCTTCCCCATCCAGGCCAATCCCGCGCAACCGGGGTGGTGGGAACATCTCATCAAGCAGTTCAAGTGGATGGGCCCTCTTCTCGTGGTGATCGCCATCGTGCTGGCCGTCGCCAAATAAGCGCGTGGTGGGCGGATAGTATTACCCGGAATTTTGGCCAGGCACGCAAGCCTCAGAGACGCTTTGTCTTTTGTCCCGCTGGACAAATTCCGGCTTGCTCGTATTGTCCCGACATGGGTGGAGCAGGCATTTCAATCGAACTGAGCGACAAGGAAAAACGCTTCCTAAAGCGTGTCGCGACGATCACCTATTTTCCCTGGTCGAACAAAGTCGCAGCCGCCGATGCCAAGGGCAAATCGATGCGGATTTCCCGCGCCACTTTCGAGCGCTTCAAGGAAGAACGCGTCATCATCCGTACCGGCAGTGGCCTGACGTCGAACTCCTATTCGGTCAATCCGTTCCCGATCGCTCCCGAGGTGGAAGAGATCAACCTGTCGTCATGACAATCGGAAAGCTGCCGGCTTGCCCATGGGCATCTCGGAACCGTGTCGAGGCGGGATGAGTAAATCTCACCGCTATCGCCAGCTAAACTCCTTTGACGAGACAATTTCGCCGGACCGACAATTCCCGCGGCACCATGCCAATGCAAGAGGGGATTTGCGATGCTCACGAGACGCGAATTGCTGGTCACGGCCACTTCGGTCCTCACTGTCGGCGCACTCGGCGGAAAGGCGTTCGCGGAGCCTGACGAAGCGCTCGTCGCACGGGCTCGCGAAGAAGGCAGCATCACCTGGTACACCGGCATCGTCGTCAACCAGCTGGTGCGGCCGGTGGCGGCTGGTTTCAGGCAGCGCTACGGTATCGACGTGCGGTTTACCTCGGTCACCGAGGCGGAGACCGTGCTGCGCATGCGCAGCGAGGCCAATGCCGGCCAGAACCTGGCCGACCTGTTCGATTCTTCCGGTGCGGTCTTTCCACCCCTGCTTGCTTCCGGACTTGTCGGCCAGTACCAGCCGTCCAATGCCGCGTCGTTCTCACCTGATATGAAGGACAAGGACGGTTACTACACGGCCATCTATTCGATCTATCTGACCACCGGCTACAACACCGACCTGGTCAGCGAAGACGAAGCGCCCAGGAGCTATGAGGATCTGCTCGATCCGAAATGGGAAGGTAAAATGGCCTGGGCAGATACACCCGCACTGTCGGGCCCCGCCGGCTTCATTGCCAATGTGCTGCACAGCATGGGTGACGAACAGGGCATAGATTACCTGAAGAAACTCTCGAAGCAGAGGATCGTCAACGTTGCCGGCAATCAGCGCGTGGTTCTGGATAACGTCATCGCTGGCCAGTATCCAATCGGTCTGATGATCTACAATCACCAGACCTATATCAGCCGGGCGAAGGGAGCGCCGGTGAAGGCAGCGAGAACCGAACCGTTTGTCGGCCATCTCGGTGCTATCTTCCTGGCCAAAAATGCGCCGCATCCGAATGCAGCCAGGCTGTTCATTGAATATCTCTGCTCACAGGAAGGGCAGGGGCTGGTGCGGGACGCAGGTTATCCGCCCGCCGATCCACGCATCCCGCCCAAAGAGCCGGGAACCAGCCCTGTTACCGCAGGCTTCAAGTACAGGATGATGACGCCCGCCGATGCCGGCGAGCCGCTGGCAAAATGGGTCAGCATCTACAACGAGCTGTTCAAGGCGTAGCTCCGCGTCCTTCGGAACGCCTCACGTTTCAGCTTTCGGGCGCTACGCCACCTCGAGCGTGTCCTCGAGCTTGGGGATCCCGGCGAGTTCGGCACCGGCAACGATGCTGTCGAGCAGGCCGGGAAAGCGCTGATCGAGATCCTCGCGGCGCAAAGTGAGGAAGCGCTGCGTGCCGACTGCCTCGGTACGGGTGACACCCGCTTCGCGCAGCTTGGCCAGATGGTAGCTGAGGTTGGTCTTCGAACCCAATGCCAGGAAGCGGCTGCAGTTCATCCGCCCCTTGCCACCTTCGCAGCGGGCAAGGTGGGCAACGATGGCCAGCCTGGTCGGATCGCCCAGCACGGAAAGCACCAGTGGCAGGCTGATCTGGTCGGTGGTGGGATGCGGCAAGGTCATCGACATGCGCTCAAGGTAGGGTCGTTTTTGGCCTGATTCAATGCGCCGGCAAACCGCGCGCCTGGACGGTCCGCTGACATGATGCTGACAGGAGACTTGTGCCACGGAATTGAAAAACCGCCAACCCTTGTTCAAATATTCAATGTTTTTTGAACAAAGCCTTGCTGCGAGCGATTGACAAATCGTCGAGGCAGGTTCAATTGTTCAATAATCTTTGAACTAAGGACATCCCATGGACAAGCGCCTCTACTGGCTCGCGCTCGGCTCGTTCACCATTTCGACCGAGGGCTTTGTCATTTCAGCCTTGCTGCCGGAGATCGCGGCGGATGCCGGTATTTCTGTGCCGGTGGCCGGTGTGCTGATCACCGCCTTTGCACTGGCTTATGCCGTCGGCGCGCCGGTTCTGGCGACACTGACCGGCGACTGGGATCGCCGTCGCATCATTCTGTGGACGCTGGCTTTCTTCGTGCTCGGCAATATCGTTGCCGGGCTTTCGTCTTCCTTCGCCGTGCTGCTTGCTGCGCGTATCGTGATGGCGCTGGCGTCGGGCCTCTTTGCCGCGACCGCACAGGCAACGGCAGTGGCGCTGGTCGATGCGCATCACCGTGCGCGCGCCATCTCCGTCGTGGTCGGTGGCACGACCGTTGCGGTGGCGGTGGGAGCACCGCTCGGCGCGCTTCTGGGAACCTTCGCCGGCTGGCGCGGCACCTTCTTTGCGGTGGCCGCACTTGGCACGCTGGCGGGGCTCGTGCTGGCCTGGCGCCTGCCACGCGGGCTGGTTGGTGTACGGTTGCCGCTCAGTGAGCGGTTACGCGCAGCGCTGCGCCCTGGCGTGCTGCCCATCCTTGCCCAGACCCTGCTTATCCTGACCGGCGCTTTCACGGTCTTCTCCTACATCGCGCCGCTCGCAGTCGAAGGGGCGGGGTTGAGCGAAATCGCCTTGCCGGGCCTGCTGCTCGCCTTCGGCATCGGTGCTGTTGTCGGCAACATCACAGGCGGGCAGATGGCGGACCGCTTCGGCGCCACGCGCACGGTAGCGTGGTCGTTCGGGCTGGTCACCATCGTTCTGGCGTTGATCTCGGCCGTGCCGGTTCTGCCGCGTCCGCTCGCAGGCCCTGCGCTGTTCGCGCTGATCGCTGCCTGGGGCCTGATCGGCTGGGCTTTTCCGCCGGCACAGGCCAGCCGCATTGTGAAGCTGGCGCCGGATGCCGCGCCGATCGTGCTCTCCCTCAATGCGTCGGCGCTTTATCTCGGCGTCGCGCTGGGAGCAGTGGTCGGTGGCGTGGTGCTGCAATATGGCGGCACGGTCGATCTCGGTATCGCCGCGGCCCTGTTCCCGCTTGCCGGGCTCGGGCTGCTGTTGTTCAGCCTGCGCGTTGCAAGGCCGGCGGCGATGCCTGCCGAATAGGCTCAGGCGGGCCCTCGGCCATCAGGGCTCTTCGACGAGAACCAGACATCGCCGAAGATGGCGGTGGCGGTCGCGTCGGGAGCCTTTTCTTTCGTGATGAAGACGGAACGGCTGTGCTTTGCTTCATCGGAAGTCGGTATCTTGAAGGACGCACTGTCCGGTCCAACGTCTGAAGCGCCCACGCAAGGGATGAACCAGGAGCGCATGAAGGGCTGGCAGGCAAAGCCTTTTTCCAGTCGCGTCACCATGACGGCAAGGCCGATCTTTTCCGCCGGCCGCCAGGGAAAGACCAGCCGTCCTCCGGGTTTCAGTGCCTGCAGCCAGGAAGCAGGCGGAGCAATGGCGCCGGCATTGACATAGATGATGTCCGACGGAGGCAATTCCGCATGCACGGCGTCGCCGTGCACCACGTTCACAGTGTCATAGGCTGCGAGATTGTTGGCCGCACGGGCAGCGAGATGGGCCTCATATTCATAGGCTGTCACCTTGCCGTCAGGGGCGACAAGCCTGGACAGGATCGCGCTGTAATAGCCGCTGCCGGCGCCGACATGGGTGACATGTTCGCCCGGTTTCGGCGCTACCTTTGTCATCCACATGGTGTGCAGCAACGGTTCGCCGTTGTTGATGCCCTTGTCGCGATCCAGCGCCACAAGGTGGTTCTGGTAGAGATGGACCGGATCGGCGCTCGGTGTTTCGATGGCACGGCGGCCCGATGTCCAGGGAATGACGATCACCGTCCAGGGGCCTGGGCCTAGAAAATCTTCGCGCGGGACGGTGGCAAGGGCCTCTTCAAGGCGCGGATCCTGCGCGCCGGCATTCGCGGCAAGCAGGCGGGCATAGAAGCTGCGGGCTTCGGCGACGCGTGTCATGGTGTCTTGAAAACCTTGCGGCGGCGTGGACACGATATCCACGCCGCCGCAAGCATAGCCTATTTTTGAGAGCGCCGTATCCGCTGCTGCTTCAGGCGACACCGGTGAAGATGTCGTAGAGCAGCTTGAAGTTGAGCGAGAGGATCAGCGCCGCGACGATCCAGGCCAACACCGCGACCCATCTGGAGATCGCAAAGGAACCCATCTTGTTGCGGTCCGATACGAATTGGACCAGGGGAACCACGGCAAAGGGAAGCTGCATCGACAGGATCACCTGGCTGAGCACCAGGAGATCGGCCGTGCCCTTTTCGCCATAAAGCGCGGTGACGAACACAACCGGAATGATGGCGAGACCGCGGGTCAGCAGCCGGCGTGCCCAGTGCGGGATACGCAAGTGCAGGAAACCTTCCATGACGATCTGGCCGGCCAGCGTCGCCGTCACCGTCGAGTTGAGGCCAGAGGCAAGCAGGGCAATGGCGAACAGCGTCGAGGCGATGCCGAGGCCAAGCAGCGGTGACAAAAGCTCGTAGGCCTGGCCGATCTCGGCGACATTCTGGTTGCCGCTGCCGTGGAAAGCGACGGCCGAAACGATGAGGATGGCGGCGTTGACGAACAGCGCCAGCATCAGGGCGATGGTGGAATCCAGCGTCGCCCATTTGATGGCATCGCGCTTGCCGGACTCCGTGCGCGGATAGGCACGGGTCTGCACGATCGATGAGTGCAGGTAGAGGTTATGCGGCATCACCGTCGCACCGATGATGCCCATGGCGATGTAGAGCATGGCCGGGTTGGTGACGATCTCGGACGACGGCACGAACAGGCCGTGCAGGATAGAGCCGGGCTCAGGCGCTGCCGCGAAGATCTGGACGGCAAAGCAGCCGAAGATGATGATGAGCAGGGCGACAACGAAGGCTTCGAGGTAGCGGAAGCCCTTGTTCATCAAAAGAAGCACCAGGAAGGCGTCGAGCGCGGTGATCAGCGCGCCGCCAATGAGCGGGATGCCGAACAGAAGATTGAGGGCGATGGCCGTGCCGATCACTTCGGCAAGGTCACAGGCGATGATGGCGAGTTCGCAGGCTACCCACAGGGCGTAAGCGACCGGCTTCGGGTAATAAGCGCGACAGGCCTGGGCGAGATCGCGGCTGGTGGCGATGCCGAGGCGGGCGGCCAGTGCCTGCAGGAGGATCGCCATCAGGTTGGACAGCATGATGACGAAGAGCAGCGTATAGCCGAATTGCGCGCCGCCGGCGAGATCGGTCGCCCAGTTGCCGGGGTCCATGTAGCCGACCGAGACCATGTAGCCCGGTCCCATGAAGGCAAACAGACGTCGGAACCATGTGCCGCTTGTCGGGACGGCGATGGAGGAATTGACTTCCGGGAGGCTCGGTCGCCCATCGCCCATCGGCCGGAAGAAGGCACGCTGGGAAGGCATTGTTTCGGCGACGTCGGCGTCTTGCATGGGGAGCCTGCTGGAGTCTGGTCTGGATTGTCTGGCAGGTTAGATTTATGCCGCTGCTCAACATTATGCAACAGGCTATATTTTATTGTCTTGGCTTTTTGATCGCGGGTTGAATTTCACCTAAAGGCGGTGAGCGAAGGTGTTTCGATCAAGAGGGACGGCGCGGAGGCATGACCGTTGCAGTCTTCCAGCCGAAATACAAAAGGCGCTGAAAAATCAGAGCCTGTGCTATAAAAACGGAAAGCCGGTTTCAAACAGGCTTCCAAATTCGAGGAAAAGCGATTGGCGTCGAGACCGAAAACCATCCCGCGTGACGAGCCGCTGCCGGATGCCGACGTGCACTCGGAAGGATTCCGACAGACCCGCGAAGCGCTCCGTAGCGCACTGGTGGAGGATTACGTCGAACTGATCGCCGACTTGATCGAGGATGGCAACGAAGCGCGACAGGTCGATATCGCCGCCAGGCTCGGCGTGGCCCAGCCAACCGTCGCCAAGATGCTGACCAGGCTTTGCGCTGAGGGCCTCGTATCGCGCAAGCCCTATCGCGGTGTGTTTCTGACCGAGGCAGGCCGGAAGATGGCCGAAGAAAGCCGCATCCGCCACCAGACGGTGGAAGCCTTCCTGCGGGCGCTCGGTGTCAGTGCCGAGACCGCGCGCATCGATGCGGAAGGCATCGAGCACCATGTCAGCGCCGAGACGCTGGAAGCGTTCCGGCGCGCCATGGCGAAGGGGCTGTAGACCAACGCATTGACTTGGCGTTGCAGTTGCTGATGTCCTGCATCCCGAACGTCGCCACAAGCGGCTGACGATGAGGGGACATGAATGAGCAATACGCCGTCCAGCGCCGAGATGCTTCACCATCACCGCCGGAAGATGGAGGGGCGTGACCCGCATGAGCAGCATCGAGTCGCCACTCCGCTGGAGTTGCTGTTCGATCTAACCTTCGTATTGGCCTTCGGACAGGCGGCGGCGCAATTTGCGCACGCACTGGCTGCAGGCCACTACGCAGCGGCGCTGATCGGCTTCGGCTTCGCGACCTTCGCGATCTGTTGGGCCTGGATCAACTTTTCCTGGTTCGCGTCAGCCTACGACACCGACGATTGGATCTTCCGGATTGTCACCATGGTGCAGATGATCGGTGTGCTTGTTCTGGCAATCGGCTTGCCACGCATGTTCGCTTCGATCGAGCACGGCGAGCATCTCGACAATTCGGTCATGGTGCTGGGTTACGTGATCATGCGCCTTGCCATGCTGACACAATGGCTTCGCGCGGCAAGTCAGGATCCGGCCCGGCGTCGTGCATGCCTGACCTACGCCATCGCGATCTCGATCGCGCAAATAGGCTGGGTAGTGCAGATCATTGCGGACTTTCCGGTCGGCGTCAGCATCGTGTTGGCCGCCGTGCTCGGGCTGATCGAGCTGTCGGGACCCATCCTCGCCGAACGCAAGGACGGGGGCACGCCCTGGCATGCCCATCACATCGCTGAACGCTACAGCCTTTTCGCTATCATCGCATTGGGCGAAGGGGTGGTGGGCACGGTGGCGACATTGTCGGCCGTTGTCGAGAAACAGGGCTGGAGCCTGGACGCGGCGCTGATCTGCGTGGCGGGAATGGGCCTCACATTCGGCTTGTGGTGGATTTATTATCTGCTGCCTTCCGCTCGGGTGCTGCATGTTCATCGCGAACGCTGTTTTGTATGGGGATATGCTCACGTCGCAATTATCGCTGCCATCGTTGCCACGGGTGCGGGACTGGATGTTGCGGCCGCCTTCATTGACGGTAAATCCCAGATCGGTCCGCTGGCTACGGTGCTCGCCACAGCCATTCCGGTGGCTGTGTTCATCATCTCGGTCTATCTGATCTACTACTATCTCGTGCGGCGCTTCGACTATCTGCATTTCTGGTTGCTGGCTGCCAGCGTTGCCGTGATGGGCGCTGCCATTGCAGCAGCTGCTTCAGGCGTCGGCATGGCCTCGTGCCTGATTATCGTAATGCTGGCGCCGGTCGTTACCGTGGTGGGTTATGAGGTGCTTGGGCATCGTCACCAGGCAGATGCCCTGGCCGGCGACGAGCACCAGACGTTGCATTAAGGCGAGGGGGGTTGTTCGGCTGCACCACGCAGGTGACCTTCGCGACATGGTTCGCGGATGAAATGTGGTCAGTGCATGCCGTATCGTCATCGATCTGAAATCGAAGGCGGCTAAGCGAGCGGCTCAACCGTCAAAATTGCCCATGCGCTTCTTTCGCCCCCCAGGACACAACATTCGGTTGCTTGCCGTGCTGGCCATCGCACAGATAGCCGGCTGGGGTACTGTCGGGTTGCTGGCCGTCGCCGGCTCGAAAATGGCCGTCGAACTTCAACTGAGTTTGCCGACCATCTTTGCGGGGACCTCGGTGCTCTACGCACTGATGGGACTTTGCGGACCAGCGCTTGCTCCAGTTTTCACGCGATACGGCGCACGCAAGGTGATGATTTCAGGCTCGATGCTTGCTGCGCCGGGCTTCGGCCTGCTTGCCGTTTCGCAAGGATCGATCGCCTATTTCACGGCATGGGCGATCCTTGGCGCGGCGGGAGCGGCATCGCTGTCGACTGCAGCCTACATCTATCTCAACGAAGTGCTCGGCCGGGAAGCCAAAGGCGCGATCAGCGCCCTGATGCTCGTGACCGGCTTGTCCAGCAGTATCTTCTGGCCGCTGACGGCGTTCCTGGTCGAGCATCTCGGCTGGCGTTCGACCTGCCTGATTTTCGCCTCCGTCATGGTTTTCGTGTGCCTGCCGCTGTACAGCTTAGGCCTTCCCGCGAGATCGCCTGCACATGTCGCGGTGGCACCCACGGCCTCAGGCAGCAAACGTTCGGCCGTCGGAGGCCGAACGTTTTACCTGATCGCATCGGCGATCGCGCTGAATGCCTTCGTCACCTACGGCCTGTCGGCCGTCCTGATAGAACTTCTCAAGGCGCGCGGACTTACATTGACGGAAGCGGTGGGGCTGGCATCGATGCTGGGCATCGTCCAGGTGGCGGCGCGTGGACTGGACTTGCTGGGTGGTGGGCGCTGGGACGGAATCACCACCGCCATTGTTGCTGGAGCAGCCCTGCCACTGGCGTTGATGCTGCTAGTCCTAGGCGGCAACGGCTATGCGATTGTCCTCGTCTTCATCGTCGTCTACGGGCTTGCCAGCGGCGCGCTCGCCGTGGCGCGGGCGACCATTCCGCTAACCTTCTACGACAAGGCAGACTACGCAAGGGCGGCATCCCGCATCGCGCTGCCGCTCAACCTGCTTTCGGCGTCATCTCCGCCGATCCTGGCGGCGCTTCTCAGTCGCTTCAACGGCAATGCGGTGCTCGCCTTGACGGCGTTGTGTTCAAGCCTGGCCCTCGCGATCCTGCTTTCGCTCAGGAGCCGGCGACCGGCAGTCATCCCGGTGAAGTGATCCGTCCGGTTCCTGTTCGGCCGATGTTTGGCAATCACCGAAGTGTATTCCATGATGCCGCGCGGATGCTCGCAGAACGAAAAATCCTGTGACTTGCCGCAACCGTTGCGATAACACTGACTGGGTTCGGCCAGGCCGCCGAAGCGAGTTTAAGCGAGGAGTTGCCATGCTCTGGAAGGGTCGCCGGCAGAGTGACAACATCGAGGACAACCGCACCGATGGCGGTGGCGGTTTGCCGGGCGGTCTCGGTGGTGGTCCCGGCCAGTTCCGCATTCCGATCGGCGGCCGTGCCGGCGGCGGTGGGCTGTCGACCATCGTCATCCTGGTGGTGCTTTATTTCGGGCTGAAGTTCCTCGGCATTGATCCGATGCAGGTCCTGGGCGGTGGTGGCGGCGGGTTGCTGCCTGGCGACAACACACAGATCAGCCAGTCCGACCAGCCTGGCCAGAGTAGCACGCAGGCCAATGACGAGATGAAGCAGTTCGTCGCGACCATCCTCGCCGAAACCGAAGACGTCTGGACCGGTATCTTCCAGGCCAGTGGCCTGACCTATGAGCAGCCGAAGCTGGTGCTGTTCTCCGGCCAGATCCGCTCGGCCTGCGGTTTCGCCAGCTCCGCGTCGGGGCCGTTTTACTGCCCGGGCGATCACAAGGTCTATCTGGACACGGCTTTCTTCGACCAGCTGTCGCGGCAATTCGGCGCTTCCGGCGACTTCGCCGAGGCTTATGTGATCGCGCATGAAGTCGGTCACCATGTGCAGAACCTCACAGGCGTGCTGCCCAAGTTCAACCAGATGCGGCAGCGCATGAGCGAGGCCGACGCCAACCAGATGTCGATGCGGGTCGAGCTGCAGGCCGACTGCTTCGCCGGCGTCTGGGGCCGCTTCACCGCACAGAAGGGCATTCTGGAGCAGGGCGATCTGGAAGAAGCGCTGAACGCGGCCAAGCAGATCGGCGACGACACGCTGCAGAAGAAGATGCAAGGCTATGTCGTACCGGAAAGCTTCAACCACGGCACCTCAGCGCAGCGCCAGCGCTGGTTCAAGGCGGGCTTCGATTCGGGCAAGCTGTCGTCCTGCGACACCTTCAACAACCCGATCTGACGGCTGGTCTCATGGCGACCGAGAAGCGCATCGCGCTTGACGCGCAGCTTTCGCTGTCGCGGCTGGTCTTCGGGGCATGGCGGCTGCTCGACACGCCGGAGCGCCCCGACGCACAGGCGGTAGCACGCCTTGTCGGCACGGCAGTCGATCTCGGTCTCACCAGTTTCGACCATGCCGATATCTATGGCGATCATGGTGTCGAGGCGGCCTTCGGTGCTGGCCTCGCTGCTTGGCAAGGCAGACGCGAGAGCATCCAGCTCATCACCAAATGCGATATCATGCTGGTTTCGCAGAATCGTCCGGACAACTGGATCACACACTACAACACCAGCGCAGCCCATATCGCGGCGTCGGTGGAGCGATCGCTCGCCAATCTCGACACCGACTATCTGGATCTCCTGCTTCTGCACCGACCGGACCCGCTGATGGACGCCGACGAAACGGCACGGGGCCTGGAAAACGTGGTGCGCGCCGGCAAGGTGCGAGCGGTGGGTGTTTCCAATTTCACGCCCTCGCAGATCGACCTGCTTGCCTCGCGGCTGCCGTTTCCGGTCGTCACCAATCAGATCGAGCATTCCGTTCTGGAAACCTCCGCGCTGTATGACGGCCGGCTCGACCACGCTCAGCGGCTACGCTACGCGCCGATGATCTGGTCGCCGCTTGGTGGCGGGGCACTGTTCACCGGCGAGGGCGAGCGTGAGGACCGGGTGCGGAAGGCGCTGGCGAAGGCTGCGGACGCGCATGGCACAGACGACATCTCGGCAGTTGCGATCGCCTGGTTGTTGCATCACCCCGCGAGGCTGGTTCCGGTGCTCGGCACCATGAAGCCGGAGCGGCTCGTCCAACTGGCCAGGGCGCTCGACATCGAACTTGATCGCCAGCACTGGTTCGCAATCCTGGAGGCCAGCGAAGGCAGGCCGGTGCCATAGTTTGGCGTGATGAAGCGGTCACCAGCCGGTTTTTAGGCAGATTGTTTCATAAAACCGACCTTATCCTGACGGCTGCTGTCAGGAGAAAGCCCAAGCGGCTGTTCTTTCATTGTTCCTATTGCAAGCTTCGCCTATAAGAGCCGTCCCGCCGCGAACCGGCGGACGAGGGAAGAGCCACCATGTTGGAAGCCAAGACTGCCAGACGGGGCCTGATCCTCGTCTTCACCACGCTTTTGCTCGATATCATCGGTTTCGGCATCATCATGCCGGTGCTGCCGGCCTATCTGCAGGAACTGACAGGCGTCGGCGTTTCCGAAGCCGCCATCGAGGGCGGCTGGTTGTTTTTCGTCTATGCCGCCATGCAGTTCGTGTTCGCACCGATCATCGGCGGCCTCAGCGATCGCTTCGGCCGGCGCCCGGTGCTGCTTGCCTCGGTGCTGACCTTTTCCATCGACAATCTGATCTGCGCCATCGCATGGTCCTATCCGATGCTGTTCATCGGGCGCGTGCTCGCCGGTATCTCCGGAGCCAGCTATTCGACCACTTCGGCCTTCATCGCCGATATCTCCACCGACGAGAACCGGGCCAAGAATTTCGGCCTGCTTGGTATCGCCTTCGGCGTCGGCTTCGTCATTGGCCCTGTGCTCGGCGGTTTGCTCGGCACGTTCGGGCCGCGCGTACCATTCTATTTCGCCGCCGGGCTTGCGCTGCTCAATTTCATCATCGGCTACTTCCTGCTGCCTGAAACATTGGACAAGAAGCATCGTCGCCGCTTCGAGTGGAAGCGGGCCAATCCGGTCGGTACGCTCATGCAGATGCGCAACTATGAGGGCATTGGCTGGATCGGCCTGGCGTTCTTCCTGATGACACTCGGCCACATGGTCTATCCGGCGGTGTGGTCGTTCGTTTCCACCTACCGCTACGGCTGGAGCGAGCAGCAGATCGGCTTTTCCCTCGGCGCTTTCGGCTTGTGTGGCGCGATCGTCATGGCGACCATCCTGCCGCGTGTCATTCCGGCGCTTGGCGAGTGGAAGACAGCAGCCATCGGGCTGTCCTTCACGGCTGCAAGTGCACTCGGCTATGCCTTCGCGATGCAGGGCTGGATGATCTATGCCGTCATCGTCGCGGGGTGCCTGGAAGCACTTGCTGATCCGCCGCTGCGCAGCCTCGCCGCCGCCAAGGTGCCGCCTTCGGCACAAGGCGAGTTGCAGGGGGCGATGACCTCGATCTTCTCGATCACGTCGATCATCACGCCATTGCTCTACACGGCGATCTTCTCTTGGTTCACCGGGCCGGATGCGCCGATAACGTTCGGCGGTGCGCCTTATCTGCTGGCCGCGTTCTTCCTGGCCATGTCGGTGCTGGTCTTTGTCACCAAGGTGGCGAAACCGACGCCGAAGGAGGTTGAACAGATGCACGTGCAGGAAGGCGCAGCTGGTGGTCATTGATATGAAAGAGGCGGCCAAGGCCGCCTTTTTCATTCTACCGAATGAGAAGCGTCAGGCCCGCTCGGCCAGTGCCGGCTCGCCTTTTCTGGCTCGGATCAGGTTGGCGAAGCGGCGGAAGAGATAGTGCGAATCCTGTGGGCCCGGGGAGGCTTCGGGATGATGCTGAACCGAGAAGACCGGGCGGCCCCTCAGCGTGATGCCGCAGTTCGAGCCGTCGAACAGGGAAATGTGGGTCTCCTCGACACCTTCCGGAAGCGACTTGGAGTCGACCGCAAAGCCATGGTTCATCGAGACGATCTCGACCTTGCCGGTGGTGTGATCCTTGACCGGATGGTTGGCGCCGTGATGGCCCTGGTGCATCTTCTCGGTCTTGCCGCCGAGCGCCAGCGCCAGCATCTGGTGACCAAGGCAGATGCCGAACACCGGAATGTCGGTCTTGAGCAGGTCCTTGATGACCGGAACGGCATACTCGCCGGTGGCAGCCGGATCGCCAGGACCGTTCGACAGGAAGATGCCGTCCGGCTTCATGGCCAGGATCTCGTCCGCACCTGTCTTGGCCGGCACCACGGTGACCTTGGCCCCAAGGCCTGCGAGCAGGCGCAGGATGTTACGCTTCACGCCATAGTCGATCGCCACGACGTGCATGGTGGGTTCTGACTGCTCGCCATAGCCTTCGTTCCAGGCCCAGGGCATTTCCTTCCAGACCGAAGACTGGCCGGAAGTGACTTCCTTGGCGAGGTCCAGGCCGAGGAGGCCAGACCAGGCAGCGGCGCGGCGCTTCAGATCGTCGAGGTCGAATTTGCCGTCCGGAGCATGGGCGATGATCGCGTTCGGCATGCCCTTTTCGCGGATCAGCGCGGTGAGCGCGCGCGTGTCGATGCCGGACAAAGCGACGATGCCGCGACGTTTCAGCCACTGGTCGAGATGGCCGGCGGCGCGGAAGCTGGACGGATCGGTGACATCGGCCTTGAATATGGCGCCGACTGCGCCGGCCCGCGCGGCCGGGTTCAGGTCCTCGATGTCTTCGTCATTGGTGCCGACATTGCCGATATGGGGGAAGGTGAAGGTGACGATCTGGCCGGCATAGGACGGATCGGTGAGGATTTCCTCGTAGCCGGTGAGTGCTGTGTTGAAACAGACTTCGGCGACGGCCGAACCGGTGGCACCGAGGCCACGCCCTTCGATGACCGTGCCATCGGCCAGCACCAGCAGGGCGGTCGGCGTTTCGGTGGTCCAGGGGGCAGTGGCGGCCATGGCGGCTCTCCATCAAGAGGCGAACAAATGGCAATCGTTCCGGTCACAGACTGCGCGCCAAAAAGCGCCGGGCAGCCTTGCCCGCGCCAATCCATGTAACCAGTTTGGTTGCAAGGCCCTCCCTTAAGTGAAGGGGCGGGCACGGTCAATCGTTGCGGGCATGACGAGGCAGGATTTGTGGCGCAAGCTTGTGATTTCGATCGAAATGCCATTTATCAGGTCGAAACCAAGGAGCAGGACGATGCGCGAGAAGGTCACCGAAGAGGTCAAGGCAGCCATGAAGGCGGGCGACAAGCCGCGGCTCACCACGCTGCGACTGATCCAGTCGGCGATCAAGGATCGCGACATCGCCAACCGCGGCAATGCCAAGGACGCCGCCAGCGACGATGAGATCCTGCAGATCCTGGCCAAGATGGTGAAGCAGCGCGAGGAATCGGCCAAGGCATTCGAGGATGGCGGCCGGCCGGAACTTGCAGCCAATGAGCGCGCAGAGATCACGATCATTCGCGATTTCCTGCCCAAGCAGATGGATGCCGGCGAGACTGAAACGGCGATCCGCGCCGTCATCGCCGAGACAGGCGCGGCCGGCGTAAAGGACATGGGCAAGGTCATGGCTGCGTTGCGCGAAAAATTCGCCGGGCAGATGGATTTCGGCAGGGCCAGCGGCGTGGTCAAGGGATTGCTGGGTTAATCGGGCTCGGGAGAGTGACGGTTCAGGGCGTCTTCGTGACGGCCGAACTTTTTCGAAAAATTTTCCGGGCGATGTCGAATCCGTCTGGGGCCATTCGACAAAGGGCGTCAACAACGCACCGCAAGGAGATGACCCGTGCGCTATATCTGCCTGATCTACTATGATGCCAGGAAGCTGTTCGACGGCAGCGCCGAATCCAACGCCGCGCTCGCCGAATGCGCCAACCATGACGAGAAGCTGAAGGAAAGCGGTCATTTCGTCGCCGGTGAGGCACTCGAACTGCCAAGCAGCGCCATGACTGTCCAGGTGCGCGACGGCAAGATGTCGTCCACCGATGGGCCGTTCATGGAAACCCGCGAGATGCTCGGCGGCATCATCGTCATCGACGCCCACGACCTCAACGAAGCGGCACGGGTTGCCAGCACCCATCCGCTGGCCCGTATCGGTTCGATCGAAGTGCGGCCTGCGGTGGATTTCTCGACGCCGCCTCCCACGCTGGACGATCTCTGAGTGACGCAAGCCGAAGCACGCGCTGCCATCGAAACGGCCTACCGCAACGAAAAGCGGCGCGTGCTGGCAACACTGATCCGCCTGCTGGGCGGGTTTGATGCGGCGGAGGAGGCGTTGCATGAGGCTTTTGCCGCCGCCGCGCTGCGCTGGCCGGTCGATGGCGTACCGGCCAATCCCTACTCGTGGCTGGTTTCGACCGGCCGCTTCAAGACCATCGATCGCTGGCGTCGCCAGGCCAGGCTCGCTGCCGCAGTACCGGATTTGGCCGCTCTGGCCGACACGGCGGTCGAGACGGTGTTGCCGGAAACGATCCACGACGATGAACTGAGGCTCATCTTCACCTGTTGCCACCCCGCGCTTGCGCCGGACGCGCGCATCGCGCTGACATTGCGCGAGGTCGCTGGGCTGACCACGGAAGAAATCGCGCGCGCCTATCTCGCGCCGGCACCAACGATCGCGCAACGTATCGTGCGTGCGAAGGCGAAGATCCGCGACGAGGCGATCCCCTATGAAGTGCCCGACCGCGCGGAACTGCCTGCCCGCATCGAAAGCGTGCTGAAGGTGATTTATCTCGTCTTCAACGAAGGCTATGCCGCGACCGAAGGGCCGGAGCTGACCAGGACCGATCTGGGTGCCGAGGCGATGCGGTTGGGGCGGCTGGTGGTGGGGCTGCTCGATGAACCGGAGCCGCTTGGTCTTTTGGCGCTGATGTTGTTGCATGAGTCCCGGCGATCGGCGCGTGTCGATACGGCCGGTGACCTCGTGCTGCTGGAGAACCAGGACCGCTCCCTATGGGACAGAGACCTGATCGCTGAAGCCTTCGGCCTCATCGAGCGCGGTTTTGCCATGCGCCGGGCCGGACCTTATCTGCTGCAGGCAGCGATCGCGTCCATCCACGCCGGTGCTTCCAGCATCGGGAATACCGACTGGGCGCAGATCGTCGGTCTCTACGACACGCTGTTGCGCGTCGATCCTTCTCCAGTGGCGTCGCTCAACCGGGCTGCAGCCATCGGCATGCGCGACGGGCCGGCTGCGGGACTTGCGGCGGTGGAAGCAGTGCTGAGCACGGGCGACCTCGACACCTATCATCTGGCACATGCGGCCCGTGCCGACATGCAGCGCAGGCTCAAGCAGACAGAGGCAGCCAGGGTATCCTATCGACATGCGCTGGAACTGGCGCGGCAACCGGCGGAGCGACGGTTTCTGGAAGCGCGACTGGCCGAGATCGAGGGCGGCTGAGCAGGTCGCGAACTGATGAATTCGGCAGACATGATGTGAAATCGTCTGCCGTGTTCAACCAGATGTTTCACATCCCGATGCCGAAACGGCCGCCCTGTTGTAAACCCACGACCCTATTCACCGTATTTCACCACCCAATCCGGCGGCTCCTTCTCGGCGCTGCCGTTGACCTTGATGTCGTATTGCCTCGCCCAGCGGTAGCCCCACATCGGACCGAACTTGGTCGCGACCGTCAGTGGCTTCTGGTAGACGGGATCGGCCTGCGCCATTTGCAGCGTCGTGAAGCGATATCCGGCTTCTTCGAACAGGATCAGGATGCGGTCGAGCGTGACGGCATTCAGGCTGTTCACATGCAAGAGCATGATCGCCGGCGGTTCGTATCCGAGCACCTGGCGGTTGAGGTCGGCGTAGTAGGCGATCTGTTCCTTTGTGTGCTCCAGATAGGCGGCGACGATCCGCTCGGCCTTGGCGGCATCCTTCGCCACGAGCGCCTTTTCATATGCCCGGTCGAACAGATAGTCGGATGTGTCGATGGTCGAAGCGGCCAGTGTATAGCCGTGTTTCGCAGCCAGTGCTGCGATTGCCTGCTGCTTCTCCGGCGTGTTGCCAACATGGTTGTAGGGGAAGCGCAGGAACCATGGCTTCGGGGTCGCCGACCGGAACAGGAACGGGCGGATGCTGCGTTCGCCGTCGACGATCTCCTTTTCGATGGCATTGACGTCGAGCCCGTTGCTGTCGGCATGGGAGTAGGTGTGGTTGCCGAGGTCCAGTCCGGCGTTTGTCCAGTCTCTCAGCATGTCTTTGCCGAGTGGGCCGAGCTGTTCCACGCGCTTTTCGACGACGAAGCCGGTTGCCGGCGCGGTGTGGGCTTTCAGCGCCGCAAGAATATCGTGATTCACCTGCCGAACAGCATCGGACGTTGGCGGCATTGGGGCATCCGGATCGGCCGCATTGACATGCGGCAGGTCGTCGAAGGTGATCGCAACGGTTCGTATGGCGGTCGATTCAGCCGCCTGCAACCCGACGGGGCCGCATTGGGAAAACAGCGCAAGGCCCGTGAGAATTGCGGCCACTGCGGCAAGCCTGCCTTGGGCAATGGTCTTCCTGATCTGGGTCATTTTGCTTCGGGGCGCTGTGGTCATCTTGTGTCTTGTTCAAGCATGTTCATTGCGTCTGCATTGCGCCGAAGGGTCAACGGGTACCGTCATGGAAGAGAAAGCTGCACAAAAACCTGTCGTGCTTCTGCGCGATGCGCATCTGGCCGAACGCCTGTCGCTTGAGGATCTGCAATGGCGAGCTTCGCTGGTGCATCCAGCATATCACGACGCGTTGCTTGAAGATCGAGGCATCGTGCACCTGCCGTTGGGGCATTTGGCTGACGGCGGTGGCATCGTGGCGGAGATTTACGGCAAGGTGGTGGGTTTCGCCATCATGCTGACGGTCGGAGGCGGGGTATCGGAACTCGAGGGTCTCTTCGTCGAGCCGGAAATGGCAGGCCAAGGTGTCGGCAGAGTGTTGGTCGACGAAACAAGACGACGTGCCAAGCTGTCAGGTGCTGTGCAGCTCAGGGTCGTCGCCGCGCTGGAGACGGAGGGGTTCTATCGCCGTTGCGGTTTTGAGCTGGTTGGCGAGATGGAAACCTTGCTCGGCAACGCCTTGGTCATGGTGCTGATGCTGCGGGATTGACGAACCAAGCCATTGTCAGCTGACCATGCGAAACGCATGTGACAGCATTGGCTTCTGTGGTGAAGGACGCTACCAGTTTCACATTGCGAAATTTTGACTGGCGTTTGCTTGACAAGCCTTGGCACAGCCTACAAGTTCCGCATTGTAGATAACGCGTTAATTATCGACTGTTCCAGGGAGGATGGGAATGGCCATTTCGCGTCGGAAATTCATGCAGGGTTCCGCTTCGCTTCTGGCGGCGCCGGCGCTGCTCGGCGCCACGGGCGCTCGCGCGCAGGATACCGTGACGCTCAAGCTGCATCACTTTCTGCCACCGGTCTCCAACGTGCATTCCAAGCTGCTGGAGCCATGGGCCAGGCAGGTGGCAGCAGACAGCGGCGACAAGCTGAAGATCGAGATCTATCCGGCCATGCAGCTCGGCGGCAAGCCGCCGCAACTTTATGATCAGGCACGAAACGGCGTCGTCGATATTGTCTGGACATTGCCTGGCAACACGCCCGGACGTTTCCCGTCGACCGAAGTGTTCGAATTGCCCTTTGTCGCGGCATCGAAGGCAACAGCCAACGCGCCGGCGGCGCAGGAATATGGCGAAGCCAACCTGGCCAAAGAGACTGCAGACGTGAAACTGCTGTCGTTCTGGGCGCATGATCAGGGCCTGATCCACACCAACAAACCGATCGCCAAGATGGAGGATCTTGCGGGCCTCAAGCTGCGCAACCCGACCAGGTTGGCTGGGGAGGCGCTTTCCGCGCTCGGCGCGGTCTCGGTGTCCATGCCCGTTCCGCAGACACCGGAAGCCCTGGCGCAAAAGGTGATCGACGGAGCCGTGATCCCCTGGGAAGTCGTGCCTTCGATCAAGGTCGATGAACTGACCCGCTACCACACCTCGGTTCCGGGCACGCCGACGCTCTACACCGCGACTTTCTTCCTGGCCATGAACAAGGATCGTTATGCCGGGCTGCCAGACGATCTGAAGGCAGTGCTCGACAAGAACTCCGGCATGACCTTTGCCAAGCTCGCTGGCAAGATGTGGGACGACGTCGGCACGCAGGTCGCCGAGAAGGTGAAGGCCGGCGGCAAGAACACGGTCTCTGAAATCAGCGAGGAAGAGAAAGCCCGCTGGGTCGAAGCCACGAAATCCGTGCGCGAGAAATGGGTCGAGGATATGAAGGGCAAAGGCCTCGATGGGGCCGCCCTGCTTGAACAGGCCAAGGCGCTGATCACGAAATACAGCGCGGCCTGATGCCTGGAGCGTTTTCGTCTTTCAAGGAAACGCGGAAACGCTCCAATTCCTTGTTGTTGCGGAATTCCGGACAGAAGACGCACTTTCGCTGGAATTGCTCCAGCGTGGCTGGTCGCGCCTTTTCGTTGATCCGGGTCAGGGAGGTTTGATGGAAGCGCAATCGGGATCACCGGGGCGCTTCGCCTGCATCGCTGAAAAGATCGCGGCGGCCGTGGCGATTGCCGGCGGCATCCTCATCCTGATCGTTGCGGGTCTCGTCACCACGAGCGTTGTTGGCCGCTGGCTGTTCAGCAAGCCGATCCCGGCCGACTATGAATTCGTCGAGATCGGCATCGGTGTAGCCGTCTTCGCCTTCCTGCCGTACACGCAGATGCGCAACGGCCACATAGCGGTCGATACTTTCACGCAGCGCCTGCCGACCAGGCTGAATGCCAGGATTGATGCCGTGTGGGACTTTGTGCTCGCAGCCTTCCTCGGCTTCTTTGCCTGGGGGCTGGTTTCCGGCGCACAGGAATCTTTCCAGTACAACGAAACCATGGTTCAGATTTCCTGGCCAATCTGGCCGGTCTACGCGATTTGCGCAGGTCTTGCGGCGGTGGCTTTCCTTGGTGCATTGGTGGTTGCCGTGCTGAAATTCGGAGGCCGCGCGTGAGCGGCGTCGAACTCGCCCTTCTCGGTTTCGCGGCAATGCTGGTGCTCATCGCCATCCGCATGCCGATCGCACTCGCCATGCTGGTGGTGGGGGCAGGTGGCTACGCTTACCTGTCCGGCTGGAACGCGCTGTTCTATTACCTGCAGACCAACACCTATCGGCAGTTCGCTTCCTACACGCTGTCTGTCATTCCGCTGTTCATCCTGATGGGCGCGCTGGCCGAGCGTTCCGGCATGGCCGCGACGCTGTTCCAGGCAGCGGAGCGGCGGCTGGGCAAGACGCGTGGCGGTCTGCCCATGGCGGTCATCCTTGCCTGTACCGGCTTTGGCGCCATCTGCGGTTCCTCGGTCGCGACCACCGCGACGTTCGGGCGTGCGGCGATGCCGGAATTGCGTCGGGCCAAGGTCGACCTTGGCCTCGCCACCGGAACGATTGCCGCAGGCGGCACGCTGGGCATTCTCATCCCGCCTTCGGTCATCCTCGTCATCTACGCCATCACCGCCGAGCAGAACATTGCCAAGCTGTTCCAGGCGGCACTCATTCCGGGGCTGCTTGCAGCCGCATTCTACTGCATCGCGATTGCCGTCGTCGTGCGGCGGCGGCCGGAATTGGCTCCGCCAGTCGAGCGTGAGGTCGAACGCCTGCCGCAACCGGCGTGGGCGCGGCCTGCGGGCGGCCTTGTTGCTTTGGCTGCTGTCGGCGTCGGCTATTTCGGGCTGGTCAGCATCACGGTTGCGGTGCTGGCGGCGATCATCGGGCTGGTGCTGCTGGTTGCCGATTTCGCGCTGGTGCCTGCTGCAGCCGTTGCGGTCATCGTCGTCGGCGGAATCTATGGCGGCGTCTTCACCCCGACGGAAGGGGCGGCGGTCGGCGTCATTGTGATGCTCGTCTTTGGGCTCGCGCAACGCAAGCTCAATGTCGGCAACATGCGTGAGGCGCTGCTGCAAACGGCAGAGACCTCGGGCATGATCTTCCTGATCCTGCTTGGCGCGGAAGTGTTCGGCGCCTTCCTGGCACTGACACGCATGCCTTCCACCGTTGCCGAGATGATCGGCAATTCCGGCATGGCACCCTATGCTGTGCTGATCGGCATGCTGCTGGTCTATATCGTGCTGGGCGCGGTCATGGATGAACTGGCGATGATCCTGCTCACATTGCCGGTGTTCGTGCCGATCGTGCTGGCGCTGGATTTCGGCATGAGCGCGGAGGATGTGGCGATCTGGTTCGGCATACTCGTGCTGGTGGTGGTCGGCATCGGGCTTGCGGCGCCGCCGATCGGCCTGAATGTCTTCATCATCAACAAGATCGCCGGCGACGTTCCGATCACCCGTACCTATCGGGGTGTAATGCCCTTCGTGATCGCGGACGTGATCAGGCTGGCGCTGCTGACCGCGTTGCCGGTGCTCTCACTATGGCTGGTACGTGTGCTGAACTAGATTGTTTCCGCGCTTCCATGAAGCTGTAGGGTTCAAGCGGTCTCGCCACGGCGTTTGGCGCTCATCGAACGCAGCATCTCGTCCATTGCATCGCGCGCGGCGAAATTGACCCGGGCCATGTCCCGCAGCCGTGCCCGGACCTTGTCGGAAGGGGTTGCTTCGGTGCCCTTCAGCAACTGGTTGGCCAAAGCTTCGAGCAGCCGGTTCTGCTGCGCGAGCATTTCTTCATAGTTTTCCGAAACCTCATAGAGGATGCGCTTGGTACCTCGAACGCTGCGGCGGCGGGCAAGCGTGTATTGTTCGAGCAGGCGCGCGGCGACGCTGGCGCTGCTCTTGCTGATCTCGAGATCGGCGGCGATACGGTCGAGGTCGACGGCTTCGGGCATCAGCAGCAGATAGCCATAGAGACGCGCCGCTGCCATTGGCACACCCCAAGGTACGAAGAGCCGGGCGATGTCTTCGATGAAGCGTCGATGTTCGTCGATAATTGACATATTCGATATTTTCCGAATATACTTGATTTGCTGAAAATATTACCGGCTCGACCGGGTCACGGCAATCCGGCTGCCCTCGCCGAAATGGCGCAATTCCCAGCAAGTCAAAGCGAGATGGCCATGATGCGCTATTATCTGCAGTTGATCATCTGGATGGTTTTCATGGCGGTGATCACTTTCGTTGCCGCGGGAACACTCGCCTATCCGGGCGGCTGGGCCATGATCATCCTGTTCATTGTCGGCGGAGTTGCGATGATTGCGTGGCTGTCACGTCGCAGCCCGCAATTGCTGCGCGAACGGATGAGCTCGCCGATCCAGAAAGATCAGGAGGGCTGGGACAAGATCTGGCTGTCGCTGTTTATTCTCGCCTTCTGCGTGTGGTTTGCCTTCATGCCGTGGGATGCAGCGCGTTCGACCTTCACGGCCATGCCACTCTGGCTGCAGATCATGGGCGGCCTCCTGGTCCTCGCCAATTACGCTGGCTGCTTCTGGACGTTCAGCGAGAATACTTTCGCTGCACCCGTGGTGAAGATCCAGCAAGGGCAAAGGGTCATCGACAGTGGGCCTTATGCGCTGGTGCGCCACCCCATGTATTCGAGCGCGCTGCTGCTGTTTTTCGGCATGCCGCTGCTGCTGGGTTCCTGGACAGGCCTGTGGGGATCGCTCGTCCTCAGCGTCGCTTTGGCATGGCGTTCCGTGAACGAGGAAAAGGCGCTGCGACGCCAGTTCGTCGACTATGGCGACTACAGTGGTCGCGTCCGCTATCGGCTCATTCCGTATCTCTGGTAGGGCAGCCGCTTTCTGGACTACTCTGCAGCACTCGCAGGCATGGGCGGTCGCAGACCGCTGCGACGCTCGGCGGCATAGGAGATGACCGCCACGGCAAATGCCACGACCATGGCAACGATGCCGAGCACCGGCAGGATGCGGTAACCGTAGCCGGCGCTGAGCACCATGGCGCCGACCGAAGAGGCGAGCGCGATGCCGATGTTGAAGCCTGACGGGATCAGTGACGAGGCAAGGTTTGAGGCGTCGGCCGTCCAGGACAGGATACGGGCCTGGATCGGTGCGCCGATGGAGAAGTTCAGTGCCCCCCACAAGGTGATCGCGACGACCATCGGCAGCGGATAGGGACTGACCAGGTAGACGATCGTCAGCATCACCGCCTGCAGCGCCAACATGGTGATGAGCGACGGCATAAGCTTCCAGTCCGCCAACCGTCCGCCGACGAAAACGCCAATGGTGGCGCCGACGCCGTTAAGCAAAAGCACCCACGGCACCTGCGCCTTGGTCAAGCCGGTGACTTCCTCGAGGAATGGGGTGATGTAGGTGTAGAGCGTCATCTGGCCCATCATCAGCATCAGCATCAGGATGAGTGAGGTCCACACCTGCTGGCGGCCCAGCGCGCGCACTTCATGCGCCAGCCCGGCCGGTTTCGTGGAGGTTCCGGTGGCGCGGGGAAGGAGAGCGGCCATGGCCAGCAGGGAAGCGACACCCAAAAGGCTCATTACCCAGAAGGTGGCGCGCCAGCCCCAGAGGTTGCCGATCGCGGTGCCGACGGGCACGCCGATGATATTGGAAACGGTCAGGCCGGACAGGACAAGTGCGATCGCCATGCCGCGCTGTTCGGGGCGTACCAGGCCGACGGCCACCACCATGGCGACGCCGAAATAGGCGCCATGCGCCACCGCGACTGCCACGCGCAGCGCCAGCATCGACAGGAAATCAGGTGCTACGGCGCAGGCGACCTGGCCGATGGTGAAGGCAACGGCAAGGGCAATCAGCAGCGTCTTGCGCGACACCCTCGATGTGGCGAGCGTCAGCAGCGGCCCGCCGACGGCGATGCCGAGCGCATAGCCGGAAACGAGATACCCGGCGCTCGGAATGGAAACGCTCAGACCTTCTGCCACCTGCGGCAGCACGCCGGCGATGACGAATTCGGTCGTGCCGAAAGCGAAAGCGGCAAGGAAAAGGGCAATCAGGGGAAGCGGCATCACATTGCTCAAAAGGCCTATGAGACGGCCTCAGAACACGATCACGCCTGACAGGCAATCCAGAAATCGTGGACCACGGTTTAGTTTTTCTGGATAGCTATCCTTGCCGTCAGCTGGCGCGCAGGCGAGAATCGCTGAGCAGGCCACGCTTTTCCAGCACCGGGTAGGCGATGGAGGCGAGCAGCGAGTTGATCTGTTTCAGGTCGCGGATCGTGTCGAGATGGATGCTGCTGGTTTCAATGCTGTTGGGAGAACCGTCGCGCAGCCTTAGGAAGTGTGCCTGGCTGGTCTGCTTCTCGCGATCGCGCAACCGGTCTTTTTCTTCAACGATCTGACGCGCGGTCTCGGCATCGCTGGAAACCAGCACGTTGAAGGCAAGCCTTGCGTTGGCAAGCACCGACGCGTGGAAGGCGGCGAGTTCACGCCAGCCCTCCGGCGTGAATTCCAGTCCGCGCTCCATCTTCTTGCGCACCAGGGGCAGCATGTTGCGCACGATGATGTCGCCAACCTGCTCGAGCTTGACACAGGCACCAATCAATTCCTGGCAGCGCAAGGCCTCATCCTCGCTCAGCGCGTTCTTGGTCACCTTGGCGAGGTAGAGTTTGATGGCGGCGTGTTTCTGGTCGACCCGGTCGTCGAGGGCTGCAAGTGCCCTGATCTTGTTTTCGTCGGCCTGTTCATAGAGGTCAATGACGCGCTTCAGCATGATCTCGACGGTTTCGCAAACGCGCACGACTTCGCGGGTGGCGTTGCCGAGCGCCTGCGATGGCACGTTGAGCGCTGCTTCGTTGAGCGCCGATAACTCGGTGACCTGGAAGGCGTCCGCGGGAGCTTCCTTGACGCCCATCGCGACGATCTTCTGGGAGACCCGGTAGACGAGCCCGGCTAAAGGCAGACCCGCCAGCAGGATGATGACGTTGAACAGGATGTGGGCGTTGACGATCTGGTCCGGCCCGGTGCTGCCGAGGAACGTCACCGGTGGCTTGAAGGTCAGGAACAGCGCCAGCATGACCAGAGAACCGAGGCCACGCATCAGAAGATTGCCAACCGGTACGACGCGCACGGCTGGCTCGGCATTGCGGGTGAGCAGGGGGGCGATGATCGAAGAACCGAGATTGACGCCCAGCACCAGCACGATGCCGAGCTCCGGGGGGATGAAGCCGCGCCCGGCCAGCGTGGTCATCAGGAGCACTGCGGCAATGCTCGACTGGAACAGCCAGGTGGCGAGTGCTGCCAGCAGATAGGCTGTGACGGGATCGCCTTTGAAATAGTCGATGATGACAGGCAGCAACTGGCTTTCGCGCAGCGGCTCGGAGGCCTGGCCAATCATCTCCAGCGACAGGAGCAGAAGGCCTACACCGATGAGGATGCGGCCGATCTGGCGCCAGTCGCGCCGTTCGGTGGCCATGAACATGATCGTCCCGGTGATCAGGCAGATCGGCACGATCAGCGAGAGATCGAAAGTGAGCAGCTTGACGACTACGGCCGAACCGATCTCCGCGCCGCGCACGGCAAGCTGTCCAGCCATGCCGGAAACAATACCGGCGCCGGCGAAGGAGCCGACCAGGAGCGTGACGGCCGTCGAGCTTTGCAGCGCGATCGCCAGCGCGGTGCCCGCCAGCACCGCCAGCAGCGGGTTCTTCATGGTGCCGCGCAGCTTCAGCCGCAATACATCGCCATAGGCGCGCTCGACGCCGGTCTTCACCATACGGGTGGCAAACAGCATCAGTGCCACGGCACCGGCCAGATGCAGGAGCACGACCGAGCCACTCATGACCGCACCCTCGACGCGCAACGCGCGGCATGCCGCAATCCGTCAGGATTTGCGGATGGAAGCCTGGCCGGGGGCGTCAGGCTGGCGTCGGCCTGATTTGAAACTGCGCGAGTCATGAACGTTACATATAGGGCAAAACAGCCGATTCTTACATTAGCCGGATAATAATTTGCTGTTGATGCCGTCGTGCTTCGACAAGCGGCGGCGAGTGTCGGATTTGGACATGGCCGGACCACGCCGACCCCGTGCGATATGAAGCGCCTGGGCCGGTCAGTCGCTGCCGGACCATGGCCTTTGTTCCTGGGCGAAAGAGACGGGATCACTCTTCAAAGAAGTTTCGGAAAGTCCTCTAACTGTCGATGTTCATTACGAAATTGTAATGCTTCTATTCAGTTTTGGTTCATGTTGTGAACTGTATTTCCGTTGTGTGTACAAACGAGGAGTCACATCAATGAAACGTCTTGTTCTCTCGGCCATGGCCGTTTCGATGCTGGCGGCATCGACCCTGCAAGGCCTCGCTGCGCCAGTCGCGACGATCTCCGTGCCGCAGTCGAATGTCACGGCGGTCCAGTGGCAGGAGCCGATCCGAAAGGATCGTCGTTACGAAGAGCGACGCCATGGTGACCGGCGCTACGACAACCGCTACGATCGTCGCACCGTCGAAAAGCGGGTGATCATCCGCAAGGACGTGGTGCGCGAGCCGCATTGGAAGTCCGGCCAGCGTTACCGGGAATGGAAACGCTACCAAGGCATTCGCGACTATCATCGTTATGGTCTGCGGCGCCCCGGCGCCGGCCAGCAGTGGATTCGCGTTGGTGATCAATATCTGCTCGTCGGTATCGCTACAGGCCTGATCGCCGGCGCACTCGCCGCGCGTTGAACTGGAATTCTCCCAAAACAAAGGCGGCCCGCAGGGGCCGCCTTTTTCGTTGCCGGCACCGCCTGTGAAAACCGGGCATTGCCAGCGATTGCGATAGCCAGTTGGGGCGACCGTGCTTATATGATCGCCATGCGCTTTCCCCCGACCTTCCTCGACGAGATACGCGACCGCGTGCCGATCTCCTCGCTGATCGGCCTGCGCGTGGCCTGGGACAGGAAGAAGACCAATGCGCCGCGCGGCGACTATTGGGGGTGTTGCCCGTTCCATGGCGAGAAGACCCCGTCCTTCCACTGCGAGGACAAGAAGGGTCGCTACCACTGTTTCGGCTGTGGCGTTTCGGGCGACCATTTCCGTTTTCTTACCGAACTGGACGGCATGAGCTTCCCCGAAGCGGTCGAGCGCGTTGCCGATATGGCTGGCGTGCCGATGCCGGCGCGTGACGAACAGGCGGAGCAGCGCGAAAAACAGCGCTCCAGCCTTACCGACGTCATGGAGATGACGACTGCATTCTTCCAGGAGCGGCTGCAGGGTTCCGACGGGGCCAAAGCGCGCGCCTACCTGCGCGAACGCGGCCTGACGCCGGCGACACAGCAATCGTTCCGGCTGGGTTTCGCGCCGGACAGCCGCAATGCGCTGAAGGAGTTCCTGGCCTCGAAAGGGGTCGAGAAGGCACAGATCGAGGCCTGCGGTCTGGTGGTGTTCGGCGATGATATCCCGGTTTCCTACGATCGTTTCCGCGACCGCATCATGTTTCCGATCCCGGATTCGCGGGGACGCGTCATCGCCTTTGGCGGGCGCGCCATGTCGGCAGACGTTTCGGCGAAATACCTCAACTCCCCCGAGACCGAGCTCTTCCACAAGGGCAACGTGCTCTACAATTTTGCGCGCGCCCGCAAAGACGTGGCGCGCGGCGGCACGGTGATCGCCGTCGAAGGTTATATGGATGTGATCGCGCTGGCACAGGCCGGTTTCGAGAATGCGGTAGCGCCGCTCGGCACGGCGCTAACCGAAAACCAGATGGAATTGCTATGGCGCATGTCGGGTGAGCCGGTCTTGTGTTTCGACGGCGATGGCGCCGGCCTCAAGGCCGCCTGGCGAGCGGCTGACCTGATCCTGCCGTCGATCCAGCCCGGGCGCACCGCGCGCTTCGCGCTTCTGCCCGAAGGCAAGGACCCTGATGACCTGGTCAAGGCTGATGGGCCGGACGCCTTTCGTACGGTGCTTGCCGAAGCACGACCGCTGGCGGACCTGATCTGGATGCGTGAAACCGGGGGCAACGTCTTCGAGACGCCGGAGCGCCGTGCCGAACTCGAAAAGACGCTGCGCGAGATCACCAGCCGCATCCGCGACGAAAGCGTCCGCTATCACTACCAGCAGGAGATGCGCGAACGCGTGCAAAGCTTCTTCGCGCCGCAACGCGGAGGGCGTCCGTCGCGGTCGGGTGAACGCGGTGAACGAGGCCAAGGTGGCCGTCAGGGCGGGCAATGGTCTCGCGGGCCTGCTGCTGCCGGGCGCAATGCGATCACCGAAAGCCTCGGCCGCTCGGCACTGGTGAAGCGCGCCGGCGACGTGATGTCGGTGCGCGAGGCAACCGTCATGGTGGCGCTGGTCAATCACCCGGCGCTGATCGACGAGAATTTCGAGCATGTCGAATTCCTCGACCTCGCCAACAGCGACCTGCGCCGGCTGCATGCCGCGCTGCTGGACGCTCTCGCGCATGATCAGGCCAGCGACCGCGGCACCATCATCGAGGTGATCGATCGCATTGGCTGTCGGGAGATATGGGAACGTGCAGTGGCGCTGATCCGCCGCACCAGGCAGTGGCCGGCACTGGAAAGCGCTGCGATCGACGATGCGCGCGACGCCTTCAGCCAGGTGCTGCACTTGCACCGCAGCCAACGCACATTACATAGGGAGCTGAAGCAGGCCGAAGCGGCGCTCGCCAGCGATCCCACCGATGAGAACTACCGGCATCTGGTCGAGATCCAGGCGCAGTTCCGCGACGTGCAGGCAACAGAGGCATTGATCGAAGGGTTTGGTGTATCCTCAGGCCGGGCGGGCAGGGCATAGCCAACCAATCAGGCGCGCCTAATTGATTCGCTTTTTTAAGGCGAATCATGCGAGAGGCGCTTGACCTTCTGGCAGAATGACGGAATCAGAACGATTCGAAACGTTAACCCATGCCCGGCATCGGCGCTAAATGACGATGTATGCACTGGACGGGAAGGGAAACCCGCCACAGATATCAGGGTTAATCTGGACTTAAGTGAGAAGCAGGTACTGGCATGACTGGCGCGTTTGTGAACGAGCGCAACTGATTTGTCAGCAGCGAAGCGGCCTTTTGGACGGCCGTCTGGAGAAGACTTAGAATGGCGACTAAGGAAAAGGAAGAGGTCGAAACCGAACGCGAGGGCACGACTGACGGCCCGTTGCTCGACCTTTCCGACGATGCTGTCAAGAAGATGATCAAGGCCGCGAAGAAACGCGGCTATGTCACCCTTGACGAGTTGAATGCGGTGCTGCCGTCTGAAGAGACGGATCCGGACCGCATCGAAGACATCAATGCGATGCTCAATGATATGGGCATCAACGTTGTCGAAGACGACGAGCAGAGCGACGACGCCGAGGGCGAGACCGCCGATTCGTCGGAAGATGATGCCAACGAGCTTGCCGAACAGACCGGCACTGCCGTTGCCACCGTCGCCAAGAAGGAGCCGACGGACCGCACCGACGATCCTGTGCGCATGTATCTGCGCGAGATGGGTTCGGTGGAGCTGCTGTCGCGCGAAGGCGAAATCGCCATCGCCAAACGCATCGAGGCCGGTCGCGAGACCATGATCGCGGGCCTGTGCGAAAGCCCGCTGACCTTCCAGGCCATCATTATCTGGCGTGACGAACTCAACGAAGCCAAGATCCTGCTGCGCGAGATCATCGACCTCGAAGCCACCTATGCCGGCCCCGAGGGCAAGCAGGCGCCGGTCGTCGAGCGTGTCGAGGAAGACGCCAAGCCAAAGGAAGAGCCGAAGGCCGGACGTCGCCGCGGCGGCGACGACGAGGACGACATCACCAATGTCGGCGGCGACACTCGCGGTCTCGAGGAAGACGAAGAGGACGAGGACGAGGCGAGCCTGTCGCTGGCCGCGATGGAAGCCGAGCTTCGCCCGCAGGTGATGGAGACGCTGGACGTCATCGCCGACACCTACAAGAAGCTGCGCAAGCTGCAGGACCAGCAGGTCGAGAACCGTCTCGCCGCTGCCGGCACGCTTTCGCCGAGCCAGGACAGGCGCCTGAAGGAGCTCAAGGACGAGCTGATCACGGCGGTGAAGTCGCTGTCGCTCAACCAGGCTCGCATCGAGGCACTGGTCGAGCAGCTCTACGACATCAACAAGCGCCTGGTGCAGAACGAAGGCAAGCTTCTTCGTCTCGCTGAAAGCTATGGTGTGCGCCGCGAGGAATTCCTCAAGGAATACCAGGGTTCCGAGCTGGATCCGAACTGGACCCGGAACATCGCCAACCTGACGACGCGCGGTTGGAAGGAGTTCACCAAGAACGAGCAGAACGCGATCCAGGACCTGCGCTCCGAGATCCAGAACCTCGCCACCGAGACGGCGATCTCGATCCTGGAATTCCGCAAGATCGTGAATCAGGTGCAGAAGGGCGAGCGCGAAGCAGCGATCGCCAAGAAGGAGATGGTGGAAGCGAACCTTCGCCTCGTCATCTCGATCGCGAAAAAGTATACGAACCGCGGCCTGCAGTTCCTGGATCTGATCCAGGAAGGCAATATCGGCCTGATGAAGGCGGTCGACAAGTTCGAGTACCGTCGTGGCTACAAGTTCTCGACCTATGCGACCTGGTGGATCAGGCAGGCGATCACCCGTTCGATCGCCGACCAGGCCCGCACCATCCGTATCCCGGTGCACATGATCGAGACGATCAACAAGATCGTGCGCACGTCACGCCAGATGCTGCACGAGATCGGCCGCGAGCCGACTCCGGAAGAACTGGCTGAGAAGCTCGCCATGCCGCTGGAAAAGGTGCGCAAGGTGCTGAAGATCGCCAAGGAGCCGATCTCGCTCGAAACGCCGGTGGGCGACGAGGAGGATTCGCACCTCGGCGACTTCATCGAGGACAAGGGCGCGATCCTGCCGATCGACGCCGCTATCCAGGCAAACCTGCGCGAGACCACAACGCGCGTGCTGGCTTCGCTTACGCCGCGCGAAGAGCGGGTGCTGCGCATGCGCTTCGGCATCGGCATGAACACCGACCATACGCTGGAAGAAGTCGGCCAGCAGTTCTCGGTGACGCGCGAACGTATCCGCCAGATCGAGGCCAAGGCGCTGCGCAAGCTCAAGCATCCGAGCCGCAGCCGCAAGCTGAGAAGCTTCCTCGACAGCTAAGACAATCAAGCCCGGGCATGTCCCGGGCTTTTTCTTGGGAGATAGCCGATGCGCAACATCTTCATGGCTGCGATCTGCGCTGCGGTCCTGCCATTTACGGCACTCGAAGATGCACAAGCCGCCAGGAAGATCGGCATGGCCAATCCGGCCTCGGTTCACTGCGTGAAGGTCGGCGGCAAATCCAGGATCCGTACGGATGCCAGCGGCAACCAGACCGGCTACTGCCATCTGCCGAACGGCCGCATCTGCGAGGAATGGGCGCTGTTTCGTGACAAGAAGTGCGTAAGACCGAAAGGCTGAAAAGCGGCCCTCGCGACGCGCAAGGGCCGTCAACTCTGATCAGAGGCAGTTCGCCTTGAAGTTACCGGCGTTGAGTTCGCGCCCATTGAGAAGCAGCGACGTGCCGCGCGACTGTGTCAGCGAACCGTTCACATAGGAACCGAAGCTCGACACCAGGCAATTGCGCGGTGTGCCCTTGATCGTGACATCGCCGCCGACATCGATGGCCGGCCCCATGAAATAGAGGCCGGCTTTCGCGGCATTCTCGATGCGCATGTTTTTGAAGGTGATGTTCTTCACCGGCCCGCCGAGGAAGTCCCAGTCACTGCCATAGATGAAGGCGCCATAGGTGCCGGCATTGCTGATCACGACATCCTTGAAATGAATGTCCGACACCGGATTGAAGAAGATGCCGGCGTTGCGGGTGCCGTCGACCGACAATCCGTTGACGCGCACGTTGGTCGTCCTGGCTTCCTCGGGCAGGGTCGACGCGGTAACCAGCATCAGGCCATTGATGCCGCCCTTCAGCGTCATATCGGTGATGGCGACGTTCGACGTGCCTTGCAGCACGACAAGGTCCATGTCGAGGCCTTGCGCGGAATTGTCGACCGTCACCTTGTTCATGGTAACGTCCTTCGCTGCGACCAGCAGAACGCCTTCGCGCCGTGACTTGCTGATCGTCACATTGTCGAGCGTGATACCGTTGGCCGCATGGGTGATGACCGGCGGCCAGTCGGTGTCGTCGATGCGGCTGCCGGCAAAGATGCCGTAGGTGACGCTGTCGATGGTTGTGTCGCGCACGGTCAACCCGCTGGTGCCAAGTGCGCTGATTGCGGCATGAGGCGCGCGGTTCGGGTTGCCGACCGCGAACTCGCAGTCCGAATTGTTGTTGCAGATGTAGAGATCGCGGATCGATGTCTTTTCGATGAGCGCCCCAGTGACATTGTCGAGGCGGATGCCGTCGCCGGCGGTCTTGCTGATCTGGACATCGCGAACCGTGATCCCGGTTGCCCCGTTGCTGGCGATACCGCTCAGGCCGCCGCTGACGGCGAGATGGTCGATCGTGCTGCCCGAGGCCATGGCGACGACATTGGCGAGTGGGTTTGAGCCGCTCAGGCGCGTCGCAGCGCCATCGTTGCGGAAGGCGGCCTCGAAGCGGCTGCTGGTGCCGCGCACCGCGATGACGCCACCGCCGCCAAGCATGTACTGCCCGGCGCCAAGCTGCAGGGTCTGGCCAAGCGTGATATCGCCACTGGCCAGAACAAGTGCATCCCTGCCTGCGTTCGCCAGTGCTGCGTTGATGGCCTTGGCATCCCCGCTTGCGGCGGAGACTGTGACCACCTTGCCAACCTTGCGGCCATCCGAGGCGAATTCGGCTGCCTCCACGGCACCCGTGGCGCCGGCAAAGGTGCGGATGAAATCGGCGCGTTCGACATGCTGGTACATCGGGTCGAAGGCTGCCTGGCCGACCCGGCTCGACCCGCCGAGCGGAACACGCAGGCGCGCGGTGAAGGCGAACTCGCTACGATCCTGCTTGTCGTAGGAGACAGAGGCGCCGAGCGCCAGTGTCGAGCCCGGAACACCGGGAAGACCGGCGAAGCTGAGCTCCGCCCGGGCCTTGACGCCGAGGGTGTCGGCAATCGCTCCCTTGCCGTCGTACCAGTAGGTGCCGCCGAAGATCTTCATCTGGGCTGCCATGTCTTCCGGGAACAGCGGCAGCCGAACACCTGCTTCCGCGTCGAAACCGCCGCGGGCGATTTCCCCTCCGGCGCGGAATTTCAGCTCGTCGCCGGTGATGAAGACGCGGCTGAGACTGGCGATGGCCTTCTCGTCCGTCAGCGGCAGGTAGATGTTTGCGCGTGCCTCGTAGAGCGGCCCAAGCGCTTCCGCACCGAAGGACAGCTGTTTGAAGTTGTGGCCGTATTCGCTGTTGAAGCTGTCGAAATAACCGTAGGCCCCATAGACCCAGTCATTCGCGGCGCGATGGCGATAGCCGAGCCCAAAGGAGCCCTGGCGCACCGAGCCTTCGATGAAGCTGCCACTGGCGTCGAAGAAGGCGGCATTGCCGTTGTCGAGCTGCCAGGGCAGGAACAGGCCGATGCCGCCCGTACCGCTGCCATAGGCAAGGTTGCCGTCGACTTCCAGGACCGGTTGCTGGACTTGTGAAAAGGCATGGCTGGAGAGGGCGGTGCCGCTGATCAGCGCCGCTGCGAACAGGCTTGGGAATTTCATGACAGGCTTTTGGATTCCGATTGAACGGCGTTCGGATATTATACATGATTAAAATAGTCCAGTTATATCCGAAGATATACAAGGCCAATATCTGGGCTTGTTTCGCCTACCGAATCAAAGGGTTGTCCGATCGGCGGTTGTCAGCCCAGGAGCGGGACCATGTTGGTTCAATCGTCGGGGCCGTCGTCCAGGGTCAGATTGTGGTCTGCCCATTGGTCTTGTGGAATCTCAGCACCAAGCAGGAATTCGAAGGCGACGACGGTCTTGAGATCCGGTGCCACCTCGCAGTTGAACGCGAGCCCGTACCAATGCTTCCTGCTGCGCATCGCCGCACCTTTTGCCTCGAGCGCATGGCCCGTCACCTTCGTATCCTTCATCGCGTATGGAACGACCATATCGGGCTGGAAATCGGTTCCCTGTCGGCGCAGTTGCGCCAGGGCCTCGATGTTGCAGAGCTGGATGACGCGCTCCTGCGGTGCCAGTTGCGGCAGAGCCTTGCGCGCGCCGCGGCTGCGTGGATCGGCAAGAACCTGCGCGGAATAGAATTTCTCGGCCTTGACCATCGGTTGCCGGGCGGGGGCTGTGAGCGGTCCCTGGAAGACCGGCTGCGCCGGAGCACTCGGCACAGTTTTGGGCGCCAAGGCTGGTTTACCTTGCGGCACCGGTTCCGGTGGCCTCGGCGCTGGCACGAAATCGACCTTGATGCTTTCGATCGGGGGGAGCCGGAGAGCTTGTGGGATGGGCAGCAACATCACACCGGCGAGCAACAACAGATGCAGCAGGCAGGACGCGCCGACGCTGAGGCGCACATCGGTATCTGCGCCCTGCAATGCTGAAAGTGCCGGGGCGGACACAATACCAGCGCCTCTTGCGGCTGCGATGGGCTCGATCGTGACAAGTGGAGGGCGCAAGAAAGGGTTTCGTCAAAACGCGTGGACAACGACACCCAAGACCCAAGGGCAACAGTGCGGCAGTTTGGTGATGAATGGAAGTGATGCTTTCGCAAAGCGTGAGGCTGTTGATCGGCTGCAGTCCGATCGGAGAAACTGATTCAACGCGTTCGGAGACGGAATCGGAAAACCCGACCAAGTCATTGGTCGGGTTCCCTTTTCCGTCCGGCTTATTTCGCGCTGGCCGGGAAAGCTGGCAGCTTGGCGATATCGTCCGCATCGTGCTGGACGATTAAAGTTGCGCCAAGCGTCCTGGCCATCGACTGCAGCCGCGCCATCGAAGCAAGGCTGTCGGCCCGGTTGGTGTTGAAGGGTGGGACGCCATCTGTCTCGAACTGTTTTTCGAAATGGGCGACGTCACCGCTGAGCAACACAGGTCCTTTCCCGGCGAGCCGCACCAGCAGCGCGTGGCTGCCGGGTGTGTGACCGGGTGCGGACAGCATCACAACCGAGCCGTCGCCGAAGACATCCCTGTCGCCTTCAACAGCCTCCAGCGGCGCGCCACCGCTGAGCCAGGGCGTCAGAAGGGAAGGGTCGGCACCGAACGGTACCGGCTTCGACTTCAGCGCTTCCAGATCGGCCTTGCCGATCATCAGGCGTGCCTTCGGGAAACCGGCGGCCTGACCGACATGGTCAAAATGATAGTGGCTGATTCCAATCAGGCTGATGGCTTCCGGCTTGACGGCGATCTCCCCGAGCTGATCCGGAACCGTGCGGTCGAGTGTCGGCGCCAGCGCTTCGTTGAGCGCCAGCGGCTTGCCGAGCAGGGTGGCAGGCAGGCCGGTATCCCACAGCATGTAGTCGTTGCCGTGCCGGATGACATAGCAGCTGTCGGTAAGCGTCTTTTTCTCACCGGTATAGGCGAGGGTATCGGAAAAGACGCTGAGGTCGCCGACGGCGATGCGGCCGCAATCCAGGCGCCACAGCTCAACCTGCGGTGCGGCATTTGCGGTGGCCGCCGTGGTGGCGATTGCCGCAGCGAACATGAAATTTCTGAGCATCGTCTTTCGATCCTGTGTTGATGGTGGATCGAGGCTTACAATCTGGCATCTTGCGGGTGGTGCCGGAAGCGCTGGAATTTTGTACCGGAAACGCTCATTCGTGTTGTGCGGTACCCTATGGCAGACTACGCTCTGCGTATGAACGACACGAAATCGTCCCCTCTTGCCGAACGCCTGCTGCAGGCGCTGCGGCCGCTCGCACTCGATCCGGCACGGCCGCAAAAACAGCCCGGCATGCACCCGCATGGGCGGCAGCTGTTCAGCTATTGCTGCTTTGCGGCCGAGCGGCTTGCCCGGATCAGCAACGAAAAGCCGCTTATCGGCATCGTTCTCAGCGGTTCCAAAGAGATCTGGCTGGGCGACGCCGGGCAGCGTTTCGAAGAAGGTGACGTGTTCGTCTTTCCCCACGGGCGAGCCTTCGATGTCGTCAATGTACCGTCCGAGACCAGCGGCATCTACGAGTCCCTGATCGTCGAAGTGGATCATGTGCCGGACGCCGTGCGTCGCCTTGGCCGGCTGCCCAGGGCACCCGCTGCCGGGCTCGACCTGCGCGTCCCACTGTCGGAAGATCTGGTTGCGGCGCTTTCCCACGCTGCGCCCGTGCTCGCCGCATCCGGTCACGCGGCGTTGCTGGCCGAGCACAGACTGACTGAAGTGCTGCTTCTGCTGCGCAACGTGCCGGCTGCAGCCTGGCTGTTTGACGTCTCGCTGCCGGAACGTGTTGCGTTGCTGGTCGCTTCGGCACCGGCGCAGCGCTGGACGGCCGAGATGCTTGGCCAGGCGCTTGGCATGGGTGCCTCGACGCTGCGTCGTCAGCTTGCGGGCGAGGGCACTTCGCTGAGGGCGGTGCTTTCAGCCACGCGCATGCAGCTTGCTCACGATGTCCTTGCCAGGGGCGAAGGCAACGTCACGGCTGCTGTCAGCGCGGCCGGTTATGCCTCACGCTCGCATTTCGGCCGCCAGTTCCGCGGTCTTTATGGCACGTCGCCAAGTGTGGTACGTCAGCAGGGTTCAATCGAACAGTCCAGATAAAGAGACGCCTATGTCGCCCGAATTCCTGCTCACCACTTTGATCATCGTCGCGTCGCCGGGCACCGGCGTCGTCTATACGCTTGCCGCCGGGCTCTCGCGCGGTGGACGGGCAAGCGTGATTGCGGCCTTTGCGTGCACGCTGGGTATCGTGCCGCATCTGATTGCCGCATTGACCGGGTTGGCGGCCCTGCTGCATGCCAGCGCCATCGCCTTCGAGATCGTGAAATATGCCGGTGTTGCCTATCTGCTCTATATGGCATGGCAGAGCCTGCGCGAGCACGGTGCACTGAAGGTGGAAGCGAAACCCGACGCCCGCAGTGTTCGCCAGGTCCTGGTGGACGGCGTGCTCATCAACCTGCTCAATCCGAAGCTGTCGATCTTCTTCGTCGCCTTCCTGCCGCAGTTCATCGCGCCGAACGAACCCAACGTGCTGGCGCGCATGCTGGAGCTGTCGGGGGTGTTCATGGCGGCGACCTTCATCATCTTCGCCATCTATGGCCTGTGCGCGGCTTCGGTGCGCGACCGGATCATCGGCAGCGTGCGCGTGATGACGTGGCTGAGACGCAGTTTCGCCGCCGCCTTCGTGGCGCTGAGCGCGAAGCTGGCCCTGACCACGCAGCAATAAGGCGCGGGGACACTGGCCGGCACGCAGAAACTGCTCACCATCGCGACCAGTGGTCCCGGGCTCTACGAGTTCACGGACCAGGCCGCGCAGTTCGTCGCCGATGCCGGAATAGAGAAAGGGTTGCTGACTGCCTTCGTGCGGCATACGTCCTGCTCGCTTGTCGTCCAGGAAAATGCCGACCCTGATGTGAGGCGTGACCTGCAGGCCTTCTTCCGCAGGCTGGTGCCGCCGGCGGATGATCCGTCCATGGACTATCTCGCTCATCGCTTCGAGGGGGCCGATGACATGCCGGCTCACATCAAGAGCGCGCTGACGATGGTCTCGATATCGATTCCTGTCAGCGGTGGCCGTCTCGGGCTCGGCACATGGCAAGGCATCTATCTCTTCGAGCATCGCACCCCGCCGCACCGGCGGGAGGTCTTGCTTCATCTGGCCTGAAAAAGGGGAGGTGCCGAAGCACCTCCGCTCAACGTGCCGGCTCGCAGAGCATGCCGACGACGCGGCGTACGATCGGCAGAACCACGAGCAGGGTAGGAAAGGCGACCAGCCAGGACAGGCCCCAGGCGACCATCCAGATACTGGGCATGGATGGGTGAAGGCCGAGGCTCTTCAGCGTCGAAATCAACGAGACGATGAAGGTCATCAACAGCGAAAGAACAAGCGGGCTGATGATGGCTGCGTAGCGCGCAGGCAGCCGTCTGCGCCGAGTGGTATCGTTTGTCATGGGAGTTTCCGAAAAAACTCCGGTTCACAGCAGGGCATCCTTGGCCTCGTGGGCAGCCCGGCGGAACCGGGATTGGATGCGTTGCTTGACGTCAGACGCTTACGGAGAGGCGTATGCCTTCGACGCCCATATAGCGGCGGCGTTCATTGGAATCAATATCTGCTTCAATCCACGTGAGATGCATCGTAAGATATATCTTGACTCATCGATCGCTCGATCCTAATTAAGATATATCGTAAGACATAACGTATGGAGTTATCAATGCACAGACATCATTCATTCGGGGAGCGCGCAGAGCGCGCGTTCTGGCATATGGCCGGTCGTTTCGGCGGCGGGCGCGGCGGTCACGGTCCCTTCGGACACGGCCGGCGCGGTCATGGCGGCCCCGGCGAAATGCTGAGAGCCGGCCGCATGTTCGGCGATGGCGACCTCAAGCTGATCGTGCTTTCCCTGCTGTCGGATGCGCCGCGCCACGGCTACGACATCATCAAGGCACTGGAAGAGCGATCCTCCGGCATCTACAGCCCGAGCCCGGGCGTGGTTTATCCGACGCTGACTTTCCTGGAAGAGGCCGGTTATGCCGTCTCGTCCACAGAGGGCGCCAAGAAGGTGTTTTCCATTACCGATGCCGGTGCGGCGCATCTGGAGGAAAACCGTGACATGGTCGAGCGCGCGCTCGACCATCTCGAACGGGTCAGCGCCAAGATGGCCAAGGCCCGCGAGTGGTTCGGCTGGGACGATGATCGCGAACGCCACGACCGCGACGATCGCCGCAATCCGGAACTGAAGCTGCTGCGCCGCCGCCTGCGTGCCGCGCTCGCCGAGATCCTCGAGGCGCCCGCCGACAAGCAGGCCGAGGCAGCCAGCATCCTGAAGGACGCCGCCGAGGCATTGGAAACGCTGGTCAAGCGCTAAGCCGCTTACGGTATGAGGCAACGGGCAGGCCGGTGAACCCAGCGCGCTTGCCCGTTGTCGTCAGGACGGCTACTGAACGGTGGAACCCGCGCTGGCTGCTTTTGAGCCATCGCGTCGCTGAATCGGTGGAGGTCGCCCATGTCCTTTTTCAAACGTCTCTTCGGCGGTGGTGGCAGCAGCGAACCGGAAGCACCCGGCAAGGCCAAGCCGGTCAAAGAGATCGAGCATAAGGGCTTCACCATTGCCGCCACGCCGTACAAGGCGGACGGGCAATACCAGACCTGCGGCGTCATCTCGAAAGAGATCGACGGCGTCGTGAAGGAACACCGTTTCATCCGTGCCGACCGTTTTGCCGGGCTTGATGATGCTGTCGACATCACGCTGAAGAAGGGCGTGCAGCTCATCGATGAGCAAGGCGAGCGCATTTTCGGCTGATCCGTCGTTCCGGCCCCGAAAACACAACAGCCGCCGTGTCGCCACGGCGGCTGTTGCTTTTGGTCGACTCTGTTAGGCCGCGGCAGCCTGGAGAGCTGATCCGGCCACCGAGGCGGCAAGTGCGTCGACCTGTTTTCCGGCTTTGGCGAGTGCGGCATTCAATGCGTCCTCACCCTTCGCGGCACCTTCCACGCGAATGATTTCCACATCGGTCATGCCGTTGAAGGCCAGCACGCTTTTCAGATACGGGACGGCAAAGTCCATCACGGCACCCGGGCCTTCGGAATAGACGCCGCCCGACGCCAGCACCACATAGACCTTCCTGCCCGTAACCAGACCTTGCGGGCCGTTCGCACCGTAGGAGAATGTGCGGCCGGAACGCATGATGTGGTCGATCCAGGATTTCAGGGTCGAGGAAATCGAAAAATTGATGAAGCCGGTGGCCAGTATGATGTGATCGGCGGCAAGCAGTTCGTCAACGGCGGCATCGGAAACACAGACAACCTCGGTCTGGCGCGGCGTGCGTGCCTCCGCTGGCGTGAAGATGCCGCTGGCATAATCCGGCTCGATATGCGGCAGCGGATTGGCAACGAGATCGCGCTTTTTCAGCGTGGATCCGGGCAGGGCAGCCTGCAGCTTGTTGGCCAGTTCGGTAGCGACCCGGGTTGAATGCGAAGCCTCGCCGCGTGGGCTCGAGGTGACGAGAAGGATGTTGGACATTTCAGCTCTCCGTTGGTGATGGCGGGCGACCGCCTGATTTCGAAGAGACAGATAGCGCTCGACATCAATCTAAAAAATTGGGAAAATATCTATCGAATATATCCATGGATTAGATAGGTTATGTTGGCGAACCCGACCCTCGACCAATTGCAGGTGTTCCTGGCCGTGGCTGAGACCGGTAGCTTCTCCGGTGCGGCGCGCCATCTCAACCGCGCGCAATCGGTGATCAGCTACACCATCGCCAATCTGGAGGCGCAGCTCGAACTCAGGCTCTTCACCCGCGAAGGCACCCGTGAGCCGATACTCACCGTCGAAGGCAAGGCGATGCTGGCGGATGCGCGTCGCATGGTCGGCGTGCTGCAGGATATCCGCGCCCGCGCCGACGGGCTGAAGCGCGGACTGGAGGCGGAGGTGACGATTGCCGTCGACGTGACGGTGCCTTCGCCAGCCCTGGTCAGGGCACTCGCAGCCTTCGAGGCCGAATTCCCATCGGTATCGCTGAAACTCAATGTCGGCGCGCTCGGCGTGATCTGGGAGCAGCTTGCGCGGCGGCTCAGCGATCTGAGCTTCGGCGGATCGCCGCGTGATCTCGGCGACGATCTGGTGTCGGTGCGCATTGGCGAGGCTTCGATGGTGCCGGTCGCTGCGCCGGGCCACCCGCTGGCAATGTACCAAGGCAGAGTGCCGCTGTCTTTTGTGCGCGAGCATATCCAGCTCGTCGTCTCCGATGTCAGCAAGGTCACCGAAGGCAAGGAATTCAGCGTCTTTGCCTATCGCACCTGGCGCATGACGGACATGGGGACAAAACGGGACCTGATCGTGTCCGGCCTTGGCTGGGGCGGTCTGCCGACCTGGATGATCCTGGAAGACGTGCTGGCAGGGCGCCTGAAGGTGCTCGATCTCGAGCCCTATCCCGAGCGGCCTTACCCGCTGCATGCCTTCTACCGAGCGGATGCGCCGCCCGGGCCGGCAGGCACCTGGCTGATCGAGCGGTTCAGGCAGGAATTGCCGACCGCCTGTTCAACGCTGCAGCAGATGAGCGACCAGAAATGGCAGGGAACGGCGGATCAGGAAGAGGTCTTGCGCACCAACCCATCGACGACCGCCGCAAGCACGGCACGATAGTCCTCCGCAGGCGCGCCTGCGTCGACCGCGAGTGCGGCGCGATCGAATGCTGCTCCCAGCAGGGATGTCAGTGCTTCCAGCGGGAGCTTGGGCAAGTCGCCAGCGCGCATCGTTGCCGCCAGTCCTTCGCGCAAGGTGCGATTGCCATGCCGGCCATCGATGTCGTCCATCTCGGCGCGTCCAAGTACCGCCGGCCCGTCGAGCAGCAGCAGCCGCGTGCGGCCGGGCAGGCCCATGGCTGCGACATAGGCTTCGCCGCCGGCCAGCAGCGCGTCCCGCGCTGACAGCGTGCGCGGAGTGGCCTGTTCGATCGCTTTCGCGACCGCAGCTGCCTCGGCCTCGACCACTGCCCGGAACAGCGCCTGCTTGTCGGCGAAGTGATGATAGAGCGCACCGCGCGTGACGCCGGCCGCGGCCACGATCTCCGGAGTGCCGGTCTCTGCATAGGATTTCTCGGTGAAAAGCCGCCGGGCGGCAGCGATCAGTTCGCCGCGCGTGGCCTCGGTGCGGTCACGGTTGGACCTGCGTGAGTTTGCCTCTTGCATACATGCAGCCTGTATGTTAATTCAATCTACATGCAGACTGTATGTTTATTTAGAGAGGAAGGAAAGCCATGAAAACCACCAGCTACTACCCCGTGCTGATGACTGGCGATGTCGCCGGCACCACTGCCTTCTATGTCGAGCATTTCCGCTTCAAACCGCTGTTCGAAAGCGACTGGTATGTGCACCTGCAGTCGTCCGAGGACAAACGCGTCAATCTCGGCATCGTGCAGGGCGACCATGAGACCATTCCGGTGGAGGGACGTGGCCGTGCGTCGGGGCTGCTCATCAATTTCGAGGTCAAGGATGTCGATGCGGTGCATGAGCGGGTCGCGGCGGCTGGGTTGCCGATCCTGCGTTCGCTGCGTGACGAGGCATTCGGCCAGCGCCATTTCATCACCCGCGATCCGAACGGCGTTCTGATCGACGTGATTAAGCCGATCCCGCCGAGCGAAGAATTCCTGGCGCAGTTCGCGCCGGAGGCAGTGGGCAAGTAGCTGGCGGGTCAACTGACAGGACCTGTCGGTAGCGAGCCGCAAGGCTGCCCGCATGCAATGGCGCCGACATCATACGCAACCTATGCTGGGCCCGTTGAACCGGGCCCTTTCCATGCGTGACGTCGATCTGATCCGTGCTCCCTTCAATCTCGGTTTGCGTCCACCGCGACCCGGCCATGAGCCCGGTACCTGGCGGGCGCCGCAGGCGTTGACGGAGGCCGGACTGGTCGAAGCGCTGGCGCCGGCGCAGGTCATCGATCTGTCACGCCCTGCCTACAGCACAGAGCCGCAGCCGGGCACGAAACTGCGCAATGGCCCGGCGATCCGGAGCTTCAACCTGCGACTGGCCGATCTGGTCGCCGATACGATCGGGCGAGGGGCGTTTCCGCTCATCATCGGTGGCGACTGCACGGTCCTGCTTGGCGCCCTGGCGGGCGCGCGACGCTCGGGACCATTGTCGCTGGTTCATGTCGATGGCCACAGCGACTTCCGTCATCCCGGCAATGACGACGACAATCTGCCGCTTGGCTCGGCCGCCGGCATGGATCTGGCGGCCGCGACCGGACGCGGCGAAACGCTGCTCACCGAATGGCCAGGCATAGCGGGACCTTTGCTGCGCGACGATCAGGTGATCCAGATCGGTGAGCGCGAGAGCCGAGATGCCGACTATTCCTGGCGTGACATCGAAGCCACGGATATCACACAGGTCGATGTCTTCGCCGCGCGGGAGCTTGGTGCAGCAGGAGTTCTTGCCAAAGCCGGGCCTGTGCTGGCGCGCGGTGGTCGTCACTGGCTGCATTTCGACGTCGACGCGGTCGACCAGGCGTTCATGCCGGCGGTCGATTCTCCCGGCAGTCCGGGCATCGATCCGGATGAGCTCATTGCCATCCTGGCTGCGCTGGTTGCCAGGCCGGGTTGCATTGGCATGAATGTGACGATCTTCGATCCGGACCTGGATCCGACAGGCGAACTGGCAGTCTGGCTGGTAAATTTCCTGCGCAGGGTATTTGCGGCATCTTAAGCCGGCCGAAACCGAGCAGTGCTGCTAGCAGTTGCCCGGCGCGACATAGCCCGTGGCGAGAATGTTGTCGTCACCCCAGCGCTTCAGCGCCAGGATGATCGGCTCCAGGGACCGTCCACGCTCGGTCAACGAATATTCCACCTTGGGAGGAACTTCCGCATAGACCTTGCGGTCGATCAGGCCGCTCGTCTCCAGTTCGCGCAGCTGATTGGTCAGCATGCGCTGGGTGACGTTCATCTTGCGGCGCAGTTCGTTGAAGCGAAGGGTGCCCTTCTGGATGAGGTGGTAGAGGATGACACCTTTCCACTTGCCGCCGATGAGTTCCAATGTGCCTTCCACCGGGCAGGCCGGGGAATTGCGCAGATCTTGATGGCGGATGCGGCCCACAGGATTTCTCCACGGTATCATTTTCGACACTATGTACAATAAAAGTGCATTCTTGCGATCACTGCACATAAAGCACATCTGGCATGTACGCAAAAAGGAGACATGCCATGCGTGCCATTGGGTATCTGGAACCACAGCCGATCTCGGCCGCTTCATCCCTCGTCGACATCGAGCTGCCACGCCCAAAGGCCGTGGGCCGGGACATACTGGTCGACATCAGGGCTGTTTCGGTCAATCCAGTCGATACAAAGGTGCGTGCCGGTGCGAAGCCGGCCGATGGACAGCACAGGGTGCTCGGCTGGGATGCTGCCGGTGTGGTTGTGGAAACCGGTCCCGAAGCGAGCCTGTTCAAACCCGGCGATGAGGTCTTTTACGCCGGAGCCATCAACCGGCCCGGCTCGAATGCCGAGTTCCATCTCGTCGACGAGCGGATCGCGGCGCTGAAACCTCACTCCCTGGATTTTGCGGCGGCGGCCGCCCTGCCGCTGACGACGATCACCGCCTATGAGGCGCTGTTCGACCGGCTCGACGTCGCACGGCCGGTCGCCGGTGCGGCCAACGCCATCGTCATCGTCGGCGCTGCCGGTGGCGTCGGCTCGATCGCCATCCAGCTTCTGCGTGCCCTCACCGATCTGACGGTCATCGCCACTGCCTCGCGGCCCGAAACGGTCGAATGGGTGAAGGCGCGCGGCGCGCATCATGTGATCGACCACAACAAGCCGATGGCGGATCAGGTGGCAGCACTTGGTATCGGAGCGCCGGCCTTCGTGTTTTCACTGACCCACAGCGATGCGCACGCCGGCGAGATCGCCAAGCTGATCGCGCCGCAGGGCAGGGTGGCGCTGATCGACGATCCAAAATCCTTCGACATCATGCTGTTCAAATCGAAGGCGCTGTCGCTGCACTGGGAGATGATGTTCGCACGGCCCGTACACCAGACCGCGGATCTCATCCGGCAACATGAGCTTCTGACCACGGTGGCCGGACTGGTCGATGCCGGCAAGGTCAAGTCGACCATCACCGACAACTACGGGAAAATCTCGGCTGCGAATTTGAAGCGCGCACACACCCAGATCGAATCCGGCACCACGCTGGGCAAGATCGTGCTCGCCGGCTGGTAGCCTCACGCGGCTCTCGCCACCGGCGTCACCGCGATGCGGCTGATGCCGGTGCGGCGCAGCACGGTACAGACCGTCTCGCGGCCGATGCGCTCGGCATCGAGCATCCGGACCAGATCGTCGACGCCGGTCACCGGTCGCCCATCGATGGCGGCGATGATATCGCCTTCCTTCAAGCCGGCCCTTGCCGCGGGCCCGCCTTGCTCGATGCTGCGCAGCCGCACCGCGGTGCTGCTGGTGACCTGCGAGAGCAGGGCTGCGCGACGCGGCAGGTTGGTCGTGTCGGCGGAAATACCGATGAAGGCGCGGCGCACACGGCCGAAGCGGATGATTTCGGAGATGACAAAGTTGGCTGTGTTGGAGGCCACCGCGAAGGCGATGCCTTGCGCACCGGGGATCATGGCGGTGTTGACGCCGATGACTTCGCCTGCGGAAGACACCAGCGGACCACCGGAATTGCCGGGATTGAGTGCAGCGTCGGTCTGGATGACGTCGTCGATCAGCCGGCCCGTCGTGGCACGCATGGAACGACCCAGCGCCGACACGACACCGGTTGTGACCGTCCACTCGAACCCCAGCGGATTGCCAATCGCGATCGCGATCTGGCCGCGCCTGAGCCGTTTGGAATCGCCCAAAGGCGCGACGTTGGCGAAGGAACCGCCGGCGCGCACCAGCGCGATGTCGGTGTCCGGGTCGGCACCGAGCACACGTCCTTCATCGACCGTTCCGTCGGGCATGGCGACACGCACGGCCCGCGCATCGCCGACAACGTGGAAATTGGTGACGATCAAGCCGTCCGGCGAAATGACGAAACCCGAACCGTGCCCCCCACGCCCGCCGATCCGCTCGATGCGGCAGACAGCGGGGCCGATGCGGTCGACGGCGTCGGCGACCGTGGCGGAATAGGCATCGAGCAAGGTGTCGTCCTGGGATGCAGGATCGAGAGCTGGCAGTGCCATGGCAGGCTTCCCATGTGAAAACGCGGATTGATGCCTATATGTGCGGAGCGTGGGCTTTCACCGCGACCTGACCAGATGGCCAGCAGCCGGTCTTCCTAGCCGTCAGGCGAGTATCATTGCCGGTGCGAGCCAGCGATATCTGGGGAACCAACAATCCCGGAGGTCATCATGAGCGACTTCAATCTTGGCGCCTTTTCGGACGCCGTCGCCGATATCGCGGAAGGCGCGGCACCCGCCGTCGCCAGTCTCAACGCGCACCATGGCCGCACCACCTCTGCCTTTCACTGGGGTGCTGGCTACTTCGTCGCCGCCGAGGAGGTTCTCGATGCCGACGATGAAATCGAATTGACACTCGGCTCCGGCGAACGTGCCAAGGCGACGCTCGCGGGCCGCGATCCCTCGACGGGCATCGCCTTGCTGAAGACCGAGCGAACCGGTCTGCCGGTGTTGGCGCAAGCGACTGCCGTACGGCCCGGCCATGTCGCGATTGCGATCGGCAACAGCGAAGGCGCGGCCCTTGCGGTGCTCGGTACCGTTGGTGAAGTGGGGCCGGCCTGGCGTTCGATGCGCGGCGGCACGATCGACCGTCGTATCAATCTTGCCGTCGGTGCCGGCGGCCGTTTCGAAGGCGGCCCGGTGCTGGATGCAGGAGGCGGGCTGATCGGAATGCTTCTGTTCGGGCCACGGCGCCGCGCCTTGGTCATTCCGTTCGAGACCGTCGAACGCACCGTGGCAGTGCTGAAGGAAAAGGGCCATGTCGTGCGCGGTTATCTGGGGGCTGCCCTGCATCCCGCCCGGGACGGCGATACTGTCGGCGCCATGGTGATGGGATTGGACGACAACGGTCCAGCCAAGGCTGCCGGCTTGCATGTCGGCGACATCATCATGGCATGGAACGGCGAACCGGTGGAGGGGCCACGCGGGCTGATGCGCAGGCTGGGGCCAGACAGTGCCGGCAGTGAGGTCAAACTCGGCATCCTGCGTGGCGGCAGCCGCAGCGAGGTTACCGTGACGATCGGCGAAAAGCCGCTGAACTGAGAGGATCGATGGCAGGCAGGCGACTGACAGTGCTGATCGCGCTCGGCGATGCCGGGCGAGCCGAGCGGCTGTCGGCATCGCTGGCTGCCGGGGGGGAGTTCGCGCCTGTTCCGGCTGGCGGCGTGTCAGGCGTCGATGTCGCCATCGTCGACAATGTTGCTCTTCAACTGGACGCACCATTGGTGCTCTTGTCGTCTCGTCCCGTTGCTGCCGTCAACGGCAGTGCAGGCCGCGTCTTTGCCGTTTTGCCGCCAAATGCCGAGGATGGGCTGATCGCTGCCGCGGCGCGACTGGCGGCGGCCGGATACCACGCCGTGCGCGATGAAGAGGCCTTGGACGCCGGCTTCCCGGCCGAGGCAGGCGATCATCCCGGCGAACACGAGATCGTGGCGCGGCCATCGCTGTCGCCGCGCGAGGCGGAGGTGCTGGCCTTGCTTGCCGAGGGCGCGCCCAACAAGGTGATCGCCCGCCGGCTCGACATTTCCGTGCATACCGCCAAATTCCATGTCGCGGCGATCCTGACCAAACTCGGGGCCGCCAACCGCACCGACGCGATCGCAATCGCGATGCGACAGGGCCTGGTGTTGGTCTAGCGATAGAGTGTTTCCGTTTTTCACGGAAACACTCTCATTCTTTGTGTTCCGCAATTCCGGACGGAAAACCGTTACACACTTTTCCTGGAATTGCCTTGGACACTCCCCAGCGTCATCATCGTCAAAGGCGCTCACACCTTGCATCCGTTTCCTGGTCGGGCAAGGATCGGCGATTGCTGCAGGGAGGCCGCCATGTCGCTCAAGGGAAAAACACTGTTCATTTCCGGTGGATCGCGTGGCATCGGGCTGGCGATCGCCTTGCGCGCCGCGCGCGATGGCGCCAACGTCACCATCGCGGCCAAGACCGACACGCCGCATCCCAAGCTGCCCGGTACCATCCACACGGCGGTCGAAGAGATCGAAAAGGCTGGTGGCAAAGGCCTCCCGTTGCTGTGCGACATCCGCGAGGAAACACAGGTTGCGGAAGCCGTAGCCAGGACGGTCGAGCGTTTCGGTGGTATCGACATCTGCATCAACAATGCCAGCGCCATCCAGCTCAGCGGCACACTCGAAACCGACATGAAGCGCTACGATCTGATGCATCAGATCAACACGCGCGGCACGTTCCTCGTTTCCAAAATATGCATTCCGCACCTGAAGTTAGCGTCGAACCCTCACATCTTGAATCTGGCGCCGCCACTCGACATGAAGGCCAAGTGGTTCAAGGGCCATGTCGCCTACACGATGGCGAAGTTCGGCATGTCGATGTGCACGCTGGGCATGAGTGCGGAATTTGCCCCGACGGGCATCGCAGTCAATTCGCTGTGGCCGCTGACGGCGATCGACACGGCAGCGATACGCAATCTTCTTGGCGGTGAGACGGTCGCGGCAATGAGCCGTTCGCCCGAGATCATGGCTGATGCGGCACATGCAATCCTGACGCGACCGTCACGCGAAGCGACCGGTAATTTCTACATCGACGAAGAAGTGCTGCGCGCCGAAGGTGTCAGCGATTTCTCGAAATACGCGCCGGGTGCGAAGGGTGCGCTTGCGGGCGATTTCTTCGTGCCTGACGAGGTTTTCGCCAGGACGGATACCAAGGTCAGAGGCCTGTTCTGAGACGGCATCCGGCCGGATTGCTATAACAATTTCAGGGAAAAGTGCGCCGCGGTTTCCGTCAAAAAACGGAAACGCTCCGGGTCAGTCTGGCGAACTGCCCTTGTCGCCTTTTCCATGCCCCATCAGACGGTCGATGTAAGCCAGCATCAGTGCCGACAGCACGAAAGTGAGGTGGATGATGGTCAGCCACATCAGCTGCTCGGTGGTATAGGATGAGGAGTTCAGGAACACCTGCAGCAGATGAATCGACGAGATCGCCACGATGGTCGAGGCGACCTTGACCTTCAGCGAACCGACATCGATCGTGCCCAGCCAGTGCACCTTGCCCTCATGCTCGTCAAAACGGCTGACGAAGTTCTCGTAGCCGGAGATGATGACCATGACCACGAGCGAGGCGACGAGGGCGGCATCGATGAGGCCGAGGATCTTCAGGATCGTGTCGGTGTCGCCCAGCACCATGACGGTGCTCACGAACTCGTAGAGTTTCTTGGCGAAAGAGAGCGCATAGATGGCTAGCGCCAGGCCAAGCCCGAGATAAAACACCACCAGAAGCCAGCGCGAGGCCAGGATGATGGATTCTATGGCGAGTTCGAGGCGTTTCATGAATTGCGTCCGTACTTTCAGTCGGCGTCGTTTTTTAGAGTAATTCCAGCAAAAATGTGTCGCGGTTTTGCGTCCGGAATTGCGTAGAAACAAAAGTGAGAGCGTTTCCACGTTTTCGCGAAAAACGGGAATGTTCTAGTGAGCGGCGCGATGTTGGCAAGACGTGAAATGCGCCATGCCCGATCCGTTGATGTCCATTGATCCTAACAAAAGACCCGGTCGGTGGAGTAAGCCGGCCGGGCCTCTTGACGTCCCGTTCAGGACGGGACGGGGCAGGGAACCCCGTTAATATCTGGGACTCCCATTGTGGCGAATCAATGCCGTAGAGCAATTCCAGCAAAAGTGCGTGGCGGTTTCGCGTCCGCAACTGCTTCAGACAAACAGCTGGAGCGGCTCACAGAAACGGTGAACCGCTCCAGCGGTAAGGCGCCTATTTTGCGCTGGCCACCGGTGCCACCAGCGGCGTGATGCGGCGGATGGCGACGCGTCGGTTCTCGCGTTCCTGCTTCTGCGTTTTCACCTTGAGGTAGCGTTCACCGTAGCCTTGCGTGCTCAGGTTCTCAGGCGGGACGTCGAAGACGCTGCTCAGCGCGTTGGCGACGGCCTCGGCGCGGCGGTCGGACAGCGCCAGGTTGGCGACGTCCGAGCCAACGGCATCGGTGTGACCTTCGATCAGGAAGGTTTCGGCTGGATTCTTGGCCAGAAGTTTCTGCATGGCTTCAGCCACACCCTGCAGCTTCTCGACCTCGCTTTCCGGAATGGTCGCCGAACCGAACTCGAAGTTCAGCGTATCGAGATCGATGCGGCGGGCGATATCGCGGACACGCGCAGAGCGCTTGACCTCGTCGATCGAATAGAGGCGCTTGACCTTCTCCACCGGTGGCCGTTCGAGGAAGACGTAATAGTCATCCGAGCTGCGGACATATTCCGATTCCAGAATGTATTCCTGGCGCGGAATGTCGATGTAGATCGGCGGCAGCTCGTCGCCCGGGTCGCGCCACTCGCTGATGTCCTCATAGTAGCGCTCATCAACATAGCTCAGCACATATTCGCGCCCGTCCGGCGTGATGCGTGACCGCCTGATGATATCGCCATTGCGGTTGCGGATGGTGATGATCTGGTTGCCATTGTCGCGCACGATCGTCTCGCGGGTGCGGCCGCGCGGCAGGTCCTCGTAGTAGACGTCCTGCGCGTCGCGGGTGATGCGGGGACGGTCGTTGCTCTCGACGATGATCTGGTTGTTGAACTGGATGATCGTGCGGTCGCCGTAGTTCTTGACGATATCCGCCCCTTCCGGACGTGGGCGCCGGCGTATGTCGAAATCCGGCGCGCGTTCGAGCCGCGTGCCCTTCTCTTCCGTCACCGGAGCGATCTTCTCCGGCTGGATCGTCACCTGTGCCGCCTTGTCGTCCTTGGGCGGCGGCGTCTTTTCCGCCGGTTGCTGTGTCACCGGCTGTCCGGCCGGTGCCTGCCCGGGTTGTGGCTGGACGCTGTCGCCCTTCTGGCTGTTGGCCGGAGGCTGGGCATCCTTCTGGCTGTCGAAGATCGGCGCGGCATTGGGGTTGGCCGGTGTGTCGATCTGCTGCCCCGCCGGCTTCTGCTCTCCGGCCGCCGGCTGCTGGCCGCCCTCGGTCGGTGCCGGCTGTTGGCCGCCCTGTGCAGGCTGCGTCGCATCACCGGGTTTTGGCTGTTCGCCGGGCTGAGGCTCACCGGCGGGCTTGGTGGACGCGTCACCCTGACCGGCAGGCTTTTGCTCTCCAGTCGCCGGTTTTTCGCCGCCTTGCGCAGGTTCCGCGGGTTTCGCCTGGTCGGATGCGGGCTTTTCCCCGCCTTGCGCCGGCTGTTCAGCCGGCTTTGCCTCCGGCTCGACCGGTTTGTCGGCAGGCTTTGCCTCGGCCGGCTTATCGGAAGGTTTCGCCTGGTTTGGTTCTTCCTTGGCTGCGGGCTCTTCCTTGACTGGCTTGTTCTCGGCCGGCTTCTGCTCCGGTTCAGCGGGTTTCTGCTCGGGTTCAGCGGGTTTTGCGTCCGGCGCCTTTTCGACAGGCGCCGGCTGCTCGGCGGCAGGTTCGGCCTGTTCCTTCTTGGACTTCTTGCGTGGCTGTTCCGGTTCCGCGGCTGGAACTTCCTGCTGGGCGGGAGCGGCTTCAGCGGGCGCCGGTTGTTCTACCGGAGCGGGTTCAACCTGTTCTTCGCTCTGCTTGCGCTTCTTGCGCGGCTGTTCCGGTTCGGCGGCGGGCGCTTCCTGCTGGGCAGGGGCAGCCTCGGCCGGCTGTTCTTGTGCTGGCTCGGCCTGCTCCTCGCTCTGCTTGCGCTTCTTGCGTGGCTGTTCAGGCTCTGCAGGTGGTTCTGCCGCCGGTTCCTGCTGCGCCTGTATCGGAGTTGGTTCCGGAGCGGGCGCCTGCTCGACGGCTGGCGCTGGTTCCGGTGCGGCCACGGGTTCTGGCGCGGCAACCGGTTCCGGTTGTGGTTCCGGAGCAGGGGGCTGTTCGATTGCCGGTGCCGGTTCGGGTGCAGACACTGGTTCAGGCGCAGCAGCCGGTTCGGGCTGTGGTTCGGGAGCGGCCTGCTCCACCGGCGGCTGGCCCGTCTCGGCAGAGCCATCACCTTCTGCCTGCGCCAGGATCAACGGGGATGGCGCGCCTGCTGCAGGCTCGTTCTTGAGTGGCAGGGCAGCAAGTGGCGTCGAGGCCATCAGCAGGCCGAGAGCGGTTCCAGTCAGGATCCGTTGTTGGCGTTTCATATCGAATCTCCTTTGCGGGGACGCTGCCGAGGCCCGTAGGCGCGGTCGGTTCGACCGGCAAGAGCCGCAGCGGTGAGAGTAGGGGTATCGAACAGGCGTTTTGATGACGCTGGCCGCATAAGCTTGACGTCGCGGCCGCGGCGCGCCACATGCGCCGGATGGAAAGCGAACCCTTCTGGAAGGCCAAGACGCTGGAGGAGATGTCTCCCGCAGAGTGGGAATCGCTGTGCGACGGTTGCGGCAAGTGCTGCCTGTCGAAGCTCGAGGACGAGGACACCGGGGAAATCTACTGGACGAGCGTCGCCTGCCGCCTGTTCGACGCCGGCACCTGCCGTTGCCACGACTACACCAACCGCCTGGCCAAGGTGCCCGACTGCGTCGGTCTGACGCCGCAGAATGTCCGCACCATCAGCTGGCTGCCGTCGACCTGCGCTTATCGGCTCGTCGCTGAAGGGCATGATCTCTACTGGTGGCACCGCCTGCTTTCCGGCAGCGCCGAGACTGTGCATGAGGCCGGCATCTCGATGCGTGGCCGGGTACGCGCCAGCGAGACGGATCTCGCCGAACCGGAAGATTATTTCGACTACGTGCTCGACGAGGAACCCTGAAACAGGGCGCGCCGTCGAACAGGCATGCATGCGGCCGGGCCGCCATTCATTTTCCATGCCCGACTATGGTCATCAGCGAAATGAACCTCGCATGAACGAGCGGTTCCCGTTCGGTTCAGTCATGCGCCGCTAGGGTCACATCATCGCTTCGGCGAACAGGGTTCACAGCAAACAGGCTTCCAAAGGAGAAGATCATGTTGACCAAGATCAAGGCTGCCGCACTTTCGGCTTTCGTCGCTTTTGGCGCTCTCGCGGCCGTCCCAGCCACCGCGCAGGCCGATGGCATCTATCTGAACCTCGGCAGCGGCGAGCCGCGCTTCGGTGTCTACCCCGGCGACCGCGACCATCGCGACTGGCGCCGGGATCGCTGGGATCGCGGTGAGCGTGGCTGGGACCGCGATCGTCCCGGCTGTTCCCCGGAATGGGCGCTGAACAAGGCCGAGCGCATGGGCATCTGGCGAGCCCGCATCGTCGACGTGAACCGTCGCGTGATCAAGGTCGCCGGCCGCCAGGACGGCGAGCGCACCATGGTCGTATTCGGCCGCGAGCGCGGCTGCCCGGTGCTTTACCGCTAAGACACTGCCAGGCTGCAAGGTATAAAAAGAAGGCCCCGGAGGAGCGATCCCCCGGGGCCTTCTTTTTATGATCTGGCAGACAAGGTGCCGAATAGCCGGCACCCCTGCTGTATCATTTCAGCTCGAAGGTGACGTTGACCATGACCTTGTAGGCGTTCTCGCCGGCCTGCACAGGCACGGAAGCGCCGGCGGCATCATAGGCCTTGGCGTTCATCGGCATGGGCGGAGGTGCATAGCTCTGGTCGGTGATTTCCAAGACCTTGCCGACGCTGACGCCGGCAGCTTCTGCAAGTGTCTTCGCCTTGGCGATGGCATCCGCCACCGCCTTCTTGCGCGCCTCGGTGACGACGGTGGCGGGATTCTCGTTGGTGAAGGAGATGCCGCCGCCCTGATTGACGCCGAGCGACACGGCCTTGTCGAGGATCTCACCTGTCTTGGCGATGTCACGCACACGCACTGATAGCGTGTTGGTGACTTGGTAGGCGATCAACTCCGCTTCCTGGTTGCCGTCGGGCTTGTTGGTATAGTTGTAGCGCGGGTTGATCTGGATGCCTGCCGTCTGCAGGTCGCGCTCGGCGATGCCGGCTGCCTTCATCGCGGCAATCACGGCTGCCATCGCGTCGTTGTTGGCATTGAGCGCCTCGCGTGCGGTCTTGGCTTCGCGCATGACGCTGAGCGACAGCAAGGCGAGATCGGGTGCGACGGTGGCTTCGCCTTCGCCGGACACGATGATACGCGGCGGCTGTGGGGCTTCGGCTGCGCTGGCGATCGCAGGCATTGCGACGGCGGCGGCGAGGGCGAGGGGCAAAAAGGTTCTGGTCATCGAAAAACTCCGTTGTTCGCCAGTGGCGATGGCCCGATTAAGCGCCGAATATGGATTGATTTGGGCGATGTTGACGAGTGTGCTCGTAAAGCCTTGTGTGGGGGCACGAAAAACACTATCCAGCCCGCGTGGGGCCTGTAGCTCAATGGTTAGAGCCGGCGGCTCATAACCGCTTGGTTGGGGGTTCGAGTCCCTCCGGGCCCACCATTTTGTTATGTATCAATGCTTTATACGGTGGTTTGCCCCCGTCGATCTCGCTAAGCAGCGGCTTGAGCCTTACCAGACGCACGACCCGATCCATTCCCTATACCGCCAGATGGACCTGGGATGCTTCGAGCGAATAGAGTTCGGCATGATCGATGTCTTCATGACCAAGAATATCCATCAACTGCCTCATCGAGGCCCAGCCCCCCCTTCTGACTAGTCACCTGGAGACTTTCTCAGTCCACGGAGCGTCAAGCAAGTCGGCCAGGGCTGCATCAGCGCGGCGTCAAGCAAGTCAGAGCCGGAAACGATTTCCCATAGGCGATGATCAACACAGATTCGCCATGTCCATCGACCGGCAAGCATGCGCGCAACCGGCCAAAGCTGGTGACTGCCGGTCATGGTCTTGCTCGTTACCTGGATCGATGGCGAAGCCGTCGAATTGACGTTCTTCGCCATTGATCACGACCCTGCGCGTAATCCTCTGATCCCATCGCAAGGGCCACTTTGTCGTGACGAAGCCAAGCCAAGGCACAAGGCCACAACAGGTGCGCGCAGCGGTTCGCTAAAGTCGAAGATTTATCTTCCTCATTGATAAATGTTCTGAACAGGAACGCCGCCTGTGGGGGCCGTTTTTTCATCCTTGATCCAGGAATTGTGCCCAAATGCCTTGTAGCTCAGGTTGCATATATCTGGTTCGTTGACGATTTCTCGAAAGGCACGGCCGTTGACGCTGTGATTGTAAATCATTTTGACTGGGCCCTCTCCATCGCGACAATAGATGTTTTTCGCTTGGAACCAGACAAAATAAGGGTCACAGCGGAAGCGTGCGCTTGCAGACTTCATCGAGGAAAGCACCTTATCTCCTCTGCTGATAGTAGAGTAGCATTGGTGATTTGCTTCAAACATGTAAAGTCCATACTGATTTCCCTCCAGCGTCAATTTCTCATCACCTGAAATCAAGTGCGGAGTGATTTGCGCAGCGAGAAGTAATCCCATCAGCCCCCATCCGACGAGCGAGCTCTTGCCTGTAGGTGGAGGCAGGGGACGAAACCAGGGGCCGAACAATATAAGGAGCGCCGGGAGTACAGTCGCGGGGTAGCGATATCCGACTAGAATTCCAGAGTAGAGATGGAATATCACAAAGAAAACGAAAACTGCTCTCTGAAAAAACTTATTTGAACTAAGGAGAAACCACGAAAATATCATCTCCATTATAATGACAAGATTTGTCATCAATATCTCGGTTCCGAACGGAAATATAGGTAATCCTGTTTTTAGGGCTGTAAAATACTCTCCAAGAACCCATGATGGGTATATTTTGGATGCGGTCGACAGGAAATAAAAAAATACCAGACAAAACCGAAAGAAGAAAACCCTGTGGCGAGCAAATAGATAAATTATGCAGAAGGCATTGTGGTAGTAATCATAGTTTCCCTTGTGCTCGTAATCGATGAGCATGAGGTATATCTTGATGGAGAACAAAAAAAGAATAAGAAAATGAACAATCTCCCATCGCTTTTCGTACATGAAGTAGATGGAGGCAGCCATGATGCCGAAAAGGCCCATGAAGAAAATCGTTTGAGAATATCCGTATGGTAGCGCTTCCATCCAGATCAGATTTTGACAATTCTGGAAGAAAGGCCAGCATATATAGGCCGATTTTTCTACTGCTCTAAGTGTTGTGTTGTAAGAATATTTCCAGGAATCGAATGTAACGAAGAAACCGAGCAGGATTGCGCCTGTCATCCATCTGAGGATGATATCCTCGCCGATCTCCCGTACAGAGAATATCCGGGAATAGCTGTCAGTAACTCTATCGACCAAAGATTTCGCGGTAGAGTTTCCCGAATTAACTCCAACTTGGCTTTGCATCCTACCCTCCGATCTCGGTCCGACATGCACTGTAGGTGATCAACCCTATGAGCATCCGTCCGGATGCGTCCTCTTTGCGAATGCAGGAGCCCTATTGTTCTCCCGTGATCAAAATTTTTTCACGGGGTGAGCGCCAGTTAGGAAGTATTATGAAATGGATCACGACTATGGCCAGGATGCAGAACCAGACACCCCACCAGAAGGTCTGCACGCTATCGATGTAGGGTAATACTGCAGATTGCATGCTGTCATAAGTTGCCGGTTGGTTCCCTTCTACCCTCCTTGATAGAATGATTACTGACGGTGTCCCTGTCTCAGACATGTTGTCTTCTCCGCAGCGGATTGTATTTGTTCTTCAGCATTCAAATCTCAGGCTTCATTTCGAAGATTCTGGAGGCTTGAAGTCATGTCAGTCTTCATCAATCGCCGACCTATTGTTGCGACATCAGCTTCACGAGGCTCCTGGGTCTCATATCGACCCAGTGCGTCTCGATATATTCAATGCAATTCTGGCGGGGTGCTGGGCCATGTATTGGGCGCCAGCCATCAGGGATCTTTGTGGAATCGGGCCACAACGAGTGCTGCCCCTCGTCATTCACCAGCACGAGATAAGTAGAATTCGCATCTTCAAACGGGTTGGCCATATATAAACTCCTGCGGTTTGTTCCAAAAATCGAGGCGGACGTCAGGGATTGGGGTAATCTTGGAGTCGTCGCCGGTTTTTGTATTCAAGCTGTCGCCGTATATCCTTCGTTGCGTGCATTCTGAGATATCCACATCGCACTATAGGGTCCCCCGAGGGGCAGAAGATCCTCGTGCGATCCCCTCTCGACGATGTTTCCATTGTCCAAGACAAGAATTTCGTCACAGAGGAGGGCAGTGGAAATTCGATGAGTTATGACAAGTTTTGTCGTGTTTTTCAGATAGGCCTCGGCCCTCCTGAGAATCTTGTTCTCAGTTATGACGTCAAGCGCTGACGTAGCTTCATCCAGGATGAGAAGCCGGGGCTGCCTGATGAGAGCTCGAGCCAGGCAGATCCTCTGCCTTTCGCCGCCGGAGATAAAGAAACCTCGCTCTCCGATGGCGGTATCAATTCCTTTCGGAAGACTGGCAATCAAAGCATCAAGAGCTGTTACATTGAGGACTTCGGTAAGCTGTTCGTCAGCGAAATCATCATCCCACAATGTGATGTTTTGCCGTATCGTTGCGTTGAAGATCGTGTTTTCCTGTTGGACGACCGAGATCGATTTTCGCAAACTCGTTGGTTCGATCTCGTCTAAGGGGATTCCGTTGAACTCCACAGAACCCTGGGCGGGCTTGTGCAATTTGCAAATTATCCGCCACAGCGTTGATTTTCCCGATCCAGTTTGACCTACAATCGCAATTGATCTTCCGGCTTTGATTTCGAAGCTGGCCCCGCGAATGACAGGCTTACATTTGTCATAGCTGAACCAGAGGTCGGCAACTTGCAGCGTCAGAGGATCGATGCCGAGGGGCTCTTTGTCGTCTTGCTGCTGTTCGCGATCTGAATGGTTGGGGAGGAACAGGAACAGCTTCTCAACGTGGACGAACCCCTCCAAGAGATCTCGCGATGCGGAACTTAATCTTTCGATGGGGGCGATAATCTGAAACAGATATACATTGATAAGGACAAACTCACCTATCGCCATTTTGCCATTCGAGATCTGTATGGCTGAAAAACCGAGTATTAATGTGAGTACTGCTACGAAAACAAAGATCAATACCTGCTGATTCTTGTCGATTCCTCGATTAAAAAGAGACCATTTGGCTTCACTTTGGTTCAGGGCGGAGAGAAGATTGCTACTGATTTTCTTTTGGATTCCGTACAATTTTATTGGTTCCAGGCCGAAGATCACCTCGGAACCCAACCCCGCGATTTGGGTGTCAGCTTCAACGGCCTCTCGCTGAGTACCCATGAGGCGTCGAGTGCCCAGGTGGAATATGAGCCCGTAACAGATGACAAACCCGGAGATCGCGACAAGGAACTCCGGGTGCCCGACATAAATGATAATAAACAGAACTGCAGCTGCCTGAATGATCGTCGGGGCAAGTCCGAAGGTAAATGAGCGTAGGACGGTGCGGATTCCTGACAAGCCGTTGGCAATAATCTGCGAAACCTGTCCTGTTCCCTTGTGTACGATGTCTCGGCTGTCTGCACCCAGGATACGGTTGTAAACTGTGACGAGGATGGATTTGCGTAAGGGACGCCAGAGATATCCGAACTGGAGGACCAGCCTTGTCTGGGCGGCTCGCCCCAACCAGATGAGACCGGCATAAATACAGGTTCCAATCAGTGCCTGATCAACATTCGACACGGTGAGCGCATTGATGGCTGTCCGCAAACCCAAAGGGGCAATTGCCTGGGCCAAAGCGGTCATGAAGATCAGGGCGAGGACGATCAGGGCCTGGATTTTCAGACCGCGCCCCGCTTGTGAGACGGCAATGGATATAACGTCGTACTTCTCTGGCAATTTCATGTGTCGATCTCTTCTTCGGAGAAGACTCCGTGGTTGGATCGGTCGAGATGCTCCACAAGAAGCCCTCCTATAGCTTCCATGGCACTCGGATTTGTCATCTCGCCGTGCCGGCAATCGATACTGTGGGCATGGACTTTCCCTCCGACGAAAGGATGCCAGAGCTGCGTTGCGGAATTGGAGACAGAAAGGCCTGCGACAAAGAGAATGATATCTCCGTCAAAGTGCTTGATCGTGTAATCTCTGAGGAGAGATACGTTGTGCTCTGTTACTTCGAGCATCGTGTCGATTTTTCGAGAGTTCAGCAAAGACAGAACGCCCTTCGCTCCTTCCACCCCACGCCTCAGTTCCTGCTTCTTGTGTTCGCCTAGGCTGCCAACCTGCGTGGGTTTTTGTGGGCTGGGCGAATTTGTTGCGGCGATTTCGGCGGATGCGAGCATCTTGGCTGTTGGATAGGTATCCAGAAGGCTCAATGTTCCGACTTCATCTCCCTGTCTCCTGAGGATGACAGCAATTTCATGGGCGATGTAGCCACCAAAAGACCATCCCAGAAGGTGATATGGTCCCTGTGGCTGCACCGACCTTATATGGCGAAGATATTCTTCAGCCAGGGCTTCCATCGAAGAGAACTGTGGCGCTCCAATCGAGAACTGTGGAGATTGCAAACCATAAATCGGATGGTCTTTTCCCAGATATTTGATGAGGCTGGCATAACCCCAGCTGAGTCCACCGCCTGGGTGGATGCAAAATAGAGGGGGCAGTTTGCCCGACGCGCGGATCGGAATGAGGACAGCATAGGAGTCACTCTGGCTCGTTTCGCCGAGTCTATCCCCCAATTGAGCGACGGTTGGTGCCTCGAACAGGGTTCGGATGGCCAGTTCGACGCCCAGTGTCGAGCGGATACGGCTGATCAGGCGGGTGGCGAGCAGCGAATGACCGCCCAGGTCGAAGAAGCCGTCGTCGATGCCGACCTGTTCC
>DASZAX010000018.1:0-425142 GCA_035944705.1 Mesorhizobium sp. | reverse complement strand
GGGGAAAGCGACCTGCCGGCTCGTATCGATCTCGCTCCATGTGTAGGCAAGGCCGGAGCGCAGCGAAAACGCGCCAAGCTGCGTGCCGCCATAGATGCCGAGATGGTAGTTGTCGCTCGAGGCGGACGAACGCCTGTCATCAACCTTGAATGACGAATGGCTGTAGCCGGCAAGGAAGCCGAGGCGGACATCATCGGTGACAAGGCCGTCGACGCCGGTGACGAAGCCACCGGTCGAACGCGACAGCTTGGCGGCGTTGCCGTCGCTGCCGAAATGTCCCCATGAGCCGAACACCGAGCCCCAGGCGCGGTAGCGTTCGGAAGCAACCGAAGCCGTCGTGATCGCCTTGGCATCGTCGCCATCGCCCATCAGCGGCACGCCGCCAACGGTTTCGAAGGCGGAGCGCAGGCGGTCGTTGATGGCATCGCGCACGAAGCGGCTGTCTTCGATCAGGCCGGTCAACGTCGAGGCGTTCACTTCGCCCGACAGGCTGTCGAAGGCGGCGCGGGCCTCATCGGCCGAAAGCACCAGCAGCTTGTTGTAGAGCGCCAGCGGCGCGCCGCTCTGCTGCAGCGTGTCGAGCGCGCCGGCCGTCTGTGTCTGGTTGTAGGTGTTGGCGACCTTGATGAAACCCGGGGGAGTGCCCGGCCCTTTCGGCTTCAGCGCGATCTTCAGATCGACCGCATTGGTACTCTGCAACAATGTCGCATCGAGGAAGGCCGAGCGGGCCAGCACGGATGGGTCGAAGCCGCCGGTAACGCCGCCGCCAGCCGTCAGGATCCTGTAGGTCTGGCTGTCCTGGTAGCTGGTTTCGGGATCCAATGCAGTCACGCCGACCTTGCCGCCGGAAAGCGTCGCCTTGCCGGTCGCGGCGATGCGGTCGCTGCTGCCATTGCCGCCGATTTCGACCTCGTAGGTCGATCCCGCGGCAAATGACACATCGCCCGCGACATTCAGCGTGCCGATCGAATTGCCCGGCGCAACCGCGGCGCCATTCTCCACCACGAGACCGCCCAGCGTGCCGATGCCGCCGAGCGATGCGCCCGGTTTCACCGTCGCCGTGCTGGCCAGGCTGGCACTAGGGTGGGAACTGTCGCCAACCGTCAGCTTGCCGCCATAGACGGTCGTTGCACCTGTATAGGTGTTGGCGCCGTTCAGCACGAGCGTGCCGGTGTTGTATTTCGAGACGCTGCCCGAGCCGCTGATCGGCGCGTCGAGCGTGACGCTGTCGGTGAAATTGGCCTGGATCCCGCCGTTGTTGCTGACGGAAGGAGCAACCAACGACCCCGACAGGCCGCCACTGCCGATCGAGAGCAGCGAGCCTTCTTCAATCACGACGGGTTGGGACGCCACGACGGAGCCGCCATCGGCCACGAACAGCTGGCCGGGCAGGAAGTCGCCGCAGGCACAGGGCGGCAGCCCTATGATCAGCGTGCTGGTGACAAGCTTCGATCCCGCGCCGGTAACGATGACCTCCGAAGGGCCCAGTCCCGTCGAGGTCGGATCCGCGGCGATCACCGTGGTGTCGCCGACATTGACCACACCGCCCTTGGTCACCGTGAGCATGCCCGTACCGCCGCCAAACATGTTGCCGACGCCGAGGAAGGTCGAGATGTTCCAGGTAGAGCCTGGTCCGCTGACCACGGCACGCGCCGCATCGAACGGATTTTCGATGAGCGCCCCGAACAGGCTGTCGACCACAGCGCCGTTCTGGATCGTCAGCACGGCTGCGTTCGCCATCGCGCCGACGAAGGTCAATTGGGCAACGGTCGCCTTCGTGCCGGCTCCGTCGACAAGCATGACACCGCCGACAAGCAGGTTGTCGGTTGTCAGCTTCGCGCCGCCAACCATGTTGAGCGACCCGTCGACTTCGACGCCCGGCAGTGCACTGATGCCAAACGTCCCGCCGGCGACGTCGAATGATGCGCCCGGGCCGAACAGCGTGAGAGTTGCGTCGGGGCTGACATAGAGGTCGCCGCCGATACTGCTGGCGCCCCTTAACGTCAGGGAGCCCTGGTCGAGTTCCAGCGATCCGGCGCCGGTGATCTGGCCGCTGAAGTCGCTGGCGACGGGGCCGTTATATCCCACATAAAGAACGGTGGAGTCATCCGCCGTGCCGATCGTCACGACCCCGCCATGCCCGGATGAGCCGTCGAACAGGCCCTTGATATCGGCCGCGACTCCGTCGGCAAGCTCAAGCGTGCCGCCCTGGTCGAGATAGATCACGGAATCGGCGGAGAGCGCGGTGTTGACGCCGGCCACCAGTGTGCCGCCGTCGATGACCGTATCGCCGCTGTAGATGTTGGTGCCGTTCAGGATCGTCGTGCCTGCGACCTGATACACACTCCCCAGGCCGGTGATGTCGGGCTTGAAGGCATATCCGCCATCGGTATGGTTGAAGACGAGCCGGCTCGTGCCGGCGTTGAGGGCGACCGCGCCCGCCAGCAACTGGCCTGCGGCGGCAGCTGGCGCGCCATAGGCTGCACCGATGTTGATCGTGCCGCCGGCGCCGCCCGCAAACAGTCCCGCGTTGACGGTGCCGCTGCCCCCGCCAACGTTCAAGGCACCGCTGTCGCTGATGGTCAATGCACCTTCGTAGAAATGGCCGACATAAAAATTCGCCCCGCTGCTCGCCCATTCCGAGCCGCTGCCGGAGATCGAGACCGAGCTTGCTCCGCCCGCTCCAACGATGCCGCTGTTGCTGCTGCTGACCTTGCCGCCGTTTTCGATCAGCATCGTGCCGGAGCCGTTGTCGCCGACGACGATCTGGCCGCCGGTGGTCCAGCTCGCCCCGTCGGTCACCACCATGGTGGCACCATTCGAAATGTAGCCGGCACCCGCCGTGGCGCTGCCGCCGAGCTTGCCGCCGGCCTCGATGCGCAGCGTGCCGTCGTTGACGTAAACCGTCCCGAGGAAACCGGTCGTGGCGGTGATGCCGCTGCTGTCGCCGGTCAGGACCAGCGTGCCGGCGCCCTGCTTGATGAAGGCGGCGCCGCCGCCGCCGGCGATCAGGCCCGACAGTGTCAGCGTGGTGCCGGCATCGGTCTCGAGGCGGCCGCCGAAATTCTCGAAGCTGATCGTGCGCGCGCTGCTGAAGGAGGCGGTCGTTCGCAACGTCGAGTTTGCCATCGTTCCCGTGGCGGGAACATAGGCAGAGGCGCTGGCGATGGCGACGTTGCCGGACACGTCACCCAGATTGACATCGCTCGAGATGGCAAGGACGCCGTCCGTGATTTTTGTGCCGCCATTGTATGTGTTCGCGCCGGTGAGAAACAGGATGCCAGTCGCCGCCTTCTCGAAGGTCCCGTTTCCGCTTACCACACTGGCAAGCACGAAATCGTCGTGTGAGTTGGTCTCGAACCTGACAACACCCGGTCCGTTCAGGACAACGTCGTTGGCCAGGGTGATGCCGGCGTTGTCGACCCGCAGCGTCGTCCCGGCATCCAGCGTCACGATACCGGTGCCGAGGGATCCGTTGGAGCCGCTGACACCGACCGTTGCTCCGCCGCTCGCAAAGAACCCGCCCGAGAAATTGTTGGCGACGTTGTGGAACGTGTTGTCGCCACCAACCTGATGGATGGCGATCGCCCCGTTCGTCTCATTGATCAGTCCGATATAAAGAGCATTGCCGCCCGTGCTGGTGAGGCTTGCCGCGGAGGCATTGGTGTTAGCAACGCCGCCGCTTCCGTTCAGGAACGCCTGGCCGCCAAAATAGGCCCCTGACGGCAGCGTGACGTTGCCGCCATTCAAATCCAGATCCGCGGCCCAACCCGGCAATGCGAAGATGATCGCACTTCCGCACAGCAGCCGGGCAATGCCCGGCAGCTTTCCCAGGCGCCATGTCTTCTGTGAATACTTCATCCCCACCCCACGCAAGACGACGGATGGCCGAAAGCCGCCAGCAACTGGCTCCGGCACCGTTTTGACGAAAAGGGTTCAAATTGATTTGAAAGATTGCCTCCAGGACCTTGTCCAGGAAGATCTTGGTTCCCCCAAAAGGAATCTGGTCCCCAGCTCGTCCCCACTCGCCAGCCCGATTCAGCCATATTCTATCAAGCCGGTCAATCTGCCATCGCGAGTCCAGACCGAGAATAACATCATCGAAGCACAGAAATCAGCTCAGGTGAACCGAGGCGGATTCTGATTTGGCTCACTTATACTGCCCTGTGTACTGTCAGAACTTCACGTTCAGATCCGCCCGCACGCCATGGTCGCTGGCCTTGGAGCCGACCTGGCCATGGTAGGAGACGCCGAGTGTGGCCTGCGGCGCGATGGCGAAATCGAGCCCGGCTTCGATGACGGCCGCATCCTTTGCGATCGGCGCACCGGCGATGGTGAAGGCATTGCTGCCGGTGAAAGCCTGGCTGACCGTCGGCGTCACATCGCCATAGGCATGCCGCCAGCCGATCATGCCGCGAACTGTTGCCTTGGCCGCACCAATGTCGAAGTCGGTCGCGGCACGGATGCCGAGCGTCGTGAGGGTGTTGTCGTTGGAGCCGCTGTGCACGGTCAGCGCCGACGCGCCACCTTGCTCGGCAAAGCCATTGCTGTGGACGTTGACATAGGCGAGGTTGGCGAAGGGTTCGAAGGCGACGCTGCCTGCCTTGATGCCGTAGCCGAGTTCGCCGAACAGCTGCGTTGTTCCGGCGCGGTATGAGCCGGTGAGGCTGTCGGTGAAGGCGGGGAAAGCGACCTGCCGGCTTGTATCGATCTCGCTCCATGTGTAGGCAAGGCCGGAGCGCAGCGAGAGCGCGCCAAGCTGCGTGCCGCCATAGATGCCGAGATGGTAGTTGTCGCTCGAAGCCGATGACCTGCGATCATCGACCTTGAATGACGAATGGCTGTAGCCGGCAAGGAAGCCGAGGCGGACGTCGTCGGTGACAAGGCCGTCGACGCCGGTGACGAAACCACCGGTCGAGCGGGACAGTTTCGCGGCATTGCCGTCGCCGCCGAAATGGCCCCAGGAGCCGAACACCGAACCCCAGGCGCCGTAGCGTTCGGAGGCAACCGAAGCCGTGGTGATCGCCTTGGCATCGTCGCCATAGCTCATCAGCGGCAGTGGCTCGGCACCAACGGTCTCGAAGGCCGAGCGCAGGCGATCGTTGATGGCATCGCGCGTGAAGCGGCTGTCCTCGATCAGGCCGGTCACCGTCGAGGCATTGACCTCGCCTGACAGGCTGTCGAAGGCCGAACGGGCTTCATCGGCCGACAGCACCAGCAGCTTGTTGTAGAGCGCCAGCGGCGCACCGCTCTGCTGCAGCGTGTCGAGCGCGCCCGCCGTCTGCTTTTGGTTGTAGGTGTCGGCGACTTTGGCGAAGAGCGGCTTGTTGCCGGGAGTGCCCGGCTCGTCTGCTTTCAGTGCGATCTTCAGGTCGACTGCATTTGCCTTCTGGACGAGCGTCGCGTCGAGGAAGGCCGAGCGCGACAGCACCGCCGGGTCGAAGCTGCCGGTGATGCCACCCCCGGCCGTGAGGATCGTGTAGGTCTGGCCTTCCTGATAGCTGGTCTTCGCATCGAGCGCCGTGACTGCGACCTTGCCGCCGCCAAGCGTCGCCTTGCCGGTGGCCACGATGCGGTCGCTTGTGCCGTTGCCGGCGATCTCGACCTCGTAGGTCGAGCCCGTGGCCAGGACCACATCGCCGGCGATGTTCAACGTGCCGACCGAATTGCCGGGGGCGATGGTGCCGGCAATCGTGACCAACCCGATCGTGCCGTTGCCTTGCAGGCGACCGCCGGCCAGCACATCGATCGTGCCGCCGAGCTTGCCGTCAACGGAAAGAATGCCGTTCTCGACAATTGTCGAACCGCTGAAGCCCGAGCTGTCGCCACTCAGCTTGAGCATGCCGGAGCCGATCTGGCGGATGCTGCCGTTGCCGGAAATCACATTGGCAAAGGATGCCGTGTCGCTGCGGTTGAAAGCCAGCGTGCCGTTGTTGACGATCGCGCCGGCAACCGAGCCCGAGGTGCCGCCATTGCCGATCTGCAGGATGCCGCCCTTGATCGTGGTGGAGCCGGTATAGGTGTTTGCGCCCGCCAGGGTCAGCGTGCCGGCGCCGGTCTTGACCAGCGAAGCGCCGGTGCCGCCGGCAACGCCGCCATCCTGCAGGATGCCGTCAATGCGTTCGCTGCCGCCGAGCCCGCCGAGTGTCAGCGTCTTTGAACCCATCAGCACATTGCCGGCGCCCGAAAGCGCGCCGATAGCGATCCCGCTCGTCACCCGCGAAAGGTCGACGATGCCGCCGGCATTGTTGGTGATCTTTGCACCCGAAGCGTCGGCGTCGGTCCTCAGCAGGACACGCCCGCCATTGCCGTTGATGATGCTGGACGAGCCGGCGCTGGTCGTGTTGCGGAACACGACATAGCCGCCATTGTTGATGATGGTGGCATTTCCGGCGGTCGAGTTGTCGAAGAAGTCGACCGCGCCACCGGCCGCATTGGTGATCTGCGCATTGCCGGCCGAGCTGTCGTCCACGAAATTGGTGCTGGCATCATTGTGGTTGAGGATCGTGGCCTGGCCGGCATCGCTGGTGTGCCAGAAATCCACCGTCCCCGAATTGTCGAATTGCGCGGCGGCAGCTGTCGAACTGCCGTGGAAGCCGACGCCTCCTCCGCTGCCGATGACGATCTGCGCATGGTCGGCGCTGCTGCCGTCCTTGAACAGGATGCTGCCGCCGTTGACACCGATGCCGGGGCTGGCGGCCGTGGTCAGCCGCAGCGATCCAGCGCTTGTTCCGGTCTCGAAGTCGAGCGCGCTGTTGGTGCCGACCTGGACCGGCCCGCTGCCCAATGCGCCCGTGACGGTCACCGAGAGGAGGCCCCGGCTGATGGTGGTGCCGCCGCTGTAGCCATTGATGCCCGACAGCACCAGCGTGCCTTCACCCAGCTTCGTAAGGCCGCCGCTTCCGTTCAGCGATTGCGAAACCGTGAAGGTGTTGAAGACGCTCTCGATGTCGAAGCCGCCGCCGGCGGCTCCCCAAGTGATCGCACGGGTGGTGCCGGTGAAAGTCTTTCCTGTCACCCGCAGGACGCCGCCATCGAAGATCAGGCCGCCACCGATGCCGAGATTGTCGTCCGATGCCACCGAAAGCGTGCCGCCAAGCAGCGAGGTGTCGCCCGTGTAGGTGTTCGCCGCCGTCAGCACCAGCGTGCCGTTGCCGGTCTTGGCGAAACCGGTGGCCGTGCCGTCGACGAGCGTGCTGTCGATTATGGTTGTGACGCCATTGTCGACAAAGATTGTGCTGGCCGAACCCGATGCCGGGCTGAAGGCCAGGTTGCCGCTGTTGATATGGTATTCGTCGGTCAGGAACCGCAGCGTGTCGAAGCCCTGTGTGCCGACGACGCTGATCGTGCCGAAGGCGCCTTGAAAAACGCCGGTCCAGCCCAGCCAGGGCTGGCTCATTGTCCCGTCGGCGTTTGTCCAGTTCGTAACGCCGTTTGTCCAGTTGCCGGAGCCGCCATCGACGACGCCGTTGGGCGTGGTGTTACCGCCATCCCAGTACTGCATGGCCTGGCTGGCGCCGGCAGGCGGCGTGGAGACCAGCGCCAGAGCGGTCGATGCCCAGAACACCAGTCTCCACCGGTGAGACAACCCCAATTTAACGCCCACTGTCTGCACCCTTTACCCCCTTCTCGGTGGCTCGCGCAGCACGCCCACAAGCCATCAGACCGCCGAAGACCCCTCAACGACAGCCACCCCATCTGAACTCACGGATGCCTCGATCCGGCAAGCTCCGGATTCTGAAATTTTTCTGAAATTTACGATTTCAACAGCTGCGATGGCTGCGCGGTTCGGCAAGGTGCGATGCAGGCCAGAGCGTTTCCGTTTTTCCCGGAAGCACGGAAACGCCCTGAAAACCGGCCGGTCCTTTTCCTGGAATTGCTCCAGGAAATCGAGCCCGTCGGCAAAGCCGGAGGGCTCTTCTTCGCCTCAGAACCTCACATTCAGATCGGCTCTCACGCCGTGGTCCCGCGTCTTCGTTCCAAGCTGCCCCTGATAGGACAGTCCAAGCGTTGCCCGTGGCGTCATGGCGAAGTCGAGCCCGGCCTCAAGTGCAGCAGCATCCTTTGCGATCGGGGCACCGGCAATCACGAACACGCTGCTGCCGGCGAAGGCCTGGGTCACCGTCGGCGTGACATCGCCGAAGCCATGCCGCCAGCCGATCATGCCGCGCACCGTTGCTCTTGTGGAACCGATCTCGAAGTCGGTCGCGGCGCGGATGCCGAGCGTGGTGAAGGTGACGGCGTTGGAACTGCCAAGGACAGTCAGTGCCGAAGCGCCTCCCGTCTCGGCAAAGCCGCCGGTGTGCACGTTGATGTAGGCGAGGTTGGCGAAGGGCTCGAAGGCGAAGTCGCCCGCTTTCATGCGATGGCCGAGTTCGCCGAACAGCTGCAGGGTGCTGGCGCGGCTGTTGCCGGTCAGGGCGTCGCTGAAACCAGGAAACGACACCTGCCGGCTGGAATCGATATCGCTCCATGTATAGGCAAGGCCGGAGCGGAAGGAGAGCGAGCCCCATTCCCTGCCGCCATAGATGCCGAGATGGTAATTGTCGCCCGAAGCAGAGGAACGGCGGTCGTCGACCTCGAGCCGGGAACGGCTGTAGCCGGCCAGGAAGCCGAGCCGCCAGTCGTTGGCCACCAGCCCGTCCGCCCCCGTCACGAAACCGCGGATGCTGCGTGACGTTTCGGCCGCATTGCCGTCGCCGCCGCTATGGCCCCACGAGCCGAAGGCAGAAGCCCAGCCGCCGTTGTCGCGCGGTCGTTCGGTCGGAACCAGGGCCGTCGTGGCCTTCTCCTCGCCGTAACCCAGCAGGGGCAATGGCTCGACGGTCCCGCCAGCAGCGCGCAGCCGGTCGTTCATGGCATCGCGCACGAAGCGGCTGTCTTCCAGCATGCCGGTCACCGTCGAGGCGTTGACCTCGCCCGACAGGCCGTCGAAAGCCCCGCGGATCACCGCCTTGTCGTCGGGCAAAAGGGCGACGGCATCGTAGAGGGGATTGATGGCGGCGACGCCGATGCTTTCCAGTGCTTTTGCCGTGGCGATCTGGTTGCCGCTCGTCGCCTTTGAGGCGAAGGCGCTGTCGTTGCGCATCAGGCTGAGCGTGACGTCGCCTTTGCCGTAGCCGAGCACCGGCGTCAGGAAGGCGAAGTCCGACGAGACGGTGTCGAATTTGCCCGACACGCCGCCCTTGGCCGAGAGGATCGTGTAGGTGGAGCGCAGCCTGTAGTTGCCGCTGGCGCCGATATGCGCCACCGAGCCGCCCCTGATGGTGGCGTTGCCGGTGACATCGACCCGGTCGGAGGCCTGGCCGTCCGGATCGACTTCCACCGTGAAGCGCGCCCCCTTGTCGAAGACGAGATTGCCGTTGACGGAGAGCGTGCCGATCGAGTTGCCCGGCGACAGCGTGCCGCCGGAAGCGATCGTCACCGTCGAGCCCGGGCCCGAGCCGACGGTGCCGTGGCCGCCGAGCGTACCTTGCACCATCATCGAGCCGCCGAGCACCGCGCTGCGATGCGTGGTGTCGGAGCCGACGATCAGCGCACCGGAGGCCACCCGGGTGATGCCGGCGAAGGCGGCGCTGTTGCCGTCATAGACAAGCGCGCCGGTCCCGGTCTTGACGAGCTTGCCGGTGCCGGACACCACACCGCCATAGAAGGCATTCGCCGTCTGGTCGAAGGTGAGCGAGCCGCCGGCACCGACCGTGGCATTGCCGCCGAACCGTTCCGCCGCTGCGACAAGGCTGCCGGCCTCGATCGTCCAGTCGAGCGCCGACAGGCCGCCAAGGGTGAGCGAGCCCGAACCGCGCTTGACCATGGCGCCGGCGGTGCCGTTCAGCGCCGCGATCTGCCCGGCAAAACGGCCGTCTGTGGCCTGGTCGAAGACGGTGGTGGCGGCGCTGAACAGGTTGCCGGAGATCGACGCGGCGTTGCCGACCAGCGTTCCGGCCTCGACAGCCGTATTGCCATACAGGTTGTTTGCACTGTCGAGCCGCAGTGTGCCGGCGCCTGACTTGATCAGATTGCCGTTGCCGACAATTTCGCCCGTCAGGCCGAGGGTGGTTCCTTCCGCCGTGTTGAACCGCCCGTCCTGGATCAGCAGCACCGGACGGGCGCTGTCGAAACCGGCAACGGTCGCAAGCTGGCCGCCATAGAAGATCAGGATGCCCGTGCCGGCGCCGAGATTGGCGTCGGAAGAGACCTGCAGCGTGCCGCCGGTGATTGCGGTGCCGCCGCTGTAGCTGTTGTTGCCGGTCAGGATCGTCGTGCCAGGACCGTTCTGGTAGACGACGCCGCTGCCGGAAATGACGCCGGCAAAGGTGAAGCTGTCACCGCGGCTGAAGGCGAACGCACCGTTGTTCACCACATCGCCGGCGATCGAGCCGGAGCTGCCGCCATTGCCCAGCTGCAGCAGGCCGCCCGAGATCGTCGTGCCGCCGGTATAGGTGTTGGTGCCGCTGAGCAGCAGCCCGCCGCCCGCGAGATCGAGGCCGAGCTTGCCGCCGCCTGAGCCGTCCTGGATTGTGCCGGCAAAGGTCGAAGGCGCGCCGAGTTTCGATGTGTCGACGGTCAGCAGGGCATTGGCCGAACTGTCATTGGTGATGATGCCCGAGCCCGCGAACGCACTGTTGATGCCTCCGACCGCGGTGCTGTGGCCGTTCAGCTTCAGCGTGCCGCCGGGGCCGCCCTGGCTGTTGTCGAAGGCGATGGTGGCGCCGGTCGTCAGCGCCTGCTCGGCCAGCACGTTCAGTGTGCTGGAAGCGCCGAGATATTGCAGGCCGCCGCTGATGGCGCCGGCAGCCGAGGCATTGAGCGTGCCGTTGCCGAGCAGGGTTCGCTGGCCGCCGCTGATGGCGTTGGCCGCGGACGCGTTGATCGTGCCGTTGCCGGTCACATATTGCTCGCCGCCGCTGACGGCGTTCTGTGCCGAAGCGTTGAGCGTGCTGTTTTCGTTGATGAACTGCTGGCCGCCGCTGATGGCGTTTGCGACGGAAGCCTCCAGCCGGCTGGTGCCGTAGAACCATTGCAAGCCGCCGCTGAGCGCACCGGCGGCGGTCGCGTTGAGCACGTTGTTGTCGCGAAAATACTGCGTCCCGCCGCTGATGGCATGCGCGGTGGAGGCATTGAGCGTGCTGGTTTCGTAGAACCATTGCTCGCCGCCTGCGATGGCGTTGGCAGCGGAAAGATTGAGTGTGCTCTGGTGCCGGAAGAACTGCTTGCCGCCGCTGACGGCTTCGGCCGCGGAGACGTTCAGCCTGCTGTCGTTTTCAAACACCCAGTCCGGCGAGGTTCTGTTGAAGAAGTCCTTCGTGTTTGCCTCCAGCACCGTCGTGCCGGTGCAGGGGCTCAATGTGCATGCCACCTGGGCCCAGGCGGTGTTTTCGAAAAAAAGCCCGGAGCTGAACAGGCCGAGGCACCAGAAACCGAATAGAACCTTTCCATGTTTCGTTTGTAATTGAGTTTTCGAAGTTATTCCAAATGGGTCATGCGAAGATCGAGGACAGGCCATTTCGAATCACCTTTCCTCCCCAGTCGGAAGAGAGGTTATTTTTTGAATATAGGAGACTTCAATCCAGAAATATTGCGTCGTGATATTTGTATTATTCGAAAGTCGAATGCTTGTTTCTTGTTTTTGGCAAGGTGATTAGTAAATCGTATTTTCAACTCAACGGGATGGCGGGATTTTTTCACTTGGTTGTGTCTGCGGCGCGGGTCGGCAAGGAATGTTGTTGATGGAAAAGGGCCGAGGTGTCGCGAGCCGGGATTGAACGCCCTGGGTCGCCGCAATAGGAATCGCCCGCATGGATGAGATGTCGCCGCTGCACCGCGCCCTCGATCGGTGCTACGAGGTGTTTGCCTTTTATCCCAGACCCAGGGTTCTGGACGCTTCGCCGTTGCGAGATCAGGATATCTTGAAGCCTCTCGTTTCATTGCCGTTGCGCCAGCTCGACGACGAACAGATCGGGCCATATGCAGGGCATGCCCTGACCACTGTTGGCGGTGTCGACGACTATCGCTATTTCCTGCCCCGCATTCTCCATCTCGCCACCCAGGCACAAGGCTGGCCGGGCCTTGATCCCTCCCTGATCGGCGAAAAGCTGAAGCGGGCCAGATGGCTCGATTGGCCGGCCGATGAGCAGGCGGCAATCCGGCATCTGTTCGAGGAAGCCTGGCAGCGTGCGCTCGGCCGGCATCCGGACGAAGAGAATGCCGAGGACTGGCTCTGTGGCATGGCGGCTCTGGATTTCGGGGTGGCTGCGGCACTGGAGGCGTTCGATGACTCTCGCACCGGCAACTCAGCCCTGCAGCTTGCAAGCATCATTCAAAGCTCGGTTTTTGAGCCCAAGGGCGGCAAAGGCGGTTTCTGGGGCAACATGAGCGATGACAATCGAGCCGTGATCCGGACATGGCTGCTCGATCGGGGCGCCGAAAGACTCTATCGTGCGCTCGACAGCATTTCAGAGGCCGACCTCTGGCACATCGAACAGGCGCTTCAGGTTTTGGAGCGGCAGCGAGGTTGAATCGCGGCCAGCAAGATCTGGGCCGCTACCTTCCGCATCGGCAGGGTGCGTCTAGTCGCCGCCACCGCCTCCACCATCGCTGGCGTCCCATGGGCCGCCGCCATTGCTGGAGTCGGGCTGGATCGTATTCGGGAACCGCTTTTTCCGATTGCGCCACAAGGAAACCAGAATCACAAAAAGCAAGATGGCGCCCAGGAAAAGGGACACATCGTAGGTGGTCATGCCTTCCACGGCATCCTCGTTTCTGGCGAAAGCACTGGCAATGATGGAGAAAATCCCGTCATTGTAAACCTGTTCCGATTGCTGCCGGATGCCGGGTTCATCCGGCGTTGGCCAACCGCCGGCGAGACTGCATGGATTTCTTCAACATCCCGAAACTGATCGAGCAGGGCGTCTACGACGTCATGATGTGGATCCTGTTCTTTCCGCTGACCGTGCTGCGCATGATCGTCAGCCCGCGGCGGACCCTGCGCTACGTGCGCGAGCAGGCGGCGCTTGATCCCGACACGGCTTTCTCGGATGCGATGCGGCCGGCGCTGTTTCTCGCCATCGCCATCATCCTTGGCAGCTTCATCTCGCCGGACGATATCGATGTGTTGCGCGCCACCAGCAACAGCGCGCTGGGCAAGATGGTCTACGGTTCGTGGACAAGCGTCACCGCCTTCTCGATGATCGCGCTGTGCCTGGTGCCGCTGGTCGGCGCCCTGCTGCTTGACCTTCTGACGCCGGGAAGGGTGAGCCGGGAAAGCCTTCGCGTCCCTTTCGACCAGCAATGCTATATCGGTGCGCCGTCCATTCTTGTGCTGACCTTCCTGGGCGGCGTCGGACCGTCGCTGCTGGGGCTGACGGTTTCGGGCATCGCCGTGACGGCAGCGCTCGTCTGGGTGCTGGTCGTGGAATATTTCTATTTCCGCGACAATTCGGAGCTGCGTCCGCTGGTCTGCATGGCGCTCGTGCTCGCCACGCTGCTCGGTGGCCTCGTCCTGATCGTGCTGGCAGCGCTTCTGGTCACCGGGGTTTCGCGCTGAGCCGACGGCCGCGGAGGACGGCTGCTATGCGGTGAATACCTATGGCCGGCCTTCTTGATTTCGCGTCGTTTCCGCTGGACTCTGCGACGCTCAGGCCGTCCGGGAATCACACATGCCGTCCTTGCGATCGTGGTTCTATTACCAGATCTCGCGCTTCACCCTTGCGCGGCTGCGCGCACGCAACCTGTCCTTGCCGGAACTGCGCGCCGACCGCGAGAAGATCGCAGGCCGCATGTTCAGGCTGCCGCAAGGCGTCGCTGTGCGGCCCTGCACCATCGGCGGTTGCCCGGCCGAATGGCTGGTGCCGACGGACGCGCGGGCTGGAACCGCGGTTCTGCATCTGCACGGTGGTGCCTACCAGACCGGATCGCTGGCGACCCATCGCGCACTGGCGGCGCGCCTTGCGCTGGAGAGCGGCTCGCCGGTACTGTTGTTCGAGTACCGGCTCGCGCCGGAACATCCTTTCCCCGCAGCGCTGGACGACGCGCTGCGGGTCTATCGCGCATTGCTGGCTGAGACTGAGATCCGCCGCATAGCACTCATTGGCGACTCCGCGGGCGGTGGCCTGGCGCTCGCTCTGGCGCTGGCCCTGCGTGACGCCGGCGAGCCGTTGCCGGCCGGTCTTGCGCTGCTGTCGCCCTGGACCGATCTCGCTCTGACCGGGGCGACCCATCGCAGCAAGGCCAGGCTCGATCCGTATTTCCCAACGCCGGACATCCTCGACGTCGCGGCGCAGCGTTATGCCGGCGCGGACCGGCGCAACCCGCTGGTGTCGCCGCTCCATGCTGACCTCTCCGGCCTGCCGCCGATGCTGATCCATGTCGGCAGTTATGAGACGCTGCTCGACGATTCCGTCATGCTGGCGGAGCGCGCCAGGGCTGCCGGAACGGCGGTAGAAATCCGACAATGGCCCGGCATGTGGCATGTCTGGCAGGTGTTCAGCGGCAGGATGCCGGAGGCGGACCGATCGCTGGCGGAGCTGGGCAATTTCCTGCGGCAGCGGCTTGAATTTTCCATTCAAAGCTGAACAGACCAGCCGTAGCGGCTGTTCGTCATCAATGGCGACTTGCCGTATTGACGTGACCCGTTTGAACTCAGGAAAAGCATGCAAAAGATCGTATACGCCGTCATCGCCATCACCCTCATCGGTGTGGGTTGCTATCGCCAGTTCGCAACCCCATCCGCGTCCGCTGCCGATCAGGCCCGCTGCGAAGCGATCGTGAAGGAGATCTACGCGACGAGCCCCGGGAGCATCGAGACGTTGGCCGGCAAATGCGGTGAACCCGGAATGGTCGCCATGATGGACGCGAAAAAGAACAATGACGGGGCCAAGGCGGCAGCGCAGGCCATAGCTTCGGCCAATCAGCAGGACCTCTGGTCGATCCTCATCAATTGCGCCCTGATCGGCGCTGGCATCGGCGCCGCGGGCGCAGCCGTTGGAGCGGCGCGCAAGAGGGCCTGACTTATCGCATATGAAGTTCCCCCTCTCCGTCTCGGGCGAAACCCGAGACGGAGAGGGGTCCTTACGCCATATGCGACAGCTAGTGCTTCAGCCGGTCGCGCATGGCGTACCACAGCATACCGAGCACATAGAGCGGTCCGCGCAGCGCCGCGCCGCCCGGGAAGGGCATCGGGTTCAGCCCCTCGAACAGCGCGAAGCGGCTGGTTTCACCCGCTATCGCCTCGGCCAGCAGCTTGCCGGCCAGCGTTGATAGGATGACGCCCTTGCCGGAATAGCCATGCGCGAAATAGACATCGCCGTCGCGGCCGACATGCGGAAAACGCGATGTGGTCACCGACACCAGCCCGCCCCAGGCATGGTCGATCCGGCGGCCTTTCAGCTGCGGGAAGGTCTGTTCCATGTGCGGGCGAACGAAGGCCTGGATGTCGGCGGGCGGGCTCGGCGTGTAGCGCTCGCCGCCGCCGAACAGCAGGCGCCCGTCGGCGGAGAGCCTGTAGTAGTTGACGACGAAACGCGAGTCCGAGACGGCAGCGTTGCTGGGGATGATCTCCCCGGCATCGGCGAGTGGTTCGGTGGCGACGATGTAGTTGCCGACCGGCATGATGCGGCTTTCCACGCGCGCATCGATGCCGGAGAGCAGGGAATCGCCGGCGAGCACGGCGTGGCGGGCGCGCACTGCGCCCTTTGCCGTCTCCACCCTGACGCCCTTGCCACGATCGACCCGCAGTGCCAGTGAGGTTTCGTGGATCGTCACCCCAGCGGCGGCTGCCGCGCGGGCCAGCCCCAGCGTGTAGTTGAGCGGGTGCATGTGCCCGCCCAACGCATCGAAGAGCGCACCCTTGTAGGGCGACGCGACCGCGTCGAGGGACTGCGATGCCGACAGCACGCTGGCATGCGGATAGTCCATCACCGTGGCCAGGCATTCGACCTCGCGCTCGAACCAGGCCATGTCGCCGTCGCTGACGGCGCAGACGAGATGGCCGGTTTTCCTGAGGTCACAGTCGATGGCGTGGCGTTCGATCATGTCGAGCACCAGCCCCCACGCCTCGAAGGCGAGGTCGAACAGCGCCTTGGCACGCTCGCGGCCGTAGAGCCTGACCAGCTCGTCCGCTCCCTTGCGCAGGCCGACGATCATCTGTCCGCCATTGCGCCCGGAGGCGCCCCAGCCGATGCGCCCGCCTTCCAGCACCACCACCTTCAGGCCACGCTCCGCTGCGTGCAACGCGGCAGAGAGCCCGGTGCAGCCGCCGCCGACCACGACGAGGTCTGCATCGACCTCGCCAATGAGCGGCGCGTGATGCGGCGCCGGACTGGCCGTCGCCGCATAATAGGATCGCTCCATATCAAGTCCGGAGTTGAAGCCCATGATCACGCCCTCGCAAACAGGTGATCACGCTCCCAGGCGGTGATGACGCCCTGGAAGCTGTCCAGCTCGACCTGCTTCAGGCGCAGGAACGCGTTGGTGAAGCTCTGGCCGAGCAGCCGGCGCACCGGCTCGCAGCCATCGAGGCGCGCCAGCGCATCCTCCAGCGTGCGCGGCAGATTGGGCTTGATCGTGTAGGCATTGGCCGGCGCTTCGGCCCGCCGTTCCAGTCCTTCCTCGATGCCGAGATAGCCGCACAGCAGCGACCCGGCCATGGCGAGATAGGGATTGGCGTCGGCGCCCGGCAGCCGGTTCTCGACACGTCGGCCGATGCGTTTCGAACCCGGCACGCGCAGGCCGCAGGTGCGGTTGTCGCGCGCCCATTCGACATTGTTCGGCGCGCTGAACCCCGGCTTCAGCCGGCGGAACGAGTTCACATTGGGTGCAAACAGCGGCATGGCCTGCGGCACATAGGTCTGCAAGCCGCCGATGAACTGCGAGAACAGCGCGCTGTCGCCGTCATGCTCGTCGGCGAACAGGTTGAGCCCGCTGGCAGCATCCACCACCGACATGTGCAGATGCATCGAGCTGCTTGCCTGCTCGGCAATCGGCTTGGCCATGAAGGTGGCCGCCAGCCCATGCTCGCGCGCCGCCTGCCGCACCAGCCGCTTGAACACAAGCACCTGGTCGGCAAGCCGCAGCGGATCGCCATGCTTGAAGTTGATCTCGAGCTGGCCGGCACCGGTCTCATGGATCATCGTGTCGAGCGGCAGCGCCATCATCTCGGCCTGCCGGTAGATCTCGTCGATCACCGGCTGGAATTCGCCGAGCGCTTCCATGTCATAGGGAGCCGGCGAAGTTTCGGCGCGGCCGGAAATGCCGATGGGCGCGCCGGGCGGCACGTTCGGGTCGGGGTTCGGCGCCGTCAGGTAGAATTCGAGTTCCGGCGCCATCACCGGCCGCCAGCCGCGTGCCTCGTAGAGCGCGATCACCGACTTCAGCACCTGTCGTGGCGCCGATGGCCACGGCGTGCCGTCCTGGGCAAAGGCATCGCAGAAGACATAAGCCCGTCCGGGCCGGGTTCCCGCCGCCAGGCAAAGGCTGGTCAGGTCGGGCTGGAGCCGCATGTCGGCATCCTGGTAGGCGCTTTCGTCGTCGATGGCGCCTGTGTAATGGCCGGTCACCGCCACCATGAAGGCGCTGTTCGGCAGCATGATCGCGGCGTCGGTCGGCGGCGCCAGGAGTTTCGGTGCAGGCACGATCTTGCCGCGCAACACACCATTCATGTCAGGTACCAGGCACTCGACTTCCGAGATCGCCTGTTGTTCGAGCCACTTCGCCGTATCAGTCATGTCCCACCACCTCTATGCGCCAATCTGAAATCTTGTCGGAGATTGCGAGCAGGTTGGTGGGCAAGGGGCCAGGGCGTGGGCGCCGGTCGTCGATCTTCATGATATCCTCCTGGGATGATTGGCCAGACTTGGCTGCGCGGAACCGCGCCCGTGCTTGTTGCCATGCCTGTCGCAGGGCCCGCAAGCCATCCCTGTCAGGGATCGTTTGGCGCAGCCGTCGCCAGCCTCGTATCCGGTGAACCATGCCCGGGTGAAATGCCCGGACGTACCATCCGGCCTGGACAACGACTTGATGTGGTTGTGGAGAGTGTCCTATTCACACCCGTGAGTTGGTGATGTACATTTAAAAAAGAGGGAAAATTAGGATTCGCGAATATAGCGGTGAGTAATGACCGTCTTATTTAGGCGTTTGTCATATTTATTTGGCATAGTATTTTCATGCGCTCTGCTGTGTATATTTATATTTATTTCACTTAGATTCTTCCAGGGTGAAAGAAATATCGCAGCCGTTTGGCTCGCGTTCGGGTTTCAGATAGCAGTACTGGTGCTGGCTGAAAGAAGCCGTGCGTATATTCTTGCCATGTTTCTGGCCGCGGCCGCGACGATGCTGTTCCTGGCCGTGCCGCCGATCCTCGCAATCGGAGCGGCCGCCATCACCAGCGGCGTTGCAACCTGGTCGGCTTGGGTTCTCCGGAACGAGCAGGACTGGATCAAAGGGCGTGACGATCGCCTGAGGCCATGGCTGCTGTTTGTGTTTTCGGTCGGGGTGATCGCTCCAGGCGTCAACGCGCTGCTTGGAGCATCTTTGGCGACGATCGCCGGGATCGTTCCCGCCACCGGCAATGCCTGGCTGATGACGGCCGTTACCTGGTTCATCTCCGACGCCCTGAGTGTCGTGGTCGTGACGACGACATTGCTGCGGTTGGGTTCCGCGAAGCTGCGTCACCTGCCGGGCTGGCGTAAGACGTTGACGACGCTCGGCGTCATCGCGGTTGTCGCGGCCCTGTTTGGTGCCATCGCGGTGCAGGACAACATACTTCCCATCTTTCTTGTCGCCCCGGTTCTTGTCGTCGTGCTGTATGTGTCGGGAACAACGGCGTCGCTGGTCTGCCTCGCACTGTTCGTGACGGCCTCGATTGCCGCGACGATCCTCGACGCCGGCCCGTTCATCGCGTTGGCCTCGCTGAGCCGGTTTGATCCGATCGTGATGTGCCAGATCTACGCGTTGGCGATTTTCTGTACCGTTGTCCTGTACGCGGGCCTGCTCGGGGAACGGCTGCATCATCACAAGCTGCAGCTCGCCAACGCGCACATATACGAAATGCTGGCCAAGCGCTCTGGTGACATCGTCTTTGCCGCGGATTCCTATGGCAAGATCCTGTTCATCTCTCCGTCCATAGGGGAGGTTCTCGGGGTGCCGCTCCAGACGGCCGAGATGAGAGGCTGGAAGACCTACGTCGCCAAGGACGACGTCAAGAAGATATACAAGACCGCCTTTCGGGTCATCCGGACCGGAAAACCCGTTTCGGTGGATTTTCGGATCGTCGACGCGAAAGGCCGTGAAAAGATACTCGAGGCGATCGTTCAGACATCGAGCGCCGGAAAGGCGACGATCCTGATCGGTTCGACGCGCGATGTGACCGAGCAGCGGCGCCATGAGCGCGCCCTGAGCAGACTGTCGGAAACGGATCCCTTGACGGAACTGCCGAACCGTCGGGCGTTCGACAGATATTTCAGGGCCGAATGGAACCGGTCCTTTGCCGCGAAGGCGTCGCTGTCGATCCTGATGATCGACGTCGACTACTTCAAACAGTTCAACGATACCTTCGGCCACCAGGCCGGCGACGAATGTCTGGTTGTCATCGGCAGCACCATCCGCGGAGCGCTGAAACGGGAGGGCGAATTCTGCGCGCGTTTCGGTGGCGAAGAATTCGTGGCCATCCTGCCCAACACCGACGAAGCCCATGCGCGCAAGGTCGCAGCCAGGGTGCTGTCGGCCATAGCCGATCTGAACATGGCGCACACGGAAAGCCCGTACGGCATCGTGACCGTCAGCATCGGGGTCGCCGCCTCGAGGCCCCTCTGCGATGAGCCGGACCTCGGTCTGCTGGAAGCCGCGGACGCCGCTCTCTACCTGGCCAAGCAGCAGGGGCGCAATCGCGTGGAAGGGACCGGCCCCATGGCGTGATGAGCTGTGCAACCACCGTCTACGGAGCGGTTCTGTCGCCGGCGACAAGGCCAGCCACAAGGCCAGCCACAAGGAATGACCGGCGCCATGCGGTCGGGCTGACACCAAATCTGTCCTGGAATTTCGCGCGAAAGGTCACCACGCTGCCGAAACCTGTCTGGTGCGCGATCTGCTCGATGGATCGCTTGCCTGTTTCGAGGTGGTATTGCGCCAGCGTCAGGCGCTGATCGGTGAGCCAGCTGTTGAAGCTTGACCCCATCGACTGCTGGAAAAGCCTGGTGAAGCTGCGGCGGCTCATCCGCAGTCCGGCGGCGACAATGTCGATGCTGTATCTGCGGTCGAGATGCCGCGCGATCTCCTCGACCGTCTCCCTGAGGCGGACGTCCTGGGGTGCGTCGGCCACGGGCCGCTGGATGAACTGCGTCTGGCCGCCGGCCCGGTGCGGCAGGGCCAGCACGTTGCGGGCGATGCGGTTGGCGTTCTGCGGGCCAAAGAAGCGCCGTGCGATGTGCAGGCAGCAATCGACGCCTGCCGTTACGCCGGCGGAGGTGACGACCGCGCCCTCGTCAACATAAAGCGCATTCTCATCCAGTTCGACCGCGGGAAAGCGCCGGCGGAAATCGTCGCAGAACGCCCAATGCGTGGTTGCCCGCTTGCCGTCGAGCAAACCGGCCTCGGCGACGACATACGCCCCCAGGCACAGGCCGACAATGACAGCACCATTGGCGTGTGCCGCAATCAGCGTGTCGACAAGGCGTTGCGGCGGCGGCTGGTAGGGGAGTTGCCAGCTAGGGACGAAAACGACATCAGCCTTGAGCAGATCGGGCAATGTATGGTCGGTGTCGATGTCGAACCCGGCGCTTGTACGCACCGGGCCGTCATCGAGGGCGCACACCCAAAGCTCGCTGTCGACCCCGTCGCAATGCATCTCGCCAAAGATCTCGCAAGGCACGCAGAGCTGGAAAGGCCGTACGCCCTCATAGGCCACGACCGCCATTCTGATGCGCTGGCCGGTTCCCTCCGGCATCTTCGCCGTCACCTCTCCGTAGCGTATGCCCTATAGTGTTCCTGCTGGCATGCGGTTGGCCCGATCCGATCGACAATTGCCCATCGGGCCATTGTCGTCAACGATGCGGGCACCTAGCCTGCCGGACGCAACAAACGAGGAGCATGACCATGCCTGCAATCATTCTCGTCCATGGTTTCTGGGGCGGCGCCGCCCATTGGGCCAAGGTGATCGTGGAACTGTCCAGACAGGGATTTTCGGATCTGCATGCAGTTGAAGTGCCGCTGACGTCGTTGGCGGACGACGCCGGCCGGTTGAAGCAGATGATCGCGCAGCAGGAGGGGGACGTCCTCCTGGTGGGCCATTCCTATGGCGGCGCCGTCATCACCGAGGCCGGGAACCAGCCGAACGTCGCCGGTCTCATCTACATCGCGGCCTTCGCGCCCGATGCCGGCGAGAGTCCGGGCGGCATCACCCAGGCCAACCCGCCGGCCGCCATCGCCAACGTCGTTCCCGACAGCGACGGCTACCTGTGGATCAAGCCCGACCAGTATCACGAGAGCTTCTGCCAGGATCTGACGGCGGATGAAGCGTTGGTCATGGCGGTCACCCAGAAGGCACCGCTCGGCTCGACCTTTGGCGACACCATCACCGCGCCCGCCTGGAAGACGAAGCCGTGCTGGTACCAGATCTCCAGCGAGGACCGGATGATCAATCCGGAGAACCAGAAGATGATGTCGTCGCGGATGAACGCGAAGAAGATCATCACCCTTGGCAGCAGCCACGCGTCGCTGGCCTCCCAGCCCGGGGAAGTGACAGGCCTGATCGTCGAGGCCGCACGGTCGATCTGACGTCAGAGCGTTTCCGTTTTTCACGAAAACGCGAAAACGCTCGAGCTCCTTCTCTTTGTTTTGCGCAATTCCGGGACGGAAAACCGTTACACACTGTCCTGGAATTGCGCTGGCAAGGTGCCGGTCCGGCCTTGAGGCAACCTCGCGGCCCGGCAGTCATGCGCCGGCTAATCTTCAATTCCCGCTGTGGGTTGCGCCTGCCAGGCTCCGGCCTCTTCACCGGTCATGCCCGGGGCATCCGGGTTGGACGACAGCACTTCCGCATCCTGTCCCGTTTCGCAAGCCGGGCTGATCAGCAAATGCGGCTCGACGTCCAGGGCCGCCGCGATCACGACGATCATGTCGAGTGTCGGCGTCCGTTCCATGCGCTCCAGCCCGCCGACGCCGCGCCGGCTCAACCCTGCCTTCAGGGCCAGGTCGAGCTGGTCGATCCCCTTTGCGGTCCGCAGTTCCTTCAGTCTGTTGGCAAGCAGCCGTCGATATTTCCACTGAACCGGCACTTCCATCTCAAATGTCCCCAAGCCTTTTCCGGTGATCCATTTTTCGGATGCCCTCCTCCCCGGGGAATGTGGCCGGGGAGGAGGACGAGGCTGAGGAGCTTCGGGGGAAGCTCCTGCAGCCTCTTGCACGAACGCGCTTGACAGCCCCCTGTCAAAGCCCGTTCATGAGCGTGTTGCGGCAGATTCCCTAGGTTGTGATTCCATATCTCATACAATCTGTAGTTGAAGGGATGGTCAAGGCCATTCAGCCTGCAATGTTTCCAATCTGGTTCAGGTGAGCGGCATGGCTGGCGCAACCTGCGACCGGGCAGGGGAGGGATGCCGCTGTCGGCAGCCGGAAACTCCCCTGCGGGCAGGCAAGACCGCTACAAAAGCAGCCGCCTGACAGGATCGGCAGACAGCCGGGTGCGACGGCGAATGCGCGATGGTCTCGAAGGCAAACCGGATACCTCATCATGTCCACACCCGGATCGCATCGAGATGCCGATTCGGGTTCCTCTCTCGAATAGGCATCCGATGTGCTTCCCGCATAGGCGATCAGTTCGCCGGTTTGGATGATCGTCCGTATTGTCATCACAGGCCCATCGATGCTGCAGACACGCTAGCCCGATCGACACGCACGATGGCGGCCCGGCGAAACACCGAAATGACGCTTGAAGAAGCGCGCGAGGTGGGATTGGTCGGAAAATCCCGCGGCGACGGCTATTTCCGCAAGCGAAGCGCTGGTTTCCTCGAGCAGCCGCCGGGCGCGGTTGACCCGCAACACCTGCAGATATTGGTGTGGCGTCCTGCCGGTGGTCGCAAGGAAGCGCGAGAAGAAGATCGTCCTGCTCAGCCCGATGCTCGTCGCAAGCTCGCCGAACTGGAAATTGCCGCCGAGATTGCTTTCGAGGAACTCGTCGATGCGTCGCATCTGCGCCGCCGAAAGCGTCGACTGGACGCCGCTCGAAAGCGGGAGGTCGTGCAGCTGCGCGTGCCGGGCAAGTACCTGCGCCGCAATGGCCTGGGCCAGGTAGGCATTGCGGTAGTGGCTGCCGTCCGGGTCCGCAAGCAGTTCCCGGCAGGCGCGCAACAGATAGGACAAGGCCGGGTCGACGGTTCCGGCGAAGGACAGGATCTCGACATTGCGCACCGGCCTGCGGAACATCTGGCCGGCTATCTCGGTGATAATGCTCTCGCGGATGAACACGTTCAGGCAGCGGATCGTGTTCAGCAGGATGATCCTGTCGTCGATCCCGGGCGCCGCCATTGAGACGCTGTTTCGCGCCATGATGCCCTTGAAGACGCGGCCGTTGCGGTTGAGCTCGGAATGCGCATCGTTATAGGGCAATGTCAGCCACAGCGACGTCAGCCGCGGCGTTCTGCCTTCGAACGGAGAGACCTCGGTGACGGCGGCTGCGAGGTCGGACCAGCCGAGGCCGTCGCTGGACGCGACGACCCTCCGGTATGATGAAAAATCCAGGGATGTTTCCTTGAGGCTGAATTCCTGCGTGGCCGGATATCTGGGAAGAACAGCGGATTGTGTCCTGGGATTTCCGGCCATCATTGCCCCGGTTGTTGTCGGTCTCCAGTCTAGACGACAATTTCCGCGGCTGACAACACGGCTGCGTCTTCCTGCGCGATCCGGCGACCCGATGGGTGTGCGGAGACGGGCTGGCTGTCAATCCTCCTCGCCATTCCTCCAGCGCCAGGGCCGGTCGCTCTTGGCCCAGGCCACGAAGACGACGATCGCGGTCAGCGGCGCGACCATCGCAAGATAGCGCCAGGGATGGTCCTCGCTCGTGCCGGACAGCGCGACACAGGTGACCGCGACGGCGTAGAGGACAATGACCGTCCATCCCTGCCATCCGTAAGGCAGGCCGGCGCCGTAGCCGTATTTCTTCACCCGGAACCAGGGTTTGCTCATCGGATCCTCGACCAAGCTTTCGTTTTGCACCACATGATCGTCTCGGAACATTACGCCGACATGGTGCGGCGCGGAGGTCGATCTGGTCAGTCTTGAAGGATGAGACCAGCACTGAAAGACGTTTACGAAACTGCCGCACATCGCCGGTCAGGGCACCCATCCCACATCGTCGCCGGATCAATCGGGCAGGTATTGCGTGGACCAGCTGGTCGACACGCATTTTGTGCGGATCAAGCTGTCGATCTCGTCGTCGCCGTAGCCCAGTTCCCTTAGGACACCGCGGGTCGAAGCGCCGTATTTCTCCGCCGGCGGGAAACTCAATATCGGGGCAGCGGCCGGCCGTATGGCGCAGGGCGCGAACAGCTCGACCGAACCGCCGTCGATCGCGTGGCGCTGGAAGGCATAGGTGCCGTCCGATGCATTGCCATCCCGCCTGTAGCGGTCGCGCAGCCCGGCCATCGACGAGGGGATGACAGCGCCGAAGTCGAGCCCGCGCAGCAGGCCGACCCAATAGTCGGCGGACTGTGCCCGGAACGCCTGCTCCAGTGCGGGTTCATCAAGGGTGTCTTCCGGCAGGTCGAGCACACAGGCCAGTTTCCGCAACTCGCCTGCATCGGCGCAGGCGAGGAAAAACCGGCGATCGCTGGCAAGGTAGAAACGATATCCGGCCCATGCCCCGAGCGCACCCGGCCCGCTCGGTTCGTCGAAGGGGCCACGTCCCGGAAAATCGAACATGAAGGGCAGCTGGATCAACTGGCCGGCGGCGGTCAGCGACGAACGCGCGCGCCGCACTTCGCCATGACGAGACCTCGACAGAAGTGCGGCGCCGGCCGCCGCCGCGGCCAGGAAGCCGCCGAGCACATCGATGGTGCCGAAATGCGCGTGCTCTTCCGGGGTGTCGCGGCCGCCGCCGAAACGGATCATCACCCCGGTCATTGCCTGCACGGTGTCGTCATAGCCGAGGTGGTCGCTCATCGGCCCGCGCATCGGCCCGCCGAAAGCGTCGACCTGGCACAGGATGGCGTCGGGATTGATTGCCCTCAGCGATGCCTCGTCGAGCCCCAGGCTCTCGACCTGCCTGTCGACGGCGTTGATGGTGATCAGGTCGGCCCAGCGGATCAGTCCGTTCAGGATCTCGCGCCCTTCCGGCGTGTGGATGTCGGCCAGCACGCTTTTCTTGCCGCGCCCGGCCTGCATCCCGAACACGATGGTGTTCCACGGATCGAATGTCGGCTTCACCGGATCGACCTTGATGATTTCGGTACCGAAACGAGCCAGCAGGGCTGCGATTGTCGGCCCCGCGATGACGTTGGTCATGTCGAGGATCTTGAGCCCGCTCAGCCACGGGCCATGCCTGACTTCGGAAGGCTTGCTGGCGAGCGTTTCGGCTTGCAGTGCGCTCTGGCCACCGGTGGTGCCGAGCCAGGCAAACGGGCCGGGCGAACGCAAGCCCCCAGGGCGTTCGACGATCAGCCCGGCCTGCAAGGCATGGTCGGTGTCGAGCCATTCCTGCGTCGTGCGGTGGGCACGGGCGGGAACCCTGCCTTCGCCTAGCTTCTGCTCCCAGCCAAATGCGGTATCGGTCAGGAAGACTTCCGCCATCCGGCTGGAGACGATATCGGCCCAGTGGCGCGACAGCGGATAGTGGCCGAGCGCGCAGTCGCCAGCCCATTCCCGCATTGGTTTATACCAGTCGTCCGCTTCGGGAATGCCGAGCGCCCTGATCTCGTCCAGCAGGCCGAGCACGCCGAGGCAGCGCCGGGCATGATCGATATGCGAGGCGCAGACGACATAGATCATGCGCCCGTCGGAACACCGGTAGCTGCGGTAGAACGGATCGAGCAGATCCTGCAGCGCGGCGTAGGACAGGTCGAGCGGCAGGTCCTGCGCGCGTCGCCGCTCGATCTCCTTTTCGCGCGGCGACTTGTAGCGTTCGGGATAGTTTTCGACCCGCTGGGAGTTGTAGGCGAGCCCTTCCATCAGCGCCGCGGCAAGCGGCACTTCGATGTGGTCGCCCTTGCCGTCGCGGCCACGGCCGTAAAGCGCGAACAGCACCGCGTTGAGGCCCAGCGCCGCGCCATAGGCCGAGGCGAGCGGCAGTGGCGAAAAACTTGGATCGATGCCCATCAGCACGCGGTTGAGGCCCATGTCGGTGAACTGGCCCGATGCCGCCGAGATGATGGCCTCGAAGGCGCGCAGGTTCGCGCGCTCCCTGTCGGCCGAGGCGAAGCCCGGCAGCGACAGATAGACAAGGCCGGGATTGGCGGCTGCCAGTTGATCATAGGACAAGCCCAGCCGCGCCATCACGCCGGGCCGGAAGTTTTCGATCAGCACGTCGGCTTTCGCGGCCAATGCCCGCGCCCGGGCAAGGCCGGCGGCATCCTTCAGGTCGAGCTCGATACAGGTCTTGTCGCGCGCCAGCAGCTGCGTGGCCGGATGGTTCCAGCGTGGACCGCCGGGAGGTGTGATGCTGACGACGTCGGCGCCGAAATCGGCCAGCATCATCGCCACCGCAGGGCCGGCAATGTAATGACCGAAGTCGACGACCTTGTAACCGGCAAGGGGCTGGGCTGGCATTTCGAGGCTCCGCTGTCTGGACAGCTTTGCCTACCGCGCCCGACGTTTCCCCGATTGACCGTATCGGAACAGCATTTACCCGTTTGAGCCGGCTTCCGCCTGGTGGAAGGCCTGTCGACCAGGCAACGAACGGTTCCACCTCTTTGTCAGGAGGCAATTCCGCATGGAAAACCGCTACGCGTTTTTCCCGGACTTGCTCGAGGACTGCTGCGACGAATTCAGGCGGTTGCTGATCTCCTCGATACGCCGCTTTCGCGTGTCCGCCCTTTTCGCTCCGGTCACCGCCTCCGCATGTTCTCTTCGGTGCGTAAAGCTCAGCGCCTCCCATCCCTTTCGTCCGGCAGGCGTAAGTGCGCCGTCAAGATCGGGTGGAATCTCGACGGTCCGCTGATCGGAATCGAGTTCAAGGGTAACATCCAGTGTTTCGCCACCGTCCAGGCCGGCCGCCTCCCGGTTGCTCTTGCGCAGTGGAAGACAGATCTGCCCTCCCATGGATGCAATGGTGCTGCGATAGGTGTAGCCGTTCAGTGTGACCTTGACCGGCGCGCGGACCTTGCCGAAAACCGGCTTCGGATCGAAATCCAGGGGGATGAAGCAGGTGGAGCCGTCTCTGAAGATTGTGGTCCTGAACGTCTTTGCAGCCATGCAGGCTCTCCGTGGTTTCGCCTGATGAAAATGCCATCTGGCGTCCGAAACAAGGCAGTGCCAGCGCGGTTTTGCGGACTTCCAACAAAGTGTCAGATCAGGATGACGATTCAGCCGAACGCCATCCTGGTCTAGGTGAGGCGCGTGCTGGTTCGTCGATCAAACAGATGCAGACCTGCCGGATCAAAGGTTATTCCCACGCTGGCGCCCGGTTGCAGCGCGACACGGCCCTGCACCAGCGCCACAAGCTGCGTCCTGCCGGCCTGAAGCACCAGTTGGGTCTCGGCCCCGGTGGGCTCGACCACCAGCACCTCGAACGGCGATCCCTTGTCTGCAAGGCCGACGTGATTGGGCCGGATGCCCGCGATCACCGGCCCTTCCGGCAGTCCGCCCGGCGCGGCGATGCCGATGCCGTCATCATTCAGGAAGCGTCCATCCTCGATGCGGCCTTCGATGAAGTTCATGGTCGGACTGCCGAGAAATCCGGCGACGAACAGGTTTGACGGAGCGTCGTAGAGATCGAGCGGCGTACCCACCTGCTCGATGATGCCATCACGCATGACGACGATGCGATCGGCCATGGTCATGGCCTCCACCTGATCATGCGTCACATAGATCGTTGTCGTTTTCAGCCGCTGATGCAGCGCCTTGATCTCGGCCCGCATCTGTACCCTGAGCTTGGCATCCAGATTGGACAGCGGCTCGTCGAACAGGAAAACCTCCGGATCGCGCACGATGGCGCGGCCCATGGCAACGCGCTGGCGCTGGCCGCCGGAGAGCTGTCCGGGAAATCGGTCAAGCAGGGTTTCAAGCCCCAGCGTGCGGGCAGCATGCTCGACCTTGGCCTGCATCTCCTGCCTAGGAACACCCGCGAGCTTCAGTGAGAACGCCATGTTCTGCGCCACCGTCATATGCGGATAGAGCGCATAGTTCTGGAAAACCATCGCGATGTTGCGATCCTTCGGCGCGACATCGTTGACCACTTCACCGTCGATGCTGACCGTACCACCGGAGACATGTTCCAGGCCGGCGATCATGCGCAGCAGCGTGGACTTGCCGCAGCCCGATGGCCCGACCAGGATGACGAACTCGCCGTCCTCGATGGCGGTCGAAACGCCGTGCACCACCTCTACGGCGCCATAACGCTTCACCACATTGTCGATGTCGACGCGTGCCATCGTCAACGCCTCTTGCCGGCTTCCACCGCCGGCCAGTTGTGATAGGGGCGGCGGAAGGCCGGTACCCGCTCCGTGACGCTCGGCAAGGCGTCGAACGGCTTGTGAGGCTCGGCCTGATACCAGAAGGCGACCGAGGAGATGTCATCGGCGCGGCGATTGGCGTGGCCGTGCTCGATGGTGACGCGAATGTTCTTCTGGAAGATCACCGGATCTTCGATATGCCAGCGGTACAGCGTCACCGGCTCGGTCCAGTTCGGCCCGCCGGCGGCGATGATGCCGTGATAGGGCGCGTCATAATCCTGCGTCGGGCACCAGGCGGTGTTGAAATAATCCTCGGTGCCGGTGCCGTGCAAAGTGGGCGGCCAGGCATCGTTGGCGCCCGGCGCGGATTCGGGTCGATCCTCGATCGGCGCGGCTTTCGGCCCGATGCGGGGGTCCGGCTTGCGAATGGTGTCCGGCACGCAAAGGCCCGGTTCGCCGTCGACGAAGATCATGTCGTCGCCTTCGCCATACCAGTCCCACACCTCGGCGCGGCGGCGCGAGTAGACGCTGTAGAGCACGCCGACATAGTGACCGTGACCGGCGGCATCGAGAATGACGTAATTGTCCTTGCCGTCGACGTTCTCGCCGCCGAACAGCACCTGCTCGTTGGTCAAGCCGGTTTCGTCGAAAGCTTCAGGCCGTTCCTGCCTGTATTGCGCGTGGAAACGGCCGAGGTCCTCTTCCAGTTCGTCATGCAGTTCGAGGTCGACGTAGTAATAGAACAGAAGGTCGTGTTCGGCCTCGTTGGTGATGGTGAACTTCATGCCGGAGCCGAAGGGCATCGGGAAATAGCAGTTGAAGGCCTTGCCATCCTCCGGGCTCGCCTGCATCGGCAGGCTCGCATAGTTTTTCGTGCGCGCGTGACCCATGCCGAAAAAGTCGCCGATCGGCGTCTCGATGCTGGGCTCTACCTCGCCGTCCCACCAGGCACGCAGCACCGCCTTGCGCAGATAGCTTTCACTCTGGCACTGGATGGTGACCCAGATGTGGGTGACGATGCCGGCGCCCGCGTGTTCCGCGATGATGACGGTCTGTCCGGGCTCGACATGCAGCCGGTCGTCATTGCCGCCCGTACGGTCATAGCTGGAGAAACGCCTCGTCCTGGCCTTGCGCAGCTTGGCGAGGCCGCGCAACGGGGAAAGCCCGGCATTGGTCATTCTGATGTCCTTGGCATTGTTCGTGGTCATTTCAGGCCGCTCGTCTTGATCGAGTCCATGATCTGCCGCTGGAAGATCAGGAACAGCACGAGGGTGGGGATGGCGACGATGGTCGACGCCGCCATCATGTAGTTCCAGGCGGCGGAATATTCGTTTTTGAAGTTGGCGATGCCGACCTGCACCACCCAGAGGTTCTGGTCGGAGGTCACCGTCAGCGGCCACAGGAAGGCATTCCAGTTGGCCAGGAAGAACAGGATCGCCAGCGCCGCGAGGATCGGTTTCGACAGCGGCAGGATCACACTCCAGTAGATGCGCCAGTAGCCGGCGCCGTCGATCACCGCCGCCTCCTCGATCTCACGCGGCAGCGAGAGATAATATTGGCGCAGCAGGAAGATGCCGAAGGCATTGAAGATCGACGGCACGATGATGCCGGCATAGGTGTTGAGCATGCCCATGGCGCGCACGATGATGAACAGCGGCACGATGATGACCGGCAGCGATACCAGCAGCGTCGAAAAGATGGCGAGGAAGATCAGCTCGCGGCCCGGAAAACGCAGCCGCGCCAGCGCATAGCCCGCCATGGAATGGAAGAACAGCGCCACCACCGTAACGGTGGCGGAGACGAAAAGACTGTTCGCCATGTAGCGGACGAACGGGACTTCGGTGAGCACGTAGGTGAAGTTTTCGAAGGTCGGCGATGCGGGCAGCAGTGTCGGTGAAAACGCGTCCTGCGCCGTCTTGAACGAGATCGAGGTCATCCACAAAAGCGGGAAGATGATCATCAGCGCCAGGATGGCAGCGACCGTCATCCAGACCAGCCGCACCAGGGTGACCTGTGAGGCGCTGAAATAGAGCGAAGGCTTCTTAGTCATAGGTGAAGCGACCTCCGCGGGTGAGCAGGAACATCAGGCCGGTCAGCACCATCAACGAGACGACCAGGATCGACGATATTGCCGCCGCATAGCCGAACGCGCCAAAACCGAAGGCCTGCTGATAGATGTAGACGATCAGCACGGAGGTGGAATTTGCCGGGCCGCCGGAGGTCATGACCCAGATGATGTCGAAGGCCTGGCTGCCGGCGACCGCCGCCACCATCGAGATCATGATGACGAAGAAGCTGGTCGGCTTCAGCAGTGGCAAGGTGATGTACCAGAAGCGCGCAAAAGGCCCGGCGCCATCCATCGTCGCCGCCTCATAATACATCGCCGGTATGTCCTGCAGGCCGCCGAGAAAGATCAGCATGTAATAGCCCATCAGGAACCAGACGCTGACCGCCACGACCGTGAACAGTGCGAAATCAGGGTCGCCCAGCAGCGAGATGCCGGCAAATCCCAGCGCCGACGCCAGGCGGGTGAGCACGCCGATCTTGTCGACCACCAGGAACTGCCAGACCAGCGCCACGACCACGAGGCTGATCATGTGCGGTGCGAAGAACATCGAGCGGATGACGCCGTTGAAGCGGTTGGTCTTTTGCACCAGCAGCGCCAGGCCCAAGCCGCAGACATAAAGCAGAGGCACCAGCATGACGGCATAGAGTGCCGTCACCTTGGCCGATTGCCAGAACAGCCGGTCCGACATCATCTTGGTGTAATTGGCCATGCCGACGAAACGGTAGGAGCCGAAGCCATCCACCTCGTAAAGGCCGAGCACCAGCGACAGAAGCATCGGCAGGCCGAGGAAAACCAGCAGCCCCAATGCGTCAGGCAGCACAAACAGATAGCCGGCTATCCATTCCTGGTGCCGGGAGGAGATGCGGCTGCGCTTGAATTTGGGTTTGGCTGTCGTGGTCATGGGTCAGATCGACGGCTCCGAACCGGCGAACGCCTCCCCGCGGGGCTGGGCAACGTTCGCCGTCCGGGAGGACATCACAGGAGCGGTGCGCCCGAATAGGAAGCCAGATAGGCATCCAGCTGTTGCGAGGCGGCGGAAGCCGTGGCCTGCGGATCGGCGCCACCCTGCATGGTCTGCTGGATCGCGTCGGAGATGATTTTGTAAACCTCTGGCGGCACCCGCGGCTCGGCGCGCGTACCGGGGTGGATATCCCTGGCAAATTTGCCGATCATGCCCTCACCGAAGGCCGCTTCGCGCGCTTTCAGGGCGCTGTCGCGTGGCGGCATGTCGGACTTCGCCTCGGTGCACCAGGTGGCGACGCGATCGACCGAGCCCTGCTCGGTCGAAGCCAGGGCCCAGGCACAGAACTGGCCGGCAGCCTCAGGGTTCCTGCCCTTGGCATTGGCCACAAAAGCCCAGCCACCACCGACTGTGACGTATTTGCCATTGGCAGGCGTCGGCAGGCGGAACACGCCATAAGGAAAATCCTTGGCATTGTTCTTCAACTGCGAGATCGCCCAGATGCCGACATTCTGGATGGCGCAGTAGCCGGAGGCCAGATTGGCGACACTGTCATTGGCGCCATTGCCCAGGACTTGCCGGGGTGCGGCGCCCGATTTGACGGCATCCTGCCAGAATTTCAGCGCCTGAACCGTGGCGGGTGAGTCAAAGGCGCTCTTGCCATCCGCACCCTGGAACTCGCCGCCGCCCTGCCAGAGGAAGGGATACCAGGTGAAGTTCTGATAATAGCCGGGCGCGGTCTGGAACAGCAGGCCATAACGCTCCGAAGTGGTCAGCTTCTTGCCGAGTTCCAGCAACTCATCCCAGGTCTTGGGAACATCATTTTCGTTCAGCCCGGCTTCTTCGAAGGCTTTGACCGAATAATACATGGCCATCGGCTCGACCTCCATCGGCAGGCCGTAGATCTTGCCGTCGACCATGCGGGTGGCCAGTACGCTTTCGGGGAAATCGGCCCGGGCTTTTTCGTCGATGTAGGGCGTCAGGTCCTGCAGCACGCCGCCATTGTAATAACGCAGGAAATCGCCCGGCGAGATGATGAAGACGTCCGGCCCCTGTCCCGAGGCAAAGGCCGTCGCCAGCTTCGGGCCGTTGATATATTCCTTGTTGGGGACGAACTCGAGCTCGACCTTCTGCTCGTGACTGTCGTTCCAGTCCGCGACCATCTTTTCGAACCAGTCGACCTGCGGCTTCACCTGGCCGCCGGGCGCGTAGAACTGCCAGAATTTCAGCGGTGCATCCTGTGCCCGGACCGGCAGCTTGTTGATGAAGGGAAAGCCTGAGACGCCGCTGGCAACACCCGCCGCGGCAAAGGTGGCGCTGTTGCGCAGGAAGCGCCGGCGGGACCAGCTGGACGGCACGAAAAGTTTCGGTTTGTCGCTCATCTTTGTTCCTCCCTTTTTTTGATTGAGACGGCGCAGTTCTCCTCCCGCGCCGGCTCGGCTTATGCGGTGTCGAATTCCTTCAGGATGCAGGGCACGATTTCGCTGCGCGGCGCGCCGGCATAGGCGCCGCTCAGCCGCTCCAGCAGCATGCGCGCGGCCCGCCCGGCAAGTTCGGCCGGCGCATTGCCGACGCGGGTGATGCGTGGCCGCACATATTCCAGCTGCGGCTGATCGCCGAAGACGCACAGCTTCAGGTCATCGGGCACGCGCAGGCCACGGTCATAGAACTCCGCCATGGCGCCGGAGGCCATCAGATAGTTGCCGAAGAAGATCACCGACGGCAGCGCGCCAGCACAGGTTTCGAGCAGCCATTGCGCCGCTGCCTGGCCGGATGGCGCCAGATAGCTGCCTTCAAAGCGCAGATTGGGATCGGGCTCGGCGCCATGGTCGCGTAATCCCTGCTCGAACCCATCGGCGCGCTGCATCGCCTCGGCGAAGAAGGATGGCCCGGTCACATGCGCGACACGACGGTGGCCCTTGCGGGCCAGATAGGCGCCCATCTGATAGCCGCCGTCAAAATCATCGATGCGAATGCTGTCGACGGCACGGTTCGGCAGATTGCCGATGAACACCGCAGGTGCCTCCACCTGCAGCAACGCATCATGCATGCCATGCAGCGCAAAATCGCCAACGATCAGTCCGTCGACCCGCTTGCTGTTGATCTGGCGCAGATATTCCCGGCCGTGATCCTGCGAGTGGCCGCCTGGAACGTCGGTGTTGAAGATCAGCATGTCGAGGCCGACGGCCTCGAGTTCCGACTGCACCGTTTTCACCAGTTCCGGATAGAACGGGTTGCGAATGTCGGGGATCAGCATCGCGACAAGATTGGTGCGCCCGGTACGCAGGCTCTGCGCCTGCGGGTTGGGCCGGTAGCCAAGTTCCAGGATCGCCGCCTCAACCCGCTCGCGCATCGATTTCGACACGCGTTCAGCATGGTTGATGACGTGCGACACTGTCGTCGGCGACACGCCAGCCCTCTCGGCAACCTTCGCGATGGTGCTCATTCCGTAGCGCTATCATGGCATGAATCGATTTGCAAATCGATTTGCAAATCGATTCATGCCCTGTCACGACGGCATCTTTTCCGGGCTGGCGCGGAATGATTTTTACAACGGCGTAAGTCCTCCCGCGCGCAGAGCGGGCGACAAGGCTTGCCCGCTGCCAGCGCTGCGGTTCGGTATTGCGGCTATCGCTGATCCTGCCTTCGGAACAGCTAGCTGCGGTTGAGATTGATCTGGCTGATGACGACGTTTTTTCCCGTCGCCGGATCCCTGTCGATGGTCGTCAGGCGCATCCGGTTGTTTGCGAGCTTTTCCAGCCTCAGCTGGGCGGCGCGGTCGCCATTGACTTCCTTTGCCCAGCGAATGCCCAGGACCAGTGCATCGCCTGAACGGTTGCCGCGCAGACCGGCGGGACCGGTTCGGGAGCCGGTGTACACACCTGTATAGGTTTTTCCGTCGGTCTTGACGTCGGCGCCAATCGCTCGGGAGAAGACGACATATCCGGTGCATTTGCCATTCAGCGACAGCGAGGTCTCAGTCGCACGCGACTGAAATTTGCAGTTGATCTTGATGGGCTTTGACCCGGTCTCGACTTCGACTGTGCCCTTGCCAGCCCAACTTCCGGCCAGCGACTGGAGAAAGGACGCGTCCGTCGCATGGGCAGGCCCTGCAAGACAAATCGTTGCCGCCGCCACCCAGCCAATGGATCTTGTCATGATTGATACTCCTTTGAGCCAGCGTTGCTTCCGACATCTGAAGCCGGAGTTCGACCGGTCCTGATACGGCAGGCAACCCAACGGGTCCTGCTCGAAAACGGGGCGGATACCTGATGGTTCCGCTGTTTGTTGAACCCCGGCATGCCCAAATGAACCTTTTGGTCTGGTCTCCTACCGCTACGCCGGGCCGCAAAGTCTATCGAATCCGCGTCCTTCCTCCGAACGGATGAATTCGTTTGAACGAAGTGCTGGATCGTTTGTTTCAAGCGAACCCGATAATTTCGGTGTTGCTCACAAACGAGGAAACTCCCATGAAGCGTTTCGCGAAACCGGTTTCCATTTTCGTCGGTCTTGGATTTCCACGCGACGTGGAAACCGTCGAAGAGGCCTTTGAAATCCTCAACGAATGGGTCGGTTCGCGAAGCCCTGCCCACGAGCAGGTTCTTGCTGCGGTTCGCGCAGCTCTCACCGATGACAGTGTGTCCGGGGCACGCCTCGCGTTTGAAGCTTTCGCCAAAAAAATGGGCGTCCTCGCCCCCGACGCGCTGGAACTGGCAGCCGCAAGGGCTGCCGATGAATGGCTGTCCGCTTGACCTGATCGGGGCGGCCATGCTCGTGCGGCCGCCTTCTTCGTCATCCTGCGGTCGCGTCGGTCCTGTCGTCGTTTCCAACCGGGATGTGGAAATCCCGCCTTCTTCCTCGCATCGGAGAAAAAGGCGCACTGCTGTCTGGAGTGAACGCCGCGCTACTTCTCTCGCTTTTCAATCTTCAGATTCGGCAGGTCGGGTCGCTTGGATACCACACCGGCCTCCTTCAGGGCTGTGTATCCAACTTTCTTGAGGAGCTTCTCAGTTTTGGCACGCTCCTTGTCGAGAGCGCTCTGACGTTTGACCTTGGGCATCCGTCCTCCATTTGGTTCATTGTCGTTCGCCAGCAAACAGATTGCCAGCACTATCATCGATGACGTCAGCTCTGAGGTCGCGGCAGAGACGACATCAGCCACCGGAAGGACGGCGCATTCCCGCGCTGTTTGGGCTACCGGATCACCCCATATCGCGCAAAGGGCGACAAGGCTGAACCCGACGTCGCCGGATCAAGAGATTGGGCAGCCCCGAACCGCCACCTGACTTGCCTCGAAACGTTGAGCCCTCTGGCCCAGCGATGCTTTAGCCTTCCGCCACCGCAGCCCTGACCCGTCATACTCAGCCGCCAATCTGAGTACGGCCAAGTTCCGCCTTCAGCCAGGCTGCGACGATGCCGGGTGTGTCGTCGATCTTCCACACGAGATCGAGCCCGACCCGCCAGTCGGTGAATGGATACGCGTCCAGCTTGAGTTCGGTCACGAGCCCAGCCTGCAGGTCTGGCGCCACCAGCCGCTTGGGAACGATGGCCCATCCCAGGCCGGATCTTAGAAAGTCGAGCAACGACGCCTGGCTTTGAACGACCCATCTGCGTGGAGATTTCAGATATTCGCTCGTCAGGAGATGCTTGGTCTGCCCTGCCAGAAAGAGCTGCAGGTGGTCGGCGAGATGGGAGAACCGAACCGCATCGACCTGAGCCAAGGGATGGTCGTGCCGGGATGCGTTGATCAGAACAACGTCGCCCAGTCTGCGAAAGCCGATCCCTGGCGGGTAATGTGGGCGTGCGCATCCCAGCGCGAAAGTCGCGTCTCCCTTGATCAGCATATCGACCATCCCTTCGCCCGTCGGCTGCAGGATATTGAGCTGGACACCCGGGAACTTCCGGCTGGCGGCCGCAAGCACTCCGCCTATTTCAGCGGCAGGAAAAGCATCTTCAATCACGATCGACAGGTGTGCTTCCGAGGTGCCGCTTAATGCATGAGCCCGCTCCTGGAGGCTGTCGCAGTGCGAGAGGATGGCCTCCACCTCCGGCAAAAGGGCTTCACCCGCATGGGTTAGCAGAGGGTAGCGTCCCTGCCTGTCAAACAGTGAAATGCCGAGATCGATTTCAAGATCCGCGATAGCGCTGCTTACCACGGATTGCGCCTTGCCGAGTTTTCGAGCGGTTTCCGAGAATGATTTCTCGCGAGCGGCCGCCTGAAAAATCCAGAGTTTGTCGAGCGAGAGGTCCATTAGATCCATCGGGATTCCAGATAGGTCCCAATTTTACACGCCAGCGCAACCTCCACAATATTCCGCTCGCCCCGCACACAAGAGGCGTTCGACCTCGGCAGCGGTATTCATTTTCAGGGAGGGAGAAATGTCCGTTGAAGTCCATGAAGTAGACCGCAAGCTGCCACCCGTTCGCACGGCGGTTTTGGGTTTCCAGCACGTCCTGGTCATGTATTCGGCCTGTGTCGTGGTGCCGTTGATACTCGGTGCCGCGCTGAATCTGCCCAAAGAGCACCTGATCATCATCCTCAGCGCGGATCTGTTCGTCGCCGGCATCGTATCGCTGATCCAGTCGCTGGGATTGCCCGGCTTTGGAATGCGGATGCCGGTGATGATGGGGGTAACCTTCACCTCGATCGCCCCCATGATCGCCATCGGTACGAACCCGGCGCTTGGATTGCCGGGGATCTATGGCGCCATCATCGCATCCGGCATCTTCGGCATCCTTTTTGCCCCTCTCATGGGCCGCTTTCTTCGGTTGTTCCCAGCTGTCGTGACGGGTTCGGTACTGCTTGTCATTGGTATCAGCCTGATGAAGGTCGGCATCGATTGGGCGGCTGGCGGGCCACCCTTGCTGCCCGACGGTAGTCCGAACCCCAAATACGGGTCTCCGGTCTACCTCTTCATCTCGTTTGGCGAGCTGGTGCTGATCCTGATGCTGTCCCGCTTTGCCAGGGGCTTCCTTGCCAATGTCGCGGTGCTGGTCGGGATTGCGGCCGGGTTCCTTGCTGCCCTTGCCATTGGCGAGATCAACCTGTCGGAATGGTCCCAGACACCCTGGCTGGCCCTCATTCGCCCCTTTGCATTTGGCATGCCGGTCTTCGATCCGCTGGCGATCGTTTCGATGTGTCTGGTCATGCTGGTCACGATGGTCGAATCCACGGGAATGTTTCTCGCGCTGGGCACCATCGTCGATCGACCCACGACACCACCACGCCTGGTCAAGGGTCTCAGAGCCGATGGGCTTGGCGCGGTTCTCGGGGGCATGTTCAACGCCTTCCCCTACACGTCCTTCTCCCAGAACATCGGGCTGGTTACGCTGACAGGGGTCAAGAGCCGCTACGTTTGCGCTGCCGGCGGTTTCATACTCGTCGCCCTCGGACTGTTCCCGAAGCTTGCCTATGTGGTCGCATCGACCCCGCCCTTTGTGCTCGGCAGCGCGGCCCTCGTGATGTTCGCGATGGTTGCCATGATGGGCGTGCGCATCCTTTCGACCGTCGACTTCGAGAAGAACCAGGGGTCCGTTCTGGTGGCCGCAGTCAGCGTCGGCGTCGGCATGATCCCAATGCTGGCGCCGGACTTTTTCGCTCACCTCCCGGGATGGACAAGCATCATCACCGAAAGCGGGATCATCCTCGCCACACTGTGCGCCATCCTGCTCAACCTGCTTTTCAACGGATTGGCATCCGACCAGGCCGCAGAGGCCGAAGCGCGTCGCAGCGCCCTCGCGGCCGAAGCCTGAATTCCACTGACCATCTGAAATGGAGAAAATGATGTCACTGATCCTATGCGCCGACCACCTGATTACGATGGACGACAACAACACGGTGATCACCAATGGCGCGATCGCTGTCGGCACGAACGGCCGCATCAAGGCGGTGGGCGAAGCAGCTGGCGTGATTGCGGCGCATCCTGGAATTCCGGTCAGGAAGCTCGCCAACAGGCTGTTGATGCCCGGCTTGATCAACGCCCATGCCCACTCCGGTCTGCTGCGCGGGACCGCGGAAGGACTTCCTGTCTGGGAATGGCTTCAGCAATACATCGATCCGATGCATCGCGTCGTGAACGCGAAGGAGGCCGAGATCGCTTCGCACCTCTGCTATGCCGAAGCGTTGTTGTCGGGAACCACGACAATCCTCGATATGTGGCGGTACATGCATGGCAGTGCCAAGGTCGCCCGGGAACTCGGTATCCGCGCCGTTCTGGTTCCCTACGTCGGTGAACACCCGGATCACAACTATTTCGAGACGTTGGACACCAACGAGGCACTTATCCAGGAATGGCATGGGCGCGCGGAGGGAAGAATCCAGGTCTGGGTCGGTCTTGAGCATATGTTCTATGGCACGCCCGATGCCTGGACCCGCGCGACAGAGCTGAGCCGCAAGTACAAGGTCGGCTTCCATACCCACAGCAACGAGAGCCGCTTCGATGTCGAGGAAACCGAACGCCGCTACGGCAAGCGCCCCGTCCAGGCGCTTGAAGCCTTCGGGATGCTTGATGCGCACCATGTCCTGCTTGCCCACTGCGTCTGGCTTTCAGAGGAAGAGATCGACATTCTGGCGCGACGCAAGGTTGGTGTTGCCCATAACCCGGTGAGCAACATGAAGCTGGCAAGCGGAGCGGCACCGGTGCTGTCGCTGCGAAAAAAGGGGGTGGCCGTCGGCATCGGAACCGATGGCGAAAAGGAAAACAACAACCTCGACATGTTCGACGAAATGAAGTCCGCTTCTCTTCTGGCAAAAGTGTCTACCCTTGATGCGGCAGCACTCGATGCCTGGTCCGTATGCCGCATGGCAACGATCGAGGGAGCCAGAGCGTTGAATTTGCACAAGCAGATCGGCTCGCTCGAAGTCGGCAAGCAAGCGGACTTGATTGCGGTTCGCACCGACACGCCCAGGATGACCCCGTTGCTGGGTGGGGCTGCGGGGAACCTGCATCACAATCTGGTCCACGCCGTGCAGGGCGGAGATGTCGATTTGACGATGGTTGGTGGGCGGATCGTCGTCGATGGTGGACGCTTGCTCACCGCCGATGTCGGCGCCCTCATAGCCGAAGTCAATGCAGTCGTTCCAAGCCTGTTCCAGCGGCGCGCGGAATGGCTGAAGAACCACGGCGCGGTAAATGAACTTCGTCGTGCGGCCGCCGAAAGCGTCGAGATGGCATGAGCGATTAGATCGGCGCGAAGCCTCCTCGATGCCGGCCAAGGTATCGACCATGCATTTGCGGACTGTGTGATCCGCCGCAGACGCCAGGCCCCAGTTGGCACTTTTGACACCAGCTGGGGTCAGCGACCGCTTGACGACGGCGCGAAGCCGACACCGTTCCTTTGGCCGGTCACCCCGGCGGCTGTCATGTTGCGCGGACCGGAAGCGGTCAGCTCGACAGGTAGACGGCGCCGCTGTCGTCGATGGGACGCCGTGCGAACGCGCGGCGGTAGGCCCGCGAGAAGTCGGCCCCCGACGAGAAGCCGCAGTTCGACGCGATGTCGCCGATCGCCATATCCGTCTGGCGCAGCAGGGCCTGCGCGTGCTGCAGCCTGAGCCTTCGATGATAGGCTTTCGGCGATACGCCGAGATGTGTCTTGAACAGGCGCTGGACTTCCCGCACCGAGATGCCCTCGGAGGCGGCCATATCGGCCACCTCGACGGTTTCGGTGAGCATCCTTTCAAAAAAGCCGAGCAACCGGCGAAGGCGCGGGTTGCGCGCACGCAGCCTGTCGGACACCGGCAGCCTTTGCGGCGACTGTGCCTGACGCATGCGGTTGTAGATGAATTCGTCCGCAATGCCTGAGGCGACCTTCTGGCCGGCCTGTTCGGCGATCATGGCCAGCATCATGTCCATGGCCGCGGACGCGCCGGATGCGGTAAACCGCCGGCGATCGATTTCGAAAAGGGTGGCGGTCAACCGCACTTCGGGAAATTCCTCGGCGAAAGCCGGCGCATTCTCCCAGTGGATCGTCGCGCGATACCCGTCGAGAAGCCCCGCTCGCGCCAGGACATGGGCGCCGGTTTCCACCGCCCCGACCATCGCGCCCCGGCGCGCCTGCCGCCGCAGCCAGCCGAGCATGGCGGGTGTGGTGTGGAGCTGCGGGTCGAAGCTGGAGCAGACGATGACGATGGGGCTGAACGCGACGTCCTGGATCGCACCGTCCACCTGCAGCATCAATCCGTTGCTGGCGCGCACCGGCTTGCCGTCATGCGAGACGACGGTCCACTTGTACAGCGGCTTTCCGGCGACCCAGTTGGCTTCCCGCAGCGGCTCGATCGTCGATGAGAAGGCGATCATCGCGAACTGCTCGAGGATGAGGATCGTCACCGCGCGCGGTTCGGTGTCCTGGCAGGAGAGGGGCATCGATGTCTCCGATCGCTATCGGCAATTCCTAGAGCAATTCCAGCAAAAATGCGCAGCGATCCTGCACCCGGAATCGCGTGAAAATAAAGAAGCGGTTCCGGTAAAAGACGGAACCGCTCCCGGTCAGGAGCGCCAGGAACGAAAACACGGGCTCGTCTGCGCCAGCGCGATCATCGCGCGTCGTCCAGATAACGCCTGGCTACCACGATCTCCGCCAGCAGGGCATCGGCGCTCCTGCCCAGCCGGGTGTATTCGGCCGCCGCCTGCTCGCGGGTTTCGATCTCCTTCAGCAGTATGTCGCGCACCTGCTCCCTGCTCAGCACAAGTCTTTCGGTTTCGGCCGCGCCGCTGAGAAAGTCATGCTGGACATAGGACGGTTCTTCATGGCGCACCGGTGGGGCCTCGGCATTGTCGAGCGCGGCGATGAGTTCCCGCAGGACCGTCGCGTCGCCTTTCCTGCCGAGCTTCATCGCCGCGACCAGATCGGTCCGCAGGCGGGTTTTCATGCGATAGCTTGCCGGCACCGGGTTTCTCCATTCTGTGTGAATCGGGTGGGTCTATTGATCCATATTATTCTATATAGTACTCTAATATAGATTTTTAAGGAGCAATGTGGAGTATGTCTGAGACCCTTCTCAGCGTCGATCAGGCGGCCGAACAGCTGAAGCTGCATCCCAAGACAGTGATCCGCTACATTCGGGATGGGCGCCTGCCGGCGACACGGATCGGAAAATCCTATCGCATCGAGCAGGCCAGGCTGGATGCCTTTGCCGGCGTGGCGACCGGTCATGAGAAAAGCGACGTGCGGGCCACCTGTGTCGTCGACATCCCCGATATCACGCTGCAGCGCGCCGAGCGGCTGGCGACGTTCCTCGGTGCCGCCGCGATGACAGGGGATGTCGGCACGCCTGCCTTGCATCTCAGCACTGCCTTCGATCCTGCCGCGGGAACCATGAAAGTCGTGCTGATCGGCAGCCCGTCCGATACGGCGGCCCTGCTGGAGATGCTGCAACTGCAACTGTCGCGCCTGTGACGGACCATTCACAAGCCTTGCCTGTTGTCGCCCGGCGCGCGTAGGGTTCTGTCATGCCAGTTGCTCCTGTCGTCACCGTCGGCGCCTTGTTCATCAACGACGAAGGCAAGGTTCTCCTGGGCCTGCGCGCCGCTTGGAAACGCGCCTGGCCGGCTCACTGGGACACTGTTGGCGGCCGCGTCGAACCGGGAGAGACCCTGGAGGCCGCGCTTGTTCGCGAAGCCCGGGAAGAGGTTGGTGTCACGCCGACCGCGTTCACCCTGATGGCCTCGGTCGAGGAGCGCCATCCTGAACTTTACGGCAAGGCCATCCATCATGTGTTCAGGGTCTCCGCATGGGAAGGCGGCACTCCCGCCAACATCTGCGATGAACACACGGAGCTGCGATGGTTCGACATCGCCGAGCTTGAGGCGCTCCCCAACCTTGTCGATTGCGACTACCCCAGCCTGGCACGGCTGGCGACGCGTTGAATCCTTCGGATGCGGTTCAGGCTGAAACGGGCCGAAACACGCGCTGAAGATTGTAGTCCACCAGCGCAACAGCATCGTCGGCGGTGCGGATGCCCATCAACACGTCGTAGGACATGCCGCTCGACAGGGCGAGCAAGGTCCCGGCCTCGCGAACAAGGTCCAGGCCTTCATGAAGCTGCCCGGCAGCCTGTGCGCCGGCGAGCATGTCCGCGACCAGCTCTTCGAGACCCGGCTTGGCATGGTCAGTGACGTGTTCGGCCAGCAGCGGATCGTTCACGGCCCGGATTCCGTAGGCAAGCTGGATCAGCGTTGATTGCCGGCTCTCTGCGTCGAGCGGCAAGAGGCCGAGCAGCATCACCCGTATCGCATCCTGCAGCGAGGCGCCTTCGGGCAGCTGCCCCTCGATGCGTTTGCGGTCGTGTTCGTTGCGCAGCGAGAGCGCTTCGATGAGCAGGCGATCGCGCGTCTCGAAATAATACTGCACAAGCCGCGTCGACACGCCGGCCTCCGCCGCCACCTGCCGCATCGACACCTCTTCCAGGCCTCGGCTCGCCGCGATTCTCCACAGCGCTTCGGCAATCTGGAGGCGGCGCAAAGTGTGATCGACGCGTTTTGGCATGAATGATTGTCTGGTTTTTCTTTTATGATACGATCGTATCACATTAAAAGGAGATACGACGTTGAGTGAACGGACCCCGGCAAAGAAACACATTTCTCCATGGGCTGCAGCAATCTGGATCGTGTTTGTTGGTCAGGGTCTGATCGCGACCCTCGTGGAACTCGTCTGGGGCAAGAAGATCGCTCTGCCGGGCATCCTTGCCGCCTATGGTTTTCCGCTGCCGTGGTGGGGCGGACTGGCGATAGCGGCGCTCGGCGCAGCGCTGCTCGTCTGGATGCACAGGCGCGGCGTCCGGGTTGCTGACTGAGGTCGGACAGTCCCGGTTCTTCCTGTCCCATTTGTCAGCAGTTGCGATCCATCTGCGCGGGTAATGCTCTAGCATGCGGTGATCGCGAGGAAGGATCAGCTTTTGATGACGCTACCAGATGACTTTGCCGGGCGCGAACAGTTGCGGGCGAGTTCCGCCGAATTCCGCAGGGAGGTCATCGCGGTCGCCGATGGTGTCTTTGCGGCGGTCGGCTATTCGGCCAGCAACGTCACGCTGATCCAGGGCGACGACGGCTCGATCATCGTCGACACCTCCGCCAACCCGGTCGACGCGCGAGCCATCATGGAAGCCTTCGGTGATCGCCTCAGGCGTCCGGTGCGGGCGATCATCTACACGCACAACCATCCCGACCACTCCGGCGGCGCGACGGCCTTTGCCGGTGCCGACGGGCCCGACATCTACAGCCATCGCATGCTGGTCGAGGCCGGGCCCGAGTTCGGCAGGGGGCAACGCGATGGCGGTGACGCCTTCGGCACGAAGCTCCCCGACGCGCTGTTCATCAATGCGGGCACGCAGCTCGAATATGGCCGTGTCACGCCGCATACCCGCGAGGGTTTCCTGCCGCGGACGCGCACTTTCAGCGGCGATAGCGAGACGATCGAGGTGGCGGGCGCGCGCCTGCAGCTCATCCACACCCCGGGCGAGTCGCCGGAGAACATCGCGGTCTGGATCGGCGCGAAGCGTGTCCTGATCCCCGGCGACGATGTCCTGAAATCCTACCCCAACCTGTCACCCATCCGTGGCCTCAAGCTGAGGCCGCCGGAGCGCTGGATCGCCAGCCTTGACAGGATGCTCGCCCTGGAGGCGGATGCCATGGTGCAGGGGCACATGCGCCCGGTCCTCGGCAGGGACGAAGTCCGCAGGGCGCTGACCGATTACCGCGACGGCATCAGCACGGTGCTCGACCAGACGCTGGCCGGCATCCGGCAGGGCAGGACGCCGGACGAACTCGTCCAGGAGGTCAGGCTGTCGCCGCAACTCGCCGCCAGCCCGTACCTGCAGGAATATTATGGCAGCGTCGCCTGGGCCGTGCGCGGCATCTATGCCGACTATGTCGGCTGGTTCGACGGCAACGCCACCAATCTGAACCCACTGCCGCCGGCAGGGCGCGCCGCCCGCATGATCGAGATGGCAGGCGGGCCGGAGGCGATGCTGGCCCGCGCCCGGCAGGCCGTTGAAACCGGCGACTTCCAGTGGGGCGCCGAACTGGCCGACTGCCTGCTGGCGCTGGATCCTGCCGACGCGGCTGCGAGGCAGCTCAAGGCGCGCGCCTTGACCGAACTCGGCGAGCGCCAGCTCAACGCCACCGCCCGCAACTACTACCTGACCACGGCGCAGTTCCTGGAGGGGAGCGCCTAGAGCGTTTCCGTTTTTCACGGAAACGCGGAAAAGCTCCAGGCTTTTTGCTCTTGCCGCATTTTTGTAGCGCCGAGTGATCCCGCTTGGCTGCAAAATGCTCTGGGTCAGTCTGTCCGTCGGTTGAACTGCAGCCGCACGCGCGTCAGGCCACCGTCGCGATCGAACAGCAGTGCGCCGTGATGTGCCTTGGCGACGTCCGTGGCGATGGCCAGCCCGAGGCCCGATCCGTGCGAGGCGGTGCCTTTGGCGAAAGGCCGCGCCAGGTCGAGCGGGTTCCTGCCGAAGCCGTCGCCATCGTCGAGCACGTCGATCGACACCGTGGTGGCATCTGTCGAGACCGCCACCATCAGCTGGCTTCTGGCGCCATGGGTCAGCGCGTTGTCGATGAGATTGGCCAGCGCCTCGCGGATGCTCACCGCGTCGCCGTCGACGATGGCAGGGCCGTCGGCTGGTTTGAACACCACCTCGACCTCGCGCGGCAGCGCCAGCGGCACCGCCGTCGCCAGCACCGTCCTGGCCAGTGCGTTGAGGTCGACCGGGGCGGCAACGGTGGCGTCGGCGCGATGGATGACCATGGCATGGTCCAGCAACTGCCCGGTCAGGCGGCCGAGCTCGGTCGTGCGTTCGCGGATGCGATCGACCGTTTCCTGCCGACGTCTGGAGGGTTGCGTGTTGGACAGGATCTCGACCTGCGCGTCGAGTGCGGCGAGCGGCGTGCGGATCTGGTGCGCGGCATCGGCGATGAAGCGCTGGGTCGTCGCCATGCGCTCCGACAGCCGGCGCATGAAATCGTCGATGGCGTTGACCAGATTGCGAATCTCCAGCGGCGGGCGCGCCTGGATCGGGCGCAGGTCTTCCGGGCGGCGCTGCGTGATCTCCTGTTCGATCTGGGCAAGCGGCTTCAGGGCGAAACGCACCGCGAAGCCGACCGCCAGCAGCGCCAGCACACTCATCGCGCCGATGACCAGGAAAGCCTTGGTGGCGAGATCGCGCGCCAGCGCCGCTCGTGCATTGACGGTCTGGGCGACCACGATGGTGGCCCAGCTGCCCGGCGAGGCGTGTTCGATCTGTTTGGCCAGCGTCGCGATGCGGACCTTCTGGCCCTGATACTGGCCGTCCTCGATCACCACGCCGCGCCGGATGGCTTCGCTGTTGGCCAGCGAGGTGAGGTCCTCATAGCCGGCGACGACGACGCCGCGCGCATCGACCACCTTGTAGAACACCATGTCATAGGCCGCGAGCGTCGAGATCGCCGCCACCGGCGGGTCGACGGTGACGACATTGCCCTGCACATAGACGTTCTCGGCGATCTGGATCGTCCCCCCGGCCAGCAGCCGGTCATAGGCCTGCTGCGCCGCCAGCGAGGTCGATTGCCAGGCGGCGAGCCCGAGCAGGATCGCGCCGCCGCCAAGCACCGCCGACAGCACGACGATGATGCGGACATGCAGCGAAAGGCCGAGGTCACGCCGTGGCAAGCTTGTATCCCAGTCCGCGAATGGTGCTGATCTCGATCGAGGTGTCGCCCAGCTTGCGCCGGAGCCTGGCAACGAACTGCTCGATGGCGTTGGGGCTCGGTTCCTGGTCGAAATTGAACAGCTGCTCGACCAGCTCTTCCTTCGAGACGATGCGGTCGCGGCGGATGGCCAGGATCTCCAGCACCGTCAGCTCGCGCCGGGTGAGATTCAGCGGTCGTCCCTCCAGCGTCGCGATGCGGCCGGCCCGGTCGATCTCCAGCGGCCCGACGGTCAGCCGGTTGTCGCTCGCCCCGGCGCTGCGCCGCAGCAGCGCGCGGGCGCGCGCTTCCATCTCGCCATAATCGAACGGCTTGACCAGATAGTCGTCCGCGCCGAGGTCGAGCGCGCTGATGCGCTCGTCGACGGCGGAGCGGGCGGTGATGACCAGCACGGGTGTCGCCAGCCTGCGGGCCCGCATGCCCTTCAGCACGCGCATGCCGTCCTCGCCGGGCAGCGTGAGGTCGAGGATCACCAGGTCGTAGGCCTGCACCTCCAGCAGTTCGGCCGCGGTGCGGCCATTGGCTTCCCAGTCGACGGCGTGACCGATCTTCTCCAGCCGCATGACGATGGCTTCGGCGATGTCGGCGGTGTCTTCGACGACGAGCACGCGCAATGGGCAGCCATCCTTAGCCGGAGTCAGGTGGGAGTCAGGAAGCTAGGCTAATAACACGGCCGACACTGCATGTGCACAGGTAAACAGGGAGGACCGATGCACGCTCCAGTCGCTACAGGCACCTTTGCGCCCATTCTTTCGGTCGAAGGTGTGACGCTTCAGTACAAGACGCCCGATGTCGTGGTGACCGCCACGCGGCGTGTTTCCTTCGATGTCTTCCAGTCCGATCGTTTCGTGCTGCTCGGCCCGTCCGGCTGCGGCAAGTCGACCTTGCTGAAGGCGATCGGCGGCTACCTCAACCCCGTCGAGGGCCACATCCGCCTGAAAGGGCGCGAGGTCTCGACGCCGGGACCGGACCGCATGATGGTGTTCCAGGAATTCGACCAGCTGCTGCCGTGGAAGACGGTGCGCCAGAACGTCGTCTTCGCGCTCACCGCCAGCGGCAGGGCCACCGCTGCCGAGGCCGAGGAGCGGGCCAGGTCCTACATCGACAAGGTCGGGTTGACCAAGTTCATCGACAGCTATCCGCACATGCTGTCGGGCGGCATGAAGCAGCGCGTGGCGATCGCCCGCGGCATGGCGATGGAGCCCGACGTGCTGTTGATGGACGAGCCTTTCGCCGCGCTCGACGCACTGACCCGGCGCAAGATGCAGGACGAGCTGCTGCGCCTGTGGGACGACACCCGCTTCACGGTGCTGTTCGTCACCCACTCCATCGAGGAAGCGATCCGCGTCGGCACGCGCATCCTGCTTCTGTCGCCGCATCCCGGCCAGGTCCGCGCCGAGCTGAACAGCATTCCCGCCGATGCGCTCGGCACCGGCTCGCAGGCCGCGCTCGAAACCCGCATCAACGACATGCTCTTTGCGACGCACTGAGGGGAGGGATAGATCATGACCAGTCTTGTCTTGCCGCGCGCGGAAATCGTGCACGACGTCCAGTCCAGCGATGCCCCGGTCGTCGCCAAATCCATCGGCGCCTTCGAGCGCATCTACCGCATCGGCTTCGTGCGCAAGGCGATCATCCTGGCCGTGCTGGCGCTGGCCTGGGAGGCCTATGGCCGCTGGCTCGGCAACCCGCTTTTGTTCCCGACCTTCAGCCAGACCGTCGAGGCCTTCGTCACCAACATCGCCAACGGCATCATCCCGCAGCGTATGCTGGTGTCGCTGCAGACCTTGGTCATAGGCTATTCCATCGGCATCACGCTGGCGGCGCTTCTGACCACGCTGGCGATCGGCTCGCGCATCGGCGCCGACCTGCTCGAGACGCTGACCTCGATGTTCAACCCGCTGCCTGCCATCGCGCTGTTGCCGCTGGCGCTGATCTGGTTCGGGCTTGGCTCGGGCAGCGTCGTCTTCGTGCTGGTGCATTCGGTGCTGTGGGCGATCGCGCTCAACACCCATGCCGGTTTCCGCTCGGTCTCGAACACGCTGCGCATGGTCGGCCAGAACTACGGCCTGCGCGGGCTGAGCCTGGTGCGCTACGTGCTGATCCCGGCGGCTTTCCCGGCGATCCTGACCGGCCTGAAGATCGGCTGGGCCTTCGCCTGGCGCACCCTCATCGCGGCCGAGCTCGTCTTCGGCGTGTCCTCGGGCTCGGGCGGCCTCGGCTGGTTCATCTTCGAGAACCGCAACCAGCTCGAAACCGCCAACGTCTTTGCCGGCCTGTTCACCGTGATCCTGATCGGCCTGTTCGTAGAATACGTCATCTTCGCCACGATCGAAAAACGCACGATCCGCCGCTGGGGCATGCAGCACTAGAGCATGCTCCCGAACCGAAGGCCGGCAAAGCAAAAGCGGGAACCGGTTTTCGGAAAAGATCATACCCAACAAAAACCAGATCGGGATGACACCTTGGCGCCATCCCGATGCGGACACCAAAATCCAAAGGGAGGAAATGGATGAAACTGAAAAACTGGCTTTGCGGTGCACTGGCCGCCGCAGCGATTGCTTCCATGTCGATGCCCGCTCGGGCCGAGGTCAGCGAGGTGCGCATCTCGAAAGGCTTCGGCATTCTCTACCTGCCGCTGATCGTCATGCAGGACCAGAAGCTGCTCGAGAAGCGCGCCAGGGAGGCCGGTCTCGGCGACATCAAGGTCGACTGGCTGATGCTGGACGGCGGCAATGTCATCAATGATGCGATGATGGCCGGCACGCTCGACTTCGCCGGCACCGGCGCGCCCGGCTTCATCACGCTGTGGTCGAAGGCCAGGGGCATTCCCGGCGTCGAGGTCGTCGGTGTCTCGGGCATGAGCTCGGTGTCGCTCTGGCTGAACAGCAACAAGCCCGAGTTGAAGTCGCTGAAGGACTTCACCCCCTCCGACAAGATCGCGCTGCCGGGCATCAAGACCTCGCTCGCGGCCGTCGTGCTGCAGATGATCTCGGCCAAGGAATTCGGCGAGGAGAACTACGCCAAGATGGATCCGCTCACCGTCAGCCTGCCGCATCCGGAAGGAGTGGCGGCGCTCGTCGGCGGCAAGACCGAGATCAAGGCGCACTTCACCTCGCCGCCCTTCCAGTACATCGAGGCGAAGTCGCCCGGCGTGCACACCGTGCTGAATTCCGTCGACTATCTCGGCAACATCACGCTCGACGTCACCTTCGCGCCGAAGAAGTTCGTCGACGCCAATCCGAAGATGACGCAGGCCTTCATCGACGCCATGGACGATGCCAACGCGCTGATCGCCAGGGACAAGAAGCTGGCGGCCGAGATCTTCGCCCGCGGCTCCAAGACCAAGGTCGAGCCGGCCGACGTCCAGGAGATGATCGAGGACAAGGACGCGCGCTTCTCGACCACGCCCAACGGCGTCATGCAGTTCGCCGACTTCATGCACAGGGCCGGCACCATCAAGGTCAAGCCGGACAGCTGGAGCGACATGTTCGTGCCGCAGCTCGCGGGCCGGCAGGGCAGCTGATTTCTTTGGCCTGAAATAGCAAAACCCGCCGAGCTCACCCTGCGGGTTTTCGGCTATTCTCTCGCCGGCGTGCCCGGGCTAGCAAACGGTCTTCGCCATCATCGACGCCGATGCAGGCAATTGGTGGGAACCCGGCGCTCCCGGACACGTTTCGCCATTCATGGAAGAGTTCATCGATCGCTTCGGGCAACCGACATGGCTGCCCTTTTCCGTGGTGTCGGCCCGGCTTTTTCTGGCAGCGGCACTTGGTGCGGTTGTCGGCATGGAGCGCGAATGGCGCAACCGGCCGGCGGGCCTGCGCACGCATATCCTGATCTGCCTGGCGACCGCCGCCATCGCCATTCTGACCATCGAGATCACCCATGTCGACGTCTTTGCCGGGCAGGAGATCAGGATCGATCCGATCCGGCTGGTCGAAGCGACCACCGCCGGCGTGGCCTTCCTGGCCGCCGGCCTGATCTTCTTCGCCAAGGGCGAGGTCCATGGCCTCACCACCGGCGCCGGCATGTGGCTGGCCGGCGCCATCGGCCTGGCGGTCGGGCTCGGCTTCTGGCAGATCGCCCTGCTGGCCACTGTGCTGGCCGTCATCGTGCTCAGCCTGCTGCAGCTGGTGCGGATCGACAAGTCGGAGTCGTAGGTGTGCAGGTGCCAGAGCACGCCGACCCTCCCGCCTGACGACAGGCGCGTGCCAGGCCTGTGATGACGGGCGTTGGATGGCGCCTGCTGCATTCGCATGCAGGCAGTTCGGCCGGATGACCGGCAGCTATCTCGCCAGCTCTTGCCGCAGGTTCAGGTTGCGCTGAGGATTGAAAGCCCGGGCGGGATCGATCAGAAGCTGGTCCGGCAGTGTCTGCTGCGGCCTGATCCGGATCTGGTTCTGGATCGTCTCGTTGAGCGGGACAACTCTCAATTCCTGCCCGAAGTCGCCTCGGAACAGCGCTCGCTTCTCGATGATGTCGTTGGATCTTTTGACATATTCCGGCGCGGACAGATCGAGCCGGAAGGCCGCGCTGCGGGCGAGCTTCGTCGCCAGCACCTCGAAGCGTTTCTTTTGAAGATTTGCCGGCGCGTCCGGGGTGCCGACGTCGTTCACCAGTTCGGCCAGGCCGACCAGCGCCTTTCCGGACGTGTCCTTGCTCGCCGTGACGTCCATTTGAAGCGTGGCCAGTCCCGACGTCAGGAACTGCGTCGTCGTATCCCTGTAGAACTTGACGAGGTCGGCATTCTGACGTTGCTCCGGCGTCAGCTCCTTGTAGAAGGACAGCATTTCCAGTCCTGCTTCGACGCGCTTGGAGCCGGAATGCGCATCGGCCGAAGGCTCACCAAGCTGCAATCCGGCAAAAGGTTCGTCACCTTGCGGGGATTGCAACGGATCAAGCATTGCGACTTCGCCTTTCCAGCTGGAATTGACTGCTATGAAGCCGGCAAAGTTGACGCCTGCCAGTTGGCTGTTGCTGCTCGAAATCTGTATCCCCGCCTGTTGCAGGGCGCTCTCGAAGGCGACGTCGATGTAATAGAACTTCTTGCGCCTGGAGATGTCTTCGATGGGCACCCTGATCTTCCTGAAGAGAATTCCCTCCCTCAGGCTGCCGTCGCTCCTGGCCTTGTAATATTTCGACCAAAGCCCGAGGATTTCCGGCCATCGCCAATCCTGGCTGTAAACCAGATTCGCGAAATCGCTGACGCTTCTTGCGCTGGATGGGTCGACGGAGGGCAGGAAATCGATGATCTGTCTGATGTCGGCGCGAACGGAGTCTTCGATGACCGACACATTCGAGGTCGGATTTTTTTCGATCAGCTTTTGAACGACATTGTCGATGACGCATTTTGCCGGAACGATCTTCACATAAAGCTCATTCTTCAAAAGCTCTCTCACCACCGAGGCTTTTCCCTCCAGGCTGGGGCTTGCGGCGATGGCGTCCCTGTCTTGCTGTGGCACGTTCTGCGAGAACTGTTCGAAGGCTTCGACAACCTCCTTTTGCTGGGCGGTCGTGGCGTCATCCGGGAGGATGAAGCGCGAGGACAATCCGATGACGCCGCATTCGTTGGGCGAGAAGATCGGCGAGCCGCTGTCGCCTCGGTCATAGTCGTTCAGCCGCAGGAAGGTGACGCCCTTGCCGGTGCAGGCGCTGCCGTTCTGGATGGTGTCGTTCCATTTGATGCTGTCGACGCCTCCCACCGAGCTCATGCTGTCATAAACCGCCGAGAGCCTGAGCGATTCCGGGGGCGGCAGGTCGTAGATGAGCGGAATTCCCCTGACCGGGAAGGCGCTTTGGCCCGTGGTTATGATCGCCCAGTCATCATAGAGATTGGCGGAGTTGTTGCCGGCCAGCACCTTTCGAAATGGCCACTGGTTGTTACCTTGCTTGAGCCGCAGGGTCGAAGAGCCGAGCAGATGCAGAGCGGTCAGGAACAGCCCTTTGTCGGCGTCGATCAGGACGGCCGTTCCGGACTTCTCGCCGTTCTGGTTCACGATGTCGAAAACAGAGCGGGCCGGATCGGCTATGTCGCACTGTTGTGCGACGGCAGCCTGCGCGACGGCAGCCATGGACAGCGAAAGCGCAAGCCGGGTCAGAAGGCGTTTCATGGTGCCCTCGCGGATCAGCTCAGGATGTCATGCCTTCTGAACGAATGGAGCCTCAGTCGTGTGGAGTTGCGGTTGAACGGGCTTATGTTGACTTCGCCGCCATTGTATTCGTTCTGCGCGCCCTGATTGCCGCCGAGGACCCGGATCGTGCTTCCTTCGATGGCGTGTACGAAGCCGACATGGCCTCTCCAGGCTTCGCCATTGTTCTGGAAAACCACGATGTCCCCCTGTTTGGGATCATCGACGCTCTTGCCGAAACCGCGGTAGGCGGCGGAAGCGGCGCCTTCGCTGTAAGGCCAGAGCTTCTGGTTATTGCCTCTGGAAACAAGCGACCGGTGGATGCAGTTGCTGACGAAGGCCGCACACCAGAAGGTCGTGTCGCCGACAGGCGTCCTCAGGCCGGTGGAATCGAACAATCCCATGATGAGCGGATTTCCGCGCACCGGCCACTCGCGGGTAAAATACTTCCGGTCCTTGCGGTCGGTTTCGTTGTCGCTGGCAACGCTGCCCTGGCGCCAGTCGTGGAAATGGCGCGCGATCTGGTACGGCGTCTTGCCGCCCTGCGCGAATTTGTCCATTTCCACCAGCAACTCGGCGGCGCGGATTCGCTCCGACTTGAACGGGTTTTGCGGGCCCGTGATGGGGTCCAGCTGACGTTCATATTGCTCGAGTGTCGGGATCGCCTCGCCGACCGGCCATTGCACCGGTGCATCGAATGCGAAGTCCAGTTCGTCGATCTTGGTGGCGGCATTGGCCGTTCCGGCCAGTCCGCCATAGAACATCGATGACGCAAGCAACGATCCAGAAACTACGAAACTCCTGCGGGTTATCGCCATTTTACCCTCCCCTGCCCACGCGTAAGTAGGGACACGAACACCACATGAGTCAACGGGATTCTCGACAATATTCCGAAAAGATACGTTTCTAATACTTATTAGGTACTTAGAAAGTAGTATATATGGATCGAATATATAAAATCAGAAAACAACCGTAATCGTATCAGTTTGAACATATTCAAACAGGTGGCGATCATCATAAGATATGGATTCATAAAGAGAAAAACATCACTTGAAGAAGTTTAGCCTCATAAGAAGAATGCGATAGGGCTTCGATAAGATTGCTGTGCGTATCCGTCTTGCCCTTCGGACGGACCTGAGCGAAACTCGGATGGGGGCATGTCATGGCTGCAACGTCGATCTCCAGGGGGTTTTTCCGTCTTTGGGTGGTGCTTTCGATCGTATGGGTCGTCGCCGCCGTCGCCGATCTGGCGTGGAGCCTTCACGGGCGGCGGGGCGAGTGGATGCCCCAAACGTATCGGTACGCCTATCCGGTCGATTGTCGTGAGGCTCGTGTTCTGCCGTCGGAAGACGGGGAGGGAACCTACCTGTTCGAGAAGGATTTTCTGGGAAGCGGGCGCGATGTCTGCGTCTACGAGGAGCGTGAATTTCGGAGGGCTTTTCCCGAATATGCCGCCATGACCGTGGAAGCCGCGCATCTGCGGGTTTACAGCCAGCTCGGCATCCCGCTCAGCAACGACCATTTCACCGCGAAGGAGGCCTTTGGCTGGCTTCGTTATACCTTGATGCCGCCGCTGCTCGTCTTCCTGGCTGTGGTTGCCGCTCTCTGGGTCAGGCGGGGTTTTCGTCCGTCATGACCTGATTGCAACAGCCCGTTCCGGCGCCGGGCGCGATGGCAGGACGCCGACGCATCCGCCATTGCGCGTTCCATTACTCCGTGAAGTAACCCGGCTGGTCGATGTCGGCGATGAGGTCCGGACCCTTGGGCTTCCAGCCGAGCAGCCTGCGCGTCTGCTCGGCCGACGCCGACATGTTGGTGCCGGCGAAATGCGCGAACCAGCCGAAATGCTCCGCCGGGCGCGGTTCGACGGGCAGGCCGAGCCGGCGGCCGATCACCTTGGCGATCTCTCTGAACGGCACGCTTTCGTCGGCCACGGCATGGTAGGCCTGCTCCGTCACGCCCTGTTCCAGCGCCAGCCGGTAGACGCGTGCCGCGTCCAGCCGGTGAACGCCCGCCCAGGCATTGGCGCCGTCGTCTATATAGGCCGAGACGCCCTTTTCACGCGCCATGCGGATCAGCAGCGGCACGAAGCCGTAGTCGCCGATGCCATGCACGGACGGCGCCAGCCGCACCGTTGCCGCATGGATGCCGCGCTCGGCGAGCGCACGCGCCGCGACTTCCGATTTTCTCAGCGATGCGGGATTGGGGATGTCCGCTTCCGTCGCCCCGCGCGGCAGCCCGAGCAGGCCAGACGTCACCAGGAGCGGGCGCCGCGAGCCGGCGAGCGCGCTGCCCAGCGTCGCGATCACATGCTGGTCATGCGCGGCACTTTCGAGGAACCTGGAGAAGTCGTGGTTGAACGCGGTGTGGATCACCGCATCGGCAGCCGCCGCCGCGCTGCGCAGGGCGTCATCGTCCTCCAGCGTGGCGCGGACCACATGCGCGCCTTTCCAGGCAAGTGCTGCCGCCTTCTCCGGGTCGCGGGCCAGCCCCGTGACGGTATGGCCGGCCTCTATCAGATCGTCGACGACGGCCGAGCCCACCCAGCCGGTGGCGCCTGTTACGAATACATGCATGACAATGGCTCTCCGTAGCGCGCACCTGATGGGGGTGTCGCTTGTTGTGTTGGTTGGGGAGGCACGCATCGCGTGCCCTGGTTCTGATCCGGCTTTGGTGACATCACCGTTCCGGCATGGATCCCCGACACTCTCCGGGAGCTGTGCTCCCTCCGAGGTCGAGGATGACGGGCTTCATGAGCTGCTCGCGCTCATTGTCATCGCCGGCGTCAACATCAAGGCTGGCGTCAACATCAACGCCGCCAACTCTGTCATCCTCTACGCTGGAGATTGGCCGAAGCACCCGATACCCTCGTCATCCTCGACCTCGTCGCGAAGCGAAGAGTGTCGGGGATCCATGCCGGAACGGCGATGAAGCAGGCGCCGGCTCGTATCTCCGATCAACCTCTGCCGACCCAGACCGAGAGCTCGACATCCTCGTCGAAGGGCAGCGACAGGTAGCCCTGCGCCGTGTCGCGCACCCGCTGGAGATATTCGGGGCACATGTCGGCATTGTCGGCTACCACGATGGCGCCAGGCTTCAGCCGAGGCTCCAGCAGGCTGAGGACTTCGGGATAGATCGCCTTGGCGCCGTCGAGCAGCACGAGGTCGATCGTCTCCGGAAGATCGGTGGCGAGTGTCTTCAGCGCATCGCCTTCGCGGATCTCGACGAGGTCGGCAAGGCCGCCGGCTTCGATGTGCTGCCTGGCGCGTGCCACCTTGGACGGCTCGAATTCGGTCGTCACCAGCCGGCCGCCGCCATTGTCGCGCAGCGCAGCCGCCAGATGCAGCGTCGATATGCCGAACGAGGTGCCGAACTCGACGATCGAACGCGCACCGCTGCCGCGCGCCAGCATGTAGAGCAGGGTTCCGGTCTTCTCGGATACGGGAAGCCAGAGGTCCTTCATGCGCCCGTAGAGGTCGAGATATTCGGTCTTGCTGTCGAACAGCCGGGCCCGATCAGCGGCGCCGATGGTGGCCGCGCTCGAGCCGGAGGTCGCCGCCTCGTTGAACAGGCGCTCCAGCAAAGGCGCCAGCGGGGTTGTCGTCAATGTGTTCACGTCCGTCTCCGATCGATGTTTCTTGAGCCTGTTGTCGTGGCTTTTAGGTACGATGCGCCGGCCGAGCCCGCTAATCGCATTGGCGCGGGGTGCGTCTTCCGAAGGCCAACCGATTGGTTTCATGAACGAAACTGGCGTCGAAGCGTCCGTGTGCGGCGCTTGCAGGCTGCTGCCTGGCCGGAATGTTCAGATTTGGCACAGCCTTGCGTACCGCCCGCTATGGGCCTAGCTGTGCGGGGCTTCCATCGCCAGGACCGGCATGCCACCACGACGCCCGACGATCTCGCAGACCAAAAAACCGCAGCAGGCCCGCTCGGCCGAACTGGTGGCCGCGATCCTCGAGGCCGCCATCCAGGTGCTGGCACGCGAGGGCATCAAGCGTTTCACCATGGCGCGCGTGGCGGAGCGGACCGGCGCCAGCATCGGCTCGCTCTACCAGTATTTCCCCAACAAGGCCGCGATCCTGTTTCGCCTGCAGAGCGACGAATGGCGCCAGACCACCCGGATGCTGCGCACCGTCCTGCAGGATCGGGAGCGGGCGCCGCTGGAGCGGCTGCGTACGCTGGTGGGGGCGTTCATCCGTTCGGAATGCGCGGAAGCCGAGGTGCGTGGCGCGCTGGACAGCGTCGCTCCGCTCTACCGCGATGCGCCCGAAGCGCGGGAAGCGCGCGCCGAGGGCGACGGCATCATCGAGGCCTTCATGGCGGAAGCGCTGCCCGGCGTGCCGCAGGCCACGCGCGACACCGCCACCGACCTCATCATGTCGACCATGGCAGCGCTGGGCAAGGAGTTCTCCGAGAGCCCGCGCAGCGATGCCGAAATCGATGCCTATGCCGACGCCATGGCGGACATGTTCTGTGCCTATCTCGAAACGCTTGGACGCAAGGGCGGCGGGCCGGCAGGGGAAGGCGAGCCCTCGCGCCCCGGCCCGCCCGAGCGGGTTTGGTCGCGGTAATGGCGTCGATGCTCCACGGGAAGCGTGCTGAGGGCGACAGATGTGCCTGTCTCGAAACGCTTGGCCGCAACGGCGGTTGAGGATTTCGAGCCACCCGCCCGTCCGGCATCGTCATGAACTGAACGGCTTGTCGCTCCCGGGCATATGTGGTTCGCTCGGCTGCCTTGCGGAGAGCTTGTCATGCAGATTTTCTGGGCAGTTGTCGTCGGATCCGTGGCCCACTTCATCATCTCGTTCATCGTGAGCTTCCCCCTCGGATTTATCGAAGGGGTCACAAAATCACCGTTGAACATACCGGTCTGGCTGGGCTTGACGATTTCGCAGCTGGAGGTCGCCGCAGCCATCGCCATTGCGGTGTATTGGTATGGCCGTAGGCGCGCTGCCTGACCGACCGCCTGAGCCGGAGAGATTGCCTTCGAAAGGATGAGTGGCTTCAGGGCGCCCGCGCCGGTTTGGTCGCGGTGATGCCATCGATGCTCCACGGGCCCGGTCCGGCCACCGCCAGATACAGGAAGGCGAAGCCGTAGACGATCGCGAGCTTGCCGTCGTCGAAGTACGGAAAGAAGCCCTGCTGCGTCTGCGTCGTGAAATACGCAACGGCCGTGACGCCGGCCAGCAGAAGCGCGACGGAACGCGAAGCCAGGCCGAACAGCAGCATCGATCCCAGCATGATTTCCACGATGCCGCTCAGCCATAGCGGCGTGAACGGTTGCGGAATGCAGCCGATGCTGGTGCAGCCAAGCAGCTTGACCACCGCGTGCTGCGAAAATGTCAGGGCGATCGCCACGCGCATGATGCTGAGCAATTGCGGCTGCATGGGTCGGAAATCCTTGGTCGAAACGGTCGCTTCCGTGCTTACGCAAGCGCGCGGTCACGCAATAATGAACTTGTCGAGAGATCAGCGTTAGCGGATGTGCCGGCGTTTATCTCGACGTTTGGGCAACGCGCGTTTGAAATGCATCGCGGTGCCCATGCCGGGGTGCCGGTCTATTCCTCAAGCGTTGCCGGTCCCGCATTGCGATGCCGTGCAATCCCGTTCCTGCATTTCGACACCGTCCGCCATATCCCAATTGGGACATTGACCACGCCCCTTGTGTTGCGGCCTCATCCAGCTCCGATTGTCGAAGAGGCCCGCATGTCACGCACGCTTTCCACCACGCCGAAACAGGACGGGTTCCGGGCGCCGGGCGAGTTCGAGCCCAAGGCCGGCTGCTGGCTGACCTGGCCGGAACGCCCCGACACCTGGCGGCTGGGCGCCAAGCCGGCGCAGAAGGAGTTCGTCAAGGTGGCCACCGCCATCGCGGAGAGCGAACCGGTCACCATCGCGGTGTCGCGCCGGCAATGGCTCAACGCCCGCGCCATGCTGCCGGACCATATCCGCCTCGTCGAAATGGCCACCAATGACAGCTGGCTGCGCGACAGCGGGCCCAATTTCGTCATCGACGACAAGGGGGCTGTCCGCGGCGTCGACTGGACCTTCAACGCCTATGGCGGCTTCGACGGCGGCCTCTATGCACCCTGGGATCTCGACGATCTCGTCGCCCGCAAGGTGCTGGAGACGGAGCGGATGGACCGCTACCGTTCGCCTCTGATCGCCGAAGGCGGCGGCCTGCAGTGCGACGGCCAGGGCACGCTGGTGACCACCGAACAGTGCCTGCTGAACCGCAACCGCAACGGTCATCTCGGCCGGCAGGCGGTCGAGCGGCAGCTCTGCGACTATCTCGGCCTCGATCATGTGATCTGGCTGCCGCGCGGTTTTGCCTTCGACGAGACCGACGGCCACATCGACGATCTCTGCTGCTTCGTCAGGCCGGGCGTCGTGGCGCTGAGCTGGACCGACGAGCGCGACGATCCGCAATATGAGATCGTGCGCGAGGCCGAGGATATATTGCGCTCGGCCACCGATGCGCGCGGCCGCCGCCTGGAGGTGCATCGCATCCGCCATCCGCTGCCCATCGAGATGACGGCCGAGGAGGCTGCAGGCGTCGACCGCGTCGACGCCACCTGGGCAAGGCCCGAAGGCAACCGGGTCGCCGCCACCTACATCAACTACTATCCTGGCAACAGCGTCGTGGTGGTGCCGCAGTTTGCCAATGAGACGCTCGACACGGAGGCGAAGGCGAAGCTCGCCGAACTATTTCCGGCTCATCGTATTGTCGGCATCGAAAACTCGCGCGAAATTCTGCTGGGCGGCGGCAACGTCGCCTGCATCACGCTGCCCGTCTATGCGGGCGGCAAACCGGCCTGAAGAGGACGAACGTCCCGCAGGTCACCACAATGGGAGACTTTATGCGCACATCCATGATCTCGGTATTTTTAGAGCGTTTCCGCTCCTCGCAGAAACGCGGAAACACTCTAACTTCTTGTTTCTACGCAATTCCGGACGCAAAACCGCTGCGCACTTTTGCTGGAATTGCTTTGGCGAGCTGTGTTTTCGCCGGTGCCGCCCGGGCCGAAGAAGAAAAGGTCGTCAACGTCTACAACTGGTCCGACTACATCGCGCCGGACACGGCGGCGAAGTTCGAGAAAGAGACCGGCATCAAGGTCGTCTACGACGTCTATGACGGCAATGAGGTGCTGGAAACCAAGCTGCTGACCGGTGGGTCAGGCTATGACGTGGTCTATCCTTCCGCCTTTCCCTTCCTGAAGAACCAGGTCACGGCCGCGGCTTTCATGCCGTTGGACAAGGCGAAGCTCGGCAATTTCGCGAAACTCGATCCGCAGGCGCAGAAGCTGGTCGGCAACGCCGACCCGGACAATGTCCATGCCGTGCCCTACATGGAGGTGACCGACGGCGTCGGCTACAATGTCGAGGCGGTCAAGAAGCGCATGCCCGACGCGCCGGTCGATTCGCTCGACATGGTCTTCAATCCCGATGTGGTGAAGAACTTCGCCGACTGCGGTGTCACCATGCTGGATGCGCCGGCCGAGATCATTCCCATCGCGATGAACTATCTGAAGATCGATCCGAAATCGACCGATCCGGACGATCTCGCCAAGGTCGAGGCGCTTCTCACCAAGGTGCGGCCCTACATCCGCTATTTCCATTCCTCGAAATACATCAACGATCTCGCCAATGGCGACATCTGCGTGGTGCTGGGCTGGTCCGGCGATATCCTGCAGGCAAGGACACGTGCCGCAGCCGCCGCCAACAAGCGCGAGATCGCCTATTCGATCCCCAAGGAAGGAACGCTGATCAACTTCGACACCATGGCGATCCCTAAGGATGCGCCGCATCCGCAGAACGGGCACGCCTGGATCGACTTCAACATGCGCCCCGACATCGCGGCCGCCAACTCCAGCTACATCTCCTTCGCCAATCCGGTGCCGGAATCGCTGCCGCTGGTCGATCCGCTCGTGGCCAAGGATCCCGGCGTGTTCCCGCCGGCCGAGGTGAAAGCCAAGCTGTTCGCGCTCAGCCCCGCCGACGCCAAGCAGCTGCGCCTGCAGAACCGGCTGTGGACGCGTGTCGTCACCGGGCAGTGAGCGGGGCGCGCTGTGCCGAGCGGCTGGGCGGTTTACGCAAGTTCGCGGTGTCGGCGCCGCCCCTCATCGCCCTGCCGGGCACTTCTCCCCGTACAGTGACGGGGCGAAGAAGCCGGCCGCAACGTCCGCGCCTGTTCTGCAACGCTGGCGATTGGCGAAATCGCCGGCGCGCGCGTCCCTCTCCCCGTCACTATACGGGGAGAGGATGCCGGCAGCAGGTGAGGGGCAGCGGCCTTATCGGGCACTTGCGTGCGTCCCAGCAGAATCTGAGGGCTATGGCGTGGGTGCGGTATCAGATGACCCTTGCCGCAGCCATCAGCTCCACCTGAGAATGAATGCCGAGCTTGGCATAGATCTTCTTGATGTGGTTGCGCACGGTTCCAGGCGAGATGGCGAGGCTGCGCGAAATGGATTTGGCCGAGCCGCCGTCGATGAGCAGGACGGCAATCTGGCGCTCGCGTGCGCTGAGCCGCGACAAGGCAGGATGGGCATGACCGGCGTCTTTCCCGCAACCGGCGGCCATCTCGGCGCGCCATTGATGCCACAGCTGCGTCAGCACAAGCCGCGTCGCGCCGCTGATCGCTTCGGCGAGCGCCAGGTCATCCGCGCCGAAGGCGGGCGCGCCGCGAAACCGCAGGAAGGTGATGTAGCCGGCTGCCCTGGCGTCGAGGTTGAAGACGCCGGTGATCTCGTCGAAGCTGCGCGACGGTTCGTAGAAGTCCCGGTAGTAGTCGGTCCGCTGGAAGTCGCCCGTGTCGAGCGCGGCGAGCGGCAGCAGGAAATCCTGCCGTGTGCTGGCGAACATGCGGAAGAACGGGTCCTGCCTGTAGAGCCGCGCGTCGTAGTTGCGGTTCCACGGGTCCGGTCCGCGATCGTCGATGGTCACGGAACTGTGGTCACGCAGGTAGAGCCCGACATAGGCGCGGTCGCAAGGCAGCAGTCCGCTGGCGGCAGCGGTGAAGGTGGCCGAGATCTCTTTGCTCGAGCTGGCCTGCGCGGCCGCGGCCAGGCCCTGGCTCCAGCGTCCGAATTGTTCGAGGGCAATGCCAGCAACAGTCATAGCGGTTTTGTGTCCGGGTCAGAACAGGGAGTGTTTCCGCGTTTCCGCGAAGACCGGAAACGCTCTTGGGAAAAAGCCGGCTGCATGTGCCGAACGATAGCCGGCGCCGGCAGGAATTCAAGCCGCGGCTCGGTTCAGCAGTGCGAGGACCGTCGCTACGCAGAGGAAGAAAGCAGAGAGCGACAGGACCGGAATGATCAACGCCGCACGACGATGGCCTCTGGCTCCCATGACCACGGCGACAAGCTGGCTGATGAGCAGTGCCGGTATGCCGATCCTGTAGGACGTCGCAAACAGGGTTCGAGCCAGATCGCGCTGGCCGGGCTCGGAAGGCCATTCGGAAAAACCCAGGGCGAGAGGTGACATGTACCAGACCAGACTGAAGATCACCGCGACGATGGTGGTCACGACGAGGAAGATGCCGATGGACGTATCCGCGAGGAACCGGCGGTAGGGGCCATTCATCTTCCGCTCCGATGCTGGTTATCTGCGCGCGGCGGTTCATCGTGACACTGCATGTCGTGCACGATAGCCCCCGAAGCAGTTCCAGGAAAAGTCTGTAGCGGTTTTCCGTCCGGACTTGTGAAAAACAAAGAGTTGGAGCGTTTCCGCGAAAACGCTCTGGAGACCGCAATTCAAGTCGAGGCAATGCCAAGGGAGTTCGCCGCATCATGCGCAAGGTAACCGTCGCCGCCACACAGATGGCCTGTGTCTGGGACGAGAAGGAGAATGTCGCGCGGGCCGAGCGGCTGGTGCGGGAGGCAAAGACCAGAGGCGCCGATCTCGTCCTGATCCAGGAACTGTTCGCCGCGCCCTATTTCTGCCAGGACCAGTTCCACGGCTTCTTCGATCTCGCCCGGCCGTTTGCCGACAACCCGCTGATCGGACATTTCTCCGGCCTGGCACGCGAGCTCGGCGTGGTCTTGCCGGTCAGCTATTTCGAGCGTGCCGGCCAGAGCTACTTCAACAGCCTTGCCGTCATCGATGCCGACGGCACCGTGCTCGGCAACTACCGCAAGAGCCATCTTCCGGACGGTCCCGGCTACACGGAGAAGTTCTACTTTTCGCCGGGCGATACCGGCTTCAAGGTCTGGAACACGAAGGCCGGCGCCATCGGCGTCGGCATCTGCTGGGACCAGTGGTTTCCCGAGGCCGCACGCTCGATGGCGCTGCAGGGCGCCGAGATCCTGCTCTATCCCACCGCCATCGGCTCCGAGCCGCACGATGCGGGCCTGGATTCCAGCGCGCACTGGCAGCGTGTCATGCAGGGACATGCCGGCGCCAACATCATGCCGCTGCTGGCCTCCAACCGCATCGGCACCGAACAGGGCCGTGCCGGCACCAGCATCACCTTCTACGGCTCGTCCTTCATCGCCGATCCGACCGGCGCCAAGGTGGCCGAGGCGGACCGCGAAACCGAGACCGTGCTGACCGCCTCCTTCGACCTCGACGCCATCGCCCACCAGCGCCGCTCCTGGGGCGTCTTCCGCGACCGCAGGCCCGAGCTCTACGGGCGGCTGGCGACGCTGGATGGTGGTTTGGCGGGGTGAGGTTTGGTTGGGGTGTTTTGGCCGCCGTGCGGCGAGCCGCACAACGGTCCTCATCCTGAGGTGCTCGCGAAGCGAGCCTCGAAGGACGCACCTACAATCCAGCCGTTTTGGGTGCGTCCTTCGAGGCTCGCCCGGCAAGGGCCCGGGCTGTGCTTTCAGTTGGCGTGCGGGCGAGCACCTCAGGATGAGGGCGGTCGTGTAGGGCCCCTTTCATTCCGGACGCCGGGGAACGGAACGCCCGCGTCCCTCACCCGCCCTCGGCCTCCTGCCAGTGCGGATAGGTGACATAGGCGGTGATGGCGCCGTCCTCATGCGCGCGGATGGTCACCCGGTCGCCCTTCGGCATGTGCACGATCTCGCCCGGGCCGGCGGTGACCGTACCTTCGTCGCCCGTCACCGAAAGCTGTCCTTTCAGCACCACCATGACGTCGTCGACGGCGAGCGTGATTTGGATGCTGACGTCAGGCCCGTAGCGGCCATAACCGATGGTGATCGGCGCGCCATGGCGATGGTCGACCAGGTTGCCGGTGAAGACCTCTCCATCCAGTCCGGGCACATGCTCGAAAGTCGCGTCGGACACTGAGAATTTGCGGACGGTCATGCGGGGCTCCTTTGCGCGGGTTGGCATCGGACAACGCGGCAGGCGGCTGTCTGGTTCAAATCGAACGGCTTCAGAGCTGGGGGTGCTCCGGGTGTAGGGTGAGGCCGGATTCGCCCGTCTTGCTCTCGAACCGCAAGATCGGTCGAGCGCATCATGACGTCTGGCGGCTATCTAGGGTGGCCACGGAGAAAGACGATGAAGGCGGCACTTCAGACCTACCATGCCCGCATGTTGCGCGTGCTCGATCATATCGACCGTCATCTCGACGGCGATCTCGACCTCGACGTGCTGAGCCGGGTTGCCGCCTTCTCGAAATTCCACTTCCACCGGCAGTTCATGGCGACTTTTGGCTTGTCCGTGCATCGTTATGTCCAGCTGGCGCGCATGAAGCGTGCGTCGCAGCGGCTGGCCGCTGCGGACGCCGAAAGCGTCACGGAGATCGCGATGGATGCCGGCTACGATGCACCCGATGCCTTCGCCCGCGCCTTCCGGCAACGGCTCGGGCAATCGCCGTCGTCGTTCCGGAAGTCGCCCGACTGGGAACCGTGGCTTGTGGCCTTCGGGCCTCTCGACAATGCGAGGAGCAAGCTGATGCAGATCATTTTTAGCGAAGACGACGTGACGATCCGCGATGTGGAACCCACCCCGGTGGCGATGCTGGAACATCGCGGCGACAGGGCCATGCTCGGCACGACAGCCGAGCGGTTCAAGGACTGGGGCAAGGCCGCCGGCCTGTCGGCCGAGATGCGCTCGACCTTCATGGTGTTCCGGTCCGAGCGCTGCCCCGCCAATCCGGCCGACTACGCGATGGACCTGTGCCTCGAGACGGACCGGCCGGTCGATCCGGGCGATCCGCTGATGAAGGCCGGCGTCATCCCCGGCGGGCGCTGCGCGGTGCTGCGCTACCCCGGCAACACCAACAATCTCGAACCCGCGGCAACCTATCTCTACCGCGAATGGCTGCCGGCCAGCGGCGAGGAGGTGCGCGACTTCCCGGTCTATTGCCGGCGCCGTCTCGCCCTCATCCCGGACGTGCCGGCGCATGAAGTGGTGGTGGAACTGTTCCTGCCGCTGAAATAGCGGCTGGCAGGGATGCCATGGGCTGGTGGCTGTGCTTACGCCACCAGCTTCTCGTCGCTCCGCAGCGTCAGCACTTCGACGCCGGTGGCGGTGACGGCGACGGTGTGTTCGAACTGGGCGGAAAGCTTGCCGTCATTGGTCACCACGGTCCAGCCGTCGTCGGCCGTCGTCACTCTGCGGGTGCCCTGGTTGACCATCGGCTCGACGGTGAACACCATGCCTTCCTGCAGCCGCACCCCGCTGCCCGGCCGGCCGTGGTTCAGCACCTGCGGCTCCTCATGCATCTCGCGGCCGATGCCGTGGCCGCAATAGTCGCGCACCACCGAATAGCCGTTCTTCTTGGCGTGGCGTTCGATGGCGTAGCCGATGTCGCCGATATAAGCGCCCGGCCGCACCGCGCGGATGCCTTTCCACATCGCCTCCTGGGCGACACGCACCAGCCGTTTCGCGGTGGGCGAAGCATCGCCGACCAGATAGGTCTTCGAGGAATCGGCGATGAAGCCGTTCTTCTCCAGCGTGATGTCGAAGTTGACGATGTCGCCGTCGCGGATGATCGCCGCCGCATCCGGCACGCCATGGCAGACGACATGGTTGATCGAGCAGTTCAGCACATGCTTGTAGCCATACTGCCCCTTGCTGGCCGGGCGGGCGGCAAGGTCTTCGGTGATGAAGCGATCGACCAGCGTGTCGACCTCGAGCGTCGACATGCCGGCAAGCTCCAGCCCGTCCAGCATCTCGAAGACCGAGGCCAGCAGCCTGCCCGACTGGCGCATCAGCGCCAGTTCGTCCGAAGTCTTCACCATGTCAGGCTACCGCCAGGTCGGCAGCGGGGTGTTCATGCGCAGTCGCGAGTTCCCGCTTGACGATCTCGGTGAAGGGCAGCGTCGGATTGGCTTCGGCCAGCATGCCGATCTTCATCCAGAACTCGGCCTGCGCATTGATGGAACGGCACATCACCGTTGAGGCGCGCCGCACCTCCTCATGCAGTTCCTCGTCGATCTTCACGATGCCCATTTCGGTCTCCGGTGAATATACGGATCATATATGGTTCGTATATCGACAGGTCAAGCCAAGTGAGGCCGGCAGCCTCCGTCATTCGACCTGACGATACACGAACCGGGTGGCCAGCATTGACCCGCTTCCACTAACCTGCGGCAAATGCAGTTGGCAGGAACAGTGAAATGAACATCGTTTATGTGATTGCGGCATTCGGCCTTGGGGCATTGATCTCGATGCAGCCGCCGATCAATGCCCAGGCCGCGGCCGTTCTGGGAAGCCCGCTCATGGGCGCCGTCTGTTCGATCAGCATCAGCCTGGTGGTCGTGCTTGTCGCCAGGGCCTTTCTCGATCAGGCGTCGATCGACTGGTCGCGTTTTGCCGCCTTGCCCTGGTGGGTGCTGGTCGGCGGCGTTGTCGGCGCGCTGTTCGTGCTCGGCGCGCTGATGGTCGCTCCCAAGGTCGGCGTTGCGGCGTTCTTCGTCTTTGTCGTGCTCGGCCAGCTGACCGGTGCGGCTGTCATCGACCATTTCGCCGGCTTCGGCGTTTCTTCCAACCCGATCACCTGGCAGCGCGCGGCCGGCATCCTGCTCGTCTTCGCCGGCGCCGCGCTGACGCAATTGCGCTTCTGAGCCATCCCAGCAGACGTTCCCAGCGGTTTTGCATACGGAATGATCTAGTCGTCGTCATCATCCCAGCCGTCATCGTAGATCGGCGGATAGCTTGGCGCGATGCGGATGACCGGGCGTGAGCGTTCATAACGCCAGGAATAGTCGTCCTGCTGGTCGGGCTCATAAGTGCGATAGACCGGTCGATGCTCGCGCCACTGCTGGCGATGATGCTTGCGGTAGTGTTTGCGCGGCCGCACACAGTAGCCGTCGGGTGTCAGATACGCGCAGGTCACGCGCGCCTGCTGCAGCAGGCCATTCGGCGCGGCTGCGTCGGGCCTGATCGCGGGCGCGGCCTGAACCTCGAAAGCTGCCAGCGAGACGACGCCGGCCAAAATGAGAAACGACAGTTTCATCTGCCCTCCTTCCATCATCCCCTCCTTCCATCATCAACGACCATGATCATGATCAACGCGCGTGGATTCCGCGCGATTTGAGGCGGCCGGCGATCAATTTGTTTTTCCGGCGAACACAGATTTCGACTGGACGATTGGCTGCAGGCTGGCGGGCGCATGATCTCCCGCGAGGGAGCGCTTCCTTTCCCAGGGAAGAGACAGGAAAATATCCTCCCCAGGGGGATGCTTGTCATATCCTCCCTAGGAGGATACAAATCCAACATGGAACCGCATCGTGACGAAACCCATCCCGAAATCGTCAAGCGCCTGAAGCGGGCAGACGGGCACCTGCGCAGCGTCGTCGAGATGATCGAGGCAGGGCGCCCCTGCCTGGACATCGCCCAGCAATTGCACGCCGTCGAAAAAGCGATAGCGCAGGCCAAGAAGACGCTGATCCAGGATCATCTCGACCATTGCCTGGATCATGTTGTCGGCAAGCTCGGCCAGGATCAGCGCGCGTCGATCGACGAGTTCAAGGAAATCGCGAAGTATCTGTGATGCTGGCTGTTTTGAGGGATCGAACCTACCGGCACCTGTTCGCCGCGCAGGTCATCGCGCTTGTCGGCACGGGACTGGCAACCGTCGCGCTCGGCCTTCTTGCCTATGATCTGGCTGGCGGGCAGGCCGGAGCGGTGCTCGGAACCGCCCTTGCCATCAAGATGATCGCCTATGTCGGCGTGGCGCCGATCGCATCCGCCTTTGCCGAGCGCTGGCCGCGCCGCACCATGCTCGTCAGTCTCGATCTGGTGCGCGCCGCCGTCGCGCTGTTCCTGCCTTTCGTCACCGAAATCTGGCAGGTCTATGTCCTGATCTTCGTGCTGCAGTCAGCTTCAGCCGCCTTCACGCCGACCTTCCAGGCCACGATTCCCGATGTCCTGCCGGACGAGAAGGACTACACCAACGCCCTGTCGCTTTCCCGGCTGGCCTACGATCTGGAGAGCCTGCTCAGCCCTATGCTGGCGGCGGCACTGCTGACGCTGATCTCTTTTCACAGCCTGTTCGGGGGAACCGTCATCGGCTTCCTGGCATCGGCGGTCCTGGTGCTGACCGTCGTCCTGCCCAGCCCGAAACCGACAGCCCCGCGCGGCATCTACGACCGTACGACGCGCGGCATGCGCATCTATCTCGCCACGCCGCGCCTGCGCGGCCTGCTGGCCATCAACATGGCGGTTGCTGCCGCCGGTGCGCTGGTCATCGTCAACACGGTCGTCTATGTCCAGGCGCAGTTCGGCCTGGATCAGAGCCGGACCGCGCTGGCGCTTGCCGCATTCGGCGGCGGCTCGATGATCGCGGCGCTTGTTTTGCCGCGCCTGCTCGAGCGGGTGCCTGACCGCACGGCGATGCTGTGCGGCGCCGGCCTGCTCGCCGCGGCGACCTTGCTGGCCGCAGAGCTCACCGCCTTTGCCTGGCTCCTGTCGCTGTGGTTCGTCCTGGGCATTGGCTATTCCGTCGCGCAGACGCCTTCGGGCCGCCTGCTGCGACGCTCGGCCAATCCCGAGGACAGGCCGGCCATCTTCGCGGCGCAGTTCGCGCTGTCCCATGCCTGCTGGCTGCTCGCCTACCCGCTGGCGGGCCGAGCCGGCGCCATGATCGGGCTGCCGGCAACCGCTGTCGTCCTTGCCGCGATCGCAGCGGCGGCCGTGGCTGTCGCGATGCGGCTCTGGCCCGCCGATGATCCCGACAGCGTCGAACACAGTCATGACGACCTGCCTGCAAGCCACCCGCACCTCGCCGGGTATCGCCGCCATGCCCATGCCTATGTGATCGACGATATGCACGCGGCCTGGCCGCGCCGGCATTGAAGCCGGGCGGCCACGTCGCTACGCCATGCCAGTCTGATCATGCGCCTTGACTCTGCACCACATCCGGCGAATGATTCAGCCCATGGGGATTGCGATCTCCCCACGAGGCTCAGGCCCAAGCATCGCGTCCAGAAACCCGTGAAACGGAAGGACGCGTCATGCCATCCCCAACCACCATCTCCATCGACAAGCTTGCCCGCCTCATCGGCACGCCGCATTGCCCGGCGCTGATCGACGTGCGCAATGACGAGGATTTCGGCCTCGATCCCCGGCTCGTGCCGGGCTCGGTCAGGCGATCCCACCGAGACGTCCAGACATGGTGCCCCACGATCACCCGACCCTCGGCCGTGGTGATCTGCCAGGCCGGCAGGAAGCTGAGCGAAGGCAGCGCCGCATGGTTGCGGCAGTTGGGCACCCCCGCCGAGTCGCTCGAAGGCGGCATCGAGGCATGGTTTGCTTCCGGTCTGCCGGCTGTGCCCGCGAACAGCGTGCCACCCCGCGACGCGGCGGGCCGCACCGTCTGGGTGACGCGGGCGCGCCCGAAGATCGACCGCATCGCCTGTCCCTGGCTGATCCGCCGCTTCGTCGATCCGCACGCGGCCTTCCTGTTCGTCGCCCCGCAGGAAGTGGCGGGCGTTGCCGACAGGTTCGACGCCACGCCGTTCGACGTCGAGAACGTGTTCTGGAGCCATCGCGGCGAGACCTGCACCTTCGACACCATGGTCGAGGAATTCGGCCTGGCGACCGAACCGTTGCTGCGGCTCGCCGCCATCGTGCGCGGCGCCGACACCGCCCGCCTCGACCTGGCGCCGGAAGCCGCCGGGCTGCTCGCGGCCTCGCTCGGCCTGTCGCGCATGCATTCCGACGATCTGGCGCAACTGGAAGCCGGCATGACGCTCTACGACGCCTTCTACCGCTGGTGTCGCGATGCAACGGACGAGAGCCACAACTGGCCGAGCGCCAAACCGGGAGCTGCGTCATGACCGCCGCCGCTCCCGACGCACGTCTCGCCGACCGTCCGGCGGCGCACGGCATAAGCTTTGCCGAGGCGGTGAAGGTCTGGGCCCGGATCGCCGCGTTGAGCTTCGGCGGTCCGGCCGGGCAGATCGCGGTCATGCACCGCATCCTGGTCGAGGAAAAACGCTGGATCGGCGAGACCCGGTTCCTGCATGCCTTGAACTACTGCATGCTTCTACCCGGCCCTGAAGCGCAGCAGCTCGCCATCTATATCGGCTGGCTGCTGCACAGGACGAAAGGCGGCCTCGTCGCCGGCATCCTCTTCGTGCTGCCTGGCTTCGTCGCCATCATGGCGCTGAGCTGGATCTACGCGCTCTTCGGCAATGCCGGGCTGGTGCAGTCGCTGTTCTTCGGCCTCAAGGCCGCCGTGCTGGCCATCGTGCTGGAAGCCGTCGTGCGCATCGGCCGGCGCGCGCTGCGCAACGCCGTCATGGTGGCGCTGGCTGCTGCCGCCTTCATCGCCATCTTCGTCTTTCGCCTGCCGTTCCCGCTGATCGTGCTCGCCGCGGCGCTGGTCGGTTATGCCGGCGGCCGTGCCGGCTGGGCGGCCTTCACGGCTGCCGGCGGTCATGGCAAGGCAGGAGCGCATCAGGTCGCCGATGCCGATACCGCGCTTGGCGAAGCCATTCCGGCGCATGCCCTTCATGCCGGCCGGTCGTCGCTGAGGGTGGCGGCGATCCTGCTCGTGCTGTGGCTGACACCGGTGGCGGCCCTGCTGCTGCTTTACGGACAGGCAAACGTCTTTTCGCAGATCGCCGTCTTCTTTTCCAAGATGGCGGTGGTCACCTTCGGCGGTGCCTATGCCGTGCTCGCCTATGTCGCCCAGCAGGCCGTCGACACCTATGGCTGGCTGAAGCCGGGCGAGATGCTGGACGGGCTGGGCATGGCCGAGACCACGCCCGGCCCGCTGATCATGGTCACCCAGTTCGTCGGCTTCATGGGCGCGTTCCGCGCGCCGGGCGCCATGCATCCCCTGCTTGCCGGCACGCTTGGCGGGCTGCTCACCACCTGGGTGACGTTCACGCCCTGCTTCCTGTGGATTTTCCTCGGCGCGCCCTACATCGAGGCGCTGCGCTCGAACAGGGCGCTGTCGGCGGCGCTCGCCACCATCACCGCCGCAGTGGTCGGGGTTATCCTCAACCTCGCCGCCTGGTTCGCCCTGCACGTGCTGTTCGGCGAGGTTCGGGAAGTCCGTGCCTTCGGCGCGACCCTTGATGTCCCGGTGCTGGCCAGCGTGAACCTTGCGGCACTGGCCCTGGCGATCGTCGCTCTGCTTGCCGTGTTCCGCTTCCGGATCGGCATGCTGTGGGTTCTGGCGGGATGCTCAATGCTCGGTGTGCTCTACGGGCTGGCACCGGCCTGACCTGACAGGCGCCACACGGGATTGCGCCTAATCAATAATATTCCAGCCTGGGGTACCATTTCTCGCCGCGGCCTTCGGGCGTGAGGTCGAGGGCCGACCACAGCGGCGCGAAATCCGGGCCGCCGCGCGGATCCTTGCCGGCATCGGCCATTTCGCCGGTCATCTCGCCCTTCCAGAACAGCCGTACACCGCCATCGTCCGATTTCTGGAACACGGCCAGCACCGGATATTCCCAGCCCTTGGCCGGATCGAGGCCGCGGAAGTCGAGGGCGTAGTCGTCGCCGACGGTCTGGTGGAACTGCAGATGCTGCCAGCCGCGTTCCCGGGCGAACGCCACCTGGCGCTCCACCGGGCTGCGCCCGAGGATGGCCAGCGCCACGCGCTGCTTCAGGTCGTTGGCGTTGGCGTTCAACGGACCGAGCAGGTTGGTGCACATCGGGCAGGGCCGTTCGCGCTCGGGCCCGTACATCCAGAAATAGGTGACCAGCGTCTGCTTGTCGCCGAACAGGTCGCCAAGGCCGACCTCCGCACCGTTCACATCCTTGAAGCGATAGTCCTTTTCGATGGCCGGGCCCGGCGGCAGCTTTCGCCGCTGCTCGGCGACGCGGTCGATATAGCGCTGCAGTTCGATCTCCTGCGCCAGCAAGTCCTGCCGGGCCTGCGCATAGGCTTCGCTTTCTCCGGGCCGGGGTCTGCGTTTTGTCGCCAGTTCGCTTGATGAGGTGGACATGCTGCTGAACCTCCCAGGGTCGTTCGTTGCATGCGGAAGCGCTGACCCGGCTGCGAGCGGCCAGCCCCGCTATCTTACGCTTGAAAACGTGCCCGGTGCGCGCGGCGTTCCAACACTCCTGCCCGTTCTTGCCAGTGAACGGTTCGAAGGACGCACCTACAATCCGGCTGTTTGGTGCGTCCTTCGAGGCTCGCCCCCGGAAAGGGCCGGGCTGTGCTTTCAGTCAATGTGCGGGCGAGCACCTCAGGATGAGGGGCGCCGGGTGAAACGGCGCTCAATCTCAAGACGTTCCAGATTCTCGCCCGAAAGGCACAACGCCCCTCATCCTGAGGTGCTCGCGCAGCGAGCCTCGAAGGACGCACAATCCGGCCGTTTGGTGCGTCCTTCGAGGCTCGCCCGGCAAGGGCCGGGCTGTGCTTTCAGTCGACGTGCGGGCGAGCACCTCAGGGGCGTTGGGTGAGACGGCGCTCAATCTCCAGGACGTTCCGGATTCTCGTCGGAAAGGCACAGCGGTCCTCATCCTGAGGTGCTCGCGAAGCGAGCCTCGAAGGACGCACCTTGTATGAGGACGTGCCGGCAACGGTCGCCACGCTGCAAAGGCGAGGCCGCTACCCTCCGGCCAGCCGCGGCAGCAGGAAGATCTCCGCCCCTTCCGGCAGCTTCTTCGACCAGGTGTCGCGATAGATGGTGCCGTCGATGGCGACCGCGATGCCGCGGTCGATGAACGGCTCGATGGCCGGGTACTGTTCAGCGAGTTTCCTGAACAGTTCCCGGATGTCCTTGGCCTCGATGTCGAGCTTGTCCTTGCCTCCGGCGACAGCGGCGAGCGATCCCCAGAGTGTGACGGCGACCATCAGCCGCCCCGTTCAGAGCGCCGCGCGTCCATTCGGACGCGCAAAGGACGCTCTGACACTTCGAATCTACGCATCATGCTTTCCGGCGCCAGCCTCGAGCGCCGCCAGGATGCGCGGCGGCGACATCGGGATGTGCGTCATGCGCACGCCGACCGCGTTCGAGACCGCATTGGCGATCGCCGCCAGCGGCGGCACGATCGAGGTCTCGCCGACGCCGCGCACGCCGTAGGGATGGTTGGGATTGGGGATCTCGAGGATCTGCGTGTCGATCATCGGCAGGTCCGAACAGACCGGGATGCGGTAGTCGAGGAAGCCGGCATTCTGCAGCCGCCCGTCCTTGCCGTAGATATACTCCTCGTTGAGCGCCCAGCCGATGCCTTGCGCCGCACCGCCCTGGTATTGCCCCTCGACATAGGTCGGGTGCACCGCCTTGCCGGCATCCTGCACCACCGTGTAGCGCAGCACCCGGGTGGCCCCGGTCTCCGGGTCGACCTCGATGTCGCAGATATGGGTGGCGAAGGAGACGCCGGCGCCGTCGGCGACCAGCTCGCTGTGGCCGGCGATCGGCCCGCCGGTGGTGCCGGACTGCGCGGCGATCTCCTTCAGCGACAGCGGCGACAGGTTGCCGTATTTCTCGCCTCTGGCCAGCGCATGGCCCTTTTCCCAGACCACGTCGTCGGCGGGGATGTCCCACATCTGCGCGGCGCGTTCGCGCAGGATCAGGATGGCGTTGCGGGCCGCCGAGATCGTCGCCATCGAGGAGGAGAAGGTGCCGCGGCTGCCGTCGGTCATGTCGTTGTAGCCGAGGCTCGAGGTGTCGGCGACGATGGCCTTGACCTGGCCATAGTCGATGCCGAGCTCTTCCGCCGCCACCAGCGACAGCGAGGCGCGCGAACCGCCGACGTCGACGGTGCCGACGGCCAGCGAAACCGAGCCGTCCATGCCGATGTTGAGGTCGACGCAGGTCTGGCCGCCGAAGTTGAACCAGAAGCCGCAGGCCATGCCGCGGCCCTGGTTCTTTTTGAGCGGCGCCTGCATGTGCGGATGGTTCTTCACCGCTTCCAGCGTCGGGCCGATGCCGATCGGGCCGTAGACCGGGCCGTAGGAGGCGCGTGTGCCTTCCTGCGCCGCGTTCTTGATGCGGAAGTCGACCGCATCCATGCCGACCTTGCCGGCCAGTTCGTCGATGCTGCTTTCCACCGCGAACGCCGCCATCGGCGCCGACGGCGCGCGATAGGCCGCGGTCTTCGGCCGGTTGACCAGCACCTCGAAGCCGACCGTCCTGACATTGTCCAGCCGGTAGCAGGCAAACGCCGTCATGGCGCCGACCTCGGCCCACCCGCCGGCATAGGGGCCGCAGCTGTAGCGCAATGTCGCTTCCGCCGCCGTGATGGTGCCGTCCTTGCGCGCGCCGATACGGACGTCGATCGAGGTGGCGCTGGTCGGGCCCGATGCCCGGAACACCTCGTCGCGCGTCATCACCAGCTTCACCGGCCGACCGGCCTTGCGCGACAGCGCCAGCGCCACCGGTTCGGCCCAGACATGGGTCTTGCCGCCGAAGCCGCCGCCGATCTCCGAGGAGGTGACGCGCAGTTTCGAGGCTTCCATGCCGAGCAGCTGGGCGCAGTGCTGGCGGTAGACGAAAGGCCCCTGGGTGCAGACCCACAGTTCCGCCATGCCGTCCGCGCTGACGCTTGCCACGCAGGCATGCGGCTCGATATAGCCCTGGTGCGTCTGCTCGGTCCTGAACGAGCGTTCGACGATGAAATCGGCCTCGCCGAAACCCTTGTGCACGTCGCCATGGCCGAATTGCGTGCGCTTGACGACGTTGGACGGCTTGACCGGCTTTTCAACCAGGCCCTCGGTGAAGATGGCGTCGTCGATCAGCGGCGCGCCGTGCCGGAACGCCTCGTCGACATCGGTGACATGCGGCAGCACCTCGTAGTCGACCGAGATCAGCTTCAGCGCCTGCCTGGCCGTGCGGGCGTCGATCGCCGCCACCGCCGCCACGGCATGGCCGTCATAGAGTGCCTTCCTGCGCGCCATGCAGTTGTCGAGGATGTCGTAGAGGGCGCTGTCGCCGCCGGTCAGGTCCGGCAGGTCGGCCGCGGTGATCACCGCCTTGACGCCGGGCAGCGCCTCGGCCTTCGAGGTGTCGATGCCGCGGATGACGGCATGGGCATGCGGGCTGCGCAGCACGCGGCCGACCAGCTGGCCGGCCATGTTGAAGTCGGCGCCGTAGCGGGCGCGGCCGGTCACCTTGTCGATGCCGTCGGGACGGATCGGGCGCGTGCCGACGGCGCTGAAGCTGCGGTTGGTCAGACGTGGATCGAAATTCATCGCCTCAGCCTCTCATCACGCTGGCGGCGTCCTGGACGGCGCGCACGATCTTGTCATAGCCGGTGCAGCGGCACAGGTTCCCGGCCAGCCCGAAGCGGATCTCTTCCTCGGTCGGGTCCGGGTTCTTGGCCAGAAGGTCCTTGGCTGCGATCAGGAAGCCCGGCGTGCAGATGCCGCATTGCAGGGCGGCATGTTCGAGGAACTTCTGCTGCAGCGGGTGCAGCGTGTCGCCATGCGCCATGCCTTCGATGGTCTCGACGCGCCGCCCTTCCGCTTCCGCGCCCAGCACCAGGCACGAGCAGACCAGCCGGTCGTCGACAATGACGCTGCAGGCGCCGCAGTCGCCGGTGCCGCAGCCTTCCTTGGCGCCTGTCAGGCCGAGCCGGTCGCGCAGCACGTCCAGTAGCGTCTCGTCCGGCTGGCAGAGATATTCGACGGCATCGCCGTTGATCGTCGTGGAAACCGCAATGCCGGCCATCATTTGCCTCCTGCACGTTCATAAGCGGTAGCGGCGACGCGCCGCGCCAGCACACCTGCGACTTTACGCCTGAATTCGATGGTGCCGCGCTTGTCATCGATAGGGCGGCAGGCGCCCGCGCAGATTTTTGCCAGCCGCTCCAGCGTCGCCTCGTCCAGCTTCGAGCCGACCAGCACTTCGGCGGCCTCTTCGACCAGCAGCACCGTCGGCGCTGCCGCGCCCAGCGCCACACGCGCCGTCCGGATCACGCCGGTCTCGTCGAGCGTCAGGTTGACGCCGGCGCTGACCACCGCAATGTCCATCTCGGTGCGCGGGATGAAGCGCAGATAGGCGTCGCCCGAACGCGGTGCTCTGTTGTCGAGCAGGATCGCCTCGATGATCTCGCCCTTGGCGAGCGAGGTCCGGCCCGGCGCGGTCGGCACGTTCTCGACGGCAATGGTGCGCTTGCCCGTCGGCCCGGCCACCACGGCCCTGGCGCCGGCCGCCACCAGCGCCGGCACCGAATCGGCGGCCGGCGAGGCGTTGCAGAGATTGCCGACGATGGTGCAGCGGCCCTGCACCTGCTTCGAGCCGATCAGCTTCGCCGCCTCGACGACGCCCGGCCAGGCCTTTTTCAGCACCTTGTTCTCGCCCAGCACCGCGCAGGGCACGGCGGCGCCGATGCTGAAGCCTTCCGCGGTTTCCCGGATTTCGCTCAAAGGCGCGATCGCCTTGATGTCGACGATCAGGTCGGGTTCGACGAACCCGCCCTTCATCCTCACCAGGAGGTCGCTGCCTCCCGCCAGGATGGCGGCCGTGCCGGACGCGCCGACCAGCTGGCCGACGGCATCCTCGATCGTAAGCGGACGTATGTAGCGCATCGTCTCCCCTTCACAAGTTGAGCATAGTTATAGAGGCTCCTCCGGCAATGGTCATCCGGGGATGCGCGCTGAATTTGTGGGCCAGGGTGAGGGGGGCGCATTGAACTTCCGACGTGGCGGCACCTGCATCGGCAGAGCGACCAGCTCACGCTGTGTCCGAGTCTGGCACCGCGCCGAGCAGGCCATTGAAGCTCCTCCTTGAAGTCGGCCTCATTTGAGGATAAATTCTGTATCAAGTGATACGGTGCGTATGATGACTGCTTTTGCCAATGTCGCGGGCGTACTGGGCGTGCCGACCTCCGGCGGCGCTTTCGGGCTGATTGTGCGTATCGAGGACGGACTCCCGGTGAAGGCGCTGGACCGTCTTGCCGGCAAGCTGGCTCCCGGCGATACGCAGTTCAAATATCGGCTGATCCCGAAGGCGACCTATGAGCGGCGCAAGGCCAGCAACCGGCTGTCGTCGGACGAAGGCGAGCGGCTTGCGCGCCTGGCGCGGGTATGGACGCTGGCCGTCGATGTGTGGGGCAGCGACGCGGATGCGCGCGACTTCCTGTTCCGGCCGCATGCCATGCTCGAAGATCGTCGGCCGGTCGATGTCGTCATCCAGAGCGAGATCGGGGCAGGGCTGGTGCTGGATGTGCTCGGCGGGCTGAAATACGGCACAGCCGCGTGACGCCAATAGGGCGCGGCCGCGTGACGCCGCAGATTCTGGACCGCACGCTGACGGCATACCGCATTGGCGACCCGGCCGGCGCCTATCCGATCTTCGATGCGACGGGGTCGACGATCGCGCCGGGCCGCTGGAACACGCCGGGCGCCGCGCTGATTTATGCGGCCGAACATTTCTCGACCGCACTGCTTGAGAAACTGGTGCATGGCAGCGGCCGCCTGCCGCCCAACCAGCATTATGTGACGATCACCATCCCGCGGGGCACGTCCTATGAGGTGTTTTCTGAAGCTGGCCTGCCCGGCTGGGACAGCCAGCCCGCAAGCACCAGCAGGACCTTCGGCGAGCGCTGGTGCCTGGAGCGCCGCAGCGCGCTCATGCTGGTGCCGAGCGTGGCGGCCCGTCCGGACCGCAACGTGCTGATCAACCCAGCGCATCCCGAATTCGCGGGCATCGAAACCAGCCTGCACCAACCCGTCTATTGGGACAGGCGGCTGTTTGGTTCGTGACTGCCAACCGGGTTGTCGTCTCGAATGGCGGTTGTCCCGCCCGTGCCGAATCGCCCGATCCCGACAATCCTGACGCATCCCATCGTGCCATGTTGACACGTCCCCCATGCCGCCACAGACATGGCCGCTCCATGGGGAAAGACGTCATGAAGAGACTGATCGCGGCGGCGCTGCTGGCTGCCATCGTCACCGGCGCCGCGGCGGCCGAGCCGCAATTCGCGGACTATCCGGTCAAGACCCACCTGAAGGGCAAGCCGGTGCTGCCGAAATTCGCCGGCGACACCGCGCAGTTCCGCACGCGCATCCGCAACGGCATGAAGGAAGGCCCGAATTTCGCCGGCCATTTCAGCCTGATCGAGATCGGCTGCGGCGGCTCCTGCATCTTCACCTTCCTGATCGACGCCCGCACCGGCAAGGTGGTGGATCTTCCGCTCGGCGGCGAGGAATTTTACCAGCTGCAGCTGAAATACGGCCTCGACAGCACCTTGCTGCAGGCCGACTGGATGGACACCAGCGTCGGCAGCTACGACACCTGCATTCGTCGCTTCTACGACATCTCCTCGGGAACGCCGAAGCAGGTTTCGCAGGAAAGCCGCAAGATCGAACAGTCCGGCTATTGCGGGGAGTGAGGGACTGGTTCGCTGCAGGCTTAAAAGGCTCGAACGCCCGAGGGCCGGGCGCGGCGCCTCTATCTCCCCCCTTGCGGGGGGTGAGAGCCTGGTTCGCCGCAGGCGAATTGAAAGGTCCAGTGGACCTTTCAAAAGGTACGAACGCCTGAGGCCATAGCCGAAGGCCGGGTAGCGATTTCAGCATCTTAGCGAGCACGCCCTTTAGGGCGGCGCAGTCTAAGTCGTAGAAAATCCAAGAGAGGGGATTTTCAGCTGAGGGCTATGCAAATGAGCCTCTTTTTCCCCCGAGCAGGATGCGAGGCAGGCTTTCAGTGGGTGTACCGGCATATCCCCTCTCTTGCGATTTCTAGCACTTAGCCTGCGCCGCCCTAAAGGGCGTGCTCGTCTAAGATGCTGAAATCGCTACCCGGCCTTCGGCTATGGCCTCAGGCGTTCGTACCTTTTGAAAGGTCCAGTGGACCTTTCAATTCGCCTGCGGCGAACCAGGCCCTCACCCCCCGCAAGGGGGGAGAAAGAGGCGCCGCGCCCGGCCCTCGGGCGTTCGAGCCTTTAAGCCTGCGGCGAACCAGGCCCTCACCTCCCGCAAGGGGGAGATAGAGGCGCCGCGCCCTCGGCACTAAACGTCCAACGCGGCGAGCGCTTTCACCAGCCATAGCGCCAGGCCCGGGCAGCGCGCGAGCTCGGCACCTCCCTCAAGCCCCGCAAACCGCCATCGTCCTCGCCTTCTGACGCCCACCCACGAACACCAGCCCGAGGCCGGCCGCGGCGAGCAGGCCGCCGGCGATGGAGACGGCGGCGTAGCCGAGGCCGAGGCTGATGACGGCGGCGCCGAGGGCAGCCCCCAGCGCGTTGCCGAGGTTGAAGGCGCCGACATTGATCGAGGAGGCGAGGCCGGGCGCTTCGGAAGCCGCCTGCATCACCCGCATCTGCACCGGCGGCACGATGGCGAAGGCCGCACCGCCCCAGACCAGCAGGCCGATGGCGACGCCGATGGGGCTGGCAAACAGCAGCGGCAGCACGAACATGATCAGCGCCAGCGCGGCGAGGAAGATCTTGGTGGCGCCGTCGAGCGACCAGTCGGCCAGCCGGCCACCCAGCCAGTTGCCGATGGTGAAGCCGACGCCGATCAGCGCCAGCGCCAGCGTCACGAAGCTGCCGGAGGCGCCTGTCAGCGTTTCCAGCGTCGGCGCGACATAGGTGTAGAGCGCAAACATCGCACCCGCGCCCAGCACCGTGGTGGCCATGGCAAGCAGCACGGCAGGCCGCGTCAGCGGCGGCGAGCAGCGTGAAATAGCCCGGCGCCATCGCCGACATCAGATTGCCGATGGTGAAGATGCTCATCAGGAGCATCAGCGCCGTGCGCTTGCCGAAGCGGCTGAACGCCAGCGTCATGAAAGGCGCGCCGACCAGCACGCCGATCGCATAGGCGCTGATCAGGAGCCCCGCCGTCGGGATCGACACGTCGACCCCTTGCGCGATCACCGGCAGCAGCCCCATCGGTGAGAATTCCGTCGTGCCGATGCCGAAGGCGCCGATCGCCAGCGCCAGCAGTGCTAGCCGCGCGGAGGGGGTCGCCGTCGCGGCGGCGCCTTTGGTATCTTTGGTGTTCATCACATCAGTGTTCATGGCTTCAGCCTTCACTGCGCCCTTTTGGGCATAGGGTTGTTGAAACGATCAGTCGAAGCACGCTCCCCGGTGTTCGGCATAGTCTTTGGTTCGCTGGGCGGCTCGTCTTGCCTTCTCCCACAAGGGGAGAAGGGGTTGTCAGCGACGGGGCCTTTCATGTGACGCCCGCCTCACACATCCCACGCCGGCGCCAGCCCGGGAGGCGAAACCAGCCGGCCGTCGGCGCGCGCCAGCCCGGCGATCGCCGCCATGTCGGCCGCATCGAGCGCGAAATCGAAGATGGCGATGTTCTCGGCGACGCGCGCCGGGTTCGCCGTCTTCGACAGCGCGACGAAACCCTGCTGCACCAGCCAGCGCAGGCCGACCTGGGCAGCGCTCTTGCCATGCTTCGCGCCGATCTCCTGCAGCAGCGTGTCCTGCGGCACGGCGCCGTCGGCCATGCCGTAATAGGCGCTGACGGCAACGCCGGCTGCCCTGGCCTCCGCCACCAGCGCCGGCTGCGGCAGGTAGGGATGCAGCTCGACCTGGTTGGTGACGATCGGCGCCGGGGAGCGTTCGACGGATTCCCGCATCTGCGCGATGTTCTGGTTGGAGACGCCGACGAAACGCGTCTTGCCGGCGGCCTGCACCGCATTCAGCATGGCGATCTGCTCGGCCACCGGCACCTTCTCGGCCGGCCAGTGCAGCAAAAGCAGATCGACCTGGTCGACCTTGAGCTTCTCCAGGCTCTCGTCGACCGAAGCGGCGAACCGGCTTTCGCTGTAGTTGTCGACCCACACCTTGGTGGTCAGGAACAGCTCCTCGCGCCGCGCACCGGCGCGGTCGAGCGCGCGGCCGAGGGCCGCCTCGTTCTGGTAGATCTGCGCGGTGTCGAAATGGCGGAAGCCGGCTTCCAGCGCCGCCGGCACGATGCGCTCCACCTCGGCGTCCGACATGCGGAACACGCCGAAGCCGAGCGCCGGGATTTCTGCCCCATGGGCGGTGACGGTTTGCATGGATGATGTCCTTTTCGTCTCTTTTCGGCGGCCTGGCGGCGCGCCGTGAATTCAGGTGATGCCAACGGTCATTGATCGTTGCAGCGCGCGGCAATTCATGTGTTCTCGGGCGCCGCGCTCTCTCTTTGTCTCAAGCAATTCCGGACGGAAAACCGCCACGCACTTTTCTTGGAATTGCTCTGGCGCGTTAGCCAAGTGGCCCGGATGGGCCACGCCGGCGACTGAGGCTTCCTTGATGCGATTTATCTCGCCCCATCACATAAAGAGCCGTCTTGGGCTTGATAATGCCGCTGATCTTCCCATCATCTGTGAAACCAGATCACAGGCGGGCAAGAGATGGACAACCGCACCGGTGAAATGCAGGTGTTCCTGCGCGTGGTCGAGACCGGCAGCTTTTCGGAAGCCGCACGGCTGCTGCGCCTCACCCCATCGACCGTCAGCAAGCTGGTCTCGCGCATCGAGGCGCGGCTTGGCGTGCGCCTCATCGAGCGCTCGACGCGGGCGCTGTCGCTGACCGCCGAGGGCCAGCTTTATTACCAGCGCAGCCAGGCGCTGCTGAAGGAGCTCGACCAGATCGAGCAGGAGCTGTCCTACGGCGCCGCCGCCACCGGCGGCACGGTGCGTGTCAACGTCTCGGTCGCCATCGGCGTTCTCGGGCTGGAACCGATCCTGCCCGAATTCTGGCGCGCTTATCCCAACATCGTCGTCGACCTCTCCTTGAGCGACGAGATCGTCGACCTCTATCTCGACCGCACCGACATCGCCATCCGCGTCGGCACGCTGCCGGATTCCGGCATGCTGGCGCGCCGCATCGGCACCGCCTGCCGCAAGATCGTCGCCGCCCCGTCCTATCTCGCCCGCCAGGGCGTGCCGCGTTCGATCGAGGACCTTGCCCGCCACAACTGCCTGGGCTTCAACTTCCGCCGCGCCGAGCCGGTGTGGCCGCTGAAGCAGAGCGGCCGCATCGTCGACCGTGTCGTCCACGGCGCGCTGCTGGCCAACAATGGCGAGACGGTGCGCCGCATGACGCTGGCCGGCGTTGGCCTCGGCCGCATGGGCGACTACCACGTCCGCGCCGACCTCGCCGCCGGCCGCCTGGTGGAAGTGCTGGCCGACGTGGTCGAGCCCGACGCGGAAGAAATGCACGCCGTGTTTTTAGGCGGGCAGAGGATGCCCCAGCGCGTGCGGGTGTTCCTGGATTTCGTGGTGCCGCGGCTGCAGGGGTTTCTGGAGGGGTGAGAGCTTGGCGCCTCTATCTCCCCCCTTGCGGGGGAGAAAGCGATTTCAGCACCTTAGACGAGCACGCCCGCCAGGGCGGCGCAGGCTAAGTGCTAGAAATCGCAAGAGAGGGGATATTCAGCCGCAACGCCGCAAGTATGCATTACAGACTTTTCGATAGTCGTTCTATACGTAGCACTGCAGTCCTGGAATCGCTGATCCGAAATGCCGGAATACTGGTGGGTAAATCACAAACAAACCTTCCGTCAGGAGATCGACGGGCAATATCTCTGGTCTCCCAAGAGGAAGAGCAACGGCGCACGCAATGAGTTTTACGACACTATGCGTCGTGCGAACCCGGGCGATCTGGTTTTCTCCTACGCCAATCAGGCGATCAGCTACGTTGGGCGCGTTACCCAATTCGCCTTTGCCGCTCCCAAGCCTGTCGAGTTCGGAGAAACGGGCGCCTATTGGAGCAATGAAGGTTGGTATTTGCCCATCTATTGGGTGCCGCTAGTTCCAGCCGTGCGGCCAAGAGAACTCATCGAAAAATTAGGCCCACTGCTGCCGGCACGCTACTCGCCGATCAGTCCGATCACTGGAGGCGGGCACCAAAGTGCCTATCTCGCGTCGATCCCGAAAGCCGTCTTCGAGACCATAATTGCGAACACAACATTCGATGCTCAAGCGCTTGAGTTTGGCGGTCGTAACAGTCTCACCTTCGAAGCGGTTGGCGAATTTCTCGATGAAATTGTCGAACGCCGCATCAATGTCGATCTCCAACTGGGCGACACAGTCAGAAAGAGCGTCATTCAAGCGCGCCGCGGGCAGGGGCAGTTCCGCGCCAATGTCGAAGCTATAGAGCGCGAGTGCCGGCTGACAGGGATCACAAACCCATCACTGCTAATTGCCAGCCACATCAAGCCTTGGCGGCTCTGCACCTCTGCCGAGGAACGGCTTGATGGCATGAACGGGCTGTTGCTCACGCCCGATGCCGACTTACTCTTCGATCGCGGCTTCATCAGCTTCCAAGACGATGGCGACGTGCTTGTGTCTCCGCGCATGGATCGTGGAGACTTATATCGTCTCGGCTTTGAACAACTAGCAAGGGAGAGATTTGGTTTGGCGGAAGCGCCGGCGGTGTGGCGAACTGCTCCGTTTGCTCAGCGACGGCACAGATACCTAGATTACCATCGCTCGAATGTTTTTATTGGGTGATTTGGTTTGGTGTTGGTGCGCCGCTAAACGTTTCAGTATACCCGTCGAACAGCGAAAAATTGACAATTGACGCGTTAGGATGCGCTCTGAAAATGGCAGCTTGCGCCTTCAAGTCAGCCATTCGAGCCGACCTTGGTGCGGCCCGGAAGCGGACGTCCAATGAATGCAGGCCATCCAACTTCCGCGTAGCATCGACTCTCCGTTCGGGAGCCGCGGTCGCCAGCCTGTTTCCTCGTGTTGACAGAGTGACGCACTCCAGAGCAGTTAACGGCTAAGGCTTGCAACGACCTGGTGTAGGGATGTCGCAAGTTGATCAGAGTTTCGCAGGTGACGCTTTGCCAAAAAGATCCAGCCACAAGGTCGGCAGCGAATTATTCATCGTCGACAATAGTACCGATGACTGGCGTGTCCTGCGTTACTTGCGCGACTGGTGCGGCCTTTCCAAATCCTTTGACATAGCCACCGCTTATTTCGAGATTGGTTCTCTTCTGGCTCTTCAAGATGAGTGGCAGAAGGTCGATAAGATCCGCATTCTAATGGGGGACCAAGTTTCGCGAAGGACGAAGAAGGCCTTCGAACGTGGGCTAGTCGAGATCCGGTCGAAGCTCGACGAGAGTCTTGACCGTGAAAAGAACAAGAATCACTTCCTCAGCGGCGTCGGCGCGATCAGCGAAGCCATCCGAGATCGGCGCATTGAGTGCCGAGTCTATCGCAAAGATAAATTCCACGCGAAGGCGTACATCACCCACGCGCGACTAGACGTGGTCGGCTCATCGGCACTGGTTGGCTCTTCGAATTTCACATTTCCCGGGATGACTGAGAACGTCGAACTGAACGTTCAGATCACTGGCACGCCCGTCGCCGTCCTTCAGGAATGGTTCGATGAGCACTGGGAAGAAGCGGAGGACGTCACCCCGGAACTGCTCCAAGTCGTTGAAAGGCACACCCGCGACTATCAGCCGTTCGAGACATATGCCCGTTCGCTCCAACAGTACTTCCTGGGCCATGAGGAGACTGCTGGAGAATGGGAAAAGCGCAGCTCCCACATCTTCCCGGTGTTGGCCAAGTACCAGCGAGACGGGTATGCCGGTCTCCTTAAAAGGGCGGAGAAGTATGGGGGCGCATTCCTGTGTGACGGCGTGGGCCTAGGGAAGACCTTTGTCGGTCTGATGCTAATCGAGCGCTTCGTGGTTCACGAGGGCAAGAACGTTGCGCTCTTCGTTCCGAAAGCAGCTAAGGAGCCAGTCTGGGAAAGGGAGCTGAAAAAGCGACTGCCTCACCTATTCAAGGGCTTCGCCAATCTGCGCATCTACAGCCACACCGATCTGATGCGTTCGTCGATGCAAGATGAGCTCGATCAGATCGCTGGACAGGCTGACGTCGTCATCATCGATGAAGCGCATCATTTCCGGAACACCGGCATCCGTGGCCTCGAGGGTGATGGTCGCAAGTCACGCTACTGGCGCCTCTACGATATTACCCACGGGAAGCAGGTGTTCCTGCTCACGGCTACTCCGATCAACAATCGCCTCACCGATTTTCAGCACATGGTCGAGCTGTTCTCTCGCCATGAATCCGACTACTTCGCAGGGGGCACACTCGGCATCCACTCTTTGCCCGGATACATTCGTCAGTTGGAAAAACAGATCGAAAATGAAATCTACGGCAGGATCGAAGATGAACAGCTGGAGATAAATGCCGCAGATGTAGCTACGCGGCTATACGCGGACCCTCTGTTCGACTCCCTCGTGGTCCAGCGCAGCAGGAACTACGTCAAGGAGAGCATGAAGCGCGAGGGCGACGGGGAGGTCATGTTTCCAGAGCCGCGCAAGCCAACGGTCGCGGAGTACTCGGTTCGACAGACCTACGGCAAACTTCTGGAAATGGTCGCGAACGCGTTCAACAAGCGCGAACCGCTTTTCGTGCTCGGCATTTACAACCCATACGCCTACTACAAAGGGGACACAGAAGAGGCGGCAACGGCGCTAGAGCGCGGTCGCCTCAAGCAGGTTGTGGCCCTCATTCGTACCAGCTTCCTGAAGCGGTTCGAGAGTTCGGCAGAGGCCTTCAGGCTCTCCTGCTGGCGCCTTCTTCATAAATTGCTCGCCTGGCTTGAGGTCCATTGTGAGACCGATCATGAGAAGGCTCAGCTTGAGCGATGCAAGCGAAAACACGCCAAACTGCTTGGGTACAAGCCGGACAAGGATCTGTTCGACCCTGAGGCGGATGAGGACCTTGTCCCACCCGAACTGATCGAAGAGGTCGAAAAGGGCAAGCTGGATCGCAAGGACTTCAAGGTCGACGAGATTATCGCGGACTCACTTGCCGATATCGAGCAGCTCGCTGATTTCCTTTATGAACTCGAGAAGTTCAAGCCGAACCAAGACCTCAAGTTAAAGAAGCTCATTCAGCTCCTCACGAAGGATCCGGTCCTATCGAAGCACAAGGTATTGCTCTTCACCGAGTTCGGAGACACCGCGCGATACATTGCGGCTCAGCTTCGCGACGCAGGCATTGAGGGCGTTGAACAGATCGACAGCGGCACCAAGGACGATCGAGCGAAGGTCATCCAGCGATTTTCTCCCTACTATAACGAGAGCACGAGCAAGGAGCAGGGAGATCGCGAGATCAGGGTGCTTATCTCCACTGATGTTCTATCAGAAGGCCTCAACCTTCAGGACGCCACTCGCCTTATCAACTACGACCTTCACTGGAACCCGGTCCGGCTGATGCAGCGGATTGGCCGTGTCGATCGTCGAATGAACCCTCAAATCGAGGCCAAGATCCTGAAGGATCACCCGAGCCAGAAGCAGCTACGGGGCACGGTGGCTTACTGGAATTTCCTGCCACCAGATGACCTGGATGATCTGCTGCGCCTTTACGGCCGCGTGGCTCACAAGACGCTGAGGATATCGAAGACACTCGGCATCGAGGGACGGAAGCTCCTGCGTGAGGACGACGACTACGAAGACCTGCGAAACTTCAGTGAGCAGTACGAGGGGCAGCAAAGTCCGGACGAACAGCTCCACCTCGAATGGCAGGATCTTGTGAGGCAACATCCAGGCCTAGAGGAGATGCTGAACGGCTTCCCCAACGCGATCTTCTCCGGCAAGGAAAACATCAGGCCTGGCACGCGAGCCGTTTTTTTCTGCTACGCGCGGCCCGCCTTTGACAAGGCGGCTTCAGAGCAAGCAGGCGAGGACATCTGGACCACCGAGGCCGGCGACGTCCAGTGGTATCTCTATGACGTGGGGAGCGGGAGGATCGTCGAGGACGCGTCACCGATCGTCGACGCAATCCGCTCGACGCCTGAGACTCCGAGAAGGCTTGAGATGGAACGGCTACAGTTGTCGGATGTCCGGGCGGCCGTGGAAAAGCACATAACCAAGACATTCCTTCGCAAGGTCCAGGCACCTGTCGGCGTTGGCCCGGCGCTGAAGACGTGGATGGAACTGAATTGAGGGGGACGGAAAGTATGGGGATTCCTGCGGCGGAACTGGCCAGGATTAACACCTTTCCGAAGCTGATCGATGTTCTGCGCGATCATCTGGAATGGCCAATCGGGGAGAACTACGGATTCGAAGAGGTCGTGTTCGAATACGAAGCGAGCGAACTCGGCCTGAAGCCTGCGGAAACGGCGAAGATCAGGGAGATCCACCAGCTACGGCCTCTTGCGAGGAACCAGCCATGGGGCATCTTCTTCGTGTCCTTCGAAGACAAGACAGTCTCGGTCACCGTGCTGCGCCGCATTCTGCGTAGCTTGGTCGTCAAAAAGCGCGCCGGTACACAGCCCTCGGATAGGCAGGCGTGGGATAAAAGCGATCTGATCTTTGCTGCGAATTTTGGCCGTTCTGGCGACCGAGAGCTTGCATTCGTTCACTTTTCCGATGGCGCTGTATCCAACGACCTGCCGGTGATGAAAGTACTCGGTTGGAATGCGAAGGACACCGGGCTGCACAACGACTACGTCGGTGAGACGCTGACCTCAAAGCTGCATTGGCCGGAGGATCTGCAGGATTCGGACCGGTGGCGGAAGGACTGGTCCGCCGCCTTCGAGCTTCGTCTCAACGAAACGATCCGGACCGCGAAGGATCTGGCAGTACGTCTTGCAGCGCTCGCCTCCGAGATACGTGCGCGCGTTAATGAGCTTTTGGGCGCAGAGACCGATGCGGGACCAATGCGGACGATGCTCGCGGCCTTTCGCAAGAATCTGATCCAAGACCTGGACGACGACGGCTTCGCCGACATGTTCGCCCAAACAATTGCATACGGCATGCTGGCCGCCCGTATTTCTCGGCCCGGCGCTCTGCTCGTAGCGGACAATTTGGCCGATATGGTTCCGAAGACGAACCCTTTTTTGAAGGAGCTATTCGAGAGTTTCCTGAAGCTCGGCGGTCGCGACAAGCGGCAGGGGATGGATTTCGACGAGTTGGGTGTACGTGACGTCGTCGACATGCTGAACAACGCCAATATGGAAGCTGTCCTGCGTGACTTCGGCGACCGCAATCCCAAGGAAGACCCAGTCATTCACTTCTACGAGCTTTTCCTAAAGGAATACGACCCGCAGAAGCGGATGCAGCGCGGCGTGTTCTACACCCCCCGTCCGGTGGTGAACTTCATTGTTCGCGGCGTTGATGAAATCCTGCGGACGGAGTTCGGGCTGCCCCTTGGGCTGGCTGATACAAGCACATGGGCAGAAGTCGCAGCGCGGGATAACCGGATTACCATCCCCGCGCATGTGAAGCCCGATGCCCCGTTCGTTCAGATCCTCGATCCGGCCACCGGTACCGGCACCTTTCTGGTCGAGGCCATCGACCTGATCCACAAGCGGATGGAGGCACACTGGGAAGGGCAGAGCAAGTCGGCAGACGAGATCAAGGCCGCCTGGAACGCTTATGTGCCCGAGCATCTGTTGCCAAGGTTGACGGCCTTTGAGTTGATGATGGCGCCCTATACCATTGCGCATATGAAGGTGGGGTTGAAGCTGTCGGAGACAGGCTACGCGTTCGGCTCTAAGGAGCGGGCCCGTATCTTCCTAACCAATGCGCTGGAGCCTGCGCGTGATCTGGATATGGAATTTGTCTTCATGGCTGAGGCGTTGGCGCACGAGGCGCAAGCTTCCAACGATGCAAAAGTAAAGACCCCGTTCACGGTGGTTGTCGGCAACCCACCCTACGCCGGGCACTCTAAGAACAACAACATCGCCGAGATCGTCAGACTGGTTCACGACTACAAAACGAATTGGCCGGAGTTGTTGAAACCGGGCCAAGGCAAGTGGCTACAAGATGACTATGTGAAATTTTTCCGATTTTCTCAATTAAAGCTGGATAATACTGGATTTGGTGTTCTTGGATTTATTACAAATCATTCATTTTATGATAATCCGACTTTCAAGGGGATGCGTTCCCGACTTAGGGATAGCTTCGGGCAGATTCGAGTCCTTGACCTGCACGGTAACGTGAAGAAAAGAGAAAAGGCTCCTGACGGTTCTGTTGATGGCGGAGTTTTCGAGGAGGTGGCCCAAGGTGTGGCCATAACCGAAGCCATTAAGCTTGATGGCTTCCCATCTGCAACACAGCTTTGGCGAGACGATATTTTCGGCCCCGCAGAGCAGAAGCTCGACTACCTTATTGATCCTCAATCACGCATAACTGGCCAACGTAAATGTCCGATTTTTCCCCCGGAATGCTTCTTTTATCCGGTCGACTCTGACTTAAAAGGAGAATGGCATGCCTTCGAAGGTCTGCCGGTCGTGATGGGCGGAAATGGTGATCCGGCGCCCGGCATCGTCACTACCCACGACGAGTTCGCAATCTCCTTCACAGAAGCCGAGCAAACTGAGAAGGTAGAGTGGCTAATAAATACCCCTGACGAGGACACTGCGCGAGGGCGGTTTCAACTTTGTACGCAGAGCCAGTGGAATTATGATGTAGCGAAGCGCCGCCTGCGCCGCGAAAACTGGAAAAGTAAGCTCGTTTCGATCGCGTATCGCCCCTTTGATCGCCGGTACTCAATATACGACAATCAAGTAGCGGTCCATCTTAGGGATAGAGCCAATGGCCATTTCGTGGGAATCCCAAATGTAGGACTAAGTTACACTAGACAGGTATCTGGCCCGCCTTTTAGTCATGCAGTTGCGGTTGATGCCATAATTGACAATCGTTTCACTTTCAGCAGCAGAGGTGTAGCTCTTGTGGCGCCTCTTTGGCTGAAGCCCATGATAGGTGAAAAGAGCCTTCGTCCCAACGTCGATCGCGCTTGGGCCTTAAGGCTCGCCGAAGCTCTAGGACTAGCTTACGAAGACGGAATTCTCGGCCACGAACATACGGGCTTTCGCCGCGACCACCTTCCTTCGAGAGGAGAGCAGCCCGGATTGATCGAAGTTACCTGGGACGGCCGTGGCGATTTACAAGAGACCCTCGGCCCCCGAGATCTGTTCGACTATATCTACGCCGTGCTGCATAGCCCTGGCTACCGCAGCCGCTATGCCGAGTTCCTGAAATCTGACTTCCCCCGCATCCCCACACCCAAAGCCCTCGCTATTTTCGCCCTGCTCGCCGCACTGGGTCGGCAGCTCGTGGCCTTGCATTTATTGCGTCCCGAGGAATCGCCGATCCTGAAAACCCCGGACATCCGCTTTGCCGGAAGCGGCGAGGCGCGGGTGGAGAGGGGATACCCCGATTATAAGAACGGCAAGGTGATGATCAACGCCAGCCGCTGGTTCGAAGACGTTCCCAAGGCGACGTGGGAGTTCCACGTCGGCGGCTATCAGGTCTGCGAGAAATGGTTGAAGGATCGGGCTGGAAAGGGCGGAAAGAACCCCAGCGTCGGCCGCATGCTCACTGACGAGGACATTATGCACTATCGACGCATGGTGGTCGCCCTCACCGAAACCCGCCGCCTGATGGTTGAGATCGATGAGGTGATCGATCAAAACGGCGGATGGCCCGACGCGTTCTACGCACCACCACCACCGCCACCGACGATCGAACAGATCATCAAGGCCGACGAGGGCCAGGAGTTGGAGTACAAGAGCACTCTGCAGTTCGACCTGAAAGAGGAGACGAAGTCCAAGCTTGTGCGCAAGGCCGCATTGAAGACGATCGTAGCCTTCCTAAACTCCGGCAAAGGCTCGCTGGTCATCGGGGTATCCGACGAGAAAGAGATTATCGGCCTAGAACCGGATCTCTCAACAATGTCGCCGGAGAAAAGAAATAAAGAGTGGTTTCAGCAGACGCTCGTCAATTTGATCAACGAGCAGATCGGTAGTGAGTTTGCCCCATTCTACGAAGTCCGCTTCGCTACACACGAGGAGAAGATCGTAGCTGTTGTGGACGTCAAAGAACGGGCTCCGAAGCCTGTCTACCTGAAAGACGGGGGTACGCAGGAATTCTACGTTCGGACGAGCAATCTTACGAAGCAGCTAAAGAACGAAGAGCACGATCGCTACATCAGCACACACTGGCGAGGATGAATTGGCCGCCGTCCTCATGCTGCTGGAAGCTAGATAACACATGGATGCACTTCAGTTCGCCATCACCCGCTTTCTAGCTGGAAAGGCTATGCAGAAACGTCGGACGACCTACCAGCAGGTCGGCGAAGCAGTAGGCTGGAACCATCCGACGGGGCGGGGGCTGGGACGAAACCTCGAGGTTATTCTGCACGAACTTGCGAACCGCGGTCTGCCGCCTCTCACCACGATCTTGGTGAAGAAGGGGGAGCGGCATCCGGCTGAAGACGCGATGACTTACATTCGAGGCGTGCTGGGAGCCATCGACATCGAGACCGCCCAGCGGGAAGTGTTCGCATTCGATTGGGCGTCGGTTCCGGAACTTGCTCCAACTGCAGACACGCTGCCTGACGGACGGCAGGTCTGGTTGACGTCGTTCTGGGGCTTCGATCCAGCCAGCTGGGGGTGCATCGGCTTCGCCGATGAGCCCCGACGGACGCGCTACCTGAGCAACTCGAAGCCGGGAACGCTGGTCGCGATCTACGTGACCAAGGGAAAAGGTCCAGACAACATGCGCGGCAAGGTCGTTGGGGTGCTCGAGATATCCCACGAGATAGGCCACGCGCGGGAATTCATCTCCGGGGATCGCTGGGCCGAGAAGGAGCGCGATCCCGACACCCGTGGGAAGTGGCTTTTTGCAGTAAAGGCGACGAGGGCTTGGAGGATCATTCCGGAGGATTGGCGTCAGGTCGAGGACTTGTTTCCGCAAGCCTACGGCAGCTCCCACCCAGAGTTCATCGGTGCCAGCGGCGTGCCACTCTCGACGGACGAAGCCGCAAAGCTATACGAGCTGGACGTCTACGAAGTGCCTGTCTACAGGCAGACCAACCCCATCGACCCCACAATTCAGACCCTAGAATCCGCCCTCAGCCCAAGTCGCGCTGTGAGGCCGGCCTCACAGCCCTATTGGGTGGGGGAAACAGACGGTCCAAAACACCTGTACATCCTACGCCTTGCGGGCGATATTACAGCCTATCTTGGACGCCGAATTGAAGAACTTGAAGACAAACATATCATCAAGGTTGGCTTCTCGAAGAGCCCCCAGGCGCGCCGCGATCAGATCCAGAGCGCCTACCCAAAAGGGACTTTCAATTGGGAGGTCTTCAAGCCTAGTCCTCAGCCTGACACTGCACCATACCGCAACGCAGACGTCGCGATTGCAGGTGAAGACGCCATGAAGAAGCGCCTCGTCGAAGACGGGGCGGAGGTGCTGGGTGGTGAGTTCTTTCTCGCGGACGATGGTCTGATTTATCGAACCTGGGCCGCAGGCAACAACGCAGCGAAGACGGCACAAGACCCTCGATAGGCTGGACCTCTCATGCTGCTTGAGAATATCCGCGTCCGCTGAACGCCCGAGCGCTTCGGGTCTTGAACCTTCGACCTGTATTCAGACGTAGAACTTGAACGGCTGGCGTTTCTCGCCTTTGGCCGACCCCATTGTCAGGACATCACCGACCATCTTCGCAAAGCGAACGGTGACCGGTAGCCCGTCGTTGAAGTTGCATGAGTTGTAGTTGATCTTAGTGAGCCCCATGATGTCTTCAAGCACGGTCCTGATCTTCGGTTTCGCTTTTTTTTTTGACCGCATCACCGTGATGTGCAGAGGGTTGGGAGTTTCGGGTCCAATGTAGGTGTCGAGCTGTGGTACGTAGCCTGTCGTCCACAGATACGCTGTCTGAGCGTCGAGCAAGAGTGCTGTGCCGCGCAGCACTGGATAGTCGCCATCGCGAAATAGCTTGATCTCACCGCCAGTTGGTCGGATTCTTACGCCGACGACATTTGTTTCCTTCGGCGCGGCCGCAACGAAGGCATTCCACTCTTCATCGTTGAAATAAGTCTGTCCGTGAATGAACAGTTCCTTCGGCGGGCCGCCATGCTCTTCGCTGTAGGTTTTCAGCACGAGTTCGAGCAAGTCCTTCGCCGCCGGCGCCTTGAGATGATACTCGTAGTCGCCGGTCTTCCACGGACCATTGGCGCCGCGGAAAACGACGCCGTCACCCTCGTTGAGGAACATTTGCGCCGCGCAGCAGGCGTGCCCGTCCGGATCGTTCGGCAGGCTTTTGTAGACCATGCCGATATAGCAAACGCCTGACCGCACGTCGGCCAGCCGCCATGGCGGTTTCGGCTGCGTTTTATAGTAGAGTCCGGTAGCGAGGTTCCATGCGACGGTCGCTGCATCCTGCGTCTTGCGGGTGGGGTGGTTGGCCTTGTTGAGGAAGGCGCCGGGGGCGAGCGTCGTCTCACGTACCAGCTGCGTCGGCGCGATCCTCAGGAATTCGGCTTTGATCCTGCGATGGAAGTCGGGGACATCGTCGAAGATCGACTCGTCGGACTGATCGATGGCGCCCATGGCGGACAACAGCGGCAGGTTTTCTTTCGCCTTCTGCCGCTTCTTGAAATCGCCTATCTCCATGGCAAGGCCCGTGCGCTTGGATTGAGGTCGGCAACGCTCGTAGACGATGTCAGGCAGGACAAGGACCCATACGTCGACCGATCGCTCGTCGTTGCGATGATGTTGCTCGACCCGATCGATGTAAAGGCGTGCGACCTTGTCGACGGCTTCGTTCAGATTGAAGATGCGCGTGGCGCGGTCGATATCCTTCAGCTGGATGGACAGCGCACTGCATTCATCCGGATCGAACGAGATCCCGAACGCCTCCTCGAGACCGGGGAAGTTCGCCAAGTGCAGGCGATCGACCTTCTCACCCTTTCCGGGCGGTGGAACCGGGACAATGGATTTTAGCTTGCGCGCCCAGGTGCGAAAATGCGCGATGCCGTCGCTTGTGCCGACCACCCCGACGCGGATTTCGCGAGTCCTCTTCGCTTTGGCATGGGGGCCGTAGAGAAACAGACCGTCTTTCGGATGAGGACTGCGCTGCGCGTAGGCGAATTCCAGCAACGGTTCGTTGAAGTGTTCGACCTGGAGCGATTTCTCGGGAAACTTCATTCGTCAGCCTCGCAATCGTTTTCTGGGCGACCCAGGGTGCTGATGTCGGCTTCCTCTTCCTCGGCATCGAGAATATCGGGAAGCGCTGTGCTCACCGGCGATGTGAACAGCATCGGCGCCGCCTCGATCACAAGCTCGGCGCCCTGCGCGAGCGCTAGGCGGATGTTCGCGCTCTCGCCGGAGAGGAGCTCGAGGAAAGCAAGCATGCGGCCGTGCCATTGCTTGTTACGCCATCCTTTGCAGATGCTACGGCGCAGGCGATGCAGTTTTTTGGCATCGTCGATATCGAGCCCTGCTGGCGTGTTGTTGTCGATGGAGAACAACACGCGCGCCTTCAGTTTCAGATGCCAGAACGGCCAGAAATAGGGCATCGCGGTGACGCCGAATTGCCAGATATGTCCCTTCGCTACGTTGCGCAGCATCGAGGATCGTTGATCCCCTTGCCTGCCCCAGGGGATGCGTTGGCCGGTCCGCACCTGCGCGGCCGATGCGTGGAAGCCGATCGCGTTGGAATAGTGATACTCGATGAATCCTCTCTCTCTGCAGAACGAGAACCACGCGTGCTTGATCATCGCGATGACTAGGTTCGATGCGACCTGTTGCTCGATGCCAAGTTTCGGGAAACCGCTGTTGACGAAATCCAGCAACGGGATTTTGTGCTTCATCTGAAAACGGCCAGCCGATGCGAACGCGATGTTGACCTCGGTCTGGTCTGCAAAGGTGATGAAGCCAGCGCCGCCCTGCAGCGCGCATGGATACTTGAACTGATCGATCGCCCGGTCAAGCAAACGGCTGTCGATCGCTCCGGTGCTCTCGTAGTAGCGGATGACATCGGGCGCTTCCGCGGCGCGCAGCCAGTTCGATGTCAGGCGTTCAGCTTCGTCGACGAGCGGGACCGCGCCACGCCGGCGGAAGATTTCCCAATTCGGATCGATCACAGAGGAATCGCCGGATCGCGGAACCTTCTGCCTTTGCAGCGCATCAAAGAGGCTGGCGACGCCTTCTCCCCAACCACGGACGAAATCGACCGGCATCGCATCGCCAAGACCTTTGACCTTTTTCCCCTGCTCGAGACGAAGCGGAATGACGAAGCGCGGATCGCCGATTTCATTCGCCACTTCCAACGCAATGTCGAGATCGTCTTGCACATTCTGGTCGGCGAGGGTCGCATCGCGCCAGACGAGGAGGACTTTCGCCGCACGATACTGCAGGGCTTGGTTTATCTGCCGCCGCAATTTGTCGCCCGGCTGCAACGTCAGTATGTCGGCGAAAACGCGATAGCCTTGGGCCTCGAGCTTGGGGCCTAGCCACAGCGCAAATTCGTCATCGATCGGTGTGGCCTTGAGCAGAAAGATCGTGTCGCGAACCGCTGGCACGGCACCCGCGCCAGGCGCGGTCCCTTGCGCCGGCGGCAGCAGATTGGCGAGGACAGGAGGTAGCGGTCCAGGCTTTCCGAGCGCTTCTTCGAACGCTTCCTTGATCACCAATTTCAGAACTGGCGTGCTTTGCGCCCAGAGCTTCTGATGAGCTTTCTCGAACTCCGGATATTTGCGCAGCAGCAAATTGAGATCACCAGGCCCGAATATGTCGCCGGGACCTTGCAGCGCAGGCCCGATGATCTCCGCCAATGCCGTTTTGTTTTTTGGCGTGAGCAAAGCCGACGTGACGAGGATGTAGCGCGAGGGTGCCAGGCCATCGATGGCCGTTCGCTCGCTCTTCATCTTGGATTTTAGCGCCGAGAAACCCGATCGGTGATAGTGCTTTGCCTGGAGCACGATATCGCCGTCTGCGAGGGCGTGCCGCCCATCCATCGCGTCGTCCGGTCCCTCGGGAAAGGCCTCGAAACGCTTGCCGATCTCGTGACCTACGAGGTCGCGAGCCAAGTCCTCAAACTCATTATGAGACAAACTCGAGAAATCATAAGCCATACGCCCAGATTGACTGCCCATTTCTTGAGCGGTCAAGCAGCCGAAGGGACAATTGCGTCGCGCCTAAACCTTACTAACAAAAAGAAGAACACGCTTTCGCAGGCGGTGTGGCATACGGCAAGCTTACCTCGACAACATTCTTTCGATCGCATCATGTGCCTGACTACAAAGCGTAAGGGGCTTCCGGAGCCGCCCAGCGCTTAACGGCATCGTAATGATTGTCAGTCGCCGAAACCGGACTGTCGGGAGACGGCCCCCTATCAGACATTCGCGTTGGCCCACTGCGCGTCTCTAGTTTTTCCGCCTCTCATCACCCCACCACCCTCTCCACCGGCACCACCGTCCTCAACTCCCGCCCCATCGCGTTGATCAGCAGCACGATCCTGTCGTCGCCGACGCTTTCCACCGTGCCGGCCTGGCCGGTCAGCGCGCCTTCGTGCACCCGCAGACGGTCGCCGGGCTTCACCGTGGCGCGGTCCATGCGCATCAGGTCGAACTGGCCGCTGTCCTGGGCGTGGCGGATTGCCTGCACGTCGGCGTCGCGGATGGCGATCGGCGCGCCGGCGCCGGCATAGGTCTGGCTGCGCAGCACACGCGTTACATGCTGGCAGTCGAGCACGCGCGACCAGTGCTCGGAAGCCAGCACCAGCAGGTAGCCCGGCCACAGCGGGTAGTGCTGCCGGATCCATTTGCGGTAGCGGCGGTGGTGGAATTCCTTGCGGAAGCAAGGCAGGTACACCGTCTGGCCAAGTGCTGCGATCTCGGCGCAGGCCTGCCGTTCCGCCTGCGGATGGCTGCTGACGATGTACCAGGCGTGGCCGTTATCATTCTGTGGCGCGCTCATTCCGCGGCTCCCTGCTGTTGGCCATGTCCCTGGTCGGGGCTCCGTTCCTGGTCCTGTCCCCGGCCTTGTTCGAGGCGGCGGCCGCCGCGCTTCTTCAGCGCGTGTAGGATGGAGGTGTGGTCGCGGTTGAAGATCCGGCCGATCTGCGGCAGCGACATGTCGGGCCGGGCATCGGCCACCGCCTTGACCGCGTCGAAGCGGGCCTGCACCAGCTTCTTTTCCAGCCGCGGCCCGGTGATCTCGGCCAGCGTGTAGCCGTGCAGCGCGCCGACGCGGCTGATGATCTCGCGCGCCGGCATCCTGGGCTCCAACACGTCGATGGTGCGATAGGCGGCAACGGCCGGGTCCTGGCGGGCGGGCTGCGGTCTCGGCTTGCGCGGCTCGGGTTCGACGCCTTTCGGCCTGGCGTTGCGCATGGTGTTTTCATAGCGGGCAATGAACATGGCTCAGCTCCTGCGCCGGGCCATCTCCCGGCGCTTGATGAAGTTCTGGACGGAAGCGGATGGGCCGGCCGCCGGCGGCGGGGCGTGATCGGGAGCGGCCGTTCCGTCTTTCTCCGAAACGCGGAAAGGCTCCAGCTCCCTGTTCTGGGGCATGACGGGCGGTGAAGCCGCCCCCCGGAAAGCCTGCAGCTTTTCGGGATTCAAGACTCTTGTCTGGATTCTTTTGTCTGTATCAGTCGGCAGTCTTTGCCGGATTTCGTTGATGACATTGCGTTTTTCGGCGAGTTTCTGGCGGTTCTCCGCCGACTTCCCGTCGAGTCTCTCCCGGTTTTCGATTTCTTCGGAGACCGCCTTGGAGGTGATGACATCACCGTCGAGGGTAAGCTTTCCGCGCCGGGTCAGCGTTTCGAAAGCCTTCCGAAAACTGGTCGGGCGCATGCCGCAGCGGCGCGCCAGCAGGTCGAGATCGGCACGGATCAGGATGCCGTCATGGTCGTAGAGCTCGCACAACAGCGTGATGTAGGCGGCGATCTCGTTGGGCGTCAGTCCGAAGGTGCCGTCGCGCCAGCGCTCGATGTAGAGCCGGAACCAGCGTTTCTTGCTCATGGCCGTTGCCTCATGGCGCAGCCACCAGGCGGATCGAGCGGGCGCGGCGGGGCGCATGCGTGAGGAAGCCGCGCTCTTCCAGCCCGGCGATCATGCGGTGAATGCCGGCCTTGCTGGCCAGCCCCAGCGCCCTTTTCATCTCCTCGAAGGACGGGGCAAAGCCCTGTTGCTCTATGTAAGTCTTGACGAACATAAGCAGGTCGCGCTGGCGCGCAGTCATGCCGCCGGTTGTGCCCGGAGCGTTTCCGTTCTTCGCGGAAACGCGCAAGCGCTCCACTCCTTCGTGCTTGCGCTCTCGCGCCAGCTGCCGCACCACTTCGCGGGCCAGCCGCGGCTCGGCCGCGATCAGGGCGCGGGCCTTCATGCAGAGCGCCTCGGTCATAACGTCAGCACGCTCCACGCGAAGCAGAAGAAGATGAAGCCGGTCAGCAGCGCCACGGCGGCGCCGAGCCCGGCCATGACCAGCAGATGCAGCCGATCAGACGGGTTGGGGCCCCGCAGGTCGTCGTCGAAATCGTATTTCATCGGCGGAACTCCTCTCTGTTCAGGGCCGTTCGCTCAGAGGCAGCCGACGCCCGGGCGGCGGGAGGGGAGACCTGCCCAGGCGTCGGCCGTCCGCGACAGGGCCGCGGATGGTGAAGCGCCGCGGGTGCGGCGCATGGCAGAAAGCTGCGGTGTGGCGCCTGGCGTTTGGGTGAAGTCACCGTCGCCGCGGGGCACTGTTCATGATCCTGAATATCACGCTGTGTGAATTAATTGCAAGCCCATATGCGTTAATTCTTTTCACGGTGTGAATATGGCAGAAAGGGCCATGGCTGATGGTGGACGTTCCAATCAAGACATAGCGATGCGGCTGGCGGCGCTGCTTGCCGCGCTGCAGCGCAACCAGACGTCCTTTGCCCAGCTGATCGGCATCAGCCAGCCGGCGCTCAACAATTACCTGAAGGGGCTGCGGCGCCCGGATCTCGACGTGGCCATCACCATCCAGTCGAAGACCGGGGTCACTCTGGATTGGCTGTATCTTGGCGACCGGTCTGGATTACCCGCAAAGATGTTGGAGATTCTGCCCGACCTTTCCGGTCGCCCGCAAAAGGCAGGATCGGCGCGGAGCGAGTGACCGCTTCCCAGTCTTCGCCCAGGCAGAAGATGATCTGGCGCACATAACGCAGCACCAACAGCGCCTCGCGCTTGTCTTCCGGCAGCTGCGTGTAGAGTTGGCAGGCCACCCGTTTCAGATGGCCGTCGGCGTCCAGCTTTGCATCCATTCCACCCACCCGCTGCACTCCTGATTGGAGCCGGTATTAGGAACCAATTCCTGTATCACTTGTCAAGAACGAAACAAGAACTTACACTTGTCTTGTGGAAGGTTGGAAAAGCTGATCATGTCGCGCTCGGCGCATGACACTGAAGATCGGAATCGACTGCCGGAAAGGATCATGCGCCGGATCAAAGTGCCGGAGCGACCTTTGCGCGTCCAGGGGACGCGCGGCGCTCCAGGTCAGGCGCATAGGCCCGGAAACCGCTGCCGGTTCTCGGAAAGTGCCTATGGATCAGCAAAGGGTGGGGCGTCCCTCGCATGTCCCGATGGACAGGCGGCGCCTCGGTGGGGGACTTGATGAAACCTTGGAAGATCGTTGTTGCTTTTCTGCTCGTGGTCGCCGCGTTTTCGGTGCCGAGCATCGTCTCGCGCTTCTCGAAGCCGCCGGCTCCCACCGTGGAGGGCATTGCAGCCGAAGCCGAAAAATCGGGGCTGACCATCTTCAAGGCGCTGCAGGAAGCGTTGCCCGCCGAGTCCGAAAAATTCATGAGCGGGTACCTCGCTCTGGCCAAGGAAGGCCGCAGCGCGCAGGAGACGGCCGCTTTCATCGGCAAGAACCTGGCTGATATCCGGCGGCGCCATGCGGATGCGCTGCGCAAGGCAGACCCTGCGCTGGTGCTCACTGCGCTCCAGGCCAAGCGGGATATGCTCGAGCTGGTCAAGGCGAACGAAACGCCGCAGGATTGTGGCGGCTGGATCGTGGCGGACACGATGACCCCTGCCATGCAGGCGAAGGGCGCAACCTATGCCCTGCCTGCCGATCGTTTTGCCGCCGCCGCCATCCGGGCCATGGGTGCCGGCGAAAAGTCGCCGGTGGATATCGGCGCCGCGACGGCGGACGATTGGCAGGCCATTGCAACGCAGTATGTCGCGGGCGGTGGAGCCCTGACGGATCTGCAAGGCCTGGCTGCGGCCGGCCCGCAAGATCCCCGCGCCTGCGAAATGAACCAGAAGCTCCTCAAGGTGCTGGCGGATGCACCGGGCGTGTCCGGGCAGCGGATAAGGGCCGAAACCGTGCGCGTGTTCGTTCTGGCCGGATCCAGCTAAAGCAATTCCAGCAAAAGTGCGCCGCGGTTTTGTGTGTGGAATTGCGCCGGATCAAAAAGCAATTCCAGCAAAAGTGCGCCGCGGTTTTGCGTGTGGAATTGCTCCAGGCGTGCTCCGCGCCAGGCTTTTTCTCGCGGCGAACACCAGGCGGGAGGTCGACGCCATCGAGGCGTCGCGGCCGGCTTCGAGGTGGATCGGGCTCCTGTGCCTGCGATAACGCGGCGGGCGGCTTTCATCCGTGCGGTTGTCTCTGGTGATCTGGCCCGTGTCCGGGCGGTGAGGCCGGTCTTCGGGCGGGATCTCGTCCAGGGGATGGGTGCGGCAGCCGCGCCGCGCCAGGCGGGCCTGGAGCGCCTCCCGGGCACTGGTGCAGATCCCTGGAGTTCTCCCCGCGCGGTGCGAGCCGGGTGCCGCGTGCTGGTGGCGCCCGCATGGCGCGGCTTTTCTTTTTCGGGTGCGCCTGGACCGTCTTCTGTCTGGTGTAATCCCGATTGCCGATATTCACGCTGTGTGAATTTTTAGATTGATAACTTCACGCAATGTGATAATCGTATCCATACCCAATGGAGGGGATGGATATGTCCAGCCACATCGATGCCGCCGACGGTCTGGTTTTCCGCAAGACGGATGACAACCGCTGGCTGGTCACCGTCGACGGCGCGCATGAGCGCACCATCACCAAAGACGGTTCATCCTTCATCGCCTGGATCGGCTGCCGCGACCGCCACTGGTCGTTCCAGCGCGCGCTCGATGCCTGCGCCGACCATGCCCGTTTCCATCATGAAGCCTGCGCCATGGCCAAAGCCAGGAATGAGGCGGCGCGTGATGCCCTTGCCGCGCGCTCGCCCGGAGAGCGTGACCAGCTGATCGCCGCGCTCGAAGCCGAGCGCGACCTGCTCGACTATGCCGACGCCCATATGGACGTGCCCGCCCGCAAGGCGGCGATCGACAGCCAGATCGCGGCGATACGCGCGGCGTAGGCGCAGCCCACCCGGGCCCTGCCGGACCACAACCCCACAGGAAGACCGTCATGACCCTCTACCACCAGGTGCCGGAATTTGCCTCCGTGCCGGCGCTCGTCGCCGACACGATGCTGAGCTATGGCGGCGCCGGCGGGGTCATCCCCGGCGACCGTATCCGCACCGTCGAGGAACGCTTCGTCTACCGGGTGGCCGCCGCCGCCAGCGATTTCGACATCGAGACGGCCGGCGGCGTCAGGCTGCGCGCCGTTCCGCTCGACGGCAGGAGCTGGACCCCGGCACAGTTCGACGCGCCGCTGGATGGCGTCACCAACGCCGATGCCGCCCTGCAGAAACTGACCCGCCGGGTCGGGGCCGGGCACACCGTCGATCTCGGCGGCGGCACATTCGTCCACACCAGGCCGCTGGCCTTCGCGGCTGCTGCCGTCTCGGTCGCGGTCCGCAACGGCAGGCTCAGGATCTCCAGCGCCAGACGTTTCTGTGCCGCGATCGTCGCCCGCGACGGCATGACCATCCGCGACATCACCATCGAAGGCGACGGCAAGGTTGGCAGCGAAGGCAGCGAACGCCATCTCATCGGCATCTGGGGCGGCGCATCGAGCCATGCCGGGCCGGATTTCGAGGCCGGGCTGCAGCAGGCGCCGGCCCAGCGCATCACCATCGACAATGTGACGGTGACGAAGACCACCGTCGGCATCTGCTGCGCCGGGGCCTCCACCGATGCCGAGCAGTTCGGCTGGCGCATCACCCATTGCCGCTTCCTCGACATCGTCGGCGGCAAAGCCGCCGGCGGCTCGGAAGGCTGCGGCATCGCGGTCGGCCGGATGTCGGACTATAGCGTTTCGGGCTGCGTCTTCGACGGCATCAGCCGACATGCCTTCTGGCATGGCGGCCATGGCGCCCGGTGGCGGTTCGTCGACAACATCATCCGCGACACCGACGACGTCGCCATCCAGGTCAAGGTCGCCGACACGCAACCTTACGCGCACGGGTTCGTCATCGCCGACAACATCATCGAAGGCGTCACGCGCTCGCTCGCCGCCGCCGTCGGCATCGGCATCTATGGCAAGGCGCAGGATTTCACCGTAGCCCGCAACCGGATCCGCGGGGTCGTCCAGGCCGGCATCGACATCGCGCCGAGCGGCAGCGCGACCGCCTATGGCCATGATGCCGATTGCCTCGACAATGACGTCATCATGCCGGCGGGCACCGCCTCGGTGCAGGCGGCCATCCGCTATACGGCGCTGTCCGGACGCTGTTGCGGCAATCTCTGCGTCGTCCAGAACGCCGCCTACGGCCTGCACATCCATTCCGGCCTCGGCGCCTCGGCCCAGAAGATCTTCGTCAGGCGCAACACCCTGCGCACCACCCATGCCGGCGCCACTGCGTTCCGCGTCGCGGTCAACGCGCCGCGCGCCGTCGACATCCTGCAGAACGACCTCGACGGCTTCGCCGCCGCCACCCGCATCCGCGACACCTCGACGGCGGGAACCGTCACGACGGATCTTTAGCCGGCATTGGGGTGGCCCGCCTCATGGTGGGGGCGGGCGTATATCCGGAAGACCGGCAGATCGCGACAGGCGGCGCGGTGCTGCCCGACGTCCCGCACGCCGGTGCTTGCCGGCCCTGGCGAAAGCCGCTTAGATCGCGCTGTCTCGTTGGCGGCGCCGAAGTCATGAAAATCGCGATCAGGAACGCAGTTGCCGGACTGTCGATGCTGGTCCCGTCGGTGGCCGCCGCCGTCGAATGCCGCTCCGTCGACGGGCGCTGGGGCAACATGCGGGTCTCCGCCGTGCGCCAGATCGAGGTGATCGGCGGGACGATCTTCGTCACCGGCACATTCGCGGGCAAGGTCTCGGCGCCAAGGACGCTTGCCTGCATGTCGGGCGACAACGGCGTTTCTTGTGAAGCAAGGTTCGGGCCGCTCGTCGTCCTGATCATGAGTGAAGGCACGCGCCTGTTCGAGTCGGTGGTGGACCTGAGCATCGCGAGGGAGCAGGTCAGCCTCACCTACCAATGCGACGGCAAGATCCGCATGTAAGCGGGCTGCGCTGCTGCGGGAAGGATTGCACCTATGCCTGGCGCTTTCCCCGGAACATCCTGGGCGACGTCGCCGCTCTTTGCGGCAAGAGCTGTCCTGGCCGGGCCGGCAAGGATCTGTGTCGGGGAGTTTGGCAAGCACGTCCTGGAACAGTCGGCGTTGGCCGGCAGGGAAATGTCCGACCAGTGCTAGCCCGCGCTGTCCTCGCCGCCATTGTCCGACAGCACGCCGAATTCGCGGGATTTGATGCCCTGGCCGCTGACCAGTATGCCTTCGGCCGCCAGGCCCAGCCGCAGCAGTTCGCGGATGGCGGCGGCGCGCGAGGGCATGCGTTTTTCGTAGCGCCAGTTTTCGAGCGCTTCGAGTTCCTCGCCGCTCAACATGATCTGCAGCCGTTCCGGTCTTCCAAGATCCGCCATGAATGCCTCCCCCGAGACTTCCTTCAGCTCATCCGGCGCGTCCAGGCACGATGCGCGTCTGTTCGAACCAAAAATGAGTAAGTGACACACACTGTGTGAAATACATAGTTCACTGCTTGAAGGCTGCAAGTGGAATCTGCACACAGTCAGCATCTGGTGCAGGTGGTCCATGCCAAGCACTCTACTAACTGTATGATTTTATTGATATAATTGCGATTTTCGGTTGCGCTGCACCGAAATGGGGCGCACTATGCCGCCTTGCTAATGAAAGAAAGGAATCGGACTGATGAAACGTCCCCTTCCGTCACGGCTGCTCAGTGAAGCCTGGGATGCCGTCATCCTGGCCAAGGCCAGCGAGGGTTATGTCAACGTCTCGGCCATTGCCGTCGCGATAAGGCGCACCGGCCGCTTCCAGAACGTGCCTTTGCCGGGCATCGAAAAGGCGGTCCTGCATGCCACCCTGTCGGTCGGTGCCGTCGTCGAATTCGACAAGGGCCAACCCACAAGGCAGGCTGGAGAAGACGAAAAGCGCAACGACCGGCTGCCCGGCTCCGGCGCGGCCGTCCAGCGCGATGGTGCCCAGCTCAGCACGCTGCAGGAGAAATAGCGGCGCTCGCGACCGTACGCTTTGCGGGCAGACGCCGACCGCCGACTGCCGCAACTTTTTCGGAACCATCGCCGGTTTGAGCGGTTGCCCCTGCATGACGAATTTCAACCAGGAGGCTGTTTTGGGTCACGCACGCAATGAGCGTTACGCCCGCATCCGGGCTCGCGCGGCAGAGATATGGCTGCAGGAAGGCTGCCCGGGAGATCAGCAGGAGCACCATTGGCTGCTGGCGCTGCGCGAAATCGATCGTGAAGATGCGGCCCGCAAGGATGCAGTCCACAAGGATACTGTGCTCAACCGCAAGCCGGGCAGGGGCGCCATCCCGGTCAGGCTGGCCAGGCTTGCCGAGCCGGTGATCAGGTTGCCGGCCCCGCCCAAGGCGCGCGCCGCGCCGGTGCAGCGGCTTCGCTCCAGCCGCATCTAGAGCGTTTCCGTCTTTCACGGAAACGCGGACGCGCTCCAGCCCTGCAATTCCGGAGGGAAACCCGCTTTTCTGGAACTGCGCCTGGAAATATCCCTTTTCGCCGGACCGTGCTCGCGCGGTTCATGTTGAGGCCATCCCGACAAGGAGGACCTGACAATGGGTCGTGGCATTCTGTTGTGGCTGCTCGGCGTTCCCATCCCGATCATCATCCTCATCCTGCTGTTCTGGCACTGATCCTCAGGATCGGAACAGGCGCGGATGAATGATCGGGTAGCGCGGCCGTGCACGCCGCGTGACGGCCGTGGAGGCCACAAACCAAGGACGCGGCCGATGAGGCCGCAAACGGGCGATCCCCGCCCAATGGAGAAGAAACCATGGACTGGAACCGGATCGAAGGAAACTGGAAGCAGGCCAAGGGCAAGGTCAAGGAGCAGTGGGGAAAACTCACCGACGACGATCTCGACCAGATCGCCGGCCAACGTGACCAGCTCGAAGGCAAGATCCAGGAACGCTATGGCATCGCCAAGGATCGCGCCAAAAGCGACGTCGACAGCTGGTTCAGCCGGCTGCCCTGAACCGCGCGCCGGCCGGCACGCCATGACGTGGCGCCGCCGGCCATGAAAGCATAGGTGGAGGAGGCAGGGATCCCGGCTTCGGCCGGGGTCACTTCTTGCATCCTGTCGACGGCTCAACGGTCGACGTATCGGCGCTCATCCGCGTCTTGATGAGGACGAACGCCCCATCGCGCAGCGGCTGCCACGGTTTTTTGCCGCGCCTGGTGCCGGGACCCATAAAAAGCCGGCATCATCGTTCAGGAACCATTCAGCGTTCCGGCTGTTCAGTGAATCAGGGACGCTTTTTCTTGGAGGATACAATGGAACGACGGCAGTTTCTGATGTCGGCTCTCGGCCTCGCCGGAGCAGCAGTGGCGGTTTCCGCCATGCGGCCCGCCCAGGCCTTCGCGGGTGTCGCGGCGCCTGGCCCCGGCATCCTGGACGAACTGGACAAGGCCGAGCCCGCGGTTCTCGACGGCGGCGCCGAGGCACAGGTCGAGCAGGTCGACCATCGCAGCTGGCACCGCCGCGGCTGGGATGGCCGCCGCGGCTGGGATGATCGCCCCGGCTGGCGCCGCCACCATTGGCGTGATGGTCCGCGCGGCGGCCCGCGCTGGCGCCGTGTCTGCCGCCGCGTCTGGCGTCGCGGCGAATGGCGCGTGCGCTGCTGGCGTGAGCGCGCCTGGCGCGGCGGCTGGTAAAAGCCGCGCTCCGGCGCGAATTGTCAGCCCGCTGATGCGATCAGCGGGCTGAAGACTTTGAAGCATCCATCACGCGCGGCTGACGCAGGCCTCTATGCCGCGGCAGCCGCACGCGCGATTGCCGCATCCTGATCCGGGGCGCCACCCGAGACGCCAACCGCGCCGATCAGCGTTCCATCACCGTCGTGCAGCGGTACGCCGCCACCGATCAACAGCAGCCCCCATGGTGGATATGGTCGAAATGCAGGGCCGGTTCGCCGATCTGCAGCGGCGCGTTGAGCGCTTCGGTCGGCGCCTGGAACATCACGGCGGTGCGTGCCTTGGCGATGGCCAGCTCGTTCGACGCCAGCCATGCGCCGTCCATGCGCGAGAAGGTCACCAGGTTGGCGCCCTTGTCGAGCACCGCGAACACTGCTTTCAAGCCGATCTCCCGGGCGGCGGCTTCACCCTGCGCCACCAGGCGCCGTGCGTGGTCGAGTGTCAGCTCAGGCATTTTGCTTCCACTCCGTTTCCTGCCACTGCCTGGCGGTGTCGATGGTGCCGAGCGGACGCATCGTGCGGTAAAGGTGCTCTTCGGCCGGGATGATCTCGACCATCGCGTCGATCATCTCCTGCGGGTCGAACTGGTCGGCGAGTTCGGCGCCGAAATCCGGCATCGGAACGACGGCGCTTTTGGCGTCGTACCATTGCGTATGGCTTTCCGCGCCGGTGTCGTTGAAGCCGGTGGCGAACACGCCGGGATTCACCGTCGCGACCTTGACGCCGAAAGGCGCGAGCTCCGCCCGCATCGAGCCGGCGATCGCCTCGATGGCGTGCTTGGTGGCGCAATAGACGCCGAGGAACGGGATGACCAGGATGCCGCCCATCGATGAGGTCCACACCACTTTGCCCGCCTTGCGGGCGACCATCTTCGGCACGATGCCCTGTGCCAGCTTCATGTGACCGAAGACGTTGATCTCGAAGGATTCGCGTGCGCGTTGCAGCGGGATGTCGAGCACCGATCCGCTCTCCATGACACCGGCGTTGAGCACGAGGATGTCGGGGTCGCAGGTCGCGGCATGCGCGATATCGATGTCGTCGAGCAGGTTGAGCTTGATCACCTGCAGCGAGACGCCCGCATCGGTTGCTTCGGCACGCAGGCTGCGTACCTGCGGCCAGGTCTCGGCGGTGGCGACGACCTTGTGTCCACGCCGGGCGAGCTCGATTGCCGCGCCGCGGCCAAACCCGGAGCTGGCTCCGGTGATCAGGATTGTCTTTGACATGGTTGTCCTCGTTTTCTGTCCGTCAGGCCATCCGCTTTTGCGCGACGGCCACGTCTCCCGGATGGGGACTTGCTGGAAACTAGGCAGCCTTGACTGTCGCAACAATCTCGCCAATCCTTGGTGGCGTGATGAACAATGCTCATCAATCGACGGATCTTTTCGCGCTCAACGTGTTTCTTGCGGTGGCCAATCATCGCAGTTTCCGCGCGGCGTCGATCGAACTGAATGTCACCGGTTCCGCCGTCAGCCATTCCATCCGCAGCCTCGAGCAGCGCCTGGGCGTACGCCTGTTCAACCGCACGACGCGCAGCGTTTCGCTGACCGAGGCGGGACAGCGCCTTGCCGGCAGGCTGCGTCCCGCCGTGACCTCGATCGCGGAGGCGTTGCAGGAGGCCAACGATTTCCGTGAAGTGCCGAGCGGCACGGTGCGCATCAATGCCAGCGATGCGGCGATACGGATGATCCTGCGCCCGCTACTGGCGCGGTTCCTCGGTCAATATCCGCAGATCCATCTCGACATCGTCACCGACGGCAGGCTGAGCGACATCGTCGCCGACGGCTTCGACGCCGGCATTCGCCTCGCCGAAGCCGTGCCGCAGGACATGATCGCGGTGCGCCTCACCGAAACGGTGCAGTTCGCCGCCGTCGCTTCCCCTGATTACGTCCGGCGTCGCGGCCGTCCTGCCGTCCCGCAGGATCTCCACCAGCACGATTGCATCCGCTTCCGCTTCGAAAGCGGCGCACTCTACCGCTGGGAGTTCGAGCGCCATGGCATCGCCGAAACCATCAGTGTCAACGGCCCGCTCACGCTCACCGATCAGGCGTTGATGGTGGATGCCGCCATCGATGGCATCGGCATCGCCTTCGTGCCCGATTTCCTGGTGCGGGATGCGCTTGCGGCAGGCAGCCTCGAGCGCTTCCTCGTCGACTGGTGCCCGATCTTCCCAGGCGTATGCCTCTATTACCCCGGCCGCCGCCATGTTTCGAGCAGCCTGCGCGCGCTGATCGACACGATCCAGAGCGGGCGCAGGTCCGGTGCGTCGGCAGGTTAGGTCCGTGGGGCAATGGTGCGGCCGGAAAAGCGGGCGGTCATTGGCGATCTCGGAGCTCCGGCTGGAACGGGGCGCCGCAAGCTCCTGCCGTCGTCCCCTCAACTTCGCCTAAAGTCCACTGTTGCGGGACAGGCCGGCAATTGTCCGACTCACTGTTTGCTGGCAAACTTCACTCTGCTGACGAGGGGTAAGTCAGTGGGCTGAGGCCCGATTTTGCTTCGGCATGCTCCCAGGTCGGGTCTCGCCCTACCCCTTGTTTTCTGCCAGGCGGCCTGGCCCAGGGTCGTTGGCCCCATTGGTTTGGTTCTTCGTCAAAGCGCGCGCCTTATCTCCCCCATGCGAGGGTGAGAGCCTGGTTCGTCATAGGCGAATTGAAAGTCCGGTGGCCATAGCCGGGGGGCGGGCGATTTCAGCATCCTGGCGAGCGCCCGCTAGAGCGTTTCCGTTTTTCACGGAAACGCTCTAAGCTTTTATTTTCACTGCATTTTTGTAACGCCAAGTGATTCCACTTGGCTATAAAATGCTCCAGGGCGGCGCGGTCCACGTGCCAGAAATCGCAAGGGGGGCCGCCACGCTGCTGATAATCAGCCCGTCAGGCCTCGCCTCGAAGACGTTTCCCCGAGAGCCCGCTCAGTCAGCCCTCTCCACCATACCTTGTCCATTCCTCGACCATGTCCCGGTTTTCGCCGCCTATCGTCGGGCGATCCGCAACAGGGGGCCGTTCATGGTTTCGTCAATCTCCTCCACGCCGCCGCGTCCGATCTTTCCCGCCTCCGGCCAGCAGGCCGAAGCCGCGCTCAAGCGGCAGATCGCGGCCAGGCAAGCCGAGATCCAGGCCACCACCGACAAGGCCGAGGCAACCAGGCTGGCTGGGGAAGTCGAGGCGCTGAAGGCGAAGCTCGCCGCCCTGGAACAGAAGAAGACGCCGCAGGGTACTGCACCGCGATAAGTCGCCTGCCGTCGCTGGCAGCGGTTGCTGCCTGCGCAGCCGACCCCATCGCCCTGCTTGATCGCAACAGCGCGCGTTCGGTCGTCGCTAACCATGTCTGCGGCTTCGCCGTCGATCTACGTCATCTGCCGTATGTCGCCGTTTCCTCCGCCACGGCATGGTCCGGGCCGCAGTCCATCAAACAGGAGGGATGACATGAAAACGATGATCGTGGCGGCCGCTGTCGCCTTCATGCTGAGCGGCGCGGCTTTTGCCGGCGTTCCAGCCAAGCTCGTGGTCGCCAAGGACACGCAGAAGGCCGGGGCGACGCTCGTCAGGACCAAGCCGGGGTCGGGTCGTGGCGGCGGTGGCGGCGGGCCTTCGTTCTGCACGCCGTTCGGCTGCAAGATCCTGGGTCATGGCTGGGGCGGCTAACTCTTCCTTCGCCTGCTCGGCTCCGGCCGGGCGGGCACTTCGCGGATGGAGCGCTTCCGTTTTTCACGGAAACGCGGACCAGCCTTCGGTCTTGCGCCGTTACGGACGCAAGACCGCTATTCACTTTTGCCTGAATTGCTCTGGCCGCGCAGCCCGGCCGGGTTGTCGGCGCCGACCGCATAGGTGCCGTCGCCGCGCACCACCTTGCCGTTCTCGAAACGCAGCACTTCGCTGACGCTGGCGCCCTTCTGGTTGCGGTACTGGATCACCAGCGTGTCGATGCCGCCGAAGATGCGCTCGACGGTGAAGTGCAGGTCGGGAATGTGGCTGAGCCCCAGTTGCCAATAGGCGCGCAGTGCCGCCTTGCCCTCCAGCCTGCCGCCGGTCTGCGGCAACAGCCCTGCCGCGATCGGCGAAGTGAAGACGACGTCTTCGGCGAAATGCGACAGGATCCGGTCGAGATCGTGCGCATTCCAGTCGGCGCACCAGCGCTCGGCAAAGGCGTTCCAGTCCACGATCGTCTCCATCGGTTCTGCGCGCGATTATCGTCCTGGGCGAGCCGTGTTCAAAGGTCTGACGGCCCGTGCATATGGGCCAGTGCTGCGGGCGGCTCGGGCGGGCTTCCCGCCATCGACCCTGTGGCAAAATAACTGCGGGTTGGGCGCCGATATACGGCATCTGCCGTATTTTTCGGCCACCATCGTTGTGGTCGAACTGCGCTTCGGTTCTGGCAGGCGGCCGGAGCCGGCGAGGGGAAATCATGATCCGACCAGTCCGTCCTTTCGGCGGCAGCGACACGCGCACGCAAGGGGCGCCGCATCTTGCAGGCGCTGCGACGGTCGGCACCCGCTGCCGGCATGCCCGCCTGCTCCTGCGCCGGACGGCACTGGCCAGCACATCGGCCCTGGCGCTGCTGATCTCCACGCTGCCTGCCGTGCAGGCCGGCGGGCGCATCACCAGCGGTGGCGGCGCCGGTGGTGGCGGCAGGGACCATGCGGGCGCGGTCGTCCCGGGCGGCGCGGGCGGCATCGGCGGCGGCGGTGGTGGTGCCGGCGCCAGCTCATCCGCTGCTCCAGGGCACATGGGCGGGGCTGGCGGCGACGCTGGCCAGTCTGGTCAGGACAGCGGTGTCGCCAACAACGGCACCCCTGGAAAAGGCGCCGCCGGCAGCGGCAACGCATGGGATGGCGGCGGTGGCGGCGGTTCGGCCCCGCTCAATTCGAGAGACGGGCCGGGTGTTGGCGGCGCCGGGGGCGCCGGCGGAAAGGGCAATTACTGGCCACCCAGCTGGCAGCAATTTCCGTGGCTTTCTTCCCGCGGCGAGGATGGGGCCACAGGCGGGTCCAACAGCATCAACTGGGGGTGGGGCGGGGGCGCCGGCGGCGGCGGAGCCGGGGTCTATCTCCCTGGGTCCTCATCTTTTTCACTTTCCCAGGCCTATAACATCCTTGGCGGCAAGGGCGGGGAATTCGCCTTCGGCGGCGGCGGTGGCGGCGTCGGTCTCGTCCTGCAACACTTCTCGGGCACCTTCACCAATGACGGTGCCACCGTCGCAGGTGGCGACGGCGGTATGGGCGCAAATGGCGGTGGCGGCGGCGCCGGTCTGTTCCTGGTCGACGGCGGCGACCTGAACAATCGCACCGGCTCGATCACCGGCGGCATCGGGGCCGGCACGATCCAATTCACAATGGATCCCGGCACCGGTGGTGCCGGCGGCGCCGGGGTGCTGGCCAATGGCGGCTACCATCGCAACCAGGCCACGATCGCCGGCGGGGCCGGCGGCAAAGGCCTTGCCGCAAGCGGCGAGGGTGGCGCCGGCCTCCACCTGTATGGCGATCCGAATGGCGACTGGCTGGCTGGCGTCACCAATGAAGGCACCATCACCGGCGGCGACGGCGGCATGCTGAGTTATGCCGGCATTCCCGCCAAGGTCGCTGCCAGCGGCGGCGACGGCTTCGTCCTTGAAAACAACCCGGGCACCGCCACGATCACCAACTCCGGCACCATCAGCGGCGGCAAAGGCGGGCTCTATGAAATCGACGCCGCTACCGAGAGCCCATCGCACGGTGCCGGCGGCGTCGGCGTGCGCATCCTGGCCGATGGGGTGCAGCTGACGAATTCCGGCACGATCTCGGGCGGCCTCTACGGTTACGGCGCGACCCGCGCCAGTGCCGTGGAGCTGACCGGCAACAACAACACGCTCGCCATCACCAAAGGAGCGGTCTTCAACGGCGGTCTCGTGGCCCGAGGTACCGGCAACCGCCTTGCCCTCACTGGGGTGGATGTCGCGGCATTCGATCTTCCCGGCATCATCCAGGGTTTCGATCACCTTGAGAAGCAGGACAGCGGCAGCTGGACATTGCGTGGCACTGCAACGCAGGGCTGGACGGTGAACGGCGGCACGCTCAAGGCCGGCAATGCCGGTGCTTTCGGCACCGGCCTGGCCTACGCCGTCAATGGCGGCACGCTCGATCTCGGCGGCTTCGACCTTTCCGTCTCGGCGCTTTCGGGCAATGGCGGCCGGGTGGATCTGGGGGCCGCCCTTCTCACTGTCGACCAGAACGCCAGCACCCGGTATCAGGGAACGCTGGCCGGTTTGGGCGCGCTGACCAAGCTCGGCACCGGCACGTTGACACTTTCGGGCAGCAGCAGCCTTACCGGCGAAACCTCAATCATCAATGGCACGCTGGCGCTCTCCGGCAATGGCAGCATCGCCAGCTCCAGCCGCGTCAATCTCGGCGTCTCCGGCACCTTCGATGTCTCCGCTGCCGGCGCCGCCATCACCGGCCTTGGCGGCGCCGGCACCGTCCGCCTCGGCAGCCGGAGACTGGAACTGACCAATGCGGGCGGCGCGTTTGCCGGCAGCATAGAAGGCAGCGGTGGCAGCCTGCTGATCTCCGGCGGTAGCCAGACCCTCACCGGCGCCAGCACGTTCAGCGGCGGCACGACGGTGAACGGCGGCACCTTGAAGCTTGGCGGACCGCTGGTGTTCCTGAATGCCATGGACTTTCAGGTCGATGGCGGTGCGCTCGACCTCAACGGCAACGATCTGAGCGTGGCATCGCTGTCGGGAGCGGGCGGCACCGTTGTGCTTGGTGGCGGCACGCTGGCGGTCGGGCAGTCCGGCAGCACCAGCTATGGCGGCCTGATCGCGGGAAGCGGCGGCCTGACCAAATCCGGCACCGGAACGCTGGCACTGAACGGTTCGAACACCACGGCAAACCGGTTCACCGGCACGGCGACCGTCGCCCAGGGCGTGCTGCGCGTCGAAGGCGTGTTCGGCGACACCGTGGCCAAAGCCGCGACCGTCAATGTCACCGGTGGAACGCTGCAGGGCAGCGGAACCATCGCCGGCAATGTCGCGGTGAAGAACAACGGCACGCTGGCGCCGGGCGCCAGCCCCGGAACCCTGACCATCGCCGGCAACCTGACGCTGGAGCCCGGCGCGGCGACACGGTTCGAGCTCGGCACGCCGGGCGTCACCGGCGGGGCGACGAACGACCTGGTCAAGGTCGGCGGCACACTGACGCTCGGCGGCAGGCTGGAGGCACAAGTCGCTTCGGCCGGATATTACAAGCTGTTCGAATACGCAACGCTTGCCCCCGGCAGCGCATTCGACGGAGCGACGGTGATGTCGACCAATGTCGGCTTCACCGTCGCTAACCATATCGTTGGCCTCAATGTTCCGGGCCAGGTCTATCTGATCGCGCGCGGCGCCGGGCAGACCGTGCAGTTCTGGGATGGCGGCAACGCCACGCCCGGCGTCGACGGCGGCTCCGGCACCTGGGATGTCATTGGCGCGAACTGGACAAGCGTCGACGGGGCGACGAACCAACCCTGGCTGCGCTCGGTCGGCGTGTTCAAGGGCACCGCCGGCACCGTCACGGTCGCCGGCACACAGACGTTCGACACGCTGCAGTTCGTTTCCGACGGCTATCATGTCGAGGGCGGCAGCCTGGCCTTCGATCCGGCATCCGGGGCAGCCGGCACCATTTTTGTCGATGGCGGCGCCACCGCCTTTGTCGGCAGCAGGCTTGTCGATGGAACGGCCGCCACCGGGCTCGCCAAGACCGGCAACGGCACGCTGGTGCTGACGGGGGCGAACAGCTATTCCGGACCGACGTCGATCCTTGATGGTGTTCTCCGCGTCGCCGGTACCGATGCCACGCCGCTCGGCACCGGTGAAGTCATTGTCGATGGCGGCATTCTCGATTTTGCCCGCGCGGCCGACTTCACTTTGGCGAACAAGCTGTCCGTCGGAACGCATGGCGGTGTCATCGGCAGCAGCATCCGCGACACCTTCCTGACCGGCGATATCGGTGGTTCCGGCCCGCTCAGCTTCGACAGCGGCAGCCATGCCGTTTTCCTGACCGGCTCGGGAATGGGCCAGTTCACCGGACCGATCACGATCAGCTCCGGATATCTGCAGCTTGGCAGAAAAGGACCGGCCGTTCTCGCTGGCCCTGTCATGGTCGAGGAGCGGGGGGTGCTGACGCTGCTGCAGGATGAGCAGCTCGCCGCGAATGCGGCGCTGACCGTCAATGGCCGGGTGGATTTCTTCAGCAATGGTGGCGCCGCGCCCAAGCCGATCACGCAGACGGTCGGCAGCCTGAACGGTTCGGGCTTCGTTGTGAACTATCTGGTTCCGAACGCCTCCCTGCGGGTCGGCGAAGGTCGGTTTTCCGGCATGATCGGCGCATACGGCTACGCGGCGATTTCGCTGGAGAAGTTCGGCACCGGCATGCTGACGCTGACCGGTACAAACAGCTATACCGGTGGCACCACGATCAGCGCCGGCACCTTGCAGCTCGGCGATGGCGGTACATCGGGTTCGGTTGCCGGCGACATCGTCAACAACGGCACGCTGGCCTTCGACCGCAGCGATGTGATGACGTTCGAGAAAGCGGTCTCGGGCAGCGGCACCATCCGCCAGATCGGCTCGGGCACGCTGAAACTCGGCGGCGACAGCGCGGCCTTCACGGGCCAGACCTTTGTCGAGAACGGCGTCCTCTCGGTCGACGGCAAGCTCGGCGGCTCGGTGACGGCACTGAAGGGAGGCCGCCTGCAGGGCAAGGGCACGCTGGGCAGCCTGACCGTCGGTGGCGACGGCATCGTCGCGCCGGGCAATTCGATCGGCACGCTGAACATCGCCGGGGATTTTTCGATGGCCGCCGGTTCGACCTATGAGGTCGAGATCGCCGGCAACGGCACAAGCGATCGCATCGCTGCAGGCGGCAAGGCAACAATAAGCGGCGCCAGGGTCGCGATGACCGCGCTGGATGCCGAGACCAGCTATCAGACCGGCCAGACCTATACGATCCTGACGGCAGCCGGCGGCATCACCGGCAGCTTCGATCCGGCGGTGCTGTCACGCTCGGCCTTCCTCGATGCGACGTTGTTGCAGAGCGCCAATATGGTCGACCTGAAGATCGCGATCAAGAAGCCGGAGGAACCCGGGAAACCCGAAGAACCCGGCAAGCCGGCGGGGGTATTCATCAAGGTTGCCAACACCTACAACCAGACACAGACGGCCGGCGCGCTCGACACGCTGCAGCAGAGCGGTGCGCCGCTGGCGCTCTACAACAGGCTGCTGGTGCTGTCGGCCGACGAGGCCCGCGCCGCCTTCGACAGCCTGTCGGGTGAGGTCAACGCCTCGACAGTGACCGGCCTGATCGAGGACAGCCGCTTCACGCGCGACGCCATCAACGACCGCCTGCGCTCCGCCTTCGAAACCGTTGGCGGCGTGCCGCTGATGGGCTATGGCGACGATGCCAAGGCGATCACGACGGCTTCGGTCTCTTCCGAGCGCTACGGCGCCTGGGGCTCGGTGTTCGGCTCCTGGGGCCATTTCGGCGGCGACGGCAATGCCGCGAAGCTGTCGCGTTCGACCGGTGGTTTCGTCACCGGCGTCGACGGCCTTGTCACCGACGACGTCCGCCTCGGCTTCCTTGCCGGCTACAGCCATTCGTCATTCAAGGTTGATGATCACAGGTCATCGGCTTCGAGCGACAACTACCATCTCGGCATCTATGGCGGCACGCAGCTTGGCGCGTTTTCGCTGCGCTCCGGCCTCGCCTACACATGGAGCGAGATCGATACAAGCCGGCAGGTCGCTTTCCCCGCCTTCACCGACAGCCTCACCGGCTCATACCGCGCCGGAACAACGCAGCTGTTCGGCGAACTCGGCTACCGCATCAAGGCAGGCAGCGTCGCCTTCGAGCCCTTCGCCAACCTCGCCTATGTCAACGTCCACAGCAATGGCTTTGCCGAGCAAGGTGGCGCGTCGGCGCTGAACGTGCACAGCGGTTCCAACGACAACACCCTCACCACGCTCGGCATCCGTGCCGCGACCGACTTCGACATCGGCTCTGCCAAGGCGACAGCGCGCGGCATGATCGGCTGGCGGCATGCCTATGGCGATGTGACGCCGACGGTCAGCCAGGCTTTCACCGGCAGCAATGCCTTCACCATCGCCGGTGCGCCGATCGCAAAGGATGCCGCCGTCATCGAAGCCGGGCTCGACTTCGCCATCGCGCCACAGGCGACGCTCGGGCTGTCCTACCACGGCCAGGTCGGTTCCAAGGCCAGCGACCACGGCGTCAGGGCGGATCTCAGCGTCAAGTTCTGACGCAGCCTTGCCGCCGGCTGGCTTCGCAGCATGTCCGCGATCATGACAGCGAGGCTCTGTGCCGTCACGCCGAGCGCAGTATTGCTGGAAGGATGGAACCCCGGCGAAACACCTGCGGGGGATTCATTATCCGATAACCATCCCGGCACCGGCCCGGCTGAAATACGGCATCTGCCGTATGCCAACACCGTCGTTTAGCGGGCAGATATCCAGGCGGGTCGCATGAAGCGCGCCGCGATCCGGCACCGCCGGGTGCCTTGTGCGCATCTGCAAGGGATAGATCGATGAAACGTATCGTCATTGCCATCGTGGCTGGCCTGCTGGCGGCCTCCGCGGCAAACGCCGCCGGGCCCAACAGGTCGGGCGCCATCAGCGGCGGCCTGCCGAACGGCAAGCACTGGACCCCGTTCGGCTGATCGGTGTGTCGAACAGCACCCGCTCCGGTCAGCCGGGGCGGGCCTTTGCTGTGTGTCTGCTGTTGAACTGTCCGGCAGCGCCAGCATCCGGAAAACGACAGAAGCCCGTATCCGCTTCAGCGGCAGGCCTGCCCGCAAGTTGGCTAATTGTGCTGCTGAGTCTAGGAAGTCGCCAGCCAGCTATATGCCTGAGCAACAATGCCGACAGAAATGAGAAGAAAAGCGACTTTGTAATAACGCCCGTAAGGCGATTGGTATTCGTGTTCCTTCGCAGGCATAGCGGTACTCCCCAACACCACTCGACATGATTATGCACTAGCACCTGATGGTTGGCGGTACAATCAGTTCTCCCGACAGCGTTAGCGATTCATCCACACCGATGTAACAAAGCCACGGATTCTGACGGCCAACCGCTTGTGGTCCGAACCTGGAAGCCGCTAGAGCAATTGCAGACAGGCGGAAACGCTCTGGTGTGCAGGCCAACAGGAGGAGGGGCTCTTGCGGATTTGCAGTTGCGGTCTGATCGACCGCAGGACGTTGTTGCGAGGCGCCGGTGCGGCGGCGGTGGCAACGCTGGCGTTTCCGGCCATCGCGCATGCCTTCAGGATCCGCGGCGGCATGTTCTGCGGGCTGTCGAAAGACCAGAAGCTGCCGGCGATGACCGGACTTGCAGCGAGCGAAAAGGCCGATCAGGTCGTCGCCGAGATCTGTGGCATCGTTGGACTGCCGGCCAATTTCCGCGTCATGGCGATCGATGATCCGAAGGCGAATGCCTTCGCCACCATCCAGGATGGCGAGCGCCTCGTCGTCTACAGCGAACCGTTCATGGAGCTGATCGCGGACCGGCAAAATCGCGACTGGTCGAGCATGGCCGTCTTTGCCCATGAAATCGGCCACCATCTGTGCGGTCACACGCTGGACAATGTCGGGTCGCGCCCGCCGCGGGAGCTCGAGGCGGATCACTTCGCCGGCTTCATCGTCGGCCGCCTCGGCGGCGACCTGGAAGATGCGACACGCGTCTTCGCCAGGCTGGGCGCCGGATCGGCGACACATCCGCCGAGTGCCGAGCGCGTGGCAGCCGCGTCGGCCGGCTGGAGGAAGGCCACCGGCAAGGCCGGCGAGGACCGTCTCAACGTGCTCACGCACAATCTGAAAGATGGCAGTTATGTCAGGGTGGTGGTGGAGTTCTCGGGCCGGGATCGACGCTGGACCGAGGTGCAGCATGGCCAGACCTTCGCCGTCTTCGAGGAGTTGAAGCGCAAGGGCCGAAGCGTGTTCCTGTTCGACGAAGGCCGCTCCATCTGGGTCAGGCTCGATGTCGACGGCTCCGGCCAGTTCGCCACCGGCTTCTGGGCGCGGGGAGACAGGCAAAAGGCGACCCCGCCCTGGACACCGCTGGACCCGGTGGCGTGGAGATAGCCGCAGGCCTGCCTACCCGTTCGGGTCCGGCACGCCGCGCCGGATCTCCTCGGAAAAGCCCGGTCCAATGCCAAAGGCCCGGGCGCGCTCGCTGATGCGCGAGCGTTCGATCAGCTGCTTGAGCGGCAGCCGGGTGTCGATGCGCTTCTGGTCATAGAGGTAGCCCTGCAGGTAGCCGTTGACGAGCAGGCGCCAGTCGGTCGGCACGCTGGCTCCGATCAGCCGCAGGATGCGCACGATCGCCGTGGTGCAGTTGGTGGTAATCGAATTGTAGAACTGCGGTTGTGCGGCCAGTGCGTTGGCGTCCTCGACATAACCGGCCAGGAAGACCCGGGCATGGACGGCCGGCACGGCGAGCCGGTAGAGATGCACATCCTCGCCGCGCACATTGGTGCGCAGGCCGATCAGGTCGCGTTCGTCGGCCGCGATCACGATCAGCGTATCGGTCTTGAAGGCATCGGCGACCGGCGAATATTCCGTGCCCACCCGGTAGCGGGCCTCGATCGACCAGGCGACCTGCTCGCCGCCCTCGAAGCCGAAACTCACGATGGTGTGCGCCATGGCCGGCCCGGCCCAGTAGGACATGAACAGGTCGACGGTCCTGAGCTTCGACAGGTCGAAGCTGCGCGTCTCCCAGCTTTCGTTGTAATCGGTCTTCGACCGCCAGGTGAAGTTGCGCATGTTGGTCAGGGTCAGCCGGTCGCCCTCGATCCTGCCGGTCACCTGGCGCGCATCCTCCGGCACGAAGGCTGCGTCGCTCGGCGGCGCGATGTTCGCCCACCACGCCAGCACGCCGGCAAAGACCACGGCGAAGAGGCCGACGGCACGCCACCTCCGGCGGGTGAACAGGGCAACGAGTGTCGCCAGTCCGAATAGGCAAAACAGCGCGGCAACGGCAATGCGCCCGGTCTCTTGCAGCGGCAGCCGGTAGAAGAAGGCAAGGCCCGTCCACACGCTTGCCAGCGCGGTGGCAAGGAACAGGATGGCAATCAGTACATAAAGACCGGCACGCCGCATCGAAACTCCCGGAATCACACCCGGCATGGCCGCCGGGCATATGTCAGGTTGACGAGCATGGTCCGGAAATCAAGCCGTCAACGGAAGCGATGCCCCGGCACGGGGCTGCGCAACTTCGACAGGCCCTGTATCCTGCGGACACCGCTGCGCCTCAGATCGACCGACCCGCTTGCCTTTCGTCGGCGGCTCGGCAAGATTTGGATGGGCATCGGGGGTAACACATTGGAACTGCAGGGAAAGCCGGGCGGTCTGGGAACCGGAACATGTCCTCGACTGGCTGCGCGACCTTGCGGCCGGCCGCCCCAACAAATGGGTCGAGAGCCTGGCGATCGATCAAACCAAGCTGCGCTAGGCGGCGATTTTCACCTCCTTCATCCGGTGGTCGAGGTCTTCGCCTCATTTGCGCCCTCGAGAACGGCCTTGAATTCGTCGGGCACCAAGACGTTGGCAGGGGCATCGCGGAACATCGGAGCGATCTGCTGGGGCGTGTATCCCGCCAGCCCGCAGCCGATCGGGGTCAGTTGAAACGACAGCTCGGCATGTTCGCGGGCGAATGCCTTGAAGCGCTCAACAGCCTGCGCGATGTCTTCGAGTGGCAGCGTCCTGATGCGCGTGTCCTTGGTGGGAATTCCATAACTGTTGCCTTGCAAGCCTTCACCTTGGCCATGGATCGCGCCACGATGTTGTTTTGCCCACAAAGCCGCGCCTTTGCCGTGCCGGCCGGCCTGATTGCTGCCAAACACGAATACGGGGTCTGCCGCTTCGCTCAAGTTCGCCTCCGTCAGGGTATTGGATGGATCGTGGATCGAATCCCGCACAGTCTCTCATGGATCTGGCCTGCAGGCGCATCCAGCCGACACAATTCATGTGAAAAAGTGCCGAGGCGCGTGCCTGGGCAGATGTGGCGACGCGGATAGCGGGCTGCACTCTGTGAAGTAGCCACCGACTGGTATCCTCTCCTACTTTCGTACCAACTGGCGATTGGGGGCTGACAACAGCTGCAAGTTGTATTATTCGCGCCCGCTTCAACGCAACTGGGAGGTTTGGACAGCGAGGCTTCGATGGGCCGGCCCCGATACGAATGCATTCAAGAGCCTGCGGGCACCTGGAAGGTCTGGGACAACGCGCTCAACCGGGCGGCGGAGCTGGATGGACAGCAACTGGTCAACCGATCCCTGTTCCGCGCCGAAGCCGCCTGCCAGATCCTGAACCGCATCCATCTCGGCTCCCGTTTCTGACAGGCCGGTTGCCTCGGCTCCATCTCCCTCCGTTTCCGCCGCGCCATGTCCAGGGGAACGTCTGTCGTGCTCATCCGTTCGATCCCGAAAGGAGATCGAGCCATGGCCAAGGTCCGGCATCTGGAGAAGGACAGCGCGATCAACGAGACCGATGCCGCCGGAACCCCGGCGCTGCGCAAAGGGCCGACGGGCCGCGAGGAAACCACGGTCACCGGCGCCTGTCTGTGCGGAGCGGTAAAGTTCACGCTCGCGGGCGACCCGATCCGCGCCGGCCTCTGTCATTGCCAGGACTGCCGCCGCGCCAGCGGCAGCGCGTTCTCCATGTTCCTGATCTGGGATCGCTCAGCCTTCGCCTGCACCGGTCCGACGGGAGTCTATGAAGGCAGGAGCTTCTGCTCTTCCTGCGGGTCCCGCGTGTTTTCGCTGCGGCCCGAAGAGGCGGAAATCATGGCCGGCGCGCTCGACCGGGCGCCTACCGGGTTCACGCCGGGCTATGAACTGTGGACGAAGCGCCGCGAGCACTGGCTGCGTCCCCTGCGGCCGGCCGAACAGTTCGAGGAAGATCGCAGCTGAAGGCAAGGCCGTCATCGGGATGGTGACGGGCTCCGGGTGGCTTCTGTTGTTCCCACGCGGATGCGCTCGGCTCCCGTCACCTGACCGTCCGCCAGCAGCCAGGCTGCCTCACGCAACACCGGTGGCAGTTGACCGATGTCCAGGGGGATCGCAGGAACGGCTACCAGCTCATAAGTGTTCCGCGAGCGGGCGATCGAAAGGTGAAAGTCGGTCCAGTCATAGACGTGCAGGCCAAGCCGGCAAAGCCCGAGATAGAATTCCCCATTCGGAACATCGACGCACAGGCTGGCCTCACACCTTACCGGCAGCAAAGCGTGCAGCAGGTCTCCGATATCGGTCACATCGGTCGGGTGTGCGAGGACGGCATCGGGGATCGGTCCGCATCCGGCGGTGATGAATGCCGCCGGCACGCCACGGCCGTCCACCGCCAGCCAGGCGAAATCGATACCCTCCGGATAGTCCTGCATGACAACTCCACGAAAAAGCGCCGCAACGCCTGGAACCAGCTCAGCGACAGCCGGAACGGTCCGACCTGCAGCTGCCACACCGGGCCCATCATACCAGCCATAGGCATAGTGCAAACGCCATTTGCGCCAGCTGACGCCGCCATGCCAGCACGAACGATCCGCCATCGTCGCGACCAGGGTCGACGGATGCCAGTCGTCAGGGTCGGTGTCGCCGCGCAGTTTCATCGGCGTTTCGACTACATCGCCCGGGAAAACTCAAGCGGTCCGGCGCATTGCCGGTTGCCGGGGAGTACCTTCGGGTTCCGCCATTTCCTTGCAGGTTGCAGGGAAAATTGACTCCGGACCGGCCTTGCGGCTGAATGGATGTTCGCTGGGAGGCCCGTATGCGTGTCGTTTTAGCCTTTGCCATGATCGCCGTCGCGCTGGCGGGCTGTGCTTCTCCAAGGCATGCCATGGTCGGCAACGCCTCGCGCATAGCCGTTGCGCCGGACCTGCCGCTGGACGGAACCATCATGCAGCGTGTCAGCGCCATGATCTGCGCCAAGGCCTTCATCGACCCGCAGCCGGCTCCTGCCGACGCGCTGGCGGCGCTGCAGAATGAGGCGGCAGCAATCGGTGCGGCCGGCATCTACAACGTGAAATATGCGCAGACCGGCCTGCTCGACCGCTGCGGTATCCTGCCCGGAACCCTGGCGACAGCGATAGCCTACCGGTAGAGCGGCTAGCACGGACCTTGCCTGAAGGCCGTTTCGTCGGCGAGGGCATCGGGGCCTTGAATAAACCGCAATCGGTCTCCATATAGCGATGGTGCGTCCCCGTCAGAGGTTGATGCGCTTTCCCTTCTGCCTTCGTCCGACCACGGATGTACTGGCGAGTTGATCGTGGAAGGGGTTCTCGAAAGAGACAGCAGAGCCGTTGGGAGATATCCCCAGCGGCTTTTTTGTTTTCTGCGCTCAGTACAGCGAAATCGAGGGATCGATCCGGATGCCTGCCGTCTTGACGGCGACCAGGAAGGCGGAGCGCGCGGCTTCCACGCTTGCCTTGCCGACGCTTGCCCAGGCGCACCGGTTCATGGCGTCGGTCCATTGCAGGCTGTCGTTGTCCGCCCAATTGTCGAAAAGAAAATCCGACGCGTCCGAAACATTCGAAACGAGATGGAATTTCGTGGGCAGCCCGGCGTAAATGACAACCGGCGTCTGAAAGGGGAGATTTTCCATAAAATACTGTACGCCTCGCCCCTGAAAACAAAAAGCTGCGATCGGAATTATTTTCAGGATCGCGGCGGTTGGAAAATAATCCTCGCTACTTTTCTTGCGACATCATAAGAGCGGGGATGGAAAATCCGAGATTTGACAACGCGGTCACCGTCCGCACCGACCCGGCGGGCGGCAGCATCACCCTTGCCGATGTTGCGGCCTGCACCAGCTTCCTGCTCAGGGAATGGCCCGGCAAGCGCGGTGACAAGCATCGGGCGGCCCTTCAGGCCTGTTCGGATGCAAGTTCGGGCAAGAAATCCGCCGACAGCGCCCGGCGCGCTTTCGTCCAGGCCGCGCGCGAGGCCGGGATCCTGATCAACCAGTGATGTGACGGATAGCCGCCTGTGGCGACGTCCAGTTCTGCAATTGCGCTATCGAACCAGCTTTGCCGTCTCATACAAGGTCGGGATATCGCTCCAGCGGTAGATGCTTCCCGATTGCGTGGTGATCATGCAGTTGGGACGATGGCTGTCATGCATTGTGTTGACGGCGAAAATCAGCGCGGCCGAAAGGTGTTCGAACCGGATCATGTCCGTGAGGCCGAGGACGATCTTTCCCTTTTTCTCGCTGAATGAAAGTTCGGCAGGCTCGTCCATGTCCAAAGGCCCGGCGCTCACGTTCAACTCCCGTGTTACAATAACAGGTGACCAGATCAGCAATCGCATCCGCCGACAAGGGTGTGATCTGCTGGCGAAGATGAGCGCAGGGTCACTTCCTCGGCACGGGGCGTCTTCATAAGTGATCGTCTGGCGGGCCGAATTATGCGGACGCGCTGGTTTCATCAGCGCATGCTGCGCTACCGGCGGCACTCACCAGGGCAGCGTCGGCTGTGAGCGTTCGTCATGCTTCCGCCCGAGAAAGGAGGGAGCCATGCCTGTGCACACTCCCGCGATTGCCTGCCCCGAAGATCTGGATCTTCTCAGGAACATCTACCAGGACATCTGTCGCGAACGCTGCATTCACGAAGGCAGCCACGCATCGACAGAGGTGGCGAGAGCTTTGATGTATCTGTTTTCGCAAGGCGTGCTGGACGAAGTCGGAATTCGCGAAACCATGCGGATCTATTTTGATCGAAAAAGGGTGCTGCACTGAGCATTGTAGCCAAGTGGAATCACTTGGCGTTACAAAAATGCCGCGAAAACAAAAACTTAGAACGTTTCCGTGAAAAACGGAAACGCTCTAAGTTGCCTGTTCGGCGTGCCGCGTTACTGAACGCGGCCGGACACCGCGGCTTGCCCGCGTGCCGGAATGCCTTCCTCTTCGAGTTGACGCGCCCGCAACGTGGCCAGGACCAGGGCGATCGCCGCGAAGGAATGGTCCGCGACGACAGGTACCAGGCGAAGCGGACTGTCCTCGACGACATAGGCTCGCCGGCGGCCTGCGAAGGGGTGATTTCCCCAATGCCATCCGGGCAGCACCTGTTCCGCCAGTGCGACGGCTGCGTCGAGCGAGGCGGTGTAGGCTGGCGCCGTGCGGTATTGCGTGCGAACGATCTCGCCAGTCTTCCTGTGCCTGGAGTAGCAGGCCCAGAGCTCTTCCCAGTCGGAAAAATACCTTTCGATCGCGTGGTCCAGCTCCGGGCTGGGGCCTTTCAGTTGCTGGCAATTCGAGATCAGGTCCGGCAGACCGCTCATGCTGAGCCTCGCTGGTTTGCCACGCTGCGTCTTCATGGCGTTCCGTTGCCGGCAATCGCCATCCTGAGCGCAGCATCGGGCTGCATGCGTTCGGCGGTATTCAGGCCTACCAAGTGATGCTGCCGAAGAAGATGTAGCCCAGATACCCACCCACGCCGGCCACAAGGATCACTGCGATGCCGGCGAGTATCTGGTCGCCCGTTCGTGCTGTTTTTGTCGTCACTGGCGCTTCCATTTCGGGTCGGTGGGAAAGGACATCGCAGATTGTCGCGACGGGTGGATCGTCGGGCATTTGCACGCCAGCCTGTCTTGAAAACCGGACGCTACCGGGTGCGATATGGCCTTACCGCCATTCAGTCGTCGTTTCGGGTGTCGTGCGGAGCACGAAAGTTCCTGCTTTCGATGTCGACGATGCTGCCGCAGTTCCTGCATTCCATCTGCGTGTGCGTTTTCACCCAGCCAATTCTCTTTTTTGTCTCGTGGACACAGTCAGGGCACAGAACACCAATCTCGTTGTCATCAAGGTCGATCATGGCCTTTGCCTTGTCAGCGGTGGCTGGGCTTGCAGTCTCCGGGCCGGACGGTGAAGTCCAGACCAATGCGCGCAACTGGAACGCCGCGCTGTTCCTGGTCAGGTAGGTGAACAACATTGATGTCCTTCCCTTCCGGGAAGGTCAGGTGCGTCTCACCGCCTTTCCATCGCGAGAAGATTTACCATGCGCCTGTCCAAGAAATGAGTCTATGTAATAAAAATATTTATTTTTTAAGACTGCGATTTAATTCCGGAAAATCCAGTTTTTATTCCAGTTTAGAAATAATATATGAGAGAGTTTTGGAGTATAATATTTATGTCTTCGATGTCATTTTGCGTCAGGAAAAATCTTTATCCGTAAGAACATAGATGGGCTGGCGGCTGCGAGAATATACAAGGCGCGCGACATCCTGAATCGAAGCGCGCGCCGTATCGAATGCTGCGAGGCACGTGGCTTCCGAGTCCGTTGTTGCGCTGGTCGCGCCGTTCGATTTGGCCAGAGCTTTGGCTTCTATCAGAAACCGCACCTGCTGCATGCCGTCATAGCCGGAAAATCGCACCGCGAACCGGGCTTCATCGAAGCTGCGGCTCTGGTTTGGAAAGTCGAGCGCCATGGTGGAATCCTTCGGTGGTGGAGGGCCGGAATTTGTCGGTCAGGCCTGGCTCTTTCGGCGCTTCTCGTTGCGGGCGTTGAGAAACGTCATGATCTCGGTGGCGCCAGGGCGGCCCGCCCTGGAATGTCCGCAAAACCCAGGCAGGTGTGCCGGCGAGGACGGAAGAGGTCGTCCGTGAACGGTCGGCCTGCTGATGATGGATGGAGCCAGTAAAATGTCCGATCTTTGTCAGACGGGTACGCATGATTGCGCATGAGCGCGGTCACGCTAGCACACCCTTGGCCGCCGCGGGTGATTAATCCGCGCATCGGCCTCGGTTCGACACGTCACACGCCGGTCAGCGCATCGATCCTGGCGCGCGTGCGGGCCACGCCTTCGACGATCCGGTCCTTGTCGATCGAGGAATAGCCCATGCGGAAGAAGCGGCACGGGCCGTCCGCGTCGGGGAAGAAGGGCGAGCCGGATTCGATCAGCACCCCGTCCTGCCTGAGCTCGGCCATCAAAAGGTCGGCGTCGAGACCCTGCGGGCCTTCCACCCAGAACGAGGTGCCGCCGAAGGCCGAAGAGCCGGCAATCGTGAAGCCCTGCCGTTTCAGCGCATCGGCCATGACGATGTGGCGCTTGTGGTATTCGCCGCGCATGCGGTGCAGCACCGCGTCATGGTGGCCGAGCGCCAGGAAATAGGCCGCCGTGCGCTGCACATGGCCGGGCGGATGGCGCAGCATCAGCGCCCGCAGCGCGCGTGCCTCGCGGATCACCGGCGCCGGCGCCACCAGATAGCCCAGCCTCAGGCCCGGAAACAGCGACTTGGAAAACGAGCCGATGTAGAACACCCGGCCAGTCCGGTCGAAGGCCTTGAGCGCCGGCGAGGGCGGCGCCAGGAAACTCATCTCGAACTCGTAGTCGTCCTCGATGATGACGAAATCCTGCTCGGCCGCGGCTTCCAGCAGGTGCTGCCGGCGCTCGATCGGCATCGTCGCGCCGGTCGGCGAATGGTGGCTCGGTGTCACGAACACCGCATCGACGCCGGCCGGGATCGCCTCCGGCGGCAGGCCCTGGCCATCGACGTCGATCGCCGTCACCCGCGCCCCACTCAGTTTCAGCGAAGCGCTCATGTCGGGATGGCAGGGGTTCTCGCACACTGCATGCGCGCCACGGGCGAGCAAAAGCTGCGTGACGATCCACAGCGCGTTCTGTGCGCCGACCGTCACCAGGATCTCGTCGGGATGGGCCCGGATACCCCGGCTGGGCAAGGTGCGCGAGCAGATATAGTTCACCAGCTGCACGTCGTCGGCAGCGGCGAAGTCGCCGGCCATCAGCTCGAAATCCTCGCGCGACAGCGCGCGCCGCGCACAATCGCGCCAGGCATTGAGGTCGAACAGCGAAGGGTCCATCTGGCCGTACAGGAACGGGTAGGGGAAGCGGCGCCAGTCCAGCGGCTTGCGCATCTGCTTGGCGACGATGAAGCTGGAGCGCAGCTTCGCCGACCAGTCCACCACCTCGCCTGCCGCCTGCGGCGTCTCCGTGGCCAGCAGCCTGAGCGGCGGGTTGTCCGAAATGCGGTAGGCGCTGCGGCTCGCTGCCTCGACATAACCCTGCGAGGCCAGTTCCTGGTAGGCCAGCGTCACCGTGATGCGCGAGATGTTGAGATAATCGGACAGCTTGCGTGTCGAGGGCAGCTGTGCGCCTGGCTGGATGCGGCCGGCGAGAACCGCCGACACCACCGTCTCGCGGATCTGTGCCTGCAGGCCGACGCGGCTTGCCCGGTCGAGGAAGAACACCGTTTCGGAAACCGTCGGATGTGCCATGGGGCCTTCAGCCTGATCTCGAAAACTCGCAGAGGGTATCGGTGAAGCCGGATCCTGGGCACAGCACCTTCTTCAGCGTTCCTGAATGGACTCGAGTTCGCTTCGGATAGCCTGCTACCAGGGGTTCTGTTCGCTCCAGTTCAACAAGTCCATGTCGCGTTTGAACTGGAATCATTCAACTTCCAAACTGGATATAAGGCAATCGGGGTCCCTCCTTTAACCCTGTCAGTCAGAACCAAGACCGGCACATAAGCCGGCGAGTTCCCGGATCATCCGGCAACCACCAAAACAAAGAGGGTAACGATAATGGGATTTGTGCATTTCAAGCAGTTGGCCGCCGTCGCCTCGCTGGCGGCCGGCCTTTTCCAGGCGGGCTTTGCCTATGCCGAGGAGACTGTCGTCGTCGGCTACCAGCAGATCGTCGGGCCGTTCGTCACGGCCATCGCCGACGGCCGTTTCGACAAGGCCGCCAAGGAAGCAGGCTACACGATAGACTGGCGCCAGTTCTCGTCGGGCGGCGACATCTCGACCGCGCTCGCCTCCGGCAATGTGCCGATCGGCGTCATCGGCTCGACCGGCACGGCCGCTGCCGCGACGCGCGGCGTCGACCTCGAACTGTTCTGGATCCTCGACAACATCGGCAAGTCGGAGGCGCTCGCCGTGCGCAACGGCTCCGGCATCGAGAAGCCTGAGGACCTCAAGGGCAAGAATGTCGGCGTGCCGTTCGTGTCGACCTCGCATTTCCATCTTCTGGTCGGCCTGCAGCAGGTCTGGAAGGTCGATCCGCGCGAGGTCAACATCCTCAACATGAAGCCGCCGCAGATCATCGCCGCCTGGCAGCGGGGCGACATCGACGCCGCCTATGTCTGGCCGCCGGCGCTGACCGAACTGCTCAAGACCGGCAAGACCATCGCCGATTCCGAAACCATCGGCGCGGCCTCGGTGCCGACTTTCGACGGCCTCGTCGCCGACAGGAAATGGGCCGCAGCCAATCCGAAATTCATGGCTGCCTTCACCAAGGTATTGGCCGAGGCCTATGCCGATTACAACAAGAACAAGGCGAGCTGGACGGCCGAGTCCGAGCAGGTCAAGGGCATCGTCAAGATGATCGGCGGCGACGGCGCCGGCACGGTCGAGGCGCTGAACCTGTTGTCCTTCCCGGATGCCGCCGAACAGGCGTCCGGGACCTGGCTTGGTGGCGGCGCGCTCAAGGCGCTGAGCGAAAGCGCCAAATTCCTCGTCGCCCAGAAACAGATCGACAAGGCGCTCGACGACTACACGCCTTTCGTCAACGCAAGTTACGCCAGGGAGGCCGCGAAGTAGGTCCTGAACGATCCTGACCGGGGCGCCGCCGGTATCCGCCGGCGATCGCCTTCTCTCAACCCGCGAAAGGCATCGGCACGATGGAAACCCTCAACGTCAGCAATGTCAGCCTGACCTACCCAGGCCTCTATTCGGACCAGGCCGTGATCGCCCTCAAGGGCGTCAGCCTCGAGATCAAGAGCGGCGATTTCGTCGTTGCACTCGGCGCGTCCGGCTGCGGCAAGACCACGCTGCTCAACCTCATGGCCGGCTTCATGGCCCCGAGCGGCGGCGACATCACGCTGGGCGGCCACCAGGTCACCGGCCCCGGCGCCGAACGTGGCGTCGTCTTCCAGAAGCACGCGCTGCTGCCCTGGCTCAACGTCATCGACAACACCGAATTCGGCCTCAAGCTGCGCGGCGTCGACAAGAAGACCCGCCGCGAGATCGCCACGAAGAACCTGGCGCTGGTCGGCCTGCAGGACTTCCACAAGCACATGATCTACCACCTGTCGGGCGGCATGCAGCAGCGCGTCGGCATCGCCCGGGCGCTGACCTGCGACCCCGCCATGCTGTTGATGGACGAGCCGATGGCGGCGCTTGACGCGCTCACCCGCGAGACTATCCAGGAGTTGCTGCTCGAGGTCTGGCAGCTCACCAACAAGATGTTCTTCTTCATCACCCACAGCGTCGAGGAGGCGCTGTTCCTCGGCTCCCGGCTGATCGTCATGTCGCCGCGGCCCGGCCGCATCACCCACACCTACGAGCTCGACTTCAATCGACGCTTCCTCGAGGAGGGCAACGCCCGTGCAATCAAGTCCAGCCGCGATTTCATCGACATGCGCGAACAGATCCTCTCAATCATCTACGGCGACGAGCGCCAGGCCGGCAGCCCGGAACACCTCCATGCTTGAGCGTGTCTCGCGAGCCCGGCCGGTCACGCCCGGCAAGATCTACGGCGCGCCCGGCGACGGTGCCAGCGGCCATATCAGCCTCATCACCGCGCTGGTGCTGTTCGGCTTGTGGCTGCTCGTCACCGAGATGGGCTGGGTCAAGCCGCTGTTCCTGCCGTCGCCGCTGGCGGTGTGGGACAAGTTCGTGCTGGCCATGACCGAGGGCGTGTCCAATTCGACGCTGGCCCAGCACACGCTGGCAAGCCTTGGCCGGGTGCTCGGCGCCTTCGTGCTGGCGCTCGTCACCGCCGTGCCCATCGGTATCCTGATGGGCGTCAACCGCACCATACGCGGCCTGTTCGATCCGATCATCGAATTCTACCGCCCGCTGCCGCCGCTTGCCTATCTGCCGCTGATCATCATCTGGCTGGGCATCGGCGAGTTCCCGAAGGTCTTCCTCATCTACCTGGCGATCTTCGCGCCGATGGCGATCGCGGCGCGCGCCGGCGTGCGCTCGGTCTCGACCGAGCAGATCCATGCCGCCTATGCGATGGGCGCTACCCGCGCCCAGGTCATCAGCCAGGTCATCCTCAAGGCTGCGCTGCCGGAGATCTTCACCGGCATGCGCATCGGCATCGGCGTCGGCTGGACCACGCTGGTGGCCGCCGAGATGGTGGCGGCCCATCGCGGCCTCGGCTTCATGGTGCTGAACGCGGCCGAATATCTGGCCAGCGACACCGTCATCATGGGCATCATCGTGATCGGCATCTTCGCCTTCGCCTTCGACCTGCTGCTGCGCCACCTCGAGAAGATCCTGATCCCGTGGAAGGGCAAGATCTGATGGCGAGACACAAGACCAACGCCCCGCCGGGCTGAGCGACAGCCCAGCCTCACACACCCAGACGACCGTTCAACCGGCCGGTTCTTCCGGCCACGGCGGAGCCGTGCCCGGCGCCGCCCCGAAGACCACCATGACAAGAGACGAGGACCACACCATGGCGCTGACCGCCGACGACCTTGGCCACCTGTTCGATGCCTTCAACCGGCACGACATCGACGGTGTGATGCGTTTCTTTGCCGACGACTGCGTCTTCAACGCGGTCGGCGGGGCCGAGGCATACGGCACCCGTTTCGAGGGCCCCGATGCCATCGCCAGTGCCTTCAGCGGTGTCTGGAAGACGATGCCCGACGCGCACTGGGCGCATCACGGTCACTTCGTCCATGGCGCCCGCGCCGTCTCGGAATGGACCTTCACCGGCACCAATGCCGACGGCAGCCGCGTCGAGGCCGAGGGCTGCGACCTGTTCACGCTCGACGGCGACAGGATCGTGCGCAAGCAGGCCTTCCGCAAGAACCGGCCGCTGCTCGCGGTCGGCGCCTGAGTGGTTTTGGGGGAGGAGTGGTCATGGAACAGCAGCTCGTCAGGCCGACGGCGCGGCGCAAGCCGTTCGATCCAGCCTATGATCCGGTGCATGCGCCGAACCCCGGCGATGGCAAGGATTATGCCCCCACCTACTGGATCGCCACCGCCGGTGCCGAGCCGGAAGACGATGGCCCGGTCACGCAGGACATCGACGTCGACGTCGCCATCGTCGGCTCCGGCTACACCGGGCTGTCCTGCGCCATCCATCTCGCCAGGGAACACGGCATCAAGGCCACCGTGCTCGAAGCCAATGGCGTCGCCTGGGGCTGCTCGACCCGCAATGGCGGCCAGGCGCAGATTTCGGCCGGCCGACTCAAGCGCTCGCAGTGGATCGAGCGCTGGGGCGTCGACGTCGCCCGCCGGCTGCATGCCGAGATCGCCGAGGGTTTCGAGCTGTTCCGCGCTTTGATCCGCGAGCCCGAGATCGACTGCGAGCCGCAGGATGGCGGCCACCTCTACATCGCCCACCGCGACAAGATGCTGCCGGCGCTGGAGAAGGAGACCCGCCTGCTCAACGAGGTGTTCGGCTACAAGGCCCGCATGGTCGGCCGTGACGAGGTGCATGGCGATTTCGTGCGCGACGCCGAGGCCAGGGGCGCGATGTATGAACCCGATGGCATCGGCATCCATGCCGCCAAGCTGGCCTTCGGCTATCTCAGGCTCGCCCGCAGGCTGGGGGCGAAGGTGCACACGGCAAGCCCGGTGCTGGCCAGCGAGCTGAAGGGCGGCGTCCACCATCTCAGGACGCCGGGCGGCACGGTGCGGGCGCGGGCGGTCTGCATCGCCACCGCCGGCTACACCTCGCCCGGCCTGCATGCGCTGACCCGGCACCGGCTGATGCCGATCCTGTCCAATTCGGTGGTCACCCGGCCGCTGACCGAGGACGAACGGGCGGCGCTCAATTTCAAGGCGCGAATCCCGCTCACCGACACGCGCACGCTGCGCCACTACTACCGCATGTTGCCGGATGGGCGCGTGCAGATCGGCAGCCGCAGCGCCATCACCGGCCGCGACGCGGTCAACCCGAAACATCTGGCGCTGCTGCTGGAAGGGCTCGCGCGCAAGTTTCCGATCCTGCGGGGCATCGAGATCGATTACTCCTGGTGGGGCTGGGTCGATGTCAGCCACGACATGATGCCGCGCATCTTCCAGCCCGACCCCGGCCAGCGCCTGTTCTACGCCATGGGTTATGGCGGCAATGGCGTCATGTATTCGGCCCAGGCCGGCCGCCGCATGGCGCAGATGGTGGCCGGCAAGGGCGCCGGGCTCGACCTGCCGATCTTCACCTCGCCGCTGCCCAGCCATGGCCTTTTGACGCCGTTCCGCCGCCTCGGCCAGGCCGGCATGTACCGCTGGTATTACCTCAAGGACGAAATCCTCTGAGCGGAAGCCGATCACGCTCCAACAGAAATCCGCCGGCGACGCTGGCCCGACCCCATCGAAAGGAAACCAAGACATGAAGATGACCACCGAAGAAGCCTTCGTCAAAGTCCTGCAGATGCATGGCATCGAGCATGCCTTCGGCATCATCGGCTCGGCCATGATGCCGGTGTCCGATCTGTTCCCCAAGGCCGGCATCAAATTCTGGGACTGCGCCCATGAAACCAATGCCGGCATGATGGCCGACGGCTTCAGCCGCGCCACCGGCACCATGTCGATGGCCATCGGCCAGAACGGCCCCGGCGTCACCGGCTTCATCACCGCCATGAAGACCGCCTACTGGAACCACACGCCGCTGCTGATGGTCACGCCGCAGGCGGCCAACAAGACCATCGGCCAGGGTGGTTTCCAGGAAGTCGACCAGATGGCGATGTTCGAGGAGATGGTCTGCTACCAGGAAGAGGTGCGTGACCCCTCGCGCATTCCCGAAGTGCTGAACCGCGTCATCGAGAAGGCCTGGCGCGGCTGCGCCCCGGCACAGATCAACATCCCACGCGATTTCTGGACCCAGGTCATCGATGTCGACCTGCCGGCGATCGTGCGCTTCGAACGGCCGGCCGGCGGCCCGCAGGCCATCGCCGAGGCGGCGAAGCTGCTTTCGGAAGCGAAATTCCCGGTCATCCTCAACGGCGCCGGCGTCGTCATCGGCAACGCCATTGCCGAATCCATGGCGCTGGCCGAGAAGCTCGACGCGCCGGTCTGCTGCGGCTACCAGCACAACGATGCCTTCCCGGGCAGCCATCGCCTCGCCGTTGGCCCGCTCGGCTACAACGGCTCGAAGGCGGCGATGGAGCTGATCGCCAGGGCCGACGTGGTGCTGGCACTCGGCACGCGCCTCAACCCGTTCTCGACCCTGCCGGGCTACGGCATCGACTATTGGCCGAAGAACGCCGCCGTCATCCAGGTCGACATCAATGCCGACCGCATCGGCCTGACCAAGAAGGTCTCGGTCGGCATCTGTGGCGACGCCAGGCAGGTGGCACGCCAGATCCTCGAAAAGCTGACGCCGGCGGCCGGCAATGAGGGCCGCGAGGCGCGCAAGGCGGCGATCCACCAGACCCGTTCGGCCTGGCTGCAGCAGCTGTCGTCGATGGACCACGAGGAGGACGATCCGGGCACCGAGTGGAACGCCACGGCGCGCCGGCGCGAGGCCGACCGCATGTCGCCACGCCAGGCCTGGCGTGCGATCCAGGCCGCCTTGCCCAAGGAAGCGATCATCTCCAGCGACATCGGCAACAACTGCGCCATCGGCAATGCCTATCCGAGCTTCGAGCAAGGCCGCAAATATCTGGCGCCCGGCATGTTCGGCCCCTGCGGCTACGGCTTCCCGTCGATCGTCGGCGCCAAGATCGGCTGCCCCGACGTACCGGTGGTCGGCTTCGCCGGTGACGGCGCCTTCGGCATCTCCATGAATGAAATGGGCGCCATCGGCCGCGACGGCTGGCCGGCGATCACCATGGTGATCTTCCGCAACTACCAGTGGGGTGCGGAAAAGCGCAACACCACGCTGTGGTACGCCAACAATTTCGTCGGCACCGAGCTCAACCCCAACCTCAGCTACGCCAAGGTGGCAGACGGCTGCGGGCTGAAGGGCGTCACCGTCGACACCACGGCCGGCCTCACCGAAGCGCTGGGCAAGGCGATCGATGATCAGGCCAAGGGCGTCACCACCTTCATCGAGGTCATCCTCAACCAGGAGCTCGGCGAGCCCTTCCGCCGCGACGCGATGAAGAAGCCGGTGCCGGTGGCCGGCATCGACGGCGCCGACATGCGCCCGCAGCAGCGCGCCTGATGGCGCCAAGTCCTGCCCGGTTCGCCGGGTAGGGCCTCCCTCTCGATCCGGGAATGATTGGATGAACACCGCCGCCGCGACCCGACGCCTCAACGACCTGCCTTCGCTGGCGCAAGCCTGGTGGCCGGGCCTTGCCGTGACCGGAGCCGTCGCCATCGCGGCGCAGTTCCTGTCGGACCATTACGGTGCGCCGGCCATGCTGATGGCGCTGCTGCTCGGCATCGCCTTCAACTTCCTGTCGGAGGAGGGGCGCTGCGTCGCCGGCATCGATCTCAGCGCCAAGAAGGTGCTGCGCATCGGCGTCGCTCTGCTCGGCATGCGCATCAGCGTCGACCTGCTGGTCGGGCTCGGCGCCGGCACCATCCTGTTGCTGGTCTGCGCCATCGCCGCCACCATCCTGTTCGGCCTCGCTGCCGCAAAACTGCTCGGCCGCGGCTGGCGGCTGGCGCTGATCACCAGCGGCTCGGTCGCCATCTGCGGCGCGTCGGCCGCCATGGCGATCGCCGCCGTGCTGCCGCGCAACGAGTTCTCCGAGCGCAACCTGATCTTCACAGTGCTGTCGGTGACGGTGCTGTCGACGCTGGCCATGATCTTCTACCCGATGATCGCCGAAGGCATCGGCCTCGATGCGCGTGCCACCGGTATCTTCTTCGGCGGCACCATCCACGATGTCGCCCAGGTGGTCGGCGCCGGCTTCTCGGTTTCACCGGAGGCAGGCGAGACCGCCACGCTGGTCAAGCTCATCCGCGTCACCATGCTGGCGCCGGTCGTGCTGGTGTTCTCTATCGCCACCCGCAGCGCCGGTCCGGTCGGCGACGCCGGCAAGCGGCCGCCGCTGCTGCCCGGTTTCGTCATCGCCTTCCTGATCCTCGCCGCCGCCAATTCGCTCGGCTTCGTGCCGGAAGCGGTTTCGAAGGCCGGCATGGAGGTGTCGCGCTGGGCGCTGCTGGCCGGCATCGTCGCCGTCGGCATGAAGACCTCGCTGCGCCGCGTGCTCGATGTCGGCGGCGATGCCGTGGCGCTGATCGTCGCCGAGACCATCTTCATCGGCCTCTTCATCCTCGCCGGCATCTATTATCTGGGTCACGCCTGATGAAGCCGCTGGAACGCATCCTCGCCGCCGCCAGGGCATCGCCGCGCCGCATCGTGTTGCCGGAGGGTGAGGATCCTCGCATCGCCGAGGCGGCGCTGCGCTCGGTGCGCGAGGGCATTGCGCAGGTCACGCTGGTCGGCCGCAGCAGCATCGTCGAGCAAAGGCTCGCGGAGGCCGGCATCTCGGGCGAGGCTATCCGCATCGAGGACCCGGAGACTTCGGCGCTGACCGCCCGCCTGGCGGCCGCCTATCACGCGCTGCGCAAGGACAAGGGTGTCGACGGTGCGTTGGCCTATGCCGCCGTGCGCGCACCGCTCACCTTCGCCGCCATGATGGTGCGCGAGGGCGAGGCCGACGGCACGGTCGGCGGTGCCGTCGCCACCACGGCCGACACCGTACGGGCCGCCCTGCAATGCATCGGCCGCGCGCCCGGTGTCGGGCTGGTCTCGTCCTTCTTCCTGATGATGCTGTGCCAGCCCTACCACGTGAAGAAGGGCGCCTTCGTCTTCGCCGATTGCGGCCTGGTGGTCGATCCCGATGCCGCCGGCCTGGCCGACATCGCCCGCATGTCGGCGCGTTCCTACCAGGCGCTGGCCGGTGCTGCGCCCAAGGTGGCGATGCTGTCCTTCTCGACCAATGGCAGCGCAGCGCACGAGCGCGTCTCGAAGGTGGTGGAGGCCACCCGCCTGGCCCACGCCGCCGACCCCGAGCTCGTCATCGACGGCGAACTGCAGTTCGACACCGCCTTCGTCGAGGCGGTGAGCGCTGCCAAGGCGCCTCACTCCGCACTGCATGGCGAAGCCAATGTCTTCGTCTTCCCCAATCTCGACGCCGCCAACATCGGCTACAAGATCGCCCAGCGCATCGGCGGCGCCACCGCCATCGGCCCGATCCTGCAGGGATTGGCCAAGCCGGCTAACGATCTGTCGCGCGGCTGCAGCGCCGAGGATGTGTTCTCGATGATCGCGGTGACGACGGTGCAGGCGGGTGCAGTGGTGGTGTGAACAATTGATACGGCAATGCTCACCATTGCCATCAGACTACAGCACTCGGAAATTTTGCACGCGGCTCAAACTATAGCCACGCGAATTCTGCTCCAAACTTCCTTCTACGACGACTACTTTGCCGCTTTCGTGTGCGTGTATTGCGGATATGTAGTCATCTGGGGGGAGCCGAAGCCTAAAGGTTTTACCCTCATATTCTCCCCCAGCCACCTCAATTGACGCATCTCTTGTAGTCTGTTCGTTGAACAAGTCAGATGGGTCGCCACGCGCTTCCAGTCGGTAGACGTGGCCAACCAAAGTGACGGTCGACGCTTTTTCCTGGAGACGATATCTGCGGACCAATTCTTGTGTAAAATCGATAGCTCGCGGCAAGATTGTCGCTTGTGTGGTTTGATCGAGGTTGGATTGCCACGCATCTGAGAAAGCAAATGAAAACTTAAGTTCAGCACCTTCTGTATGCTGAATGAGTGTCGACAGATCATCGAGCATGTTTACATTTGCGCCCGACGTCAATTGGCTCTCGATAGCTCTGATGTCGTCTGTTCGCACACTTGTTTCAACCGCTCTAAGCCCAACTGCCAATCGCTCGACAACTCGTCGTTCGAATGGAGCCGGACCATGCGGGAACTCGTCATCCGGATAGCCCCGCGGCCCGACCGGGCTTTCGATTGTAAAGCCAAAACTGCCCCGGAAAGTGTGTCCGAGTCTGCAATTTCCCACGAATTCCAATCCCTTGAGGTCTGACTGGATGAAGTGGGTGGATCCCGTATGTTGGGCGATTGCCGTCGAAGTTAGCAAGCGCCTCAGACCAGACAAAAACCTCTCGCCAAGACGAAAACGTATACTATCTCGAAAAACAGTTCTATCGGGTAGAATGGCCTTAATTACATCGTAGTCCAACATACGAATCTTTGCAGCAGTTGCTTCGAACGCCTCGCCGTAGATTTGGCTTAGCGTTCTTACGGCCTGCTCAATTCTAGTGCTTGCACCCGCTTCGTCAGGGTTGCGATTTAGAATAATTTCTATCACATCATCCTCCGGAGAGCCGGAGGGTAAAGTAAAAACTTCTAGACCCGGTCCTGCCGGTAGCTTTTCCCACCCAGTCGATTCTAGGTGCCTTCTGAGTAGGCCGAGTGGAGGAAGTATCGCAGGAGAGGCAATCATATGGCTCTTCCCTGAGCTTCTTGCTGGACTTGCCTCAAAAGGCCTCTTAGTCCTTCGACGTTTAGGACATTTGCTCGTGGGACATATATCCGAACCGTAGAAACGTTGCGCGTTACGGGACCGTGTGCGAATCGCATCCAATAACAGCAGTTTCGCAGCACCGCTGAATTCTCATCAACTGCCAACCAATGAATGTCGTTCTCCGGGAGGCACATTAGCAGCAGGACAAGCGGTGTTGCCAAAGGATCACGCGAAACTATGTCGTTATATGTTTTCGCTTCTAAGTCGTAGACAATTGTGTCGCCGCTTATCTGCCAACGTGTTGTCGATTTGGCTTGAAAATCCAGATTGAAGCCATTCTCGACTGTGCGCCCACCACGCCTGACGAGCGGCTGCAATCTGCCATCTACACCATAGTCATGCACACTTGCGCCTGATACATTTACACCTGCCCGGCCAGAAACGGCATGGATGTAAGCGAGCGAAAGCCGTTCTTGGATGTGCTGAGACGATAGCACCAAATCCCCCATATTCCCCAGCACAATCAAAGCGGGCTATTTGAGAGGTGTCTAGTCGGGAACTAGTATTTCCCGGCATTGAGCGTTGCTGGTTAACAAAAGTCAGCTGGGGATTTGCATTTGGCTCATTGGACGGATCCTATCGCAGGTGGTGTTCTCGTAGGAGGCTCCAAAATTTGCTGTGATACATATGCGCCTCAAAACGGGGACTGACATCTTGTGGGATTTAATAGCCAGATATTTTTTCGGTATTTCGCAGGGTTTCTAGGCCTAAGCGTTTCAGACTTACCTCTTCCCAAACTCCAAGATCGCCTTCGCCACTGCTGCCGGGTTCTCCAGCGTCGGGAAATGCGTCTGGCCGGGGATGTGCACAGGGCGGAACCAGGGGTGGCCGGCGGAATAGTCTTCCTGGAATTGGCGGTATTCGGCCGACAGCGGCTGCGAATAGATGTGGATGAGTTCGGGTTGCTGCTTGAGCCCTTCCATGCGCTGCAGCGGTGAGCCGTATCTGGTGTAGGCCCTGAGGATCTCGCGACAGGCGCGCATCCACATCGGGCCGGAGAACCAGGCCATTTCCTTCTTCATGTGGTTGATGACGTCGACATTGTCGGTCGTCGCTTCCCATTCGTTGAAGAAGCTGTCGCGGCCTTGCCTGTAGCGCTGCGGGTCCTGTCCGTCCTCGAGTTGCTGGATGAAGCCCGGATGCGGCTGCATCAGCCAGTCGATCAGGATGGTGCGTTCGAGGCCGAGCCGCTCGCAAAGGCCGATATTGACCCAGCAGCCATGCGAGGTCGAAACCAGCATCGGGTTCTTCGGCGCCTTGATTGCGATGAAGGCGGCGATGTCGTCGACCAACTCCTCGGTGCCGAAGTCGCCATGCACGGTCTCGTTGGCGTCATGGCCCCGATAGTCGGGCACCAGCACGTGGAAATGCTCGGCAAGCAGCGGTGACAGGTTCTTGAACAGGCGGTTGTCCTGCGCCCAGCCGGACAAGAGGATGATGGTGTCGGCCTGCGGGTCACCGAATTCCAGATAGGCGATCGGATGGTCGTTGATCTGCAAGGTTGGCATCAGGCTCTCCCGTTTCTGGACCGGGCATCCTTTGCGCCTGGCTCCATTTGCTGGCCATGCGTTATGCGTTCCCTGTGCTATAACGAATGACGTTCTTTTATGAAAAGAGTCGAAGTCCATCGATGTCAATAGAGAATGTCATTCTTTTTTGAGGTGAGGGTCGTTGCGTCGCCGGAGCATGGTCTTTTGTCGGTTGGCCGTTTGACCACCGAAGATTCCGCGCTTAAGCGTAGTATTTCTGATTTGCGCGAGAGGGGTGATCTTGGCCCGCGTCAAGAATGAATCGGTTCGGCAGGCGATCCTGACATCGGCGGCGTCGCAGATCGCCATGACCAGCTACATGGACACCACGGTCGCCAAAATCGCCAAGGGCGCCGGCATCGCGCCGTCCAATGTCTATGTCTATTTCGAATCCAAGCTGCAGATCTATTTCACCATCTACACGCCCTGGTTCGAAGCGCAGGTGCTGGCGCTGGAGCGCGCGGTGGCGCGGCTGAAGACGCCGGAGCGCAAGATCCAGCGCCTTGTCTGGGGCCTGCTAAACGACATCGCCGACGACAAGACCGGCTACACCTCGGCCCTGATGGAGGGCCTGGCCATCGTCATGCCCAAGGACAAATACAAGCCGGACCTGCTGCACTGGGCCGAGAACAAGATCGTGCAGATCGTCTGTGATGCGCTCGACGGCTACACGCCGCAGGACCCGCGCCTGCGCGCCTTTGCCCATTTGCTGATGCTGACCTTCGACGGTGTCGCCATGCGCGTGAAATCCCAGCGCGCCGCCAATGAAAGCACCGCCAACACGGCCGATGTCGAGGGCGCGCTGGTAGGGATGTTGATCGGCGGCTCCCGCTAGATTTCGGGCTGTCGGAACTGGGCTGTTCTGCACCGCAGCGCCTATCGTCGGCGTTTCGGAATGGATCCCCGACACTCTTCAGTAGCTTCGCTCCTTTCGAGGCCGACGAGGGTAGGAGGGTTCCGGCAATCTCCAACGTCGGTGACGACGCCGGCCTTTCTCGTTCGCGTTGGCGGTATGGGCACTCGTGGTTTTGGCGAGGCAACGGAAGCCCGTCATCCTCGGCCTCGAAGCGACCGCAGGGAACTGAGAGTGTCGGGGATCCATGCCGGAACGCCGACCCAGTTGCAGCGGTTCTTAACAGCCGCGCCATCACATGCCTGCACTGGTTCCGGTCGCGGGCGCGGTCGTCAGCGCTCGCTTCATCGCCTCGCGCCGGCACGCCCATCCGGCCACCTCGAGGTCGCGAAACGCTCTCGATAAAAGAACGTAATTCGCTATTGACACTCAGCGGCATATCGGCGTTCATAAAAGAACGTCATTCGTTCAAGAGTGCGAACACGCACCGGGCAATGATGTGGGAACAGCCCCGTCGAGGGCATGGGAAGGCAGCGCAGCAAGACGCGCCGGAGGAGGATATATGACTTTCACGATAAGCCGCAGGACGTTCCTGGCCGCTGCCGCGCTCGCGCCGGTGACGACGCGCCTGGCGCTGGCTGCGGACGCCCCGCTGCGCATCGGCTATTCGATGTGCCTGACCGGGCTGTTCGCGCAGGCCGCGCCTTCACAGGTCAACGCCTATGAACTCTGGAAGGACCAGGTCAACGCCGCCGGCGGCCTCGACATCGGCGGCGGCCAGCGTCGGCCGGTCGAGTTCGTCAGCTATGACGACCAGTCCAACCCGGCCAATGCCGTGCGCATCTACGAGAAGCTGATCACCCAGGACAAGGTCGATCTGCTTGCCGCGCCCTGGAGCACGCCGATCCACCTGGCGCTCGCGCCGGTGCTGGCCCGGCACAAGTTCCCGATGGTCGGCAACACCGCGGCTTCCGTGAAGCTGCGCGAGGTCAAGCCCGGCTACATCTGGTTCCCCACCGCCGTCATCCCCGACAAGGTCGGCGAGGAGCTCGCCGCCTTCATGGCGAAGGAGAACGTCAAGACGGCGGCCGTCTTCGCCAACGTTCTGCCGCTGGCGCAGGAGATCAAGACCTATCTTTTGCCGGCGCTGGAGAAGAACGGCATCAAGCTGGTCGCCAACGAGGACTTCCCGCCCGACATCAAGGACATGACGACGCTGATCAGCGGCGCCAACCAGTCCAGCCCCGATGCCTTCATCGTGCTGAGCTACCCGTCGGACACCTTCCTGTTCGCCACCCAGGCCAGGCAGCTCAATGTGAAGGCGCCGTTCGTGCTCTCGCTGATCGGCCCGACCATTTCGGCCTACCAGCAGGCTTTCGGCACCGGCGCCAACAACATCGTGACGGTCGGCCACTGGTCGCCCAACCAGAGCAAATGGCCGAAGGCCAAACCGTTCTACGACGCCTATCTCGCCAGGTACAAGGAAGCGCCGGACGCACTCGACAGTGTGCTCTCCTTCATGTCGATGGAGATCCTTGAGCAGGCGGTGGCGACGGCCGGCCTCGACAGGGAGAAGCTGCGCGAGACGATCGCGTCGACGACCTTCGACACCATCAACGGCCCGGTCAAGTTCGACGGCGTCCAGAACTCCATGACGCCGACCTCCTTCCTGCAGATCCAGGACAGCAGCCTCGAGCTGGTCTGGCCGGAGCAGATCAAGACAAAGGACTTCAGGCCGAAGACGGGCTGGTGAGAGGCCCATGTTCCAGCAACTCCTGTTCGCGGCGGTCGTCTCCGGCGCGCTCTATGCGCTTGTCGCGCTGGGCCTGAACCTCGTCTACGGTTCGCTGCGGCTGCTCAACATCGCGCATGGCGACCTGGTCATGATCGGTGCCTACACCGCGTTCTGGTCGTTCACGCTGCTCGGCATCTCGCCGGTGGTCTCGCTGGCCACCACCACGATGCTGTGCGCGGCGTTCGGCTTCCTGGTCTATGTCGTGCTGTTGAAACGGCAGCTCGGCTCGCCGGCGCTGGCGCAGCGGCTTGAGGCCAATTCGCTGATCATCTTCTATGGCCTGTCGGTGATCCTGCAGAACGGCGCCTCGCTGGCCTTCAGCGCCACCTCGCGCGGCTACCAGTTCCTCGATGGCGTCCATAGCTTCGCCGGTGTGTCGGCAACCGGCAGCATGCTGTTGCTGCTCGGCGTCGCTGCCTTGATCACGCTCGGCGCGCTCGCCTTCCTGCGCTTCCATGTCGCTGGCTGGAGCCTGCTTGCCGTCATCGAGCGCAAGGACGCGGCCGCCGTCGTCGGTGTCAATGTCGAGCGCGTGCAGATGATCTCGATCTGCGCCGGCTTCGCCATTGCCGGCGTCGCCGGCGTGCTGGTCTCCATGACGCAGCAGATCACGCCTTTCATGGGCTTCCCTTTCACCATCGCCGCCTTCGTCGTCGTCATCATGGGCGGGCTCGGCAACATCGCCGCCGGCATTGCCGCCGGCTTCGTGCTCGGCTTCATCGAGACCTTCGGCGTGGCACTCACTTCGGCCACCTACCGGTCGATCCTCATCTACGGCATCTTCGTCGGCGTGCTGCTGCTGCGCCCGCAGGGCCTGTTCGGCAAGGCGGTGCAGGCACGATGACCGGCAAGCTCCTGATCGCCGCCTTCGTCGTGATCCTGCTGGCGCTGGTGCCGCAGTTCGGGTCCGAATACTGGCTGGGCGTCGCTTTCATCATCGCCATGTGGATCGCGCTGATCCAGAGCTGGTCGCTGCTGTCGGCGACGACGGGCTATATCTCGCTCGGCCATGCCGTCTTCTACGGCATCGGCGCCTATGTGCTGGTCGTCAGCCTGGACTGGATGCCGGTGCCTTATGCGCTGGCGCTGTCGGGTGCCGCCGCCGGCCTGCTGGCGCTGGTGGTCGGGCTGCCGGTGCTGCGCGTCAAGGGGCCGTATTTCGTCATCCTGACCTTCGGTTTCGCTGAGCTGGTCAAGAACCTGGTCATGCTCCTGGAGACCAGGCTCGGCCAGTTCAGCCGCATGATCTTCGACGCGCCCTCGCTGGAAGCACTCTACTACGCCATGCTGGCGCTCGCCGTCATCGCCACCGCGCTCGCCGCCTGGGCCGCGCAGTCGCGTTTCGGCCGCGGGCTTGCCGCCATCCGCGAGAACGAAGTCGCCGCCGAAGCCATCGGCGTACCGGTGACGCGGCTGAAGCTGTTCGCCTTCGTGGCGTCGGCGATCATCCCCGGCATCGTCGGCGGGCTGCTGGTTCTGCGCACCAGCTATTTCGCCGCCGACCAGGCCTTCGATCCGGCGGTGTCCTTCACCATCGTCACCACGGCAATCGTCGGCGGGCTCGGCCGGGTGTCGGGACCGCTGCTCGGCACGCTGTTCCTGGTCATGCTGTCGGAGCTTTTGTGGGCGCGTTTCCCGCAGGCCTACATGATGATCCTGGGCGCCCTGCTCATCGTCTTCATCCTGTTCGTTCCACAGGGCCTCGCCGGCCTCGTGCGCAAGGGGCTCGGCCGCGCATGACGCTCCTCGATGTCAAGAATGTCTGCAAGCAGTTCGGCGGGCTGAAGGCCCTGCAGGACGTCTGCTTCACGGTGGAGGAAGGCGCGATCTTCGGCCTGATGGGCGCCAACGGCGCCGGCAAGACGACGCTGTTCGGCGTCATCGCCGGCCAGATTCGGCCGAATGGCGGTTCGATCAGCTTCGCCGGCAGGCCTCTGGCCGGCCAACGGCCCGACCAGATCTGCCGCCTCGGCCTCGGCCGCACGTTCCAGATCGTGCGTCCCTTCGGCAACCTCACCGTGCTCGACAACGTCATCGTCTCGGCCATGTACGGCTCGGCGCGCACGCGCCGGCTGGCGGAGGCGACCGCTGCCGGGCGCCAGGCGCTGGAAGATGTCGGTCTGGCGCCGCTCGCCGATCAGCTCGCGGCAAGCCTGACCCTGTCCAACCAGAAGCGACTGGAGATTGCGCGTGCGCTGGCGACCGGTGCCAGGCTGGTGCTGCTCGACGAGGTCATGGCCGGCCTGACCGCGACGGAAGTCGCCGAAATGACTGCGACGCTGTTCCGGCTGCGGCAGGAGCGCGGCCTCACCATCCTCATTATCGAGCATGTCATGGGCGCGCTGATGAACCTGTCCGACCGCATCCTGGTACTGGACCATGGCGTGCCCATCGCCATGGGGACTCCTGAGCAGGTCGTCGCCGATGAGAACGTCCTGAAGGTGTATTTCGGATGACGGCGCTGCTCGACATCAAGGGCCTGTCCGCCGGCTACGGCCCGGTGGTGATCCTGCGCGACATCAGCCTTGGCGTCGAGCCGGGCTCGATCACCGCGCTGGTCGGTCCGAACGGCGCCGGCAAGACGACGCTGATGAAGACGATCCTCGGCCTGATCCGCGCCAACAGCGGCGCGATCGTCTATGACGGCGCCGATATTTCCAAAAACCCTTCGCACAGCCGTGTCGATGGTGGCATCGCCTTGGTGCCGGAAGGCCGCATGGTCTTCGCCGCGCTGACGGTGGAGCAGAACCTCAGGCTCGGCGCGGTCGTGCCGCGCGCGCATGGCGGCGCGCTGGAACGGCTGGAGGAGATCTATCGGCAGTTTCCGCGACTGAAGGAGCGACGCCGGCAGCTGGCCGGCTCGATGTCCGGCGGCGAACAGCAGATGCTGGCCATCGGCCGCAGCCTGATGGCGAAGCCGCGGCTGATCCTGCTCGACGAACCGACGCTGGGGCTGGCGCCCATCATGGTCAAGAAGGTGTTCGAGATCATCAGCCAGCTGCGTGCCGACGGCTACACGGTTCTGTTGTCGGAGCAGAATTCAAAGCTGGCGCTCGAAACCGCCGACCATGGCTACATCATCGAAAACGGCATCGTGACGCTGTCGGGACCGGCGCGTGAGCTGGTCGACGATCCGGACGTGAAGCGCCGCTATTTCGGCATGTGACGAGGCATGGCCGCGGCTGTTTGCGCGGCGCGAGGAGGAAAAGATGACAGGCAAACCAACGGCACTCATCGCCGGCGCGGGCTTCGCGGGGCTGACGGCGGCAACGGCGCTGGCGCAGCGTGGCTGGAACGTCACCGTGTTCGAGCGGCAGGCCGAGCTCAGGGCTTCGGGCGCCGGCATCTACATCTGGGAGAACGGCCTGCGCATCCTCGAGGCGCTGGGCTTGAGCGGCCTGTCGCAGAATGCCTATCGCGGCCATGCCATGGAGCAGCGCGGCCATGACAATTCGATCCTCGACGATGGTGGCCTGCCGCCGCAGGTCCGGCTGGTCACGCTGCACCGGCGCGACCTGCTCGAAGGCCTGAAGGGTGCCGCCGAAAAGGCAGGCGTCGAAATCCGCACCGGCCAGGAGGTGATCGGCGCCGGCGCGCAGGGCGATCTGCTCTTCGCCAACAGGCGTGCGGTGCAGGGCGATCTCGTCGTCGGCGCCGACGGCGTCTGGTCGCCGGTCCGCAAGGCGCTCGGCCTGGAGCTCAGCCACCAGCAGACGACGGAAGGTGCGATCCGCACCATCATCGAAGGCGATATCGGCGACCTCGGTGCGGGCGGCGCCGACAAATACATCGAATGCTGGTCCGGCATGCGGCGCTTCCTGATCACCCCGCTGGCCGGAGGGCGGATCTATCTCGCGCTGACCTGCCAGGACACCGACGAGAAGGGCCGCGCCTATCCGCTCGACAAGGCGACCTGGCGCGCCTCATTCCCGGCCTGGGCACATCTCATCGACCGCATCGACGACGTGCTGGCCTGGAGCCCCTACAGCATCGTCACCGTCAAATCCTGGTCGGCCGGCCGCGCCGCGATCCTGGGGGACGCGGCGCACGCCCAGCCGCCGAATCTCGGCCAGGGCGGCGGCATGGCCATGCAGAGCGCGCTGGCGCTTGCCGCCCATATGGAAGACCTCGCCGACCCGCGCGACATCCCCGCCCGGCTGGCGGCCTGGGAACGCAGCGAGCGCCCGCTCGCCGAACACTGCCAGCGCTGGTCGTGCCTCTATGGCGAAGTCTCGACGCTGCCCGACGAGGTGCGTGCCCGCGCCGTTCCAAGCGCCATGGCCGACCCGTGGGTGCGCTCGGAGCTGCTGCGCGCGGCGAGGAGCGAGCCGACGGGGACGGTGGCTTAGATTTCTTCGACAGAATTCCAACGAGCCCGCTCCGCTTCGCCGGGCGGGCTCGTTGCTGGCTTCAAGCCACGAGGATGTCGTTCGCCAGGTCGCCGAAATTGGCGACATTGAGCACGGTCAGATGCGACCCGTCGGCAAAGTCGAAACGCAGATGCGGGCCGGTGTCGGCGACGTAGTTGAGCGCCTGGCCAACGGTTGCGAAGCCCCAGGACCTGAGGTCGATCTTGTCGACATTGTCCTGGAAGTCGAAGATCGTGTCCCAGCCGTTGTTGGGTGCAACTACAAATGTGTCAGCTCCAGCACCGCCATACAGGCTGTCATCGCCGTTGCGACCGCTCAGCCAGTCATTGCCGCCGCCGCCGGAAAGCGTGTTACCCCACTGGTCACCATAAAGGTCATCGGCATAGGCGCTGCCCGACAGGCCGTCGACGAAACTGAAGGTATCGCCGGCTGCATCACCGGTGCCCGAGAATGTTCCGGCGAGATCCGCGCGAACCCCGCTGCTCGCTTGCGAATAGTAGACGAAGTCGAAGCCTAGCCCACCGTCGAGGACATCGGCCCCGGCGCCGCCATCCATGTGGTCATCGCCGTCGCCGCCATGGAGCTGGTCATTGCCCTCGCGGCCGTAGAGGTTGTCGGAGCCATCTCGGCCATACAGGATGTTACTCCATTGATCGCCAAGGAGCAGATCGTTGTAGGCACTGCCCCAGATGCCGTCGACATAGGTGAAAACATCACCGGCAGCATCCCCTGTCCCGGCGACGATATTGCCGAGATCAGCGGTTACGCCTGTGGCTGATTGAGAATAAAAAGCGAAGTCAAATCCGAAGCCACCGTCGAGGTTGTCGGCACCGGCGCCACCGTCCAGATTGTCGTTGCCATCGCCACCCATGATGGTGTCGTTGCCATCACCGCCATAGATGTTGTCGTCTCCACCGCCGCCATCGAGCATGTCGTTGCCGGTGCCGATGGTAACTGCAGGAAAGGCGCCCAGACTAAAAGTGCCGCCATTATAGGCTGCATCAGTCAAGCCGTTGAAAGTTGGAATGATTGTCCCGACGTTGGAATTGATGAATGCTATTGCCGTGGCCTGAGCTGGTGACCCACCGTAAATGATATCGTTCCCGCCCAGACCATAAATCCGGTCATCGCCAATTCCGCCAAGCAGCATTTCGTTGCCGCTTCCGCCTACAATATGATCGTTGCCCTCGTCTCCGCTGACGTAATTGTTTCCTCCACCTGCGTAAATCGTGTCATTGCCGTCGCCCCCGTAAATTCCATCAGCGGCCGCGGCGCTTGTTGGGTTTGTGTTCTGTGTCTCATCATCCCAGTATTCGTCTCCGAGGATATAGTCGTCTGATCCTCCACCAAGCAGGAAATCTGTTCCTAGGCCCCCGACGAGATGATCTTCCAGCTTGTCTCCGACAATGACGTCATGCCCATCGTTCCCGTCGATATAGAAGCGTGTATTTTGGACGGACGGTGAGAAAATTTCGTTTCGTCCAAAGACGCCAACATATCCGCCAGTAGTTACCGCAGTCATTTTGATGCTCCCGTCAAAAGATCGATGTTGCGAAAGCAAAACGGCGGCAAACAGGGACGCGACCATAGTTCGCTCGGTAACGGATAAGGATGTCGGGTCCGGTCATTGCCGACTTTGCAATCGGTGCTGTTAGGTTGAGTACCGCACGCAATGCAAAAGACCGGGCCTGAACATTCAGTTCGAGGGCCAGGATCGAAATGCGCTCCGCTGCGCGCGACACTCAGGCCGGATGAACTGCCTCGCCAGGCGAGGCCCACGTACATCTGAGATCGGGCGAGGATGATACCCGACAGAGGCGCAGTCAAGCGTCATCCGTTGGGGCGTAGCTAGCCCGCTCCACTTCGCCGGAGCGGGCTCGTGCAGGCCTCAGGCCACGAGGATGTCGTTGGCCAGGTCGCCGAAATTCGCGACATTGAGCACGGTCAGATGCGACCCGTCGGCAAAGTCGAAACGCAGATGCGGGCCGGTATCGGCAACGTAGTTGAGCGCCTGGCCGACGGTTGCGAAACCCCAGGATCTGAGGTCGATCTTGTCGACATTGTCCTGGAAGTCGAAGATCGTGTCCCAGCCGTTGTTGGGGGCTACGACAAAGACATCGGCACCGGCGCCGCCATAGAGACTGTCATTGCCGTTGCGGCCGCTCAGCCAGTCATTGCCGGCGCCGCCGGCGAGCGTGTTGCTCCACTGGTCGCCATAGAGATCGTCGGCGTACTGGCTGCCGACGATCCCGTCGACCAACAGGAACGTATCTCCGGACGCATCGCCGGTGCCCGACAACATTCCGCCGAGATCCACGCGAACGCCGCTCAAGGACTGGGTGTAGTAGACGGTGTCGAAGCCCATGCCGCCATAGAGTGCGTCAGCGCCGGCGCCACCATCCAGGTGATCATCCCCATCGCCGCCATTAAGCTGGTCATTGCCTTGGCGGCCATAGAGATTGTCCGATCCATCGCGGCCATACAGAGCATTGCTCCATTGATCGCCAAGGAGCAGATCGCCGTAGGGGCTGCCCACGATACCGTCGACATAGGTGAACACATCACCCGCAGCATCCCCCGTTCCGGCGACGATGTTGCCGAGATCGACGGTTACGCTGGAACTCGAATCCCAGTAGTAAACGTGGTCAAATCCAAGTCCGCCGTCGAAGGTGTCGGCGCCGGCTCCTCCGTCCATCCTATCGTTGCCGTCACCACCCATGATGGTGTCGTTGCCAACGCCGCCGCGGATTTCGTCAGCACCGCCGCCACCATCGATCCAGTCATTTCCCCCGATGCCGCTACCGGGAGTGTCGCCATGGATCAAATCATCACCATCGCCGCCATAAATCCGATCGTCGTTATCCCCGCCTTCAATCCAGTCGTTGCCTTGTCCGCCATCGATGTAGTCGTTGCCCGAACCTCCATACAGCCCGGCGGGAACGATCATCAGAAGGCCGGCGGTTGTTGCGCTTGCGACTGTAATGTCTCCTCTGTCGTCGCCAGTCCCACCGTACAGGGTGTCATCGCCGTCGAAGCCGTAGAGGCCATCAATGCCCTGGCCGCCGTCGAGATAATCCGAGCCGGAGGTCGTGCCGAACAAGGGAATGATCTGACCGGTGTTTTGAGCGATGGACCAGCTGAATTGACCCGAGACGATCAGGTCGTCGCCATCTTCTCCGTAGAGCCACGCGTCGCCACCCGTACTGCTATGCATGGTGTCGTTGCCTTCACCCCCATACATGCTTGCTTCGTGGGCGCCCTGAAAGAGCAGCGCGTCGTTTCCTGCTCCTCCGTACCAATAGCCGGACTGGGTCCCCGGCCCGTAAAGGCGATCGTCGCCGTCGAGCGCATAGACCCACGGGCCACCGGCAACGTCGATGAATTGATTGTCGTTTCCATCAGTGAGCGTTCGTGACATCGCTTGCCCCCGGACTTTCTTCGCGGGGCATATTAGTGCGACGCCGGCGAGCGCTCATCATATGAACATACGACATCGCGCTCGCCATGCGCCGGCTGGCCGCCTAGGCGGAGGAATGCCGGCATGTTGATCGCGCGTCCATGCCGCCAGCCCCGGCGGTCAGGCAGGCCAGAGCAATTCCGGCGAAAACGCGCGGCGATGTTGCGCCGGGAATTGCGCGAGACGAGGAAGTGAAAGCGGTCTTGAGGCTGTGCATGTGGAAGTCTCCGTGAATGAACGGAGGGGTTCTGCTGCGATGCGGCGCACGGCTGCGACCTCAATCGCGATCAAGGTCCCCGGCGGGAAACGGGTGGCGGCGATCCGGCCCAGCCGGCACTGATCGCTCGCAAATCGATGATGGAGCCCGCCTGAAAATGAGCTGTGATTGCACCGATGCCATGCCGCTTCTCGAACGCATGTTCGAAGTCGAGCTGGGATTTCTGAACTCGGACGCAAGGAATGTTTCAAGCCTCGCCCGGGCTTTCCATCCCGACGTGGTCGTCCACGAACCTGCCTCCTTGCCTTATGCCGGCGAGTGGAGGGGGCTGGAAGGCATCGCCGGCCTGCTCGGCCGGATGGGCGAGGTCTGGAGCGACATGGCGGTTACCAACATGACGGCGGCCCGCGTCGACGACACCGTCTTCATGTCATGCACGCTGAGGCTCACGTCGCGCGCCACCGGCGCCGTCATCGAGCAGCCTTTCGCCGAGGTCCTGCACTTCAGGAACGGGCTGCTGCTCGACGGCACGCCGTTCTATTTCGACACCGCCGGCATCGTCGCCGTCATCTGATTTGCGATAGCCGCGACCTGGTCCATTGGGTCGTGGGCGCGATCCGGGGTGGTCATGGACGGGCTCGACTGTCTGCCGTCCTCGGTTGCTCCGCCATACCCCCGCCGATATGGTCCGCGCGGGCGGTTTGATTCTCGGAGAGTGATCCGAATGCCCTTTTACAAGAAGCTCCTGATCGGACTTGCCGCTGTCGCCGTGGTGGCCGCCGTCATTGTCGGCACGGTGTTTTATTTCACCAGCGGCATCAGCGACGCCGCGACCGACTTCTTCGCCACCACCGCCAGTTCCGGCGCCGCGGCCGGCTACAAGAAGGCGGCGGGTGGATTCAGACAGGCCGTTTCGGAACAGGATTTCGAAGCGGCTGTTCAGCGCTTGGGCCTTGCCAGATTCAAGAGCGCGTCCTGGCCGACCCGCGAGATGCAGAGCGGCCAGGGCAAGGTCGTCGGAACCGTGACGCTGGAAGGCGACATCACGCTGCCGGCCACCGTCAACCTGGTCAGGAACGAGGCGGGCCAATGGCAGGTTTTCAATTTCGAGCTGACGCCTCCGGGTGCAAACCCCGGCCAGCCGGCCGAACAGCCGACAGCGCCCGAACCGTCGAAACAGGCGCCGCAGCCGCCGGCAAAGCCGCAGGTCCCGAAGGCCGCCGAACAGAAGATCGAGTCCACTGCACAGCCCGGCGACAGTGTCAGCGCCAGGATCGGCGACAAGGACTGGTCCTCGTCTGGAACCGGTATGATCGCGGTTGCGCTCGGCAATGTCCTGCTGGTCCAGACCACGCCTTCCGTGCAGCGCAGCGACATTGACCTCACCACGCTGAAGCTGCAGTTCGACGCGACCTCGCTGCAGGAACAGACGCTGGCGCGCGACTGCAACGCCAACGGACCCTGCATCGAGCTCAGCCGCGACAGCCATGAATTCCTGATCGACCGCGCTTCGAAACAGCCGGCGTTGCTCAGGATCACCAAAGTCGATGGCAATGCCATCGAAGGCACGTTCTCGGCCGACATGGAATCGCTGGACGGCAAGGCGACGATCCGCGACGGACATTTCCATGTGACGCTGAAGCCTTGATGCTGGCCTGATCGAGCGTGTCGGGCGTCTCTGACAGGCCAGGCTCCTGACAGGAATGCGCAAGCCCTCGTGTTATGGTGCAGCAGTTCATCGAGCACCTGCCGTCAGAGGAGGGTTTCACCACGTCCAGGATCAATCGCCGCACATTGCTGCTTCAGTCCGGTGGCATCGTTGTCGCAACGACCGTTGAAGCGATCGCCCGTGATGCCCCGCCTCGCGAGCCAGGCGCCGAACTGACGGCGCTGATCGAGGCCCATGGATCGGCATACTCGGCACTCCGTACCACCGTCGATAAAATCGGCAGCCGCGGGGCGGTCTTCGCCAATGCCTGCCGGGCGGAGGAAAAGGCGCTGATGGCCATTTGCGCCTATGCCGCGATCACTGAAGGAGACCGCCTCGCCAAGGCAGCCTACCTTCTGGAGATCGAGGCGCGCGGCGAGCTCGACCTGCCGCAGCACACGCAGGCACTGCTTCGCTCGACGATGTGGACGGGCTAGGCCGCGACGCCGGGCAATTCGACGACGACGCGTAGCCCGCCGGACGGGGACGGTTCAAGCACCAGGGTGCCGTCATGGGCGTCGGTGATGCGTTTGACGATCGCCAGACCCAGGCCGACGCCGGAATGTCTCGTATGTATGCGTCCGGTTCCACGTTGAAACGGCTCGACGAGCGTCGAGACCGTGTGCGGGGAAAGCTCCTCGCCGGTATTTTCAACGACAAGCATGACATGGCCAGGCCGGACGTCGGTCGCGACCCGAACGGTGCCTCGCTCGGGAAGGTTGTGCACGATCGCATTGTGCACGAGGTTCGTGGCCAACTGCAGAAGCAGCGTGCCCGAGCCGATGGTTGCAGCCGGCTCACAGGCGGTTTCGATCGCCACGCCGTGTTTCTCGGCCAGCAGGAGAAGGGCTTCGGTGGCGTCCTCCGCAATGAGGGAAAGGTCGACCCGGGCCTTGGTGAATGCGCGCTGGTCGGCACGGCTGAGGACGAGCAGTGCCTCGGTGAGGTCGATCGCCCGGGCATTCACGTCATGCAGGCGTTCCACAAGCGCACCGGCGTCGCGGTTCGGGTCCCTGCGGGCAACATCCAGCAGGGTCTGCGTGATGGCCAGCGGGGTGCGCAGTTCGTGGGAAGCATTGGCCGCGAACCTCTGTTGTTCCGCGACATGGGCTTCGATGCGTGCAAGCATGGCGTCGAAGGCGTCGGCGAGCTCGCGGAACTCGTCCTGGCGACCCTGCAATCCTATCCGGCGCGACAACGATCCTTCCGCCACCATGCGCGTGACGTCGGTGATGTGCGTCAGGGGGGCGATCATGCGTCCCGCCAGAAACCATCCTCCAAGCAGGCCGAACAGCAGCAGGAACGCCATAACGGCGACGGCCGCCGGGCCGAATATGATCGGGCCGAAATTGGTCGGGTCGAACGCGCGCAGAAGGTTCGAAGGCGCGGGAATGAATATGCTGACGGACGTGCCCCGCAGCAGGAAGACCCACACCACCGCGAGCAGCAGGCCGCCGCCCACCATCAGGAATGCGGCATAGCTCAAGGCAAGTTTCAGGCGCACGCTCAGGCCCGGCGCTCTATCCATGGCTTCGTCTCCCGGCGAGAGCGTTTCCGTTTCCACGAAACCGCTCTGACGCTTTGTTTTGTCGCAATTCCAGGCGGATTACACACTTTTCCTGGAAGGGCTCTGGCTGTCGTGTCGCGTGTCGATGCGGTAGCCGACACCCAGCACCGTATCGATCAGCCAGGGCTGGCCAAGGCGTTTGCGCAGCGCCGAGACGGTGATGCGTACGGCATTGGTGAACGGGTCGGCGTTTTCGTCCCATGCCCGTTCCAGCAGTTCTTCGGCGCTGACGACACCGCCCTCGGCGGCGACAAGGACCTCGAGCACGGCGAACTGCTTGCGTGTCAGGGCGATGTAGCGACCATCGCGATAGACCTCCCGCCGGAACGGATCGACGCGAAGCCCCGCGATCTCCCGTACCGGAGGCGTGTTGCGGGCTCGCCGGCGGTCGAGAGCCCGCAGCCTGAGCACGAGTTCCCGGAATTCGAACGGCTTCGTCAGATAGTCGTCGGCGCCGATCTCGAATCCGGAAGCCTTGTCGTCGAGGCGGGCCGCGGCGGTGAGCATGAGGATCGCAACGCCGCTGGCCGAGGCAATGATGCTCTTCGCGACCTCGTCGCCGGAAGGGCCGGGGATGTCCCGATCGATGATGGCGATGTCGTAGGCGTTGATGTCGAGCAGCTCCAGCGCCGTGTCGCCGTCGCCGGCGATGTCGGCGGCAATCGCTTCCAGCCGCAGGCCGTCACGGATGGCTGCTGCGAGATAGGGTTCGTCCTCGATGATCAAAACACGCATGACACCTCGGCTATAGCGCCTGGACTGTATCGTGCGCATATCGAAAACCGCATACGTCACCGGAACATTCGGCACCCTAGGTTGAAATCTCCATCAACCCTGTCCTGGAGAAAATACGATGCCGAACACCTGCACAAACCGCGGTGGCACGAAAATGCTGTTGAACGCGGCGATGATCGCCGCACTGTCCATCTGGGGAAGCCCGGCCGACGCCGGGGACGCGGAAAAGGCCGTGGCCTATGCGCAATGCATGCGCAAGAGCGGTTTTCCCGATTTCCCCGATCCGGATGCGGAAGGGCGTATCCTGCTTCGCCAGCGGCTCGACGATCGCTCGGCGCCGGCTTTCCGCGCGGCCCACGCCGCCTGCAACGATCTGGCGCCGGAGGGCTGGGCATCGCAGCGCCCGGATCCCGCGCGGCGGGCAAAGTTGCTCAGCTTCGCACAGTGCGTGCGCGACGAGGGTCTCGCCGACTTTCCCGATCCGAGCAGTGCCGGGCAGTTCGACTTTGCAACCGTCACCGACAGTCCGAAACTGAAGTCCGCCATGGCAACTTGCAGGCGGGCCAAGGGCGTGACCGTCGGTTACGGCGGCTGACGCAGTTCCGGTCTGCTTTTGTCGCGGATGTCGCTGGTGTGGCTGGTCCAAGGCAGCGCACGCCAGCGGCGGTTCAGCAGTGGCTGCCGTGCCCTGGAGCGGAGGGGCGACGGTAGCCTGGCGATCGCCAGCGCAGGCAACAGCACAAGCGCCTTTGCCCTCGCCTTTAGAGCGAGCCAGATCGATGTTGCGATGGATGGCAACTGATCTAACTCTTTAGCAAGCTCTCAGATGTAAAGTTCTGCAAGGCAGTGATGTGGGCTTGCTTCAAATGACAAACGACGAAGACGAAACGGAACCGAAGGACGGGAACATCTACGTTGTTCTCACTCAGGCACTGAGTTTCGTGTTTTTGACAGGCATCGGCTTGGTGGTTCTATGGGGCGCCCTCTATTTTGTCGTGATGGGCTATGGCATCATGACTGGCAAGATTGCACCTTAAAGCCCAAGACAGCACTTCAAGAATGGCTCAGTCAGGGCACTCTGGCCCATCTGGCCGACGCCGCGCCTGGCGGTGGATCAAAGTGCTCATTTTCTTGATCCTTGCCGCGGCGGCCTTCTACTACTTCCAACTGGACGGACTTCGCTTTCTGTTCCTGCTCATTTCCCCGCGTGGTGCACCCGGCTAGGATCTTCTGGTGCGCTCTAAGTCGTCGACGAGGGCGAAAAGCGAGGTTGCCGCAAATGACCGCGCCAAACCTGCGGGCGTGTTCGATCGACTGTTCTGAGGACTACATGCGCGAGTGGCGCGGGCGGCGGATTTCGCCGCGCTGGGTGCCGATCGCCATTTCGAAACTGTCGGCGATCCGGCGGGCCCGGATGATGAAGGCGTTCGCGGCGCCGGGGGAGCAAAGCTCCTGCGCGGTCGCCTCAAAGAGCACCAGCCAGCGGTCGAAATGTTCGTTTTCGAGCGGCAGCGTCAGGTGTGGCCGCATCGGGCGGCCATTGTAGCGGCCGCTGCGCAAGGTCACCGACGACCAGAAGGCGGTGATGTTGGTGATGTGCTCGTCCCAGTCATGCACCGCTTCGGCGAAGATCGGGCCGATCAACTCATCCGCGCGGGCGCGCTCGTAGAAGGTGCGCACAAGGCGCGCGATCAGCGCCTCGTCTATGTCCGGATGAGCGATATTGGGGTCGGTCAGGGGATTTTCACGGCTCATATCGGGCAATCTAGCGCCCAAAGGCACCTGCCTGCATTTTGCATATTGTCACAGCGGGCAGGCATCGGCTTGGCTTGCCCCGCCGAACTGTGTAGGGCGGGGCACGATCCGGAGATGGGCGACATGAGCGACGATGTGGTGGTACGCGACAGCAATGGCGCCGAGTTGAAGGACGGCGATTCCGTCACGCTGATCAAGGACCTGAAGGTCAAGGGGACCTCGGAGACGATCAAGCGCGGCACGCTGGTCAAGAACATCCGCCTCAACGGCAATCCCGGCGAGATCGAAGCCAACACCAGGCAGGTCAAGGGCCTGGTGTTGAAGACCGAGTTCGTGAAGAAGGCCTAGGCCGCGGCGACAGCCGCCGCATCGCGCCTCTCGCTCAAGACAATCATCGTTGTCATCCTGTTGCCGGCGGCGCTGTATTGTTTCAGTCTGCCAGGCCTGCGCTTTATCCTGCTGTTCGTTCTCCGCGATCCGCCTCGCATGAAGGGGAATGCCGACCAACGCTGCGAGACGGAAATGACTTTGCGAATATCGACGCCTCCGGAAGCCTTCCCCGCGATCGGAACCGTCGCAAACCCGGCGGTGCTTTTCGATGGCGGAGACGCCTTTGTCTGCTACGAAAGCTCGGGACAAGCAGGCATTGGAAATGTTGTGCTGAAGTTCGGCGACGTCATCGATTTCCGGATCAACCCGGAGACCGTCGAAGGCTTGAAAGCGTTCAGGTATCCCGTCGGCCCGTGGGCGTTCACCGAGGTTGAAGGCAGCGAGGAAACGGCGAGATGGCAGGTTCTGAATCCCCGCTTCTGGCTCATGTCCTTCAACGACATGATGCTTGAAATTGTCTTCGAGACGGTGTCGCTGATCCATCATGGCACGGAACGCTGCCCGCCGAGCAGGACCTTGCTGCACGTCCTGAGGGGCGATCTGCATGGGGATGCCGAAAAGGGGTGAGCCGTGGACAACAGCTGGCAGCGGATCAAATCGACTGTTTTGCAGTTGCTGTCGGATGGCGCTGCTGATGCCGGCGCCGCGGCCAATGCAATGCAGCTGGTCGAGTTCGGCGATGGCCGTTATCGTCCACCCGCGGAGGTCGGGCCGGGCTACGGGCCGACGATCAGATTCTCCTGGAACATCGAGCCGGATCCGATCGAGATCGAGGTGTTTCCAGACAGCTTTGAATTCTACCGGTTTTTCGATGGCAGAACCGAGCTGCGGGAGATGAAGCACGACCCATCGGGCGCATTGCCGCGCGAGCTGGTGGAAATCCTCGATCCGATCCTGCGCTAGGCGCTGCCCGGCAGTCGATCTGCGGATGTGAGTATCCGGCGCGATTAGGCTCGAGATATTTCTAATAAGGAACAGTGTGCCACTCTCCCTGGAAAGTGGACTGCTCAACCTGGGAAAAACAAATGAGGTATGTTCACGTTCATTGGCAATTATCCGGTGACCATAGGCCTGCTGATATGTTCTATGAAATCGACGATGATTTCGTGGAAAATAGAAAAGTGGAAAGATACATCGGAGGGCATATGGATGTTGCCGGACCGGATTTGGAAACCGGGAAGACATGGATTTCGGGAGATTATTTCCCCACTCTAGAACAAATCAACGAGGATACTCAGTTCGAAGCGAAGGAGATTTCTGAAGCCGAATTTAATGAGGTTTGGGATTTGGCGATTTTTAATTTGAGAAAGAGTGGGAGCGCATAGCAGGCGAAGGTGCATCTGCGGAATGCGCGTTCATTTCAAAAAACAGCGGAAATCCCCGATCCGATCCCGCTCTAGAAGCGGGCGGCGGGTGGGCGCGGGCGAGCGCCTTCCAGGCCACCACAAGTGTCAGCCAGAGAGGGTTTCAGATGATCTTTCCTGAAGCAGGATTGTGGGACGAACTGAACCAGAGCCGGGATCGCATGAGCCCGCCGCAACGGAAGCTGTGGGACACGGTGAAGATCCCTCCCGTCCTGTGGCGGCTGCAGGGCTATGAGCCGTGCTGGGTCGTCGGGCTGATCGGCACGACCGTCCTCTACTACAACCACCTGGAGAGCGGCTTCAACCGGTCGCCGTGGACGCAATTCGGCGTCATCGACCAGTACCAGTCGCTGGACTGGGATCTGGAGACGCTGCTTGAGCATCAGCTGGCGGTCATCGCGGCCGGCAGCGACATCGGACCATGGGCTGGCGAGCCTCAGGCTGGCGCGTATGTGCCATCAAGCCGCAAACGTTCGAGCTCTTCCGGATAAAGTATGGAAAGGAACCTTAAAAGATGTTCTTGCTGTGCTTGCATGTAAAAAGTTGACATCGTTAATAGACTTGCCGACAAGATATTGAAAGTTGTTCCTGAAGATATAAAAAGAATTATTTCCGCTCGGTAATATTGATGAGTGCATGGTCGGGATGGGTCTTCCCAGCTTCGGCTGGCGGGGTTTTTGCGTTTGGCGCTGTGTCGTGTTAAAATGGGACATCGGCAACAAATCCTAAGGGCGTTGCCGCCTGTGAGCGACTTCGATGTGCTTCCGCCCCAACACAAAGGGAGGGAGCATGACTGTCTCCTCAACTGCCATCCGTGGGCTTTCCTATTCCGACGATGTGGATCTCCTAAGGCAGATCTTTCAGGATTTCCGCGTCGATGAACGCGTTCAATCCGGAAACCTGGCTGCTGAAGAAGTGATCGCGGCCACGCTTGGGCTATTCGCGCAAGGGAAATTTAAAGAAGTTGAAATCCGGGTTGGCTTGGGGAAATTCCTGGCAGCGCGCTCCAACTAAGCTTTGCCCATAGCATCTGTGCGTCAAGGGTCGCCTCCTGGTTGAGGCAGGCATTCTATATTTATCGTTGGTTGTTGAAAAATAAGCATTTTCGCTTCTTTAAATTTTTTTGGAACCCGAAACGGGTTTCTGTATTCTGAGATGCTGATCGCTCTTTGTGCGATCGAATATGACAGTTCAAAGCATGAAGGGCGCTCGGACGTACCTAAGGAGGTAAGTATGGCCGTTCTGTATTCTTCGGGTAGTGGGATTGCCTATCCAGGAGACATGGAAACTCTGAAACGCATCTATGATGAGATGTGCGCTGAAAAGGGTATCTGCCACGGCAGTCCAGCCGCAGAGGACCTAGCAAAGGCGACGATGGACTTGTTTTCTCAAGGCGTCTTTGACGAAGCGGAAATCCGGGAAAGCTTGAGATATTACCTACAACGAAAATCACCGCCAAATTAACGATGGAATGCGCCCGAGCAAGGCTGGCAACGTGTCGCCAATTCGAAAACAACTCCGACGGGGAGCCGCGCGCGTTGCAGAGTTGCGGCGGCAGGGCCAGTAACACCGGAAGCGGCCCGGCATGCATTGCCCACACGCCGGACCGGCCCGGATCGCCAACGGAGAGAGTCCATCAGCTCGAAAAGAACCAACTTGGGACGTTGCTGTTCCAAGAAGTTGCAGCCTGGCGAAAGACCTTAGGCTTGCGTCATCCTGTCACCGTGGAAAGGCGCGTTGATTTCGCACACAACTCCCGTTGGCGCATAATTAATCCGGACTTCGCCGTTCATCTGTGTCGACAATAACTGAATCAACCGCGAGCCGAAGCCTTTTCGGCGCGGGTTTTCTACGACCGGGCCGCCTCGTTCCGTCCATGTCATTGCGAGACGTGGACTATCGCCCTCAATAATATTCCATCGTACCGCGACCCGCCCTGATGGAACTGACAGGGCGCCATACTTGGCTGCGTTGGTCGCAAGCTCGTGCAGTGCCAGAGAAAATGATAACACCACGTCGGATGGCAATCGCAATCGGGGGCCGCTGACTTCGAAATTGGCTACGTCGTAAGGGGATACGACCTCCGCAACGAGCGTAGATAGCTCTGCTCCGCTCCAATTTTCCGCCGTAAGCAGATCATGCGCTTTGGCAAGGGAGAGGAGTCGTGCATCGAAGGCATCGCGCGCGGCCGCGTGGTGCTCACCACGAAAGGTCTTTGTGGCAATCGCGCGCACGGTTGCCAGAACGTTTTTCACCCGGTGCTTCAACTCGTTCATGAGCACTCGCTGAAATCGCTCCGCCTCCTTTCTGGCTCGGATGTCTCTCGCGATTTTCGATGCGCCCACAATCCGTCCGCCGGCGTCGCGGACAGGTGACACTGTCAAAGACACGTCGATGTTCGCGCCGCTTTTATGAACACGGAGGGTTTCGTAGGGATCGACACGCTCGCCGTTGCGGATGCGCGAAAGGATTGCATGTTCTTCTTCCGATCGATCTTTGGGTAGAAGAACGGTGACCGATCGACCGACAATCTCTTCGGCCGAATAACCGTACAGTCGCTCCGCGCCCTCATTCCAGCTTGTTATCCTAGCATCCAAATCGATACTCATGATGGCAGCGTCGGAAGACTCCACGATCGCGGCCAACCGCTGCAGTGCTTCCTGAGCAAGAACCCGCTCTGTAGTTTCCTCGACGATGCAGAGGACGCCTCGAACCGTTCCAGCTTCGTCTCGAACTGGAGAGTATGAAATATCGAAAAACACGTTCTCCGGGTGGCCGTATCGCTCGATGTAAAAGGGCCTGTCTTTCGCGGATACGGTTTCCCCGTGCTCAAAGACGCGTTTCAGCAGAGGCTCGAGGTCATCCCAAAGTTCGGACCAGTTTTCGCGTGCTGGTCTGCCAAGCGCCCGGGGGTGCTTGTCGCCAATTGTTGGCGCGTAGGCGTCGTTGTAAAGGGCAATAAACTCCGGACCCCAGAACATCACAATCTGGGCAGTCGAAGGTAGCATCAGGTCGACCGCGATGCGAAGACAGGCTGGCCATTCTAACTTTGGGCCCAAGCTGCTGCCTGCCCAGTCATAGGTGCGGATAAGTTCTGCGAGATTCGTCGTTTGTGCCGTCGGGATGTCCAACGCAGTTCTCCACGCCAAGGATGCATGAATTAGCACATTCGTATGAAGGCGCCACGTATTGCCGCGCGCAAAGAAACGCTACGATCCAGGGGAAAGAAGCGCCGCCGTGAGGGGGAATGACCACGGCAGCGCAGTTGGCAAGTTGGACGATCATCAACGGGCGGCGCCGTGGTCGGTTCAAAGGAATTGAGGAAAGGGTGGCCGGCGCGAATGAAATGCGTTGGTGGTTGCGCCGGCCATGACACCGGCTAGGCGGCCCGGCGCCATGGAAAAGCTACCGGCATGTTCCTGGCTAAGCATCGTCCAATTGGGTGAGAGCGGCCGGCTGGCTGTTTAACCACCCGGGAGGGGATTACCAGCCGACCGCAGCGCCGACGCGCCTCAACATCCTATCTCGAGAAATTGTTGGCCCCCAAGACTGCGAGTGCGACAACGCATCCAGCGAAATAGACCAGGCCGATCCAAACGATGACTTTCCTCATTCGGTCCACGCTGTGTTTGCCCCAAGTGCGACTTCTGGCCTACGTCGATAGCAGTCACAAACACGGTTGGCGACTCGGCCGGGCCTGCGTAGATCCGCGGCTATGAAGCGATTGTCGATGCCGAAACCCGAACGTTTACACTGTCTGGCGGCGCCCGATGCGAACGCCAAGTCTACGGGCAGCTAAAGATCTTCGACGGACCAAATTCTGTAATTCGCCCAGACGCTACGCCCGACTTCTTCCATGGTAGCCCATTCGGCGTCGGTATCATCATGCAGCGTCAGGAAGCCGCCGTTCCCTCTCAGGTCGTCTGGTTGTAGAAAACCTTGCTCGCACTCTTCGCAGTGGCCGTAGATATCGGCGGTCACCGAATTCCGAAACAGGAACAGGCGGCCCTGGCGACACATAGGGCATTGGCCAATGTGAAAGCGTTGAACCATAGATCCGAACCGGTTCCCTCGAAACGCTAGAACAGCTCCCACACTCACGCGCCGGCCTTCCATAGGCCGTGCCCCGCCAAATAGACCCAGCACTTACGATGAGCTCGTACGGCCACTGCTGAAAACGGTAGGGTCGTCGGTCGCGGCGCGCCATTTCAAGCTGAAACCCCCGCAGTCGTCTTCTTTCGAGCAAGAAAGTGAAGGTGGATAACCGAATGGATAGGGGAAAGGCAATTTGCCTTAAGCTGCTGTTTTTAAATTGATTCTCAAGGGAAAATGGTGCCGCTTGCGTGACTCGAACACGCGACCCCATCATTACGAATGATGTGCTCTACCGACTGAGCTAAAGCGGCCCGGCGGATTTTGAAACCCGCAAGATGGCTGCGTGATAGCCGCAAGCCTCGGTAAATTCAAGATGGGTTGTCGCCAAATTTATGGGAAACGCATGGGCTTGGCTGCGCCGCCGCGCGGCCATCTCTTCCCGCAAAGAGAGAACGGATGGCCTGCTATGCCGCCAGCCTGGTCTTTGCCGCCTCGTATTCGCGCACCAGCCGTTCGACCAGTTCGGCTGCCGGCACGATCCCGTCGACGGCGCCGATGCCCTGGCCGCAGCCCCAGATCTCCTTCCAGGCCTTGGCGCTGCCGAAATCCATTTTGCTCGGGTCGGAGACCGGCAGATTGTCGGGGTCCATGCCCTGGGCACGGATCGAGCCCTTCAGGTAGTTGCCGTGCACGCCGGTGAAGAGGTTGGAATAGACGATGTCGGCCGCCTTGGAGTCGACGATCATCTGCTTGTAGCCGTCGGCGGCCCGCGCCTCGGCGGTGGCGATGAAGGGCGAGCCGATATAGGCCATGTCGGCGCCCATCGCCTGCGCCGCCAGCACCGCGCCGCCATGGGCGATGGCGCCCGACAGAAGCAGCGGCCCGTCGAACCATTGCCGGATCTCCTGCACCAGCGCGAAGGGCGACAGCGTGCCGGCATGGCCGCCGGCGCCGGCCGCCACCGCGATCAGCCCGTCGGCGCCCTTTTCGATGGCCTTGCGCGCATGGCGGTCATGGATGATGTCGTGCAGCACGATGCCGCCATAGGAATGCACCGCCTGGTTCACTTCCTCGACCGCACCCAGCGAGGTGATGACCACCGGCACCTTGTATTTCACGCACATGCGTAGATCGTGTTCCAGCCGGCCATTGCTCTTGTGCACGATCTGGTTGACGGCGAAGGGGGCCGAAGGCCGTTCCGGATGGGCCGCGTCGTGGCGGCCGAGCTCCTCGGTGATCTCGGCCAGCCAGTCGTCGAGCTGGGCTTCGGGGCGTGCGTTCAGCGCCGGAAACGAGCCGAGGATGCCGGCCTTGCACTGCGCCAGCACCAGCGGCGGATGCGAGATGATGAACAGCGGCGAGCCGACCACCGGTATGCGAACGGTCCGGGTGAGAATGTCTGGCAGGGCCACGCGTCAGCCTCCCATGAAATTGACGTTTCCGTAAACGTCAATTTCATAACGCAAGCCGGGCGCCGCCGCAATCGTCGCGCCCGCCGAAAATCAGCAGGTTTTTGCAGCCGCCACAACGCGTCACGAACACGTGGCGGGACCCGAAGCAAAAGCAGGGCAGCAGCGAGGAACCGACGCGTCCTTTGCGGGTGCGATGGACGCGCGGCACTTGCGCATCGGCATGAAGCTCGGATCGATTCCCGCAAAGCCTGATGCGTCACCACAAGAACCGGGGCACCCTTGTAGTCCGGAAAGGACACGCGGCACTCCGGGCATCGCCCCCGAAATCGACGTCGATTTTCGCAACGCACGATGAGCAGAGCGCAAAAATTGCCTCCCGAAAGCCACGGTCGGCGGCAAAAATGCGAATAATAGGCACTGCTTAGGGGCAAATGACAGCAGCCGACCGTTGATTGATCGTGTTCCGGCGGCTAACCATCAGCAAAATGTGACCGCCGCCCGGAAGGAAATCGATTTGGACCCGATCGAAAAGGCGATCCGCAACGCCTTCGAAAAAGGCAACCCCGACGATCGCGCGTTCCGCGAGCGGGTCTATCGTTCGGCTTTCGCCGCCCTCGACCGCGCCCTTTTGGCCAACCCGAACGTCACCGTCGAGGTGGCGATGAAGCGCCGCAAGGCGATGCAGGCCAAGATCGCCGAGATCGAATCGGAATTCCTGCCCGCGGTGCCGGGCGTTGCGCCGGAGGTCGAGCTCGGCGATCGCACGCCTGCGCCCGCCGCACCGAGCCAGCCGGCGCCCAACCAGAACGGCGGCCGCGTCGAACCTTCGCTCGGCGATGCGCCGCGCTCGCGCGTGTTGCCGGTGGTGCCCGACATCATTCCCGAAGGCGCCCTGCCGCCCTCGGCGACCGAGGTCGCCCTTGCCGGCACGCCGCAGGTCTCGCCGGACCGCAAGCCGCGCCGCATCGGCCGCCGCCTGCCGCTGACGGCGATGTTCTTCGGCGTCACCATCCTCGCCCTCATCGGCATCGGCCTGTGGTGGGCGATGCAGTCCAACGCCTTCAAGACCAGCGAACAGCTCGGCCAGCCGCCGTCGCCCACGCCGACGGTTTCGGACGAGGACTACGAGCCGGACGCAACCGGCAAGCCGAAGCTCTCCAGCGAGAGCCAGAACCGCAACTGGATCAGCGTGTTCTCGCCGGCCAACCCGGCGCAGGTGGCGACGCCGTCGGACGCCAAGGCTGAAGTGATGGAGGACGATTCCGGCGGCTTCATCCGCGTCACCTCCGGCGCCTCAGGCTCGGCAGTCTCCTTCGACGTCGGCCAGGGCGTGCTGGAACAGATCGCCGGCAAGCACGCGGTGTTCGACATCATCGCCCGCGCCCAGGACGGCAAGGAAACGCAGATGTCGGTCGACTGCAATTTCGGCGAGCTCGGCGACTGCGGCCGCAAGCGCTACGCCGTCGGCAACCAGCGCAACGAATATCTGTTCGACGTGCAGATGCCCGCCAAGCGCCCCGGCTCCGCCGGCACCATCGCCATCAACTCCGACTTCGACAAGCAGGGCAAGTCGGTGGACATCTACGAGATCCGGGTGTCGGTGACGGAGTAGGGGGCGGCGCTCTTATCTCCAGCCTCGAGCATCGACTGCACCAGATCGCGCAATTCCGCCTTGTCACTGTCTGCGACGTCGGTCAGGTCGCCATGGTTGTAGCCGTGGTCGTAGCTCTGCTTGATCTTGAGGAGATAGGGGCGGGGGCCAGCCCGGTCGATCCACCAGTCGATCATATGCAAAGTGGTGTTGCGGTTCAGACCCCAGACCTTCTCGGTTTTGCTGAATCCAAAGACGCTCAAGGCAGTGAACCTCCGCTCTTCCTTGATGAGGTTTGTCGAGCACTGCCGATGGCTACCGCGGGCGCTCTTCGGTGCCGGTCAGTCTTCGTCCTCGCGAAACAGGCGGTCGAACTCCTCAGGCGGCATACGTCGCAGCTGCTTGCTGAAGTCCGGATCGAAATGCCGGTCATTGGGGTCCATGCCGTTGCTGCGGGCCTTTCGGCCGACGGCGGAGACGAACTCGGTTATCTGCCCCGTCTTTCTGGCCCGCCTCTGATCTGCGTTCAATCGGATGCGCGATCGCTCCGACATCTGCCCCTCCGCTCGCCGTGCGGTGAACACATACAGGAAATCAGCCGGGAGAAGCCAGCCTGACGCGTTGGCTCGTCGCTGTATGGTCACCCTCAACTCCGACTCCGACGATCGGGGCAGGTCGGTCGACGAGATCCGTATGTAGGTGACGGAGTAGGGGGCGCCGAGGCGCAATTGCGTCTCCTTCTCCCGCAGAGGGAGAAGGTGGCCTCGCCTCCGGCGGCTTTGCCGCCGTGCAGGCGAGGTCGGATGAGGAGTGTTGGAATAAGCACAGCAGAATGGAAGATGCAGCAATTCCGTGCCCTGATCGGCAGCCGCACTCCGTCCAGCACCCCTCATCCGACCTCGCCCGCGACGGCTTTGCCGCCGGAGCTCGGCCACCTTCTCCCACAAGGGGAGAAGGGATCGCGGCTCTAATCCAGCAGTGCCTGCAGCGTCTCGATGCGATCGGCTTCGGCCGTCGGCTTGTCCCAGCGCAGGCGGGAGATGCGGGGGAAGCGCATGGCGACGCCGGATTTGTGGCGGGTCGAGCGGTTGAGGCCTTCGAAGGCGACTTCCAGCACCAGGCCGGCGGTGCGGTCGGCGCGCACCGAGCGCACCGGGCCGAAGCGGTCGATGGTGTTGTCGCGCACATATTTGTCGATCTGTTTCAGCTCCTCGTCGGTGAAACCGAAATAGGCCTTGCCGACCGGCACCAGCTCTTCCGCCCCCTCCGGGCCCGACCACACGCCGAAGGTGTAGTCGGAATAGAAGGAGGAGCGCTTGCCATGGCCGCGCTGGGCATACATCAGCACCGCATCCACCGTGTGCGGGTCGCGTTTCCACTTGAACCACGGGCCTTTCGGGCGTCCGGCGACGTAAGCGGAATCCCAGCGCTTCAGCATGACGCCCTCGATGATCGGATGCGGCGGGTTGCTGCGGTTGACTTCCAGCTCGGCCCAGTTTTCGAACGCCACGAGGGGCGACAGGTCGAAACGGGCAGGGTCGAGCGTCTCGATGAAAGCTTCCAGCCGGGCGCGCCGTTCGCGGAAGGGCAGGCTGCGCAGGTCCTCGTCGCCGAGCTGCAGCAGGTCGTAGCAGCGCATGAAGGCAGGGTACTGCGCCTGGATCTTCGGTGACACGCTCTTGCGGTTCAGCCGCTGCTGCAGGTCGGAGAAGCTGCCGGTGGCGCTGGGCGAGCCGACCAGCAGCTCGCCGTCCAGCACCGCCTCGAAGTCGATCGCATCGGTCAGGTCCGGGAAGGCGCCGGCGACATCCTCGCCGGTGCGCGAATAGAGCCGGCGCACGCCGCCTTCCGACGCCGCCTGCACGCGGATGCCGTCCCACTTCCACTCGGCGGCGTAGTCGGCGGGGTCCTGCTTCTCGAAATCCCTGTCCTCGACCGGATGCGCCAGCATGACGGGCCGAAACAGCGCCCTGGCGGCGCGTTCCGGCTTGGCCGTCTTGCCTTCCAGCCAGGCGAACAGTTCCGTGTAGGGCGGCGTCAGCCCGTGCCACAGCTCCTCGATCTCGCTGACGTCGACCGGCCCGAGATCGGCCACCGCCTGCTTGGCGAGCCTGGCCGACACACCGATGCGCAGGCCACCGGTGACCAGCTTGATGATGGCAAAGCGCGCCGAGATGCCGGCGCTGTCGAGCAGGCGGGCCAGCACGTGTCGCGCGTCGGAGCGGCTGGCCGCCTGCAGCCTCGCCACCACCTCGCCGAGCGTCGGCACATGGTTGGGCCGCGCGGCCGCGTCGGCCGGCCACACCAGCGAGACGGTCTCGGCAAGATCGCCGACATAGTCGTAGGAATAGCCGAACAGCACCGGGTCCATGCGCTCGGTCACCAGCGCGCGCAGCATGGCCGGCTTCACCGCCGCGATGGAAAGATCACCCGTGATCGCCGCCAGCGCCAAGCCCCGGTCGGGGTCCTCGACGCTGCGGAAATAGTCGGTCAGCAGTTTCAGCTTGCCGTTGCGCGAAGGCGTCAGCACCAGCCGGTCGAGCAGTTCGGCGAAGCGGTTCATTGCCCCTCGTCCTCATAGCCGATGAGGTGCAGCGGCCTGGCCGTCAGTCCCTCCAGTTCGCACCAGCGCACCAGCGCTTCCTCGCGGCCATGCGTGACCCAGACCTCGCTCGCGCCGGTCTCCCGGATGGTCACCGCCAGCTCGTCCCAGTCGCCATGGTCGGAGATGATCAGCGGCAGCTCGACACCGCCCTGTTTGGCGCGCTGGCGGATGCGCATCCAGCCCGAGGCGAAGGAGGAGACCGGGTCGGGAAAGCGCCGCGCCCAGCGGTCGGCAAAGGTCGACGGCGGCCCGATGACGACGGCGCCGGCAAAATCGGTCTTGCTGCCGCTCTCCACCGTGGCCGGCTCCAGCTGGCCGAGATCGATGCCCTGGCTCTGGTAGTAGTCCGAGATCTTGGCCATGGCGCCATGGATGTAGATTGGCCGGTCATAGCCGGCGTCGCGCAGCAGCCGCATCACGCGCTGCGCCTTGCCCAGCGCATAGGCGCCGACCAGATGCGAGCGCTCGGGAAACTGCTCGACCGAGCGCAGCAGCTTGCCGATCTCGTCCTGCGCCTCTGGATGCCGGAACGCCGGCAGCGCGAAGGTCGCCTCGGTGATGAAGACATCGCACGGCACCACCTCGAAGGCGGCGCAGGTCGGGTCGGGCTGGCGCTTGTAGTCGCCGGAAGCGACGATGGTGAGGCCGTTGTGCTTGACTGCGATCTGCGCCGAACCCAGCACATGGCCGGCCGGATGGAAGCAGACGGTCACGCCGTTCAGGCTGATCGTCTCGCCGAGCCGGGCGGCCTGGGTGGAACCGGCGAAATCCGCACCGTAGCGCAGCGCCATGATGTCGAGCGTCTCGCGCGTCGCCAGCACCGAGCGGTGACCGGAGCGGGCATGGTCGGAATGGCCATGCGTGATCAGCGCCCGGTCGACTGGGCTGACCGGATCGATGAAGAAGTCGCCGGGCGGGCAGTAGAGGCCCTGGGGTCGGGAACAGAGCAGATCGCTTGGGCGCATGATCTAAGGATAGGTCATCGCCCGCCGGATGAAAGATGCTCCTGACATGGCTCCTGCCAGATTTGTCAGGAGCCCGGTTCACCGACATTCTTCAGCGTTCCGGCATGGATCCCCGATACTCTCTGGTCGCTTCGCTTCCCACGAGGTCGAGGATGACGGAGGGGGGGATGTCTCGGCCAATCTCCTATGCGGGTAATGACGCCGATATTCCGGGCAGTGGTGATATCGGTAACTGTGGCAACGCCAACGCTGACAAATTGCGCTGGCGCCAAAGGAGGTCCGTCATCCTCGACCTCGGAAGGAGCGAAGCGACTGCAGGGGAATCCATGCCGGAACGGTGAAGCGGCAAAGCAGCTATGGCGACGCGTTCCCTTCTCCCCTTGTGGGAGAAGGTGGCCCGAAGGGCCGGATGAGGGGTGTTGGAAGACATGAGGCCGGCCAGAGCCAGCCAGCGCGAATTGCAAAGGCAGCACTCCGTCCAGCACCCCTCATCCGACCTCGCCCCGGCGGCTTTGCCGCCGGGGTTCGGCCACCTTCTCCCGCAAGGGGAGAAGGAAGAGGGCTTGCGCGGAATGCCACTCTCCAGTTAAGCGACGCGCCGGAGACCGACCTCATGAAACCGCTACCCGCTTCGTCGGGCGACCTGCTTGCCGACCGCCGCGCCGACTACGCGGAGGCGCTGTTCGCCTCGCAGGACTATGCCGATGCCGCCGAGCTGATGCTGGGTGCGGTCGAACTGGCGCCCGACTGGGCGCTCGGCTGGTTCCGGCTCGGCGAAATGCAGGAGGCGGCCGGCGATCTCGATGCCGCCGCACTTGCCTGGACGATGGCGCTGAAGCTCGACCCCGCCGACCGGCCGGGCTCAGCGCTGAAGCTGGCGCTGATCGGCAAGGCGCCGCCGGTGGCCACCCCGCCGAGCGCCTTTGTCGAGGCGCTGTTCGACCAGTACGCGCCGAACTTCGACACTTCGCTGGTCGAGAAGCTCGGCTACCGCGTGCCGTTATATCTGGATGAGGCGATCCGCGCCGTGGGCGAGCCTTCGTCAGGCCGCGGGCAGGGCACGGGCTCCACTCCCCAGCCGGATCCGAACGCCGAGCGGGCGAAACCCTCCGACGTCATCGGCGAGCACCGCTTCCGCCTCGCGCTCGATCTCGGCTGCGGCACCGGCCTGATGGGCGAGAGGCTGCGCCCGATCGTCGAGCGCCTCGAAGGCTTCGACATCTCCGCCGCGATGCTGCGCAAGGCCGAACGCAAGGGCGTCTACGATCATCTCGGCAAGGTCGACCTGCAGCAGTTTTCCTATACGGGCGCCGCACCCGATCTCGTCACCGCAGCCGACGTCTTCATGTATGTCGGCGCGCTGGAAACCATCATCGCTACCGTCGCCGGCCTGCTCGCGGCTGATGGCCTGTTCGCCTTCTCGGTCGAGAAGCTCGATGCAGCCGACGGCTTCGCCCTGCAGCCGTCGCGCCGCTACGCCCATTCCGAGCCCTATGTGCGCGCCGTGCTCGCCGCCAGCGGCTTTGCCGTGCTCTCGCTCGAAGAACGCGTCATCCGCCAGGACCGCCGCGAACCGGTTGCCGGGCTGATCGTGATGGCGGGGAGATAAGGCGAGGCTTTCTCCCCCGCAAAGGGGGGAGATGGAGGCGCGCCTCGCCTTCGCAGATGGGACGTGGCGTAGGCGCCCGGCCTACTTCTTGGCGTCGAGCCGCTTCAGGGCGCCGCGGGCGAGGAAGCCGGCGGAAGCGAAGATGATGACGAAGGTCAGCACGAAGATCAGCGCGGCCAGCAGCGCGGTCGTCAGCACCGGCGAAGCGTTGCCGACGGTCAGCTCGCGAATGACGTCCTTCAGCGCATCGTGTTCGCCGGCGATGTTCAGCAGCATCGCCGACAGCGCCTGAAGCGTCGCCGTCACCACGACCGCGGCGATGGCGCCCAGAAAGGCGAGGCTGAGCCGTTCCGACGACAGCGGCGCGCGCCTTGTGTCGGCCGCGAACTTCTGCATGACGAAGGCGAGGCTCGCCATGATGACGATGATGCCCATCGCCGCCGGCGTCTCGAACTGCAGGACGGATGTCAGCACGGCAACGACGACCTGGCAGAACACGATCATCAGCCCGAACAGCAGCGCATATTTCAGCATGCTTCGTGGCGTGGCGGTGTCGCTGGAAATGGTCATGGTCGTCCCTCGAAAATCCGGTGCTGAAAATCTGAAATCCCCGACCGGCTCCTAGCGGATGCAACGCAATGCCACAAGCGGGGGCAGGGGGTTGGGCGGCGGAAGGGTGCGGCGCCTCTATCTCCCCCCTTGCGGGGGAGAAAGGATTTTCACGATCTTAGACGAGCACGCCCGTAGGGCGGCGCAGGCTAAGTCGTAGAAAATCCAAGAGAGGGGATCTTCAGCTGAGGGGCTTTGCATGTGAAAACCCATTCTTCTTCGAAGGGCATTCGAAAGCAGATTGCTGGCGTTATGCCGGCATATCCCCTCTCTTGCGATTTCTGGCACTTAGCCTGCGCCGCCCTGCGGGCGTGCTCGCCTAAGACGCCGAAATCGCTTTCTCCCCCGCAAGGGGGGAGATAGCTGGCGCCTCGCCCTGCTACGGCACCTCACCGCACCGCCGCCGCCACGGTCAGCGTGCCGCCGGAGGCATCCAGCACGGCCTGCGTTCCGACCGGCACGGCGACGGGGTTGTCGCCATGGCCGAAGGGCAGGCCGCCCAGGATGGGCACGGCAAGGTGGGCGAGACGTTCGCGCAGCAGCTCCACCACCGTCACCCCCTTGGAAGGGGCAAAGCCGGTGAACTGACCGACCGCGACACCGGTGACGCCGGCGAGCGCGCCGGATTTGAGCAGCCGGGTCAGGTTGCGGTCGACATGCCCCAGCCCCTTGTCGACGTCCTCGATGAGCAGGATCGCGCCCTGCAGGCTGGGCAAGGTCCAGCCGGCCGCCGTGGCGATCATGTCGAGGTTGCCGCCGAGCAGGATGCCTTCGGCGCGGCCGCCGGTGGTCAGGGCCGATGTCGGCTCGTGCGGCTCGGAGTGGATGGTCACCGCCTCCGTCGTCAGCAGCGTGCGCAGGAAGGACTGTTCGGCGCGCTCGCCAAACTGCGCGGCGCCCCAGCAGGCGCCATGGATGCTGGGAACACCGGCGCCGCCCCACATAGCCAGATGCAGGATGGTGATCTCGCTGAACCCGACCAGCGGCTTGGGGTCGGCGCGCAGGGCGGCGAGGTCGAGCCCGTCGGCGATGCGGTAGGCGCCCTTGCCGCCGCGCGTCGCGATGATCGCCCGCACCGCGCTGTCGCGCAGCGCGTCGTTGAGATCGCCGAGCCGGTCCTCGTCGCGCCCGGCGAGATAACCATACCGGTCGAAGACGTGCCGGCCGAGCTCGACCCGCAGGCCGCTGCGCTCGAGCACGGCCACGGCCTGTTCGACAGCCTGCTCGTCCGGCGTGCTCGCCGGCGAAACGAGACGCACGGCATCGCCGGGGCGAAGCACGCGGGGATGAAGCGGGGCAGATTTCGAATCCAGGACGGCCTCGCAGTTCTCAACCATTGCCGCACAGGCGTACCTCGCCGACACCCCGGCGGCAATTTCTCTCTGCTGCGATTTTGGGCACGAAGCCTGCGGCGTGCTCGTCCCAGGATGCTGAAATCGCCCGGCGCCATGGCCTCGGGCACCTGAGCTTTGCGGCGGATCGCGACGCCTCTATCTCCCCCCTTGCGGGGGAGAAAGCGATTTCAGCATCTTAGACGAGCACGCCCTTTAGGGCGGCGCAGGCTAAGTGCTAGAAATCGCAAGAGAGGGGATTTTCAGCCGCACCCCCTCGAAGCCTGCAAAATCCCAGAGCACACGGCGTCAGTGTTTCTCTCCACCTCGTCATTCCAGAACCGAAGCACCCGAAAGCCCTGTCCCTCGAAATGCCGATCGCGGACACCATCCTGCAGTGAATCTGCATGCTGGCTGCCGTCGACCTCGATGATTAACCGAGCCTCGAAACACACAAAGTCGAGGATGTAGCCATCGAGCGGCACTTGTCGCTTGAACTTCAGCCCTTCGAGCTGACGACTACGCAAGGCTTGCCAAAGGACGTTCTCAGCCTTCGTTGCATCGGCACGCATCGAACGAGCGAAGCCACGGTGTGAAGGTGTAACTGGCTGACGCATTGCGGGCAAATCCCCTCTCTTGGATTTTCTACGACTTAGCCTGCGCCGCCCTAAAGGGCGTGCTCGTCTAAGATCGTGAAAATCCTTTCTCCCCCGCAAGGGGGGAGATAGAGGCGCCGGCGCTTTCACCTAAAACCGATCCCCTTTTGTTCCATATTTCGCTTGGCCTTCGCGCACTCCCGCGCTAGGTCTTGCCGGTGACCGCCGAACCGCGCCTTGTTGCCGATGACGACCTGCTGCCCGAACCCTTCACCCGGTGGTTCGCGGCCAAGGGCTGGGCGCCGCGCGCGCATCAGCTGGAGCTGCTTGGCCAGGCCCGTGCCGGCCGCTCCATGCTTTTGATCGCGCCGACCGGGGCCGGCAAGACGCTGGCCGGCTTCCTGCCGTCGCTGACGGAACTCGCTACCCGCCCCAGGCGCCGGCCGGGCGAGCGGCCGCGCGGCGTGCACACGCTCTACATCTCGCCCTTGAAGGCGTTGGCCGTCGACATCGAGCGCAATCTCGGCAAGCCGGTCGAGGAGATCGGCCTGCCCATTTCCATCGAAACCCGCACCGGCGACACGCCCGCCCACAAGCGCCAGCGCCAGAAGCTGGCGCCGCCCGACATCCTGCTCACGACGCCCGAGCAGCTGGCGCTGCTGATCGCCTCTAACGGCGCCGACCGCTTCTTCGAGGACCTGCGCTACATCGTGCTCGACGAGCTGCATTCGCTGGTCACCTCCAAGCGCGGCCACCTTTTGGCGCTCGGGCTGGCGCGCCTGCGCTCCTTCGTGCCGGACCTCACCGCCATCGGCCTCTCCGCCACCGTCGCCGAGCCCGACGAACTGCGCCGCTGGCTGGTGCCGCAGGCGCCTTTACCCTCGCCCGTCAGGAGCGTCACAGGGCTGGCTCGCCCCGGCAGCTCGGCGAGCGCCCTGGGCGAAGCGAACAGCCGGGGCATCGAAGCGCCTCCGACGTCGACCTCTATCCCGGCCCGCACCACGCGAGCGCCCATGGCCGGCCTCATCACCGTTGCCGGCGGTGCCAAGCCCGACATCTCCATCCTCGACTCCCGCGAGCGGGTGCCCTGGTCCGGCCATTCGGCGCGCTACGCCATTCCCGAGATCTACGAGGCGATCCGCCGCCACAAAATGACGCTGCTGTTCGTCAACACGCGCAGCCAGGCCGAGCTTCTGTTCCAGGAACTGTGGCGCGCCAATGAGGATGCGCTGCCGATCGCGCTGCATCACGGCTCGCTGGAAGTCGGCCAGCGCCGCCGCGTCGAGCAGGCCATGGCCGACAACGCGCTGCGCGCCATCGTCGCCACCTCGACGCTCGACCTCGGCATCGACTGGGGCGATGTCGACCTCGTCGTGCATGTCGGCGCGCCGAAAGGGGCGAGCCGCCTTGCCCAGCGCATCGGCCGCGCCAACCACCGCATGGACGAGCCCTCCAAGGCGATCCTCATCCCGGCCAACCGCTTCGAGGTGCTGGAATGCCGCGCAGCCCTCGACGCCAACTATCTCGGCGCGCAGGACACGCCGCCGCTGCTCGCCGGCACGCTCGACGTGCTGGCCCAGCATGTGCTGGGCTCGGCCTGCGCCGCCCCCTTCGACGCCGACCGGCTTTATGCCGAGATCCGCTCCGCCGCACCCTATGCCGAGCTGGAGCGCGACACCTTCGACCGCGTCGTCGATTTCGTCGCCACCGGCGGCTATGCGCTGCGCAGCTACGAACGCTACGCCCGCATCCGCCGCACCAAAGAAGGGCTGTGGCGCGTCACCCATCCGCGCATCGCCCAGCAATATCGCCTCAATGTCGGCACCATCGTCGAGATGCCGGAGCTCAATGTGCGCTACGTGCGCCAGGGCCGCGGCATGGCCGGGCGCGGCGGGCCGGTGCTCGGCAAGATCGAGGAGTATTTCGCCGAGACCCTGCGGCCGGGCGACAACTTTTTGTTTGCCGGCAAGATATTGCACTTCGAAGGCATCCGCGAAAGCGAGTGCATCGTGTCGGCCGGCATCGGCGCCAACATCATCGTGCCGAGCTACGCCGGCGGCAAGTTCCCGCTCTCCACCTATCTGGCCGAGCAGGTGCGCGCCATGCTGGCCGATCCGAAGCGCTGGCAGAACCTGCCCGAGCAGGTCGCCGAATGGCTGGCCATGCAGAAGCTGCGTTCGGTGCTGCCGAAGAAGGGCGACATGCTGGTCGAGACCTTTCCGAAGGGCAACCGCCACTACATGGTCTGCTACCCTTTCGAGGGCCGGCTCGCGCACCAGACGCTCGGCATGCTGCTCACCCGCCGGCTGGAGCGCGCCAATGCCCGCCCGCTCGGCTTCGTCGCCACCGACTATTCGCTGGCCGTGTGGGCGCTGGACGACATGGGCGCGCTGTTCAAGGCCAGGCAGCCTTCGCTCGCCGAACTCTTCGACGAGGACATGCTGGGCGACGATCTCGACGCCTGGCTGAACGACAGCTGGATGCTGAAGCGCACCTTCCGCAACTGCGCCGTCATCGCTGGCCTGATCGAGAAGCGGTTCCCCGGCCAGGAAAAGAGCGGCCGCCAGGTCACCGTCTCGGCCGACCTGATCTACGACGTGCTGCGCAGCCACGAGCCCGACCACATCCTGCTGCAGGCCACCCGCACCGATGCCGCCGCCGGCCTGCTCGATGTCAGCAGGCTTGGCCAGCTGCTCTCGCGCATCCGCGGTCGAATCGTGCATAAGGTGCTGGACCGCATTTCGCCGCTGGCCGTGCCGGTGATGCTGGAGATCGGCAAGGAGCCGGTGAACGGCGGCGCCAATGAATCGCTGCTGATGGAAGCGGCCGATCTGGTCGAAGAGGCAATGGGACCCCGATGAATTTTTCGGCGGCAAGAGCAGCAACCGCCATCGGCGCTGAGACGGTAATCGTCGCCGGCGAGCGCGCGCTGTGCGATCCGCGCGGCACGCTGTTCTTCCCCGACCTTTCCCTGCTTGCCGTCTCCGACCTGCATCTGGAAAAAGGCTCGTCCTTCGCCCGCCGCGGCGCGCTGCTCCCGCCTTACGATACGGTCGCCACTCTGGCCCGCCTGGAAGCGGTGATCGCCGACTACCAGCCAAGGATCGTCGTCAGCCTCGGCGACTCCTTCCACGACGGCAAGGGCGCCGAGCGCCTGCATCCCGATTTCCGCCAGCGGCTCGAAGGGCTGATGGCCGGGCGCGACTGGTTCTGGATCGCCGGCAACCATGACCCTGAAGCCCCTGCCGACCTGCCCGGCGAAACCGTGCTGGAACTCGCCGTCGGCACCGTGCTGTTCCGCCACGAGCCGTCAAAGCTACGCGTCGAAGGCGAAATCGCCGGCCACCTGCACCCCTGCGCCCGCATCGTCCAGCGCGGCCGCTCCGTCCGCCGCCGCTGCTTCGCCGGCGACGGCACCCGCCTCATCATGCCCGCCTTCGGTGCCTACACCGGCTCGCTGAATGTGCTCGACCGCGCCTATCAGGGGCTGTTCAGGCGCGAAACGCTGATGGCTTACATGCTGGGAGCGGAGCGGGTGTTTGCGATCTCGGGGGCGATGCTCAGGCCGGGGTGAGGGGGCTGTTGGGGACTTGATTTGGACCTTTGCTCAGGTGCCCTAGGAGTCGAGGAACCAGAATGCCGAGCGGTGGGCGTATGGTTCACGAGTTTGGATGTTTACTTAAAAATCTAAAGGCAGATAGAAGAATAGACACTGAATAACGAAGCTGCAAAACCTTATTTGCTATTGAATTTCGATGTGATTCATCTGAAGGTCTTAGGAGGGATCTTGGAGGGGTGCATATGAAGAAGACAATCCACTATCGTCGCGTGGAATGGTTCAACCGACAGCAAACTGACAGCGTTGTAACGTTTATTCGAGAAGTTCTGAACGTGCGGCCTCATATCGAGAATACTCGCTTCGCAATTGCTCATGAAATTTGCGAGCTTAGGCACAGAGATGATCTAGGGGATAAAATCTGCCTTCATATCTCCACTCATGTTGCTGGCGCCAGAAAAGGGGTTAGCCCGCAGGCTCAAGGAGTTGTTAACAGCGATCTTGCAGATGCACCCGCCCCGGCAGGGGCCGAATTCACTGAACGGGAAGTGGCCTTGGTTATTTCTGAAGATGCTGTGGCCTTCGTTTCGCAAGGAAATGTACATCCTCAATTCGTTGAACGCGCTATCAGGGGAGTACTGGCCCTCGAGCATCCTGCAGAAATTACCAGTCGTTTCGCAGTAGCAGCACGCGCTGACCCGGCGAAAGTTCAGCAGTTGCTGGAAGAAGGCGTACATTTTCTCGACTTGGGATTGACCCTTGACCACGCTGAGGCAATTCAACAGATCGAAGGCCAGCCCCAGTCACTGCAGTCATATATCGGTTCCGTGATAACAGAGGCGATTTCGGCGCGTTTCCATGAAGACTTAACTGAGGAAGAGATTGGCGACCTTACAACAGCGAACGCGCATCTTGTTCTCAATTTTCGTAAGTCGGCGCCGCTTGAAAAAATAGAAGGACTCACGACTCTTGCTACGGAAGCAATTGAAGGAGAAGAAGATTTCAAAATAAAGACCCGTAAGGGGAATAGTTTTAGTCGTGATCAGCTTTTGCTTCGTGGTAATTATACCCAGCCAGGTCCATCGTCCACTCTCAGTTATGTTCTAGCATGGCAGAATGCGACGAATTTTCTGAATGTAATCCAATGAACGACGGAAAGCGGAATATCGCCTACGGAAGGATCGCTTTCATTCTGATTGGAATAGTCGTTTCGTCTGTTGCTTCCTTTTTTTTTGGTGAGCGCCTTGAAAATCAGATCGACATTTTATCTTTCGTCGCAACTGTTTTTTCCATATTGGCGGGTGTCGTCATTGCAATAATTTCTATATTGGGCGATCCGAGTATGTTGTTAGGCAATTCGTGGAGGAAAGATTTCTTTGCAGCTCGTGAAACGCAGAGAAAATTGCACCGGCATACGGATATTTTTATATTGTATGTAATTTTGTTATTGACTATTTTTGTTTTCTCTCTGGTGAAGATGACGGATTTATTGTATCCGTATTTTCAGATGGCCTCGTTCTTCTTGATTTGTTTTTCATTTTGGATGTCCTTGAGCCTGCCTCGCTCTCTAAAGGAAATTCAACGAAAACGTATGGAAGACGCGGTTGCTGCAAAAAGGCGTGAGTAGTTGAGTTGTTCTCCAACGAGTGCCACGGAATGCGCCTACTATCGGCAGTGCGCATAGCGGATCGGTGAGTAACTGAAGCCGTTGTCTGCCGAGCGACGCTTCAGGGGATGCGGCGGTACCAGAAATAGAAGGCGGCCCATGCGATGTAGCCGCAACCGATTCCCATTTCCGGTGCGGTTTTGAGCCTCACTGGCTCAAAATCCAAGCGCGCCTTGTAACCTTCTATCTTTAGATGGTTCTCGAGAAACAATCCGAATGGCCGCTCAACCGCCGCTCCATTCGGTACGCGTTCGGGTGTCGTTCGGGGACATATTGGTTGATTGGCGCGATACTCTTGCATCGACAAATGAGGACGACAATCGACACTATGGAACGAGACCCTGCCTACATAGCCGAGCAAGTCAAATTCATCCGCAAATGGCACCGCCTAACGCAGGAAAACCTCGCCAACGCGGCGGGATTAACGAGCCGGACTATCGAGAAAGTTGAGAGCGGCCGGCACCGGCCGGATGAGCAAACGCTTCGAAGCATCGCGCGTGCGATGCAGATTGACGTGAAGTTTTTCGAGAAACCAACTGCCGAGCAGCAAGCCAGACAGACGGCAGAGATGGAGCGAGCCTTTCGCAAGACCGTGATTGCGCCGACCTATGCGATACATTCCGCCAGCGACTTCTTGAGCGCCTTTGCTCAGCGCCACGCCTTCCGAATTGATACTTCGAATGTGACAGCAGATGAGGCGTTGGCGACAGCGGCTTCAATGACAGATTACATCACCGATCTTAACGACATATGGGACGATTGCCCCCGTTCACAACAACTGGAGTTCGCCCGCAGTTTTGTCGACATGTGCCAAGAGATCGAGGCGTTCGGGTTTGTCTGTCATTTGGGACATCACAAACAGCAGCTCCGTCGGAAAGATCAGCATCCTATGGTTTTTACGGTTGGTGTCATGACGCTTCTACCCGAAGACGAGGCTGAGGAGGGACACTACGCGCTTATTCAACTAGAGGAGGGCTGGGAAAGCTTGGAGGCCGATCGCGTGCCCTTTCCTGGGGAGAAGACATGAAAGACATAGCTGCGGATCCCGAACAATACCTCGCAGCTGCCTGCGATATGTTGCTTGCGGAAGGTATGAACGAGGCAGCTGAATTGCTCAAGAAATCGTCGTCCAGATTCGATGAAACTGGCTATGACAACTGGGACGGTGGCACTGCGATATGGACGATCTATCTATTGGTTGAGCCAGCAGAATACGCTCGCTTGGGTACAAAGAGAGAAGGGTTAGAGGAACAGATTTCAGCACGGCTTAAGCCGATCTTGGAGCAATATACTTCCGACTGGTTTAATGTGAAAATTGCTCCTCGGGTAGCGCAACAGGAAGATTGGCGCAGCGGTGAGGGAGAAATATCGATCATCGCCCGGCAGAACATCTTCGATGGGCTTAGGCTTGATTCTGTCCCTTGGAGTGGGCGATTGGACGAAGTAGAGTTTCTTCAGAGGTTGTACGATCTGCAGAAGCTTCGTTCTTTCGACAATAGGTTCAAGGATGCAGCAGGAGACATCTGGCAGCATCGCGTCAACAATGAAGACTGGGGTGGCGATTGGGTATATGGCGACTCCCGCTTCAATCTTCTGCACGGGCCTACCGATTTATTCCTCCGCTTCTTATGCGAAATGGTTCACCCCGTTGTTCGGCCAGACCGGAACGAAACACTGGCACTCGTGCAGCAATTTAATGACCAGTTGCGCCGAGAAGGTTGGCATTTGGTTGAGGAGGAAAAAATTGCAGGTCGTCCGCGCTTTGTAGCGATACGCTTTCAAGGCACGAGTGCACGCTCGGTGTCGAGAGCGAGGACGGTTGCAGACGCACTTGGTGCCGCTTGGATGCAGAAGGAAATCGAACGCCTTGAGCAATCCGTGGAACGTGACCCTGCGCTGGCAATAGGAACGGCTAAAGAACTCGTTGAGACGTGCTGCAAAAGCATTCTGGGAAAACGGGGTGTGGAGGTGTCTCGAAAAGCCGATCTTCCAGAGCTTACGAAAACCTTGACGAAAGAATTGCGCCTAGTTCCTGAAGGTATCTCGGACGAGGCAAGAGGAGCGGAAACAGTCCGGCTTATCCTGCGAAACTTGAGTTCACTCACCCAGTATTTGGCAGAGTTGCGAGGATTGTATGGGTCTGGTCATGGTAGAGACGGACAGCATAAGGGGCTTGAACCTCGTCATGCTCGACTTGCCGTAGGTGCTGCAGTAGCGTTCATTGATTTCGCGACCGAGACACATAACCGGCGCAACGAACTGGTCCAAACGCAGAAACTGCCGGTTAAGCCGGCGGACGAAGCACGGTAGTGAACCGAAACACACAATGCGATTGCGGCGGTCTCCCGCGCTGTATGATCAGTTATGCGAAGGGTTGGACCGCTGGGTAAGCAGTGAAGCCGCCTAGCGGAGAAAAAGCGAGCTGTAGTCGGTTGCTCCTCTCGATGGGCGGGATCAACAACTGCACCACAGGTCGTTCACCACCCCATAAAACTCCTCTTCAGCCGCAACCCCAATCCTCGCCTAGCGGTTGCTGTAGCGCGCCATCTCAACGCCAAGGTCGAGTTTGAATTCGCTTCGCCTTTCGCGCCGGGGCAGGCGGAGCGTTATCGGCCGCTCAATCCGAATCTTTCCTTGCCCATTCTGGTCGGCCCGGCAAAAAGCCTGTGGGAGGCCGATGCCATTGCGTGCCGGCTGTCGCGCGATGCGAGTTCGGATTTCTGGCGCAGCGGCGACGACGAGCCGGAGATGATCCGGTGGCTGAGTTGGGGCAAGGAGAACTTCGTACGGGCTTGCGACATCGTGCATTTCGAGCGCGGCACCAAACAGCGCTACGGGATTGGCGCGATCGATCAGGAACGGGTCGAGGAGGGACTGAGACGCTTCGCCAGCTCCGCCGCGATCCTTGAGCCCGAGCTTGCCGGGCGACGCTGGCTGGTCGAGGATACGGTTTCTTACGCCGACTTCCGGATGGCAACCTTCCTGCCCTTCAACGAAGTCGCCCGGTTGTCGCTCGGTGACTATCCTGCCGTCAGCCGCTGGTATGGCCGGCTGGAAGCGATCGATGCCTGGCGCGATCCCTTCCAGGGGTTGGACGCGCCGGCATTGGCTCCTATTTCGGGTCAGTCCGGAGCTGAATGATGGCGTAGGCGACGAGGCTGTCGGCCAGTGCGCCCCCACTCACCCCTCCAACCATCCCGCCAGTTTCTCCAGCGTCTGCAGCCCATATTCCACCGCGCCGAAGCCGATGACGATCTGGCGCCGTTCGCGGCTGGGGTGGAGTTGGCGCAGCGTCAGGATCGTCTTGCCGTCGCTCTGCTCGTCGAAGGTCACCGTCACGCGGAAGCGGTCGGGGTCGTTCGGGTCGGCAGAGCCGTGGTCCATCACGATGCGCTCGTTCGGCACGATCTCCAGGAAGCGCATCAGATTGGGGAAGCGCTGCTCCTTGCCTTCGAAGGTGCCCACCATGTCGAAGCGCCAGATGCCGCCCTCGCTTATGTCGGCCTCGTGGCTCTCGATGCTGAGACCGGTCGGGCCGAACCAGGCAGCCAGCGCCTCGGGCTTCGTCCAGGCGGCAAACACCTTGGCGCGCGGATGGTTCAGCACCTTCACCAGCACGATCTCGCGATCGAGCGACCAGCTCTGCAGCGGGCTAACCTCGTCTTTCATCATTCCTCCCCGTCCAGATAAACGTCCAGCCGCTCGAGCCGCATCGCCCAGCTGCGGCGCTCGGTTTCCATCCAGTTGGCGGCCTCGTCGAAACGCGCCTGCACCAGCCGGCACCAGCGGCTGCGCCCGCGCTTTTCGGATGTGATCAGCCCGCACTCCTCCAGCACCTTCAGATGCTGGGCGAAGGAAGGCAGCGCCATGTCGAACGGTTCGGCCAGCACGCTCACCGGCACCTCGCCCTCGGCCAGCCGCGACACCACCGCGCGCCGCGTCGGGTCGCTGAGAGCGTGGAAGGCAAGGTCGAGCGGTGTCGAATGATAGGGCATGGGATTTTTTAGATCGGGCGGCGGCCGTGGTCAATGAAAGAAAGGCACTTGCCTTAGCTTTTGAGTCAACATAAAGGTACATGCCTTAGTGTTTGGTCGAGCATCGATTGCAGTCGTGGCGCCTTGGGACCAACGGTCAGGATGACCGTTGGAGTGCGCGCCAATTGACTGTGGGTGCGCCGCGCTCGTTGGCGCAAAAGCTGGAGCGTTTCCGTTTTTCAAGGAAACGCGGAAACGCTCCGACTCATTGTTTTTCTCTGGCGGCCCGGATGGGCTGCGCCGGCGATTGAGGGGGCCTGGAGTATCCAGGCCCATAAACAAAAAAGGAGAACTCTATGGCAGTGCGTGTCGATCTCAACATCTCGCTCGACGGTTTCGCGACAACGACGGACCAGACGCCTGAACAGCCGATGGGGGCGGACTGGATGCGCCTCGTCGGCGCCTATCTCAAGACGAAGACGATGCGCGAGCGCGTGTTCCACGACACCAGCGGCGAGGGCACGACCGGCATCGACGACCGCTATGCCAGGGCCTATTTCGACAACATCGGCGCCGAGATCATGGGCGCCGGCATGTTCGGCCTGCACGCCTTCCCCAACGATCCGGACTGGAAGGGCTGGTGGGGCGACGAGCCACCATTCCGCTGCCCGGTCTTCGTTTTGACCCACGCCAAGCGGGCCTCGATCGAGATGGCTGGCGGCACGATTTTCCATTTCATCGACACCACGCCGGCCGAGGCGCTGAGCAAGGCCGTCGCCGTTGCCGGCGGCAAGGATGTACGCATCGGCGGCGGCGCCAGCACGGTGCAGCAGTTCCTGAAAGCCGGCCTCGTCGACCGCCTCCACGTCGCCATCGTTCCCATCCTGCTCGGCCGCGGCATCCGCCTGTGGGACGACCTGCGCGGCCTTGAAGCCGGCTACACGGTGGAATCGGAAACGGCGGAAAGCGGGGTGATTCATCTGACGTTTGGGCGCTGATCGCTTGTTCGCTAGAGCAATTCCAGGAGAAGTGCGTAGCGGTTTTCGGTCCGGAATTGCGTAAAACAAAAAGGTGGAGCGTTTCCATTAAAAACGGAAACGCTCTAATGGGCGCGACTTGCCTTCTCCCCTTGTGGGAGAAGGTGGCCGAGCCCGGGCGGCTTTGCCGCCGTTTTGGGCGAGGTCGGATGAGGGGTGCTGGACGGAGCGCGGCTTCCCGATTTCCGGTCAACCTGCTGCTACATCGATAATTCTGCTCGACCTCGTTTCGTCCAGCACCCCTCATCCGGCCCTTCGGGCCACCTTCTCCCACAAGGGGAGAAGGGGCGTCACCTCTCGGCGACCGCTCCAGTGCCGAGCAGCCCGCCGATCACCGTGAGCCGCACAACGATCCTCATCCTGAGGAGCTCGCGAAGCGAGCCTCGAAGGACGCACCCAAAAATGCAGATCCGGTCGCTACGAGCTGCGTCCTTCGAGGCTCGCCCGGCAAGGGATGCTTTCAGTCGACGTGCGGGCGAGCACCTCAGGATGAGGACCGCCGTGCCTGGGCTCTTCATATCGAAACGCTGCAGAACAGAGAGAGTTCGCGCCGACGATCCTCATCCTGAGGAGCTCGTGAAGCGAACTGCAGAATAGAGAGAGTTCGCGCAGACGATCCTCATCCTGAAACGCTCGCGAAGCGAGCCTCGAAGGACGCACCCAAAAATGCAGATCCGGTCGTTTTGGTGCGTCCTTCGAGGCTCGCCCGGCAAGGGATGCTTTCAGTCGACGTGCGGGCGAGCACCTCAGGACGAGGGCCGCAGTGCTTGGGCTCTTCATATTGAAACGCTGCAGAACAGAGAGGGTTTGCGCCAACGATCCTCATCCTGAGGTGCTCGCGAAGCGAGCTGCAGAATAGAGAGAGTCGCGCCAAGGGCCCTCATCCTGAGGTGCTCGCGAAGCGAGCCTCGAAGGACGCACCTAGAGCAACGCCGACGCTGGTGTCGCCATCAACACCAGACAATCAGCCCCGGTGCCCTACAAAGACGTCCGCGCGCTGTCCGTGATCAGCTTGACACCCAGCGCGCCGACCACCAGCCCGGCGCAGCGGTCGATCCAGGCCTTGGAGCGCAGGTAGACGGCCCGTGGCCGGCGCGAGGAGAAGCCCAGCGCCACGATGGTGTACCACAGGGTTTCATTGACGAAGAGCAGCGGCGGCAGGGCGAACAGCATCCAGTGCGGTGTCGGCGAGGGCAGCAGCGCGGCGAACATCGAGGCGTAGAAGATCGCCGTCTTCGGGTTGGACAGCTGCACGAACAGGCCGCGCAGCAGCGACTTCCACAGCGTGCCCGTCCGTCCGTCCGTCGTCTCGGCAACCGCCAGGGGTTGCGGCGCGGCGCGCCAGATGTTGATGCCGAGCCAGACCAGATAGGCACCGCCGGCCAGCCTGAGCACAAGGTTCAGCCATTCGACCTGCAGCAGGATCGCGGTCAGCCCGGCCATGGCGATGCAGGCGAACAGGAAGCCGCCGAGCCCCATGCCGATCGCCGCCATCACGCCGTCGGCGCGCGAACCGGAGATGGCGATGCGCGACACCACGACGAAGCTCGGGCCCGGACTGATGGCGCCGAGCAGGAACACGCCGAGGATAGAGAACAGGATCGCAAGGTCATGCACGGCACTTCCTCCTCTTCACCCCGCGCCGGGGCAGCTCACGGATAGTGGGGCGTCTCGCCGGCGTCCGCAATGGGACAGCGGGAGCGGTGGTTGTTCCATGGCCGGCAGCCGCGCCTGTTCCGCAACATCGACGATCGGCGAGATCGATGGCACGGGCGCGCCTCTCCCCGGCAGGTCATGCCAGCCGATACGAATTGAAAGCGGGACCGCCGCGCCAGCCTTCCTGCGTTCCGGAATGGATCCCCGACACTCGCCGCTCCCTGCGGTCGCTTACGAGGTCGAGGATGACGGACTTCATTTGCCGTTGTCGCTAATTTTCACGCCTGGATCCAAGCTGGAGCTTTCCCAGGAAAAGTGCGTCGTGGTTTCCCGCCAGGCGTTGGAGCGTTTCCGCCTTTGCGTGAAAACGGAAACGCTCTGATGGTTGGCGGAGGCGAAAAGGGAACTCCGTCATCCTCGACCTCGCAAGCGACCGCAGGGAGCGGCGAGTGTCGGGGATCCATTCCGGAACGCGAAAAGGATGGCCACCGCCGAAGCACTGCCATAGCGATTGCCCTCAGGAGAGGGCCGGCAGGCAGCACCGAGAGCCGGACCTACACTGCGCGAACCTCGGCCAGCCGCCTTTTCGAGTAATCGTCATCCCAGCATACGGCGGCTTCCCAGGCGGCGGATGCCTGGGCGGCGATGTCGTGCGCGGCCCCCTCCAGCCCGGCGGCGTTGTGCGGCAGCACCAGATCGAGGTCGGGCACGTCGACATGCGACTCGTCCCAGTCGATCATCGCGACCCGCTCCGCATTGATGCGGATGTTGCGCGGGTTGGGGTCGCCGTGGACGACCGCGGTCTGGCGCCCGGCGAGCCGCGCCCACGCAGCCCGGCAGCGCGCCACCCCTTCGGACGGCATGGCTGTCAGGTCGACCTTCGTGCCGGTGGTGGCGGAAAGCAGGTCGGTCGAGGAGCGCCAGCCCGGGCGCTGCGGCCAGCCCAACGTCAGCCGATGCAGCTGCCGCAGCGTCCCGGCGACGCGGCGCCAGTCGGCCTCCGTCTCGGGTGGTCCACCTTCGACATAGCGCATCACCATCAGGCCATCGGCGAACAGTCTGCCGCCCCGCGTCGGGATTGGCACCGGCACGGTCATGCCGTTGCGGTCGAGATGTTGCAGCAGCCCGGTCTCCCAGGCGAGATCGGCGTCGCTGCGCGAGCCCAGCCGGGCGACCGCCAATTCACCGCCGACGCGCACGCTCCACACATCATTGGCAACGCCGCCGGAGAGCGCTTCGATGCGGGTCGCGCCCCACAGTTCCAACGTTTCCCATCCCACTGGCGATGTCCCCATTCCTTGCATGCGCCTTGAGTAGAGCAGGGGTGGTCGCCGGGCAACGTGCCCGGGCGAAACGCGGCCGGACCTGGCGATCTGGTCGGCGGTGCGGCGGCCGCTTCGCGTCCTCATGCCCCTGCGATTGCGCTTTCAGCAGGTCCATGACGTCGACGGACTGGAAACTTGGCATTGACGCTGGACGCAAGGCGGCGAAAACTCAGCCGTGTCTCGTGGCAGGTGGTGCAAACCCGTAGGAAGGGAGTTCGGCGAATGAACAAGGCCAGCGTGCGCAGCAGGTTGAGTGATCTGGCTTCGGCCGAACTGGACGGCGCCAGGGCCGCCTATGCCGAGCACCTTCAGGCGAGCAAGCCGCTCGAGGATGAAGCGACCGACGCTGACGATCAGGCCCAGGCCTGGACGCAGGCGGAGCTCGCCGAAGACCTCGAGAAGATGGTGCGCACCGCCGAAGCCAAGGTCGCGGCGCTGAACACGCTCGACTTCGGGCCGAAAGAGGTTGTCGGACCGGGGGCGATCGTGACCGTCGACGGCCGCCACTTCGTGATCGGCATTTCCATGGATCACTTCAGCTGCGACGGCGTCGAGCTGACCGGCCTCTCGCCACGCGCGCCGTTCTATCTGGCGATCGACGGGCTGGAGAAATCCGACACCGCCGAGTTCGGCGGCCGCACCGTCAGGGTCGACGACATCCTCTGAGAGACCGCGATCCCAAACTGCCGGGCTCGTTGAGCCAACCGGCGTCAGTCCCTGCTTCCGATCGGCGCGCAGGGATCGCCTAACCGATAGCGCCTGGCTGTTCGGAACACATGTGGCCGAGCGCGCCGCGGGCGGAGCCGGATGACGCAGTCTTTGTCTGCACGTCAGGACCGTTTTCAGTCTCGCACTACCTGAGCGGTCACGTAGCCCTCGATCCTACTCGCCGAGTCCCTTGAAATTATCCGGGTCCGTCAACTGATAGAACGTGTCGTCGTCGAGCGTCCCGCTAGCCTCGATCCCATTGTTTTCCTGGAATGTCTTCAATGCATTCTCGACCTGCTGCGGATCTGGCGCCGCACCGGGATCGACGACGATCAGCTTCCTTGAAATGAGCAACTCCTTGAGTGCCAGTGCCTCTTCAAAGGTGGCGCCGGCGGCGCCCGCTGATCCAGGTTCGGAGAAAACCTTCTTCGCTTTGGCGAGCCAGAGTTTTGCCTCCGGCAAGCCGTTTTTGCCGCCATTGACGCGCCTGCGGACCTCGACCACATCGTCCTTGTCGGCCGGCTTGTTTATGTCCCGGGCTTTCCAAAAGGCCGTTGCTGCGGTCAATGCGCCGTCAGTCGAGCGAACCAGATCCGGCTGCTTTTCAAACGGCAGACTAAGCTCCAGCCCTCTCTTTTTGAAATTCTCTCGACCTGTTAACTGGATCAGGCCTGATCCTCGATACGTCCAGCCGTCCATGGGAGGGTTGTTCCCGAGCCGGTTGTTGTAGACCTTGTTGGCAAGCTTGATGGGGTTGTTTGCCAAGTCCTGCGCTTCATCGGGCGATACCCGGCTTGGAAATACTTCCAGAATTCGCTTGGATGAGTATCTCAGGTTCTCCTCAAGCAGCCGCATTCCGCCCGTCTCAGTCGCAATCTGGGCGAAAAAGTGCTGAATGCGCAGAGGAGTATCGAGCGTTCCGCCTGCCTTTTGAGACCACTGGTCGACAATGGCCTGAACAATATCCGCACGCGCTTTCGGCGAGAAACGAATGATGATCTTGGCATCGATCTTGGGAACGAATTTTTCAGCGGCTTCCGCTCCCGCGATGCCGACACAGAGGATCGTCACGACCAGTATAAATTGTCTTATCATCCCACCAGCCCTCCATGGCCAATCAGCCTATTTGTGCCAAACCAAACGGTCCCAATGCGGTCTGTCCACCCAAGTAAAGCTGCCCAGCTTTGCGAGCGCCAACAAAAATGACGCCGCCTGGATGAAACCGGAAAAAACGGGTTCCACCAAAGCGTATAAAACGTCTGTCATCGGGAGCTTCAGCAGAACGAACGCCACCAGTCGCTGCAGATAAACAATGACTGTAGAAATGAAGAACGCGCTCACGACGGAAAGTTTGAGGAGAGGCGTCTCGCCAAAGCAGCCCATCAGCAGGAATGCCGCCAGCACAATGAGGGGCGATAGCGTTGCAAGAATAAAATTCGCAAGAGTGAGGTGCTTGAAGCGGCGCACTCCGCCCGTTTCCAGAAAATGAAGGATGCAGCACTGGAGGTGTCCGAGTGTCCAGCGCCTGCGTTGCTTCAGAAGGCCGTTCAGCGTCGACGGCACAAGCGTGGATGCTCGTGCGCTGCGGCAAAGCACAAGATGCCTGCCTTCGCGAGAGAGCCGCAATGTGAGGTCTGCATCTTCCGTAGAGGTGCGTGACGAGAAGGCAGTTGTCGGCAGGCAAGCAGCCCGATAGAGGGTCGCTGCTCCCGGTATTACGGAAATTGATCCGATGACGGATTGAGCAGCTCGCTCGAAATTCATGGTGGTCGCGTATTCAAGCGATTGTAGCCGTGCAAGCACTCCAGGCTGGGCACGGTCGACGTCGATCCAGAAAGATACGGCGTCGGCGCCCGTCTGCTCCATGGCCTGAAGTGCGCATTCGATCGATCTCCGATCAGTGGTGGTGTCGGCATCGATCGTCACCACGAATTTGGATTGGACAGCCTTCAATCCATTGTTCAGCGCAACTGCCTTGCCGCAGTTCTTTGAGAGACGGATGATTTTCATCTCCCCATGTCCAGGAACCGAGGCGGCGGCTTCAGCGGTGCCGTCCGTCGATCCATCGTCGACGACGATGATCTTGCATCCGGGATATAGTGCCGGCACCAGTTGGCCAACTGTTCGCCGGATAATCCCGACTTCGTTGTAGGCCGGAACGACTGCGCCCAGACCCGGGTCATCGCGCGCAACATCCTGGCTAGAGGGGCTGACAGGTCTGCTATCAACGACAACGAAAAAGGCTCCAAGCGCGGACGACGATAGGGATCGTATCCATACGGCGACGATTGAAATCTCCGCGGCCGAGCCGCTGATCGTTGCAAGGAGTGTCATCTGAACCGCTGCACGATCCATGTCGTGGTTTCATCGCCACGATCGTTGGAAAGGAAAATGGTTCCGGGATAGGCGTCGAACGGAAACACGCCGGAGTCGTCTCCAAATACGTAGCCGAATTGCTTACAGCCAGGCCGCGAGAAATCCCCTGCTTCGCATTTCATCTTGTCGCCTTCTCGCCAGGCCGCAAAAAGAAAAGCGTTGTATCGTTTGACCTTGTCCGGATCTGCGTTGAAGACAAGTTCGTATGTGCTTTTATCCTTCGAAACGACAACTTCCTGGGCGTCGAGATCGTAGGGCGCGGTATCCTCGGTATAGGCGACATTGAAATCTTTTAACGCATGCCGCGTGGTTCCGTTGGGAAGCTGTTTCTGATCAAGAACAGCCGTGTTGTCCTCGAATTTAACCTCGTGCTTGCCGCCGCCCGTCGAAGCAATCAAGCCATCGAGCGTAGCGGATCCGTCATCGGCTCCATTAGGCACCGGGTACAAGGTAAGTCCGATAAAAAACCGGGATCCCTCGGCTGTCGCGTGGTTGTCCGGCCCGTTATCGCCGCAGATCAGATTGACCCGGAATATCGATGCCGTGGATGTCGTTTCCGTCTTTGCATCGTCAAGTGAGCATTTTACATCTTGCGCGTGAACTGAAGTTGCAAAAACGATGGTAGAAAATGTGAGTAAAACCTGGAATGCCTTATTTCTTAGCCAATATATAAAGTGCATCTTTCAGCTCCATACGATTTCTCTGCTGTATCAGCACTGACAGTTGATTGCTTGTGAGCGAATTGGTTAGTTGCGGAAAATAGAGTTCGACTTTGTCACGGAATTTGTACAGCTCTTTTATCAGGTCTTCATCCGGAACTGTGTCCAACGGCATCAAGGGTTCAAGCGCGTCGAACGGGAGCGATGTCTGGGGGCCGTACTGAACTGCAATCGAAAAGAAGACCGCGCGAAGCGCCAGCGACCGTTTGTCAAGGTCGAGCGAAAGGCCGTTGCGTCGGGTATCCGACGGGTTAGGTGGGCGCTTTACCCGCGCGCTCAACCTTCGATAATCGACGTGAGTAATAAAATCCGACTGCAGTTTCGCAAATTTGGGGCTCTGTGCGAGCGCCTGCCACTCACGCACGAAACCCATCGAACGGAGCGCCGCCGCACGGGAACCTCCTGCGCGTTTCAGCCGCGCGGCGAACGCCGGCTCCACGCGAGAAAGAAAGGCGATGAATTCCTCCATGTTAGGCCCGTCCTGGATGCGATAGATGCCATAATAAAAGCGCCCGGCCGCGTCCGTCCCGATGTTGGATGATTCCTGACCTTCATATCTTCTGGAAAGATCGGATATCGAAAATGGGGCTTGCGGTTCCTTGTCCAGGGCCGAGAGCAACGCCATGCGGCTGAATAGCTCTTCCAGTTGCTGAAGCGCCTGGTCCTTCTCCGTGGATTTGTCATTGAGCACGGCCGGAGGGGTGCAGTTCGACTGGACTCCCACATTGGCGAGCAGTGACTGTGCACGCAAGATCGGGGTGACATAGTTCACCGATGGAACCGGAACCTGATCGCTGGCGGTGGCCGTGGAGAAGCGGCGCACCAGCCCACCTTTTGCTATTCCGATGACCTGGCCGCTTTCCACATCGAAAACGGGTCCGCCGCTCACGCCGGTCTCGAAGCTGATATTGGCTGACCATCGACCTTCGGGAGCATTGTCATTGGACAGAAGACCAGGAAAGGGCGTGAATTCCTTCCCCAAAGGAAATCCATAGGCCTCCACTTTCTCGCCCGATGCCATCTTGTCTTTGAAGCAGATCGGCACGAAATGGTACGGGCCGGGGCCCTTGAGTTTGAGGATTGCTATGTCGGTCGCTGCGTCGCTTACGATTACGTCCACGGCGATCGGCGTTTTTGCGTCCACGGACGAGATCAGAGCCAGCAAAGGATTTCGCGCCTTTTCAGCCTCGGGGTCCTTCTTGGACAACATCTGATGGACCCAAGCCTCCACGACATGAAACGCCGTTATCAGAACTCCCTGGTCGTTCACGATGAACGCAGTCCCAATCCGCTGCTGGCGTTCGCCTCCTCCGACCACCTCGACATATTTGAGGAACACGATTGAAGGACGGGACTTCTCGGCCAATGTCTCGGCACGGGATCCGGTGCATGTTACGATTGCCACAACAAGAACGGCGAGCGATCTGCCGATCAGAGAGGAGGTCGAACGGCCCGCGGCGATCATTGGATCGGCTTCCCATAAATTCGCTGGACTGAGGCGATATCACCGTCGCTAAGGATGCCGTCGGCGGCAATATTGCAGTAGTTCATTTCAGATTTCGGGTCATAGGGTCCGAGTTTGATGAGGTCTGATCCAGACGATCCGGTAAATTGGAGTGCCTGACACTCGGTGTCTGCATCAGGTCGATCCTGCTCGTGAGCAAAGCCGATTGCGTGGCCAAATTCGTGAACCGCGATAGAACGGATACAGGTTTCGCGTATTGCAGAGTTGCTGCAGACTTTTGACCATGTCTGGAACGTGAAATTGAGATACATCCGGTTTGGCTTCCCGTCCGGATCATTCTCCTCGATGTGACGGCCGAAGGCGGTCACTTTCGGTCCCACGTCTTGCACGTCTATACGTATACCTGCGTTGTCGGCCGCGCATTTGCTCCATCCGAAAAACCGCAGGCCCGAGTATTTTTGCCAGCTGTTCTCCACCGACTCCTTCACCCACGCCGTTTCGGTGGGAAACTGGCCAAGAGCGTCGTTCATCCAGCAGACCGGTATCTGTATTGTATCGTCCGTATCTGCTGGCCACACGGTGTCCGAAAAGAGGTAGCCGAAATCGCTATCTGCCAGATCGACTTTCACACCTGCGGCGTTGTCTTGGGCATTTGCGAATGGCGTGACCGTCAAGAAATACAACGCCAGGCTGGCTGCCGTGACAAGATCTCCGGTCCGCTTCATCTCGCCAACCCCAAAGCTAATCTGCCTGACAGAAAATCTGAACGGGCATTGTACATATTTGCATAGAGAACGAAAGATGGCCTCAAGCAATGTTGCAATAGATCGTGAAATCAAGGCGCCATGTTCGGCTGGGATCACCGGTGCGCAAAGTTGATCCTTCCAGGTTTTCATTCCGCGATCATCCCCTGGGGAGCTCGGACGGATCGGGAGGATGAAGTTGGTGAATTCGATCGCTCTGGTTTGCACCACGGCGTAACGGGCCAGCCGCAATTGCATCTGTTGCGCGCCACCATTCGCAAGACCCCGAGGATGGGGAGTATGATGGCAAGATCATGCCCCCGCCTCGCCTCAGCGCGCCCGGCAGTCATAGTGCAGGGCAGCGGTGTCGGAATCGGGCAGCCGGCGCTGGCCGAGCAGCCGGAACGGCGCGGTCACGCCGGGCTCGAAGGTCGGCACGCCGCCACCCAGCACGACATTGCCGACCAGGAGGTGGAATTCGTCGACCAGGCCATGCCGCAGCAGGTCGTTGAACAGGACGTGGCTGCCGAAGATCAGCAGGTCGTCGCCGGCCTGCGCCTTGAGCGCGGCAATGCGTTGATGCGCGCCGGACCTTTTCACCACCTCGGCATCGGCCCAGGGCGAGCTTTGCACCACGACGAAGCTGTCGCTGACGATCAGCTTGCGCGAGGCGTCGCAACGCTCGGCGATCTCGCGCTGCACCGGGTCGCTGTCGCGGTCGATGTTCGGCCAGTAGCCTTCGAACATCGGAAAGGTGACGGCGCCGAACAGCAGCGTGCCGGCGCTGCGCATCAGGTCGAGGTTGTGGACGCTGAACGCCGGCCCCATCGGCAGCCCGTCCAGCCGCCCGCCCTGGCCGGCGCAGTAATTGTCGAGGGAACTCAGAATGCTGACGACGAGCTTGGCCATCGGAAATCTCCTTGTGCGGAACAATGCAGTCCCGAACCATCCGGGCCTGTCATTGCCTTGGAGACATCGCGATGCCGAAACTCATCGCTGCGCGGTGAAAAAATCTGGAGCGGTTCCGCAATGAGCGGGTAATTGCTCACCCCTGCCGGAATCGGCTTCGCCTATCAGCTTCTCTCGCGATTGTTCGCGGTCCGATTCTCAATCGTTCCGCCCGTGTGCTCGTGACAATGGTGAATCCGCCGTCCAATTCGACAATGTCCGGTTGGGGGAGCAATTGCCAGGATGAGGACCGTCGGATGGCAGCCGCGAATTCCGCAGCGTCTCCGAACCCTGGGGCTCCTGTACAACCGTCCTCATCATTGTCCAGACCGAGGAGATCGCGAAGCGAGTCTCGACTGCACAACGACCCTCATCCTGAGGTGCTCGCGAAGCGAGCCTCGAAGGACGCACATCTGTTCGCGATCTCCCCGTTCTAAACAAGGATGAGGACTGTTGTGCAAAGGTCGTTTTATTCTGAAGCGCGGGGGGATGGCCCGCACCTCCCTCATCCTGAGTGACTACAAAAGCCGAAACGCTCCTAGTCAAATTCCTCGCGCATGCCGAAGCGGCGGCAGACTGCGGGGTCGATGAAGCTGTCGATGGCGGTGATGCGGCCGTCGGCGAAGCTGAGCAAAACGACGCCGCCGGGCCGGAAGCGGTCGTCGCCGGCCTGCCTGATGTAGCAGGCGAAACCGGGCTGGCCGTTGCCGCGCAGCGGTTCCAGCCGCCACGGCGTCTGGAACACACGCTCGGCGAAGAATTTTTCGACGAAGGCGCGACCATCGAACCAGGCCGGTAGCGGCGGCATGGTGAAGCGGACGTCGTCGCTCAGCAGCTCGACCATCGCGGCGATGTCGCGTTTTTCCCAGGCGGCGACAAAGGCCTGCAGCAGCCGTTCGAGCCCCTGTGGGTCGACGGGTTTCTTTTCGCCGATGTCGGTCTTCGCCAGCATCGTCTGCCGCGAGCGCTGCAACGCGCTGTTGGCCGAAGCCACGCTGGTTCCGAGCATGTCGGCGGTCTCGGCGGCCGAGTAGCCGAGCACTTCGCGCAGCAGGAGCACGGCGCGCTGCAGGCCTGGCAGGTGCTGCAGCATGGCGACGAAGCCGAGCCCGATGGATTCGCGGCGCAGCAGGATCGCCGCCGGATCGTCATCGTCCGCCAGTTCGCCATCCGGCAGCGGTTCCAGCCAGACCGGTCCTTGCACCGGCTCGCCGAGTTCCGCCGTGGAACGAAGTGGTGCCGCGCGATCGCCTGACGTCAGGCGCCTTGGGCGTTTCGCGATCATGCGCAGGCAGATGCGGGTGGCGATGCTGGTCAGCCAGGTGCCGGGCGAACTGCGGCCCTCGAAAGTTCCCAGGCCACGCCATGCGGCAAGCAACGTCTCTTGCAGGGCATCGTCGGCGTCGAAGGGCGAGCCGAGCATGCGGTAGCAATGCGTGTGCAGCCGCCTGCGCCAGGGCTTCACCAGGTGCTCGAAGGCTGCGGTGTCGCCGGCGCTTGCCTGCCGGAGCCATTCGCCTTCGGCCGGGTCGGCAGCTTGCCTGACGGCAGCCTGTCGCGTGGCATGGTGTGACATGTCGAAACCCGTGAACTGGAAGGCCAGATGTCCGCTCTCTGGGCCGTACCTTATTCGGCACGTTCGCTGCCGGGAAGCGCCGCCCTGCACCGCGGGCAAGGGGCCGCAACGATCAACGTGAAGCTGTAGCGGTGCCAGGGTCGGAAGACGCCGCATCGCGCTTGTGATCTCCCCACGATCTCATTATAAGTGAGACAGATCTGTATCACTTAGGGTTTGCCATGCCGCTCCGCGCGGATGCCGCTGAAAAGCGCCAGCACATCGTTGAAATGGCCTATCGCCTTTTCAAGCGCGACGGCTTTCACGCCACCGGCATTGACAGGATCATTGCCGAGGCTGGCGTCGCCAAGATGACGATGTATCGACACTTCCCGAGCAAGACCGGGCTGATCGTCGACGTTCTGAACTGGCGGGCGGAACGCTTCAGGCGACAGCTCGACCAGATCGCCGGGGCGGCAATGACGTCAGGCGAGAAGATCGCGGCGATTTTCGACTGGCACGAACGCTGGTTCGACAGCCCGGATTTTCACGGCTGCCTGTTCCAGCACGCCCTGGCCGAGTTCGGAGAGCCGACCCATGCCGTATTCGAGGCAGCGGCACGGCAAAAGCGCGATCTGCAACAGCGGATGCGGGATGTTCTGGCGCATTCTCTCCCGGCCGATCGGGTCGAAGCCATCGCCACCACCCTGTCCACGCTGATCGAGGGCGCGATCTTTCTCGCCGGGATAGGGCAGGGCAAAACAGCAATCATCAGCGCGCGGAAGGCGGCAGCCGATATTCTGGCGTCGGCGGGACGCTCTCGATGAGCGCGGTCGTGGTCAGCCTGGCGCTGTTCGCCGCGATCCTGCACGCGACATGGAATGCCTTTCTGCGCAGCGGCGGCGACCGGCTTTGGACCGTCACCGTCATGAGCCTGGCCAGCACGGTCTTCGCGCTGCCGTTTGTATTCATCTATCCTTTGCCGCCGTCGGGAGCCTGGCTCTACATCGTTCTCTCGGCCGGCCTCCAGGTCGGATACAGCGCTTTCCTCGTCGCGGCCTACCGCAACGGCGAATTGGGTCAGGTCTATCCGATCGTGCGCGGAACCGTGCCGTTGCTGGTGACGCTCGGCGGCTTCATCATCACCGGCGACAGGCTCGATCCCTATCAGATTGCCGGTGTCGTGCTTGTTGCCTTGGGAATCATGAGTCTGGCGCTTGGCAAAGGGCGGGCCTCCATTTCGTCCATCCTGTTCGCGCTGGCGACCGGCACGATCATCGCCGCCTATGCGACCGTCGATTCCATAGGGGTGAGGCAAGCCGCGCAAAGCGGCGCCTACACAGCCTGGGTGCTTGTCCTCTATGGGCTGTTCCTTCCGGCCGTGTTCGTCGCCCGGCGCCGGCGGCTGGCAGTCGATTTCGGTGCTCGCGAGACCTGGAAGGCGCTCGCCGGCGGGCTTGTCGCGATGGTCGCCTATGGCGTCGTGGTCGCGGCCTTCGCGCTGGGGCCGGCCGGCCCCATCACGGCGCTAAGGGAGACAAGCGTTGTGTTCGCCGTTCTGATCGGCTGGACGTTTCTTGGCGAAACCCTGACCGCCCGTCGTGTTCTTGCCTGTGTCATCGTTGCAGCCGGTACGATCCTGCTTGGATATTGAACCTGTCGCGACATCCGCGACGGGTTGGTGTCCAGGTCAATCGCATGACCTCGCAGCCGCGAGCGCCCCGGCGCGATTTGGCCCGGGCAGGTCCGCGATCTTGCGGACGGCGGCGTAGAATCTCGGATAGTCGCCCGCGCACAGGTCGAACAGGCGCAGGAACGCCGGCACCTGTTCGCCATAGACGGCGGTGGCGGCGAGCTTGGCGTTGTTGATCGGGGCTTTGAACCAGCCGTCATAGCCCCGGTATCCCGCCCAGCGCCGGTCGCGCATCAGCCGGTAGCGCGTCCGCAGCGTCTCGATCGTCGCGGCCTTGGCCGCCGCCATCTGTTCCGGCGTTCGCGAGCTTTGATAGACCTGTTGCAGCTCCTGGCGGGTCGTCGCCAGCAGGCCGAGGAAATCGGCCCGGCGCCTGCGGTCGGCCTCGTAACGGCGCAGCCCGGCCAGATTGCCGCTGGCACGCAGCCATTTGCGCACCCCGCTGGTTTCGACGGCGACGGCGAAGGCTTCGTTGAACGCGGAATCGCCGTTCACATAGAGGCGCTGATGCGCCAGTTCGTGGAAGATCAGGCTTGCCAGGAAGGTGTCGTCCGGACCCAGCATGGTCGAGAGCAGCGGGTCGCTCGACCAGCCGAGCGTCGAATAGGCGGTGACGCCGGTGACGTGGACGTCGAGCCCCTCCTTGTGCAGGTCTTCCGCCTTTTCCACCGCTTCCTTGCGATCGAAATAACCGCGGTAGGGCACGCAGCCGAAAACCGGAAAACACCAGGTTCGGGGTGTCAGTGAAAATTGCGGTGCGGCGAACACCGCCCAGGTCACCGCCTCGCGGCCGATGTCGACATAGCTGCGGTAGCTGCTGTTGTCGGGCAGCGCCAGCGCGTCCGTCGCATACCGCCTGATCGCGTCTGCCGAGCGCAACTTGCTGCGCAGCGCCTCGGGCGTGGCGGGATCCTGGATCAGCCTGCCGACATTCCTGCGCGCCGCCATGATCTCGACATGGCCTTCCAGCGATTTCGCGTAATAGGAAAGGCTGGTGCAGCCGGCCACGCCGGACGCCATGATCACCGCCACCAGCAATCGAAAAACGCGCTTCACGGCCGCCCCGCCATGTTTCACCCGTCCGGTCTGAAACAGGCGCGGCGATTTTCGTCAAGGCCTGGCAGGGCAACTTCGCCGGAACCCCCTCCCGACCGTCGCGTTCGACCTTCAGTTACCCTCATGAAGGACCTTCAGGATGAACATCGCACCACAACTGGCCTTTGCCGGTGAATGCCGGCAGGCGTTCGAATTCTATGCCCGGCTGATGGGCGGCGTGATCACGGTGATGAACACGTTCGGCGGCAATGAGGACAAGGCTTTGCCGCCGGGTTCAACGGCGGCCGCGGCCGATCAGGTCCGCTTCGCCGAGCTCAGCCTTGGCCATTCCGTATTGCGCGGCAACGACGTGCCGGCCGACCAGCACAGCCCGATGCAGGGCTTCAACGTCTCGCTGCACATCGAAGGCGCCGACGAGGCGCGCCGCATCTTCGCGGCGCTGAGCGAAGGCGGCACCGTGACGACGCCGTTGGCCGAGGTCGACTGGGCCGACCTGGTCGACTTGGTCGACCTGTTCGGCATGGTCACCGACAAGTTCGGCGTGCCCTGGCTGGTGCTGGCGGTGAAGGCCTAGGGCTCCTCTCAGACAACGACTGCGGGCCGGCCTTCTCATGGCAGGCCATGTCAGTTGAAAGGCGCTTCGGTTCCGTGACAGAGTTCCGGCGGCAGTTGCAGCGTTTCCGAGTCCACGCAACCACGGAAACGCTGCAACTGCTTGTTTTCACGCAATTGCGGGTGGAAGCGGTTTTCCTGGACTTGCTCCTGCGGCGACAGGTGAGCGCTGCTCCGCTCCCCTCTTCCGGCCGCTTCAGGATAGGGCCGCGCAGAGGGAGGCGACATGGTGGATTTTGACCGGATCGAAAAACTGATCGCGGCGGTGCCGCCCGCCTTAGCGCTGCGTGCCGGGCTGGAGCTTGGCATCTTCACGCGACTCGGTAGCGGCGCGCAGACTGCCGACAGCCTTGGCGCCGCGCTCGGCGTCGATCCCGATCGCCTGTCGCGGCTGCTCCATGCGCTCGCCAGCATCAGCCTTCTCGAAGTCGCGGATGGTCAGTTTCGCAACGGCGCCGAGGCCGCGGCCTTCCTCGATGCATCCAGCCCGACCTATCGCGGTGGCGATCATGCGCTGCTGCGCGAGCTTTGGGGGGCCGACCTCTTGACCGCGGACTCGCTGCGCCAGAACCGGCCGGCTGCGCTGCACGACTTTTCCGAAGCGGGGCCTGAAGAGGCGGCAGCCTTCAGCCGCATGCTCGCCCCGGGCGGGGTGATCTTCGGCCGGCATCTGGCGCAGGCGATGGATCTCTCGGCGACCGGTTCGGTGATCGACATCGGCGGCGGCGCCGGCACCATTCTCGTCGGGCTGCGCGAGCGCTGGCCGCAGCTCGCAGCGACGCTGATGGAATTGCCGACGGTCGCGGCGGTCGCACCCGATATACTCTCGGAATACGGCGCCGGCGACGTGGTTGTCGAAGAAGGGGACATAACGGTCGCGCCATCGATCGGCCGGCACGACCTGGCGATCCTCAAGGCCGTCGTCCAGGTGCTGCCGCCGGACAAGGCACGCAGCGCGATCCTGAACGCGGCGCGTTGCCTCAAACCCGGGGGCGAGATCGCGATTGCGGGCTGGGGTGTCGTCGACGACGACCGTCTCGGCCCGCCCGAGGGTGTCTTTCTCAATCTCACCTTCCTGAACCTCTATCGCCACGGCGAGTCCTACACCGAAGGCCGGTATCGCGCTTGGATGACCGAAGCCGGGTTCCGCGATATCTCCAGGTCGACCCTGACGGACGGCTGCACGCTGTTCCGTGCGCGCCTCGCGGGCTGATCTGCCGCGTTCCGGCATGGGTCTTCGACCGGGTCGCTTCGCTCCCTTCGACGGGGGACGTAGTCACTGTTCGCCTTTGACAATCGCTGTCGCGAAGTTGAGCTGTTATCGGCCGCGGAGCCTTCGCCGGCGTTCCGGCATCCGACACCCTTCAGTCGCCTCGCTCCCTACGGGGCCGAGGATGACGGGAATCCCTGTTCGCCTCGTGACAGTTGAACGTCCTGAGCCGCTGCACCTTCGTCTGCGTTCCGGCATGGATCCCCGCACTCTCCACTCCCTGCGGGCACTCCGGGGCCGAGGATGACGGGGAGAGGGGCGTGTCGGCCAGTCGCCGACGTTGGCGATGAAGCTGGCGGGAGCTGGCGCCACCGCCGACGCTGACAATTGGCGTCGGCGCTTCATGAAGTCCGTCATCCTCGGCCCGCAGGGAGCGAAGCGGCCGAAGGGTGTCGGGAATCCAGGCCGGAACACCGAGGAAGGCTCGGCGGTCCAGAACTTCCCTCTCCAGTGAAAGCCGGCCCATTCACACCGCCCGCCGCGCGGGTCACTCCCCCACGCGGCGAAGGGCATGCACTACACCACGATGAAATCCGCATTTGTCAGCGTCAGACCCGCTTCGAGCACGGCGAAGTCGGTGAAACCGCCGGCAGCGTCGCCATTGGCGTCGTAGGTGAGATGGCCGGTGGTCGGGTCGTAGATGATGCGGTCGGTCGCATCGTGCGCCGCCGTGCCGACATGGAAGGCGGCTTCGTCGAGCGCACCCGGCGCGCCAAGCGCGCTGAAGACGGCGTTGTCCAGCCAGATCGTGTCGTCGGTTACCGAGAAGTCGGCGATCCTGTCGACATTCGAGCCGGGGTTGAGCGCGGTGTCGAACACGAATGTGTCGTTGCCGTCGCCGCCGACCAGCGTGTCGTTGCCGAAGCCGCCGGCAAGCGTGTCGTCGCCGGCACGGCCGTCCAGCCTGTTGGCGCCGGTGTTGCCGGTCACGACATTGTCGAGGTCGTTGCCGCTGCCGTTCAGGTTGCCGCTGCCGGTCAAGGTCAGGTTCTCGATGTCGCCCTTGAAGATTGTCGTGTTCGAGAGCGAAACGGAAATGCTCGACTTCACCGTGTCGATGCCGTCCGGAGGGATGCCGCCATCATCGGCTTCGTCGACACGGTCGTCGGCGCTGTCGATGACATAGGTGTCGTTGCCGGTGCCGCCCCACAGCTTGTCGCCGCCGGCGCCGCCGTCGAGCACATCGTTGCCGTCGCCGCCATAGAGCCGGTCGCGCCCGCCGCCGCCGTCGAGCGTGTCGTTGCCGGCCTCGCCGGACAGGAAATCATTACCGCCGCCACCGCGCAGCACATTGGCGGCGGTGCTGCCGACCATGGAATCGTCGAAGGCCGAGCCGTCGACATTCTCGATGCCCGAATAGGTATCCTGGGCCCTGCCGGGGTAATATTGCGGGTCGCCGACACCACGTCCCAGCTCGAGGTCGAGCGTTATGTAGCCGGGGGCATCGGCGTAGCTCACCGTGTCGTTGCCGGCTCCGCCGTCGAGCACGTCGCCGCCAAGGCCTGCATGCAGCGTGTCGTTGCCGGCGCCGCCATAAAGCTCGTCGCGCCCGGCATCGCCCCACAGGATGTCATTGCCTTCGTCGCCCCAGAGCTGGTCGTCGCCGTCACCGCCCTTGATGCTGTCGTCGCCGCGAAAGCCGAAAAGACGGTCCTTGCCGCCAAAACCGAGGATCTGGTCGGCGCCGTTGCTGCCGTACAGCTGGTCGTCTTTTTCAGTACCGGGAATGTAAGCCATGGTGGGTTCTCATCTCCTTGACAAGCCCCATAGCCCAGCGGCGCATGCTTGGCGCCTGACACTTCCGCGGACCCGTTGCCGTGCCATGGCCCGCCGGAGCTGTTCGCTCCCTGCAGTGTCGGGGCGATGGTGGCACACGGAACTTGACCATTTTATGACCCGGCGGGACGACGAGCCGGTTCCCCTTCGTCACCGTTCCGGCATGGATCGCCGACACTCTCCAGTCGCTGCGCTCCTTCCGAGGTCGAGGATGCTGACGACTTCATGGAACGCCAGCGCTCATTGTCGCCCTCGGCACCTGGCATGGTCGGCCGGTGGGCAACGGCCAACGTCTGGCCGGCCTTGGAGATCAGCCGCGACGCTCCTTTCCTCGTCATCCCCGACCTCGAAGCGACCGAAGCGAGCGGAGAGTGTCGGGGATCCATGCCGGAACATCGATGCAGGCGCTGTGGCTCAGCGCAGTTCGGCCAGGGCGAGTGTGAGCGGGGAATTCCCACCACCCGTGCGCGCAGGGGCGGGAACCAGCGATTCGGATTCCTGCAAGCAGAAACCATGACTGTTCAAAAGCCGGCTATCTGTTTGCGTTAGCCGGTGGAATGGCGCTATCTGCTTTGCCGACGTAGGACATTGCGGAGAAATATCATGCTGGGCTGGTTCAGGCGGCTGTTGCCGCGCGAAGACCGTTTCTTCGACCTGTTCGAACAGCATTCCCGCACCGTCGTCGGCGGCGCGGAAGCCTTGCAGCAGCTCTTGTCCGGCAAGGATGTCGAGCGCTGGTGCAGGGAGATCATCGGTCTCGAGAACCAGGCCGATGCCATCACCGCCGAAGTGCTGCTGGCGGTGCGCCGCTCCTTCATCACGCCGTTCGACCGCGGCGACATCAAGGACCTGATCCAGTCGATGGATGACGCCATCGACATGATGCACAAGACCGTCAAGACGGTGAAGATGTTCGAGAAGCGCGAGTTCGATCCCCTCATGCAGGAGATGGGCGTCGTCATCGTCGAAGCGGCCAAGCTGGTCGCCGAGGCGATCCCGCTGCTCAACAAGATCGGCACGCATGCGACACGGCTCAACGCCATCGCCGAGCAGGTGATGCGCGTCGAGGGCCGCGCCGACGATCTGCACGAGCAGGGCCTCAAGGACCTCTTCCGCCGCCACGGCAAGTCCGACCCGATGGCCTACATGATCGGATCCGAGATCTACGGCCAGCTCGAGAAGGTGGTCGACCGTTTCGAGGACGTCGCCAACGAGATCAGCGGCATCGTCATCGAGAACGTCTGACCGCCATGGACCCGACCATTGCCTTTCCGATCCTGGTCGCGCTGATCGGCGTGGCGCTGTTCTTCGATTTCCTGAACGGCCTGCACGATGCCGCCAACTCCATCGCCACCATCGTCTCGACCCGGGTGCTGCGGCCGCAATATGCCGTGCTGTGGGCGGCCTTCTTCAACTTCATCGCCTTCACCGTCTTCGGCCTGCATGTGGCCGAGACCATCGGCAAGGGCATCGTCGATGCCGACATCGTCACGCCGGGCGTCATCTTCGCGGCACTCACCGGGGCGATCGTGTGGAACATCGTCACTTGGCTCGCCGGCATCCCGTCCAGCTCCTCGCATGCGCTGATCGGCGGACTGGTCGGTGCCGGGTTCGCCAAGACCGGCCTCAGCGCGATCGTCTGGAGCGGCCTTCTGAAGACGGTCGCGGCCATCGTGCTGTCGCCGCTCACCGGCTTCGTGCTGGCGCTCGTCCTGGTGCTGATCGTGTCCTGGGTATGCGTGCGGCAGACGCCGTTCGCCGTCGACAGCTCCTTCCGGGTGCTGCAGTTCTTCTCGGCCTCGCTCTATTCGCTCGGCCATGGCGGCAACGATGCGCAGAAGACCATGGGCATCATCGCCGTGCTGCTCTACTCGCAAGGCATGCTGGGCGACACGTTCTACGTGCCGTTCTGGGTGGTCATCACCTGCCAGAGCGCGCTGGCCTTCGGCACGCTGTTCGGCGGCTGGCGCATCGTGCACACGATGGGCTCCAAGATCACGCGGCTCAATCCCATGCAGGGCTTCTGCGCCGAAACCGGCGGTGCCATCACCCTGTTCGCGGCGACCTGGCTCGGCGTGCCGGTCTCGACCACGCACACCATCACCGGCGCGATCATCGGCGTCGGCGCGGCGCGCCGCGTCTCGGCGGTGCGCTGGGGCATCGCCGGCAACATCGTCATCGCCTGGGTGGTGACCTTGCCGGCCACCGCCGCGATCTCCGCCCTGACCTACCTGGCGCTCAGCCTGTTCTAGCCGATAGGCTCAGGAGCAATTCCAGCAAAGCCGCGCAGCGGTCTTGCGTCTGGAATTGCGTAAAACGAAGGGCGGTTCCGAATGAAGAGACCCCGCTCGGTTGCCTGTGGCTCAACCGCAGAAGAATTTCGTTCACATTGACTGCCAGCCCCGATTGTCCGTCCATGGGGCCGAGCGGGCGATCCCGCAGCGCGTACCGGTGCGCATCGCTCCAGGGCAATTCCAGGAAAACTATGTAACGGTTTTCCGTCCGGAATTGCTTGAAAACAAGGAGTTGGAGCGTTTCCGCGTTTCCGTAAAACACGGAAACGCTCCAAGGGAGGCACAATGTCCGAACGGAAATTCAGGCGCCTGTTCACGCCGGTCACCTTGCGCGGCAAGACGCTGCGCAACCGCATCGTCTTTGGCGCACACACCGCCAACATGGCGGCCGACGGCCTGCCGACCCGGCAGCATGTCGGCTACTATGCCGAGCGCGCCATCGGTGGCGCCGGCATGATCGTGGTCGAGCCGATGCCCGTGCATCCGGCGGCGGTGCTGACTCGCGGCAATTTCCGGCCTTCCGACGACAGCGTGATCCCGCATTTCCGCAGGGTGACGGAGGCGATCAGGGGCAACGGCGCCGTCGCCATCCAGCAGCTCTACCATGTCGGCCAGCACGCCGATGCCGACAACTCCTTCCATGCCGGCTGGTCGCCGTCCGGCCTGCCGAGCTACCACGATTCCGACGGCTCGCATCGCATGACCGAGGCCGATATCGAGGAGACGATCGACGGCTTCGTCCAGGCCGCGCGGCGCTGCCGCGAGGCAGGCTTCGACGGCGTCGAGGTCTGGGCCGCCTATCATTCGATGCTCGACCAGTTCTGGACGCCGTGGTCGAACCGTCGCGACGACCGCTGGGGCGGCAGTCTCGAGAACCGCACCCGCATGAGCCGCGAGGTGATGAGCCGTATCCGCCGTACATGCGGCGACGATTTCATTATCGGCCTGGCCATCAACGACGACCAGGACGTCGAGGTCGCGCTGTCGCGCGAGGCGCTGGCCGAGATCATCGACCGGCACGACCGCGAGCATCTGATGGACTATGTGACCTGCGGCTCGGGCAGCTATTTCGACTTCTACAAGATCATGCCGACCTTCCTCTATCCGGAGAAGCTCGGTGCCGATCTGGCGGCGGTGCTGAAATCCACCGTGCGCCACGCCCTGGTCACCGCCGAGAGCCATATCCGCACGCCGGAGAATGCCGAGAGCGTGCTCAGCGAGGATCGCGCCGATCTCGTCTCCATCGTGCGCGGCCAGATCGCCGACCCGCATCTGGCCAACAAGGCCGCCGCCGGTCGGGCGCAGGACATTCGCGGCTGCCTGTCCTGCAACCAGATGTGCTGGGGCCGGCGCTCGCGCGACTACTGGATCAGCTGTGTCATCAACCCTTCGGCCGGCCGCGAATGGGAGTGGGGCGGCGACCGCTTCACGCCAGCAGCAAGCCCAAAGCGGGTGCTTGTCGTCGGCGGCGGTCCAGCCGGGCTGGAAGCGGCGCGCGTGGCGGCCGAGCGGGGCCACCAGGTGGCGCTCGCGGAAGCCTCGGACCGCCTCGGCGGCCAGTTCCGGCTTGCCGGCATGCAGCCGCGCCGCGCCCAGATCATCGACCTGATCGACTGGTACGAGCGACAGCTGGCTCAGCTCCAGGTCGATGTCCGCTACGGCCAGTATGTCGACGCCGACGATGCCGCGAAGGAAGGCGTCGACCATGTTATCGTCGCGACCGGCTCGCAGCCGCCGGACGGCGCGTTCCAGAGGGCGCTGCCGCAGTTCGATGCGATCCCCGGTGCGGGCGCCATGCTCTCGGCAGAAGCCGTGATGGCGCGTGAGGCAAGGCCCGGCAAGCGGGTGATCGTGCTCGACGATGGCGGCAACTGGAAAGGCTGCGGCACGGCCTGGCGCCTGGCCGAGGATGGCCACGAGGTGACGCTGGTCACGCCTGATCCGCTCGTCGGCAAGGAACTGCAGCGCATGGCTGCGGACGCACCGCTGCGGCGCGCGCTGGCGGGTCTCGGTGTGCGTTTCCTGACCGAGAGCGCCGTCGTCCACTGGGACGGGAAGACGGCCGCGATCGCGTCGCTGCTCACCGGCGCCAGACAGGAGCACCTGGCGGATTCGCTCGTCTTTGCCGGCACCAACAGGGCAGAGGACAGTCTTGCCGTCGAACTCCAGGCCCGCGGCTTCGCCTTCACGGCGATCGGCGACTGCACCGCGCCCCGGCAAGCTGCCTATGCCATCCATGACGGGCGCAAGGCGGCACTCGGCCTGTAGCGTTCCAGCAAGAATTGCGCGGCGGTTTTACGTCCGGAAGTGCGTCAAAACAAAGAGATAGAGCATTGGAGACGGTTCTGTTTTCGCCGGGAATGCTCCAGCGTTTCGACAGTGCTGCAACCCGGGATCGGATGGGCAGCTTCCGGCCTCGCAAAGCCGCCTCGATGGTCACGGATAGAGATAATATTTCGACCAGTCCTCTTTCAGGATCTTGTCGCCGATCCGGTACTTGAAATTCAGCACTTCCATGTGATCGGGCGCCGTCTCGCATTTGAACTTCAGCCGGTACCACTCGCCCCTGCTGCGGAAGGCGGCGACCTTGCTCTTGATCGAGTCGTCCGTCATTTCCGGCTGGCCGAAGGCGTAGGCGACGACGCGGTCGGCCTTGTAGTGCGGGTCGTCATGCGTGATCCGGTCCAGCACTTCCGCGTCGCAGCGCTGCTCCAGCCGCGTCTGCGGATCGAGCTTGAGCAGCCCGGCTTTCAGGCGGCTGTCGAGGGCATGGGCTGTTGAACTCGCCGTCAGGAGCGCGAGCGCGGTGAGCAAAGCTGTTCTCATGGCCCGGGAAGCCACCATATTTTCGCCGGCTGATCAACCCGCAAGAATTCGACACGCCGAAAACGCGAGGAAAACGCGCGCCGCCCGGGCAGCGAGCCGCCATGGCCTGTCACGGCCGCTCGCTGCTCTCCGGCACATAGATCATGCGTCCGTCGTCGAGCCTGTAGGTGGTGCCGGCGCGCACCCCTTGCCCTTCGCCGACCTGCTGGCTGGCCTCGTACCGGGTCAGCTCCCTGCCATCCTTGATGGTGATGCGCATGTCGGGCTGGCCCGGGTTCTCCACCACGGTCACCTTCTGCGACGAGAACGGATTCAGCGGATTGGTGACGATGAGGATCATCAGGATGCCGATCACCACGAGGAACAGGTCGATCAGGTTGACCACCGACAGCAGCGGATCGTCGTCGTCTTGGTCGAGAAAGCGCATCAGCTTGCCTCCCTTGCCCGTTCGATGCCACGCAGTTCCTCCAGCAGCCAGCGGCGGCGGATCGTCAGGATGAAGAAGGTGATGCTGGCCGCGACGAGCGCCAGGATCACGGCGGAGAAGGCAACCACCAGGTTCTCGCCCACCGACGCGGCTTCACCGCGGCTGAGCGCCAGAAGGGCCGGTCCCATCGGGATCATGGTCGCGACCAGCCCCAGCATCGGCGCCGTGCGCGAGACGATGCGCAGCCATTCGAGCCGCCGCATGATCGTCAGTTCCAGATCGTCGCTCGTGCCGCCGCCGAGCACCGGCCGATGGCCGAAGCGCCAGCGCTGGACGGCTTCCGCAGCAAACATGCCGAGTGCCACCAGCGCATAGGCGAGAGAGGCCGAGATCAGCACGAGCACCGGGGCGAGGAACAGGTGCGAGACCTCGAAGAGGCCGAGTTCAAAACCATTCATGAAAACACCGTGGATTCTGATTTTTATGAAGAACGTCCCGTGCGCCATTGCAGGGCCGCGCCGAGTGCGATGAGGCCGAGCATGGCGCAGAGCGCGAGCCACAGGCGCCAGGTGTCCTGTGGCTCGGCCGCCGCCGGCATCTGTTCCAGCACCTGTCCCGCGACGGGCTGCGGCGCGCCGGCCACGGCCTGCTGGTCAGGACTTGCAGCGGGTGCCGCCGGCTTCGCGGCAAGGCCGAAGCCCGCCGCCATGCGCTCGACGAAGGCCTTGGTCGGCGCTTCCCCGACGGTCACGCCGTGATCGGCTGCCAGTTCCCGCCAGCGTTCGGCCAGCTGGCGGCGCGTCTCCTGCGGGGCGTCCCAGTAACCCTTGCGGATCGCCTCGACCATGCGCTCCATCAGCTGCGCCTGGGCAGCGGGATTGTGCGTTTCGAAATAGGCGTTCATGCCGAGCTTGCGTGTGTCCGCCACATAGGTGTCGAACATGGCCTGCCACTGGTCGGCGCGCACCGTCGAGGGATCGACCACCTGCCAGCCGAACAGATTGTTGGCGGCGTTGAGCATTTCCAGCGTGCCGGCATAACCCTCGGCCTTCATGCCTTCGATCCAGTGCGGGTTGAGGTAGCGCACGCGCATCTCGTCGGACAGGAAGCGCGCAAGCGTCGTGGTCGATGGCGCGCCCTTGCGCAGGTCGGAGACGTAGAGGGAGGGTGCGGTGCCATCGAGATGGCGTATCGCCAGCGACAGGCCGCCGAGGAACTCGAAAGGATGGTCGGTCGACAGCACGCCGTGCAGGTTGCTCGAGCGCGACATGATCGCTCCCTGCGCGCCCTTCAGTTGTTCGGCAAAGAGATTGGCCTTGTCCTGGGCAACCCCCCATGCCTTCGCGCCATAGGCGAAGCGGGTTCCTTCGAGAAAGCGCTCGGCCAGCGCCGAATCGCCGTCCCATGTCGTCGATGCCAGCGCCATGTCCGGCAGGCCCGAGCCGTAGCTGCCGGGCGCGTTGGAGAAGATGCGCAGGCTGGCCTCGTTTTTCGCCTCGTCTGGCGCAAGCCCTTTCTCCTGCAGCATCGCGGCGATGCGGGCGGTGTTGACGGCGACGGGATTGTCCGGCTCATCCAGCGCGGCGAGGCGGTCGATGGCGTCGGCAAGCAGCCGCATGAAGCCGTCGAACTGGTCGCGATAGACGCTGGTGACCTGCACGACGACGTCGATGCGCGGCCGGCCGAGCTCGGCTGCAGGCACGATCTCCAGCGAGCGCAGGCGTCCGCCTTCGTCCCAGACCGGGCGCAGGCCAAGCGCGTGCAGCACCTGTGCCTCGGTGATGCCGAGATGGCGGACCGCTTCCGACGACCACAGGCTGAAGGCGAGCTTGCGCGGCGATGCGCCGCCATGCTCGCTGCGGAATGCCGCCAGCAGCTGGTCGAAGGCCTCCTTTCCGGATGCGTAGGCCGCCTTCGTCGGTATCCTGTCCGGCTCGAAGGCATAGAGGTTGCGGCCGCTCCTGACCTCAGGATTGCGCACGGGGTCGCCGCCGGAGCCCGGCGCGACGAAGCGGCCCGCCAGTCCCGCCAGCAGCGCCTCGCTCTCGCCCGGGGCCGCCAGATTGGCATCCAGCAGGTCGGCGCGTTCGATCAGGTCCTTCAGCGGCTCCTTGAGCGCCGACCTGTCGCCGCCATCGCGCAGATAGAGCTGCAGCGTCCTGTAGGGCGCTGTCTTCTTCAGCACGGAGAAGTCCTCGACGAACAGTTCGTCCGAGCCTGCGCCGACCGCCGCGTAGAAGGGCTGGCCGAGCTGTTGCATGACGGTCGCCAGCCTTTGATCGGGTTCTGCCGGCTTGCCGAAGCTGTGCAGCCCGAGTGGCATCGCCGTTCGCGCCAGCTCGTGCAGGTGGTCGTGCAGCACGGGCAGGAAGCGGTCGAAATCGCGCCGCACCGCGTCTTCGCTCCAGCCGAGATCGGCATGCATCTTCGCCGCGATCGCCGCCTTCGCGATCCCGTCCGCGGTCCTGTCGCGGACCGCGCCTTCATCGAGCTGGATGTATTCGTGGATCATGTGGTGGATATCGCGCAGTTCGTCGTAGAGGCCGGAGGGCGCGAAGGGCGGCGTCTGGTGGCTGATGGTGACGGCGCGGCCGCGCCGCCGCGCCTGCAGTGCTTCGCCGACATTGTCCTGGATGTAGGGATAGAACACCGGCACGTCGCCAACCGCGAGGAAAGGGTCGTCTTCGGCAGCGAGCCCCCTGTCCTTGCCCGGCAGCCATTCCTGCGTCCCGTGGGTGCCGAAATGGACGATGGCGTCGACGCCGATCGTCTGCCGCAGATAGAGGTAGGCGGCCATGTAGAGATGGTCCGGCGGGCTCGCCGTGTCGTGATAATGCGCACCCATCGTTCCTGCCCTCGGCATCTGCGGCATGATGACGAGCTTGCCGCGCTTCATGCGCGGAATGACGAAGCTCAGCACGCCCTGGATATCGCGCACGGCCCAGTGCTTGCGGGGATCGCCCCAATGGGCATAGGCATAGCGCTTCTGCGGCGAAAGCGAGGCCAGCCAGCGTTGATAGGCGGCAACCGGAAACGCCTCGGCGAGGTCCCGTTTCAGCAGGTCCTCGAGCGGTACGGTGCGGTAGAGCCCGCCAAGCATAGCCTGTCCGGCTTCGATCATCTCCTGCCCGGAAAGTGCCGGCACGTCGTAACCCGCCCCGGCGAGCGCGGCGGTTACGGTTTCGATGCTCGCCGGCACGTTGAGGTTGGAGGCGGCAAGGTTTTTCTCGCCGGCCGGATAGTTCCAGAACAACAGCGCAAGCTGCTTATCGGAAGCCGGCTTGCGGCGCAGGCTCACCAGCTTTGCCAGCTTGCCGACAAGGGCGTCGAGCTGTGCCGGCAACGGCACCTCGGCGCCGTCCTCGATCGCGGTCAGCACCAGCGGATCGCTCATGCCCCAGCCCTCTGTTCCGGCAAGGAAGACGGCGGCCGTGCGCATCGGAATGCCGGTGGTGGCCGCTGCCCATTCCTTCGTGCCGCCCTCGCGGAAGCCCGTCGTCTGGAGGATGGGGATGTCGAGGTCGAGGAATTCGGCGCTGCGCGCCTTGCCGTCCATCATGTGGGTGAGGTTGACGAGCGCGTCGAGCTTTGCCGGACCGGCGATCCGAGACAATCCTTTCGGGTCGGTGCTGTCGAACCAGAACACGACCGGCAGCAGTCCCGCGGCTTCGCTGCGTGCGACGAGGGCGTCGACGAGGCCGGTCTGCATGTCGGATATGGCGCCGCTGTGAATGACGAAGCCGATCCGTCCCGCCGTGTCCCTCCAGCGATTGCCGCCCCATTGGAGATAGGCTTCGACCGTGTCGAAGGCATGCGGCGCGGCGGGATGGTAGAAACCCGTGCGCGGCTGGCGTTGCGCCGGCGGCATCGCGGACAGGTCGCCGCCCTGTTTCCACAGGCGCACGGCAGTGAAGAAGGCGCGGAAGTTTTCCGGACCGCCGGCGGCATAGTAGCCGAGGAGCAGGGAGGCTGGCCCCGGCTCGATATCGCTCCATCGGGGCGGTCCGCCGCCGATGGTGATCGTGGCTGCTGCGCCAGGCCCGTCACCCAGGGCTTTTTCGACGCGTGCGCGGTCGCTGGGCCGCGGCACGTCGAGGATGACGAGATCCGCGCCCGAGAACCATTCGCCAGGGGCCGATGTCGCCGTCTCGACGTCGATGCTCTCCAGCGTGACGCCCGCCTGCCTGGCGATGGGATCAATGGCCCGGAACTTCGCCGGCAGCACGAAGCTGGTGGTCAGCACCCGCACGACCGGTGCTTTGCCGGCGGCCGGTTCCTGCGCGAAAGCCATGGGGGCGAGAAGCAGCGTCACGATCAACAGGCATAGAACGCGCATGGCTAGAACCTCGTCTTCAGGCCAAGGAAATAGCGCCGTCCCGCGTCGGCGAAGGCATAGTCCCTGTTCTCGTCCGCAAGCCTGACGTCGGTGATGTTCTCGATGCCGAACTGCAGGGTGGCGTGCTCGGTGAAGTCGTAGTTGGCATAGGCCGACAGCAGCGTGTAGGCCGGCTGGCTGCCCGAGGCCGTCGTCGTCTTCTGCGAGCCGAGATAGTTGATGCGCAGCGACGTCGTCAGCCCTTCCATCGGCGTCCATGCCAGCGTCGCGTTCGCGGCGTGGCTGGAGCGGTCCGGCAGGCGCTGGCCGGTCGTCCGGTCGATCGGATCGAGATAGGTGTAGTTGGCGTCGAGCCGCAGGTCCCAGGGCAGTTCGACGCCGCCGCCGAGCTCGATGCCGCGCAGCCGCGCCTCGCTGACATTCCTGTATGACCAGGTCGCTCCCGGCGCGCCCGTGCAGCGGGTGACGCAGACCGCCTGGATCAGGTTCCCGACATCGTTCTGGAAGGCGGTGGCGTGCGCCGACCATATTCCCTGCTGATAGTCGAGACCCGCTTCGAAGGAGAGGTTGGTTTCCGGCTGCAGATCGGGATTGCCGGCGATGGTGAAGCGCCCCCCGCCGGCGATCGCTTTGTATTCGGGTGAAAGCTGCTTCAACGTCGGCGCCTTGAAGCCGGTGCCGACACCGCCCTTGAAGGTCAGTGCCTCGTTGAGATGGTAGAGGAGATAGGCTCTCGGGCTCGCAGCCCAGCCGAACGATTCGTGATGGTCGAAGCGGCTGCCGAGGACGAGTTCCCAGCGGTCGCCGAGCGTTATCTCGTCCTGGAGATAGGACGCATAGTGGATCTGGTCGGCGCGTCCGGCCCTGGTGACGGTCGGATCCTTCAGGCGCTCCTGCCGGATCTCGCCGCCGAGCGTGACCTTGTGACCGGGCAGGGGCGAGAAGCTGATCTGCCCGTCGCCGACCGTATCGACGAACCGCTGTGGTCCGGAGGGGGCAGCGCCGTCGCTGCGTGTGTTCTCGCGGTCGAGTGTCGTGTTGTAGAAGCGGATGCGGCTGGTGCCCCAGTCCCAGGTTCCTTCATGTGCCAGTGAGACCTGCTGGCGCCAGATGTCGTCGCTGGAGCGGTAGAAGGTCGGAAAGCGCCCGGCACCCTGCAGGCCTGACCAGCGCTCCTCGAAGCCGGCGCCGTAGGACAGGTCGATGCGTTGCCGCTCGTCGGGTGTCCATGTCAGCTGCGCCGTGCCGACGAACGATTTCTCGTCTCCCATGGAAGAAACGCGCGCATCGGTGGGGGAGGCAAGCTCCGTCCGGCCCTTGACCGCACCCCGGACATTGAGGCCGAGCACGCCCGGAACGATCGGTCCGCCGGCGTAGAAGCTGACATCATAGCCATTGCCGCCGAGGCCATGTTCTGTCGGCAGGCCGAAGGTCGAGAAGGAGCCATGCCATTCGTCGGTCGCGCGCCGGGTGATGATGTTGACGACGCCGCCAAGCGCCTCGGAGCCATAGAGCGATGACATCGGACCGCGCACGACCTCGATCCGCTCGATCGCTTCCGCCGGCACCCAGCCAAGCTCATAGTCGGAATGCGCCACCGCCGAAGCCGAATTGGTGACGCGCATGCCGTCGACCAGCACCAGCGTCTGTTCCGGCAGCATGCCGCGAATGGAGATGCCGCGGCGGCCGAGACCTATGCCGGTGAGCTGGACGCCGGGCGTGCCCTCGATCGCATCGGCCAGGTCCTTGACCGGCCGCTGCCGCAGCTCTTCGCCGGTCACCACGCTCACGCTGGCGGGCGCATCCTTCAGGAAACGCTCGCCCGAGGTCGCGGTCACGACGATCCTTTGCAGCAACGTCGCGGGATCGGGAACGGTCTGGCCGTGCGCATGACCAATGTGGCTTGCCGAAGCCGCCAGCACCATCGACCACCCCGACACGATGGATCCCCACTTCATCTTCTACCCCCACGAAATCGATTAATATGATATATCATTACATGCTCAGTCGCTGCACATCCCACTGTTCAGGAGGGATGAGGCACACCGGTTGGCCGCTTGACGATCGACTATGTTATGTTATTACATTCGTCAACAGTGTTGTGATCACGGAACGGCGGTAGGCATGTCCGATTGTGAGGCTCCTGTCGCGGTGACCCGAGGACGGCGCGGCCGCAATCAGCAACTGGTACTGGACGCCCTCAGGCAGACCGACAAGCCGTTGGGGGCTTATGAACTGCTGCGGCGCCTGCGTGGACTGGGGGTCTACGCGCCGTTGCAGGTCTATCGCGCGCTGGACCGCCTGATCGCCGAGGGCATTGTCCACAAGATCGAGAGTGTCAGCGCCTACGCTCTCTGCACGCATGCCGGCTGCGCCAGCGAAGGCCATGCCGTCTTTGCGGTGTGCACGCGGTGCGGCTTGGCCACCGAGACCCACGATGCCTCTCTCGCCCGGCTTCTGGCCAGGCTCGCCCGCCGCCAGCGTTTCCAGGTGCAGGCCACGACTGTCGAACTTTCCGGTGTTTGCGAGGCGTGCGCGGGGACCACTGCGTGACACGGGTCGGCGTGGGCTCACGAACCCGTCGGAGCGCGCACGGTTGCGAATTCGCCGTCAGGAGCGCGCGAGCAGAGCTGTTCTCATGGGCGGAGGGTCGCCATTTTTTCGCCGGCCGATCAACCCGTCGACGCCGGTGGTGTCGACGTTGAGCCAGGCTGTCACGGTGACCTTGTTTGAAGTCGGGTGAGCTGGCTGATCTCGTTCCTCAGCGTGTCTGCTGACGGTTCGCGCTCGATGAACTTCGCCTCCGGAAGTTCCGAACGGGCGCAGCTGATGCCCATCCTGGTCGTCAAATCGTCGATGCGCTTGCCGGGAGCCGCAGGTTCGAATGCGGTTGGTACCAGGCCGGAAAGAGAAAGTCCGCACCGGCATGCCTGCACCAGCATCCAGGCGAGTGAAAAGTTGTTGAGGTCCTCGTTCATGTCGCCGCCGATGTCGGAGTGATAGCCCGGGAACCAGCGCTGCTCGAAACTCGCCTGTCGATCAGGAGCAAAGACAAGAGGCTTGAATGGCGAACGATGCTCGTCCCGGGAGACCGCATGGGCAACATTGCGGATCCGATGCTCGATAGTCGTTGCGTTCAGTTCTGTCGGTGCGTCTCTCAGCATGTAGATCTGATTGCCGGGAACGCAGTCGAACATCCCGAGGAAGTCGACATCGACTCCGCGACCGCCCGGCGCCGTTTTGTTGCGCAGGATGCTGCGATAGGAGTTGTAGGTTGCCTCAGGGTGCCAGGCGAGACCGCAATGCGCTATCAGCCCCGCCAGATGGCGGGCGGCGAATGCTCCTCGACTGAAACCGAATATGTAGATGCGGTCGCCTTCCATGTAGTTGGCTTTCACGAAGGTGTAGGCCAGCCGAACGGTTCTGAAGACGCCCCTGCCGGTCAGGCCATCGAGCAGATATCCCAGTCTGCGGCTGCCGACGCCAACGCCCGAGTAGTAGTTCGAGATGCATTTCCGCTTGTCCAGCAGTCCGAGAATCCGATGGACATTGGTGTTCTCGAGATCGTTTCCATTCCATGTTCCGTCCAGACAGACGACGATGTTCATCCCCCGCGCTCGCCCGTTCCCAAGTGCAGCGGACTCATCATCGACCCTGCCGACCAGCTCGATGTATTCGTGACTGAACAGCTGTTGAAATACGTCCGCATGGTCGCCGTCACGCGCAAGTTCGAGCAGGTGGTCGTCTGGCAGAAAGGCAGGTTCTCCTGGCCTCGCGTTTGGGTTCAACGGCCATATCGGGCGGCAAGACATCACACAGGCCACGATATCCGGTTTTGAGCTGTATGGGTCATAGCATATCCTGACCCAATCTCCGGCCTTGATCGAACTCGGCTGTGGCTCCGTGTCCAGGACCCTGAATTTGTGGCCGCGATGGTCGAAGATGTCCTGTTCGCTCACGGCCGAAAGCCCCCTCGGCAGGATGTTTTCTGCAGATATTTGCCCCGGGACTATCGTATCCTTTGGCAATATCCTGACAAGCTCTGCACTTGGGCTTCAGTCTGCCTCGCAATCAACCGGATCAGCTTTCGTGAAAGCTGACCTCACCGCTCCCCGATCTCGATCGTGGAGAACAGCGGGTCGATCTCGGCCTTGCCCGACAGTACGTAACGGCCCTTGTCATAGACCAGTTCGAACTGCCTGCTCGGTCCCGGCCGTTCGTCGCTGACGCAGTCGTCGCCCTTTCGCGTCGAGGTGTCGAGGGTCTCGGTCTGCTCCACCTTGAGGGCGCGGTAGCGCGCGGCTGTTTTCGGGCCGGGCGTGATGGTGCGCTTCGTCGTGGTGTACTCGCCCTCGCAATTGCCGTTGTTTTCGCCAAGGCCGTGCTCGACGATCAGGCCGTCCAGCACCCGCTCGATGCGGCCCCTGTCGAAGGTGTACAGCCACAGCGCCTGCTCGTCATAGGGGTTGACCCGTGAACTGCCGGATTGATTGGTACGCAGGCCGAAGGCGCGCAGGCCCTCGGCGATATCGTAGCGCGCGGTGTCGAGGGCCATGTCGCCGAAGCGGATGGCGTCGGAATAGGCCATGTCCGGCTCGAGGCGCCTGGCCAGCGGCTTGCCGGCGCGGTCGGTGACGAGGATTTCGACATCGCCTTTGTTCGAGCCTTCTTCGGCCGGCTTTGCCTCGAGCAGCGGCACGGCGGCCAGCATCAGCCCCGGCCGCCAGGGCCAGGCCTTGCAGACCACGCCTTCGCTCGGGATCACGCGCTGGAAATCGCCACCGTCGACCGTGAGGCCGTTGTCTTCCTGCTGTGCCTTCGGATAGGCCCGGGCGATCAGCGCATCGGTGATGGCGCATTCGGCGAGCGCCGGGGCAGGCAGCATCAAGGCGAGGGCGGCGAGGGCGAGTTTCATCAGGCGGTGCTCCGGCAGGGGCGCTCCGGGTGTCGATACACCAAATCGATCGTCGGGCGTAGGACCGTTGCAGCGGGATGACCGGAGCATGTCGCAATCCATGCCGGAACGGCGACGACAGCGGGCGGTTCAATCCCGTCCCTAGGCCATCCGCTGCCGCTTTGGTTCCTCGAACAAAGCGCGGATGCGTTCCGCCGGGGCGGGGCGGCCGATGTGGTAGCCCTGGGCGTGATCGATGTCGAGCTTGCGCAGCAGTTCGAGCTGTTCCTCGCTCTCCACGCCTTCGACCAGGATCTTCGGGCCGCGGTTCCTGAGCAGGCCGACGATGTCGCGGAACATGGCGCGGCCGCGTGGCGTCACGCAGTCATGCAGGAAGGAGCGGTCGATCTTGACCGTGTCGAAATCGATCAGCCGCAGCCAGGACAGGCCGGCAAAGCCGGTGCCGAAATCGTCGAGCCAGACCTTGATGCCGAGCAGCTTCAGGTCGCTGATGCAGCGCAGCACGTCGGAGTGCATCTCCATCTCCAGCCCCTCGGTGATCTCCAGGGCCAGGCGGTCACCGGTCACGCCGGCTTCGCCGAGTGCGGCGGCCACGGAGGCTGCGAAACCCGGCGCCTTGAGCTGCACCGGGGAGACGTTGACGCTGATGGTGCGGATGTGCTCGCTCGACATCAGTTCGCGGCAGGCCGTGCGGATCGCCCAGCGGCCGAGTTCCAGGATCATGCCGGTGCGTTCGGCCACCGGGATGAACAGGCTCGGCGGCACCGCCGTCCCGTCCGGCATGGTCAGGCGCATCAGCGCCTCCATCGCCTCGATCCTGCCGCTGCGCATGTTGGCGATCGGCTGGAACACCAGCGAGACCAGGTCGCGCTCGATGGCGATCTTCAGGAGCGCGGCGACGTTCTCGCTTTCGTCGCTGGTCTGCGGATCGTTGGGGTCGAACAGGTGCACGCAGTTGCGGCCGTCGGCCTTGGCCAGGTACAGCGCCCGGTCGGCCTCCTGGATGATCTTTTCCAGCTTGGTGCCGGCTTCGTCGCGGGTGAAGGCCGCGCCGATCGATACCGTCACCACCTGGGTGCCGTCGCGGCGCTCGTTGTGGGTGATCGCCAGCGCTTCCACCTCGCTGCGGATCTCCTCGGCAAGCGTCGCGACGTCGTCGTGGTTTTTCGCCTGCGCCAGCACGATGAATTCCTCGCCGCCATAGCGGCCGATCGAGGCGCTGCGCCGCTCCACCAGGTGGCGCAGGCTGTCGGCCACCTCCATCAGGCAGCGGTCGCCCTTCTGATGGCCGTAGTAGTCGTTGAAACGCTTGAAGAAGTCGACGTCGATGAGCAGCACCGCGAAGGTGGCGCCATGGCGTTGCCAGTTGCTCCACAGGTCGCGCAGCCGCTCGTCGACGGCGCGGCGGTTTTCAAGGCCGGTCAGCGGGTCGGTGCGCGAAAGCTTGAGCAGCGCCTTGCCGCGCTCTGTGGCTTCGCGGTGCTGGTTGCGCGCCTCGAGCGCGTTCAGGAAGACGTTGTAGCGCTCGCGGTTCAGCTTCCAGTTGATGTAGGAGGTGAAGACGAAGCAGGAGATGTAGAAGGCGCCGAAAACCAGCTTGTAGGTCAGCGTCGACGGCACGAAATAGTTCACGGCATAGAGGATCAGCAGGATGATCGTCGAGGTGACGACGGAAAAGCTGAACTGGAACGTGAAGAACAGGTTGGCGCTCATCATGAAGATGGTGCCGAAGACCATATAGTACGAGACGCTTTCATGATTGGCGCTGGCGGCCGTCGGCAGCAGCCAGCCGATATAGCCAAGGATGATCGCGCCGGCGCAGGTGATGTCCAGCCATTTCGTGGCGGCTCCAAAGCGCAGCAGCATCTCCAGCGTCACAAGCGCGGTCGCGCCGACCGCGAAGCGCGCGGCGATGGTGTAGGCCGCGACATCCGGCACCAGCAGAATGTCAGTGGCGGCGAACAGTAGGTAGATGATGACGGCGATGTAGAGCCCGGGCCGGGCCGCCATGCGGCGCGCGGCCTGGGATTCCTCATGGAACTGCGCGCGCAGGCTGGAGGCGTCAGGCGCGGCCTGTGCCTGGATGGCCGGCTCCACCGGCGCAAGTTCAGCCACTGCCGACATTGCATAGTTGCTCATCGCCGAGAGACCTCTCAGGAAGGGCTTTTGTAAGCCGTTTGTTGCTTCCGGCCTCAACGCAGAACAACTCCAACGTGCGCGGGCGATCTTGGCGCCTCGCAGACAATGCGGCCCGAGGCCACAAGGTTGGGTTAATCATCCACGGATTCTGAAACGAAATGCCCTGGCGCAATCGAATTCGGTAAATTGTGCGTTAACGATAACATTAGAATGCCACCCAGCGTGCTTTGCAGGGGGTCTGCTTCGCGCTATTAACATGCCAGTTGTTAACGAGTTGTTAACCATGGGGGTTTTGGTGGCCACGGTCCTCGACGGCAAGAGTCTGATTACGGAAGAATCGATCGCGGCCAATCTCGGAAGAGGGCTGGACGATCGCAGCGAGGCTTTTGAGACGGCGCGTGCCGAACTCGCGCTCATCCTGTCCGTCACCCAGCAGCAGATCGCCCTCAACAAGGGGCCGGCAGAAATCATCAAGCCGCTGATGGCGCGCCTCGAGGCGATGCGGCTCAGGCTCCACGACGACACCTGGAACGCGCTGGCGCCGATCATCCAGAACCACCCGGTCCTCGACTATTTCCTGGAAGATCCGCTGACGCGCTGGTCGTTCGAGAAGCCGCGCGGCTATTCCGGCGACGCCGAACTGCTCGACTACATCTATTGCGATCCGCATGTCGCCGACGCCGTTGCCGACTCGTCCGACATCGGCAAGGCGCTCTATGCCTACACCCAGAACGTGCCTTCCTGCGTGGCAGCGCGCGAGCGTCGTGACCTTCTCGCCCGCTATGTCGATGAGATTGCCGAAAAGCGTGGGCCTGAAACCGAGGTCCTCGCGGTCGCCGCCGGCCATCTGCGCGAAGCCAATCTCTCGAGCGCCTTGCGCGAAAAGCGCCTGAAGCGCTGGGTCGCGCTCGATCAGGACCCGCTCAGCGTCGGCCTGATCACGCGCGACTTCGCCGGCACCGCCGTGGAAACCGTCGACGGTTCCGTGCGCACCCTGCTGACGCGGGGCCACAAGCTCGGCAAGTTCGACTTCATCTACGCCTCGGGCCTCTACGACTATCTGCAGGACAAGGTGGCGGTGAAGCTCACCAAGACCTGCCTGGAGATGCTGAAGCCGGGCGGCACCTTCCTGTTCGCCAACTATGCCGAAGGCAATCCCGACGCCGGCTACCGCGAAACCTTCATGAACTGGGTGCTGCTGCTGCGTTCCGAGGCCGACATGTGGAACGTCGTCAACGCCAGCGTCGACCGCAACAAGGTCGACGTGCAGGTGTTCTTCGGTGAAAACCGCAACGTGCTCTACGCGGTGATCGAGAAGCACGGTTGAGTGCTTTCAGGCCCGGCGTGCCGGAACCGGCGATCCCGTGTCGCGGGATCAGCTGCCGTATTCGTCGTGCCGCCGGTTCCAGGCATAGGGCTCGGTCTGGGGCCAGCCCTGCGGGGGAGTCTTCCCAGGTCTCCTGGCGCCCGTAGGCGGTGAGGTCCAGATAGGTCCACAGGCTGAGATATTCGACGCCGCGAGCGTCGTTGAAATAGCTGCGATAGATCTCGCCGCCGTCGCGCAGGAAGACGCTGACGCCGTGGCGTTCGCTGATCCTTGCCGGATCGTCCGGCGCCAGGGCCGCGAGCGCTGGAACCATCTCAACGCCTTGCCGATCAAGCGCATCCACGACCGCTGGATCAGCGGCTATGCCGCCCATGCGGTCTCCATCCTCGACAGGCTCCGCGGTGACCTGGAAGGTTCGGGCATACCAGGGCGGTGATGCCGCGCCGAATGCCTTTCGATGGTCCGGCAGTGTGGTTCGAGGCGGTAACCATGGCGATTTCTGACCAATCGCAGCCACCTCGGCCCGGCGAAGCTGCTATGAAGGGTTTCCCCGTGATTCTCCGTGCCACCACCCCAAGATGACCACTGCCGCCCTCGAAATCCTCAAGACCGTCTACGGCTATGATGCCTTCCGGGGGCCGCAGGCGGACATCGTCGGGCATGTGATCGCCGGCAACAACGCCTTCGTGCTGATGCCAACGGGCGGCGGCAAGTCGCTCTGCTACCAGATCCCGGCCATCGTTCGCCCGGGCATGGGGCTGGTGGTGTCGCCGCTGCTGGCGCTGATGGCCGATCAGGTCACTGCGCTGCGCCAGGCAGGCGTCAGGGCGGCCGCGCTCAATTCCGACCTCGATCTGGACGACCGCCGTGCGCTGTGGCGCGACATCCGCGCCGGCGCGCTCGACCTGCTCTATGTCGCGCCCGAAACCCTGGCGCGCCCGGATGTGCTGGAGCTGCTGGAAAGCGTGCAGCTGTCGCTGATCGCCATAGACGAGGCGCACTGCCTGTCGCAATGGGGGCACGATTTCCGCCCGTCCTACCGCCAGCTCGACGCCGTCGTGGCACGTTTCGGCAAGGTGCCGCGCATGGCGCTGACGGCTACTGCCGACGAGCCGACGCGCGCCGAGATCCTGTCGCATCTCGACATCGACGAGACCGACGCCTTCATTGCCGGCTTCGATCGCCCCAACATCCGCTACGCCATCGAGGAAAAGGACAATCCGCGCGCCCAGCTGAAGGAATTCCTCAAGCGCTACGAGGGCGAGAGCGGCATCGTCTACTGCCTGTCGAAACGCCGCACCGAGGAGATCGCCGCCTGGCTGCAGGGCCTCGGCTATGATGCGCTCGCCTATCATGCCGGCATGGACAAGACGGCGCGCGAAGCCAACCAGCAGCGTTTCCAGCATGGCGAGGCGGTCATCATGGTCGCCACCGTCGCCTTCGGCATGGGCATCGACAAACCCGACGTGCGCTTCGTCGCCCATGTCGACCTGCCGGGCAGCATCGAGGCCTATTACCAGGAAACCGGCCGCGCCGGGCGCGACGGCCTGCCATCCGATACCCTGATGCTCTACGGCCATGAGGACATCGCGCTGCGCAGCCGCTTCATCGAGGAATCGGAAGCGCCCGACCAGCGCAAGCGCATGGAGCGGCAGAAGCTCGATGCGCTGCTCGGGCTGGCCGAGACGGCGCGCTGCCGCCGCCAGGTGCTGCTGTCCTATTTCGGCGACCAGTGCGAACCGTGCGGCAATTGTGACACCTGCGCCGAGCCGCCGCGCCTGTTCGACGGTGCCATTGCCGCACAGAAGGTGCTGTCGTGCATCTACCGCACCGGCGAACGGTTCGGGCAGGCCTACGTCGTCGACGTGCTGTTGGGCGCGGACAATGACCGCATCACCCAGTTCGGCCATGACCAGATCTCCACCTTCGGCATCGGCAAGGAGCACGACAACCGCACATGGCGGGCCATCCTGCGCCAGCTGATCGCGCTGCGCTTCATCGATGTCGACCTCGTCGGCCATGGCGGCCTGTCGATCGCGCCGGCCGGGCGTGATTTCCTGCGCGGGAAGCCACCGCTGATGCTGCGCATTCCGGCGCCGCCCCGCGCCAGGCGTGGCAAGGTGGCGCGCGGCAACACCCAGTCCGCCATCCCGCAGGCGGACAACGACCTGTTCCAGGCCTTGCGCCGCAAGCGCAGCGAAATCGCCCGCACCCAGAACGTGCCGCCCTATGTGATCTTCCACGACAAGACCCTGATCGAACTCGCTGCCGCCCGCCCCGCCTCGCGCAGCGAAATGGCCGGCGTGCCCGGCGTCGGCGAAGCCAAACTCGACCGCTACGGCCCGGCGTTCCTGTCGGTGATCGCGGAGTTTGGGTGACAAGCAGGTGGGGGTTGCGGAAGCGAGGCGCCGCTATCTCCCTGCTTGCGGAGAGACAAGGCCGCCGACGCTTTCAACCCCGTCCCACGATAATTGCGGTACAACTTGCGCGATACCGTGCTATGCGCGGCTTTGAACCGAGACCGCAGCCATGACCGACGACACCATTCACCCCGCCCTTGCATCCGCCCTGGAGGCGAAGGGTTACCATCAGCTCACCCCGGTGCAGGCGGAGATGGCGGGCGGTGGACATGGTGAAGCCGACCTTTTGGTTTCCGCCCAGACGGGCTCAGGCAAGACGGTCGCCTTCGGCATTGCCATCGCCTCGACGCTGCTCGGCCGTGCCGAACGCTTTCCGCCGGCAGATCTGCCGCTGGGCCTTGTCATCGCGCCGACGCGCGAACTGGCGATCCAGGTGCAGCGCGAGCTCGACTGGCTCTACGCGGCCGCAGGCGTCCGTATCGCCACCTGCGTCGGCGGAATGGACATGCGCCGTGAACGCCGCGCTCTGGAGAGCGGTGCGCATATCGTCGTCGGAACACCTGGACGCCTGCGCGACCACATCTCCAAGGGCGCGCTCGATCTGAGCGCGCTGCGCGCCGTGGTGCTCGACGAAGCCGACGAGATGCTCGATCTCGGTTTCCGCGAGGACCTCGAATTCATCCTCGGCGCGGCACCCGAGGATCGCCGTACCCTGCTGTTTTCGGCAACGGTACCACGTGGCATTGCGGACCTCGCCAGGAATTTCCAGAAGGACGCGGTGCGCATAGCGGCGACCGCTGCCACTGAACAGCATGCCGACATCGAATATCAGCTGATGCTGGTGCGGCGCGACGAGCGCGAACATGCCGTTATCAACACGCTGCTCGATTCCGACAGTGCCAGCGCTTTGGTGTTCTGCCACACCCGCGAGGCGGTGCGGCACCTGACGGCGCGGCTCGCCAATCGCGGCTTCTCGGTCGTCTCCTTGTCGGGCGAAATGGCGCAGTCGGAACGTTCCAACGCGCTGCAGTCGATGCGCGACGGCCGCGCCCATGTCTGCGTTGCGACCGACGTTGCGGCGCGCGGCATCGACCTGCCTAACCTCGACCTCGTCATTCATGCCGACGTGCCCAGCAATCCGGCGACGCTGCTCCATCGTTCCGGCCGCACCGGGCGCGCCGGGCGCAAGGGCGTCTGCGTGCTCATCGTGCCTGAAACCCGACGCGGCGCCGCCCAGCGCGTGCTGGCGCTGGCCAAGCTGTCGGCCACGCTGCGCGCCGCCCCGAGCATCGCCGAGATCGAGACCCGCTATCGCGCCCAGATACTGGATGCCGTGCTGTCGGCTGCCGAGCCGGACGAGGCGGAAGCGGCTTTCGTCACCGAACTTCTGGCCAAGGCCAGCCCCGAGCGCATCGCCGCCGCTTTCCTGCGCCAGCAGCTTGCCGCCCGGCCCGTGCCCGAGGACCTGTTTCCGTTGCCGGTCCACGACATGCAGGCGCGCAAGCCGAAGCGCGAAAGAGACGGTCGCGACAGGAACGAAGAACCACGCGACGCCGAACCGCGGCGCCCGGACATGGAAGGCGGCGTCTGGTTCACGCTGTCGCTCGGCCGCAAGCAGCGCGCCGACCCGAAATGGCTGCTGCCGATGATCTGCCGGGCCGGCGGCGTCTCCAAGCGCGATGTCGGCTCGATCCGCATCGACGACACCGAAACCCGCTTCGAGATTTCCGCCGACAAGGCTGCCGGCTTCATCGAGCAGCTCAAGCAACCTGGCAGCACCGAGCGCGGCATCGTCATCGCGCCCGCCGGGGAAGCGGGCGGGTCGTCATGGCGGGCCAAGCCGAAATTCGGCAAGGGCAAGCCGGATTTCGCCAAGGGCGCCAAGTTCGGCAAGGGCGGCAAGCCGGGCAAGAAACCCCATCGCGGCCAGGGCGCGCCCGGGGAATACAAGGGTAAGCCGAAGCGCCCGGGTTGAGGAGCTGGCGCCCATCTCCCCCTTGCGGGAGATAACGGGCGCAGGCGCTCCCTCACGAAATAGCCAGCACTTCCAGTTCGCTCTGCCCGAACGGGACAAACTCGCCCACCGCCTTGCCCATTAGCGCAATCGCAACCGGCGAGCCGTGCGAAATGGAGGCCTGCGACGGGTTGGCCTCGTCGTCGCCGACGATGCGGAAGGTCTGTATGCGGTCATCGTCGCGCCTGAAGGTGACGGAATGGCCGAAGGCGACCACTGCATTCGAGGTCGGTGCCGGCACGAGCTGCGCCGTTCGGACGCGCTCGGCATAATAACGCGTGTCCCGCACCGGCACGGCCGATTGCCGCCGCCGCTCATTGACATCTTCCAGCTGGCCGGCGGCCTTGAGCGCTTCTTGTGCCCGCGCCAGTTCTTCCTGCAGCATCCTGAGACCCGCCTCCGTGACGAGGTTGATCCGGTCGGGGATAGGGCGAGGCGGCAGCACGGTTTCCGATGCGGCCTCGGCGCTTTCTTCCTTGGCGAACGCGACGCTCAATTGTCTGGAACTCCCGGTCGAACACTGTTGGCAACCGAATATCCCAGAGCCGGCCAAAGCTGCAACAATCTGATGGGGTGCCTTACGACAGGTGTAGGCGCGGCGTGCGCTGCTATCTCCCCTTGCGGGTGCTTAGACCGGGGAGATCGCGAACAGATGTGCGTCCTTCGAGGCTCGCTTCGCGAGCACCTCAGGATGAGGGCCGTCGTGCAGTTCGCAGCGAAAACTGTTCGCGATGTCCCCGGTCTAAACACGGGGGAGATGCCAGCGCCTCCGCAACGGAGGAGATAAGGGCGCTGGCGTCTCCGTCTGCCCAAAAGCCGCTACTGCCGCTCGCCGGCACTTTCCTCGCGGACCTTCTTGAACTCCGAGCCGTCGTGCCAGGCCGGCCACTTGTTCGAGTTGGCGAGGTCCGAGCCCATGCGGTAGACCAGGTCGACATCCTCGGCGATGCCGGAGAGGTCCCAGTCGGCGCTCCACTCGTCGGCCGGCTGGTGATAGCGCTCGGCGACGTATGTCTTGTACCAGGCCTCGCCCGCCGCCTTGCCGCCCTTGACGAGGTTCCTTGCGCCATCCAGCCCGAACGACATCGCCGGAACGCCGGCCTTGGCGAAGGAAAAATGGTCGGAGCGGTAGAACAGCCCGGCCTCCGGCTTCGGGTCTGGCGTGAAGACGCGGTCTTCCGCCTTGGCATAGCTGGCGACGTCGTCTTCGAGGCTGACGTCGCCATTGCCGAACGGGCTGATGTTCTTCGCCCGGCCGTTGGTGGTCAGCGCGTCGAAGTTCAGCACCGCGGCGGTCTTCGGCAGCGGGTAGAGCGGGTTCGCGGCATAATACATCGACCCCAGCAGTCCGGTCTCTTCCGAGGTGACCGACAGGAAGACCACCGAACGCGCGGGCGCTGCCGCCTTGGCCTGCAGGCGCGCCACTTCCAGCAGCGCGGCAAGGCCGGTGCCATTGTCGACGGCGCCGTTGTAGATCTTGTCGCCCTTGGCATCCGGCTCGCCGACGCCGAGATGGTCCCAGTGCGCGGAATAGATCACCGCCTCTTCCGCCTGCTTCTTGCCGGGCAAGAAGCCGATGACGTTGTTGGTGACGATCTTGTCGTGCCGGGCGTTGAAGGCGACCGAAAGCGCGGCGCCCTCCAGCAGGACGGGCGCGAAGTCACGCGTCTGCGCCTTGGCTTTCAGCGCGTCGAAATCCTGCCCCGCATTCTTGAACAGCTCGACTGCGACATCGTGCTGGATCCAGCCCTTGAGCGGCACATGCACGCCAGCATTGTTGTCGCGGATGATGTCGAACTGGTCGTCGGTGAACGAGTTCTTGACCGTGGCCCATCCATAGGCAGCCGGCGCGGTCTCGTGCACGATCAAAAGGCCGAGTGCGCCCTGGCGGGCTGCTTCCTCATATTTGTAGGTCCAGCGGCCGTAATAGGTCATGGCCTTGCCGCCGAAATCGCCCTTGCCGGTTTCGAAATCCGGGTCGTTGATCAGCACGACGCCGATCTTGCCCTTCAGGTCGAAACCCTTGAAATCATCCCATTGGCGCTCGGGCGCGCTGACGCCGTAGCCCAGGAACACCAGCGGGGCGTTCTCCATGGTGACCCGGGTGTCGTCGGTCTGGGTGGGCAGGATCGCAACGTCCTCGCCTTGTTTCAAGGTGCGTGGCGGCTGCTTGCCCATGGCGAGCGTCGCCGTCACCGGGCCGTCGAAGGACGACTTGATCAGCGGCACCGCCTGCGTCCAGCTGCGCTTGCCGTCGTCGCCCTTGTCGCCGCCCGGCTGCAGGCCGGCCGCCTCGAACTGCTCCGACAGGTATTTGACGGTTTTCTTCTCGCCTTCGGTGGCGATGCCGCGTCCTTCGAACGCGTCCGACGCCAACACCTTCACATGGTCGGAAAGGCGCTTCTCATCCACTTTTTCCCGCGCCTGCGCGGTACCCGCCGGGAAGGCTGCGGATGCCATCGCCAGTATGAAAGCCGATCTTATGATGTTTGACATGTTCACCTCGATGCGCTTCTCGCCAAGTGTCCCCAGCGCGCCGCCCATCGCAAAGCCATGCTTTCATGAAACGTCCGGGTCAGTCGACAGGATAGTATGGGACCAGACATGCACCTGGCCGCGGCGGTCAGAATTTCACCTATCCACGGCGTGTCGGCCACCCTATGAGACTGGGAGGTGAATCGATCGGAGAAACCGCGGATGGCTACCCAGAAAACCATAACCACCTGGTACGTCGACCCGGACGCGGAAGACCGTATGGCGGATGGCCACGCGCCGATCTGGCGCCATCTCATCGATGTCATGCTCGAACGCGATCTTGCGCAGAAAAGCGTGCTGGATTTCGGCTGCAACCAGGGCGGGCTGCTGCGGCATCTCCATGCCATCAGGCCGTTCCGCAAGGCGCTTGGCATCGACATCGCGGAACAGTCGATCGCCAGGGCCGAAGCGCTGAAGGGAAATCTTCCCGTCCAGCACGCGGTCGGCGCTACCCTGGAGGGCTGGGTCGAGGAGTTCGACCTGGCGATAAGCCACGAGGTCGTCTACCTCGTCCAGGATATCGATGCCCATGCCGCGGATATCTTCAAGGCCCTGAAGCCTGGTGGCGTCTATTACGCCGTCACTGGCTGTCACACCGACAATCCGCTCTGGCCGAAATGGCGCGAGCTGGTGGCGAAACGAACCAACACCGTCGTGCAGGACCGATCGATCTCCGACTACGGCCGGGCGTTCGCCAGGGCAGGCTTCGAGGTCTCCGGCCGGAAGCTGGAATATGACGGGTTCATCCCCTTCGTCGAGGATGGCTGGACGCCGGATTTCGCCGATGCCCTCGACTACTACACCCAGACCAAGATCGTTTTCCGTCTCGTCAAGCGCCGGGATTGATCCGGGTCAGTTCGACGTCGAAATGCGGCGGCTTGTCGGGGGCGACCTCGACGAAGCGGCCTTTCACCCGGAATGTCTTTTCGATCAGGCCGCTCTCGGCAAGCGCCCTCGGCGCGCCATCGAAGCGCAGCTCACCCCTTTCGAGCAGCGAGATGCGGTCGCTGACGGCGATCGCCTGGTTGATGTCATGGATCGCCATGACGACCGTCACGCCTTTCTCCCGGCTGAGGCGGTGGACGAGATCCAGCACCTCGACCTGATAGCCGATATCGAGGAAAGACGTCGGCTCGTCGAGCAGCAGGATGCCGGCTTCCTGCGCGAGTGCCGCGGAGATCCAGGCGCGCTGCCGTTCGCCGCCGGAGAGCTCCTGTAGCGTCCGGTCGGCGAGGCTGGTCAGGCCGGTGCTTTCAAGCGCCCATTCGATCGCTTCCTCGTCAAGTCGGGTGTACGAGCTGAACAGCCCGACATGGGGAAAGCGGCCCTGCCGCACGAGCTGGGCGATCGTCATCTCGTCGGGTGCTGCGGGTTGCTGCGGCAGGAAGGCGAGTTTCCTGGCAACAGCGCGCCGCGACATCGACGCCACCGCGGTGCCCTCGATCGCGGCATGCCCGCCGGCGGGCGTGATCAGGCCGGCAAGCGCTTGCAGGGCCGTGCTCTTGCCGGAGCCGTTGGGGCCGATCAGTGCCCGGATCTCGCCCTTCTGCAGGGACAGTTCGAAACCGTTGAGCGCCAGGCGCTGGCCATAACGAACCGACAGTTGCGAGCAGGTCAGAGGCATGCGTTTTTCTCAAGGGCCTTTGCGGAGCCGGGCGAGCAGCACCGGCACGCCGAGCAGCGCGGTGATCACGCCGATCGGCACCTCCTCGGCGCCGCCGGCAAGCCGGCCGACGAGGTCGCCCAGCGTGACGACAATGGCGCCCAGCACAACCGTCATGGGAAGGACCAGCGGGAAATGCCGTCCGGCCAGGAATCGTGCCAGATGCGGCACGACCAGCCCGACGAAGACGATCGGTCCGACCACGCCGACGGCGCTTGCCGCGAGCGCGCAGGAGATCACCAGCAGCACGGAGAATTGCCGGCGATATGCCAGCCCGAATGAGCGGGCTACGGTTGCATCGAACTGCAGCAGCACCAGCGGGCGGTAGATCAGCGGCAGGACGGCGAGGCCCGTCACCGTGAACGGCAGCAGAAACAGCGCATGATCCCAGGTGCGCGCATAGAGGCTGCCGGAAATCCATTCGAGAATGATCTCGATGCGTGCGGAGCCCCAGCCTGCGATCAGTCCGATGGCAATGGCGTGAAGCACCGCGCCGATGGCTATGCCGCAAAGCGTGATGCGAAGCGGGCTGAGCTCGAGCCGGAAGGCAAGCAGGTAGATGATGGCGCCGGCCGCCAGTCCGCCCACCATTCCGGCCACCGGCAGCCAGGCGATGGGAAGCTCGGCCACTGTGTTGGAGCCTGGGTTGAAGATATAGACGGTGAACAGCAGGAACAGCGTCACCGTCAGCGTGGCGCCCTGCGATACGCCGATCAGCGACGGGTCCGCGAGCGGGTTGCGCGTGATCGTCTGCAGGATCAGGCCGGCGACCGCCAGCTGGATCCCGGCCAGCATGCCCGTGACGATGCGCGGCAGCCTGATCTCGACGATGATGGAATGTGCCTCCGGCGAACCGCCGCCCGTCAGCACGGAGATGACGTCGGTGGCGGGGATGTCCACCACGCCGAGGAACACGGCGGCCACCAAAGATAGCAGAACCACTGCCGCTGCGGCCGGCAGCAACCAGAGACTTGGTCGGCCAGGCATCCCGGAAGCGGCCGTCATGGCTGCGCCTTGAAGTCGAGTCGGCCGCGCTGGATGAGGTAGATGAAGATCGGCCCGCCCAGCAGTGCCGTTATGATGCCGACGGGCAGTTCCTTCGGAATGGCGATGGTACGGCCGGCGAGGTCGGCGCAGGTGACGATCAGTGCGCCGAGGGCTGCGGTGAGCACGATCTCCAGGATCGCTCCCCCCGGTTTGAGAAGCCGGGCGATGTGCGGGGCCGCCAACCCGACAAAGGCGACCGGTCCGGCGACCGGCGCGACGCCGGCGACAGGGCAGATCGCCAGGATGAGCAAGACCGGTTTCCAGACATTGAGCTGGAGACCCATGCCGGCGGCGGCATGGTCGCTCAGCGCGAACATCGCGACCACCCTGTGCAGTGCCAGCGCACCCGCCACGCCGAGCACGACCCAGGGTATCATGTGGGCGAGATGCGCCCAGGTCCGTCCCTGAAAACCACCCGACAGCCAGAACAGCAGGGCGGTGGATTGCGGCCCGGCCAGAAGCAGGACGTAGATCGTGATCGCACCGAGGAACAGCGACACGCTGATGCCGCCAAGCGCCAGATGCAGCGGACGGCCGTTGCCGCCGCGCGCCACCCAGAACGTCACCGCCGCCGCCGCAAGTCCGCCGGCAAGGCCGATGAAGGGATAGGAGGCGGATGAAAGCCAGGGCAGGAAGACAAAACACGCCACGATCGGGGCGACAGCTCCAGCCGTTGCTCCGGTGATGCCCGGATCGGCGAGCGGATTGCGGGTCAGCGTCTGCAACAGGTAGCCGGAGACGGCCAGCCCGGCTCCTGCCACGGCGGCGGCAAGGCTTCGCGGCAGGCGCAGTGTCCAGACCAGGATGGACTCGACCTTGCCGTCGGGCGCCCACAGCACGCGCAGCACGTCATGGAGCGGCAGGGTCTTGGCGCCCGGCATCAGGCCCAGGAAGGTGACCAGCAGGGTCGCGGCGACGATGAGACCTATGGTCAGAATGGATTTCCGTGCGTCCATCGTCGTGGGATCGGCGCTTATTTCTGAGCCTCGGCCGGGATGATCCTGGCGGCTTCCGCCTTCACGTCGACCGCCGGGAACACGTCGGGATAGAGATAGTGGGCAGCCTCGCGCAGCACGATCTCGCGTGCGATCGGCCCGTTGGTCTCCACCCACTGGTCGCCGACATAGAACACCCGCTGGTTCTTGACGGCCGAGAGCTCCTGCCAGATCGGATTGTTCTCATGCGGCCGGTCGGGGCCGGAATCGTACATGAACAGGACTTCGGGGTCTTTCTCGAGCATGGTTTCGAGGCTGAGGTCGATGCCGAATTCGCCGCCCGGGGTCATCTCTCCGGCGATGTTGTTGCCGCCGATCGCCGCGACGATGGAGGCCGCCGTATTTTCGGTGTGGAAGGCGAAGGGTGTCTCGCCGCCCCACATGATCGCAAAACGCGGGTGCACGTCCCTTGGCGCCCTGGCGGTGAAGTCCGCCAGATGCTCGCGGAATTCCTTGTTGAGCTGGATGCCACGCTCGGGCTGGCCAAGGATCTTCGACAGCTCGGCGATCTCGTGGTCGCTGCCGTCCAGCAGCTCCATGTTGTAGGCGAGGTAGGGCGCGATCTTCTCCAGCTGCGGTGCGTTGCCGACCGTGTAACGCCGGATCGCGACGATCAGGTCGGGCTTGGCCTCCGACAGCAGCTCGAGGTTCGGTTTGGCGCGCTGGCCGATCTGCTTCATGCCGCTGGTCAGGCCGAGCAGGAAATCGGGTTGGCGGCCTGCCGTCATATAGGTGCTTGCCACTGGCTTGATGCCGAGGGCGAGCGCGACGTCGTCCGCGAAATAGGAGATCGAGGCGATACGCTTCGGCTGAGCCGGTACGACCACCGCGACGCCGCGATCATCCGTTATGGTGAGGGTCCTGGCGTCCTGGGCAGAGGCCGGGCCGGCCATCAGCATGGCGGTCAGGCCCAAAAGAGCAATTCCAGCAAAAGTGCGCAGCGGTTTTGCGTCCGGAATTGCGTCAAAACAAAAGGTCAGAGCGTTTCCGCGTTTCCGTGAAAGACGGAAACGCTCTGGAATTGCCATTCCACATGCGTTCGCCATCGCGATGTCCCTCCCGAGGATGCCGACATCGCTTTAGTCTTTAAAGAGGAGTACGACAATCCACTTTTGGTGGGCATTTGCCGCTGGATCGGAAATTCTCTTTACGCCGAGCCGCGCATGATCAGCTTGGCTTCCAGCTGCCTGACCTCCGCTTTTCCGGCGTCCGGGCCGCCGGCAATGCGGGTGAAGAGCATGTCGACGCCGGCAGCGGCGATGCCCTGATAGTCCTGCGCCACTGTGGTCAGCGGCGGGCAGGTGAAGCGGCTGAGCGGATGGTCGTCATGGCCGGCGACGCGCAGTTCGCAGCCTTCGTGGCGTCCCACCTGCAGCTTGCGCTCGAAGGCCGCCGCAATCACTCCAAAAGCCAGGCGATCGTTGGCGCACAGCACGGTCCGGGTCGGGAAACCGCCATTGTCGAGGATGCGGCCGGCCTCGCGGTAGCCGAGCTCTTCGAATTCCCAACCCGTGGCCGAGGTCGGCAGCACGACCGGCTTGAAGCCGAGCCGCTCCATGGTGGCGACATAGGCGGCACGGCGCTCGAGCGCGTTCTGGTTGACCGCCGGCATCTCCAGGAAGCAGGGATGTTCGCCGGTGCGGCACAGATATTCGGTGATCATGCCCATGCTCTGCCGGTTGTCGGTGCCGACGAAGGACTGGTCTGGGTTGACCCGGTTGTCGAGGAAGACGATCGGCATGGTGCTGCCGAGACTGGCCAGCAAAGTGGCGTCGGTCTCGAACCCCAGCGGCGCCATCAGCACGCCGGCGATGTTGAGCGACATCAGCGTGCGCATCGCGCGCGCTTCCAGTTTCCGCTCGCCATGGGAGGACAACACGATTGCCCAATAACCTTCGGCAAGGCAGCGCATTTCAATCTGGCGCACCACCTCGGCATAGAAAGGGTCCGAGATGTGCGGCACGATCACGCCGATGTTCTTGGGCTGCTTGCGGTTGAGGCTGGCCGCGAAGATGTTGGGCCGGTAGTCGTAGTCCTTGAGCGCCTTCTCGATGCGCGCCCTGGTGGACGGCTTCACGTTGTCGGGATTGTCGAAGTATTTCGAGACCGTCGGCCGCGACAGGCCGGTGGCCGCCGCGAACTCCTCCATGGTCCTGACCTTCTGTTCGCTCATGCTCGGCTTCCTTGCCTGTGGCCGCGCGCCCCGAACGGGATAAATCGATTTATTTCCATGCGTAAAATTATTTTTTGACCGAAGCAAGCCGCAGGCCGACCCGAAGCGATCGTTTCCTGTGCGCTGCGTTTCAATTGACCGATAGTTGCCGCATTTGCAGGGTTTTGCAAGTTTTTATCGCGTGTAAAAAAATAAGTTGACACGTAGGAGATAATGCCGCATCTCAAGGATGGCTCGATATCGGGCCCAATTCCTGCCTTGGAGGTAGCGGCCGATATTGGCCGGCAAGGCGGGAGGCGCATCTTTCGCGTTCAGATCAACAACAGGCCGGGCATCGCCGGCTTCATGGAGGAACACATGTTTCGCAAAACGCTTGGCCGTATTCTTCTGTCGGGTGCCGCTCTTGCCCTGATGGCCGGCATCGCTTCCGCCGAAGGCATCGGCGCATCGCTGCTCACCCAGCAGCATCCGTTCTACATCTCGCTCGCCGACGCGATGAAGAAGGAAGCCGAGGCCGAGAAGGTGCCGCTGGAAGTCGCGATCGCCAACCAGGACCTCTCCAAGCAGCTCGCCGATGTCGAGGACTTCATCACCAAGGGCGTGAGCGTCATCATCATCTCGCCGGTGGATTCCAAGGGCGTGAAGGCGGCCATCACCAAGGCCGAGAAGGCCGGCATCAAGGTCATCACCGTCGACGTCCCGGCCAACAATGTCGACGTCACCTCCTTCGTCGGCACCGACAATTTCGCCGGCGGCGAGAAGGCGGCCGAGCTGATGGCCAAGTCGATCGGCGGCAAGGGCAATGTCGCGGTCATCGACTATCCGACCGTGCAGTCGGTGGTCGATCGCGTCGAAGGCTTCAAGAAGGGCCTGGAAAAGCATCCGGACATCAAGATCGTGGCGATCCAGCCGGGCATCACCCGTCCCGAGGCGCTGGCGACCGCGCAGAACATCCTGCAGGCCAATCCCGACATCGTCGGCATCTTCGGCTTCGGCGACGACGCAGCACTGGCCGCCGCTGCCGCCGTCAAGGCCGCCAAGCTGGACTCCCAGGTCAAGGTGATCGGTTTCGACGGCATGGAAGAAGCCCGCAACGCCGTCAAGAACGACCCGGTCATGGTGGGCGTCATCGCCCAGTATCCGGACCAGATGGGCAAGGTTGCGGTCGAGACCGCCGCCAAGGTCATCAAGGGCGAGACGGTCGAGGCCAAGCAGCCGATCGTTCCGGGCGTCGTCACCAAGGACGGCGAAACCAAGTAAGATAAGGCAAAGGACGGTGGCGGAACGCGCCGCCGTCCTTTCTCCGGCGATGCCGGCCGACGCTCGCGCATGCCGCGGAATGCCGTCTCGATCGCATTCCGCCCTATGGAGGAGCAATCCGTGACAGCCACCAGCCAGAACGCCGGAAATGCAGGGGATGCAACCGGCGACGTGGTGCTCGAGATCCACGACATCGCCAAGTCCTTCGGCCCGGTCGCGGCGCTGAAGCGCATGAACCTCACGGTGCGGCGCGGGCGCGTGCACACGCTGCTCGGCGAGAACGGCGCCGGCAAATCGACCCTGATGAAGATCCTCGCCGGCGTCTTCAAGCCGACCGCCGGCAGCATCGTGCTGAACGGCAAGGCCTACACGCCGCGCAATCCGCGCGATGCCCGTGCGCACGGCGTTTCCATCGTCTTCCAGGAGCTCAGCCTCAGCCGCAACCTGTCGGTGGCCGAGAACATCTTCGCCAGCCATGAGCCGAGCCGCTTCGGCTTCATCCGCGACCGTGCCTTGAACGCCGCGGCCGAGCAGCTCATCCGCGAACTCGGCCTGCCGGTCGACGTGCGCGCAAAAGTCGGCGACCTGTCGATCGCGCAGCGCCAGCTGGTCGAGATCGCCAAGGGCCTCAGCCTGCCCGCGGAGGTCGTCATCCTCGACGAACCGACCTCGTCGCTGTCCGACAGCGAGGCGGAGATCCTCTTCACCATCATCGAGCGGCTGAAAAGCCAGGGCAAGGCGGTGATCTACATCTCCCACCGCATGGAAGAGATCATGCGGCTGTCCGACGACATCACCGTCATGCGCGACGGCGAATACGTCACGACGGCTGAGAAGAGCGAGACCAGCATCGACAGGCTGATCACGCTGATGGTCGGCCGTGCCATGAACGACATCTATCCGCCGCGCGAGGCGCCACGCCCGTCGGCCGACACGCCGCCGGTGCTGGCGACGAAGCATCTCTCCTTTCCCGGCAAGTTCCGCGACGTCTCGATCGACGTGAAGCCCGGCGAGGTCGTCGGCCTGTTCGGCCTCGTCGGCTCGGGCCGCTCCGACGTCATGAAGGCGCTGTTCGGCATGCTTGCGCCGCAGGGCGAAATCCAGCTCGACGGCAAGCCGGCGGCGTTGCGTTCGCCTGCACAGGCGATCCGCAAGGGCATCGCCTTCGTCACCGAGAACCGCAAGGAAGAAGGCCTGGTGCTGCTGCACAGCGTCGAGCGCAACATCAACATGGTCGGGCTCGGCCAGCTCACCGGGCCGCTCGGCCTGATGCGGGGCGCGGCCGAGCGCGAGGCGGCGAGGGGCGAGGTCAAGCGTCTTGCCATCAAGACCGCCTCGATCGACACCACCACCGGTTCGCTCAGCGGCGGCAACCAGCAGAAGATCGTGCTGGCCAAATGGCTGCAGATCAAGCCGCGCGTGCTGATCCTGGACGAACCGACCCGTGGCGTCGATGTCGGCGCCAAATTCGAGATCTACCGCATCATCCGCGAACTCGCCGCCAGCGGCACCGCGATCCTGATGGTCTCCTCCGAACTGCCGGAGGTGCTGGGCCTCAGCGACCGCGTCGTGGTGATGCACAACAAATCCGTCGCCGCCGTGCTCGATGCCGACGGCCTCACACCCGAAACCGTCATGACCTATGCAGCGGGGATACACGCATGAGCAATGTTCAGGACATCCAGAAGAAGGCCGCCGACGCCGAGGTCCGGCGCTCGTTCCTGGCCTCGCCGACCGTGCGCCAGTATGGCGGCATCATCATTTCGCTCGCCGTGCTGTGCGTGGTGTTCTCGGTGATGAGCCCGCGCTTCCTGGCCTTCAACAATTTCATGAACATCATGCAGCAGGTCGCCGTCATCGCGGTCGCCGCCTACGGCATGACCTATGTCATCCTGCTCGGCGACATCGACCTGTCGATCGGCTCCATTATCGCGGTTTCCGGCATGGTGGCGGCGCAGGCCTTCGCCATGGGCTTCGGCTTCGTGCCGGCGGTGGTGCTGACGCTGGCCGCCGGTGCGCTGATGGGGGCGCTCAACGGGGCACTGTCGGCCAAGCTGATGCTGCCGTCCTTCATCGTCACGGTGGCGACGATGGGCATCTATCGCGGCATGGTCAGCCTGCCGACCAACGGCGCGCCCGCCATGATCGAGAACGACACCTGGCTCGCCATCGGCGGCGAAAGTTTCCTCGGCATCCCGATCATCATCTGGATCATGGCCGTGCTGTTCGTGGTCAACCACATCATCCTGTCGAAGACGATCTTCGGGCGGCAGGTCTATCTCACCGGCGGCAACCGCGAAGCGGCGATCTATTCCGGCATCCGCGTCGACCGCATCAAGATCATCGTCTTCACCATCTCGGGCATGATGGCGGCGATCAGCGGCATGCTGCTGTCCTCACGCCTGTCGTCGGCGCAGACCAATGCCGGCACGGGTTACGAGCTCGACGCCATCGCGGCGGTTGTTCTCGGCGGCACTTCGCTCGCCGGCGGTGTCGGCACCATCGTCGGCACCATCCTCGGCGCGCTTATCATCGGCGTCATCAACAACGGCATGAACATGCTGTCGGTGCCTTATTTCTACCAGCTCATCGTCAAGGGCGCCGTCATTCTCATCGCCGTCTGGCTCGACGTGCGCAGCAAATCCGCCCGGACCTGAGCGGCAACCATCTCATCGGAATGCAAGCATGAAGAAGATCATCACCATCGGCGAGATCGTCGTCGAGATCATGGCCGTCGAGCCGGGGCACGGTTTCACCGCTGCCATCCCGCTGGTCGGCCCGTTCGCCTCCGGCGCGCCGGCGATCTTCATCGACCAGGTCGCCAAGCTCGGCCAGCCGTGCGGCATCGTCTCAGCCGTCGGCAATGACGATTTCGGCGTGCTCAATGTCGAGCGGCTGCGGCGTGACGGCGCCGATGTCTCCGCCATCGGCGTGCATCCGACCGCAGCAACCGGCAGCGCCTTCGTGCGCTACCGGCCGGATGGCAACCGCGACTTCATCTACAACATCCGCCACAGCGCCTGCAGCGCCATCGGCCTGACACCGGAAGCCGAAACGCTCATCGATGGCGCCGATCACCTGCACATCATGGGTTCGGCGCTGTTCTTCGACGGCATCGTGTCGGCGATCTTCGCGGCGACGCAGCGCATCAAGGCAAAAGGCGGCACCGTCTCCTTCGACCCCAACATCCGCAAGGAGATGCTGGACCTGCCCGGCATGCGTGAAGCGCTTGCCCATGCGCTCGAAAACACCGACCTGTTCATGCCGAGCGGCCCGGAGATGTTCCTGTTCACCAAGGCAAGCGAGGAGCGGGCAGCGATCGCCGAACTGCTCGAGCGCGGCATCAAGGCTGTCGTCGTCAAGCGCGGCGCCGAAGGTGCCAGCTATTTCGACCGCTCCTGCGAAGTGTCAGCCCCGGCCTTCAGGGTCGACGAGGTCGATCCGACCGGCGCCGGCGACAGCTTCGGTGCCGCCTTCGTCTCCTGCTGGCTGCGCGGCATGGAACCCGGCAAGGCACTGACCATCGCCAATGCCACCGGCGCTCGCGCCGTCAGCGTCAAGGGGCCGATGGAGGGTACCTCCACCATGGCCGAGATCGAAACCTTCCTGCACAGCCAAGGAGTTGCGGCATGAGCGCGACAAGCAGACTCGCCGGTCTTCCCGCCCGCTTCGCAAGAGGAGAGCGCGGCGGCATCACCTCGATCTGCTCGGCTCATCCGCTGGTCATCGAGGCAGCGCTGCTGGAAGGCATCGCCACCGGCATGGATGTGCTGATCGAAGCCACCTGCAACCAGGTCAACCAGGAAGGCGGTTATACCGGCATGACGCCGGCGGACTTCCGCAGCTTCGTCGAGGACATCGCAGCGCGTCTCGGCTTCGACACCAGCCGCCTGATCCTCGGCGGCGATCATCTCGGTCCCAATCCGTGGAAACATCTGCCTGCCGACGAGGCGATGCAGCGCGCCGACGTCATGATGGACGCGTTCGTCCGCGCCGGCTTCACCAAGATCCACCTCGACACCTCGATGGGCTGTCTTGGTGAGCCCGTGGCACTGCCGGATGCGGTGACGGCAGAACGCGCGGCACGGCTTGCCAGGGTCGCGGAAACGGCGGCGGCTGAAGCCGGCTATGATTTGCCGGTCTACATCATCGGCACCGAGGTGCCGATCCCGGGTGGTGCGATGGAAGCGCTCGACCATCTGGAGCTGACCACGCCGGCCGCCGCCATCGAGACGGTCGAGGTCCATCGCCGCGCCTTCGCGGCACTCGGGCTTCAGGATGCCTTCGCCCGCGCTATCGGCGCGGTGGTGCAGCCCGGCGTCGAGTTCGGCAACGAGAATGTCGTCGTCTATGACAGCGCCAAGGCCACGGCGCTTAGCGGCGTGCTCAGGCAGATGCCACAATTCGTCTTCGAGGCGCATTCGACCGACTACCAGCCGCAGCAGGCGCTGGCGGCTCTCGTCCATGACGGCTTCGCCATCCTCAAGGTCGGCCCCGGTCTCACCTTCGCACTGCGCGAGGCACTGTTCGGCCTCGACCAGATCGCCGCCTTCCTAGACCGTCTGCCGGAAGAGGAGACCTTGCGCGGCAAGATGGAGAAGCTGCTTTTGGCCGAGCCGAAGAACTGGGAGAAATATTACCATGGCGACGCCGACGACCTGCGCCTGCAGCGCCATTTCTCCTACAGCGACCGCATCCGCTATTACTGGCCGCACCCGCAGGCTTCTGCCGCGGTCGACGCCCTGTTGAAGCGCCTGGAAGGCCGCGTCATCCCCGAGACGCTGATCAGCCAGAACCTGGCGACGCTCTACCCGGCGGTCGCGTCGGGCGAGGTCGAGGCGACCCCGCACGCCCTGATGGTCGAGGCGGTGCGCAACGTCGTGCGCAGCTACAACCGCGCGGCCTTGTCGCGCGAACCGGCCTGACCGGACTGGCTGCGCGCTGCCATCTCCCCTTGCGGGGGTGAAAAGCGGTACCGTGTTCGTTGCACATCGCTTCGCCAAAGAAAAAGGCCCTCGCGAAGAGGCGAGGGCCAACCCCAAAAACACGTCGGCCGGGCGCGTCGCAATTGACGAGCCCGGCCGACGGCCCCCGTTCAGAATTTGACGCTCAGCGTGCCCTTGAAGCCGTGTTCCCTCGCACCGGAGGCGAACTGGCCGCTGTATGTCAGGCCGAGCGTGACGTTGTCGGCAGGCCGCCAGCTCGTGCCGGCTTCGAGCAGGAACGCATCCCTGGCGATCGGCACGCCGCTGATGTTGAACAGGTCGCTGCCCTTGAGGGCGAAACCTTCGCCCGGCACCACGTTGTTGTAGGCATGTTGCCAGCCGACCATGCCGTCCAGGCGCAGCGTCGTGCCGCCCAGCAGCATGTCGGTCCCGGCCCGCAGACCGAGCGTCGTGTAGGGGATGTTGCGCGTTTCGCCATTGCTGGTCAGCGCCGCCGGACCGCCGCTTTCGGTGAAGCCATCCGTGTCGAGATGGACGAAGGCGACGTTGGCGAAGGGCTCGAAGGTCACCCTGTCCATCACCATCGCGTAGCCGACTTCGCCGAACGCATAGGTGGTCGATGCGTCGTAGTTCGCCGACAGCTTGTCGGCGAAGCCACCGAAGGCGACGCTGCGGTCCGTCTTGATGTCGTGCCAGCTGTGGCCGACGCCGAAGCGCAGCCCGATGGCGTCGAGCTGGGTGCCGGCATAGGCCATCAGGTGGTAGCTGTTCGCCGAGCCGGAGGACTTGCGGGCATCCAGATCGAACGAGGTGCGCGAGTAGCCGCCGGCGACACCGACACGCCAGTTGTCACCCATGGCGCCGTCGAGGCCGAACAGCACGCCGCCAAGCGAGTGTTCGAGCCGGGCCGCGTTGCCGTCGCCGGAGTAGTCACCCCAGCCGCCGAGTGCTTCCGTCCATGCCGCGAAGCGTTCGCTTTTCGGGACCTCCTGGTAGCGGGTAAGCAGCGGGTCCTTCAGGTCGACGGCGCCGCCCTTTGCGGCCGGATCCATCGGCGCCGGCGCCGACGACTGGTCGGAGAAGCCCGATCTGATGCGCCCGACCATGGTCCGGCGGATGAGCTGGCTTTCGTCGACAAGCGCCGAGGTCATGCTCGGGTGGATTTCACCCGACAGCTGGTCGAAGGCGTCGCGTGCCTGCGCTGCCGAGCCGTTGAGGATTTCGGCGGCGATCGGGTTGGCCGGATCGAGCGTTTCCACCGCGGTGCCGACACTGCGCTGGTTTGCGGTCTGTCCGACGCTTGGCAGCGTCACCCCGTTGCGTTGCACCTGCAATTGCACCGCCGTCGGCTGGTAGGCCAGGCTTGCCGTCAGGAAGCCTGAGTTGACGGCCGCGGTCAGGCCGCTGAAGGTTCCGGTGACGCCGCCACCCGAGGTCAGGATCGTGTAGACCTGGTTGGGGTTCAGCAATCCGGCGACGTTGACCTGGCCGCCGCCGATGGTGGTCGTGCCGCTGGTCACCAGCTGATCGCTGGCACCGGCGACATTGGCGTCGATCGCCAGGATCGAGCCGCCGGCAAACCCGGTATTGCCGGTGACCGTCAGGGTGCCGATCGGGTTTGTTCCAGTTCCCGAACCGCCGGGGGCAACCGTGCCGCCCGATCCGGCATTGACGCCGCCGACTGTTCCGGTTCCACCAAGCGTTCCGCCCGCTGCGATGGCAACGCTGGAATTTCCGATCGAGCCGGTGACGTTGAGCGTTCCGCCATTCACCGTGGTCGGTCCGCTGTAGGTGCTGGTACCGGAAAGCGTCAGCGTGCCGGTGCCGGTCTTGTCAAGGGAGATGCCGCCGACACCATCGACGATCGCTCCGGCAAAATTGCCGGCGCCGATGGCGATGTTGGCGAGTGCGCCGCCGCCATTGGTGATGGTGCCTCCCGCCGCTCCGGTCAGATTGGCAACGGTCGTGCCGAAGCCGTTGACGTCGACGGTTCCCTGCGCTCCGACATTCAGCGTCGCGCCGGCTCCCGAAAGCAACGAGCCGGCTGCCGCGTCGGCCAGCTGAAGCGTGCCGAAGTCGGCCGAGATGGTGGCGCCGGATCCTATCGATGCACCGGCACCGCCGAGCGAGACAGTTCCTGTATTGCCGGTTGAGCCGATATGGAGGTCCGCCCCGGCGCCGAGCGCCAGCGGCCCGGCCAGACCGGCGGTGATGCCGGTGCCGGCCGAAACCGTCGCATCCACCCCGGCGCCAAGTCCAAGCGCGTTGTTGAAGGTGCCGTTGGCGCCGAGCACCAGTTGTGTGCCTGTCGCCAGTGTCGCCGGGCCGGTCCCGAGTGCGCCGGTGTTGCCGGCGATCACCGTACCGGCATTGATGGCGAGACCACCGGTGAAGGTGTTGGCGCCGTTGAGCGCCAGCGACCCGGCACCGGTCTTGGTCAGGTCGAAACCGCCCGAGACGATCCCGCCCAGCGTGCCGTTGCCGGCGGCCACGTCGAGCGAGGCGTCACCGGTCAGTGCGATGTTGTTGGCCAGCGTGACACCGGCCCCCAGGCCCAGCGTCGTGCCATTGGCGAGCGAGACGAGATTGGCCGCCGCACCAAGTGCGGTGTTGCTGCCGGCCACCAGCGTTCCGCCATTGACGGCGACCGCACCGGTGAAGCTGTTGTTGCCGCTCAATGACAGGATGCCGGTGCCGCCCTTGTCCAGGCTGATGTTGCCGGTGATGGCGCCAGCGAAATTGCCGGCACCGACGCCGAGCGTGGCTGCCGCTCCCGCATTGGCGATGACGCCGCCTGCGGCACTGGTGAGGGTGCCGACCGTGGCGCCGAAGCCGTTGAGGTCGACCTGGCCGGCTGCCCCGACATTGAGGGTGGCGTTGCCGAGGCCGGCGCCGATCGTGGCATCGGCCAGCTGCAGGATGCCGTTGTTGGCCGACAGTGTCGCGCCTGCGCCGATGGTGGCACCGCCGCCCAGCGCCACGGTTCCGTTGTTGGTGGGGGTGCCGATGCCGAGCGTGGCACCCGCGCCGAGATTCAGCCCGCCATTCAGCGTTGCCGTCAGGCCTGTCCCCGCCGATAGCGTTCCCCCGAGGCCCGCGCCGACGCCAAGCGCGTTGTTGAAGGTGCCGTTGACCCCCAGCGTCAGTTCGCCACCGCCGCCGAGGCTCACCGGACCCGTTCCCAGAGCTCCGACATTCGTCGCCAGCACGGAACCGGCGCCGTTGATGTTGAGGCCGCTGTTGAACGTGCTGGCGCCGCCGAGCGTGAGCTGGCCGGTGCCGGTCTTGTTCAGGGCGATGTTGCCGTTGATCGCGCCATTGTAGGTGCCGGCACCGCCGACACCGAGTGTGGCGGCCGCGCCGGCATTGGCGATGACGCCGCCGGCGGCGCCGGTGAGAGCGCCGACCGTGGCACCGAAGCCGTTGAGGTCGACGGTGCCGGTCGCGCCGACATTGAGCGTGGCGTTGCCGAGGCCGGCGCCGATCGTGGCATCGGCCAGTTGCAGGATGCCGTTGTTGGCCGACAGCGTCGCCCCGGCGCCGATGGTGGCGGCGCCACCGAGCGCCACCGTGCCGTTGTTGACAGGCGTGCCGATGCCGAGCGTGGCACCTGCACCGAGGTTCAACCCGCCGCCCAGCGTCGCGGTAACGCCGCCAGCCGCCGACAAAGTGCCGGTTGCCGCGGCACCGACACCAAGCGCGTTGTTGAATGTGCCGTTGACGCCAAGCGCCAGCTCGCCGCCGCCACTGAGGTTCACGGCACCGGTTCCGAGCGCGCCGGTGTTGGTGGCCAGCACCGTGCCGCCGCCGACGGCGAGGCCGCCATTGAAGGTGCTGACGCCGCCCAGGGTGAGCAGGCCGGCTCCGGTCTTGCTCAGCCCGATGTTGCCGTTGATGGCGCCGTTGTAGGTGCCGGAACCGACACCCAGCGTGGCCGCCGCGCCGGCATTGGCGATGATGCCACCGGCGGCACCGTTGAGGGTGCCCACGGTTGCGCCGAAGCCGTTGAGGTCGACAGCGCCGGCAGCGCCGACACTGAGCGTTGCGTTGCCGAGCCCGGCGCCGATCGTGGCATCGGCGAGCCGCAACGTGCCGTTGTTGGCCGCCAGGGTTGCCCCGGCACCGATAGTGGCAGCGCCGCCAAGCGCGACGATGCCGTTGTTGGTGGCGGTGCCGATGCCGAGCGTGGCGCCGGCACCGAGGTTGAGGCCGCCGTCCAGCGTTGCGGCGAGGCCGGCGCCAGCCGACACGGTGCCAGTTGTTGCGGCGCCGACGCCAAGCGCGTTGTTGAATGTGCCGTTGACGCCGAGCGCCAGCTCGCCGCCGCCGCTGAGGTTCACCGCACCCGTTCCGAGCGCACCGGTGTTGGTGGCCAACACCGTGCCGGCGCCAATGGCGAGGCCGCCATTGAACGTGCTGGCGCCGCCGAGCGTGAGCAGCCCGGCGCCTGTCTTGCTCAGTGCGATGTTGCCGTTGATGGCGCCGCTGTAGGTGCCGGCGCCGACACCGAGCGTGGCCGCCGCGCCGGCATTGGCGATGATGCCGCCGGCAACGCCGTTGAGGGTGCCGACGGTGGCGCCGAAGCCGTTGAGGTCGACATTGCCAGCAGCGCCGACATTGAGCGTTGCGTTGCCGAGCGCCGCGCCGATCGTGGCGTCGGCCAGCCGCAGCGTGCCGAAGTCAGCCGACAGCGTTGCGTTCGCGCCGATGGTGGCGCCGCCGCCCAGCGCCACGATGCCGGTGTTGGTGGCGGTGCCGATGCCCAGTGTGGCGCCGGCACCGAGGTTGAGCCCGCCGCCCAGCGTTGCGGCGATGCCGGTTCCCGCCGACAGCGTGCCGCCTCCTCCGGCACCGATGCCGAGCGCGTTGTTGAAGGTGCCGTTGGCACCGAGCGTCAGTCCGCCGCCGCCGCTGAGGTTCACCGCGCCTGTGCCGAGCGCGCCGGTGTTGGTGGCAAGCACCGTGCCGGCGCTGACGGCGAGGCCGCCATTGAAGGTGCTGACGCCGCCCAGGGTGAGCAGGCCGGCGCCGGTCTTGCTCAGCCCTATGTTGCCGTTGATGGCGCCATTGTAGGTGCCGGAACCGACACCCAGCGTGGCCGCCGCGCCGGCATTGGCGATGATGCCACCGGCCGCACCATTGAGGATACCGACCGTGGCGCCGAAGCCGTTGAGGTCGACATTGCCGGCGGCGCCGACATTGAGCGTTGCATTGCCGAGATTGGCACCGATCGTGGCGTCGGCCAGCCGCAGCGTGCCGAAGTCGGCCGACAGCGTTGCGCCCGCGCCGATGGTGGCGCCACCGCCCAGTGCCACGATGCCGTTGTTGGTGGCTGTGCCGATGCCCAATGTGGCGCCGGCGCCGAGGTTCAGCCCGCCGCCGAGCGTTGCGGTGATGCCGCCGGCCGCCGACAGCGTGCCGGCTCCGGCGGCACCGATGCCGAGCGCGTTGCCAAAGGTGCCGTTGACGCCCAGCGCCAGCTCGCCGCCGCCGCTGAGGTTCACCGCGCCGGTACCGAGCGCGCCGGTATTGGTGGCCAGCACCGTTCCGCCGCCGATGGCGAGCCCGCCGTTGAAGGTGCTGGCGCCGCCGAGCGTGAGCAGCCCGGCGCCGGTCTTGCTCAGCGCGATGTTGCCGTTGATGGCGCCGCTGTAGGTGCCGGCGCCGATCCCGAGCGTGGCTGCCGCGCCGGCATTGGCGATGACGCCGCCTGCCGCGCCGTTGAGCGTGCCGATGGTGGCACCGAAGCCATTGAGGTCGACATTGCCGGCGGCGCCGACATTGAGCGTTGCATTGCCGAGTGCTGCGCCGATCGTGGCATCGGCGAATTGCAGTGTGCCGAAATTGGCCGACAGCGTTGCATTCGCCCCGATGGTGGCGCCACCGCCCAGCGCCACGGTGCCGTTGTTGAGGGCGGTGCCGATGCCGAGCGTTGCGCCGGCGCCGAGGTTGAGCCCGCCGCCCATCGTTGCCGCCAGGCCAGCACCTGCCGACAGCGTGCCGTTGAGGCCGGCACCGACGCCGAGTGCGTTGGTGAAGGTGCCGTTGACGCCGAGCGTCAGCTCGCCGCCGCCACTCAAATTGACCCCACCGGTTCCCAGTGCATTGAGGTTCGTCGCCAGCACCGAACCGGCGCCGATGTTCAGGTCGCCGCTGAAGCCGGTGTTGACGCCGCCGAGCGTCAGCTGCCCGGCGCCCGTCTTGGTGAGCGCGAAAGCGCCATTGATCGTCCCGTTCAGGGTTCCGATGCCGGCTCCCACGTCGAGCGACGCCGCGCCGCCGAGGTTGAGGTTCTTGCTGATCGTCCCGCCGGCGCCGATGCCGAAGGAGGCGCCGGCGCCGAGGTTGAGCGCCGTGCCCAGTCCAAGCGCGGCGTCGTTGGCGGCGGTCAGGGCGCCGCCGCTCAGGATGGTCACATTGCCCGAGAAGGTGTTGTTGCCGGACAGGGTCAGCGCGCCGCCGACCTGCAGGCCGAGATTGCCGGTGATGTTGCCGGCGAAATTACCGCCATTGACGGTGATGTTCGCGGCAGCGCCGCTGTTGGTGAGGATGCCTCCAGCCGCGCCGGTGAGGTTGCCGATGGTGGCGCCGAAGCCGTTGAGGTTGACGGAGCCGGCACCGCCGACATTGAGGGTCGCGCCGGCAAGCTGTGCGCCGATCGACGCGCTGCCGAACGTCACGGCGCCGAAATCCGCTGACAGGGTCGCGCCGGCGCCGATGCTGGCCGGGCCCGACAGGGTCAGCCCGCCGGTGGCTCCCGCAGAGCCCAGCCCCAGCGTCGCGCCGGCGCCGATGTTCAGCCCGCCGGTCAGGTTGGCGTTGAGGCCGGTGTTGACGGACAGGCTGTTGCCGGCCCCGGCGCCGACATTGATCTGGTTGGCCAGGGTTCCGCTTGCGCCGAGTGTCAGGCCGCCGCCGCCGAGTGAGATGGCGCCGCTGCCGACGGCGCCGAGATTGGTTGCCACCACGCCGCCGCCGTTGATGGCCAGGCCGCCTGTCGAGGTGTTCGTGCCACCGAGGGTAAGCACACCGGCACCGGTTTTGATCAGCGAGCCGCCGACGCCACTGATGCTGCCATTGAATGTCGTGCCGCCGCCGAGCGTCAGCGCCTTGGCGCCGAGATCGACCGAGCCGGTGCCGGACAACGAGCCGATGCTCGTGCCGGTGCCGGTGAGGCCGCCCAGGTTGAGGCTGCCTGTGCCGTTGAGGTTGATCTGCGCGCTGCCGCCGCTGGCGGCACCGGTGAAAGCGATGCTGCCGCCGGCATTGGCGGTGATGGTGGCGCTTCCAGCCGTGCTGTTGCCACCGAAGTTGACGGAGCCGCCGGTCGCCGCGGTGATGTTGGCGTTGGCAGCCGTGCTCGTGCCCGAGAAGTTGACGCTGCCGCCCGTCGCGAGGATCCCGGACGTCGCAGCCGTGCTCGATCCGGAGAAGTTGACGATGCCGCCGAGATTGGAATTGATGACCGCGTTGGCGGCAGTCGTGCCGGTGCCGCTGAACGCCAGCGTTCCGGTTCCGCCGCCGATGCCGGAAGCGGTGAAGGTTTGCGGCAGCGCGGAATTGTTCTGGATTCCGGCTCCGTTGATGTTGAGGGAAACGCTGCCCAGGCCCGTGCCGGCCAGCCCGAATGCATAGCCGGGGGCGGTTGCGCCAAAGGTTATGCCGCCGACCGTGCTGGAGCTGCCCGGGGTAAACAGAACGCCCGGCGAAACGGAGAGGTTGAAGGTTGCCGTACCGGTGGGAACCGTCCCGCCGATCCAGGATGTCCCGGCATCCCAGGGGGCCGCCACCACACCACCAAGCCAGGTCGCATCCTGGGCGGATGCAGGACTTATCGGATACGCAACCGTAAGCGCCAAAGTAGAAGCACTGAGAAGCAGAGTAGAACAACCGAAACGATGAGAAAGGCTGTAATGCCGCATCATGACCCCTCTTCGTGGAAGTATCTGGATTTACCTCGTCAAGTCCTCGCCCCAGCCCATTGATCACGACGCTGCCTCCCCATCAGGCGCGCCAAACCTCACGCCCTCAACGGATTGTTGAGGGTTAAAATTAAACACCGGAAAATGATTTACGCGTTAAGCAGGATTACCTAGCTCATCCTGCCACAGAATATGATTCGTTTCGACTGTAAGAATGTACTAAATGAGATTTCGATTTATTTTATACATTGAATGATATTTAAAGAGATTATTTGGCGTGCTTTTATTTAAATTAGGTATCTTGTTTATTGTTATTAAATAGAAACGTCAAGAAAACCAAAATCAAAAACGAGTTTATGGTAAAATCAGGATATGCAGTATTTTCGGATTTTAATTAGTAGAAACATCGTAATGGATCATATTTTGCTTCGAAATAGCGAGAAAATATCAATGACAATCGCTTTGGATTCAGGTTATGTCTGTAAAATCCGGATCCCGGAATGTATGTGAAAGGCACGCGTAACCCGCCTTGATGCAAGCAGGGCAGGATGGTCTCAGTCTCGGCGTAACCAATCGCGGGCCACGAGGCAGCCAAGTCTTGGATGAATCAGGACGGGTGATTTTCGACCGAGACGCTTCACTTCTACTGGGGAGCTAAAAAGGATATCTATTTTTTCGAGACACGGCCAATTTGAATAAAACGCTTATCTGCGCAGGGCGGTTGAAATTCGATTTTTGTTAACGATGCAGCCCTCACTCCGATTCGCCGGATTCTGCTGACAGTACGGCCTTGATTTCGACCCGGGAGCTGTCGAAGCTTCGTCCCGCGTCAAAATCGGGGATGAACGCCATGGCCACCTTTATCCTGATCGCCGGCGGCTGGCAGGGCGGCTGGGTCTACCAGACGGTGGCCGATCTGCTGGCCGCTCACGGGCACGAGGCCTTGCCGCTCACGCTTTCGGGTCTTGGCGATGCCCCGGCCCCGATGGCCAATCTGCAAACGCATATCGGCGAGGTCGTCGATGTCGTGAAGGCGCAGCGCGGCGAGGTCGTCGTCGTCGGCCAATCCTATGCCGGCATGGTGGTCAGCGGCGTGGCCGATGCCGAGCCGGCTCGTATCCGGGCAATTGTCTATGTCGATGCCTATGTACCGGACAGCGGCGACTCGGTCTGGTCGCTGACGACGCCGCGTTTCCGTGACATGTTCGTCGCCGGTGCCAGGATCGACGGGCTGAACTGCATGCCGCCGCCCAATCTCGACCCGCGCTGCCGGGCGCAGCCGATGGCGACGTTTCTCCAGGCCATCACGCTCAGCGGTCGCTGGCGCGAGGTGCCGCGCAAGACCTATGTCGGCGCCCATGGCTGGGAAGGCAGCCCGTTCCTCGATCTCTACCAGCGCCTGGGCAGCGACCCCGACTGGTCGACCCATTCCCTGGACTGCGGCCACAATGTCGCGCGGCTGATGCCGGAGCGGTTGACCGAGATCCTGCTGGCGCAGGTTTGAGTTGGCGCGGATCAGACCCGCTGCGCGAAATGTTCATAGGTGATCCGCCAGGGATCGCTGTCCGAGATCCTCTCCTCCCCGATCCAGTGGAAGCTGTCGGCGGCGATCTCGGTGAAGCGCCAGCGCGTCTTCACTCCGTGTGCGTCCTCGCCGATCTGCACGATATCCTTGCCTTCGGCCCGCCCGATCTGGCGCGAATAGTCCTGGTTGAGCGGGTCGCTCCAGATGATGTGCCAGCCATCGATCGCGGCATCGAAGACGCGCAGGGTCGTGCCATACATGATGGATGGAGCCGGGCGCCTCGGCCTGATCCAGATGTCCTGGATGGCGCGGCCTTCGAGGACCCAGCCGAAATGGATTTCTCCCGGGAGGTTCTCGATCGTGCCGTCGTCGCAATGATGCAGCGTTTCCATCTGCCAGCTTCCGATCAGCCAGCCATAGAGCGCCATGTCTTGCGCGCGCTCGGCCGGCGGGCCCTCGGAGGTAAGAGCGGCGAGGAAGGGGGAAATGGTCATCGTCACAATCCGTTCCGGCTTCATCGGGAAAGGAAAGTGTCGCACAGTCCTGCTGACACCCCTCCTTCAGGAGGAGGGTAAGGAAAAACGCCGGCGAGTCGAAGCCGGCCTTCGGAACTGGGTATTTGGACAGGACTGCGTTATTGCTCGGACGAGCATTTTTCGGAGGAGTATGCTGTGGGGCTGCGCGGTTGGGCTACGCTGGCATGGCAGGCCGACTACGGTCAGTTCTATCTCGTCGACCGTGAAGACATGTCTTTCCTTCCTCCGGAGATCATCACGCCGGAAATGGAGGCCCGGCGCTTCTTCGTTCCCGAAGCCGGACTGGTGGTCTATACCGAAGGCAGCCTGCAGCAGCACATCCGCATTCATATGCATGATGCCGAGCCGGATCACGCACCGGTGGAGCCGATGAGCGGCAAGCCGTGGACGCAGATCGAGACGACAACGGCGCGCTTCCCTTCCAGGTCGTTCTCGATTTCGAGTCCCTCCGCGCCGGATACGCTTGCCGGCGGTCCGATCTTCTTTCTGGACAGCGCAACGGTGTCTGTTCGCATCAGCTGGATGGAGTTCCAGGGTAGCCGGGACGAAAGCGTGCCTGTCGAACCGGATGTGATCGAAATCGTCTTCTGGCCAGCCGGGCGCGGTTGATGCAGCCGGCACACATCGCAGACGGAATCAGTGAGGCGGCATGACCGAGCGATCCGACTGCCGGATGGGCGACGATACCGTTCCCGTCATTCCTTATGATACGTTCGAGGCCGCCAGCCTGTTCCTTGCAACGGGACGGACACGGGAAGAGGTCCTGCCGCTGGTCGGTCTTGCCGCCGCCGAATGGGACAGGCTCCGGGAAACCTACCGATGGTTTCCCACCGCGCTCGGCGAAAGTTACAGGCGCGCCTACTTCAAGGGGCTGGATGATGCCGCGATCTGTCGGCTGGTGCTGTCGCCGCGATGGCGGCTGCAGGAAGGCGACGATGCCGACCTGCGCTCGACACGGCATATCCGCGAGGCCGTGTGGCGCAACCCTCACATCGGGCCGTTCACCGGTTGCGGCTGGCCCTGCACCTTCATCGCCGCGCATGCGGAAGCCGTGCTGTGCTGCTACACGCATGATGGGAAGACGGTCTATTTCGATGGAAAACCACTGTCGGATCGCAAGGGCGGGCCAATCGTCGTCGACGCGGCAAGCTTCAGGGCCGTCGCCGGACGCTGGCTTGCCGACCGGCATCATGTCTACGGCCAGAGGCAATTTGGCGCGAACCAGACCTTCTACTGGTATGTCGTCGAAGGCGCGGATGCCGCGACGTTCGAAGCGTTGAACCTGCGCTATGCGCGCGACGGCAGCCAAGCCTATTACATCACCGGCAAGACGATCCGCACCAAAAGCCCCGAGGCCTTCGAGATCGTGCCGGAGCTCAGGTTGAACTATCGCGACGGGACGCGTGACCCGCTGCACGACACCAGCGTCATCGCCCGCGACCGCGAGGCGGTCTATTTTTATGGCAGCCGCCTGAAGAACGCCCGACCCGGGAACTTCCGCGACATCGGCCACGGCTACGCGACCGACGGCACAACCGTCTGGTTCCTCAACCGCAGGAAGCCGGTGGAAAATGCCGATGCCGCGACCTTCACGGTTCCCGGTCCCGGCGAACCGCACATCGCGGGCCGCCATGGCGGTTCCTGTGTCACCGACCGATATCGCCCCTATGTCGAGGGCGAGCCCTGCGACCCACGGGAATGGATCGAGAGCTGGCGTCCGTTCTTCGAGGCGAGACCCGATCTGAAAGGCTGGTGGTGGCACGAGCTTGCCGGGTGATCCGCCGGCTCGATGCTCGCGACGGTGATGGCTGCTATCGCTCGGAGAGCCATCCCTCTCATATCATACATATGGCGCACAACCCTCTTGCTTCAAGGCCCCGAACGCGTCGTAGAAGACGGGCCCCTTTCACTGCACGAGGTGGCAAATGCCCGAACACGAGATCCTCATATCAGGCGCCGGCCCGACCGGCCTGATGCTGGCCGGCGAACTGGCGCTTGCCGGCATCGATGTCGCGATCGTCGAGCAGCGATCCACCATGGAGGTCGCCGGCCGCCGCGCCGGCGGACTGCATGCCCGTTCGCTGGAAGTGCTCGACCAGCGCGGCATCGTCGACCGTTTTCTCGCCGAAGGGCAGGCCTATCCCAATGTCGGTTTTCATGTTGCGCTCGATATCAGCGATTTCCCGACCCGGCACAACTATCTGCTGGCGCTGCGCCAGCAACGCATCGAACGGCTTCTGGCGGACTGGGTCGAGGAGCTCGGCGTGCCGGTCCATCGCGGCACCGAGGTTCTGGGCATCGTCGGGGACGAGAACGGCGTCGAGGTTGCGACGGCACAGGGCAAAACCATGCGGGCCGGCTGGCTGGTGGGATGTGATGGCGGCCGCAGCACCGTGCGGAAATCAGCCGGCATCGATTTTCCTGGCTGCGAGGCGTCGACGAGCTGGCTGATCGCCGAGGTCAGGATGCGCGAACAGCCGGCGCTCGGCTTCCATGAAACCGCCTCGGGCCGCCATGCCATGGCCAGGCTGGACGACGGCGAAACGGTGGGTGTTGTGCTTGCCGGTCAGGATCCGCGCGCTACCGGCGTGCCTTCGCTGCACGAGTTCGCCGTCGCGCTGAAGGCCGCCTACGGCACCGATTTCGGCGTGCATGCGCCAGGCTTCCTGTCCCGTTTCAGCGATACGGCGCGGCAGGCACAAGACTATCGCAAGGGACGGATCCTGCTGGCCGGCGATGCCGCGCACATCCACTCGCCGATGGGCGGGCAGGGGCTCAATCTCGGCCTGCAGGATGCGGTCAATCTTGGCTGGAAGCTGGCGCGGGTGGCCAGGGGTATGTCACCCGAAACGCTGCTCGACAGCTATCAGGCCGAGCGCCATCCGGTCGCCGCGCGCGTGCTGAAAAACACCATCGCACAGGGCGTGCTGCGTTATCCGGGCGATCGCATCGCGGTGCTTGGCGACTTCGTCTCCGAGATGCTTTCGATGGAGGAGCCGCGAAAACGCTTCGCCGCGATGATGAGTGGCCTCGACATCCGCTACGGGCTCGGCGATGGGCACCCGCTGCTCGGCCGTCGCATGCCCGACCTCGACATCACGATCGACGGCAGGCCGACGCGTGTCTTTGCGTTGCTGCACGATGCGCAGCCGGTTCTGCTGAGCTTCGGCAAACCGGTCACCGTCGACGCAGGGGCAGAGGGCATCAAGCTGGTTGACGCGACCTTCGGAGGCGAGTGCGAACTTCCCGTCATCGGCAGGGTCGACATTCCTGCCGCCGTCCTGATCCGGCCTGATGGCCATGTGGCCTGGATTGGCGATGGCAGCTCCGACGGCCTGGCCGAAGTGTTTCGCGTCTGGTTCCAGGATAGCCTTGCCGACATCCGGACGGGTGCGGACATCAAACGTCCGGATTGGACAGCAGCCACGCCCGGACCGTAGCCACCTGCAACGGGAAGCGCGGCTTGCGCGGCGTGACGACATAATAGGCGCGGTCGCTTTGCATCGTCACGCCGAACGCATCGACGAGCCGCCCGGCGGCAAGGTCTGCCTCGACGAAGCCGCGGCTTGCCAGTGCTATGCCCTGGCCGCCGAGTGCGGCGTCGATGGCCAACGCGGTCTGGTTGAAGTGCACGTTCCTGTTGTCGCCGACGTGAGTCCGCCCGGATAGCGTCTCGATGAATTCAGGCCAGCGGCTGTGGGCGTCATGGAGGAGCACATAACCGTCGAGCCGGTCTGCCGACAGCGGGGTTTTCGTGCCTGCCAGCAGCAACGGGCTGCAGACGCCGACAAGTTCTTCCCTGAAGAGGAGGTCGGCCTCGAGTTGCGGATCGGCTGGTGCTGGACCGTAGCGGACGGCGATGTCGATGCCTTCCGGCTGGAAGCTGGAAATGCGGTCGGTGGCGACAATGCCGAGGCTCAGTTCTGGATGACGTGCGGCAAAGCCCGGCAGGCGCGGCAGCAGCCATTTCGAGGCGAAGGTCGGGGTGACGCTGATGGAGAGACACACCGGCTGTGGCCGCAATGCGGCGGTGCCCTCGACGATGAGTTCGAAAGCGCGCCGGATGGTGCCGGCATAGGCCCGGCCCTGGTCGGTCAGCGCCAGCGTCCTCGGCAGCCGCAGGAACAGTTTCAGGCCTAGCGAATCCTCCAGTCCGCGTACATGCTGGGCGACGGCACCCTGCGTTACGCCCAGTTCTTCGGCGGCAAGCCGGAAGTTCAGGTGGCGGGCCGAGGCTTCGAAGGCGCGCACCGCATTGAGCGAGGGAAGTTGGCCTGATCGCATCCAGTAGTTTTTCTATTGGCAAAACATAAGGAAACTGGTTCGAATACCTCGAATGAAAAGGGTATCAGAACCAATGGGTTTTCGGAAGGAAGCAAGATGACTGTAGAAAAAGTAGCGATTGTCACGGCTGGCGGCAGCGGCATGGGTGCGGCTGCGGCGAAGCGCCTGGCGAAGGACGGATACAAGGTTGCCATCCTGTCGTCTTCCGGAAAGGGCGAGGCGCTCGCAGCGGAACTCGGCGGTATCGGCGTGACCGGGTCCAACCAGTCGAACGACGACCTCAAGCGGCTCGTCGATGCCACGGTTGCGAAATGGGGCCGCGTCGACGTGCTGGTCAACAGCGCCGGTCATGGCCCGCGCGCGCCGATCCTCGACATCACCGACGAGCAGTGGCACCAGGGCATCGATGTGTATTTCCTGAACGTCGTGCGCCCGGTCCGTCTGGTCGCTCCGATCATGCAGGCGCAGCGCAAGGGCTCGATCGTCAACATCTCGACCGCCTGGGTCAGCCAGCCGTCGGCGATGTTCCCGACCTCCGCGGTCGCGCGCGCCGGCCTTGCCGTCTACACCAAGATCTTCACCGACACCTACGCCGCCGACAACATCCGCATGAACAACGTGCTGCCCGGCTGGATCGACAGCCTGCCGGCGACCGAGGAGCGTCGCGACAGCGTTCCCATGCAGCGCTACGGCACCAGTGACGAGATCGCCGCCGCGATCGCCTTCCTGGCATCGGACGAGGCCTCCTACATCACCGGCCAGAGCCTGAGGGTCGACGGCGGCCTGATCCGCTCGGTGTGATTGGGGAGGCGCTACTTGCCTTCTCCCCTTGTGGGAGAAGGTGGCCTCGCCGCAGGCGAGGTCGGATGAGGGGTGCTGGACGAAGTGCGGCGTTCGAGACTTCCATCAACACGCTGTTATAATTTTGCTCTACCTCATTTCTTCCACACCCCTCATCCGGCCCTTCGGGCCACCTTCTCCCACAAGGGGAGAAGGGGCTGGCCGCAACGCCGCGCCTTCCCCTGACACCCCTCCGAAGCATTCGTGCGCACGCTGGCCCTTGCGGGAGCAGCAACTGGAGCTCGCAGTTCGCGATCGCTGAACACCGTGTTCGCCGCGCCGCGCTTGGCGCTGCGGACGGCACGTGCAAATGTCGCCGCACCACCGGGAGTTTGCACATGCCGATCCATGACCTCTTCACATTCCTGTCCTCGGCACAGCGCGCCGGGGGCTGAGGCATGGAACTCTCCAACGGCATCCACCACGTCACGCTGATCACGCGCGACGTGCAGGCCAATGTCGATTTCTACGTCGGTTTCCTCGGCTTGCACCTGGTCAAGCGTACCGGCGGCTACGAGGACGGTCAGCAGCTGCACCTGTTCTATGGCGACGGCGAGGGGGCGCCAGGCTCCCTGGTCACCTTCCTGGTCTGGCAGGACGGCGCGCCCGGCCGCGCCGGTCTCGGCCAGGTCTCGGAGATCGCCTTTGCCGTGCCGGCGACAAGCATCGGCAACTGGCTGGTGCGGGCGCTCGACAAGGGCGTGCCGGTGCAGGGTCCGCTGCGCGAGTTCGGCGAACCCGTGCTCAGGCTGAAGGACCCGGACGGTTTCATCGTCAAGCTGGTCGGTGTGGCGGAAAGCGGCTCCGAGAACGCCGTCGGCAGGTTGCGGGCTGTCACCATCCTCACCGGCGACGCCGAAGAGACGGCCGCCTTTGTGCGCCGCTTCGGCTACGCACCGGGGCCGGTCGAAGAAAACATCCAGCGCCTGCTGTCAAAGACCGATGCCGTCGATGTGCGCAACGCCGCCGGCTATGTGCCCGGCCTGCCGGGCACCGGCACGGCCGACCATGTCGCGTTCCGCGCCGCCGATGTGGCCGCCCTGCAAGATGTCGAAGCCGCCTTGTCGCGGCTGAACTCGTCGCCGACGACGGTTCACGACCGCAAGTATTTTACCTCGCTCTATGTCCGCGAGCCGGGTGGCACGCTGTTCGAGCTGGCCACCGACGGGCCGGGCTTCGCGATCGACGAACCGGCTGGCCATCTCGGCGAGAGCCTGTTCATCCCGCCGCACGATGCCGCGCGAGCCGAGGATCTGCGGGTCATGCTGCCCCAGTTCGCCATGCCCGGCGAACCGCGCCTGCCGAAGCGCGACCTGCCTTTCGTGCATCGCTTCTTCACGCCGCCGGATCCGGACGGCAGCACCCTTGTCCTGCTGCATGGCACCGGCGGTACGGAGGCCGACCTGATGCCGCTGGCGCATCGCGTCGCACCGCGTGCCACCCTGCTCGGCGTGCGCGGGCGTAGCCATGAGGAAGGCATTGCCCGCTTCTTCCGGCGCCTTTCAACAACAGTCTTCGACCAGCCCGACATCCGTTCCGAGGCCGAGGCCTTCGAGGCGTTCATGGCCGGCGCCATCTCCGGCTACGGGCTGGACCCGGCGCGTCTCACTTTCCTTGGCTATTCGAACGGTGCGAATTTCGCTGCCGCAGTGATGGGCCTGCATCCGGCGGTGATCCGCCGCGCCATCCTGCTCAGGGCCGTGCCGGTGCTCGACCCATTGCCCGAGGCCGACCTGACCGGCAGCGAGGCCCTGGTCGTCAGCGGCGAGCAGGACCCGTTCGGCGACGGTGCGCCGGTGCTTGCCGAATGGCTGGCAAAGCACGGCGCCGGCACCGAGCACCGCACGGTTGCCGCCGGGCATCAGCTGACGGCGGACGACGCAGCGATCGCGCGGGGTTGGATCGGAGAAAGGAAGGATCGTGCCTGATAGCGGGATCGCAATGCGCACGCGCGCGAGCATGGCGATCGCCCGCGCTACCGCTCGTCAACATGGGCGTAGTAGGGTGGGCAGATGATCATATCGGAAAAGGCGAGCCGGATCCTCTACGGGATAGAGTTCATCCTGTTTGCCCTGATTCCCGTATGCGCGCTCGCGGCATGGGCGGTTTTCTATGGAGCAGGCTCCATTCTGATGTTCCTGCTCATGCTCACGGCGTTGGTCGGCAGCAACGACTCGGCGTCATTGCTGGAAACGCTCAGGAACGTGGCCATATTCGGAGCGCTCATCGTTCTGACGGGTATGGGATTGATTGCAATCCTGAAGTTTATTCGTCTGTCAGCGGCTTTCGTGAATCAAGGCACGAAGACGCTGCAGGAATTGCGGGAAACCTATTGGCGTTGCCTCGCATGGGCGGCGCTTCCGCTTCTCGCCACCACCATGCTGTTCCCATACGCTGATCCCGATTTGAGTGGCGGCTTGCTGTTGTTCAGCGGCGTGACGCTCTGCGTTCCGCTGTTTCATCTCTGGCTCGAACTGCGTTACCGCGGAAATCAGGGCTGAGCGCCGAACACGGCAGGGTTGTCATCGGCCAAAAAGCTGACGGTGGACGACGCGGCGATCGCGCGAGGCTGATTTCGGCAAGTGCGTCCCGGCCACCCGGCATCTGCTTGATGCCGGTCATGTCCGCATCGCTAAGGCGCGCGGGTGGTCAGCACGTCACCAACCGCGGGCCCATGCTCAATGGCGCCGTCTTCTCCGCGGCGATATTTGATGCCGGCCTGGCAGGCGCGGGGGTCCATCTTCCACACCCAGCCTTTCAGGTCGCGACCGGTTTCGGCGAGCGAATAGAGCGGCATGTTCATGCGCAAGCCATCATCTTCGCCGAGATCGAGCGTGCACATGACGGTGCCGTCGCCATCGTCCTCTTCGTCGGGGTTCGGATCGGCGACGTGGGTAATCCTCGGCCGCAGTGGCTCGACATGGATCATGGCCTGCAGCACATGGGGAAGGTCTGCAAAGGGTGGCGCATCGCGGCCATCGCTCGGTTCTTCCTCGAGGGCCTGGTCCGGCGTTACGCGGCGAAAATAATCTTCACTGCGTCCCATCGTGTCCCTGCCGCCGATTGCCGTGGCGATGCTCCCCAAGCGACCGGTGTTCAACAGCCAGGTCGCGCCACCCGAATGCATCGCAACAAGGCGCTCGTCATTGGCGTCGCTGCCAAGCGAATCCGCTCTCAGGGTGATGTCGAGCTCGACGGTCTCATCACCCTCGGCATTGCGGGAGACCTGGTAGGTGCCGGCGTAGAGCCGGATTTCGGTGCGCTCGAACGTCTTGTGGTGGATGCGCCAGAACAGCAGTCGGTAGTGGCCATCCGGTTCGAGCGCCAGCAGGCGGTGCCAGTCGATGTAAGAGGAAAGATACAGGCCGGCGAGACGCTCGCCCGCCACGGTCTTCTCGAACATGGCACGGTGCTGGGCCGGCACCGCATCGGCCACGGTGACCGGTTCGACATCCTTCGGCTCGGGTGGATCGACCGCGTCACGAAGACGACGATGCAGCTCGAACGCGTCGGTCTTCGTGATCTTCAGCATCTGCATCGAAAACAGCAGCTGATCGATCTCATAGACCTCGCCCGGCGCGAGCGCTCCGCATTCCTTGCGTGCTGCCTGCGCAAGCGACGGCGGAACGAGCGATCCAAGCGTTTCCCGCTCGCAAAGGAACCGGTTGAAGAATTCGTCGAGGCTCCAGGCCAGGTCTCCGGTCTGTTTCGTGACGGGATCGATATAGGCCACGTCCTCGTCGGTGGCCGTGAGCTTGCGATGGTAGACAAGCACGCCGAACGGCGTCAGCGCGATCGGCGTGCGCCGTACAGCATCCGTGGGTGACACGATCCAGCGGTCGAGCACGGGCTGCCACGGCCGCGGATCGATCAGGGCGAGTTGCAGATCGCCATAGAAGCCAAGCCCTTTCCGGCGCCATACCTCGATGAGGCTGGCGGGAAGGATGTCGCCATAGGCAGAAACAAGCTCACGATCGGCGGGCGAAACCTGTCTTGATGGGGGATGCGTCTTTACGAAGCGATGAAGGGCGAGACGGCGAAAAAACAGCATCCGAATATCTCCGTGTGAAGATATTCAAACGATAGCCGCCTTGAATGTCACGTTGAATGACGGGCAACCCGCAATTTCAACGGCTTCTCGGGTGAGCTCACGCGGTCCTGCTGGTCCTGGCGCCAGCGCCTCAGCTTTCGATGAAGTCCGCGAAGCCGGCCATAAAAGCGCCGAGCCGCGCCAAGGTCGCCTCGTCAGTCAGGTTGCCGTCGCGGTCGAACACCGTTCCGGCGCGGGCGACGAGCATCCTGCCGGCTGCCCAGTGGCGTGTGCCGAGCGTACGCAGCACCGGCAGCCAGTCGTTCTGCGACAGCACCGTGCCGAAGCCGCCCGGCGAAGCGCCGAGCAGGGCCACCGGCTTGCCGCCGAAATGGCGCGGGATGTCGTTGGCCGGCCGGCTCATCCAGTCGATGGCGTTCTTGAACACGCCGGGGATGCCGTTGTTGTATTCCGGCGTGACCAGAAGCAGTCCGTCGGCGGCAAGCAGGCTGTCCTTCAGTGCCTGCACGGCGGATGGGATGCCGTTAGCTGCCTCATCGTCGGCATTGTAGAGCGGTACGTCATGGATCGAACCGATGATGACATTCGTAGCCGGCGAAGCGGCTGCGGCTGCCGCCCTGAGCAGGCCCGCATTGAAGGAAGCCTGCCGCAGGCTGCCGGACAGTCCAAGGATGGTGGTCATGGCTAAGTTTTCCTCAATGCCGGTCTCGCGGCGAATATCGCCACGAGACCGGCTTTTAGCATGGCTTAATCCAACGGCTTCAGGTTTGCCTCGATCGCCGCGCGCTTGCCTTCCAGGAAGGGCGGCAGCGCGAGACGTTCGCCGAGGCTCTCCAGCGGTTCGTCGGCGGTGAAGCCGGGGCCGTCGGTGGCGATCTCGAACAAATTGCCGCCGGGCTCGCGGAAATAGAGCGAGCGGAAATAATAGCGCTCGACCTCGCCGGAACTCGGGATGCGGAACTCCGAAAGCCTTGCCGCCCAGTCGCGGATCGCCGCGACGTCGGGCGTGCGGAACGCGACATGGTGGACCGCGCCGGCGCCCTGCCGTGCGATCGGCAGGTCGGGCTGCACGGCGACATGCAGTTCGGCCGCCGGGCCGCCTTCGCCCATGGCGTAGACGTGGACATCGCCCTGTCCGTCCGGCGAGGCATACACCCGTTCCTGCTTCATGTTCAGCACGGTGGTCAGCACTGCATCGGTCGGCCCGAGTGTCGGTACCGAGATGGTGATCGGGCCGAGGCCGCGGATCTGGTTCGCCGTGGACACCGGGCTGCGATCCCAGGCATGGGCTTCGCCACGGCCGCTATCGTCGATCAGGCGAAAGCGCTGGCCTTCAGCATCCTCGAACTCGATCGCGGCGCGGCCGTCGATCGTCGAGATGGCGCCGGCGTTCACGCCGCTGTCCTTGAAGCGGGCGGCCCAGTAGTTCAGGCTGTCCTGGCCGGCCACGCGCAGCCCTGTGCGGCTGATCGAATGCGTGCCGCGCCGTTCGGGCGCGACCGGCCAGTCGAAGAAAGTCAGGTCGGTGCCCGGCGTCGCTTCGCCGTCGGCATAGAACAGGTGATAGGCGCTGGTGTCGTCCTGGTTGACGGTCTTCTTGACCAGCCGCAAACCGAGCGTCTCGGTGTAGAAACGTTTGTTGGCGGGCGCGTTCGCGGTGATCGCCGTCAGATGGTGGATGCCGGTCAGGTTCATCTCGGTCACTCCTTTTCCCTGCGACCACGATGATCGCTTCGTTGCCGCCAATATGAGCGCCTCGAGCGATGCTGTTTAGCCGCCATTCGCCGGACCCGGCGTTCGCGAATCGCGAACGCCCAGCATCGGAAAGTCGTTCGCGAATCGCGAACGATTTTCCGATGTCGGGTCGGTTCAAATGCGATAGAACCGGGCCATGAAATGGTCGGTCGAGGAAATCAGGACGTTCCTGGATGTGATGGAGGCAGGCACCGTTTCAGGCGCCGCCGCGCGCTCCAACCTGTCGAAGTCGGTGATCAGCAAGCGCATCACCGATCTCGAGGCGGCACTCGGCACCGCGCTGTTCAGGCGCCATGCCGGACGCATCACGCCGACGGAAAGTGCCGGGGAACTGGCGCTCAGGCTGCGGCCGGCGCTGGCGGAAATGAACGACGCCGTCGAAAGCGCCGCCTGGGGCATGGCCGGCCTCAGGGGGACGCTCGCCATTGCGGCACCGATGAGCTTCGGCATCAGCCATCTCAGCCCCGTGGTCGCCGACTTCGCGCGCCAGCACCCCGAGCTCGCCATCACGCTCGACTATGACGACAGGGCGGTCGACCTCGTGCGCGGCCGGTTCGACCTGGCTGTCAGGATCGGCCAGCTGCGCGATTCCGGGCTGATCGTGCGCAAGCTGTGCGAAGACCCAAGGGTGGTGGTGGCCAGCCCAGACTATGTGGCCCGGCGCGGCATGCCGGAAAACCTCGCCGAGCTGCAGGCGCATGCCAGCATCGGCTATCTCAATGTCCATGCCGCCAGCGTCTGGCAATTCTCAGGCGAAGACGGAACGGTGACCGGGCTTGCGATGCAGAGCCGCGTCACCGCCAACAATGGCGAGGCGATGCGCGACATGGCCATCGCCGGCCTCGGCGTCGCGCTGCTGCCGCTGTTCGTCGCGCATGAGGCGCTGCGGCAGGGCCGGCTGGTCAGGATCGCGCCGAAGCTGACACCTGTGCCCTTGCCGATTTCGGTCGTGTGGCCACCGGTCAAGCCGATACCGATGAAACTGCGCGCGATCGTCGATCATCTGGCCAAAGCCTTCACCGAACGTCCACCCTGGCTGGATTAAGCCTGGATCCGCCTATGATGCTGGCCTGGATAGGCCGAGATGGTCGCGCAGCGTGGCGCCTTCATAGTCCTGGCGGAAGGCGCCGCGTTTCTGCAGCACCGGCACCACCTCCTCGATGAAGGTCTTCAGCTCGCCAGGAATGTGCGATGGAGCGAGGACAAAGCCGTCGCAACCACCGCCGTCGACGAAGCCCTGCATGAAGTCGGCGACCTGTTCCGGCGTGCCGACGATGTATTGATGGCCGAGGCTGCGCATGTAGCGCCTGCAGTAGGTGGCCATGCTCTCCTGACCGCGGATGGCCTTCAGATAATGCGGCACCTGGGTGCGGCCGTTGGTGTAGCCGTCGCTGGCCATGATCGTCTCGATCGGGAACGGATCGTCGAGCGAATGCTGCGAGAAGTCGAGATGGAACTGCTCGCGCAGCAGGTTGAGCATGGCGCGCGGATGCACCAGGCTGTCGAAATAGGCTTCCTTCCGGCGCGCTTCCTCTTCGGTCGAGCCGACGATCGGCACGAAGCCCGGAAAGATCTTGATGCCGTCGGGATCGCGGCCCTTGTCGGCGACCTTCTGCTTGAGCGCGCTGCGGTAATCGCGCGCCAGCTCGAGGCTCTTGGCCGAGGCAAAGACGGCTTCTGCGAAGGACGCGGCGAAGTCGAGGCCCCATTCCGACATGCCGGCCTGGATGAACACCGGATGGCCCTGCGGCGAACGCGGCACGCCGAGCGCATCCTGCACGCGCACGAACTCGCCATTGTGGGCGACCGGCCGCACCTTGTCGGGATCATAGAAACGCCCGCCGGCCTGGTCGAAGACCAGCGCGTCGTCGCGCCAGCTATCGAACAGCGCCTTGATCGCCGCGATGGTGTCGGCAGCCTTGCGGTAGCGCAGCTCCTTGTCGGGATGCAGCGTGGCGCCGAAATTGCGCGCCACGCGCGGATCTGAGGTGACGACGTTCCAGGCAAGGCGCCCCTTGCTCAGATGGTCGAGCGTGGCGAACTTGCGCGCCAGCACCTCCGGCTCGTGGTAGGTCGTCGAATAGGTGGCGGCGAGCCCGATCTTCTCGGTGACCGAAGACAGCGCCGCGATGATGATCGACGGGTCCATCGAGTTGATCGACACTTCACCGAAATAGCGCCCGCCGCTTTCGCGGGTGAACATCACGTCCTCGATGAAAACCATGTCGAGCTTGCCGGCCTCCGCCAGCCTGCCGACATCGCGCAGGTAGTCGACGGTGAGGAAATCCTGCGTGCGCGAGTCCGGATGGCGCCAGGCGGCGAGGTTGTGGCCCATGTTCTGCAGCCAGAGCAGGATGTGCATCTTCCGTGTCGCCATGTCAGCTCCTCCGTCCGGCGGGGCGCGGCAGGCCCAGCCTGTCGCGCAATGTCGTGTTGGTGGTCGGCTTGCGGGGCAGGGCGGCGAGCGGCGCCAGCCCATCCGGCAGCACCGACGGCATCAGGTTGAAGCCGTCGCAGTCGAAGGTTTCCAGATAGATGGCGAGCCCTTTCGCCGTGCCGACGAAATGCTCGACGCCGCTGATCGGCGATCCCAGCCCGTCGAGTTGCCGGGCCAGGGCCTGTGCCTGTTCATCGGTCTCGGCCAGCGTGGTGGCGAGATTGGCGAACACCTTGAGATGGTCGCGGCCACCGGCTGCGGCCACCTGCTTCAGGGCAGCACCGCGCGCCGAGATCTCCTCGCGGCCGCCGGACAAGAGCACGACATCGGCCCGGGTCACGGCGGTGGTTTCATCGGCGCGCGTCCGCGGCGCCATCACCACCACCGGGTGGCCCTGCGGCGGGCGCGGCGCGTTCATCGAGGTGTTGATGGAAAAATGCGGGCCCTGGTGGTCGATGACATGCACCTTGCCGGGATGCGCGAAGATCGACTCCTGCTTATCGAGCACAAGGGCTGCGTCTTCCCAGCTGTCGAACAGTTCCAGCACCACGTCGGCGAACTCCGCCGAGCGGGCGTCATGGAAGGCACTGTCGGTGCCGTCGAGCCGGTTGAAATTGGGGCGGTCGGCCTCGTCCAGCCCCGGCACCAGCAGCCAGCCGGAACGGCCTTTCGACAGATGGTCGAAGGCGGTGAACTGGCGCGCGATGTTGAAGGGTTCGTTGTAGACGGCCGAAACCGGCGCGACGAGACCGATCGTCTCCGTCACGCCGGCAAGCGATGCGGCAACGGAGAGCGCCTCGAAATGCACTGCTTCCTGCCGGTTGGGCGCCGGTGTCGCCGTCGGGCGCGGCGGATATTCGACGATGAGCAGGTCGAAGCCTGCCGCGTCGGCCTGCCTGGCCAGGTCGCGCGTGAAATCGGGCGCGACGGCGCGCTCCGGCATGGCGCCGGGCAGCCGCCATGCGCCGGGGTGGTGGCCCTGTCCGTTCAGCGACAGACTAAACAGCTTCTGGTGCATCGTGGTGGTTCCGTTTGTTGTCACGGGGCAGGGGGCGGAACGCCTTCAGTCGCGCCGTCACCTCATGCCGCTCAGGGTCGCGGTGCGCTCAGTTGCGCCGTCGCACGAAGGCTTCGGCGCGGGCCGAGCTCGGCCGGTCGAGCACGTCGGCGGACGGCCCGCATTCGATGATCTGGCCGTCGGCCATGATGGCGATGCGGTCGGCGACCTCGCGCGCGAAGTTCAGCTCATGGGTGACGATCACCATGGTCATGCCGGACCGCGCGAGGTTGCGGATGGCGTCGAGCACTTCGCCGACCCATTCCGGATCGAGCGCGCTGGTCGGTTCGTCGAACAGCAGGATGTCCGGCTCCATGGCCATTGCACGCGCGATCGCCACGCGCTGCTGCTGGCCGCCCGACAGCTGGCTCGGATATTTGTGCGCGTGCCGGGTCAGACCCACCGATGCCAGCAGGTCGCGCGCACGCTTTTCGGCGGCGGCGCGGTTCTGCCCCAGCACCTTGACCGGGCCCTCGGTGACATTCTGCAGCGCGGTCAGGTGCAGGAACAGATTGTACTGCTGGAACACCATGCCGATGCGGCGGCGCTGGCCGGCCATGTGCCGCTCGCTCGCTTCCACCAGCTCGCCATTCGCCCGCCGCGCATAGCCGACCGGGTCATCATGCACGGTTATGAAGCCGGCCTCGAAGGTCTCGAGCTGGTTGATACAGCGCAGCATCGTGCTCTTGCCGCCGCCGGAAGGCCCGAGGATGCAGACGACTTCGCCTGGCGAGACGTCGAGCGAAACGCCGCGCAGCACCTCGACGCCCTTGAAGGATTTGCGCAGTCCGTGAATGCGGATGGCCGGTTCCATGCTCAAACCTCCGTGTCGGCGGCGGGGGCGCCCGCCCCATTGCGCTCGGAGCGGCTCAGCCGCTTTTCGAGATAGTGCTGGCCGACGCTGGTGATGGAGATGATGACCATGTACCAGGCCGAGGCGACGAGCAGCAGCGCGATGACCTCGTAGTTGACGGCGTAGAGGTTCTGCGCGGCGGTCAGGAGGTCGCCGCCGCCGATCACCGAAACCAGCGCGCTCGCCTTCAGCACCATGATGAACTGGTTGCCGATCGGCGGGATGATGACGCGCAGCGCCTGCGGCAGCACGATGCGGCGCAGCGCCTCGCCGCGCGTCATGCCGATGGTCAGGGCCGCTTCGGTCTGTCCCTGCGGCACCGAAAGGATGCCGGAGCGCACGATCTCGGCCATGTAGGCGGCCTCGTGCACGGCCAGCGCCAGGATCGCGGCAGTGAAGGGCGTGATGACGTGGTTGGTGTTCCAGCCGACATAGAGCGAGGTGCCGGGAATGCCGATGCCGAGTTCGGGAAACAGCAGCGCCAGGTTGAACCACAGCACGATCTGCACCAGCAGCGGCAGGGCGCGGAACAGCCAGATGTAGAAGGCGGCGAAGGTCGACAGCACCGGGTTGCGCGACTGCCCCATCGCTGCCAGCACCACGCCGGTGACGAAGGCCAGCAGCACCGCCAGCATGGTCAGCTGCAGCGTCGAGACCACGCCCTTCAGGATCAGCGGGTGGAACAGATAGTTCCCGACGACGTCCCAGTGCATGTTCTTGTTGACGGCCACCGTCCAGACGAAGGCGGCCAGCAGCGCCAGCAGCACGATGCTGGCGGCGATCTGGCCGAGGCGCGGGCGCCTCGCTGCGGTGACGACGCCGTTCTGGTCGAGCGGCGGCAGGTACGCTGCCACGCCCTCGGCGCCGCGCATCGGTTTGATCGGTATCACTGCGCTCATGTTCTCCTCCTCCACGCGCGGACCCCTAGAGCAATTCCAGCAAAAGTGCGCAGCGGTTTTGCGTCCGGAAATTGCGTCAAAACAAAGAGATAGAGCATTACCGGCGATTCTATTTTCGCCGGAGATGCTCTATCCGCCCGATCGTCTTGGCGGCGATCGAAACCGGGTGGGGTCGATGTTCATTGTCGTTATTGTCCGGCTAGCCGCGCCGCGTTCCGGTCGGACGCCGGATGCTGCGGCGACGCCAGGCCGAGATGATCGCGGAAGGTCGAGCCTTCGTATTCCTTGCGGAAGATGCCGCGCCGCTGCAGTTCGGGCACGACGAGCTGGCCGAAGTCATGGGCATTGCCGGGCAAATAATGCGGGAACAGCGTGAAGCCGTCGCAGGCGCGCTCCTTCAGCCAGGTCTCCATCGTGTCGGCGACCTGCTCGACGGCGCCGATGCAGGTGATGTGGCCGTAGCAGGAGGTGATCTGGTCGCCGAGTTCGCGCGCCGTCATGCGGCGGCCGTCGATCTCGAAGGTGACGCGGCGGCGCAGGCGCGCCGCACCTTCCTCGGCTGTTGTCGGGATCGGCTTGTCGAGGTCCCATTCCAGCGCGCCGACGCCGCCGAGATAGCGGTCGATGCTCTGCAGCTTGAAGCTGTCGGGCGTCGCGGCCTGCGCGTCGGCATATTTGCGGCGCGCCTCTTCCTCGGTGCCGCCGGCAACGACGAACAGGCCGGGCATGATCGCCACTTCGTCCGGGCCGCGGCCGTATTTCACCATGCGTTCGCGGATGTTGGCCGAGAACGCCTTGCCGCGTTCGAGCGAGCCCGGCGCGCAGAACATGACGTCGGCGGTGCGGGCAGCGAGCTCGAAGCCGGCTTCCGACGAGCCAGCCTGTGAGATAACCGGCCGGCCCTGCGGTGGCCTTGGCACGTTGAGCGCGCCGCGCACCTTGAAATGCTTGCCGCGGTGGTCGACGGGATGCACCTTCGACGGGTCGAAATAGCGCGTGGAAGCCTTGTCGCGCAGGAAGGCGTCACCCTCCCAGCTGTTCCACAGGTCGAAGACCAGGTCGACGAATTCGCTGGCGCGGTCGTAGCGGAAACCGGGGTCGAGCTGCGCGTCGAGGCCGAAGGCGGCGGCTTCCGATTCTCCCTGCGAGGTGACGACGTTCCAGCCGATGCGGCCTTTCGACAGATGGTCGAGGCTGCCGATCATGCGCGCGATGTGGAAGGGCTGGTGATAGGTCGTCGAGGCGGTGGCGACGAGGCCGATCTTCTCGGTCACCGCCGACAGCGCGCCGAGCATGGTCAGCGGTTCGTAAACGACGGCATTGCCCATGTGGCCGGCGGCTTCGAGGCCGCGGTTGCGGTCGTTGACGGCGACGATGTCGGCCAGGAAGACGGCATCGAACCTGGCGCGCTCGGCCATCTGCGCGAGGTCGCGGTAGAAGGCGAAGTCGAACTCGCTCTCCGAGCGCGCCTTCTCGTAGAGCCAGGCATATTCGGTGGTGTTCATGAAGAGCGCCAGCTTGAGCTGGCGCGGCGCGGCGGTCATCGGTCGTCCTCCCGTCTCGGTCCTGTCAGCCGGCTTGTGCCGCCGGCTTCACATCGAATTCACGTAGCGTCCCTTGAAGAAGATCAGCGGCTCGTGCTCCTCGTCGGCATTGATCGACGCCATTTCGCGGACCTGGCCGATGACGATGGTGTGGTCGCCGGCCGGATATTCCTCGAACAGCGTGCAATCCAGCCAGGTCAGCGAGCCGGCGATGATCGGGTTGCCGAAGCCGCTATGGGCCCAGTCGACGCCGCTCCATTTGTCGGTGCCCGAGCGGGCGAAGGCATTCGAGACCTCGCGCTGCCGCGCCGACAGGATGTTGACCGAGAAGGCGCCGCTGGCGCGGATCTTCGGCCAGCTGCTGGATGTGCGCATGACGCTGAACGACACTAGCGGCGGCTCCAGCGAGACGCTGCAGAAGGACTGGCAGGTGAAGCCGACCGGCAGGCCATCGGCGACGCCGGCGATCACCGTGATGCCGGACGCATAATGCCCGAGCGCCTGGCGAAACAGGTGTGGTTCGGGCGAGGTCCTAGCGACCATCGACGGCATTTCCAGCATGCTTGCCTCCTGCAACCCAAGGCGCCCTGAGCAGTGCGAGCTGCGATCGTTGCCTGGCGACCGCAGCGCTCACCGCTGCCTCGAGGTCCTCGGTTTCATTGATGATGAAATAGACGCCGCTTGTCGGAACCACCGCGCCGAGCTCCCTGAGCAGCGGGGCGAGATGGAATTCGACGGCCAGCGAATGCGCCGCACTTGCGCCGGTCATCAGCGGAATGGCGACCACGCCCTGCAGCGCATTGGGCCGCATCTGGTCGAAGAACAGCTTGGTGAGCCCGGTATAGCTTGCCTTGTAGGTTGGCGAGGCAACCACCAGCAGGTCGCTGCCGCTCAGCCGCTCGTAGACAGGCGCCAGCAACTCGGCCCTGGGCGGAAACAGCGCTTCGGCCTGCTCGGCCAGGTCGATGACGGCCCGGTCAGAGGCAGGGTGTTCGACCAGCTGGTCGGTGAACTGCTCGGCGAGCGTACGGGTGCGTGACATCGGCTTGGGGTTGCCGATGACCAGCGAGACCCTGGGTGCCGTGGTTGGAGAAGTGTCCATGTCGCAAAGCCGAAAGCGTTGGCCGGTCAATGCGCACCGTGCGCACCCGTCAGCCGTGATCTGGCCTTACGAGTATTTCTAAAAGAGATTTATTGCAAGAATGATTGTGGAAAAAAAAGAATGAATTGCCGAGCCGCAAGAAACCAGCCGGGTCAATCGCGCAAGCGCGGCGTCCCCTTCTCCCCTTGCGGGAGAAGGTGGCTTGGCGACGGCGGCTTCGGCCGCCGGAGCAGCGCCGAGACGGATGAGGGGTGCTGGAAGAAATGAGGCTGAGCAGGATTGCGCGCCCTGAAGGCGCTTGGGTTGGGTGCGCTCCGTCCAACACCTCATCCGACCTCGCCTGCGGCGAGGCCACCTTCTCCGACGAGGGGAGAAGGAAGAATGCCGACGTAATTAGCCCGGCTCGACCGCCTCATCCCGCGGCTGGTAGGCCTTGGAGAAATCGCAGGTCTGCTTCAGCAGCGTCACCACGGAAGCCAGGATCGGGCTGGTGTCGCTGGCCGGGAACACCGCGAGATATTGCAGATCCGGCACCGGCTCCACCGTATCGATGCGGGCGAGCGCATTGCCGGCGAAGCCTTGGTCGAAGAGGAAGGTCGGCATGGCGGCGACGCCGAGACCACCGACCGTCAGGCTGACCAGCGACAGGAAGTCGGGAACGGCGATGATCCTGGTGGTGGCAAGCCCCGCCGAACGCAGCGTCGTTCCGACCAGCATCTCCGATGCTGAGTCCGGGCGCAGCAGGATCGCATGTTCGGCAAGGTCCTTGAGATGATGCTTCCTGCCCGTATCGATCAGGCCGGGCGCGCAGCCCCAGCACCATTGCGAGGAGGCGATTGGAACCGCCTGGAAGCGCGGGTCGGTGAGTCCGTCGGGAACCACGGCGAGATCGAGCTGGCTCTCGGCCAGCTTCTGGGTGAGCGCGGTTGCCGAATCCACGACGATCTCCAGCGAGACCTTGGGAAAGGCCTGGTGCAGGCTGCCGACGAAACGGCCGAGCCAGGTCATGGCTGAGGCCTCGGTCGCACCGATGCGCAACCGGCGCTCGATCAGGTCGGGCGCGCTGAAGCGTTCGGCAAAACGCGTGCGCTGTTCGAGCAGGCCGGCGGCAAGCTCCAGCATCTCGACGCCCTTCGGCGTCAGATGGGCGGCGCGGCGGCTGCGGTCGAACACCGAGACACCGAAGCTCGCCTCGAGTTCCTGGATGCGCTTGGAGATCGCCGACTGTGTCGTGTCGAGGTGCTGCGCGGCTGCCTCGAAGCTGCCGAGCGTGCCGATCCAGTACAAGGCTTCGAGCTGTTTGAACGTCACCATGAAAGCGCCTGCCGATCCGTCACAATCGTTTCATTCATTTTTTTCAACAATGCACGTTGCAAATAATCACTTTTTGATGTTAGCAATGTGCCACTAGAGCATTTTGTAGCCGAGTGGGATCACTTGGCGTCACAAAAATGCGTCGAAAACAAAAACTTAGAGCGTTTCCGCGTTTCCGTGAAAAACGGAAACGCTCTATGCAAACGCATAAGCTATGGGGGCGCGGAATTCGATAGGTCCGCAAGGGTTGTCAACGTGATGGTGTGACCCGGAAGGGCTCTGCATTGGAGGGCAGGGCTCGCATGCGTCGCATCGCAGCGTCCCTCATTCGCTGCCTGCGTCTGAACGCATAGGCAATTCGGCAAATTCAACAAACGACTTCAAGCCTTGCATCCGCGGGGTGGGCGGAGCTTTGCCGGGTTGTTGGGTTTCATCGTCTACCTGGGAGGAAATTGATGAAGACTGTGACCTGTCTGACCAAATTCATGAGGACAACCGTGTTGTCGGCGGCGATCATCGCCGGCACAGCCGTTTCCGCCTTTGCCGAAAGCGCGAAGGATCTGCTGCCTGAGCCCTACAAATCCAAGGGCGAGATCACTGTGGCGATGGTGCTCGACTATCCGCCCTATTCCTGGATCGACGAGGCCGGCAAGACCACTGGGCTGGAAGTCGACGTCTTCAATGCCGTGGCCGAAAAGCTCGGCATCAAGGCCAACATCGTGAACGCCAAGTGGGAAGGGCTGATCACCGGTGTCGGTGGCGGCCGCTTCGATGCCGGCGCCGGCGGCACCAGTGACCTGCTGGAACGCCAGAAGCTGGTCACCTTCGCCGACTACGCGACCTCATCCAACGCGATCATCATCCAGGCCGCGAACAAGGACAAATATCCCGATATCGACGCCCTGTGCGGCGGCAGCATCGGCGTTCTCAAGGGCACCGATACGGTGAAGGTCGGCGAATTCGCCGTCAAGAACTGTGCCGACAAGGGCAAGCCGGCGCTCACCATCAGCTATTACAGCTCGGTGCCGGATGCCGATCTCGCGCTGAAGTCGGGCCGCGATGGTGCCGAGGTGGTGTCGACCGAACAGGCGGCCTTCATCCTGAGCAAAGGCCATCAGGACTGGATGATCCTGCAGGCCGGTGTCGGCGACAAGGTTCCGATGGGTCCCTACACCTCGGTCGACAAGCCGGAGCTGGCAAAAGCCTTCGTGGCGGCGCTCACCGAACTGAAGGCCGAAGGCACGCTCGAGACCATCGCCAGGAAGTATGGCCTCGAAGCTTCCTTGATGGACAAGCCCGAGATCAACGCCACCAAGAACTGAGTATCGTGACAGGCCGAGCCCGTTCCTGGCGGGCTCGGCCGAAACGGGCAATGTGCCGCGGGCTATGCCCGCAGGATCTTCTCCATCTTCCTGCCCTTGGCGAGTTCATCGACCAGTTTGTCCAGGGTGCGGATTTCCCGCATCAGCGGCTCTTCAACTTCTTCGACCCGGACGCCGCAAACCATGCCGGTGATCAGCGAGCGCGAGGGATTCGGCTCTGGCGCCTGCGCAAAGAAATCCTCGAAATTCGTGTTCCTGGCCAGTTGATCGTCCAGTGCCTGCTGGCTGTAGCCGGTCAGCCACCGGATGACCGCATCCACCTCCGCCTGGATGCGTCCCTTTCTTTCCACCTTCGAGACATAGAGCCGATAGACGCTCGCCACGCTGGTGGAATAGATGCGATGTTTCGCCATGCGTCCTCCGGGCGCAGATCATCGGACCGAATGCGGCAGGGATCAAGCCGCCTCGGGCATGTGCCGGAAGGCAACGCGCGCCTCATGCCTTGGCGGCGCGGACAGCTCCGAGCGGCGAGAGCCTGGTCAGCGTATCCTGCCGCCGGTCACCATGCAGCAGGCTGAGGCAATGCTGCTTCAGCTGCATGAACGTGCCCGAGGTTATGATGTCGGTCGAGCGCGGCCGCTCGAAAGGCACGCGGATCTCTTCATGGATGCGGCCGGGCTGTGCCTGCATGACGATGATGCGGTCGGCGAGCAGCAGCGCTTCGTCGATGTCGTGGGTGACGAAGACGATGGTCTTGCGGAACTGCTCCCAGATGTCGAGCAGCAATTCCTGCATGCGCAGCCGGGTCAGCGCATCGAGCGCCCCGAACGGCTCGTCCATCAACAGCAGCTTCGGCTGGTTTATCAGCACGCGGGCGATCTCGACGCGCTGCTGCATGCCGCCGGAAAGCTGGCCTGGATAGCGGTCGGCGCTGCCGGCGAGCCCGACGAGCTCCAGCATCCTGTCTGCCTCGAGCCGGCGTGGACCGCGCTTCACCCCGCGCATCTTCAGACCGAAGGCGACATTGTCGCGGACATTCTTCCACGGAAACAGGGTGTGCTGCTGGAAGACGATGCCGCGTTCCGGGTGCGGACCGTCGATCGGATGGCCGTCGACGGAAAATGTGCCAGAAGCTGGTTTGATGTGGCCGGCCATGGCACCGAGCAATGTCGACTTGCCGCAGCCGGAGGGACCGAGCAGGCAGACGAATTCGCCGGGGCGGACCTCGAAACTCGCCTCGCTCACCGCCTCGAAGGTGCCGGCGGCGCCGAGCCGGATCGTGACGCGATCGGCGCGGATGTGGCCGGCGGCTGCCCCGACGTCGCGCGAATGGGCGTTCATCGCGAATTCTCCTGCCTGTGCCATGGCAGTGCCGCCTTGCCTGCGGCGCGCAGCAGCAGGCTGCTGCCCAGGCCGAGCAGTCCGATCAGGATCATGCCGACGATGATCTCGGGATAATTCTGCAGGGTGTAGGATTCCCAGGTGTAATAGCCGATGCCGAACTGGCCGGAGATCATTTCCGCGGTCACCAGGCAGAACCAGCAGGTGCCCATGCCGATGACCAGGCCGGTGACGATGTTCGGCGCCGCCGCCGGCAGGATGACCTCGAACAGCATCGCCGCCCTGGTGCTGCCCAGGCTGCGCGCCGAGGCGATCAGGCGCGGATCGACATGCTCGACGCCGTGCACCGTGTTGAGCACGATCGGAAACAGCGCGCCGGTGAAGGTGATGTAGATCATCGAGAGTTCCGATGACGGGAACATCAGTACCGCCAGCGGAATCCAGGCGACGGCCGGGATCGGGCGCAGGATCTCCAGCGGCGTCTGCAGGAAGTCTCGCAGCCGCCGCGACCGGCCGATGACGAGCCCGAGCGCAATGCCGACGAGCGCGGCAAGCGCGAAGCCCGCCAGCACCCGCTTCACGCTGCTTGCCACATGCGTCGCGAAACGCGGCGATTGCAGGAAATCCAGGCCGGCCCGCGCGACGTCGACCGGCGATGGCACGTTCTGGAACGTCACGATGCCGAGATCGAGCTTGAACCGCGACGCCACCTGCCAGAAGGCCAGGCAGATGGCGAGCGATGCGGCGCGGCGCAGCCAGCGCCCCGTGCTTGCGCGCTCCATGCCGGGTCAGTTGCTGGCCACGACGGCGGCCTTGGCCGTCGCGAAGTCCTGCACGCTGCCGCCATGCGCCTTGGCCCAGGCTTCCGCCCGTTCCTTGAGCAGGAAGGCATCGATCTCGCCATTGTCGCCGCGCACGAACCAGGCCTGCGCGCCCAGCAGCTTGATGCCGCTCTCGCGATCCTGGGCATAGAAGACGCGTGCCGACTTGCCTTCGCCTTCGACCGACTTCAGCGCCTTCAAGGCGTTCTGCGCGGAGGCGTAGTGGCGCACGAGCGGTTCACCGGCGACCCAGACCTCGGCCACGCGCTTCGGATCGGCGATGGCTTCGCCGGTGGCGGCGTCCTTGGCGTCGAGCGGCAGCTGCGCATAGTTCTTGAGCGCGGCTTCGTAGTCGAGGCCGGACTGCTTGAACGCCTCCCGGATGAAACGGTCGTCGATGAAGCTGTTGACGTCATAGGTCTGGTCGGCCTTCTTCAACAGAACCAGCGTGTCGATCGCCGTGGCGACGGCCTGCCGGTATTCCGGTTTCCAGGTCAGGTCGCGTGTCTGCAGCCCGAGCGGCCCGTGGAAGAGATAGTCGACTTCCGCGTCGACGCCCGTCACCTTGGCGATCAGCTCGCTGTATTTTTCCGGCTCCTTGCCGATCAGCTGGTCGGCCTCGATGGCGGCGCGCAGATAGGCAACGACGATCTCGGGATATTTGGCCGCATAGTCGGCATCGACCAGCGCGCCGTGGAAGGTCGGCGTCTTTGCCTGCGACCCGTCATAGATCTTGCGGGCGATGCCGCGCCAGGGGAACAGCTCCGCGAACGGCACGAAATCGGCATGCGCCTCGATCTGATTGGCCTTGAGGGCAGCACCGGCGACTTCCGGCGCCTGGGTGATGATGGTGACGTCCTTTTCGAGGTCCCAGCCCTGTTCCTTCACCGCGCGCAGCAGCATGCCGTGCGAGGTCGAGGCGAACGGCACCGATATTGTCTTGCCCTTGAGCTCGGAGAAGGACTGGATCGGCGACTGGACCGGCACGACGATGCCGTTGCCGCTGCCGCCGACGCTGCCTTGCAGGGCGGTGATGAAGATGCTTTTGCGCCCTGCCTTGATGTGGGCGAGGCCGTTGAACGAGCCCGGGAAGTCCGCCATCACGCCGAAATCGAGCTTGCCGGCGATCTGTTCGTTGGTGATCGGCGCACCGCTGGTGAAGTTCTTCCACTGGATGTCGTAGCTGACGCCCGCGTATTTCCCGTCATGCGGGAGATATTTGTCGAGCAGCTTCAGTTCGCGGATCAGCAGCCCGCCGGTCGCCGTGTTGATCGTTGTGTCCTGTGTGCCGATGGCGACCCGGATCGTCTCGGCCTCGGCCGTCGAGACCAGCGCGGATGCGGCGAGCACGAGCGCGGCAAGATGTAAGCGCAATGTCATAGATTGTACCCCCGATTGATCGCCGACGATGCGGCCGTTGTCGGGTCGGATTATTGGAGGGCATCGTCGGTGGCTGAAGCAATTAGTTGCGCGGCGCCAACCGGGCATTCTGCGCCGATGGCCGATTTCCGGGCCTTGCCGGAAGCTTCCTCGTGCCGGAACGGCCCCTTGCGTCAGGTTCCATCTACGGGAGGCGGCAAAGCCGCAAATATATTTCTTCTAAGTCTATCGTATTTATCTAATTTGCTGGCGATCAAAGGCCACCCGCTGGAGCTGCCTCATGAGCCTCGACCTGCAAGTGACCACGCCCGGCGCCAAGCGCGCCGCTTCGAGGCCAGCTGTTTCCCTGCCCGATCCGGCGGTGCTGCCCGGGGACGGATCGCTGTTTCTCAGCGACAGTGTCGAGGGTCTCAACGAGGGCGCCTACTTTCTCGACGCCTTGAAACCGGATGAGTTGGAGCGGCTTCGAGCCAATTGCCGGCAGCTCGCATTCACCGCCGGCCAGCCGATCTTCACGCAGGGCGAGGAGCATGGCGGCATCTTCATCATCGACAGCGGCCGGGTTCGCGTCTTCTACACCGCACCGTCCGGGCGCGAGATCACGCTGGCCTACTGGACCAAGGGGCATTTCATCGGCGGGCCCGAACTGAGCGGTGGCGGCGTCCACATCTGGTCCGGCGAGGCCTTGAGCGACTGCCGTATCCTGTTCCTGCCGTCAGCGGCTTTGCGCACGCTCATCGTCGAGATGCCAAATTTTGCGGTCTGCCTGCTGCAGGGGCTTGCGGCGAAGGGAAGATGTTATTCGGCCATGGCGCAGATGCTGGGCACACGTTCGGTCATTGAGCGGCTGGCGCAGTTCCTGTCCAATCTCGGCCAGCTGCACGGCGTGCGCGACGGCCGCGCCATCATCATTAATGCGAGGGTGACGCATGACCAGATCGCGGCCATGGTCGGCTCCACGCGTCAGTGGGTGACGATGATGATGAAGCGTTTCCAGCGCGACGGACTGGTGACGGTGACGCCGCGCCACATCCGTATCGAGCGGCCGCATCTGCTGCTCGAGATGGTCTCCAAGGGCGGCTAGAGACCGATCCATGCCGGAACGCGGCACAGGCCAGTCGGTCCAGAAAGGTCAGCCGATCCGCGTGAGCGCCCACCGCACGGTCTTGCGCACGTCCGGGTCGCCGTCTGAGACATGCTGCAGCAGAGCTTCGCGCGCGGAGGGATGAGCGATCTCGCCGAGTGCCGCGGCAGCTTCCTTGCGCAGCAGTGCGATCTCGCTCGACAGCTGCTCCGCGATCTGCGGCACCGCCGCCTGCGCCTTCAGCTTGCCGAGTGCGTTGAGGCATTTCTGCCTGACCTGCCAGAAATCTTCCGAAAGCCCGGCGAGCAATCCGTCGAGGCTCGGCGCGAAGCCGAGATGGCCGAGTGTCTCCGCCGCGGCGGCCCGCACCTGCCAGTCAACATCCTTCAGTGCGGCGTTGACGGCGGTCGCCGCCGCGGGCTGGCTGGTGAAGGAGAGTGAGCTGACGGCGGTTGCCCTGACGGCCGCGTCGGCATCATGTGTCGCGGCGATGAGCGAAGGCAGGGTCTCGTCCAGCTTCAGATAGGCGACGACGCCGAGCGCCTGCATGCGCACGGCGGCTTCCGGATCCTTGAGCGCGGCAAGTGCAGCGCCGAGCGAGGCAGGGGAGCGCAGCGCTTTCAATCCGCGAAACGCCTCGGCCCGGACGAAGGTCGCCTCGTGATCCGTCAGCGGCAGGATGGCGGCGGCGGCCGCCGGCTCCTTCAGCTCAGCCAGGCCATCGGCCGCCGCCTGCGCGACGGCGCGATCTTCATCGGTCAGAAGGCGTGCAAGCCCTGCCGCGGTTTCCACGCCGTCGAAACCGGACAGGGCGAGCGCGATCTCCAGCCGCACGCCGGCATTGGCGTCTTCGGCACCGGCGACGAGATGGGAAACCACCTCGGGCTCGGCCGTCTCGGCAAGGTCGATGACGGCCAGCCGGCGCACCGCGGGATCCGCGTTGTGCAGCCGCCGCGCGATTTCCGCGACGTCTCCGAAATCTTCAAAGGGGTCGAACTGGGTCATGTCAGCGCAGCAGGTAGGGGATGTTGACGGTGACCGCGCCGGTCGGGCAGTCGGTTTCGCAAGGCATGCAATACCAGCATTCGTCGAATTTCATGTAGGCCTTGCCGGTCAGCTCGCTGATGCGCAGCACATCCAGCGGACAGACTTCGACACAGACCGTGCAGCCCTTGTCGGCGATGCATTTCGCCTCGTCGACGACGACCGGAACCGTTGAGGGGGAATAAGCGAGCGGCATTGGTTTTCCTCCGTCAGGCTTTGCTTGAAACCCGCAGTCGGTCGTAGGCTGTGCGTTCCGTGTCTTCGACCGGCACGACATAGGGCTGGATCGGCTGTCTGCGTGAGACCATCCGGCCGTCGACTTTTTCGACGAGCGTGTGGCAGAACCAGTTGTCGTCGTCCTTGTCGGGATGGTCGACGCGGTTGTGATAGAGGCCCCAGCGACTTTCGGTGCGGTACAGCGAGGCATGGGCCGCCATGTCGGCGCAGTCGAGGATGGACGACACCTCCAGCGCCCGCATCAGTTCGTGCGCGTTGCGGGCGATCAGGCCCGTCTCGAGATCGTCGCGAACCTCGGCCAGCCGCGCCTGGCCCAGCCGCATCTTGGCCGTCACCTTCGGCGGCTGCAGATAGTCGTTGACCAGCCGGCGCGCCTTGTATTCGAGCTGGTTCGGCGGAATGCCGTCCTGCCGCCGCGTCGGCGCAAGCACGCGCTCGCGTTCGCGGCGCACGGCGTCGCCGTCGAACTCCGGCAAGTCGATCCCGCACGCGACGTCCGCGGCGTGCTCGCCGGCCACGGCGCCGTTGGTGAAGGCACCCAGCATGTAGTTGTGCGGCACGCTGGCCATGTCGCCGGCGGCATAGAGGCCGGGCACCGTCGTGCGCGCATGCTCGTCGACGAACACGCCGGACGCGCTGTGGCCGGAGCAGAAGCCGATCTCCGAGATGTGCATCTCGATCATGCTCTCCCGGTAGTCGGTGCCGCGCGCTTCATGAAAGCGGCCGCGCGAGGGGCGTTCCACCTTGTGCAGGATGCGCTCGATCTCGCCGACCGTATCGGAATGCAGGTGCGTGAGTTTGAGGAAGACCGGCCCCTTGCCCGATTGCAGTTCGTTGTAGAACTCCTGCATCATCTGGCCGGACCAGTAGTCGCTCTCGATGAAGCGCCTGCCTTCATTGTTGGCGGTGTAGCCGCCGAACGGACCGGCGACATAGGCGCATGCCGGACCGTTATAGTCCTTGATCAGCGGGTTGATCTGGTAGCATTCGAGATTGGCCAGCGCCGCACCCGCATGATAGGCCATGGCGTAGCCGTCGCCCGAATTGGTCGGGTTCTCATAGGTGCCGTACAGGTAGCCGGAATGCGGCAGCCCGAGCCGGCCCGCCGCACCCATGCACAGGATGACCGTCTTGGCGCGCAGCACCAGGAATTCGGCTGACCGCGTGTTGACCGCGACCGCGCCAGCGATGCGGCCGTCGCCGGCCGTCAGCAGGCGGGTGGCCATGTAGCGGTTGGAGATCAGCACCCGTTCCCGCTTGAGCTGGCGATACAGCGCCTTCTTGACGGTATCGCCATTCGGCATCGGCAGCACATAGGTGCCGAGGTGGTGCACCTTCTTCAGGTCGTACTCGCCATTGGCGTTCTTCTGGAAGCGGATGCCGAAGCGATCGAGTTCCTGGATGATGTCATAGCAGCGCGTCGCGTATTTCAGCACCGGCGCCTGATCGACGATGCCGTCATTGGCGATGGTGATTTCCTTGGTGTACTGCTCGGGCGTCGCGTAGCCGGGCACGACGGCGTTGTTGAGCCCGTCCATGCCCATGGCGATCGCTCCGGACCGCTTCACATTCGCCTTTTCGAGCAGCACGACGTTGAGGGCCGGGTTCTTCTGCTTGGCCTTCAGCGCGGCCATCGGCCCGGCGGTGCCGCCGCCGATCACCAGCACGTCGCAACTGACTTCCGAAAGGCCCTCGACAAAATCGTCCATCTCGTTACTCCCGCCCGCCACTGGTCGTGCGGTGCTGATGTGCCGTTGCATCCCGGGTGGCGAGCTCGCGCAGGTAGCTCCAAGGATAGATGCCCCTGTCGTGGCCGTCCGAGAAAGCGAGGCGGATGGCGTAGGTGCCGACAGCTTCGGCCCCGGTGATCACCACGCCCTCGAACGCGCCGTTTCGCCCTTCCAATCCGGCGCGAACCTGCCCGGCCGCCCGACTCGTGGCGCGCAGTGTCGCCGCCGCCAAAGCCGTGCTCGTGCCGTCGCCCCATCTGACGATGAGGGCGTTGCGCGCGGCATTTATCCTGAGTTCGAGCGGTTGCATGGCGTCCTGGACAAGTCTGCCGCCATGTTGGCTGTCCCGGACCGCAGGACACGCAATAAATTGCCGTCGCCTGAAATTTTGAGGGTGTTTGCAAGCCTGAACCAGGGCTGCGGAGAGGTATGGTCGGTGCGGACTGAACCATGTGCCAGCGTCGTGCCGCACCGGCCGGAAGCAGACCAGCCTAAGCCAAATCGTGCGGAGCGATGCTTCGGTGCCTTTCAAGGATCTCCAGATATTCGCGTGCCGAGATCTCCTGCCAGGATTCTTCCGGCCATCTCACGCTCGAAGTCCCGCCATGACTTTGATACAGGCCGTAGAGGAACACGTGTTCCTCCAGCAGAACGGCTGCCCGTTCGATTCCCCCGAGGCTGGCTTGGGCGAAATGGTCCTCCCGGTCGGGGTCGGATACCACATACAGGATCTCGATTCCGGTTCCGCGGATGCAGATTTTCGGATCCCTGGGATCGGTGAGGATACCGACCTCGACACTGTCGGGATCCCATATCCCGGCACGCAAGAGCTCGGACGGCCGCCCCTCGATCGGCAGTCCGTCCATCGACAGACGCAAAAGCGGGCAGAAGCTGTGAAAACGGCGTCCCCACTTTTGTGGAGGTTTGATCGACAGGAACTCGATCGGGTGCGGCTGCTCGAGCGAGAACGAGATCTCCAGCGTGGAATAACCCCAATTGAGAGGGATTGGAAAATCGTGGGCATCGGTCACCCACCAGGCCGGTGGCCCGATCAGGGCCGCGACATCGAGCAGCGTCAGGTCGAGCGTGATGGGCGCAAGTTCGCCGGTTTGAAGGAAAGTCCGCAGCGAAGCGGTCAAGCGCTTGAAGTTACGTTTAGCCACCCATCTCAATCCTTGCGGAAGATGACGCGGCCGAGCCAGCCGGTGATCATGGCCAGGCTGATGGCGAAGAAGCCGTAGAGGAAGGAATAGTCGTGCGCGGCGCGGAACACCGACTGTTCGAAGCCGGACTTGCGGATTTCGAGCTGGGCCGAGCTTTCCTTGACGAAAAGGCCGTTCTTGAACAGGTAGGCGCGCGCCTTGTGCGTGCCCACCGGCACGCTGGGTGCCAGCCGCACCGTGGCGCGGAACAGGTTCTGCGACAGGAACTGCACGCCGCCGACATTCTCGCTGTATTGCCCGGTCGCGGCCTTGCGCTCGCGCAGTGCCGCGGTGAATTCCGCGATGGTGGCCGGGTTCTGGTCCTCGTCGGCCGGCTGCATGTAGATGTTGCTGGCGCCGAGCGAGAGCTGCTTGTAGCTCGCCGGCTCGGTGATGTCCTGGAACGGCCGTGTCGTGGCGACCGAATAGGACACCGGCACGTTCTCGAAGGTTTCCGATTCCAGGTTGATCCACACGCCCAGCACACGGTCCTTGCGCCGCACCACCACCGGCCGCGCCGGACCTTCCAGCACCACGATGACGTCGTAGCGCCCCTGGCGCGCGATCTGCGGATCGACATCCTCGAGCGCACCGAAGATGGTGAGGTCGGCGCCGGTGAAGCCTGCGGTGATCATCACCCTGTCGGTGGAAAGCCCTATCTGGATGTTTTCCTGGTGCGGCGACTGAGCTGCCGCCGGCGCAGCGACGAGCACGAGGAGCAGAAGCGAGGCCAGGATCATACCAAATTGGCGAGGCGGGGACGAAACCGGCAGGGGCGCAGCTGCCATCAGCTCAGCCCCAGCGCCGAAAGCGAATAGAGGTTGGGCGGCGTGATGAACAGGTCGACGGCGAGGCGGATGGCCACCGCCAGAACCAACAGCGCCAGCAGCGCGCGCAGCTGTTCGCCGCGCAGCTTCTGCCCGGCCTTGGCGCCGTATTGCGCACCGGCGACGCCGCCGACCATCAGGATGAAGGCCAGCATCACGTCAACCGTCTGGTTGGTGGTGGCATGCACCAGCGTGGTGTAGGCCGAGGTGAAGATGATCTGGAACAGCGAGGTGCCGATGACGACATTGGTCGGCACCTTCAAAAGGTAGATCAGCGCCGGCACCATGATGAAGCCGCCGCCGACACCCATGATCGATGACAGGAAGCCGATCGCGGCACCGAGGCCGAGCACCGGAATGACGCTGACGAACAGCTTGGAGGCGCGGAAGCGCATCTTCAGCGGCAGGCGGTGGATCCAGTTGTGCTGGCCGGATTTCTTCAGCACCGGAGCCGCGCCGCCGCGCGTGGCGCGCAGCGCGTTGATGCTTTCCAGCAGCATCAGTCCGCCGACCGTGCCGAGCAGCACGACGTAGAGCAGCGAAATGAAGAGGTCGAGCTGGCCGATCTCGCGCAGCAGGCCGAACACATAGATGCCGACCGTCGAACCGACCACGCCTCCAGCCAGCAAGACCGCTCCCAGCTTGAAGTCGAGCGTCCCCCTTTTCATGTGCGACAGCACGCCGGAGACGGACGAGGCGATGACCTGGTTGGCGCCGGTGGCGACGGCGATCGCCGGCGGAATGTTGTAGAAGATCAGCAGCGGCGTGATCAGGAAACCGCCGCCGACGCCGAACATGCCCGACAGGAAACCCACCGCAGCGCCCATGGCGAGCAGTACGAGGATGTTGACGGAAATTTCCGCGATCGGGAGATAAATGCTCACCCGTCAGTCTCGATCAATCCAGCCTCTCGGCACCAGAACTTCTGCTGCTATACCATCGAAAAGCTAATTCGTTCTTGCGCCGGCAACGTGACAGGGAAAACACCGGTCACGGTTACCGAAACAAAAACTCATTCAAGCAGTTACGGGCAAGCTAACAGGCATTTTGATGGCAAGGCGTCGCGAAGGCGACGCCTTTGGCGCTATTTGCGCGGCGGCACGCCGATCGCTCCGGACCTGGACGGTGGGCAGCGGTGAGGGCCCAGTGCCCCGGTGCAATCGCCAGCAAGGCTGATATGGTGCCGCGCGGCGTACTGGCCGGCTGGAAAGCGATGGAAGATGATCATCGGGACAAGCCGCAGACAGGTCCTCAAATACATGGGAGCAACGATGGTGGCGAGCACGACGCCGGCCATGGCCGGTGGCAAGGATGGCGGCTGGCGGATCGCTACCCCGGGTGAGGCCGGGTTCAAGTCTGATCCCGGCAAGCGCTTCGACGGTCTGATGCACAGCGGAAGGCTTGCCGGCGTGCATGGCGTCGTCGCCCTCCGTGGCGGCCGTATCGTCTTCGAGCGCTACATCGACGGTGACGACATGAAGTGGGGGGCGTCACTCCCCAATGTGAAATTCGGACCCGACACGCTGCATGACATCAGATCAGTCACGAAAAGCATCGTGAGCCTGCTCTACGGCATCGCACTCGCCCGCGGCCGTGTGCCGGGGCTCGACCAGCCGATCGTCGCGCAGTTCCCCGAATACGCCGATCTGGCCAGCGATCCGACGCGCAGGCGACTGACCATCCGGCACGCCTTGACCATGACGCTTGCCATGGAGTGGAATGAGGACCTCCCCTACACCGATCCCGCCAACAGCGAGATCGCCATGGAGCAGGCGTCGGATCGCTATCGGTTCATCCTCGATCGCCCGATCCTCGGTCCGCCCGGAAAGGGATGGATCTACAGCGGCGGGGCGGTCGCGTTGCTGGGCAAGATTATCGAGCGTGGCACCGGTCAGCGCTTGCCCGACTTCGCGAAGCAGGCATTGTTTTCCCCGCTCGGCATCGATGCCATGGAATGGATCCATGGCCAGGACGGCGAAGCATCGGCGGCATCCGGCTTGCGGCTTTCGCCACGCGCGCTGGCTCGCATCGGGCAGATGATCCTGCAGGCCGGTGAGTGGGAGGGGCGTTCCATCGTGCCCAAATCGTGGCTCGACGAGAGCTTCCAGCCTGCCGCCATGGTCGACATCGGCTGGCCGGGCATGCGTTACGGCTACCTCTGGTATGTCGGCGAGGAAGCCATAACGGAAAAGGCCGGAACCTACGGCGAGCGCTTCATCACGGCGATCGGCAATGGCGGGCAGCGGCTGTTCGTCTTTCCCGGCTTTGACTTCGTTCTCGCAATCACCGCCGGCAATTACAACTCGCCGGAGCAGTGGCGGGCGCCGTCTGCCGTGCTGTACGAGGTGTTCCTGCCCAGCCTGACGATCGGCTGAGCAAGCCCAAACGCTCGCGTTCCCTGCCGGCCGCAGGAATGCCCAGGCAACCTCTACACCGCCAGTCTTGGCACGGCGTCGAGCAGCATCTTCGTGTAAGCCTGCTGCGGCGCTTCGAAAAGCTGGCTGACTTCCGCCTCCTCGACGATCCTGCCGTGATGCATGACGACGACCCGGTCGCACAAATGACGCACCACCGACAGGTCGTGGCTGATGAACAGCAGCGTCAGGTTCAGCGTGCGGCGCAGCTCGATCAGAAGGTTGATCACCTGCGCCTGGATCGAGACGTCGAGCGAGGCGACCGGCTCGTCGCAGACGATCAGTTCCGGCTGCATGGCAAGCGCCCGCGCGATCGCGATGCGCTGGCGCTGGCCGCCGGAGAACTGGTGCGGATAGCGGTCGCCAAGCGCCGGGTCGAAGGCGACCGCCTTCAGCCAGCGGTTCACATAGGCACGGGCATCGCGGCGCGTGGTGAGGCCATGCGCCAGTGGACCCTCGGCAACGGACTGGAAGATGGTGCGGCGCGGATCGAGCGAGGCATAAGGATCCTGGAAGATCATCTGCACGCCGGTGCCGAGCTTGCGCTGGCCTTCGCGCACCTTCCTGCCCGCGACGCTCACCGTGCCCGCCGTCGGCGTATAGATGCCACAGACGATGCGGCCGAGCGTCGACTTGCCCGAGCCGCTTTCGCCGACCAGCCCGAGCACCTCACCCTGAGCGATGGTCAGGCTGGCGCCCTTGACGGCATGGACGGCATGGGGTGGCTGGCTCATCCCGAGTTTCTGCGTGAAGCGCCCGACGCGGCCGACGGGACGCTCGAAGACCATGTCGACATCATCGACCTGGACGAACGCACCGTCGGCAGCCTTGGGAGCGGTTTTGGCGAGATCGTCGAGCACGATCGGGCCGGAGCTTTCGGTCGCCGCCGAGGCCAGCAGTTCGCCGGGCCTGGCGCGCGAGGGCAGGGCATCGAGCAGCCCTTGCGTATAGGAATGCTGCGGCGCGCCAAGGACCTCGGCCACGCTGCCGGTTTCCACGATCTTGCCGCGCCGCATCACCGCGATGCGTTGCGAGATCTGGCTGACCGTCGCCAGGTCGTGGCTGATCCAGATCATCGAGACGCCGAGTTCGGCCACCAGCGCCTTCATCTCCTTGAGGATGTCGGCCTGCACGGAAACGTCGAGCGCCGTCGTCGGCTCGTCGGCGACCACCAGTTTTGGCTTGTGCAGCAGGGCGATCGCGATGGCGACGCGCTGTCGCATGCCGCCCGAGAACTGGTGCGGATACTGATCGATCTTCTTTTCCGGCTCGACGATGCGCACGCGCGCCAGCGCCTCGATGGCGCGGCGGCGCACGTCCTGGTCGCTGGCCTTCTCATGCGCACGGATCGCCATGGCGATCTGGTCGACGATCTTCAGCACCGGGTTCAGCGTCATCATCGGGTCCTGGAAGACCATCGAAATGTCGCGGCCGCGGATCTTGCGCAACTCCTGGTCCGGCAGGCCGACGATCTCGCGGCCCTCCAGCTTGATCGAGCTGCCCGGCTGCACCTTGCCGTTGGCGTCGAGCAGGCCGATCAGCGAGAAGCCGGTGATCGACTTGCCCGAACCGGATTCGCCGACCAGGCCGAAGATCTCGCCCTTGCGCACCTCGAAGGAGATGCCGTCGACCGATTTGACGGTGCCGCGCTCGGTTTCGAAATAGGTGCGCAGGTTCTCGACTTTGAGCAGTTCGGTCATTTGCGCAGCCGTGGATTGAGTTGATCGCGGACCTGGTCGCCGACCAGGTTGATCGCCATGATCAGGACGATGAGGGCGACGCCCGGATAGATCGAGATCCAGTAGCGGCCGGACAGAAGATACTGGAAGCCGTTCGCGATCAGCATGCCGAGCGAGGGTTCGGTGGGCGGCAGGCCGACGCCGAGGAAGGACAGCGTCGCCTCCAGCGAGATGGCGGAGGCGACCTGCACGGTGGCGACGACGATCAGCGGCGGCAGCGAATTCGGCAGGATGTGCCGGGTGATCACGAACCATCCGCTCATTGGGATGGAGAGCGCTGCCTGCACATAGTCCTTCTGCCGTTCGGCCGAGGCAGCACCGTGGGCCGTGCGCACGAAATAGGCGTACTGGGCAAAGACCAGCGCCAGGATCAGCTGCCCCTTGCCCTGGCCCAGAAGGGCAGCGACGACGAAGGCGAGCAGGATGGCCGGGAAGGACAGCTGCACGTCGACCAGCCGCATGATGAAGGTCTCGAAGCGGCCGCCGGCATAGGCGGCGAAACAGCCGACGATGGCACCGATGCTGAAGGCCACCGCGCCGGCAATCAGACCCATCTCCAGCGAGATGCGCAGGCCATAGATGATCGCCGACAGAAGGTCGCGTCCCTGGCTGTCTGTGCCGAGCAGATAGTGCATGCCGTTGGCGCCGACGAAGCCTGGCGGCCGGCGTGCGTCGCGCAGCACCAGCGAGCGCAGGTCATAGGGGTCCTGCGGCGTGATGAACGGCGCGAAGATGGCGACCAGCGCGATGACCAGCACCACGGCCAGCGCGATCACCGCGACCTTGTTGCGCAGGAAGATGCGCCAGAAGTCGCGCCAGGCGGAGGCCGGCGGTGTCGCGTCGAAATTGTCCTTGATGATGACGTCGCTCATCTCAGCGTCCTTTTAGCCGAAGGCGTGGGTCGAGCGCGGCATAGGCCAGATCGACGCTGAGGTTGATGACGACGAAGAGCACCGAGACCATCATCAGGTAGGCGACCATGACGGGCCGGTCGAGCGAGGCGATGGAATCGATGATCAGCTTGCCGAGGCCCGGCCAGTTGAAGATGGTTTCCGTCACCAGCGCGAAGGCAAGGGTCGAACCGAGCTCGAGGCCGAACACCGTGACCAGCGGAATGGAGATCAGCTTCAGCACGTGCCGGCGCAGGATGGTGCGCTCGGGGATGCCGGCGGCGCGCGCGAACTTGATGGCGTCGGTGGTCATCACCTCGCGGGTGCCGGCGGCGGCGAGCCGGCACATCATCGACATCTTGAACAGCGACAGGTTGAGCACGGGCAGCAACAGGTGCTTCCAGCCGTCCAGCGTGAGGAAGGAGAAGGGGACTCCCAGCAGACTGACCGTCTGGCCGCGTCCGCCCGCCGGCAGCACGCCGAACTGCACGGCGAAGAGCATGATCAGCATCAGGCCGATCCAGAAGGTCGGCACCGAAAAGCCGAGGATCGAGCCTGCCATGATGATGCGGGAAGCGAGGCTGTTGGGCCGGTAGCCGGCATAGATGCCGAGCGGGACGCCGATCAGCGAGGCCAGGATCACCGCGATGACCGCCAGCTCCAGCGTCGCGGGCAGGCGCTGCGAGATCAGCTCGCCGACCGGCATGTTGAAGACGAAGGAACGGCCGAAATCGCCGGTCGACATCGAGCCGACGAAGTCGAGATATTGTTTCCACAGCGGCTGGTCGAGGCCGTATTCGGCAATCACCTGCTCGCGGATCGCCTGGGTGGCGTCGGGCGAGATCAGCACGTCGACGGGGTTGCCGATCACGTAGACCCCGGTAAAGACCAGCATCGACATGACGATCAGCACGATGACCGCCTGGCCGAGGCGCTTGAACACGAAGGAGGTCATGCACTGACCTCGTGCTTGTTGCCTGTCATCTGCCCCTCCTCCTGAGCATCTCCGCCATTCTCGGTGCGGAAATGCTCCAAACCTCTGTTGTCACGCAGCTCCGGACCTGCCGGAGGACGATCGTCCATCAATGCCAGCCGTTCTCGATCTCGTCGCGGGTCTCCGCGACGCCGACCTCCCAGATCGCGAACATGTCCGCATCCGGGCGCTGGAACACGCCGTGATAATTGCCTTCGGCGATGCGCTCGCGCTTGCGGCCGGCATCGACGCGGCCGGTGGCGGCGAAGTCGATGCGATCCTTCCTGAAGTTCGGCACTGGCGCGCCTTCGAGGCGGGTCCAGGGGAAATTCTCCATCCAGCTCGCATGGCTCGCGGCCGGGTCGATCTCCTGAACCTTGGCCATGGTCTGCGGTGCACGCCACCAGTCGTGCAGCTTCACCGAGGTGTCGCGATGGCTGTTCATCCATTCCGACAGCAGCGGGGCGATCGGCGTGTTGCCGCCATGGCCGTTGACGACGAGGATGCGGCGGAAGCCGGAGCGGTAGACGCTGTCGAGCATGTCCTCGATGACGTTGATGTAGGTGCGCAGCGTCAGCGTGATGGTGCCGGGGAAGTCGGCGAAGCCCGAGGCCATGCCGTAGGGCAGGCAGGGGAAGACGGGCACGCCGAGCGGCTCGGCCGCCTCCACCGAGATGCGCTCGGCCAGGATCATGTCGGTCGCGAGGCTGAGATAGGCATGCTGCTCGACCGACCCGATCGGCAGGACGCAGCGATCGTCGGCCTTGGCGCGCTCTTCCACCTGAGCCCAGTGCATGTCCTGAATGCGCATTCCCGAAAACTCCATTCTCCGCGACGTCCGCGTTTGGTGCCATACGCCAGCCTGCCGGGATGCGGCATAGACCGGCAACAAAACTGCGAGATATCTGCAATTAAGTTCCATTAGGAACAAAAATATCCTGTTGACGCAACAAAAATTTCAATTACCGTTCCGTTTGGGACTAAATCAGGGGCGAGAAGCAGGGGCGGGATTGTATGGATCGATTGCTGAGCACAGCCCTGCATGAGGCGCGTGCAGGGCGGGAGACGCCCGGGCCGCAGCACCTGCCGCAGGACGATCCGCTGTTTCCGAAACTGTGGGAGAACCCCTGCTGGCTGTCGTTCCGGCTGAACTTCCTCGCGCTGCAGTTCAACAATCCTGTCTATGGCCGCATCCAGCAGCAGCTCGGCCTGCTGCGCCCGGAATTCGTCGTTTTGTGGTCGCTCTACCTGGGTGACGGCCTGACGCTGACCGAGGTGGTGCGCTCGTCCAACTTTCCCAAGAACACGCTGAGCCGCGCCGTCAACAAGGTGGCGACGCTTGGCCTGATCGATCGCGAGATCGACCCGTCCGACCAGCGTCGCGTCACCCTGACCCTGACGGAAAAGGGGCGTGCCGCGGTGGTTTCGGTCAAGGAGCTGATGCTCGAGCACGAACGCGCCATGCTCGAATGCCTGTCGCCCGCCGAACGGCTGACCCTGTCGGACCTGCTGACCAAGATGGTCGTCGCTTCAGGCAGCTGGCCCCGCGATCTCGACATGAATGCCGAGGTCACAACCGACTGATTCATCGTCCCGGCATCTGACAACAGAACCGGGCCATCGGTCCGGCTTTCAACAACAAGAAGAGGAGACCCCCAATGAGAACCAGTTCCTTCCTGCGCTCGGCCCTGCTTGTGTCGACGCTGCTCGTGTCGCTGCCGGCACTCGCCGCCGACCTGACCATCGCCACCAAGTCCGGCCCGGCCTCGATGGATCCGCATTTCACGGCCACCTCGGCCAACGCCGAGGCCACCAAGCACGTTTTCGACACGCTGCTGAAGTCCGGCAACAAGCTGGAGGTCGAGCCCAATCTGGCGGTGAGCTGGAAGCCGGTCGACGAAACGACCTGGGAGTTCAAGCTGCGCGAGGGCGTGAAGTTCCATGACGGTTCGGACTTCACCGCCGAGGACGTGAAGTTCTCGATCGAGCGCATTCCCAACGTAACCGGACCGAACCCGTCGACCATCTATGTGCGCCGCGTCGCCGGCGTCGAAGTCGTCGACCCGCTGACGGTGCGCGTCAAGACACATGGTTCGGCGCCGACGCTGCCCAACGATTTCGTGCGTCTGTTCATCGTTTCGCACAAGGCGGCAGCGGCCTATTCCACCAAGGAGACGGCGGCCGAAGGCTTCAATACGGGCAAGGCCACCATCGGCACCGGCCCCTACAAGTTCGTCAGCTGGGCACCGACACAGGACCTGGTGCTGGAGAAGTTCGACGGCTACTGGGGTGGCGCGCAGCCATGGGACAAGGTGGTGCGCAAGGAGATTCCGAATGACGCGGCCCGTGTCGCCCAGCTCAAGGCAGGGCAGGTCGACCTGATCTCCAAGGTGCCGGCGACCGACCTCGCCAATCTCGAGGCCGATCCGGCCATCGACGTGGTCAAGGACGAGTCGGTCTATATCCCTTATCTGGAATTCGACTTCCGCGAGAATTCACCGATGGTCTGGGACAAATCAGGAAAGAAGCTCGACAAGAACCCCTTCCTCGATCCGCGCGTGCGGGAGGCCTTCGATCTCGTCATCGACCGCCAGACCATCGCCGATGTCGCGCTGGAAGGCATGGGCGTCGTGCCGACCCAGCTCGTGAGCGCCAACATCTTCGGCTACAACAAGGACATTGCGCCGGCGGCCTATGACGTCGACAAGGCCAAGCAGCTGATGACGGATGCTGGTTTCCCCGATGGCTTCAAGGTGTCGCTGAACTATGCCAACGACCGCTTGCCGACCGAGCTCGGGCCGACGGTGGCGCAGCTGCTTGCCGCGATCAATGTGCAGGCGGATGTGAACGGCGTGCCGGCCGCGGTGTTCAATCCCGCCAAGACGCGTGGCGAATATTCGCTCTACATGGCGTCCTGGGGCACGCTGACCGGCGAGGCCAACTACATGCTGTCGTCGCTGATGCACACCAACGACAAGGAAAAGTCGCTGGGCGCCTTTAATACGCGCGGCTATTCCAACCCTCAGATGGACAAGCTGATCGAGGACGCCGGTATCGAGATGGACGAGGCCAAGCGCCGCGACCTACTCGAAAAGGCGAACCTGCTCGTCGCGACCGATCGTCCCGACCTGCCGCTGGCCGTCAATGTCTCGGCCTGGGGTGTGAAGGCGGACAAGATCACCTACACGCCGCGTTCCGACGAGGACACGCTGGCGATGGACGCCAAGCCGAAGCAGTAAAATTTCCAGGAATGCAGTACGCAGGCATGATCCCGGCTGAAGAGCAACGAAGCAAAAAGCTTCGGACTTTTCAGGCAACGGTCATGCCGAAAACGAAGAGATAGAACGGAATACCGTTCATCCCGTTTGCATTCCTCTCCAGATCGGGAAGGCGTTGGTTCGATCTTCTTCCTGATCTGGCTTTTTTGGAGCGTGACCCGGAACCGGTTCCGGCTTTCGGGTCACGCTCCAAGAGCCGCGCGCAGCGGTTTTGCGTCTGGAATTGCGCAACTCCTGAAGCGGTCCGCTGGGGCCGCCCACTCCCCTGATGAAGGTAACGGACGATGACGAAATTCGCATTGGCGATCCATGGCGGCTGCGGGGTCATGGCCAGGCTGGATCTCAACGAGGAAGAATGGATTGCCGCGCGCCGCGATCTCGGGCGTGCGCTGGAAGCCGGCTACGCGGTGCTGAAGTCCGGCGGCCGTGCGCTCGATGCCGTGCAGGCTGCCGTCATCGTCATGGAAGACAGCCCGCATTTCAACGCCGGCCATGGCGCTGCGCTGAACGAGAACGGCCTGCATGAACTCGACGCCTCGATCATGGACGGACGCTCGCTGGCCGCCGGCGCGGTCAGCGCCGCCCGGCATGTGCGCAATCCGGTCAAGGCGGCACGGGCGCTGCTGGAGCAGGGCGATCCGCTGCTGCTGACCGGTCCCGCCGCCGACCGGTTCGCCGAGGACAAGGGGCTTGCCGTCGAGCCGCAGAACTATTTCACCACCGAGCGCCGCCGCGCGGCGCTGGCCGCGATGAAGGCGCATGTCGAGGCCGGCACCGCCGCCAGGGCCAGCGAATCCGAAAAGCATGGAACGGTCGGTGCGGTCGCTTTGGACAGCCATGGCGATCTGGCCGCCGCCACCTCGACCGGCGGCTACAACAACAAGCCGGATGGCCGGGTCGGCGACAGCCCGATCATCGGCGCAGGCACCTATGCGCGCAACGGTGTCTGCGCCGTTTCAGGCACCGGCAAGGGCGAGTATTTCATCCGCCATGTCGCCGCGCACGAGGTCGCGTCCCGTGTCGACTATCTCGGCGAAAGCCTGGAAGCGGCGACGCGCAAGGTTATCATGGACGATCTGGCGGAAGTCGGCGCCGGCCTGGTGGCGGTCGATGCGGGCGGGGCCATTGCTGTACCCTACAACACCGACGGCATGTTCCGTGGCTGGGTGAACGACGAGGGCACGTTCTTCGTGGCTTCGCATGAACAGGTTTACCGGTATCCGGAAGATCTGAACTGAATGTCGGACGGGGCTCGGCTCGGCGTTACCGCAAGCCCCTTCTCCCGCAAGTGGAGAAGGGGCTTGCCGAAACGTCAGCGCGGGCCTTACTTCCTGGCCAGCAGTGCCTTGACCAGCGGCTCGTCGACCGAGCCGGTCGCCGGCAGGCCGTTGTCGGTCTGGAAGGCCATGATCGCCTTCTTGGTGCGGTCGCCCATGACACCGTCGGTGCCGCCGGCATCGTAGCCGTTCTTGGCCAGGATGCGCTGGATGTTCTGAACCGCCTTCTTCATGTCGATGCCGGCAATGGTGGTCGGAGCATCCTGCCAGGCTGCCGGCATTTCGGTGGAATTGGCGGCTTCGTCGAGCGGCTTCGGTTTCCAGAGCTCGGTGACCTGCTTGGCGCGTTCGAGCTGTTCGGGGCGCAATGCCTTGGCGATCTCGTCGCGTTTGGCGGCAGCGTCCTTGTCGCCGGACTTCGCCACCAGCGCGAACCACTTGTAGGATTCCTCCAGGTTCTGCGCCATGCCTGCGCCCTTGGCGGCGAGGATGCCGAGGTTGAACTGGCTGTCCTTGACGCCGAGGTCGGCGGCCTGGCTGAACCAGCGGGTGGCGGCGTCGTTGTCGGCAGCGCCGTCGGCGCCCATGGCAAACAGCACCGCCAGATTGTGCATGGCGCTGGCATTGCCCTTCTCGGCGGCGCGGCGGTACCACTCCTTCGACTTGGCGATGTCGCGCTCGACGCCGATGCCCTTCTCGTAGAAATTGCCGATGCGGTATTCGGCCGGGGCGAAGCCACGTTCGGCCGCTTCGCCATACCATTTGGCGGCAGTGGCCATGTCTTCCTTGACACCGCGCGCCTCGGCATAGCGCGAGCCCACCTCGAACAGCGCCTTGGCATCGCCGGCGGCGGCCGCGTCACGCAGCGCTGCAGGACCGATGGCCTGCGGGATTTCGATACCGCTCGCCGACGGGCTGACCGAGGCGGACTGGACGGCGCCGGTCTTGTCCTCTGTCGCGACATCGGATTTCGGCATGCCCGGCACGTCGACGGTCGGCAGCGTCACCGGCGCTGCGATCAGCGCATGCGTCGCCGGGGCTGCCTCGGCCTTGGCTTCCACGGTTTCCGGCGCAGCCTGCGCGTCCGTGGCCTGCGGGGCGGCAACGTCGTCCTTGGACCTTGGTTCCGGAGATGCCAGGCCGGCAGATGCCGGCTCGGGCGTATCCTTGTTGTCGACGCTGCGCACCGGCGGTGCATCGGCCGGGATCGGCAGCGCCGGGGCTTGAGCCGTCACCGGAGCCTGCTGGATTGGTGCCGTCGCGACGTCGGTCTTTTCCTCGATCGTCGTCGGGGCGGCCTCGTTGAACGACACCTGCTCGGGATCGGACAGGAAGGCCTTGCCGAGCTGGAGGCCGGCGAGCGCCAGCATGATCGCGGCGGCGGCCATCAGGATCGGCTTGCGGCGGGCTTTCAGCAGGTTGCCGAGGCCGAACGACTTGACGCCGCCCGCCTTGCCCGACTGCTGCTTGAGTGCTTCCGCTTCGGCGGCCGCTGCCTGCGCGGCGCGGCGCGCGGCGGCGATGAAATCAGCCTTCGAGGCGTCGGTGGTGTTCTGTCTGGCGGGCTGGCCACGCTCGTCGCGCACCCGCTTCATGATGGCGCCAAGGTCCGGCGCGCCCGAGCCGGGTTCGAGCGGGCGGTTGAGCAGCTTCGGCTCCAGCGGCTCGTCGAGGTCGACCGTCGGCACTTCGGCGTTGCCCGCGAGAGCCGTCGGCTGCGTTGGTTCGTTTTCGCGGCGCATCTTGAAAGCGCGCGCGATGCCGCCGAACATCGACTTGTTCTGGCCCGAGATTTCCGAATCCGCGGCGATGGCTTCAGCGCCGAGTGCCGCGCGTGCCGCATCGGCTGCCGCCTGCGCCGGCGTGCGCGCACCACCGCGCATGGCGGGGGTTTCGGGCTCGTTCAGGAATGGCAGCGGCTCGTCCATGTCGAGCGTCGGCGTCTCCTGCACGGTGATCTTCGGCGACGCCATCGGCGGCGCGCCTTCCAGTGAACCGAGGCGGTCGACGATCTTGAGCAGCGTGTCGTGGATAGCCTCGAAGGTCTTGGTGTTGCGCTCGTCGGACCGGCGCGTCAGGTCTTCGAGCGTCTTGAGGTCGCCGGCGAGTCCGGCAACGGTGACCGTGTCGCCGCTCGAAAGGCCGAGCGCGCGCACGGCGTTTTCGGCGGCCTGCCTTGCCGTCTCCAGGATGGTGTCGCGGTTGGTTGCGATCGATTCCTCGATCTTTTCGATGCGTGGCGCAATGTCCTCGAATTCCGGCAGCGGCGCGCCGGGACGCGACAGATGCGTGGCCAGGCCGGAAACCTGGGCTTCCAGGCTGCGCAACAGCTCCGGATCGATGCCGGCTGCCTGCACCGAGCTGGAGTCGAGGCGGCTGGAGATGTCGTCGAGCCGGCTTTCCAGGCTGCGGATCGCATCCTGGCCGGCGATGTCGCTGCCCCGGCTTTCCAGGCGCTGCGCCAGCGCGCTGAAACGCGCGTCGATGGCGTCCATGATGCCGGAATTGTCGGGCTCGGGCGCACGGCGCTCGATACGGTCGGCAACATCGTCCAGCCGGCGCTCGAGGTCGCGGAACAGCATGTTGCCCTGCTGGATGGCGTCGTCCTGGCGGCGCTCGATGATGCCCGACAGCGCCTCGAAGCGCTGTTCCAGCCCATGGAAGAGGTGGTCCATCACCTCGCCGCGCGGGCGCTCGTCGGCCACTTCCTCGATCTGGCCGGCAAGGGCTGCGATGCGCTGCTCGATGCGCTCGAACGGGGCGGGGTCGAAGGCGCTCGACTGGGCCGCGACGGTGGAGGCGACGATGGCGCGCGAGATCTCGTCCAGCCGCTCGTCGATCATGCCGTAGACGTCGCCGCCGCGGCGGCCCTGCTGGCTGGCGAAATGGTCGACGGCGCCGGCCAGCGTGCGCACCTTTTCTTCCAGCGAGCGCAGCGACAGCGATTCCGGCAGCTTGTTGACGGCAGCGCCGATCTGCTCGAGCCGTTCGGCGAGCGCGGCGACATCGACGCCGTCGCGCTTGCCGGCATTGCCGTCGAATCGGGTCTCGAAGGCTGACCAGCGCTGGTCGAATTCCTGCCAGCGCCGGTCCACGGCCTGCACGCTTTCTTCGCGCGCCAGTGTGTCCATGGCGTTGCGGACCTGTTCCAGCTCCAGCCTGAGCAGGTGCACGCCCTTGTCGTCGCTCTTTTCGGCCAGGCCGCGGATGGCGCCCGACAGGCGTTCGAATTCGAGACCGAGCTCCGCGCTGTCGCGGGAAGAGGGAGCTTCCTGCGCGGCGCGCTGGATATCCTTGCGCAGCGCCTGGAATTCGCGCTGCAGGCCGGAGCTCATCTGCTGGCGCAATTCCTCGCGCAGGCCGCGCAGCTCGCCGGCGATCTTGCTCACCATAGCCACGCCGTCTTCCTGGCCGCGCATGCGTTCGATGTCGCGGGCGATCGACTGGTAGGGCCGTTCGCTGCGCTGGCGGTAGGGGCGGGGTTCTTCATAGGGGCGCTGATAGCCGCGCGCGCCTTCGTAATCGCGCTCGCGTGGGCGCTGGTCCTCGTAGGCGCGCTGGCGCGGTGCTTCATAGCGGTCGGCATAGGGCTGGCTGCGGCCGTAGCGCGGCTCTTCCCGGCGGGACGGCTCTTCGCGGTTGCGGTCGAGCCGCTGCTCCAGCGCTTCCATCGACCGGTTGAGCTCTTCCAGCGAGGCATAGCTCCGGCGCTGACGCCCGGCGTTCAGATTATCGAGATAGGACCGCTTGTTGTTCATCGAGCGCCCGTTTCGCAATTGGCTGGCCGCGGCCAGCAGTTCCCCAAACCACCCAGTCGGGTCCGAAGACGGCTTGGCCAGCGGAAGATTGTTCCCGGGCAGGCTCGCGCTTCGATGAAAACCCGTGTGAAAAGCGAGACAGGATGGACACGGACCGACAGCCGCACCTTTCGCCCAGCATGGTAAACAACCCGTTAACCAAGCTTAAGAAGCCGCAGGATTCGTTGAGAAAAGCTTTCGACGGAGGGGCTGGGGCATGGCGTAACGGCACCCCACTTGCATTTCCGTGACGATATCGGTATACCTTTACGTAAACGTAAGTTGTGCAGTGCGGTAGCGCTTACGAATTTATGTCGAAACCAGGAAGCAAAGCCCCCTAGCGCTTCCGCCACGGGCGAAGCCAGGCAGCCAATGCCGCGCGCCATAGCCGGGGCCTGAACGGGAAATGTCGATGACTGTGCAGATGAACACCGCTGGCGAAGCAGCCGGCAACTCCAACATCATGTCGAACGAATCCTCCGAAGAGCTGGTGCGCATCGGCGAGATGGCCAAGAAATATGGCGTCACGCTGCGCACGCTGCGCTTTTATGAAGACAAGGGCCTGCTGAAGCCAGAGCGCGACGGCGCCACCCGTCTCTACACGCATCGCGACCGCGTTCGCCTCAAGCTCATCCTGCTCGGCCGCAAGGTCGGCTTCTCGCTGCGCGAGGTCAAGCAGATGATGGATCTCTACGATCCGACCGGCACCAACACCAAGCAGCTTCGCCTGGCGCTGGAGAAGTCGGAAAAGCAGCTCGTGCGCCTGCAGAAGCAGCGCTCCCTGATCGATGACGCCATCAACGAACTGAGCGGCGCCATGAACTCCGTCCGCCAGATGGTCGCCGACCGCGCCGCCTCGACCTCAGCCGCCGCGAACTGATCTTTGGATCGTCCGTATGGGCGGTCTGCTGAGGATGGAATTGGCAGGCGCATTGCTTCGGCGATGCGCCTTTTTGTTTGTGTGGTCACGATCCGGCCGTTTTGAGGGCGCCGAGTTCCGAGGTGCAAGCTGCAGAAAGATGCTTGCCGCGGGATATTGAAGCAGGGGGCCTGCAGTAAGGTGAAAAGACCTCGCTGGAACATGGTCGCGATGGCGTTGCTGGCGGTGCCGTTATTCGCCTATTGGGCCTTCGTGCTTGTTCAGAGATACGAAGTGAAGTCCATCGCGCTGCGGGGTCTTCCCGACATCTTCAAGCAGGCAGAGCTGATCGCGATAACGTATGATACGGTTTTTTTTCGTGATCTGTGCGCGGCGGTGATCTTCAGGCTCCCGGACGAAGTTGACCGTCACCGCGTGATAGCACAATTGCCCGATGTCCATCCGACCCCGGTTCCCGAGGATTGGCTACAGAATGGGTTGCCGTTGTCTTTTGTGTGCGGCGAAGGGATCCCGATCGATATACAAAGACAATATATGGAAATCATGTCCTCGCCGGGTTCGTGGTATCAGTTTAACAGTACAAGGACGCTGATATACACGGGTTCGATGAGAATGTTTGCGGTGTTGATCTACCATTGATCCGGCTGGAGGAAGAGCGACAATCTGAGATTGTCCGATCTGCGCCATGATGCTCTCACCTAAACAGGCATTCCAGCTTCGACCAACCGCTTCCAATAGGCGACCCCGAACGGGATCGCGGCGTCGTTGAAATCATAGGCGGGGTCATGCAGTCCCGCCGTGCCTCTATTGCCAAGCATGGCGATGTTGCCGGGCCGTTGCTCCAGCATGAAGGCGAAGTCTTCCGAGCCCATGATCTGCGGGTGATCGGCATCGACAGCGTCCGGCCCCATCACGGCTCGAGCAACGTCCGCGGCAAACGCGGTTTCCGCCGGGTCGTTCACGACGACGGGATAAAGGCTCCTGAAGCTTACCGTCGCGTTTGCCCCATAAGAGGTTGCGATCCCCTCCGCGATCTCGACGATGCGTCGCTGCAGGGTGTCCCGCACCTCCGGTTCGAACCAGCGGGCGAGGCCGCGGATCTCGCTTGATTGCACGAAGGTGCTTCCCGGCTGCCCACCCTGGAAGGATCCGACCGAGATGACGCCGCTCTTGAGGGGGTCGAGGTTACGCGCGACGATCGTCTGCAGGGCAATCAGGATGTTGGCGGCAGGCAGCAGCGCGTCGACGCCGGCCTGCGGGCTGGACGAGTGGGCGGCCTTGCCCTCTATCATGATCCTGTAGCTCGCCACAGCCGCGCCGAACGGTCCCGGGCGGGTGGCGAAGCGCCCGATGGCGAGATCCGGCTCGTTGTGGAGCGCGAACACCTTCCCGATGTCCCAGCGTGTCATCAGGCCATCGTCGCACATCGCCTTCGCGCCGGCTTGTCCTTCTTCCGCCGGCTGGAAGATCAGAATGGCCGTCCCGTCGAAGTCGCGGGTTTCGGCAAGCGTCTGCGCCGCGCCCAGCAGCATCGCGGTGTGGCCATCATGGCCGCACGCATGCATCCGGCCCTCGGTCTTCGAGGCGTAGGAGAGTCCGGTGGTCTCCTGGATGGGGAGGGCATCCATGTCGGCACGCAGGCCGATCACCTTGCCCGACGACTGCTTGCGGCCGTGCACGACGCCGACGACACCGCTCCGGCCGACGCCTTCCGTGACTTCGTCGCAGCCAAAGGCAAGCAGCCTGTCGGCGACGAAGGACGCGGTGCGGGGAAGGTCGTAGCCAAGCTCCGGATGGGCATGCAGGTCACGTCGCCAGGCAATGATGTCATCATACATGGAATGCCGTTCCCGTCTGCGCAAACGCGATATTGGCCTTAAAACGAACGCAGCTCAACGTAACGGCCGGATAGGGTGAGGTCGTCGTTCGTGGCGATGATACCCAACCTGTCGGTTTCAGCCTCGAAGATGACCGCGTCCTGGAATTCACGGAATATCGCCGACAGTTCTTGCGCTTCGGCTGGCGTGAGTTCCTCGGCGAAATGATAGTAGCCCATTGCGTAGAAGCCGGTTTGAGGGCGATGGACCGCCGCTTGCAACTCGGCAAAGAAATCGATGTCGCCGATTTTTTGGGGAACTGCCGGGAAATAGATTCTGCCGAGGTTCTTTTCTCCGATGAGCGGACCCATCAGCCGGTAGCGGAATTGCGCCTTCTCCATCACAGAGGTTATCGAGCGAAGGGAGGCGGGAATGCCCGCTTCTGCAAGTCCGCCCGCTATGGTGACATGCAGGTTCTGCAGGCGTTGATCGTTGATGTGCCTGTTCAGCTTCGCGCCAAATGTCGCGTCCTTCAAAGCTTGATCAAGGGCGAGAAAAACCGGTGATGCGAACAGGTCTCGCCAGGATACCGGAACTACCAGCCCGTATCGCGCAGCCGGATAGCGACCCATGCAATAGTCGGTACCGGCTTTTGAAGGGATCAGATCGGGATGGTCCGGCGCCACAAGCGGCAGGTGTGCCAGGCGGTAGGACTCGTCGAAAAGAAGCGGCTCTCCGGGTGGAAATCTGTGGCGCGCCTTTTCGTAAGCCAGTTCCGACATCGAATAGAAACGACGTTGCATTGCTGCTCTCCTCGTTCGATCGACCGTGGTGCCGGCCGTATGCCGCTTCGGCCCTCTGTATAGCAAACAAGACCCGGCTGAGTGCTGCTCGCTGGTGATCAAACCATTCTCCCGGCGACCTGGAAGGCCAACGCCCCGTTCAGGCGCTGTCCTCTCTCCCTGTCGAAAACCTTTCTAAAAAAGTGATCGCCTGCACAGATTGACGTTTACGCAAACGTCAATATTTGTTATCCAGATCTCACAGTCGGCCCGAAAGCCGTTTTGGTGCGGGCCTCGTCGCGTTGATTTTGTGGAGGAAGACGCAATGCCGATCTATCAGGCGCCTGTCCGCGATACGTTGTTCGTGCTCAACGAGGTGCTCGGTTTCGAGCGCTACAGCAACCTCCCCGGTTTTGCCGATGCATCCGGCGATGTGCTGGAAGCGATCCTCGCCGAAGGCGCCAAGCTGGCGGAAAACGTCATCCAGCCGACCAACCGCACCGGCGACATGGAAGGCTGCGTACGCCATGACGACGGCTCGGTGACGACGCCGAAAGGTTTCAAGGAAGCCTATCGCCAGTATTGCGAAGGTGGCTGGATGGGCCTTGCGGCTCCTGCCGAATTTGGCGGCCAGGGCCTGCCTTATGCCGTGCACACGGCGGTTGCCGAATACATGGTCTCGGCCAACCTTGCGCTGCTGATGTACCCGGGTCTGACCCAGGGTGCGATCGCCGCCATCCTCACCCATGGCACCGACGAGCAGAAGACCGCCTTCGCGCCGAAGCTGATCGAAGGCGTGTGGACTGGCACCATGAACCTGACGGAGCCGCATTGCGGCACCGATCTCGGCCTGCTGCGCACCAAGGCCGTGCCGAATGGTGACGGCACCTACAAGATTTCCGGCCAGAAGATCTTCATCTCGGCCGGCGAGCACGACATGTCCGACAACATTGTCCATCTGGTGCTGGCCCGTATCGAGGGCGCGCCGGAAGGCGTGAAGGGCATCTCGCTGTTCATCGTGCCCAAGTTCAAGCTCGATGCCGACGGCAATCCAGGCGAGCGCAATGCAGCTTCCTGCGGCTCGATCGAGGAGAAGATGGGCATCCACGGCAATTCCACCTGCGTCATGAACTATGACGAGGCCGAAGGCGTGCTGCTCGGCGAAGCCAATGGCGGTCTCAAGGCGATGTTCACGATGATGAACGAGGCGCGCCTCGGCGTCGGCCTGCAGGGCCTGGCGCAGTCGGAAGTCGCCTACCAGAACGCCGTCGCCTACGCCAGGGAGCGCCTGCAGGGCCGTTCGATCTCGGGTGCGAAGTCGCCCGACAAGAAGGCCGACCCCATCATCGTCCACCCCGACATCCGCCGCAACCTGATGACCATGCGCGCCTTCAACGAGGCCGGCCGCGCCTTCACGCTGTGGACCGCGCTGAAGTCGGACATCGCCCACCGCTCCGGCGACGACGCCGACCGCCAGGCGGCCGACGACCACATGGGCCTGATGACGCCGGTCGTGAAGGGCGTGCTCACCGACAAGGGTTTCGAGCATGCCGTGATGGCGCAGCAGGTTTTCGGTGGCCATGGCTACATCGAAGAGCACGGCATGAGCCAGTTCGTGCGCGATGCCCGCATCGCCATGATCTATGAAGGCGCCAACGGCATCCAGGCGCTCGACCTCGTCGGCCGCAAGCTCGGCGCCAATGGCGGCCGCGCCATCCAGGCTTTCTTCAAGGAAGTCGGCGAATTCTGCGAGGAAAACCGTGCCGACGAGAAGCTGGCGCCGTTCACCAAGGCGCTGAAGAAGGGTCTCAACGACCTGCAGGCCGCCACCATGTGGCTGATGCAGAACGGCATGAAGAACCCCGACAATGCCGGTGCGGCCTCGACCGACTACCTGCATCTCTTCGGCCTCGTCACGCTCGGCTACATGTGGGGCCAGATGGCCAAGGTTGCGCAGTCCAAGCTGGCCGAGGGCGCCAACGGCTCGTCATCTTTCTATGACAACAAGCTGGTCACGGCGCGCTATTATATGGATCGCATCATGCCGGAGACGGCGGCGCATCTTGCCCGCATTTCCTCGGGCGCCGATTCCATGATGGCGTTGTCGGCCGACGCGTTCTGAACGGTACCGGCGTCTGTTCAGGCTTGAACAGACGCCCTATATAAAAGCGGTCAACAGGGAGCAGTTCATGGCAACCAACCCCGCCGACATCCTGTCCTTGCCGAGAGCCGGCTGGGCTGGCGACGAGGTCGCCATGCTCTACGACATGTCGACCCGCTTCCTGTCGGAAGAGATCGCGCCCCACTACGACGAATACGAGAAGAAAGAGATCGTCGATCGTTCCGCCTGGGAAAAGGCCGGTGCCGCCGGCCTGCTCTGCGCCTCGATGCCGGAAGAATATGGCGGCTCCGGCGGCACCTACGCCCATGAGAGCGTGATCGCCGAGGCGCTCGGCCATGTCGGTGTCGACGGCTTCGGCATCGCGCTGCACAACGCTATCGTCGCGCCCTACATCCTGCATTACGGCTCGGAAGAGCAGAAGAAGAAGTGGCTGCCGAAGATGGCGACCGGCGAGCTGATCGGCGCCATCGCCATGACGGAACCGGGCGCCGGCTCCGACCTGCAGGGCATCAAGACCCGGGCCGAGAAGGACGGCAACCAGTACCTGATCAACGGATCCAAGACCTTCATCACCAACGGCCAGAACGCCAATCTCGTCATCGTCGTCACCAAGACCGATCCGACCAAGGGCGCCAAGGGCACCTCGCTGATCGTCGTCGAGACCGATGAGGTCGAGGGTTTCATGCGCGGCCGCAACCTCGACAAGATAGGCCTCAAGGCCAACGACACCTCGGAACTCTTCTTCAACGACGTGCGTGTGCCGACCGCCAATCTGCTTGGCCATGAGGAAGGCCAGGGCTTCGTGCAGCTGATGCAGCAACTGCCGCAGGAGCGCCTGCTGATCGGCGCCCAGGCGATCGGCATGATCGAGCGGGCGCTTGCCGTCACCGTCGATTACGTCAAGGAACGCAAGGCGTTCGGCAAGGCGGTGGTGGAGTTCCAGAACACCCAGTTCAAGCTCGCCGAACTGAAGACCGAAGCCACCATCGGCCGCATCTTCTACAATGACTGCGTCAAGCGCCATCTCAATGGCGGGCTCGACCCGGTCACCGCCTCGATGGCCAAGTACTGGCTCTCCGACCTGCAGTGCAAGGTCGTCGACGAATGCCTGCAGCTGCATGGCGGCTACGGCTACATGAACGAATATCCGATCGCCCGCATGTATCGCGATGCCCGCGTGCAGCGCATTTACGGCGGCACCAACGAGATCATGAAGATGTTGATTGGCCGCTCGCTCTGAGCAGCCGATCCAAACACTCCGATCGGCCGCTCGAGCGGCCGGTCCAAACCAGCAAGGAGCACGAAAATGGCTGACGCTTATGTCTATGACGCCGTACGCACGCCGCGCGGCAGGGGCAAGAAGGACGGATCGCTGCACGAGGTGCCGGCGGTGCGTCTCGGCGCCAAGGTGCTGGAAGCGCTGCGCGACCGCAACGAGCTCGACACCGGCGCGGTCGACGACATCATCTTCGGCTGCGTCGACCCCGTCGGTGAAGCCGGTTCGGTGATCCCGCGCGCGGCCGCCTTCGAGGCCGGCTACAACACCAAGGCACCGGGCATGCAGCTGTCGCGCTTCTGCGCCAGTGGCCTCGACGCCATCAATCTGGGTGCGGCCAAGATCGCGCAGGGCGCCGACGACATCGTCATCGCCGGTGGCGTCGAATCGATGAGCCGCGTCGGCATGGGCGCCTCGGGCGGCGCCTGGTTCATGGATCCTTCGGTCGGCTTCCCGGGCTGGTTCGTGCCGCAGGGCATCTCGGCCGACCTCATCGCCACCAAGCACGGCTTCTCGCGCGACGACGTCGACGCCTACGCGGTCGAAAGCCAGAAGCGCGCCGCCAATGCCTGGCAGAAGGGTTACTTCAAGAATTCGGTCGTGCCGATCAAGGACCAGAACGGCCTCACCATCCTCGACCATGACGAGCACATGCGCCCGTCGACCGACATGCAGTCGCTGGCCTCGCTGAACCCGTCCTTCGTCATGCCTGGCGAAATGGGCGGCTTCGACGCGGTTGCCGTGCAGCGTTACCCGGAGCTGGAAGAGGTCAACCACGTCCACCATGCCGGCAATTCGTCGGGCATCGTCGACGGTGCCGCCGCCGTGCTGCTCGGCTCCAAGAAGGGCGGCAAGGCGATGGGCCTGAAGCCGCGCGCCCGCATCCGCGCCTTCGCCAACATCGGCTCCGAGCCGGCGATCATGCTGACCGGCCCGGTCGACGTCACCGAGAAGCTGTTGAAGCGCGCCAAGATGAAGCTGTCGGACATCGACTTGTTCGAGCTCAACGAAGCCTTCGCTTCGGTCGTGCTGCGCTACATGCAGGCGTTCGACATCCCGCACGACAAGATCAACGTCAATGGCGGCGCCATCGCCATGGGCCATCCGCTCGGCGCCACCGGCGCCATGGTGTTCGGCACCGTGCTCGACGAGCTTGAGCGCCGCAACCTCAACACCGCCCTGGTGACGCTGTGCATCGGCGCCGGCATGGGCACCGCCACGATCATCGAGCGCGTCTGATTTCGGCCGGAAGGAGAAGACAATGAGCTACAAGAACTTTTCGGTCGACATCGACGGCGACGGCATCGCGCTCGTCACTTGGGACATGCCCGGCCGTTCCATGAACGTGTTCACCGAAGAGGTGATGCGTGAATTGAACGCCATCATCGACCAGGTCGTGGCCGACGCCGCGATCAAGGGCGCGGTCATCACCTCGGGCAAGGAGACTTTCTCCGGCGGTGCCGACCTGACCATGCTGCAGCAGATGCTGGGCCTCTTTGCCAAGGACAAGGTGAAGGACAAGGAAAAGGCCACCCAGACACTGTTTACGAATGTCGGCTTCATGACCGGCCTGTTCCGCAAGCTGGAAACCTGCGGCAAGCCGTGGGTGTCGGCCATCAACGGCACCTGCATGGGCGGCGCCTTTGAAATGTCGCTGGCCTGCCATGGCCGCGTCGCCGCCGATTCCGACAAGGTCAAGATGGCGCTGCCGGAAGTGAAGGTCGGCATCTTCCCGGGTGCCGGCGGCACGCAGCGCGTGCCGAGACTGACCGATACGCAGGGGGCGCTGGAGATGCTGACCTCCGGCAAGAACCTGACCGCGCAGAAGGCGAAGGCCATGGGCCTGATCCATGAGATCGCCGAGCCGGCCAAGCTGGTCGAGACGGCCAAGGCGATGATCCGCAACGGCCTGAAGCCGGTGGCTCCCTGGGACGAGAAGGGCTTCAAGCTCCCGGGCGGCCCGGTCTATTCGGTTGCCGGCGCGAACCTGTGGCCGCCGGCCATCGCCATCCTGCGCCGCGAGACCTATGGCAACTATCCGGCCGCCATGGCGATCCTGAAATCCGTCTATGAAGGCCTGCTGGTGCCTTTCGACACCGCGCTGAAGATCGAGACGCGCTACTTCACCGAGATCCTGCAGACCAAGGAAGCGGCGGCGATGATCCGCTCGCTGTTCGTGTCGCTGCAGGAACTCAACAAGGGCGCCCGCCGTCCCGGAGGCATCCCCGATGCGAAGTTCAAGAAGATCGGCGTGCTCGGCGCCGGCTTCATGGGCGCCGGCATCGCCTATGTCACCGCCAAGGCCGGCATCCCGGTCGTGCTGCTCGACCGCGATCTGCCGTCGGCCGAGAAGGGCAAGGCGCATTCCGACACCCTGATCTCCGAGCAGGTCAAGAAGGGCCGCGCCAAGCCTGAGGAGAAGGAAAAGCTGCTGTCGCTGATCACGCCGACGGCCGACTATGCCGATCTCAACGGCTGCGATCTCGTCATCGAGGCGGTGTTCGAGGATTCGGAAGTCAAGAAGGCCGCGACCGAAAAGGCCGAGGCCGTTTTGAAGTCGTCGGCGATCTTCGCCTCCAACACCTCGACCATCCCGATCACCGGGCTGGCCAAGAACTCGTCGCGGCCGAAGAACTTCATCGGCCTGCACTTCTTCTCGCCGGTCGACAAGATGATGCTGGTCGAGATCATCCTCGGCAAGAAGACCGGCGACAAGGCAATCGCCACCGCGATCGACTATGTGCGCGCCATCAAGAAGACGCCGATCGTCGTCAACGACACGCGCGGCTTCTACGTCAACCGCTGCGTGCTGCGCTACATGTCGGAAGCCTTCCAGATGCTGATCGAAGGCATCCCGGCACCGATGATCGAGAATGCCGCCAAGGCGGCCGGCATGCCGGTCGGCCCGCTGGCGCTGACCGATGAGACGGCGATCGACCTGGCGCAGAAGATCATGAAGCAGACCATCCGCGACCTCGGCGAGAAGGCCGTCGACAAGGACCAGTTCGCGCTGATCAACACGCTGGTCGACAAGCACGAGCGTCTCGGCCGCAAGAACGCCAAGGGCTTCTACGACTACCCGCCGAAGCCGGCCAAGAAGAAGCTGTGGCCGGGCCTGAAGGACCTCTATCCGCAGCTCGATCCCGACAAGGTCGACTACGAGGAGGTGCAGCAGCGCCTGCTGGTCACCATCGCGCTCGAAGCGGCCCGTGTCATGGAGGAAGGCATCGTCACCGACCCGCGCGAGGCGGATGTCGGCTCGATCCTGGCTTTCGGCTTCGCCCCTTACACGGGCGGCGCGCTGTCCTACATCGATGGCATCGGCGCCAAGGCGTTCGTGAAGATCGCCAAGGGCCTGCAGAAGAAGTATGGCGCGCAGTTCAAGGCGCCGAAGCTGCTGCTCGACATGGCCGAGAAGGGCGAGACCTTCTACCAGCGCTTCGACCCCTACGCGAAGGGCGAGGTCAAGGAAGCCGCGTAAGCGGAAACAGCTTTCTCCTCTCCCCGTTCACGGGGAGAGGATGCCGGCAGGCGGGTGAGGGGCTGCACCTGTCTTGCGATTTTCAGAGCAGCCCCTCATCCGACCCTTCGGGCCACCTTCTCCCCGCGAACGGGGAGAAGGGAAGAAAGTAAAAGCATGTATGTCTGGGCACGTTTTGCGCGCATGGCGCTGACGGCGAAGTCGCGCGGCGCCTACCGCGTCGGAGATGAAAGCCGGCTCACCTTCCGCTGTCTGCCGACCGACATCGACTTCAACATCCATCTCAACAATGCGCGCTACATGATGCTGGCCGATCTCGGCCGCATCGACATCTTCATCCGCGCCGGCCTGATCGCGCTGGCGAGGAAGCGGGGCTGGGCGCCGATGCTGGGCGGGCTGCAGACCGTCTATGTGCGCGAGATCAAGCTTTGGCGCAATTTCCAGGTGGTGTCCTCGATCGAGACTTGGGATGGCACCCAGGTGCTCGGCGCGCATCGTTTCGTGCTGGAGAACGGCGAGACCGCGGCCCTGATGAAGACAACCGCCGGTGTCTATGACCGCAAGGCCCGGCATTTCGTCGACATCCAGGAACTGGTCCACGCGCTCGGCTATGACGCCTCGCCGCGCGCTCCGACCGAAGCGGAGCAGGCCTTCATGGCTTCGCACCAGGGCCTGCGGGCGGCGGCGAAAGGAAACTAGGCAGTCGGCAATAGGCAGTCGGATTCGAAAGTTGGCGCATGGTCGGTGTTCTACCGCATTCTCTTTGCCGACCTGCATTCAGACGCCCTTAAACAAAACCCGCTAAGCTCAGGGCTGGTTTCGCGGCAGCACTGCTGTTGCGATGGGAGGCAGGTGTGGAGCAGATCGTCGGGTTCCTGAAGGCGATGATCGAGGTCTGGCCAACGGCGGTGAGATCGCCCGCAAATCAATGCGTCTTCGCGTTCCTGGTCCTGCTGCTGGTCCTCGACATCGCGCGCAAGGGATGGCGGCTTTCCTGGTCCCGACTTGCGGTTGAAAGCGTGGCCGCGACGATCGCCATATTCAACATCAATCTCATTCTGGCACCGGCCATCTGGCTGCTTTCGGACCAGATCAAGGCGCTCTATGCGCTGGCAGGCATTCCAAGTATCCCGACATCGGCGTGGTCCGCTTTTCCGGTCTGGGCTCTCATGCTCGTCGCCATCGTGGCGCATGACTTCGCCAATTACTGGAACCACCGCCTCATGCACATGAAATGGTTGTGGCCGGTGCATGCGATCCATCACTCCGATCCGCATGTGAATGCGATGTCGGCCTATCGCATCCATGCGCTCGAGACACTGGTCATGTGGGGGTCCTACACCATCCTGCTGACCTGGCTCGGCCTTCCCCCCGACGCCATCGGCATGGGCGCCGTCATCCTGGTGCTGCACACGATCTATGTTCACGTCGATGTCGATTGGGATCACGGACCGTTCCGGCTGCTGATCGCCTCGCCGCGCTTTCATCGCTGGCACCATGCGAATGCCCCCGAGGCTTACGGCAAGAACCTCGCCAACGTGTTTCCTTTCTTCGACCGGATATTCGGCACCTATCATGTGCCTGGCCCTTGCACCGCACCCATGGGGGCCAACCATGTCCCGCAAAACGATGTCGTGCGCCTGACGCTATGGCCGGCACTGGAATGGACGCGCCTGGCGAAGCAGCAGATCGGCACATTGCGCGGACGGATCGGCAGCACGTTAGGGCGCGATGCGACCTTGCCGGGGCCGGATATGGTGAAGGTCGACGCCGAATAGTGGAATCCGGCCCTGCAACAGCCTGCCGAGGCTGGACATCGCGAGCCTCGCCCCTTATCAAGAAAAGGTATTTTTTCCTCTTCGAAGGAAGCTGCCGTGCTCTCGCATGATCGTGTCTGGGCCGCGATAGATGCCCTGGCGGAGCGTTATTCGCTGTCGGCCTCCGGCCTTGCCAGGCGCGCCGGCCTCGACTCGACGGCTTTCAACAAATCGAAGCGGCAGTCGTCGGACGGGCGCCCGCGCTGGCCATCGACCGAGTCGCTCGCCAAGATCATGGAAGCGACGGGCGCGACGCTCGACGAATTCATGGGGCTGATCCAGGACAGGCAATCTCCTGCCCGGCCGCACGGTTCCGGCGCTGCGGTGCCTCTGGTCGGTTTCGCGCAGGCCGGCGCCGGCGGCTATTTCGACGATGCCGGCTTCCCGGTCGGTCAGGGCTGGGATCTGGTCGAATTGCCGGCGCAATCCACCGATACGGCTTATGCCTTGAAGGTCCAGGGCGATTCGATGCTGCCGCTTTACCGCAATGGCGACGTTTTGATCGTGGAGCCGGGTGCCACCGTGCGCCGGGGCGACCGCGTCGTCGTCAAGACCGGCTCCGGCGAGGTCATGGCCAAGGTGCTGGAGCGCCAGACGACGCGTACCATCTCGCTGCTTTCGCTGAACCCGGACCACCCCAACCGTGATCTGCAAATGGTCGAGGTGGAGTGGGTGGCCCGCATCGTCTGGGCAAGCCAGTAGGATGGCGGCATGAGACCGCTTCCAGCCGTCGCTGCCATCCTGATGCTTGGCGCTTCCGCCGCGGCCATCGTCGCCGGTGGGCGCATCACCGGGGAAGGCGCCAAGGTCGAGATATCGAACGAAGACGTGCCGACGCTCGACATGCTGGGCGATCCTCCTGCCGACCAGCCGGCCGGAGCGGACAGCGAGGCGGCCGCGCCGCCGGAGCCCGGGCAGCCACCGGCTGCGCCGCAGCAGTCCGGTCAGGCGCAAAGCCCCGAACCATCGGGGTCGTCACAGTCAGAGCCCTCGCCACCGGTGCCCCAGCAGGCCACGCCGTCGGCGGAGACCATCCAGCAGCAGGCGCAGGCGGCATCACGCGCTATCGACCCGATGATGGCGGCGCCGCCAGGCGATCCGGGCGCCTTGCAGCGCATCGAGCCGCGCGCGCCGCTGAGCAAGCTGTCGCTGGCGCAGCCGAAGAAGCCGCCGATGCCGGACAAATGGAAAGGCACGCCGCTCTACCAGGCGGTGGCGCCGGCGGCGGGCCGTATCGAAGCGAAGGGCTATTCGGTCGCTGTCACGGGCGTCGACATCACGCCGGAAGACGAGACCTGCACCGATGAGGCCGGCAAAACCTGGCCCTGCGGCGTACGGGCGCGCGGGGCCTTCCGCGCCCTCATCCGCCAGCGCGCCGTCAACTGCGTGGTGCCGCCGGAAGGCGGGCGCGACCTGATCTCCGCCCCTTGCCATATCGGCAAGGTCGACGTCGGCGAGTGGCTGGTGAGCAATGGCTGGGCCCGGCCTGCCGCCAGCGGTCCTTACGCCGAAGCCGGTGAAAAGGCGAAGGCGGAGAAGCGGGGCATCTTCGGCAAGGCGCCCGAAGGAACCGGCTTGCCGCCGGCCCCGCCGCCTGTCTCGGCGCCGGAAGCGGTGCCGAGCTCGATCATCGACAGTTCGGGCCTCGACGCCCCCGCGTCGCCGAACGATCAGTCGCCGAACAATTCGCCGTCGATCTGGCAGGCTCCCGCAGGCCGGGCACCCGGCGGCGATCCTACGCTGCGAGTTTTCCCTCCAGCGCCTGGGCAATGAGCGCGCGTGTCTCTGTTATGCCGTAGAGCTCGGCGAACGAGCCGAAGCGCGGGCCGCGTTCCTGGCCGATCAGCACCTGGTAGATCATCTGGAAGAAGGCGACCGAAACGCCGGGTCCGCCTTCCGGGCTCTGTTTGCTGTGATCCTGATAGCGTTCGATCTTGCGCGCGACATTGAGCGCACCGTTCTGGATCGCCTCGCCATTGGCACCCGCCGGCAACGCGGCGAGCATGTCCGACAGCTTGGCCAGTGCCTCACGCTCGACATCGTCGGCGGCGCGGTAGATCTTGGTCGGCTTCACGAAATCGTCGAAATAGCGGATCGCGTAGCCCGTCAGCTTGTCGAGCTCGGGATGCGTGGCCGGCGTCACACCCGCCGCGTGGCGCGAGATGAAGCCCCACAAGACGTCCTTGTTCTGGGCGTTCGAGGCGCTGACCAGGTTGAGCAGCAGCGCGAACGAGACCGGCATGTCGACGACCGGCGGCTGGCCGTCATGCATGTGCCAGACCGGGTTGCCGAGCCGCTCCTTCCACTCCTGGCGCGGATAGGCGGAGAGGAAGGAATAATACTCGTCCACCGCCTTCGGGATGACGTCGAAGTAGAGTTTCTTCGCCTGCCTTGGCCGCTGGTACATGTAGAGGCCGAGGCTCTCGGTCGGTGCGTAGGTCAGCCACTCGTCGATGGTCAGGCCGTTGCCCTTCGACTTCGAGATCTTCTGGCCGTTCTCGTCGAGGAACAGCTCGTAGACGAAATGTTCCGGCGCGCGGCCGCCGAGGATGTTACAGATCTTGTCGTAGACGGCGGCGTTGGTCTGGTGGTCCTTGCCGAACATCTCGAAATCGACGCCAAGTGCGGCCCAGCGCATGCCGAAATCCGGCTTCCACTGCATCTTCACCGCGCCGCCGGTCACCGGCAGCGTCGTCTCGGTGCCGTCCTCGTCGTTGAAGGTGATGGTGCCGGCCTTGGTGTCGACATGCTTCATCGGCACGTACAGCACGCGCCCGCTCTGCGGCGAGATCGGCAGGAAGGGGCTGTAGGTCGCCTGGCGCTCTTCGCCCAGCGTCGGCAGCATCACCTTCATGATGGCATCGTACTTCTCGACCGCGCGCAGCAGCATGTCGTCGAAGCGGCCCGACTTGTAATACTCCGTCGCGCTGGCGAATTCGTAGTCGAAGCCGAACGTATCGAGGAAGCGCCGCAGCATCGTGTTGTTGTGGTCGCCGAAGCTCTTGTAGTCGCCGCCGAACGGGTTCGGCACGACGGTGAGCGGCATCTGCAGGTAAGGTTCGAGCGCTGCGCGGTCCGGCACGTTTTCCGGGATCTTGCGCATGCCGTCCATGTCGTCGGAGAAGCACAGCAGCTTGGTCTTGACCTCGCCTCTGGTCAGCACGTGGAAGGCATGGCGCACCATGGTCGTGCGCGCCACTTCGCCGAAGGTGCCGATATGCGGCAGGCCGGACGGGCCGTAGCCGGTCTCGAACAGCACGGTCTCCGGGAATTCACGGCCCTTGTAGCGTTCGACGATCTTTTTGGCCTCCTCGAACGGCCATGCTTTGCTCTCGACGGCAGCGGCAAGGAGTTCGGGATTGAGATCGATCGAATTGGATATGGCCATTATGGATGCCCTGAAAACAAGCCCGGCCACGCTGCCGGACGGCATGCTCTAGGCGCGCAGCACCGGAGCGTCAACGATTTCGGGCATTTTTCCTTGGGTAGATGGCGTTCCAGGGCAGGTTACGTTCGATTGAGCTGACAACAGCGGTGATCGGTACGACTTCCTTCTTCCACAGGGGAGAAGGGGCCACGTTGCACGTGATGGGTTGTCAGACAGCTGTCCGATCCCGCTACCGGCAGCATTGCGAGCTGGTTGGCCCGCAGCAGGAACTGGCGGCCTGCTGCTCTGCCAGCCAGCGGTCGCGCGGCTTGCAGCTTGCCGGCCGCGGCGACAGCTCCACGACGATCTCATTGCCGCCTATCGCCGGGGCGGCGGCGCGGTGCAATTGCATCGGCTGGATACCATCACTCACCTCGAAGGTCAGTCGGGCGCTACGGTCAAGTGAAAGGTGGTCGGCGACCTTGCCGATGATGGCGGCGAACTTGCTGGCCGTCATCTGTTCGGGTGCGTCATCGACATCCCAGAGCTGCACGAAGATTTCCGTCCACGCTTCTGGATTGGCGCCGCAGTCGAGACCGGCGAAATTCCCGGCCTTTACCTCCGTCACATGGTAGCCCTTGCGCAGCCGGCGCCCCTCATAGCGGAAGGTGAGCGGGCTCGACGGATGCTGGCCGAGCGTCTCCAGCAATTCACCGATCGTGATGTCGTCGGCTGCCGCCGAAACATTGACGTTGCCAGGAGCATTCATCTGCGCTAATCCTCATTTCGATATTTTTAGGATTATTGAAATATGGATGAACGTCAAGCCCTCGCAGCTTTCGGTGCCTTGTCGCAGGAAACCCGGCTGCGCATCCTGCGCATGCTGGTCGTGGCCGGCCCCGACGGCATCGCTGCCGGCGTCCTTGCCGAGAAGGCCGAAGTGTCGGCCTCCAACGTATCGTTTCATCTGAAGGAACTGGAGCGGGCAGGCCTTGCCACGGCAAGGCGCGATGCGCGCTCGATCATCTACAGCGCCGAATATACGGCGCTGGCGGGCCTGATCCGGTTCCTGATGGAGGATTGCTGCGGCGGTCATCCGGAAGTCTGCGCCCCTGTCGTCACCGCAGCTGCCTGCTGCACTCCGTCCAAGGACATTGTTCAATGAGCGACCGCATCTACAACGTACTGTTCCTGTGCACCGGCAATTCCGCCCGCTCCATCCTGGCGGAAAGCATCCTCAACAAGGAAGGGGCCGGCCGGTTCAGGGCCTATTCGGCGGGCAGTCAGCCGAAGGGCGCCGTCAACCCTTTCGCGCTCAGGGTGCTCGCGGCGCTCGATTACCCCACCGAAGGGTTCCGCTCCAAGAGCTGGGACGAGTTCGCCGTGCCCGGCGCACCGGAGATGGATTTCGTCTTCACCGTCTGTGACAGTGCCGCCGGCGAAGCCTGCCCGGTCTGGCCGGGCAATCCGATGACCGCGCATTGGGGCATCGAGGATCCGGCTGCCGTCGAAGGCTCAGACATCGACAGGGAACGCGCCTTCTCCACCGCCGCGCGCTACATGAAGAACCGCATCGACGCCTTCCTCAACCTGCCGCATGCCTCGATCGATCACCTCGCCCTTCAGCATCATTTGAAACGGATCGGTGCGACCGAGGGCGCGACACCGGCAGGCCTGCAGCAGAACGCGCCGGCGGCCTGAACAATGACCACGTTCGAACGCTACCTGACCCTGTGGGTTGGCCTGTGCATCGTTGCGGGCGTGCTGCTCGGTCACCTCTTCCCGGGCCTGTTCCAGCTTGTCGGCTCGGCCGAGATCGCCAGCGTCAACCTGCCGGTGGCAGTGCTGATCTGGCTGATGGTCGTGCCGATGCTGCTCAGGATCGATTTCGCAGCGCTCGGCGAAGTCGGCCGCCACTGGCGCGGCATCGGCGTGACGCTGTTCATCAACTGGGCGGTCAAGCCGTTCTCGATGGCGCTGCTCGGCTGGTTGTTCATCGGCTGGCTGTTCCGGCCCTATCTGCCAGCTGGCCAGATCGATTCCTACATTGCCGGGCTGATCATCCTGGCCGCCGCCCCTTGCACGGCCATGGTCTTTGTCTGGTCGAACCTGACCAAAGGCGAACCGCATTTCACGCTGTCGCAGGTGGCGCTGAACGATGCCATCATGGTGGTCGCCTTCGCCCCGGTTGTCGGCCTGCTGCTCGGCCTTTCGGCGATCACGGTGCCATGGGGAACGCTGGTGCTTTCCGTCGTGCTCTACATCGTCATCCCGGTCGTGGCCGCCCAGTTCGTGCGTCGGCGCCTGCTGGCCAAAGGCGGGCAGCTCGCGCTCGACCGGTTGCTCGCGACCCTGCAGCCGGTCTCGCTCGTCGCATTGCTGGCAACGCTGGTTCTGCTGTTCGGCTTTCAGGGCGAACAGATCATCGCACAGCCGCTGGTCATCGCACTGCTGGCCGTGCCGATCCTGATCCAGGTCTATTTCAACTCCGGGCTCGCCTATTTGCTCAACCGCATCAGCGGCGAGCAGCATTGCGTCGCCGGTCCATCGGCGTTGATCGGCGCCTCCAATTTCTTCGAGCTGGCGGTTGCCGCGGCCATCAGCCTGTTCGGCTTCAACTCGGGTGCCGCACTCGCCACCGTCGTCGGCGTGCTGGTCGAGGTGCCGGTGATGCTCTCGGTCGTCTGGATCGTGAACCGCAGCAAAGGCTGGTATGAGCGAGGCCTGAAGCCTGCTCCTGCCGTAGAAACCGGAAAGACGCGATGACCGTCACCATCTATCACAATCCGGGCTGTGGCACGTCCCGCAACACTCTGGCCATGATCAGGGCCATTGGCGAAGATCCCACGGTCATCGAATATCTGGTAGAGCCGCCATCGCGACAGCGGCTGGTGGAATTGCTGGCGGCCATGCGGATCACGCCGAGGCAGCTGTTGCGCGAGAAGGGCACGCCCTATGGCGAACTCGGCCTGGCCGACGGCAAATGGTCGGACGACGAACTGATCGACTTCATGCTGGCGCACCCGATCCTGATCAACCGGCCGATCGTGGAGACGCCGAAAGGCACGGCGCTCTGCCGACCGTCCGAAGCCGTCCTCGATCTGCTCGATAATCCCGTTGCCGCCTTCACGAAGGAAGACGGCGAGGTTGTGCACCATCCAGCCAAGGGCCAGCCGTGAATACAGTCGGGGAGCGGATTCCGGTCGCGGCCGTGCTCGCCCTCGGCGTCACCCAGATCATCGCCTACGGCACGCTTTATTACAGCTTCTCGATCCTCGCGCCCGATATGGCCCGCGATCTCGGCTGGTCGACGGAGTGGGTGTTCGGCGCATTGTCGGCAGCGCTGCTGGCTGGCGGGTTCGCGGCGCCCTGGTTCGGGCGGCTGATCGATCGCCATGGCGCCGGGCGCATAATGTCGGCCGGCTCGCTGCTCGCCGCGGCAGCGCTTGCCGCCTGCGCCGTGGCTCCGAACGGTGCCGTTTTCATCGCGGCCTTGATCGCTCTCGAACTCGCCTCGAACCTCGTCCAGTACGGCGCGGCCTTTGCGCTCCTGGTGCAGCTGCAGCCGCATGTCGCCGCCCGCAGCATCACCTATCTCACTTTGATCGGCGGCTTTGCTTCGACCGTCTTCTGGCCGATCACCAGCGCGCTGCACCGGCAGCTGAGCTGGCAGGAAGTCTACCTGGTCTTTGCCGCGCTCAACCTGGTCGTCTGCCTGCCGCTGCACGGATGGTTGTCGGCGGGACTGGCGCGCAGCCGGGCCGCCACGTCGATGGCGCCTGTTCCTGTCCTGGGGCGATTGCCTGAAGGCGGCAGGCGGTCGGGCTTCGTCCTGATGGTGGCCGGCTTCGCGCTGCAGTCACTGGTCGGCGCGGCCATACTGGTGCACATGGTGCCGTTGCTTTCGGGCCTCGGCCTCGGCGCGTCGGCAGCGTTCATCGGAACGCTGTTCGGTCCGTCGCAGGTGGTGAGCCGCCTGATCAACATGGGTTTCGGGCGCAATCTGTCGCCGGTGGTGCTGGCCGTCATCGCCGCGACCCTCATGCCTCTAGGCGTGCTTGTCCTCGCCGCGACCGCGCCGTCGGTTGCCGGGGCCATGACGTTCGCCATCCTGTTCGGCCTGGGCAACGGGCTGCTCAGCATCGTCTCGGGCACGCTGCCGCTTCATCTGTTCGGCAGCGAAGGTTATGGCAGGCTGCAGGGCAGGGTGAATTCCGTGCGCCTCGTCGTCTCGGCAACCGCTCCCTTCGCGCTGGCGTTCGGCATGATCCGGATCGGGATCATCCCATCGCTTGCGGTGGCCATCGCCGCCGGTGCAATCGCGGTGCTGGCCTTCCTGATGATCCGGCGGGGCTGATCAGTCCCCGGTCGGCACTTGACCATTGGTTGTTGCCGACATTCTTGCCCGGCCCGCCGCATGCTAGAACTGCGCAGGAGCCAACGATCGATGGTGCGCACAATGCAGGCCTTTGTTCTGACGGGATATGGTGGCCCCGAAGCCACGGAGCTGCGCGAGATGCCGCGACCGCGCCCCGCCCGCGGCGAGGTGCTGGTGCGCGTCCATGCTGCGGGGCTCAACCCGGTCGATTTCAAGACGCGCGAAGGCAAGCTGAAGGTCATCCAGCGGTATCCGCTGCCGGCCGTCATGGGCAATGAGCTGGCCGGTGTGGTCGAGGAGCTCGGCGAGGGCGTGACTGCGTTTGCGAAAGGGGACCGCATCTTCGCCCGCATGCCGAAGGCTGCCATGGGCGCCTTTGCGGACTATGCGGTTGTTCCCGCGAACCTGATTGCCCTCATGCCGGCAGCGCTGGATTTCGAAAGCGCCGCCGGCGTTCCGCTGGCCGGGCTGACGGCGCTGCAGGTGCTGCGCGATGAGCTCGGCGTGAAGAAGGGCAGCCGCATCTTCATTCCCGGCGGGGCGGGCGGCGTAGGCACTTTCGCCATTCAATTGGCCAAATATCTGGGAGCCGAAGTCACCACCACGGCGTCGCCGCGCGGCAGGGCGCTCGTCGAGCGGCTGGGGGCCGATGTCGTCATCGACTACACCACGCAGAAATTCGAGGACCAAGTGCGCGATAGGGACGGCGCCTTCGATCTGCTTGGTGGCGAGACGCTCAAGAAGACATTTTCGGTGGTGAAGCCGGGTGGCAAGGTGGTTTCGATCGCCGGCATGCCGGAGCCCCAGACCGCGCTGAAAGACCTTGGCCGGGGCATGGGGCTGGCCGCGCTGTTCTGGCTCGCATCCTTCAGCCTGCGTGCCGAGGCCAGAAAGTATGGCGTCTCCTATCGCTACCTGTTCATGCATCCAAGCGGCAGCGAGCTTGCCGAGCTTGGCGACTTGATCGAACGGAAGAAGCTGGAGCCGGTCATCGACCGGGTATTCCCTTTTGCCCAGATCGGTGAAGCGTTCGCCTATCTGGAGGCTGGCCGCGCCAAGGGCAAGGTCGTGGTGCGCATGTAGGATCAGGGTCGCGTCCGCTGAGCGCGCGACCGACCGGCACTCAGAGAACACGGCCGGCACGCGCCATGCCATGCGCCACCAGCCGGTCGATGATTTCGGGGTAGCTGACCCCGCTCGCCGCCATCACCTTGGAATACATGCTGATGTCGGTGAAGCCGGGGATGGTGTTCAGCTCGTTGATGAAGATGCGACTGTCCGCCGTGACAAAGAAGTCGGCACGCGCCATGCCGTCGCAGCCGAGCGCACGAAACGCCGTCGCCGCATGGGCGCGGATTTCATCCTCGATGCTCCCGGGGATGTCTGCCGGCACCTTCAATGCCGCCCCGTCGGCGTCGATGTATTTGGCATCATAGGTATAGAAGCCATGGCTTTCAGCCGGGGTGATCTCGCCGGTTCGTGACACGAACAGCGTGCCGTCGGGGTTCTCCAGCACCGCGCATTCGATCTCGCGGCCGCGAATGAACTCCTCGGCCAAAAGTTTGTCGTCGTGGCGGAAACCTTCGGACAGGGCGCTCTCATAGTCCGCCTGCGTCGAGACTTTGTTGATGCCGACCGACGAACCCTGGCGGGCGGGCTTGATGAAGATCGGCAGCCCGAGCGCCTTCTCCAATCCATCGAAGGCCGGTGCGGCGCCGCGACGGATGGTGACCGAGCGCGCGGCAGGCACGCCCGCCGCGTTGAACAGTCGCTTGGCGATGTCCTTGTCGAGCGCGTTGGCGGAGCCAGCTATGCCGCAACCGGCCAGCGGCACGCCGGCCACCTCGGCCAGTCCCTGCACCGCACCGTCCTCGCCGGGAAGGCCGTGCAGGACGGGAAACAGGATGTCGATCTTCGGAGCTTCGTAGGGCACGTCGTCCTTGGGCAAGGCGATGGCCCGTCCATGTCTGCCCGCCAGCAGGCAAAGCTCGGTGCCGCTGGATGGCGTTGCCAGTGCGCCGTTTTCGTAGGCGCTCAGCAGCCATTGGCCGTCGCGGGTGACAAAGATCGGAACCGGATCGTATTTTTCCGGGGCCAGGGCTTTCATGACATTGGCAGCGGAAAGCAGCGAAACATCATGCTCGGCCGAGCGGCCGCCGAACAGCACGGCAATGCGCAATCTTCCCGATACATCGACCATGGGCATCCCCCTGACAGCACTGCGCGGTGACGGCCGCGAACCGGATCTCGTCAGGGTGTGGGGTACGTCTGAGGCTCAATTTGGGCGATGTTGCGGGAACCCGATTTTACATAGGCATGACCTGATTGGACATTTCCGCATCGGTTTCATTTTGACGTTGCATCACCGCGTCAGGGTAAGCAGAATGATCGGATCAGGCGGATGTTTCCGGATAAGGAATTGATATCCAAGGGAGAATTAATTTAGCGGCGGCTTGAATCGAGCAGGCAGCCGCAGAGGCATCGCCAAAGGCAAAAGTTTCGTACGCGGAATTGCAGCACGCCGCGATCCGCGATGGGTGAAATCGCAGGAGACCCGTCAATGACGAAGAAACGTCCTGAAGGCATTGCCGACTACAAGGGGCCAGCCGGCGGCTGGGGGGCACTGAAAGCCGTGGCTCTCGCCCTCAAGGACCAGCAGGTGGTTGCGCGCGGGGCACGCGCGCTGATGAGCCAGAACAAGCCGGATGGCTTCGATTGCCCAAGCTGTGCCTGGCCTGATCCCAAACACACCGCGTCCTTCGAATTCTGCGAGAACGGTGCCAAGGCGGTCGCCTGGGAGGCGACCACCAAGACCATCGGCCCGGATTTCTTCAAGCAGTACAGCGTTCGGGAACTCTGGAAGAAATCCGACTACTGGCTGGAAGACCAGGGTCGCATCACCGACCCGCTGCGCTACAATCCCGATACGGATCACTACGAGCCGGTCGCCTGGGACGAGGCGATTGCCGGGATCGCCGCTGGCCTGAACGCACTCGACCACCCGGATCAGGCGGAGTTCTACACGTCCGGTCGCGCCTCCAACGAGGTCGCGTTTCTCTATCAACTGTTTGTCCGGCTCTACGGCACCAACAATTTCCCCGACTGCTCCAACATGTGCCACGAAGCCACGTCGGTCGGTCTGCCGAAGTCGATCGGTGTCGGCAAGGGCACGGTCAGCCTGGAGGATTTCGATCATGCCGACCTGATCCTGTCGATCGGTCACAATCCGGGTACCAATCATCCACGCATGATGGCCACCTTGCGGCAGGTGAAGAAGCGGGGCGCCAAGATCATCGTCCTCAATCCGCTGAAGGAGAGGGCGCTGGAACGGTTCGAGTCGCCGCAGTCGGTCGTCGAGATGGTGACGCTGACCTCGACCCCCATCGCTAACACCTATTTCCAGGTCAAGGTCGGCGGCGACGCCGCGGCGATCAAGGGCATCTGCAAGGCACTGCTGGCGATGGACCAGGCGACGCAGCCCGCCGGGCTTGGGCCGATCCTCGACCATGGCTTCCTGAACGAACACACATTCGGCTTCGACGGCTTTGCCGACGACGTGGCGGCTACAGGCTGGGCGGACATCGAGAAGGCCAGCGGTCTCTCCAGGGCGGACCTGGAGAGCGTGGCGGAGGCCTATGCACGGTCGAAGGCCACCATCATCTGCTACGGCATGGGCATTACCCAGCACAGGACCGGCACGAGCAATGTCCAGCAGCTCGTCAACCTGCTGCTGCTGAAAGGCAATATCGGCCGGCCCGGCGCCGGGCTCTGCCCGCTGCGCGGACACAGCAATGTCCAGGGCGATCGCACAGTCGGCATCTGGGAGCGCCCGGGCGAAGCCTTCCTCGACCGGCTCGGGCAAGTGTTCGATTTCGAGCCGCCGCGAGCGCACGGCCATTCCGTCATCGATGCCATCGCGGCGATGCGCGATGGTTCCTCCAGGGCGGTGATCTGCCTGGGCGGCAACCTCGCCATCGCTTCTTCGGACCCGCAGGCCTGTGCCGAGGCGTTCCGCAAGCTCGACCTTTCCGCCCACATCACCACCAAGCTCAACCGCACGCATCTGCTGGTCGGCCGCGAGAGCTTCATCCTGCCTTGCCTCGGCCGCACCGACATCGATGAACAGGCGGGCGGCCAGCAGTTCGTGACGGTCGAGGATTCCATGTCGATGGTTCATGCCTCGCGCGGTTTCATCAAGCCGCCGAGCGACAATGTCAGATCTGAGCCCTGGATCGTTGCGCAGATCGCCAAGGCGACCCTGAAGGGAAAGGGCGCGGTGGACTGGGACGCGATGGCCGCCGACTATGATCTGATCAGGGACAAGATCGAGGCCGTCTTCCCGGATTTTCGCGACTACAATGCCAGGGTGGCGGTTCCGGGCGGCTTCAACCTGCCCAATGCCGCCGCACAGCGTGTATGGAAGACCGAAACCGGCAAGGCCAATTTCCTGGTCGCGCCCGGCCTGCAGGAAGATGGTTCGAGCGCCGATCCGACGGTGTTGAACCTGACCACGCTGCGCTCCCACGATCAGTTCAACACAACGGTCTATGCGCTCGACGACCGCTACCGTGGCGTGTTCGGACGTCGTGACGTGCTGTTCATCAACACGCGCGAACTGGAGCGTCTCGGCTTCGAGGAGGGCGATGTCGTCGACATCCTGACCGCGCTCGACCATGCCGGCGACCATCGCATCGTGCGCGGGCTGACGCTTGTCGAATACAACCTGCCCGACGGATGCTGCGCCGCCTACTATCCCGAAGCACAGCCGCTCGTGGCGCTCGAGCACCACGATCCGGAAAGCCGCACGCCGGCCTACAAGTCGATCCCCGTCCGCATCCGCGCGGCGGAGATTGGCCGCGACGCCGACCTCGTCGTCGAAAAGGAAGGGGTTGTGGGAAGTCGGTTCCCGGGTGAGGCCCGCCGCCAATGACCTCGCCGGTTTCATCGAAACCGGCGAGAGCCTGGCTTTCCGCCAAACGTCACGAGCGACCCGAGAGGAGGATGTCATGCGTGAGACGTATCATTGGTCCGACCCTGCAATGACGGCCGTCGGCCGTGCACCGGACGACCCCAATCTGAAGTTCTCCATGGATGCGGCGGGCAACAAGCCGCCGAAAGACGGCCTTGCCAACACGAAGCGCCCGGGCACTGTCAGCACTCCCGAAGGCACCCTCTATTACAACGGTGAGGGAGAGGACAGCTGGCATCCGTGACGCCAGGGGTGTGGCTCGCAGGCCTGTCACCATTTCAGCTTGCGAAGCTGTGAAATCGTCTCGGCGACCGAGGGGCCGGGGATCGGCGGCGGGTCTTTTCTTTCGCAGAACTCTCGCCAGACGAAGAGGGTGAGTTCCGCACCGTCGGTGCCAGGCTCGATGGAAGGGTCGGCGAAGGCCTCCAGGAGGCGATATCTGGCATCACTCCAGAACAGTTCTTCGACCCAGGGATAGATGGGGATGAGATGGAAATGGATCGGCCAGCCGCAATCATGGCCGTATCTGCCGATGTAGACGCGCCTGGCGGCCAATCCCTGCAGGGCGGTCTGCGCCTTCGCAAGCAGCGGACCGAGATCGCGCAGGGCTTCCGTCGGCAACCCCGACAGATCCGGGGTCGCGGTCCTGGCCCCTACCATCAGATAACCCGGCAGTGCCGCGTTGAGCCTGTGTGTGACCAGCCAGTGCTCCGCCTCGAATATCAGGGCTCTTGCTCTATCCAGAGGCTGCAACGGAAGATCCAATCGCCAGGGCCCGTTTCATTCAGGTCTCGTCTGTGGGTGTGCCTTGATGGAACATCATTCGCCAGGCACCATCGGAAAATTTCCAGATCGAGCTTCGCAGCGTGTGCAGGGCGCGATCACCGTCGAGTCTGCGGGTCCGGTAGGTCAGCAGGACGACATCGTCGGCAAGGGACTTCAGTTCGAAGCCGCTCGCCGCCAGCTCCAGGGGAGGGTCGCTTCCTTCCGCGGCAAGGCTGAGCACGATCTCTCTCTTGTCATAGACCCGCCCGGATCGGCCGAACTCCACGAAGTCGTCCGCCAGGAGCGCGCCGACCGCTGCCGGGGAGGCGCGAACAGCCTGCTTGAACAGTTCCTCCTCCAATCCGCGGATGAGGTCGAGATCATGCTGTACGGCCAATTTTCCTCCTGTCGGGCTGGGATCACTTTCGACCTGAACGCCTGTCATGACCAGGCGTAATCCGGGCCGGTCCTGAAAAACGATACATTGTTGGTGAAAACGCTGGCGGGGGCCAGCCGGATCATGCGGTTTGTCGGGTCCTCGGTCTTGGCGATGGTGTCGAGGAACCACGTGTTCCAGTGTTCCTGCGGGCCGAGATATTTCAGGAGCAGGCGACGAAACCGGGCCGGCGACGAGGCCTCGATCGTGGCCGATCCGCGCAGGCCGCAATGCAGCAGCACACCGGCGGCATTGTCGAAATGCACGACCTCCACCGCACATCTGGGTTCTCGTTGCAGGCGGCTGACCGAGCTGCCGCCCTCGTCGCCGAGCATCCACAGCACGCCCTCCTCCCAGATGAACCAGACCGGCGCATTGCGGGGTGCGCCGTCATCGGCAACCGTCGCCAGGTTCGCCATCAGCGGCAGGGAAAGCACCCTGTCGGGATCGAAAGCTCGCATCATTCGCGCAATCTCCTGAAAGCCATGCTTCTTGCCATGCTATCAAACGACGCCGACGATTTAGGGTATTTTTCCTTGTTGCTGCCTTTCTTCATTCCTAGCTCAGTCACTATTGCTCGTATCAAGCCAGCCAATGGCAAACCGAACGGAGACATGATGCCCGGCCTCAATCCGCATGAAGCCCTGATCCACCTGATGGTGATCACCTCGGCTTCGGACCGCGACATGACCGATGTGGAACTGGCGCGGATCGGCAGCGTGGTCAGCTCATGGCCGGTCTTCGAGGACTTCAGCCACAACAAGCTGATCGCGATCGCACAGAAGTGCCAGAAACTGCTGCATGAGAAGGATGGGCTCGACGGCGTGCTCGCCAAGGCGGCCAAGGCCCTGCCGGAACGGCTGCATGACACCGCCTATGCCGCAGCCTTCGAGGTTGCTGCCGTCGACCTTGAAATGCGCATGGAAGAGGTGCGTGTGCTGCAGCTCATCCGCCGTGCGCTCGATCTCGACACGCTGACGGTCGCCGCCATCGAGCGCTCGGCCAAGGCACGTCATCGCATGCTGACCTAGAGCATTTTGTAGCCAAGTGGAATCACTTGGCGTTACAAAAATGCTGCGAAAAACTTAGAGCGTTTCCGCGTTTCCGTAAAAACGGAAACGCTCTAGAGCCTCTCCCGTATGTCAGCCGCGTGATGTCATCCAGACGCCGACAAGCGTAACCCCCAGGCCTGTGAACATTGCCAGCGTCAACGGCTCTGAAAACAGGGCCCATGACCACAGCATCGTCACCGGCGGACTTAGGTAGATCGCTGCGCTGACTTTCGCCGCCGGAAACAGCCGCAGCGCGGTATAGTAGACGGAGTAGGCTGCGAAGGTCGCGATCAGCACCAGCCATGCCATCCCGATGGCGAAGGTCGTGGTCATCGGCGGTGCGATGTTGCCCGCCAGCAGCGCGCAGGCGCCAAACAGCGCCGCGCCCGTCAGCGTATGGATGCAGAGGCTCTGGTGAACCGGCATGTGCCCGGTCCGCCGCCGTTTGTGCAGCACGGATGCCAGCGCGAAGACCAGCATCGAGCCGATCGTCAGCCCATATGCCCAGACCGGCGCGGTGCCGAAACTCAGGCTGTCGAACGATACGATCAGCACACCCGCGACTGCGATTGCCGTACCCAGCCATTGCCGCGCGCCGAGCCGCTCGCCCAGCACCGGCTGCGACAGCACCGCGATTGCCAGCGGCAGCAGGTCGGACGTCAGCGCGACAAGACCCGTCGGAACCCTTTGCTCGATCGCCAGGGCAAAACCGCCGAGATAGAGGAAGACGGACATCACCCCGAACCACATCTGGTCGAGCACCGCGCGAGGCGTCATCCTCGGACCGATGGCGAGGGCGAACGGCAGCAGGATCAAGCCGGAGAGGAGCGTGCGCCAGAACAGGATGGTCACGACGCTGGCCTCTTCGTTGGCATAGCGGATGCCGACGAAACCGGAACTCCATGCCAGGATGAGAGCCGAGGCCATCAAAGGCCAGACAAAGCGGTTTCGGTTCTGGACGGGCAGGGTCTGCGGCTGGTCGATCATCGTCCGTCATTCGGGTTGTTCGCCGGCAGCTATCAGCAACGGGTGAACGGAAGCTCATGACAAATTTCGATCAGCGCATGACAGAAGTGGCGAACAAGTCATTGCAAATTGCCTTCCCATGCCTGCCGTGCGTAGATGATCGCGATGCATTGCGAGCCAGCAAGATGACCGACCTCAACAGCCGGCGTTTGGAAATCGATGCGCTGCGGGCGCTGCTTGCCATTCGGCACCATGGCGGCGTCACACGTGCCGCCGAAGCGCTTGGCCTTTCCCAATCCGCCGTCAGCCACAAGATCAAAAGGCTGGAGACGAGCCTTGGCTGCGAACTTCTGAACCGCTTGCCGGGATCGACGGCATTCACCGCAGCAGGCAACGATTTGCTCGACTATGCCGGGCGCATCCTCGGGCTGCATGACGAGGCGTTGCTCAGCCTGTCGAGGACGACGCTTGCGGGACGCATTGCCCTCGGCCTGACCGAAGACACGACCTGCACAGCGCTTTCCCGTATCCTGGGCAGGTTCGGCCGGCTTCACCCGCAGGTCAGCGTCCGCACCAGGGTTCGCATGAGCCTGGTGCTGAGATCGATGCTGGAGCGGGGCGAAATCGACGCGGCGATCATCCAGGTGTTCGCACATGAAGTGCGCCCTACCGACCTCGTTCTCATGAAAGAGAAGCTCCATTGGGTGAAGCACCCCGATCTCGATCTGCCGGAAGGCGGGCCGATGCCCTTCCTGTCCTTCGATGATGAATGTTTCTATCGCCGCTGGGCGCTCGATATCGGACAGGACGGAGGTATCGTGCTCGAGACCGTGTTCGAGTGCTCCAGCGCTGCCGGTATCATCGCGGCGGTCAACGCGGCGATGGGGATTGCACTGCTGAGCGAGCGGCACCTGCGCCCGGAAATGCAGATCATTGCAGGCAGACTGCCTCCACCGCCTCCGCTCGTCTACGTCGTGCGCCGCGGTCGCAAGGTACGCAATCCCGCCCTCGATACGCTGGTGAAGGAGATCGAAGGCGAAATCAGCCGTTATGGCGGCCTGGCGCTTGCCGGATGAATGGCCTGGCGTTCCAGGGGTTCAGTAGAAGCTCACCGGGAAATAGCGCAGGTAGAGTTCGGCGAAGGTGCCCTTCAGCGCGATCTGCTGCAGCGCGTAGTCGAGGGCCGCAGCAAGGTCCTTGTCGTCGGGTTTGACCGCGATGGCTAGGCCAGTGCCGAGATATTCCGGCGCCAGATAAGGGCCGCCGGCGAAGCGGCAGCAGTCGGCGGCATCCGAGCCTGCCAGCCAGAAGCCGAAGCGCATGCCGTCGCCGAAAGCTGCGTCGATCTTGCCGGCCTTGATGTCGGCAAACAGCGCTGCTTCGGTCGGGAAGGGCGCCGCCGTCACCTCCGGGAAATCGTCTCGCAGCATGCGCTCATGTGCGGAGCCTGCCACCACGCCGACGCGCTTGCCCTTGAGCTTTTCGTAAAGCGGTTCGGTCACGGCCTTGGCCTTGGGCATGACGAAGCGCGCCGGAAACTGCAGATAGGAGCGCGAGAAAGCGTACTTCTCGCGGTTCTCCTGCGTTACCGCGACGCCGGCCATGATCGCCTCGCCGTCGCCCTTGGCCAGCGCGCCGTCGAGCTCGGTCCAGGGCAGTGCCTGGATCTGGCATTTGTCGGCGACGGCAAGTTCGGCGCAGATGGCGCGGGCAAGATCGACATGGAAGCCGGACAGCTTGCCGGCGGTATCCAGGAAGTTGAACGGCGGGAAATCGGTGGTCGTCAGGAAACGCAGGCGCGCCAGTTTCGTGAGGTCCGGTTTCGGCAGCCGCTCATTGGCGTCCCACAGCATCGGCGGCTGCGGCTCCGCCGCGCGCGCAGCCGGACCGCAAGCTAACGTTGCCGCCAGAACGGCGAGGGTCAGCCAGCGCAATGTCACATCGGAACTCCCAGTATGGCAGTAAGACAACAGGGCAACAAGGCAAAGGAACGGGTGCCTTGTTGCCCTGATCCCGTATTGCCCTAATCCCTATTTCTTCACAAATCCTGCCCCTTCGCCGATGATCTTCTTGTCCTCCTTGCCGATGACTTCGAGGTCGCGGCCTTCATAGGGCAGGCTGAGCAGGATGCGGCGGATGACGGCGAGGCGGGCGCGGCGCTTGTCGTTGGCGCGCACGATGATCCAGGGCGCGTGCTTGGCATGCGTGCGCTTGAACATCTCGTCACGCGCCTTGGTGTAGTCATCCCATTTGTTCACGCCGGCGATGTCGATGGGCGAGAACTTCCAGTTCTTCAGGGGACTGTGGCGGCGGTCGTGGAACCGCGCCAGCTGCGTTTCGCGGCCGATGTCGAGCCAGATCTTGAAGAAATGGATGCCGTCATTGACGATCATCTTCTCGAAATGCGGCACCTCGTCGAGGAAGTCCTCATGCTGCTGCGGCGTGCAGAAGCCCATCACCGGCTCGACCCCGGCGCGGTTGTACCAGGAGCGATCGAACGATACGAGCACGCCCGCCGTCGGGAAATGGTTGACGTAGCGCTGGAAATACCATTGCCCCTTTTCGGTCTCGGTCGGCTTGGTCAGCGCCACGTTCTGCGCACTGCGCGGATTGAGGAACTGGTGCAGCGCGAAGATGGTGCCGCCCTTGCCGGCGGCGTCGCGGCCCTCGAACAGCGCCATCACCCGCTTGCCGGTAGCCTGCAGCCAGGCCTGTGCCTTCACCAGCTCGATCTGCAGCTGTTCCAGCGTCTGCGCATAATCCTCGCTCTTCATCTTCTTGTCGTAAGGATACCCGCCCGCCGACAGCTTGTTCTCCTCGATCCATTCCGGCAGTTCCGGCGCATCGATGTCGAACAGACGCTCCTTGCCGTCGATCTGGATCCTCAGCGGTTCCGGAATCGGGATGCTGGCAACCGGGGCGGCGGGCTTTTCTTTTTTCATCGATACGAACCTCTCCAACTTTCAAACTCATGCTATGGGGAGCCAGTAATGGGGTCCAGCGGGAAGTTGGCACGAAAGCGTTTCCGGTTTTACGGAACGCGGAACCGCTCTGGTTCTTTGTTACGAAATTCCGGACCAGAGCGGTTTCGTTTTTCACGGAACCGCGGAACCGCTCTATTCCTTGTTATGCAATTCCGGACGGAAAACCGTCACACACTTTTACTGGAATTGCGGTAGGCCGCCCGGATGGATTGGAGTGCATATGAGCGACGTTACGGGTGAGGATCGCGATTCCAGGACGAGCTTGACGGTCAGGCTGTGGGAGGCGCGCTGGTATCTCCTGGCGGGCCTTGCGGCCGTGATGGTCGCCTACGGCTTCGGGCCGGGCCGGGCCTGGGCCCTGCCGTTGGCTGTCCTGCTTCTGTTTGCAGCGCTTTTCAGCGCCAAGCCTCGCGCGCGCACCGCCGAGAAGGCGAGGGAGGTGGAAACCGAAGGCCTGCAGCGCCTTTCCGGCGAATATCTTGCCGCCGCCGTCGCCGATCCACTGATCATCTTCGACCGCAACACCACGGTGGTGCATGCCAATGCCGCAGCCTTTGTCGCTTTCGGCGGCATGTCGCCCGGCCTGTCGCTACCGCTGAAGTTCCGGGCGCCGGAAATGCAGGCGCTGCTCGACAGCGTGGTTTCCGGCAAGGTCGCTTCCGAAGAACTCGATTATCTCGAAAAATTGCCGGTCGAGCGTGTCTACCGGGTCAGCGCCTCCTCCGTCGGCCACGGCACCGACCTGTTCGTTCTGGTGTTCAAGGACCAGAGCGAGGCGCGCCGCATCGACCGCATGCGCGCCGACTTCATCGCCAATGCCAGCCACGAGCTGCGCACCCCGCTCGCCTCGATCTCGGGTTTCATCGAAACCTTGCGCGGGCCGGCCCGCAACGATCCCGCAGCCCGCGAGCAGTTCCTGCAGATCATGCAGAACCAGACCAGCCGCATGGCGCGTCTGATCGACGATCTGCTGTCGCTGTCGCGGCTGGAGATGAAACCCTATCTCAAGCCCGGCGCGCGGGTGGACCTGCGCCAGACGCTGGAAAGCGTCATCGATTCCCTCAGCCCCCTGGCCAGGGACAGCAACCTCGTCGTCGAGCGTGACTTCGCCGAAGGTGAGCTTGCCGTGCCGGGCGATCGCGACGAACTGTTCCAGGTGTTCGAGAATCTGCTCGAGAACGCCTGCAAATACGGCCAGTCCGGCGGTCGCGTCGCGGTCAGCGTGGCGCCCGGCGGAAATGCCGCCGAGCCGACCATCGACGTCACCATTCGCGATTTCGGCCCCGGCATTGCCGAAGAACACATTCCCCGCATCACCGAACGCTTCTACCGCGTCGATGTCGAAACCAGCCGTGCCCAGAAGGGAACCGGCCTCGGCCTGTCCATCGTCAAGCACATCCTCACCCGCCATCACGCGCGCATGTCGATCCGCTCGGAACTCGGCAAAGGAGCTGCTTTCACGGTCCATTTGCCAGCAAACTAGATTTTGGCGCAAATGCAGACTATCTCTGGGGAATACGTTTCGTCTTACTGTCACATGGCTGGCGTATCAGCAGTCAATTGACAGGCGAATCACCGCACATTCCAGAAGGCAATGCCCATGCAGTCCGTGCATATTGTCAGCGCTTATGACGAGGAACTGAAGTTCCTGGCCAAGCGCATTGCGGCCATGGGCGGTCACGCAGAGCGCATGGTCGAACAGGCGGTGGCTGCCCTCGTCAATGCCGACCAGGATCTCGCCCAGAAGGTGATCCGCGACGACATCGTGCTCGATGAGGGCCAGCGCGAGATCGACGACAAGGCAATCCTGATCATCGCGCGCCGCCAGCCGATGGCGACCGACCTGCGCGAGATCGTCGGCGCCATCCGCATCTCCGCCGATCTCGAACGTGTCGGCGACCTCGGCAAGAACGTCGCCAAGCGGGTGATGTCGGTGACCGACGGCCGTGACGCCACCAGCCTCTATCGCGGGCTGGAAGCGCTGGCCAATCTCGCTTTGATCCAGCTCAAGGAAGTGCTCGACGTCTATGCTTCACGCTCGGTCGAGAAGATCGGCCTGGTGCGCGACCGCGACGAGCAGATCGACGCCATGTACACCTCGCTGTTTCGCGAGCTGCTCACCTACATGATGGAAGATCCGCGCAACATCACCTCCTGCACGCATCTGCTGTTCTGCGCCAAGAACATCGAGCGCATCGGCGACCACGCCACCAACATCGCCGAGACCATCTATTACATCGTCACCGGCGACCAGATGCCGGCCGACCGCCCGAAGGAAGACAAGACCGATCGGGTGGTGGTGCAGCAGCCGGAGGCGGTGAAGTAGGGGAGTAAGGCGGTAGGGGACTAAGGCAGTAGGGCAGTTTGCCGTTGTCTTCCCCCTGACTGCTTCTCCGCCACTCCGTTTCCGCATCGGGCGTCAGGCACCATTGCCCTATTCCCCTACTTCCCCTTGCGCTGCCGCGCAGCCGGGTTCACTCTACGCCGAAGAGTGAGGTTCCTCGGGAGGCGACGATGGACCATGTTCGCGATTTCACGCCAGGGCCGCAGGACCAGCGCATCGTCGCTTCGAGCGTCTATGTCGGCGGGCGGCGCGTGGCCGATATCCCGATCGAGGAGGCTGGCGAATGGTCCCGCAAGCAGGACCATGTCGTCTGGATAGGCCTGCTCGAACCCGACCGCGACCTGTTGCGGCGCGTGCAGGCGCAGTTCAACCTGCATGATCTGGCCATCGAGGATGCCGAGCACGCGCATCAGCGGCCGAAGCTCGAGCAATATGGCGATGCCCTGTTCATCGTCGCCCGCACGGCGCAGCTGGTGGAGAAACGCGTCAGCTTCGGCGAGACACACCTGTTCATTGGCAAGGGTTATCTGGTCAGCGTCCGCCACGGCCCGTCCACCTCCTACGCCACGGTGCGACAGCATTGGGAGAGTTGCCCGACGTCGTTGGCCAAGGGCGAGGATTTCGTCCTCTATGCCATCCTCGATTTCATCGTCGACAACTACTTCCCGGTGCTGGAGCAGATCGAGGACGAGGTCGAGGAGATCGAGGACGGCGTGCTGGTCAAGCCGATGGACGCCAGGGCGATCGAGCGCCTCTACATGCTGCGCCGCGACCTCCTGCGCCTGCGCAACGCGGCACTGCCCCTGGTGGAGGTCTGCCGCCGGCTGACCAGTTCCGAACTGCCCCAGATCGACGCCGACATGCATCCGCTGTTTCGCGATGTCACCGACCATATCCGCACCGTGCAGGAAAAGATCGATTCCCTGCGCGAGGTGCTTGCCTTCGCCTTCGAAGCGAGCCTGCTCGTCGGCCAGAGCCAGGAGACGGCGATCTCGAAGAAGCTTGCCTCCTGGGCTGCCATCCTGGCGGTGCCGACCGCTTTCGCCGGCATCTACGGCATGAACTTCAGCGACATGCCGGAACTGAAGATGGAATATGGCTACCCGACGGTGCTTGCGGCCATCGCCGGCATCTGCATCTTCCTCTACTGGCGCTTCAGGAAGAACGGGTGGCTGTGAGAGAGGGGCGAATAGGGGAGGATAATACTCCCGTACTCCCCCACTCCCTTATTCCCCTAATCCCTTGAGATCCCAATGCTTCACCACGTCGAAATCTACGTTTCCGACCTCGAGGCTTCGCACGCGTTCTGGGCCAATATCCTGGTCAGGATCGGCTATGAGGAAACGGGCCATTGGGACGGCGGATTTACGCTTGGGCGCGAAGAGGACACTTATCTGACCTTCGTGCAGGTCGCCAAAAAATATCGAGAGCACCGGTATCATCGCTGCGGCGTTGGGCTGAACCATCTCGCCTTCAAGGTCAAAGGCAGGGAGGCCGTCGATGCGCTCCGGCAATACTGCATCGATCACGACATCCATTGCCTCTATGACGAGAAATATCCCTTCGCCAATGGCGGCAAGGATTATTACGCGCTGTTCGTCGAGGATCCGGACCGGATCAAGGTGGAGTTTGTGGCGGAGGGATAGGGAATAGGGAATGGGGGAGGAAATACTCCCTTACTCCCCTATTGCCTTATCCCAAAAAGCTGTCCCGCATTCCGGTCGAGGATCGCTTCCACGTCTCGTTCGGACAGTCCGGCCCGCTTGATGTAGCTGACGCTCGTTGCGAAGAATTCTCCGGGCTGGAAAGGAAAGTCGGTGCCGAACAGCAGCCGGTCTGCGCCGAACGTATCGACCGCGGCGCGCAGGGCAGGCACGTGGTCGTGTCCCACCGTGTCGTACCACAGGCGCAAGGCGGCAAGGCTCGGCTTTTCCGGGGTTCCCGGCGCCTCCCAGGCGACGTGCTGGTCGATTCTTTCCAGCGTCATCGGCAGCAGCCCGCCGAAATGCGGGATGATGATCTTGATATCGGGGAAGCGGCTGGGGATACCCTCGAGGATCAGCTGCATCGCCGCGACCGTGTCTTCGACCGGCGCGCCGATCGACCAGGTCAGCTGATGTTCGCTGATCAGTGGCGAATGCGCGCCGTGGCCGGCAGGGTGGACCGACAGCACGCTCTGCCGGCGGTTGAGCTCGCGGTAGAGCGGCTCGAACTGCGCGTCGGCGATCGAACGGCCAAGCACCGAGGTGGTGATGCAGGCACCCAGCATGCCGAGCTCAGAGATTGCCCGGTCGAGCTCGGCGAGCGAAGCGTCGATATGGGGCAGGGGCAGCGAAGCGATCGCCCGGAACCGGTCGGGGTGCCGCCTGACGAGCGCCGCATAGTCGTCATTGACCTGACGCGCCGCCGCGACTGCGGTTGCCTCATCCTCGAAATGCGGCGACAGCGGCGTGGCCGTCAGCACCTGCAGGTCGATGCCGACGGCATCGAGCATGGCGAAGCGGGTGGCTAGTTCATTGTTGGTCACGCCGGCGCCCAACTGCCGGTAGGCGGCGACTTCGCTTCTGCCGGAACCTTCGAGCAGGTCCAGATAGTCGCTGCTCCAGGCGTGGGCGTGTACATCTATTCTCATGGTGTCGTGGTCCGGTTGTCTTGAGGGGTTTCTCGAAATCGCCACGCCTCACCGCGCAGCGCTGATCGGTTTCGGCATGACGGAAAGCAGCAGCCGCGAGGGATTTGCGGCATCGTGCAGGATGCGCTGCTCAGCCACCACCGGAGCTCCGGTACCGTCGAGGTTACCGTTGTTCGGATTGCGGTCGTAATGCGGGAAATTGGAGCTGGAGATTTCGAGCGCGATGCGATGGCCGCGCTGGAACAGCGATGATGTCGGTCCGAGGTCGATGGTGTATTTGGTGACCTTGCCCGGTTCGATCGGCGTGCGGCGCTCGAGGGTTTCGCGCATGCTGGCGCGGATGATGCCATTGGCGAGATTGTAGGCCTTGCCGTCGGGATGGACGTCGACGAGCTTGGCGGTGAAATCCGTGTCGACGGCAGAAGAGCTTGCATAGAGTTCGACTGTGATCGGCCCCGTCACCTCCATGTCCTGCTCCAGCGGCGGCGTCGCGTAATAAAGCACGTCGGCACGGTCCTCGACGCTCGCCTGATCCATCGGACCGATCGGCGAACTGTCGGGCGAACAGCATGAGTGCCCGCCGACGCTCGGCACCGGATCGGCGGGATCGTAGCGATACCGGTCGGCGGCCTGTTCGCCCTCGGGCTTCTCTGGCGTCAGGCTGCCATTGCCGAAGCGTGTGTTGGCCTGGCCCCTGCTCTGCAGATAGAACGATACGGTCTCGGCTTCCGCTGGCGGCCAGCTGTCCGCCTCGCGCCAGCGATTGGCGCCCATGACAAAGATGCGGACCGGCTTGTCGTCGCCGAGCCCGTTGGCCTCGCCCTTCAGCCAGTAGTCGAACCAGCGCAGCAGCAGCGCGTCGATCGGATTGCTCGCCTCGGCGCCGAAATCCAGTTCGCCGACCTTCTGCAGCCATGGCATGTGGCTCCATGGTCCAATCATCAGGCGTTGTCCCGAACGGGCTGCATCCGAGCCGCCTTTTTCCCGCATGCCGGAATAGTTCTCCACGCCGCCGCGCAGGAAGACGTCGTACCAGCCGGCGAGGTTGAGTGCGGGCACGCCGATCTGGTCATAGCGCGCGCGGATGCTCCAGGGTTTCCAGTAGGCGTCCCACGTGTTGTGGGCGATCCAGTCGCCGTAATAGGGCGCAGCCGCGTCTTCGTATTGCGATGCGGGCAGCAGCCGTGACAGCGGCGACTGGCCATAGACCGACGAAAGCTTGCCGGCGGCAGCCTGGATGTCGTTCAGCGCCTGCTGGTTGCCGAGCCGCCGCGACGCCGACAGCGCCACGGAAGAGAGCGGCCACGACTGCACGAAAGCCCGCGACAGCGCCCCGCCTTCATAGGTCCAGCCGTCGAAATAATCCGACCCCGTCTGCGCCGGTGCGATCGCTACCAGGTGCGGCGGCCGCTCGGCGGCGGCGAGCCATTGCGTGGCGCCGACATAGGAGAAGCCGTACATGCCGACCTTGCCGCTTGAGCCGGGCAGGGCTGCCGCCCATTCGACGCTGTCATAGCCGTCGGCACCTTCGTTGCGGAACGGATAGAACGTGCCCTCGGATTTGAACTGGCCGCGCACGTCCTGGATGGCGACGATGTAGCAGTGCGAAGCATAGACTTCCGGCCGCGCATAGACGAAGGCCTGCGCGTCGCTCTTGTTGTAGGGCAGCCGCATCAGCAGCACCGGATAGGTGCCGGCTTCGCTCGGGCGATAGACATCGGCCAGCAGGGTGGTGCCATCGCGCATTTTGGCTGGCACGTCGCGGTCGACCTTGACGTCGCATGCGGCCGACCACGCCGGCGTGGTTGTCAGGGCGGCGGCAATGATGGCGCTGCGGGCAAGCAGCGACGGGTTCGGCTGGCGCATTTCAGGATCCTGCGAAAGGGACAAACAGGATCATCGTGCAGATGACAGCCAGCAGCCGTCTATCCGCCAGCATCGCAGAGGGGGCATGCGAAAGCGTATGGGGGGCCGAAGCGACGACGCCCTATCTCCTCCGCAAGGGGAGAGATAGAGGCGCCGGCGCTGTTCACCCCGGGGCCAGCAGCGAGGAAAGCTGCCTGAACTCCCGCGCGGCGAAGTCCAGCAGCGCGCGGACGCGGGGATTGTCGCGCATGTCGGCATGCACCCCCATCTGCACGCTTTGCACCGGTTCGTGCCGGCCGGTCTCGATGCGGATCAGGTCGTCCCTCTGGTCGGCCACATAACGCGGCAGCACGCCCATGGCGATGCCGGCTTCCACCGTCGCGATATGCGACTGCACGGAATTCGTCCGCATCAGCACATGGGCGTTGGGCGCCAGTGCCGCCAGCCAGTCCCGGTAGCAGACATGCCCGGCCGCCTGGTGCAGCATGACGATCGTGTGGTCTGGACAGCCCGCCTCGATGTCAGGCAGCCCCATGCCGTCGAGATAGGCGCGGGATGCGTAGAGCCCGTAGGCGACATCCGCCACCTTGCGCACCACCAGGTCCTCCTGCTCGAACTTGCCGAAGCGGAAGGCGATGTCGGCTTCGTGGCGCGACAGGTTGAAGACCCTTGTGTCGTTGAGCAGCTCGATCGACACCAGCGGGTGCAGGGCAGCGAACCGGGCGACGATCGGCGCGGTCAGGAAATCGGCAAGCCAGTCGAGGCTGGTCACCACGATCGGACCTTCCAGACCGGTGTTGCGCGACGCGATGCGCCGCTCGATGGAGAGCGCGCCTTCCTCCATCATCGACAGGCTGTCGAAAAGTGCCGTGCCCAGCGTCGTCGGCTTCAGGCCTTCCAGGCTGCGGTCGAACAGATTGACGCCGATCTTGCGCTCGAAACTTTCCAGCCTGCGGCCGACGGTGGGCTGGCTGACACCAAGTGCGCGCGCCGCCGCGGTCAGCGAGCCATGCCGGGCGATGGCAAGCGCCAGTTTCAGGTCATCCCAATCCATGTGATCTCCGTGAGGCTGCGAAGGCGGCATACAGAATTGTAGGGAGGCGCTGCGAAATTGTTAGGTGTGAAGCTCCGGATACGAGGGGTAACTGTCGGCAAAACGCGCTCCTCTTCACGCAGCGCGGCTCATTTTCATGGAGCACGCAATGTCGACCGATACCCACAAAGAGACGGCCATGCCGGAAAAGCGCAACCTGGCTGCGGTCATGGCACTGCTCGCCTTCGCCCATCTGATCATCTCGATCGACTATACGATCGTGTTCGTGGCGCTTCCCGAAATCGGCGGCAGCCTCGGCTTCTCGGCGCAGTCCCAGCAATGGATCGTCAGCGCCTTCGTCGTTCCCTATGGCGGGCTGCTCATGCTCGGCGGGCGCGCGAGCGACCTGCTCGGGCGACGGCGCATGTTCATCCTCGGCCTGCTGCTGTTCGCGGTGGCGTCGCTCGCCGGCGGCCTCGCCGGCAACTCCACCGTGCTGATTGTCGCCCGTGCGGTCCAGGGCATCGGCGGCGCCTTCCTGTTCCCGGCCACCCTGTCGCTGATCAACACGCTGTTCCATGAGGGGCCACAACGCAATCGCGCCATCGCCATATGGGCCGGCGTCGGCGGCAGCGGCATGGCGCTCGGCGCCCTGCTCGGCGGCGTGCTCACCGAAACCTGGGGCTGGCGGGCGGTGTTCTTCGTCGTTGTCCCGCTTTCGCTGATCGGCATCGTCCTGGCCCTGATGCTGATCCATCCGGACAGGCATTCGGCGCAGGCACGGCATTTCGACCTGCCGGGCGCAACCACTGCGACGGCCGCGATAACACTGCTCGTGTTCGGGCTGGTCCAGGGACCGGAAGCCGGCTGGACCTCGGCCGGGATCTTGGCCAGCCTGGCTGCTGCAGCCATCCTGCTCGCCATCTTCGTGGCGGTCGAGTATCGCAGCCGCGATCCACTGCTGCCGCTACATCTGCTCAGGAACCGCAACCTGACGACGGGGATTGCCACCATCCTGCTTTACACGATCACCTTTGGCTCGGTGCTGTATTTCCTGACCATCCATTTCCAGGTCGTGCTGCAATACAGCGCCCTGCAGACCGGGCTGGCCTATCTCGTCCCCTATGCCGGGATCTTCGTCGGCTCGTCGATCGGCGGTACGCTGGCTTCCCGTCTCGGTGTGCGGACATCGCTGATCGGCAGCCTCGTCGTCGGGCTGGCCGGAACGCTGATGTACAGCGCCGTGCTGTCATCGCACAGCACGTTCCTTGCCCTGCTGCCGTCGCTGGTGATCCTCAGTCTCGGCATGGGCGCGACCTTCACCATCATGTTCGCTGCCGTGGCGACGGATGTGCTGCAGCGCGAACAGGGCATCGCCTCGGGGCTGGCCTCCACCGCCCAGCAGATCGGCTACGCGCTCGGCCTTGCCATGCTCGTGCCGATCGCCAATGCACCCGTCGGCGAGCTGACCGGCGCGCTGCGTCTCGCAGCAACTGCCGACGGACTGCGCGGCGTGATCCTGCTCGTATGCCTCGGCATTGTGCTGATGATCGTCGTGGCGTTGAACTTCCGCCACCACAGGGTGCGGGAAAGCAGGGTGGCAGGAGAATAAAGGAAATGAGCTAAATCGCCTCTTCCTCCATCGAGAACAGTTTTGTCGGGGAACTCGCGCGCATTGTGCCCATGGCTGGCTAATCGACATCGAGGCTCGTCGGCACGACATCGCGATCTGCCCCAATGGCGTAGTCGATACGCATGATCCGCCCGGCGAAATCCGGGCTTGCCTGTCGCTTTGGGTCCACCGGTTCCGGATTGCTGCGTCCGAATGTCAATTGTGACAACGACAGCCTGAGCAGCGTCCGTTCGAAAAGATGTTCGCCATCAGCCTTGCCATCGACGATCAGACGGCCGCGTCCCTTGAGGGTGTCGGTCTTCTCGAACTCAAAGGCAATGTCTGTTGCGCCGGGCGGAACCTCGCGGCTCGAAACGATCCGGCTGATTTCGAAACCGGCATAGTTGTAGGTGTAGACCAGCCGGTTATCGATGATGTCGATGGCATAGCCGCCATGGCAACTGCCGAAGCAGACGAGTGTCCCTCCTTGGTCTGTGCTCTCGCGCTCGATTGAGATCGTGATGCGATGCGAGACATCCTGTGTCATCGGGGCTGCCTCCGCGGGAATGGCGGAGATCGGCGGGAAGAAGCTGCATTCGGTACGCCAGCGCGGTGCGCCGGGCCGGAAAGGTGGTTTGAACAGCATGTCGCTGTCGTCGAGTGGCATCACGCCGTAGCGGCCGGCTTCGGCCCACCAGCGTTCCTTCATCTCGGCCAGTTTTTGCGGCTCTTGGCGGGAGAGGTCGTGGATTTCCGAGAAATCCTCGTCGAGGTGGTAGAGTTCCCAGCGCTCGCTGTCGAAGTCGCTTCCGGCTTTGTGCTGCGTTACCGCCTTCCAGCCACGATGCCAGATGCTGCGATGCCCATACATCTCAAAATATTGCGACTGCTTGACGGTCGGTGCGTCGGGCGCGTCCAGCGTATAGGCGAAGCTTTCGCCGTGAATGGGCATCTGTGCCACGCCGTTGATGGTGTCGGGGGCGGCGACGCCGCAGATCTGCATGATTGTCGGTGTGATGTCGGTGACGTGTGCGAATTGCGTGCGCACCCCACCTTTGTCGGCAATGCCGGCCGGCCAGGAGAAGATCATCGGATCGCGGACGCCGCCGCCATGGGTGAAACTCTTGTAGAGCTTCAGCGGTGTGTTGGAGGCCTGCGCCCAACCCCAGGGATAGTTGCCGGAAGTGCGTGCCGATCCGATGTCGGCAATGCTTTCACGCGAAACGGAATAGTCTTCCGGCAGGCGATTGAACCAGCGCAAGACGTTCGTCGTGCCGTCGGGGTCGCAATCGGTGGACGCGCCGTTGTCGGAAATCAGCACGATGATCGTGTTGTCGCGTATGCCGGTGCGGTCGAGGAAATCGAGCAGCTTGCCGAAGGCTGCATCGGTGTGGTCGAGCAGTGCGGCATAGGCCTCCTGCATGCGTTCCGAAACGTCGCGCTCGTCGCCGTCAAGCTCGGCCCAGGCGCGAACGCCGGGATTCGGTGCAGGCAATTCGGTGGCTTCGGGCACGAGGCCCATCGCCTTTTGCTTGGCCAGCCTGCGCACGCGCTCCTCATCCCAACCATGGGCGAAGCGGCCGCGATACTTCGCCAGCGCCGGCTCGGGGGCCTGGTGTGGAAAATGCCCTGCGCCGTAGCAGAGATAGAGGAAGAAGGGTTTGTCCGGCCATATCGCCATCTTGTCGGCGATATAGCGGACCGCACGGTCGGAAAGGTCGTCGGACAGATGATAACCCTGCTCAGGTATCGCGGGCGGGAGAACCTGCTGGTTATCCTGGCAGAGTTCCGGGTGGAACTGGTCTGTGCTGCCGTTCATGAAGCCGTAGAAGCGTTCAAAGCCGCGCCCGAGCGGCCACTGGTCGAAGGGGCCGGCGGCATTGGCATTCTCGGTCGGCGCAAGGTGCCACTTGCCGACCGCATAGGTGGCATAGCCTTGCGCCTTCAGCATTTCGGCCAGTGTTCCTGCGCGGTGGCTGATCGCGCCACGTCCTGATGGCCAGCCCATGTCGGTATTGGCCAGATAGCGCATGCCGACGGAGTGGTGGTTGCGCCCGGTAAGCAGGCAGGCGCGCGTGGGCGAGCACAGCGTTGTCGTGTGGAAGTTGCTGTAGCGCAGGCCATTGTCGGCGAGCGCATCGAAATTCGGGGTATCGATCGATGAGCCGAAGCAACTGAGGTCGGAATAACCCACGTCGTCTAGCACCACATAGATCACGTTCGGTTTGCCCGCCGGGCCTGTCGGGATGTCCGCGTAGTCGCGCTCGGATTCGTGGTGCGTGCGGCCGATGCGGCCCCGAAATTCGGAAATCATGAAAACCTGTCCCACGTCTGAGGCCCACTATCAGGAATGACGGCTGGACGCGGGTGAGCGCGGGGCCAGCCGGATTGGATCAGTATCCGGTGACGCCTCGGAGATATCGCTTGAACAGCGTGCGCCCGAGCAGCCGCCAAAGCCTGTCCGTGGCGAAGCCCAGGAGACCGAGCGCGATAATGGCAGCGAACATCCAGTCGACCTGGAAGTAGAGGCGCGATGTCCAGATGACGTAGCCGAGCCCCGCTTCGGCGGCGAGCATTTCGGCCGCTGCGATCACCAGGAATGACGAGGCGAGCGCCAGCCGCATGCCGACATAGATCGAGGGCAGCGAGGCCGGCATCATCACCCGGAAGAACACTTGGCTTCTGTTTGCGCCAAGGCAGCGCGCGGCATTCAGCTTGTCCTGCGCGATCGCGGACACCCCACTTGCCGTATTGACCATCACGATAAAGGCCGTTGCATAGGCGATCAGGATGATCTTCGACATCTCTCCGACACCGAACCAGATGATGAACAACGTCACCAGGGCGATGGCCGGGACGAAGCGGAAGAAGTGGATGAACGGGTCGACGAGGTGTCGTGCCACAGGCGAGACGCCGACCGCGAGCCCGATTGGAATGGCGAGGGCGCTGCCGATGAGCCAACCCGAGAGAATGCGTGTCATCGATACCAATACCGACTGGGTCAGCACGCCTTCGGACAGCATTTGTGTCGCGCCGTTGAACACCGCGACAGGCGTGGGCAGGAACATGGGATCGACCAGCCAGGTCGAAGCCGCCTGCCACAGGATTATGAAGACGGCGACACTCAGGGCCGACCAGGCATAGGATGGCATCAGTTTGGTTCCCATTGCGAAGCCGCTTCCCGTTCGATGTCGCCTTCGATGGCCTTGACGGCATCGGCGAAACGGCTGTCGAGATCGTCGCGCGGATAAGGGAGGTCGATGTCGTAGATGCGGGTGATGTTGGCGCGGGGTCCCCGGCTCATCACGGCGACGCGTTGGCCCAGCAACACCGCCTCGCGAATATCGTGCGTGACGTAGACCATGGTGCAGCCGGTCTCGCGCCATATCCGTGTCAGCTCCTTCTGCAGGACGCGGCGCGTCAGCGCATCGAGCGCGGCGAAGGGTTCGTCGAACAGGATCAATTCCGGTTCGGCGGCCAAGGTGCGGGCGATCTGCACACGCTGCTTCATGCCACCGGAAAGCTCATGCGGAAATTTCTGTTCGTGTCCGCGCAGGCCGACCAGGTCGACGTGATGTTGTGCGATGGCGCGGCATTCGACGCCGGGCTTGCCGGCGACGCTCGGACCAAAGCCGACATTTTCCGCTACGTTGAGCCACTGGAACAGTGGCTCTTCAATGGACTGGAACACCATGCCACGACGTCGGTCCGGCCCTGAAATGGGCTGGCCATTGGCCAGGACCCGCCCTTCGGTTTGTCTTTCGGTTCCGGCCACGATCTTGAGCAGGGTCGACTTGCCCGAACCGCTCGGCCCGACGAGCACGAAGAACTCTCCCTTCGCAACGGTCACCGAGAGGTCGGCGAGGATCAGTTCGCTGCCGGCCTTCTGGCCGGGATAGGCCATGCCGACCTTGTCGAAGACGACCGCCGGCGTGGCGCCCGGCTGGACCGGCTCGTTTGCTGAAATGCCTGTCATGATCGTGCCGCTCAATTGCCCAGCTTGACCAGGCCGGGTGCCGCCTTTTCGAGAAATTCCGGGTTTACGCCCTTGTCGAAGCTGACCGATCGCGACTTGGTCCTGGCGAGGAAGTCGGCCACCTCGTTGAAGCCGCTGCGCTCATAGTCCGTGAGCGCCAGTGCGAATTCGTTGTAGTTGAGCAGATCGCGCATGGTTTCGCGCGGCGCACGCGTGTTCTTGGCGATGAGGCCTGCTGCCTCATCCTTGTTCTGCGCGATGAACTGGCTTGCCGCGTCAAGCGCGCGCAGCGTCGCCACCGTCAGCTCTGGATGCTTCTGCGTGAAATCGGTCTGGGCGACGATATAGGCGCTGCTGCTGCGCTTGGCGGCGGCGTCATCGGTCAGCACGTAGTGCTTGCCGCCGTCGATCGTTCTTTGCGTGCCGTCAGCCCAGACGAAGGCGGCGTCGATGCGGCCGGAACGGAGCGAAGCGACGATCTCCATAAGGCTGGTGAAGCCGACGATCTCGACCTTGTCCTCGGGGATTCCATTTTCCTCGAGATATTTGATCGTGATCAGATGCTGCGCGGTGCCGGTGGCGATGCCGATCTTCTTGCCGGCCAGATCCTTGGCTTGCTTGATGTCGTTGGCGACAACCAGCTTGTGGAAGCCCGGCATGCTGTGAAAGATGCCGGCAAGCACGGTGAGCTTGCCGCCCTGCATGCGCGACACGATGGGGAAGTCGAGCCCGACCGCCATGTCGGCGCGGCCGATCAGAAGCGCATCGATCGCCTCGACGCCGGTGGCGAAGGTGGTGATTTGCGCGTCGATCCCTTCCTTCTCGAAGAAGCCCTTTTCCTTGGCGATCCATATCTGGGAGCCGGTGGTGTAGGCGTCCACACCGAAGCGCACTGGCGCAAGGGTTTGTGCCACGGACATTTGCGCCGGGAAGAGCCAGAAGGCTGACACGAGGCCAAGGACAATCTTTGCAAGGGGGGTCATTTCGTTTCGTCCTCCGGCGCAGGGGTGGCATTCCCCTGGAAATGAGCGGGTGCGAGAGCCATCACCTGATGGCTGTTCAGAAGATGCGGGACCATCCAGGAGCGCGAGGCGAGGGGGACGCTTCCATCGCCCGAATGCACGAGGGCAGTGCTCCAGAGGAGCGCGTCTCCCTCGTTTACCTGGAGCAGGTTGGCGATTTCGTCGGTTGCGTTGATGGCGGACGTGCGTGTCGAGAGTGATGCGCCATCGACGATGGTGAAAGGGGCGATGGCGGCGAGCGCATTGTGCTCGGTCAACGCGTTGAAGGCATTCAGCGGCACGCCATGCGCGAGATAGTGGTCGACCAGGATGCAGGGCTGGTCGTTGGCCAGGAACAGCCAGCGCAAGCGCTGGCTCGGTTTCTCGGCGGCCAGGCCAAGGATTGCGGCGATCTCTTCGGGAGCGATGACCTCGCCGCGAACGATCTCGCGGAAGGATGGCTTCATTCCCGCGTTCTCGATCAGCTTCCAGAAGCCGGGAGCGCCGGTCAGGGCGTTGAGAATGGGGGGATTGGCTATGAATGTGCCGACGCCGTGCTTGTTCTTGAGCAGGCCCTTGGCCATCAGGTCGGCATAGGCCTCGCGCAATGAGTTGCGGCTGAGGCCGAGCATCCGGGATATGTCCACTTCCGCTGGCAGACGGTCCCCCACCGCCAGTTTTTGCCTGCGGATGTACTGCATGACACGCTCAGTCGCGGTGCCCGACATCGCTCTCTCCTCCAAGAGGTAGGACGTCCTACCTTTACGTGTTCTCGGGAAAGAGTCAAACTCCCTGGGCTCCTGTGTCGGATTCAGATGCCATGGCTTGTTGCACCCCGGGTCTGCCCGCGGCTGATCGTCTCCGCGAAGAAGTCGTCGCGCCCGCTCCGCTTGTGCTGGACAGTCATCCCGAAATGGCGCGGATTCCGGCTGGACGCTGGCTGCTCGGCGAGGATCGGGCGTTCGCCAATCCTGATGATGGCGAAGGGCCGGTGAGGCAGGTCGGTCTGCCTGCCTTCCTCATGGACAAGACTGCCGTGACAAATCATGCCTTCGCATCATTTGTCGGCGCCACAGGTTACATCACGGACGCCGAGCGTCTTGGCTGGTCGTTCGTTTTCATGGCGCAGGCGCACCCGCAGGCGGCAATCGCCACGGATACGGACGCCAGCAGCACGCCGGAGTGGTGGCTGCCGATTCGTGGAGCTTGCTGGCATGCTCCGGACGGAGCAGGTTCCTCTCTGCACGGATTGCGCGACCATCCTGTCGTCCACGTTTCGTGGAACGATGCCGCTGCCTTTGCTGCATTCGTTGGCAAGCGGCTGCCCACGGAGGTTGAGTGGGAGGTGGCCGCGAGAGGCGGTCTTCAGCGGGCGATCTATGCCTGGGGCGATGACCTGCATCCGGGCGGGCGCCACATGTGCAATATCTGGCAAGGGCGGTTTCCGCTGCGCAACTCGGCAGACGATGGATATCTCAGCACCGCCCCGGCACGCAGCTTTCCCCCGAACGGTTTCGGGCTCTACAACATGCTGGGAAATGTATGGGAATGGACCGCTTCACCGTGGACGGACGAAAGAAAGCATATGATGGTGATGCGCGGCGGGTCCTACCTTTGTCATGCGAGCTATTGCGACCGCTATCGGGTTGCCGCCCGGACATGCAACCATTTCAGCGCCACGTCCAGCCACCTCGGTTTTCGTTGCGGGGGTGATATTGGATAGGGCTGTCCCACCCGTGCACTACAGGAGCAAGGCGACAACAGAGCAATGAAAAAGGGCAGCGGCGAAATCGCCTGCTGCCCTGAAGCCGTAGTCCTTACTACCTTGCCTTTACCGCACCCGGCGGCGTTCCGAGGCCGGCTGGAAGGCGATGCGCGAGTGATAGGTACAATAAGGCCCACTTTCGCCGGCGTCGTTGCCGCAGAAGTGGAATTCTTCCGTCAGCGGGTCGCCGTTCGGCCACTTGCAGGTGCGCTCGGTCAGCTCGGTGAGCTGCAGGCGTCGCGAGATCGGCACCACCACGTTTTCGACCGGGCGCAGATATTGGCGAGCCACCGGCTCGGCGTCGAACTGCACCTGCAGTGCGGTCGCGCCGATCGAGGCGGTGACATGGCGATGGGAGGTGCTGGCCGCAGCACGTGTCGTCGACTTGGTCGACGAAGCGCCGCTGGCGGCCGGGGCCTTCTTCTGCCGTGCCGGTGCCGCCGTCGTGCGGCCACGGCCCGACAGCTTCAGCCGGTGTACCTTGCCAATGACCGCATTGCGGCTCACCCCGCCAAGCTGGGCCGCGATCTGGCTTGCGCTCAGACCCTCCGACCACAGTTTCCTCAAGAGTTCTACTCGCTCGTCAGTCCAGTTCATAAGACCGCGCTCCTTTGAACCGTCCGGTGTTTTCAGAATCCAAAATCGTTCCGGCTCGCGCCGGGCGGGCACCACATATCTGGGGTGATTGGATCCGCCGTACGAAATCTAGCTATTTCTCATTCACAATTACCGATGCGCTGACTCGGTGACAAGAGTCCCAACTGCAACACGAATCGGATTTCGCAGTTTTCCCCAACTTGGCTGCACCAGCGGTTTTCGACATTCAAATTCCGCCAGCTGAAACAGGTTGGTCCAGGCGGTGCTGTAAAAGAGCTTTTCGTTGACTTCATGGCTGAAAAACACGATAAGCTGCCAATAGCCGCCGCTTGGGCGGCTTTTATTTTTTCAGTACCGGAGCAGCATATAATGAGCGGTTCGGCGCTTTACGAGACCTTTGCCCGTGCACCCCTGGCTTTCGAGCGAGGAGAGGGTTCCTGGCTGGTGACGGAAAAGGGCGACCGATACCTCGATTTTGCTGCCGGCATCGCGGTCAACTCGCTGGGTCACGGCCATCCGCACCTGGTTGCGGCGCTGAAGGATCAGGCCGACAAGCTCTGGCACGTCTCCAATCTTTATGAGATCCCGGGACAGCGCCGCCTGGGTGAGCGGCTGGTCGAGGCGACCTTCGCCGACAAGGTGTTCTTCACCAACTCGGGCGCCGAGGCGCTGGAATGCGCTATCAAGACGGCGCGCCGCTACCAGTTCGTCACTGGCCACGCCGAGCGCTTCCGCGTCATCACCTTCGAGGGCGCCTTCCACGGCCGCACGCTGGCGACGATCGCGGCCGGCGGCCAGTACAAATATCTGGAAGGCTTCGGCCCCAAGGTCGACGGTTTCGACCAGGTGCCGTTCGACGACATTGACGCCGCCGAAAAGGCGATCACGCCGGAGACCGCGGCGATCCTGCTCGAGCCGCTGCAGGGCGAGGGTGGCATTCGTTCCTTCCCGCTGCAGTCGCTGAAGCGGTTGCGGCAGCTGTGCGACAAGCATGGCCTGCTTTTGATCTTCGATGAGGTCCAGTGTGGCATCGGCCGCACCGGCAAATTGTTTGCGCATGAATGGGCCGGCGTGACGCCGGACCTGATGGCGATCGCCAAGGGCATCGGCGGCGGCTTTCCGATGGGCGCTTGCCTGGCCACCGACGAGGCCGCGCGCGGCATGACGGCCGGCGTGCATGGCACCACCTTCGGCGGCAACCCGCTCGCCATGGCGGTCGGCAATGCCGTGCTCGACGTGGTGCTGGAAGACGGCTTCCTCGAAGACATCAACCGCAAGGCACTGCTGTTCAAGCAGGGACTTGCAGCTGTTGCCGATGAATTCCCGGATGTCATCGAAAGCATTCGCGGCGACGGGCTGATGCTCGGCATCAAATGCGTCATGCCGAACGGCACCGTGAACGGGGCCTTGCGTGACCAGCACCTGCTGGCGGTTCCGGCCGGCGACAACGTCATCCGCCTGCTGCCGCCGCTCACCGTCACCGAAGACGACATCCGCGAAGGCCTGAAGCGTATCCGTGGTGCCGCCAAGGGCCTGTCGGAAGCCGTTGCGGCTGCGGCGAAGTAACCGGACGACATGATGAGCGTTCGTCACTTCACCGATCTGTCCACCGTTTCCGCAACCGATCTGCGCGCCATGCTGGATGACGCGGCCGCGCGCAAGGCCCGCCTGAAGGCTGGCGAGCGCTCGAAGCCGCTCGACGGCAAGGTGCTGGCGATGATTTTCGACAAGCCGTCGACGCGCACCCGCATCTCCTTCGATGTCGGCATGCGCCAGCTCGGCGGCGAGACGATCATGCTGACCGGCACCGAGATGCAGCTCGGCCGCTCGGAATCCATCGCCGATACCGCCAAGGTGCTGTCGCGCTATGTCGACGCGATCATGATCCGCACCACCGCGCACAACCGGCTGCTCGAACTGACCGAGAACGCCACGGTTCCGGTCATCAACGGCCTGACCGACGATACCCATCCGTGCCAGCTGATGGCCGACATCATGACCTACGAGGAACATCGTGGGCCGGTGGCCGGCAAGACCTTCGCCTGGACCGGCGACGGCAACAACGTGCTGCACTCGCTCGTCGAGGCTTCCGCGCGTTTCTCGTTCAACCTGAACGTCGCCGTGCCGGAAGGCAGCGAACCGGAGCAGAAATTCGTCGACTGGGCCAAGGGCAATGGCGGCAAGATCCGCTTCACCCGCTCGGCCGAGGATGCGGTCGACCAGGTCGACTGCGTCGTCACCGACACCTGGGTCTCGATGGGCCAGGAGCACCGCGCGCGTGGCCACAACGTGTTCGTGCCTTATCAGGTCAACGCTGCGCTGATGGCCAAGGCCAAGCCGGACGCCCTGTTCATGCATTGTCTCCCGGCGCATCGCGGCGAGGAGGTGACCGACGAGGTGATCGACGGCCCGCACTCGGTGGTGTTCGACGAAGCCGAGAACCGCCTGCATGCGCAGAAGGCGGTGTTGGCCTGGTGCCTCGGCGCCTGATGCCGGCTGCTTGATACCGGCAGGCCCCCGCAAAAGTGTCCCACGGTTTTGCGGGGGCCTGCGACTTGATACCCAGCAGGCCCCGCAAAAGTGTCCACGGTTTTGCGATCAGGGCCTGCGACTTGATACGACGCGATGTGATGCCTATCTCCCGGGCATCACGCAAATCATTGGCGTTTGAAGGCATGCTCCCAAAAAAGGGCGGTTGTGCCGCGCCGGGAGACTTTGTCATGTTGGAAACGACCAAATTGACTGAACACGGAATGACTGAAACGGGGCTCAAACTCGGCGAATTCGGCCATGCCGGCGACGATCATGTCGTGCCGTTCGAGGTCGGCCCACTCGACGTGCGCGGCCGCGCGGTGCAGCTCGGGCCGATGCTCGATGCCATCCTGTCGCGCCATGATTATCCGGAGCCGGTCGCCCGCCTGCTGGCGGAAGCCTGCGTCGTCACCGTGCTGCTCGGCACCTCGCTGAAGTTCGAAGGCAAGTTCATCCTGCAGACCCGCACCGACGGGCCGGTGGATATGCTGGTCGCCGACTTCTCGACGCCGAACGCGTTGCGCGCCTATGCCCGTTTCGACGCCGACAAGCTGGCGGCGGCGACGGCTGCCGGCGACGTGTCGGCCGAGGCACTGCTGGGCTCAGGCGTGCTCGCGCTCACCATCGACCAGGGCGCCTATACGCAGCGCTACCAGGGTATCGTGCAGCTCGACAACATTTCGCTGGAGGAGGCCGCGCGGACCTATTTCAGGCAGTCGGAGCAGATCCCGACCGACCTGCGACTGGCCGTGGCGCAGATGGTGCTGCCTGGCGGGCGCAAGCAATGGCGCGCCGGTGGTCTGCTCGCGCAGTTCCTGCCCGAAGCGCCGGAGCGCATGCGCTTGGCCGATCTTCCGGGCGGTGACGGCGATACCGCGGAGGCGGTGCTCGATCCGATCGACAATTCGTGGCAGGAATTGCTGGCGCTGCTGGCTACGGTCGAACCGGCTGAACTGATCGACCCGACCGTCGGCACCGAACGGCTGCTCTATCGCCTCTTTCATGAGCACGGCGTGCGCGTATTCGACGAGATCCATGTCGCCGACCAGTGCTCCTGTTCGTCCGACAAGATCCGCGGCATCCTTGAAGGCTTCACCGCCCAGGAGATCAAGGACAGCACGGAAGAAGGTCAGATCAGCGTCGAATGCGAGTTCTGCTCGACGCGCTACGACTTCGATCCGGCAGACTTTGCCGCCGTCGAATAACGATGATGGCTCCGCCTCGAAGCTGGCGTGGGCTGACTGATACAGAAAAAGGCGACCCTCGAGGTCGCCTTTTTTGCTGGGAGGCCGTGTTGCGCCTATCGCGCGGCAATCACACTGGCGATCACGCCGGTGGCAATGCCGACCAGCAGATAGTCGTTGCCGGCGCGCACCCAATGCTGGCCGGCGCCAGGGCGACGCAGACCATAGCGGCTGTAGTCCTTCATGCCCTTGGCACTGCGCCAGCTGTCGTAACGCTGGCCATTCTTCCAGCGCTTCTTGACCACCACCTGCTTGGTGACGACCTTTTTCTTGACGATGACGCGTTCGTCGACGACGCGGCGGTCCTTTCGAACCGGGTCCCGGTACTGCGCCGAGATCAGGTTCGAGTCAGGAACGCCAGGAACGGCGATCGGCGCGGCAAAACCCTGCAGGCTCGATGCGGCGAGCATCGAAATCGCCAGGCCGGAGAGAATGAGACGTTTCATCTGTGTGGCTCCTGATGTGTTCACACAAGGAGGATTAGGTCTCGAAACATGAACCAAAACTGAACAGAAACATTACAATTATGTAACAAATTCAGTAGTTTATATTATGGATTTCGAATGGATGGATCTCTCTGAACGACGGATTTCCGTACCGACCGGAGACAGCACGGAAAGCCGGGCATTCTTCACATGTGATCGCGCGGGATGCGTACGCTGCGTTCGCGTTCGAACACGATGGTCCCATCGTGCATGGCCTGCATGTGCTCGGAGGTGATCCACTCCGTTTCGGTGCAGGAGAGCCTGATGACGCTGCGGGTCCGGGTTTCCCACCCCTCGCGGGCGACAAGGCTGTGCGAGGTGATTTCGGCCGCCATCGACAGCGGGTCTCCCGGCACGATCGACCACACCTGTTCGGTGGTGTCGCGGGCACTCAGGCCATTGCCGGGATGGCGGTTGAGGCCTGTATCCTCGCTGACCCTGTAGCGGGTGACGCCGTTCAGCATGTCGCGTTCGACGACGCGCCCGGCCGAGCCCTGCGAGAGCGTCTCGTAGCGCGGCAGCGGGTCGGGATTGGTCGGTTCCGGCACATCGATGCGGCGGTGTTCGCCAAGCAGCGGCAGGCCGAATTCGATGGATGAAAGGTCGACGTCCAGCGTGGCGTCATACGGTGGCGGCAGGATCATCGGCCAATAGGCGCTCGACAGCGACAGCCGGATGCGGTGTCCCGGTCCGAAGCGATAGCCGCAGGCGTCGAGCATCAGTTCCACCTCGACCGTCCTGCCGGGTTCCAGCGCTCTCGGTTCGGCGTTGCCTGCGCGATGCGCGAGGTTGAGCACGCCGAATGAGACGCGGGTGGCGGTGCCGTCGGCATGCACATCCACCAGCCGCGCGGCCAGATTGGCAAGCGGCACATCGCTGGAAAGCCTGAGCTTCAGCACGGGCTGGCCGAGGATGAGGCATTCGTCGCTCAATATCCCGGTTTCGAACGTCAGCGAACCGGCGTCGTCGAGGCGCTGGTCGCCGGCCATTTCCGTGTCCGGCTTGAGCGTGAAGAACTCGCCGGCCGCCGTTCCGGTATCCAGCGGCGAGTTGAGCAGGGCGTTGCCGCCGGCACGTTCTGCCGCATCGTGCTCCAGCCGCCCGCCGGAGCCGATTGCCAGCGTCATGGTTTCGGGTTCGCGCCACGCATCCTTGGCAATCCAGTAGCCGGGATCCGCCTCGCGCCAGCGCGCCGGACGCGGGCCGTCAAGGATATAGGCACGCACCTGCGGCACGCCCTCGGCGCCGTTGTTCTCGTCGCACAGCCAGCGCCGCCACCAGGCGATCGCTTCGGTGTGGAAATCTGCGCGCGGCTTCGGATAGGCGAAATGCGGATATTTGTGCACCCACGGGCCGACCAGCGCCTTGGCCTTGCCGGGCATGCCGGCCACTGCCTTCAGCGGCGTGTTGCGGTAGCCGTCGGCCCAGCCTGAGATCACCAGCGCCGGAACCGGGAAACCGTCGAAATCCTCGCCGATCGAACCATGCTTCCAGAAATCGTCGCGGCGCTGGTGCGACAGCCATTCCTCCATGAAGAAGGGCTCCTGTTCCAGCCGTTCCAGCCACATGGCGCGCCAGCGCTCGCCGACGATCGCCGGATCCGGCGAGCGTGACTGATAGGCGCTCATCGTCGCCGCCCAGGAAAGCTGCGCCGACAGGTGCGTGCCGTTCTTGTAGTGGATGTCGTCATTGTAGCGATCGACCGTGGAGGCGATGGAGATCACCGCCTTCAGCGCCGGCGGCTTCAGCGCCGCCACCTGCAGGCAGTTGAAGCCGCCCCAGGAGATGCCCATCATGCCGACGCTGCCGTTCGACCAGGGCTGCGCGGTGATCCACTCGATCACCTCGATGGCGTCGGACAGCTCGCGCGGCGTGTATTCGCCATCGATGACGCCGTCGGATTCGCCGCTGCCGCGGATGTCGACGCGGACGCCGGCAATGCCTGCGGCGGCGAACGCCGGATAGTTGGATTCGTCACGCGGCGCGGTGCCGTTGCGCTTGCGGTAAGGGAGAAACTCCAGGACCGTGGGCACCGGCGCCTGTTCCGCAGCGTCCGGCATCCAGATGCGCGCTGCCAGCCGTGTGCCATCCTTGAGCACGATCCACTCGTTCTCGATGACATGAAAGTTTGTGTTCGACATGAAACCAACCATGAAAGTGCCGGCGGTACGCGCCGCGTACCGCCACTATTATTACGTGGGAAGATCAGTCCGGCTCAGCCCTGGAGCCAGACCCGGCTGGCGATACGGCCGTTGGAGAGGTCGTTGCCGATATCGTCGACGAAACCCTTCAGCTTCTTCGACGAGGCGTTGAGATAGTCGTTGAACACCGGCAGGATCAGGCCGCCTTCGTCGTGCACCGTCACCGCCATCTGGCGGTAGAGGGCGCGGCGTTTGGTCTCGTCGAGTTCGCCACGCGCCTCTGCGACCAGTTTGTCGAAATCCGGACGCTTGAAACGCGTGTCGTTCCATTCCGCATTCGACACATAGGAGGTGGAATAGCGGGCATCCTGTGTCGGACGGCCGCCCCAGTAGGAGGCACAGAACGGCTTCTTGTTCCACACCTCCGTCCAGTAGCCGTCGCTCGGCTCGCGCTGCACGTCGAGCTTGATGCCGGCCTTTGCCGCGCTGATCTGGAAAAGCTGCGCCGCATCGACTGCGCCGGGGAACGCGGCATCGGAGGTGCGCAGCAGGATCGGCCCGTCATGCCCGGATTTCTTGTAGTGGAACGCAGCCTTGTCCGGATCGTATTGGCGCTGTTCGATGTCGGTCGGCGCCAGCGCATAGCTGCCATTGATCGGATAGTCATTGCCGATGGTGCCGAAGCCGCCCACCACCTGCTTGAGGATCGCCTCGCGGTCGATCGCCAGCTTCAGCGCCATGCGCAGGTCGTTGTTGTCGAAGGGGGCGGTGTCGCAGTGCATCAGGAAGGCGTAGAAACCTTTGCTCGGCGTGCGCAGGATCTCGACCTCCGGCAGCCGCTTCAGCAGCGGCACGACCTTTGGCTGCACGACATTGATGAAGTCGACCTGACCTGAGCGCAACGCATTGATGCGCGCCGTCAGGTCGTTCATCACCGTGATCTCGACGGCATCGACATAGCCGCGGTCCTGGCGCCAGTCATCCTTGTTGCGTTCGAAGGCGGTGCGCACGCCCGGCTCGAATTTGACCAGTCTGTAGGGGCCGGTGCCGATGGCGGCACTGGGGTTGTCGTTGCCGCCGTTGGGCTGGATCTGCAGGTGATAGTCCGTCAGCACCAGTGGCAGGTCGGCATTGCCTTCCTTCAGCGTGATGACAAGGTCGCCGGCCTTGTCCTCGATCCTGTCGATGCCTGTCAGAAGGCCGAGCGCGCCCGACTGCGACTTGGCGCCGGCGTGACGCTGCAGCGTGGCGACCGCATCGGCGACGGTCATCGGCTTGCCGTCGTGGAAACGCACGTCCTTGCGGATCTTGAAGGTCCACACCCTGGCATCCGGCGACGGCGACCAGGACTCCGCCAGCGAAGGCACGGCAGCACCGGTCTTGGGGTCGGACTCGACCAGCGTGTCGCCCCAGCAATGCGCGATCACGAACAGCACGCTTGCCGATGCCAGCGCCGGGTCGAGCGCGTCGGCGGAGGCGCCGCCCTCCAGTCCCATCCGCAAGGTGCCGCCGCGCACCGGTTCCTCGGCCACGGCCGGCAAGGCAAAGGTTCCTGCCGCGGCCGACAGGCCAAGAAGTGCGCTCCCGTGAAGGAACGTGCGGCGCGAGAGGTTCAACGTGTTGCTGATCATTGTGTCCCCATTATTGGAGCTGCCGGAAATGGCGCTCGGGAGCGATAATGATCCGGGCCCACGCCTGCGCAATTTCGCGCGTTGACGCTGCTTTAAGCGAGTTTACACTGAGGCAGTTCCTTCTATCCCCAGCCGTTTTCCATTTCTGCAAGACACGCCGATGCACGACGCCCCGGGCAATTTTCCAGCCAACCTCAAATTCGCATGCAGCACCCGACGGTCGATTTCCGATCTGTGCCGCGTCGTCGGCGTCAACAGGCAACAGTTCAACCGCTATCTCAACGCCGGAACCTTGCCTTCGGCGCACAACCGCCTGCGGATTGCCGCCGCCTTCGGTCTCGATCCGGCCGATTTCAGCCTGCCTTTGCATGCCTTCCAGCGAAAGCTGAGCGAAAGGAGCCGCCCGGCCATGGATGCCGGGCCATTGGACGACGCCTTTCCCGGCGACCTGCGTGCGCTGCGGCCCCATCTCGGCTTCTACCAGACCTGGCACGTATCGCTTTCCTGGCCGGGCCAGGTCGTCTGTTCCTGCGCTCACATGCGCGAGAAGGACGGCCAGGTCGTCGTCACGACGTTGGAGCGCATCATCGATCCCGAGCGCGGCATTTCCCAGCGCTCGCGTTATGTCGGCCTCGCCGCCTACCAGCGCCAGCGCATCTTCCTGACCGAATTGACCCGTGGCGAAGCGCCGACCTTCGGACAGACGATCCTGATGCCGTTCGAACTGCACCAGCGCCGCTATCTTCGCGGCCTGACGATGGGCATCTCCTGGCGCAACAACAACATGCCTTACGCAACCCGCACCATCTGGCGCCATCTCGGCCTTGCCGCCAACAAACGCAGCCTGCTTTCCGCCTGTGGCGTCTATGCGCCGACCTCCGCCAGCCTGCCGTCCGCCGTTGCGTCTTTCCTTGCTGACGTCCAGCCTTTCACGGCCGCAACCGCACCATTGTGAGACACGTTGCGATACTGGACGATGTACCGTCCGCAGGTGTCCTTGCCCGTTCATCTGGCCAGACTAGTACATCCTCGCGCTGGCATGTTGCCGGCTAGCCGACTATTGCTGAGCTGACCGGGAAGCGAGGCCCGGTTGAAACAGAACAATTTTCAGGCACAGGTTTTTCATGATCAGCAAGATTTTTGTCGCCGCGGCGGCGTCCCTGCTGGCGGTCTCCGCGGCCAACGCGCAGTCCTGCCAGAAGAACTTCAAGGTCGTGGGCGTGCCGTCGGTAACGGCCGTCAGCTACAAGAGCTCCGGCGTTCTGCCGAAGACCGATGCCAAAAAAGCGCTGGACAATGCCCATCGCGCCATGCTGGCCGAGGGTTTCGAGAACATCAAGGTCGACAAGGCGATGGGCTCGCTGACCGCCAAGCAGGAAACCTCCGGCTCCGGCCGTGAGCAGACGCTGCGCGTGGTCGTGCGCAAGTCCGGCAAGGGCAGCAAGATCGACGTGGTGTTCATGGTGCAGGCTGGCCAGATCGCTCCCGAAGGCGTCACCCGCGACTCCATCTGCCGCCTCATCGCAGACGCAGCCGGCTAGAGCTGGTTGGATTTCTGTCTTCCCGACACCCCGGAGACCTCTGGTTTCCGGGGGTTTTAGCTCGCGGCCTCGGCCTCGGGAGGGATCACGGTCGGCAAGGGGGTTGACCGAGCGCCCTTCTTGTTACGCCACCTGTACTTGCTTTGATATTCGCGTCTTTGCTTTGCGACTTCGTACAGGACGATGCCTGAGCTCGTGCCGAGGTTGAGGCTTTCGATCATGCCGAACATGGGAATGCTGACGCACATCGCGCTTCTCTGGACGGCAAGGTCGCTGATACCCGTCGCTTCGCTGCCGAACCAGACCGCGAGTTTGGTGTGGGTGGTGTAGTTGCCCTCGTGAAGGAAGATGCTGGCCTTGCCCTTCACATGTGGCGAGGTAACGATCGAGGTGAACCCCTTTTTTTCGAGATGGTCGAAACATTCGTCGGTGCTGTCGAAACGTCTTACGAACGTCCATTTCACTGCGGAAACGGACGTTTTCGAAACCGATTTCCGATCGCGCAAATCCTGCCAGTCGTCAGGAAGGGATCGCCGAGGGTCCACGACATAGACCTTCTCGACACCCAAGGCGTTTACATTCCGGATCACCGTTCCGATGTTTTTTATGTCGGTGGGATGCTCAAGCACCGCGATCAAATTCTTGCAGCGAAACGGTTTGATTTCATCGGCGCGTTTACGGACCGATTTCTTCGATTCAGCTTTTTCTTCCATGGCCACCTCGGACTTTTCGGTGCGATCAATGCCGGCTTTCCCAGACCGATGCAATCCGGAGACATCTGATCTTCACGCAACCAGCTGCGTGTTGCGGCAAAGTCGACGAGCAGCGCAGAACTTACTTTCCATTGGCGCTCCAGCCCATCCGCAACAGTGCGTGCCGTTCGGTCGTAAAAGTGGTTCCTTCTAATCGCATAACTGGTTCTTATCGGTGACAGGAAGTGCGGTTACGACTGACAGACAACAACAAACAATCATCTTAAAAAGGGAACGGGATGATGGGGGGAATAAGCAGGCGTACCTTGCTGAAAGGCGGCATTGCCGCGGGTCTGGGCGGGGCGATGGTGTCGTTCGGGCCAGCCTTCGCCGATGACGGCGTCGAGGTGCGGATCCAGTTCGACTGGCTGCTCGGCAACGGCCAGCTCGGCGATATCGTCGCCCAGCAGAAGGGTTTCTTCAAGGAAGAAGGACTGACTGTCGTGTTCGGCCCCGGCGGGCCGAACGCACAGACCGTGCCGCCGGTGCTGGCAGGGCAGGCGGCTGCCGGCCAGTTCTCCTCCACGGCCCAGTTCCTGACCGCGTATGAGGCCGGCCGGCCGCTGCTTCTGTTCGCCAGCGGTCTGCGCCGCTCGCCCTATGCCTACATCTCGCTGCCCGGCAAGCCGATCCGCACGCCGCAGGATCTCCTCGGCAAGACGATCGCGATCAATCCGAACGGGCGCTACCTGCTCGACCTGATCATGGCCAAGAGCGGCCTCGACGCCTCGTCGGTCAAGGTCGTCACCATGGGCGCCGACATGACGCCGCTGCTGACCGGACAGGTCGATGCCGTCACCGGCTTCCTCACCAACACCAAGGCACTTTCCGTGCTTGGCCCGGACATCGTCACCCTGGTGCCGTCCGAGATCATCCCGAACTATGCCAATTCCTATTTCACCAGCGCTGAAACCTTCGACAGCCAGAAGCAGAACCTCACCAGATTCATCCGCGCCGTTTCGCGCGGCTGGGGCTGGGCGTATGAGAACCGGCGCGCCGCGGTGGACATCATGTGCGATGCCTATCCGGCGCTCGACCGCGAGATCGAATACAAGACCGTAGACACGATCATGGCGCTCTCCTTCGATCAGGAGACCCGGGAACATGGCTGGGGCTGGCACGACGCCGCGAAGCTGGCGACACAGATTTCGCTGTTCCAGCAGGCGGGTCGTTTCGCCGGAGCGGCGCCGGTGGTCGAGAAATGTGTATCCTGGCAGGTGCTCGACGCCACCGCGGACGTCCGTCCGAAGCTGGGATAACCGATGTCTGGAGAACTCGCCATCGAGGTCAGCGACCTCACAATGTCCTTCGGCCAGCTTACCGCCTACCAGAGCCTTGATCTCAGGGTTTCGAAAGGTCGGTTCGTGGTGCTGATCGGCCCTTCCGGCTGCGGCAAGTCCACCTTGCTGCGCAACATCGCCGACCTCCTGCAGAGCACCGGCGGCACGATCAGGGTGTTCGGTGACCGCCCGCAGGAGGTGCGCCGCCAGCGCCGCATCTCCTTCGTGTTTCAGGAGGCAACCCTGCTGCCCTGGCGCACGGCGCTCGAGAATGTCGAGATGCCTCTGCAGGTCGGTGGCTGGGCGGCGCAGAAGCGGTCGCATCGTGATCCGCGCGACCTGCTTGAACTCGTCGGCCTGAAAGGACGCGAGGATGCCCAGCCCTGGCAATTGTCGGGCGGGCAGCGCCAGCGCGTGGCGATCGCGCGGGCCCTGGTGACGAAGCCGGATATCCTTTTGATGGACGAGCCGTTCGGCGCGCTCGACGAGATCACCCGCGACGGCCTGAACGACGAGCTTCTGCGCATCTGGCGCGAGACCGGCACCACGATCGTCTTCGTCACCCACGGGCTGTCGGAGGCGGCCTTCCTCGGCCAGACGGTCGTGGTGATGGGCGCGCATCCCGGGCGCATCGTCGAGACGATCGAACTGGACGAGCATAAGCCCGGCAATGGCATCGATCGCTCCTCGCCGGCCTTCTTCGACATCACCTCGCGCCTGCGCGGCGTGATGGAGACGGCGCACGGGGGGCATGCATGAGACCCTCGCTGTCATGGGCCTGGCCGGTCATCGGCCTGCTTTCCCTGGTCGTGCTGTGGCAGGCAGTCATCGTCGGCTTCCAGGTGCGTCCCTTCATCGCGCCCGATCCGCTCACCGTGGTTCACGCGCTGTGGGACAACCGGCAGCTGCTTTGGCACAACATCCAGCCGACGGCGATGGAAGCCATTGCCGGTTTCTTCGTCGGCAATGGCATCGGCTTCCTGCTGGCGACGATCTTCGTGCACAGCCGGCGCCTGCGCGCCATCTATTTCCCGGTCGTCGTGCTGTTCAACACCATACCGATCATCGCACTGTCACCGGTGCTGATCCTCGTCTTCGGTCTGTCGATGTCGTCGAAGATCGCGATCGCCGCCATCATCTGCATGTTCCCGACGCTGGTGAACACGCTGCGTGGCCTGGAGGCGGTGTCGCATTCGGAGATGGAGCTGATGAAGATCATGTCAGCCAGTCCGGCCGAGGTGTTCTTCCGCCTGCGCCTGCCGCGCTCGCTGCCCTTCGTGTTCACGGCCCTGAAGATCGCCGCCACCAGCAGTGTCATCGGCGCCATCGTCAGCGAGTGGGTGGGTGCTGAATCCGGTATAGGCATGCTCATCATCCAGTCGACCTTCGATTACCGCACGCCGCTGCTCTACGCCTCGATCATGATGTCGTCGGCACTGGCGCTGGCAATGTTCGGGGCCGTGGTGCTGGCCGAGAAATACTTCGTCAAATGGCGGACCGCCTGATCGCGCGGCCAGGGAAACCAAGATGACCAGTCAATCCACCGAAACCGCGACAGCAAACACCGGCGACCGCCGGCGCATCAATGCACTCACCGCGCTGAACCTGCCGCGCTACGTGCTGCTGCCGGGCGATCCCGAGCGCGTCGACTTCATGGCAAGCCAATGGGAAACGTCCGAGGTCATTGCGCTGCCTCGCGGTTATCGGGCTGCCGTGGGTACCTACAAGGGCGTGCGCATCGGCGCCGTCTCGACCATGATGGGCGCGCCGTCGCTCGACATCGTGCTTGCCGACCTGGTGAAGCTCGGCATCGATACCTTCATCCGCGTTGGCACATGCGGCACGCTGAAGGAGGACATCGAGCCCGGCTCGCTGATCATCAACGACGCATCGGTGCGCCTCGACGGCACCAGCCATTTCTACGTGCGCAATGAATTCCCGGCGGTCGCCTCGCACGAAGTCACCTTCGCGCTGGTCGATGCCGCCAGCGCCAGCGGCCTCAGCCACCGCGTCGGCACCGGCGCCACCACCGGCTCCTTCATCGCCGGCCAGGGACGGCCGGGTTTCAACGGTTATGTCGCGCCGGAAGGCGAGCGTATCCTCGAGGAGATGAAGCGGGCCGGCGTGCTCAATTTCGAGATGGAGACCGCAGCGCTGTTGACGCTGGCGCGGATTTACGGCCTGCGCGCCGGCGCGATCTGCTCGGTCATCGCCAACCGCATCACCGGCGTCTGGGACGAGAGCGGCGGCGTGGCGCGTGCCTGCCTGGTCGGCGCCGAAGCCATCAGGCGGCTGGCGGAGTGGGATCAAAGGGCCCGGAAGGCCGGGCGAACGACGATCGCGGCTGCGGACGTCTAGCAGCGTCTCTGCAACGCAGGGACTTGCCAAGAACATTTCTGACATGGAGACGGTGATGGACACGTCTATCGCTATGCCGACCCTTATTGCCAAGAGCGTCCTGCTCGAGCCCGACCGTGTGCGCATCCTCGACCGGCGGGTCTTCCCGTTCCAGACCCGCTTCGTCGACTGCGAGACCCTGGAAGAGGTCGCGATGGCCATCGAGCAGATGGTGACCCAGAGCAGCGGACCTTTCTTCGCGGCCAGCGCCGGCTTCGTGCTTGCCGCCAGGAAAGCAAGTTCACTGCAGCCCGCGGCGCGCCGGAAGGCGCTCGCCGATGCCGCCACCCGCCTGTTGCGGACACGGCCGACCAACAACAACATCCGCGATGTCATCGGCCTGCTGCAGGCCGAGGCCGAGGCCTGGCTGGACCGCGCCGACATGGCCGAGCGCATCGAGATCTGCACCCGTCAGGCATGGGACCGGCAGGACGAGTTCAGCCGGAAGCTCGGAGCCAACGCCGCCAGCCTGATCGAGGACGGCGACACCATCCTTACTCACTGCTGGGCGGAGTCCGGGTTGATCCATGCGCTCGGCAGCGCCATCAAGGCCGGGAAGTCGGTGAAAGTGATCTGCACCGAGACCCGGCCCTATCTGCAAGGCGCTCGGCTGACGGCACACAGCGTGGCCGAGATGGGCATCGAGACGACGGTTATCACCGACGGCATGGCTGCCCATGCCATGGACCGCGGCCTGGTCAGCCGGCTGATGACCGCAGCCGACCGGGTCACCTTGTCCGGCCATGTCATCAACAAGGTCGGCACGCTGCAGCTGGCCGTCGCCGCGCATCACTTCGGCATACCGTTTATCGCCATGGTCCGCTTTCCCGACGCCAAGGCACCAAGCCCGGAGGACGTCAGGATGGAGGAGCGTGACGGCGACGAGTCGCTCCACTGTCTCGGCATGCGAACCGCTTCCTACCTGGCCAGGGGATGGTATCCGGCCTTCGACGTCACACCACCGCGTCTGGTCTCGGCCGTCGCGACCTCGATCGGTGTCTTCGCTCCGGCCATGATCCTGCAGACTTTCGCCAAGCAGCCGCTGTCATGAGCGGCGACAGGTCGACCTGCTTCATCGGCGCAACCATCTGGCCCGGCGGCGATACCGGGTTCAGGCCGGGTGGCCTGCTGGTCAGGGGGACACGGATTGCATCCGTCCTCTCCCCGGCCGAGGCGGCTGCGGCCGCACTCGGCGCCGACGAGGTCATCGATGCGGCCGGCATGATCCTGATGCCGCCTTTGGCCGATTGCCACGTTCACTCGTCCTCGACGCTGTTTCGAGGAACCGAGAATTCCCTGCCGCTCGAGCTGTGGTCCTTCCATGCCATCAACTACGGCCGGGGCTTCACCGATGAGGCGGCGCGCCTCAGCGTGCTGCTGACGGCGGTCGAGCTGATCCGCAACGGCATCGGCAGCTATGTCGATCATTTCCCGCAGGTGGGTCGGGCTGCGATCGGCCTCGATGCCCATCTCGAATCCGGTCTCAGGGTCGCTTTCGCCCCGTTCTTCGCCGATCTGCGCGATGAGGAACTGCTGGGCATTCCGCTCGACACCGACCTGGCAGCGCGCCTGTTGCCGCTGGCGCCACGCCGCGCCGAAGAGATCGAAGCGCTGTATCGGGGGCTCGCCGTCCGTCTGCGGCAGCAAGGGCACGGCCGTGTCGAACTGATGTGCGGCCCCAACGCACCGCAGCGCTGCTCGGACGATTTCTGGAAACTGTGGCAGCGACTTCAGGACAGCCTCGGCCTCGGCAGCCACACACATCTCCTGGAGACGTTCCCACAGAGACAGCTCGCCGACGCCCGCTGGCGTGGTGGCCTTGTCAGGGCACTGGACGCCGCCGGCCTGCTGCACGACCGGCTGTCGGTCGCCCATGGCGTCTGGCTGACGCGCGAAGAGAAGGAATTGCTCGCCAGGCGCGGGGTGACCCTTTCCTTCAACCCGGTCAGCAACGCCATGCTGGGCTCCGGGCGCAAGACCATTCACGATGACCTCGAACTCGGTCTCGCAGTCGCCCTCGGCACGGATTGTTCCAATGCCGGCGGCCGCCACGACCTGTTCGAAGTGATGCGGCATATGCTGGTTTCCGGGCGGGACCCCGGCAGCGACTTCAGGCACTGGCCGAAACCCGGGCAGGTGCTCTACGCCGCCACCACGGCAGGCGCCGGTGTCTTCCGCAACCAGGCGGTCCGCGGCCGGCTCGAAACAGGTGCCGTCGCCGATGTGCTGATGCTCGACCCGCGCGCGCCGGGACTGGCGGTTGCTCCGGTGAGTGCCGGATCCATTGTCGCGCATGCCGATGCGCGCAGCGTGCATTCCTTGATGGTGGATGGCAACTGGCTGCTGCGCAACGGCACCGTCACCCTGCTCGATGAGGCCATGCTGATCGAGAAGGCCTCAGTCGTTGCCGCCGATCTGCGGGCTCTTGCCGCGGAAACCGGGGCTGCGATCGATGGGCTGCGGGCCGGCTATGCGGACTGGCAGGGATCGGCCTTCCAGGGCGCGACCTGCTCCTGCTGCTCTCCTCGCGATCACTGACCCTGGCCTGACAGCCCACCAATACGAACGCCTGGAAGGATCATCATGTCCGTCGAAGCAGACAAACGCGCTGAACTGGCTCATCTCTATCGCGAGCTGGACCGCGCCGGGCTGATCTTCCTGGCGGCAGGCAACATCAGCGTGCGCCACGAGGACGGCATGCTGATTTCGCCGGCGGGGGCTTCGGCGGAAACGATCAGGCCGGAAAGCTTCGTCCGCACCGACATGGACGGGCGTTGCGCAGAGGGGTTGCGGCCATCGAGCGAATGGTCGATGCATGCCGCGATCTACCGTGCCTTTGCGCGAGCAGAGGCCGTGGTCCACACCCATTCCGACCATTGCGTGGCCATGGCCTGCACCAATCAGCCGCTGCCGCCGTTCCATTATATGCTTGCGGCTTTCGGCGGCGGCGACGTGCGCTGCACCACCTATGAGACCTATGGATCGGTGGAGCTCGGCGAATCCGCGGTTGCCGCGCTCGACGGGCGCACGGCATGCCTGCTCGGCAATCACGGCATGATCGCCTATGGCACCTCGCTGCGAAAGGCATTCAATGCCGCCTATCGCCTCGAGATCCTCTGCCGGCAATACATTCAGGCGCGGCAGGCGGGACCGGTCACGCTCCTGGACGACGACCAGATCGCGATCGCGGTGGAGCGTTACCGGAATTACGGGTAAGCATTTCCAGCAGGCAACAAGCCTCAAGCAGCCGCCCGGATTGCCTTGTCGATGCGGTTGACGCCTTTTCGGATCTGGCTCTCGTGGATCTGCGAGACGGCGATGCGCATGTAGTTGCGCGGGCCGTCGCCGGTGAAGAAACGGCTGCCCGGATCGATGAGAACGCCCTCGTTTTCCAGCACGACACTCAGCGCCGTCGTGTTCACGGACGCGGGCACCTCGACCCAGAAGGTGGATGCGCCTTCGCTGCCCACGATGCGGGCCGGCGTCTTCAGCTCGCCGAGCGCGGCGCTCAGCACCTCGCGTCGCCGCTGCAGGATGCCCGAAACCTTGCGCAGATAGGAGTGGTAGTAGCCACGGTCGATGAACATGGCCAGCGTGCGCTGGATGTTGCCGGGCGGATGACGGTGGATCAGGCGACGCAGCGCGCGCAAGGCCTCGATCACCGGCGGCGACGCGACGACGAAACCGGTACGCAATCCGGGCGCCACCGCCTTCGACAGGCTGCCGATATGGATCACCCGGCCTTGGCGATCCAGGCTCTTCAGCGACGGTGTCGTGTGCCCGTGGCTCAGCACTTCGGTGTCGTAGGTGTCCTCGACCACGATGGTGTCACGGCGGTGCGCAATGTCGAGCAGGGCAAGCCGGCGGTCCATCGGCATCACCGCCGTCGTCGGGCACTGGTGGCCCGGCGTAATGAAGATCACGTCGCATTGCCGCAGTTCCACCGAAAGTGCCGCGCCATTCTGGTCGACCGGCAGGTACACCCGCTTTGCCGCGGTCGAGCGGATCAGCTGTTCCATGTCGGGCAGGCCGGGCCGCTCCAGTCCGACGGTCGTGCCAGCCTGGCCAAGCAGCCGCGCCACGAGATAGCGCCCCTCCTGTCCGCCGAGAGTGATCAGGATCTCGTTGGCTTCCGCCCAGATGCCGTGGTTGGGCAGTACATGGCGACGCAGGCTTTCGATGAGGCCGGCATCGTCCATGTCGACCATGTCGCGACCCCAGTCGGCGATCTGGGTCAGGCCGAGCGCGCTGCGCTCGCATTGCCGCCAGTGGCTGGTCGGGAAGGTGCTGGGGTCGAACTGGCCGTACCGGAAATTGTAGGAGGGCGAGGCAAGCGGCTGCGCGCGAGGCACGGGCCGTTCGAGGCCGAGGCGCCGGTACCAGTCGTAATCCGCTTCCTTGGGCGCGCCCCGCCGCTCCGTTGCTCCCGTCTCGAAGCCAAACTGCGCGACAAAGACGCCGGAGCGGTCCTTCACGACGAGGTAGCCCTGTTCGACGAGGGAGTTGATGGCGGCGATCGCCGTGTTGCGACCGATGCCGAGCGTTGCCGCCATGACACGCGTCGACGGCACCCGCACGCCCGCCGGAATCTGCCGGCCGACGATCGCGTCGACGAAACTCTCGATCACCTGCATGGTGATGGCGCCACGCGACGGATCGGGCCTGGCCAGGAGATGCTCCCAGACCATGTTCGCGTCGCTCTGGCCTCTCGCCCTCGTCTTCATCACGCACCTGTCCAGCTTCTCCGCACTGGTTCCCAGGCGTCGCTAAACTGGACCTTACCATTGTTCTCTCACTGCGTAATGGTCGTGGCGAACATCCGTGCGGCCAGGTTAACGGAACGATCGTGATCTTTGATTTCTGCATCATCGGCGCCGGCATCGTCGGCCTTTCGACGGCCATGCAACTGCAGGAGCGCTTCCGGCATGCGTCAATTGTCGTGCTTGAAAAGGAGCGCGCGCCCGCCCTTCATCAGACTGGGCGCAACAGCGGTGTGATCCATGCCGGGGTCTACTATGCTCCCGGGTCGCTCAAGGCCAGGTTCTGTCGGGAAGGCAGCGAGCGCACCATGGCCTTCTGTCGAGAGAATTCCATTCCCTACGAGCAGTGCGGGAAGCTTCTCGTCGCCACGTCCCGCGCAGAACTCGCCCGGCTCGACGATCTGGAGACACGCGCCCGTGCCAATGGCCTCGAGCCCGTCCGGCTGGACGGCGAGCAACTGGCCGAGCGGGAACCCCAGATAACCGGATTGGGGGGACTGCTCGTCCGCGAGACCGGCATCGTCGACTACGCAGCCGTCTGTCGCAGCATCGTTGAACGCATCACCGTCGCCGGGGCAGAGATCCGCTTCGGCGCTGTCTGCAAAGGCTTCAAGGAACATTCCGGTGAGGTCGAGATACACACCGATGACGGCACCTTGCATGCACGCTCCGTGATCACCTGCGCGGGCGTCCAGTCCGACCGCATGGCCCGACTGGCCGGCCTCGACATCGATTTTCGGATCGTGCCGTTTCGTGGCGACTACTTCCGGCTGCGGTCCGAACGCAATGCCATCATCCGCCACCTCATCTATCCCGTTCCCGATCCGGCGCTGCCCTTCCTCGGCGTGCACTTGACCAGGATGATCGGAGGTTTCGTCACCGTCGGGCCGAATGCCGCCCTGTCATTCGCGCGCGAGGGCTATGGCCGCCTGAGCCTGAACTTTGCGGATTCGCTCGACCTGGCTGCGTTCCCCGGCTTCTGGCGCGCGATCTGGAGCAACCGGGCATCCGCCGTCGACGAGATCCACAGCGCCTTGTCCCGCCGCCGCTATCTGGCGCTCTGCCAGAAATATTGCCCCTCGCTCACACTTGAGGATCTCGAACCCCATCCGAGTGGCATCCGCGCCCAGGCCGTGAAGGCCGACGGCACCCTGATCCATGATTTCCTCATCGTGCAGACCGCGAGGACAACCCACGTCTGCAACGCTCCTTCGCCGGCTGCAACCGCCGCCCTGCCGATCGGAGCGCACATCGTCGACACCGTGGCAGGGAAACTGGCGCATTCGCGGTGACGTCGCCCCGAGTACCCGGTGATTGTAATCAGGCGGAGTGCTTCCGCCGAGGAGCGAACGTTCCCGGACCATCGACGTTCACCACGGTCTCGCCCGCACCGACGCGAACGAAGACGTAGTGGACGTCGTTGCCGCCCTCGATGATCTGGCAGCGATGGATCGCCCGGCGTGGGAAATAGGCGTAATCGCCCTTGCCGATCTCGAAAGACTCCTCGCCATTCGTGCCGAAATCCACCCGGATACGACCTGACAGCATGTACATCACGCTGTCGAATTCTTCGTGGTGGTGCCACTGGCTGGGTGTATCGAGTGCCGTGACATGGCATTGACCGACCCAGAGATTGCCGGCCTCGAGCGCCTTTTTCCTGTTCTGGCCTGGCGTGATCGGACCATCGACCAGCTGGTCCGCCGTGACATATCCGATCCTCTGGAAGAGCCCCGTGCTCATGGTCGTTCCCTCCTGTTGGGAATGCACTTCTTGAAAGAAACCGCGCTTAGCTTAGGCTAGCCGGATGGAGACGACCGGCCAATTTCTGTCGCCAACAAGACAAGCTGCGATCCTGCCGTTCGAGACCGCCCCGCGGCCCATCGTGGGCTTTGCCTGCGATTATCCGTCAGGCCTGTCATCGGGGTTCCACGATCATCCGAGAGCTCAGCTGCTCTATGCCATCTCCGGTGTGATGCGCGTGGAGACCCAGGTTGCGCATTATCTGGTGCCGCCAACCACGGCGTTGTTCCTGCCGGCCAGTGTTCAACACGCGGTGAGCATGGACGGGCCCGTGGCGATGCGGGAATTGTTCCTGCGGGAAGATGCCGCCACGCGGGTCGGGGTGGAGCCGAAGGTCATTGCCGTCTCCGGACTGCTGCGGGAGGTCATCGTTGCAGCCTGCGCCGAACCTGTGGAATGGGAGCCGCACGGCAGGGGGCACCACCTGGCGGAGCTCGCCCTCGACGAAATCGCGAGATCGACACCGCTGCCACTCGGTCTGCCCCTGCCTCGGGACCCCCGCCTGTGCCGGGTGGTTGCGCTGCTCCGCCAGCGGCCCAGCGACCGGAGGAGCCTGGAGGAGTGGGCGGAAGTGGCAAATGCCTCGAGCCGGACACTGGCCCGCATGTTCCGGGCCGAGACGGGGTTGAGCTTCCGGCAATGGCGGCAGCAGGCTCGTTTGACCGAGGCCTTGAGTGCGTTGACGATGGGGGTGCAGCCTGCGAAGGCTGCCTCCATTGCCGGCTTCGAGAGCATCCCCGCCTTCGGCGCGGCGTTTCGTGCGTTCTTTGGCATTACCCCGGGCCAGGCGCGGCTTTTTCATCCTGACGCCCGCAGGCAGCAAGTCGCCGGTCGTGAAGTATCATAGCCTGCCAAAGGCTGAGCCTTCAGCACGGAGCATTGCCGAGACGCGGCACGCTCCTGACAGAATGATGTCAGTGTACCCCGGTTATTGTGTGCAGGTCCGATTCATCCAGATTTGGATACGAACGCCGTTTTTGGCCTCGGACTGAACAACTGCATCGTTAGGGCCAGCGGCCGTGCTGGGGTGATCGAAATGTCTGATTTGACCATGCCGGAGCAGCAGAAGCGCGCGGCGATCTTGCCTCCGGAATTGCAGGAGGACAAAAGGCCGGGGTATTTCCGCGGCTCGGAGAAATACGCCAACGTGTCGGGCAAGGCGCGTCCGTCGCATACGGTCCCGCATCTCTATGAGCGCACCGTCGAGCTTTATCTCGACATCCTGGATATGCAGGCTCAATCCGAGACCACCAGTCCCGGCCAGCTGCGTTCATTCCTGCAGGAGGCTGAGCAGGTCGTCGCGGGCCTGATCCGGAAGGAGGCTGGTTCCATCTAGCGATTGTTTGCGCGCTGCGTTCTGGTTGTCGCAATCGCCCGGGTGCCGGCATCTGGTTCGGCAAGTGAACAGGTAGCCGCGTCAGGGCCTCGATTTCGTGCAGAGTGGGTCGCCGTGATCCATGCGCACGCAGTCCCATCCCGTTCCGAAGCCGTGGTTGACCTTTGCCTGGACCGATTGCAGGTCTGTCGCGAAATAGATCATGACGCCGACCACGCCGGTGCCAAGGGCAAAAGCGATGAGCATCGCCCTTGCGTCACCCTTCCGCAGCGGAGGCAGGTTGCGCCACATGGCGGCAGTTTATCCGCGATGGTGAAAGCGTCAATGAACCGGAGCGCATTGGGAATCTGGCGGCAAATCCGGTCGAGCGGGATTATCCTCTACCCCATATGGAAGATGTGCTTGGCTAATTGTCTTCGCTAGCGTCGCCGATGGCGCTGGGAGCCTAACCGGCGTTAGGCCGGCGCAGCCGCAATTGCATCCTTTGCGCCGGCCGCCATTTTCCCGATTTTTGAACCAGTTCGGCCGTCGACCGTTGTACGGGACACCCAACCTGAGATGACTCGCGCCGCCTCTGGTTCCTCCGGGCGACGTTTTTTGACCTTAAAGTTCGGCACGACCGGCACGCTCGCAACGCAGAACCCGCCCCAGCGAACTGGAGCGGGTCGAGGGCGGCGTCGTGCCGGTCAGATGCCACAGATGAGGCAGGCTCCCCGGATTTGTCCGGCAATGCCACCCCCGCCCAGGCCCGAGACGGTGCCTGACTTCCTGCCGCCGGCGGCGAGCAGAATGGTACCCTCCTGTTGGGCAGTGGCTTTAGGGGTATCCTTCGTCATGACGGGTGCCGCCGCAAAGGCGGCGCTTGACAGCGTCAGCGACGCAATGGCTGCTGCGAAAATCGTCTTCATAGGTCGTCTCCCTTCTCAACAATCGGCTTCGAGGCCGTTCCTGGCGTGGCAGAACACGGGCGTCACGTCGCTCCCCACGCCTCCAGCGCGACATCGCCGGATTCGATGACATGCCTCGTCGGGCGACGACATACGGCAAATGCCGTAGATCGACGGCGCGGCGACAGGCGTGGTTAGCAACTGTTGAACGTCAGGAAGTCGCGAAGCGAGAGCTGAGCTGGCATCGAACGTTATGGGTTCGCAAGGACGACCGTCCGTCGGCCGTCAGGCCGGCCCTTTGGAGCCGTGAGCGAAGCGAACTGGCGTGAGGTCAGAAGAATGGTGCCAGGGGCGGAATCGAACAAATAGATTATATATTTGAATTTATTTAAAAATATTCAGTTCGAAAAAAGTTCGATACCCACATAATTACCCAATCCAAAATCATACCGGTGGTTCGATTCCCTTTTCCACAGGAAATTGTACTATTGAGACATGTGTTAGCGGTGTGCAGCCTCGCGCCCCCAGCTCAATCGGACCTCATTGCGGCTCTTGTCTCAAGCCTGATCACAACGTCTGGCTTCAGTCGCTTCTCGCAAGAATTTCGGCGTCGATACAGAAATCGACAGACGCTTGGCGAGCTTCCTCTGTCGACATGAAGCCGGTCTAAGCTCGCGTTAAAGCAATAGCGGCTAGGCGAACCAGTGCTGGATACGGCCATTCCCCTAAAATTGCCAAGCCTCGGCGATCGACGAAATGTCCACGTGCGGCCTTCGAATGTGACTTGCCCGCTGAATGTCTCAGCATGTCCTGGATGGCATGCAAGCAGGCCGCACGTTGGCCATGGAACAATCAATTCCGAGAGTTTGTCACGAGATTCATCGCGTTTTTTCCGCCGAACCTCGTCGGGGACGTAGCTCTCGTACTCGCACCAGCCACAACGGTGTCGCCCTCGCACAAGGTCACGTCTGCATATGCCGGGAGCGGCTACTGCTATCGTTGAAAGGGCATCTATGAATATCGCCGATCAGCCACTGTCGACATCGGAAGGCCATGCCGTCAGAGGAGGGCGCGAGGCAAAAGCGTTCCTCCGCTCATCAGCTTCGCCATTTCCTCGTAGTGGACGGCCTTCTGGTCCGCATATCGGCGCAGGTCAGGTGTAACAGCGGCGTCGCGCGCTGTGTCGGCGAGCCCTGAGAAAAATTCTATCGCAGCTGTCTGACTGACGGCCCCCGCTGTCACCAGCAATTCCACGAGACGGCTTATTTCAACCCTCTGTATCGCTCGCTCGATACCTTCACTTGTCTTGATCATCTCAGCCTCCCTGTGAGGGAGGAACTTCACCACATCACATGGAGTTTAATTATGACGAACGCACCGATTGGGGCGGGCGACCGCTATTATGTGTATTCCCCAATGCTCGACCTCACTGGGAAGAGTAAGGGACCGACAAGGGCCGCGGCTACAACGAGACCCTTGGATACGGCGCTTACACGAACAGCGACGTGGATCTCGTCAGCATGACGCTCGACCACAGTTCGCCACCCTCAATCGCCCCGATAGGCTCAAAGACAGTATCGTCGGGCTTTCGAACACTGTGGGGTACTGACAGCCACCCTTCAAACCATCGTCGATGATAAGCGTCGCGATCCTTTTACGGACCTGTTTCTGTTTTCCGCTATTCAGCGCTGCCCTGCCAGGGTGCGGTGCAGCGAATCCGTCCATTGCGCAATGAGCTTCAAAAGCAGGCTGTTCCATTGGGCGGCTTCGCTCGGTGCGCTGTCAAATTCCACGAACCACTCTACGAATGCTTGTTTGCTCTCGACGACCGGCGTCACCCGCAAGGTGCCCTGATAATTTACAGGAGCCGGTGAGGTGGCTGCTTCCGCGCCGGGGAAAGGAAATTCCTCAAGGCCGGCATAGGTGAAAGATCGCTCGGTATCGGAATGGGATACCAGGCGCTGCCGGATCCAAACGTCACCGTAATGGAAACGCCGCACGGCACCGACTTCGTCACCGCGCTTGTCGTCCTCGATGATGCTCTCGGTGACGCCTTCGATGTAGCGGGGGTAGTTGTTGAAGTCCCGTACCAGGCTCCATACTTCATCTGCGGTCGGATCCAGGACAACGCTGTAATATGCCCTTGGAAGGAAACCGTCCTCATGATTGGATTGCCGTTGAGGTCGCCAGCCCATTTTAGAGATAGTCTCTCCCACGACAGGAGCGTAGTTGGTAATGAGGGTCATCGCAGTTCCTTTGATGAGTGTGGCCATACGCAGCTTCGCAATAATCCTGCGAAACTGACGGCCTTGTTCTCTGGATTACGGATATGCGTCTAATTAAACCAATGGTTGAATATCGATAGGGTTCCGCAATTCTGGTGCGAATTGTCGATGGGCGCAACGAGTCCCATTTCCGGTTCCGTCTTCAAACTCTTTCGCCGGACTCCGTAAGCTGCTGCTAATCTCGAATTGAACCCTGAGGATCGGTGCCGGTCGCTTCGATCAGACGCCGAGCGCTTTTTCGTCATTGAATTTGTGATCACGGTATTTCTGGGAAGCGTACTGGTCCAACCGCTGGGCTGAGAGCTCATGAAGCGCAGACTCTAGCGCAAATGACCCATGAAATCGTAACGGTATCGATCGAGATCGCCGCGTTTCGCGTAGGATGCTTCCCCTGCGTCAACTTGTTATTGTGCAGTGCAACAACGATGTTGCAGCGACGGCATGGTGCCCGGTTTCCGCCACTCCCGGCGCCCCAGGATTTCGATTTGCGAAAAGTTTCAGATACGATCACTCGGTTTGCCGCCATGCGCGGGGAGCGGGTTTTTTCACAAGGTCCCGATCGTTTATCCGATCTGGCCGATTTTGGAGCCAATCCTGGTGCCCTGCGGGCGCGTTTCTTTGCTCCTGAGAACCTGCCGATTGGCGCTCCGCTTGTCGTTGTCTTGCATGGCTGTAGCCAATCAGCAGCAGGCTACGATCATGGTTCGGGTTGGTCGCGCCTCGCGGCGGAGGAGGGATTTGCGGTGTTGTTTCCTGAACAGCAGCGCGCCAATAATCCCCATCTCTGCTTCAACTGGTTCGTGCCGGGCGATGTAACCCGGGACCGAGGCGAGGTGTTTTCCATCTGCCAGATGATTGAAGCTATCGTGATGAAGCATGGCCTGGACCGCAGCCGCATTTTCATTACGGGGCTGTCAGCTGGGGGCGCGATGGCAAACGCCATGCTCGCGACATATCCCGAGCTGTTTGCTGGTGGAGCAATCATTGCCGGACTTCCTTATGGCAGCGCGTCAACGATCCCCGAAGCCTTTGACCGCATGCGCGGCTATGGCGGCCCCTCTTCATCTGAGCTGCAGCAGCGCTTGGTAGAAGCTTCGCGTCATCAAGGAACTTGGCCAAGGATTTCCGTCTGGCATGGCGCTGCCGACAACACGGTGGCACCCTCCAATACCGATTCCATAATCGCGCAATGGCAGGGTGTGCATGGGGTGAATGCCGACCCGACCCGAGGGGAAACGGTTGATGGCCATATTCGCCAGGTCTGGTGTGACAGCACTGGCCATGAGCTTCTGGAAAAATACACGGTCGCTTCGATGGGGCATGGCACCCCCTTGAAGACCGGAGGAACTGATGGCCTTGGAAATACCGCGCCGTTCATGCGTGAGGTTGGAATATCATCGACACGGCGTATTGCAGACTTCTGGGGGCTCACAAATGGTCACGCCACGAAGTATAGCAAGCTTGAAACCGGCTCGGGTCGCTCTGATGGAGCGAAGGCATTGTGCACCTATTCTGCGTCGGAAAACGCAAGAGCAGTTCGTACGGATAAGGAAGAGCGGCCTCGAGATCGTTCTCGCAGACCTGAGGCGGACATCGGTAAAACGATCGAAGATGCGCTTCGTGCTGCCGGCCTGATGCGTTAACTGAAACGCTCGGACAAACGGCTGCTGCGGAGCGAAGCCCATCTATTTTTGGTCAGACCCGATTGATGCCGCGAGCCTTGTCGCAACCGATCTCGTTCCACTCGCCGGTGAGCACGGTTGTGCCTGAAAAGCAGGATCCATGCTGGGTGCAATTGCAATCGAAGTTGCCTCCGCTGGTTCCGATCCGATCCTCGTAGAGCATGACATGGCCATCTGGGACAGTTGCGAGACCCCAGCTGCAGCAAACAGCGCCGATGCAGTGCGGACCGTGAGGACGTTCGTTGCAGAGGGGCGGAAAGAATTCGAACTGATCGTCGTGGTTGCCAAGATTGGAGGCCACGTAGCTGGCTCTGGAGCGGGGCAGGGTACGCGTCGCTCGGCGGGCGGCAAAGGTGGGGACCGGATACGTCGGCACTTTCCGGCAGCGCCGTCGGAAGGGAGAGCATTCAGCTATGCGGGAGATCTCGCCGGAGGCTGTCCGAAATTGTCTGCAGCAGGGTGAGCGATTGGCTCAGCGTGGCAGGAGAATCCCCAAGTGATTCAGCGATGTCTTCCTTCACGTCCGCGGCTATATCAACGACTTCGACCGCTTCTTGGAGGCTGATCACCGACGCTGCGATCAAGGCGTGGATCAGGCTCTCCACAAGCAGCAATGCCGCCTGCCCATAAGCATCGGGTCCTTCCTGTCCTGCGGTGCGCGAGGTCACTTGATTGTCGTTGACGATTTCCGAGGTCATGCCCTTCGCTCGCATTGGCGAGAGCACTTCATCTCTCAGTCGCCAGGCCCGCTATCACGTTCAGCGATGGCGAAACATAGGGGAGAAACAGGTGGAGCGCCATTAACTAGATCAACTTTCGATATTAACTTTGAACAATATCAAACTTTATCGTGCCGTGGGAATGTAGGCCCATGGGTAATCGGTTTGTCGAGAAACTACAGGGGTACGGAAGTCTTGGTGAGGAAGATGTCACTGCGCTTCTGGCGGCTACCGTTGGCCCCCGCAACATTGCGCCCCGCAAGGATCTGATCCGGGAGGGCGACAGGCCTGGCCCGGTCTTTGTTATCCTGGACGGGTGGGCATGCCGCTACAAGATCCTGCCGAACGGGACCCGGCAGATTCTGGCCTATCTGATGCCGGGCGATTCCTGCGACCTCCATGTGGGTCTCCTGAAGGAAATGGATCACAGCATCCAGACGGTCACTGAAGCGGTCGTTGCTACCATCGACCGCCACCTGATGGATTCGATTATGGATCGTCATCCCAGGGTGGCCAAGGCGATGTACATCGCGCAACTGGTCGACGAAGGCACGATGCGAGCTTGGATCACGAGCATGGGCCGCCGCAGCAGCATCGAGCGGGTCGCACACCTGATGTGCGAACTTTACCTGAGAGCCCAGAACATCGGCATCACGGCGAACACGCAGCTGGAACTCCCCTTGTCACAGCTTCTGCTGGCGGATTCACTGGGAATGACCCCAGTCCATCTCAACCGGGTCCTGAAGGAACTGAGGAAGACAGGCGCCATGACCCTGCAACGCGGCAGCCTCATCATCACCAATCCAGTCACGCTGATCCAGGTCGCCGGCTTCGATGAAAACTACCTTCACCGACGCATGCGTCGTGCAGCTTAGGTTTCCCGGTAAGTGGGGTATGCCATAGATGTTGGAAGAGGTTGCCGTCCGGTCAGCAGTTTGAGCCCGGTTTGTTCCTGACCACACTTAAAAGCTGTCCATTTGAACTCGCGTGCTGGAATTCCGAATTCAGTCTTTCGTGCCGATGGCACAAAACGGTGTTGTCGCGCGCTCTTTCGTTCGGAGACGTCGAACGAAAGAGATAAATGACCGGAACGGCTTGATCCAGAAGCCCGGCGATGTTCATCCTTGGGCAGGGTGTGGCGAACATTGACCAGCTTCGGCGCGCCATTTGGGACCAATATTGAGCGAATTGGCGGCTGGCCGCCTCGACCTCGGTCAGGCTTCGTCGCGCGCTTCCAGGAGATCGAGTTCACGCACAAGCTTGTCAGCGATTTCACTCCCGATCTCCTTTGATCGTAGCATCTTGAAGATCGCTCTGCGCTCGGCATTGACTGCTGCCATGCGCATCTTCCGCTCCGCTTCCTCGCTCTCTCTGACACGGATTCCAGCTTCTCCCTCGCGCGAGCGGACCTCAATGCGGCTACGGTAAAAATCCATTACGCGTGCAGCCGCCGCTATATAGACATCGGCATCCTTGCGGCCTGCGGCGAGCCTATGCTGGACTCGCTCGATCTCGGCCATCGCTGCCTCGGCCGCGACCATCCGCGCCCGATTCTCGTCCGCCCGATAGGTGGGATCGGCCGGCATTTCCAATCCCTTTAGTAATATCGGCAGGCCGATGCTCGCGGCGATGATCGACACGATGATCACGCCCATCGCGAGAAAGATGGCGAGTTCTCGAGCCGGGAAGGGAGAGCCGTCGTGGAGAACGAACGGCAGCGTCAGGACGCCGGCCAAGGTGATGGCGCCGCGGACGCCCGCCAGCGACGTTGCCGCAACCAGCCGCAAGTCGGGTCCTCCCGCTCTGGTACCCTGAAATCGGGCTCTGAAGATGGTCAAGCTGAGCGAGACCCAGACCCAGATGAAGCGAAGCACGATCAGGCCCGAATAGATGGCAAGAACATAGATCAGCAGCCACCATGGCTCCTGATGACCGGTCAGCCGAACGGTCTCGGCGGCCGACCCCAGGATCGAGGGCAACTGCTCGCCAAGCAGTACGAAAATGACGCCGTTGGCTACGAACTGGATCGTGTCCCACACGGCATTGCGCCGCATCCGGGTCGCAGCCTGGGCGCGGCCCGAAGCTTCTACGGAGCTCATGGTGAGGCCGGCGGCCACGGCCGCGAGAATTCCCGAACAATGAAGTCGCTCGGCGAGCAGGTAGCAGCCGAACGGAAGCAGCAGACTGATGAGAATCTGCGATCCGCTTTCTTCGCCAATGCGGCGCGCGATCGATTCCTTAACCTTCGTCGTCAACCACGTAACGCCGAAACCAACGCCAATGCCGCCGAGCGCGACCCAAACGAAGCTGACCGCCGCATCGGACAGTGAGAACGCTCCCGTCAGCGCGGCGGCGATGGCAAACCGCAGACAGACAAGGCCGGAGGCGTCATTGAGCAGCGACTCGCCTTCCAGGATATGCATCAGTCGTCCCGGCACCGCCACGCGCGCGGTAATGGCGGACACGGCGATCGGATCGGTAGGCGACACCACTGCCGCGAGCGCGAACGCGACGGGCAGCGGCATTGCCGGGATCATCCAGTGTATGAAAAAGCCCATGCCAGCCACCGTCAGGAAGACCAAACCGAGCGCCAGTTCGAGAACCGCTGCCCGATCCTTGAGCAACTGCTCGTTCGGGATGCGCCAGCCATCCAGGAACAGCAATGGTGGGATGAAGAGGAGGAAGAAGATTTCGGGGTCGAATTCCACCCGCAGGTCAGCGACAAGCCCGATTGTCCCACCCAGCAAGATCTGCACCAAAGGCCGGGGAGCAGGCAACGGCAGCAGGCGCGAGATGAAGCCGCTTATGACCACCGCAACCATGAGAATGAGAACGATTGTGATGGTTTCCATAGCCGCGCCTCGTTGCTGACATCGCGTTCGGGAACCTCACGCCAAAGCGGTTCGCGACATTCGTCCTTTAGAGCCATATGCCGAACACATACCGTTTTGTGGTGCGCAGGCGGCAATGGGCGCGAGGCTTAAGGCAGTTGCGGCAATACCTCGCTCGATAGCATGTGCGCCATTCCACTGCGATGGCGTGGTCACGGGGGATCGTGAAAAGCCTGCTTCCAGTCGGAAGGCTGGCCCGAAGCGACCATCAGTTTCATGGGCCCTTGTTGGGGCGTCATGGTTGTCTCAGTGGGAGATCGGACAGGGCATAAACTTTGTTTGCCAGGAACGGAGGCGCCGGTTGCCAGCTAGCGCCTCGTTGGTAACCCTCACTAGTTGAGCGCGAGGGCGGAGTTGCAGGAGACCGCCAATGCCGTGTTGGGCGCAGTGCCCCCAAGCGGCGTGGCCCAGCCGGCTTTTTCTATAATCGATCGACGATCATAGCTGTTAGCGGCCTTAAGGGCGGCCAGAACTTCGACTGAATTCGGCGCGCTCTTCGACTGCGCGACACAGTACGGGGTCATGACGGCGACGACAGCATCAGTGCTGGTTTTTTCCGCCATCTTTGTCGCAGTACCCCCCGTGACCCATCCGCCTGCCGTAAAGCCGATGATTGCGAGCGCCAAAGCTCCTGCGACCGCGCCGTAAACGGCCGGTTTAATCCATCCTGGGGGTTGCATGGTAGTGTCCGATCTTTGTCAGACGGGTGCGCATGATTGCGCACGAGCAAAGGCATTCTATCACGTTCTTGCAGCCACCGGTGATTTTTCAGCGTCAATGCCCGTCCCTTTGAATAGACTCTCTTTCGCCTAATCTTCGGCAAAGCTGTTGGCGCCGGACGTGGAGAGGGTGGATCCGGGCCGTCCCCGACAGTCACTTTCTGCTGCTTCTCTCTTTCCTGTTGGTTGCACCGGCGATCTTTTCGATCGTCTCCCGGTGCATCTTGAGCGTCGGAAGCGTCCGCTTTGCGAATGCCTTCAACTCGGCATTGTCACCATCATTGATGTAGTTCTCGTACAGTTCCACCGCTTCTGCGTGCGCGTCGCGCTGCATATGGACGTAAGTTTCATCAACGAGTTCTTTGCCGTTCCGGAGCGTTTCGATGTCGGTCTTGTGCTTGGCATCGAGTTCATTGGGGATGGTCAGTTTCTGTGCCTTGGCGATTGTCGTGAGCTTGGCGTTGGCGGAACCATGATCAGAAATCATGCTCTTGGCGAAATCCTTGACACACGCAGTCAGCCCCTTGCCCTCAGCGACCCTGCTTAACCCCATTTCAAACATGTCGACGGCGGCTGCCTTGTTGACAAAATCCTGGGGGCTACCGGCGGCTAGCGCAGGCGTGGCAACTGCCATGGTTGTGGCCAGGGAGGCCACAAATAGGTCAGGTTTCATCTGAAGGTCCTTTACGCACCCACGTGCTCACAACAAGCGTCGAAATGCGCATCATGTCCGCGCAACCGCGGCATATGTTGGAGCCCTTGGAAGCCATTTAGACTCCCAAATTCGAAAGGGCTTCGAGTTGCAGTTGAGCTATTTTACTCTCCTCTCGGCCACTTTTCTATCGCCTGACAGCAGGCAGCCTGACGCGGCGGCGTAGTTGCAGGTCAGCCTGAAATCTCAGGAACGAAGCGATCAGCATCGAAGTCCGCCTAGCGGAAATCCGCAGCGGTTAGCGTGTATGAATCGCGACGGCGACGCGAGTAGGCTTTTCTGGCGACATCATAAATGGACGTACGCAGTGTATCGAAGGCCGATAGACACGTGGCTTCCAGTACATCGGCCCCGCAGCTAGCGGCATTCGGCTTTGTGAGCGCAGCCGCCTCGACCAGAAACCGTATCTGGAACATGCCATCATGACCCGTGAAACGAACAGCACTGCGAACTTCGTCGAAGCTGCGGCTTGGGTTGGGGAAAGCCAGCGTCATGAGCCCGTGTCCACCGGTTTCGTAGCGGCGAACGGTAGTTCGATAAATTCCTTGCGCTGATCGGCATTTCGCAGGTTGAGATGCCGCATGCCCTTGGTTGCCTCCGAGCGGCTGAGGCGGGTCATGGTCTTGCCATCAAAGCACGCTGGAGTATCAGGAAAAACTTGATAGTTCGTCCGGAAGCGATCAGATTCGACATGGCGGCCATACTGATGATGCATGAGGTTGCAGCCGGGTGCGCCGCCTTCATTCTCCCAGTCGCTTATCGCGGCCGCAGTTCGCTTCGGTTCTGTTGTTTCTGGGAGATGTCTATTCATGTCATGGTCATCCCTTCGTTCTTCGCCCTTGCGCCAATGAGGCAGGGCCGGCATCGATGATGCGATAGGCTGCCGGATTTGTCGGCCTGCGCCGATCGGTTGTTCGTTACATTGGGCCGGATAGCTGCGAGCCGTTTGCAAGGAAGGCCGACAGTTCCTTTGTGAGGTCGACCATGAGGCCATTCTGCAGGAGTAAGCACAGGCGCTTCTTGCCTGTCATTCCCTTTTAGATCCTCTGATATCGAGGTTGCCGGAACACCCGTGGTCAGCCGGTCACAATCAAGCCAAATTGTTCAAATCAACCACTTGCTTACATGTGTATCATTAAGTTTTTTATCAAGGTGAGAAGATATTTAATTTTTTGTTTTGAAAATAAAATCCTTATGAGAGTTTCGAGAATTTAAAATAAACTGTTCTGTATCAATGGTGTAGTGAGAAAATTGCGATTTATTTTGTAGGATGATTTATAAAAGAAGGGGGGTGTATAAAAAAAGTGAATAATTAATTTTGTGGCACTATCAATTAAGCGTCTAGTGCATTAAATTGATGATGCGGCCGCCCTATGCGCCGGCTCCAGAAAGAACCTCATGAATTTCCGTCCGCTTCACGACCGCGTCGTCATCCGACGCGCGGAAGGTGATCTCAAATCCAAAGGCGGGATCATCATTCCCGACACCGCGAAGGAGAAACCGCAGGAAGGCGAGGTGATCGCCGTTGGCCCAGGGTCCCGCGACGAAAGCGGCAATCTGGTTCCTCTCGACGTCAAGGCAGGCGATCTTATCCTGTTCGGCAAATGGTCCGGGACAGAGGTTAGGATCGACGGCGAAGACCTCCTAATCATGAGGGAGAGCGATATCATGGGCATCGTCGAGATGGTCGGATCGGCCGCCAAGAAAGCCGCCTGACCGGATTCCTCGCCCCATTTTCAAGACAGAACTGGACGAAGATCATGTCTGCCAAGGAAATCAAATTTTCCACTGATGCGCGCGATCGCATGCTGCGCGGCGTCGAACTGCTCAACAACGCCGTCAAGGTGACGCTCGGCCCGAAGGGCCGCAACGTGGTCATCGACAAATCTTATGGCGCACCGCGCATCACCAAGGACGGCGTCACCGTCGCCAGGGAGATCGAGCTGTCCGACAAGTTCGAGAACATGGGCGCGCAGATGGTGCGCGAGGTGGCATCCAAGACCAATGACCTCGCCGGCGACGGTACCACCACGGCAACGGTGCTTGCCGCTTCGATATTGCGCGAAGGCGCCAAGCTGGTCGCCGCCGGCATGAACCCAATGGACCTGAAGCGGGGCATCGACCTCGGCGTGGCAGCTGTGGTCAAGGAGATCCGGACGCGGGCCAAGAAGGTGAAGTCTTCGGCCGAAGTGGCCCAAGTCGGCACCATCGCCGCCAATGGCGACACGGTCGTCGGCGATATGATTGCCAAGGCGATGGACAAGGTCGGCAACGAGGGTGTGATCACCGTAGAGGAGGCCAAGACCGCAGAGACGGAGCTCGACGTGGTCGAGGGCATGCAGTTCGACCGCGGCTATCTTTCTCCCTACTTCGTCACCAATCCGGAAAAGATGCGCGTGGAACTGGAGGATCCCTACATTCTCATTCACGAGAAGAAGCTGGGTAACCTGCAGGCCATGCTGCCGATCCTCGAAGCCGTGGTGCAGAGCGGCAAGCCACTGCTCATAATTTCGGAAGATGTCGAGGGTGAGGCGCTTGCGACGCTGGTCGTCAACAAGCTGCGCGGCGGGCTCAAGGTGGCTGCCGTCAAGGCTCCGGGCTTCGGCGACCGCCGCAAGGCTATGCTGGAGGACATCGCGGTGCTGACCGCCGGTCAGATGATCTCCGAAGATCTCGGCATCAAGCTGGAAAACGTCACGCTCGACATGCTCGGCCGCGCCAAGCGCGTGCTGATCGAGAAGGAAACGACCACGATCGTCGATGGCTCCGGCGACAAGGCCGGAATTGCGGCGCGCATTAACCAGATCAAGGCACAGATCGAGGAGACCTCCTCGGACTACGACAAGGAGAAACTGCAGGAGCGGCTGGCGAAGCTTGCCGGCGGCGTCGCGGTGATCCGCGTCGGTGGCGCGACAGAGACCGAGGTCAAAGAGAAGAAGGACCGCATCGACGATGCGCTCAACGCCACCCGCGCGGCTGTCGAGGAAGGTATCGTGCCCGGTGGTGGCGTCGCGCTGCTGCGGGCAAGAGCCGTGCTAGCATCTCTCGCCAGCGCCAATACGGATGTCAACGCCGGCATCTCAATCGTGCTCAGGGCGCTCGAAGCCCCGATCAGGCAGATCGCCGAAAATGCCGGTGTCGAAGGCTCGATCGTGGTCGGCAGGTTGACCGACGGCAAAGATCAAAACCAGGGCTTCGATGCGCAGACCGAAACCTATGTCGACATGATCAAGGCAGGCATCGTCGATCCGGCAAAGGTCGTCATAACTGCACTGCAGGACGCCGGCTCCATCGCCGCGCTGCTGATCACCGCCGAGGCGATGATTGCCGATATCCCTGCGAAAGACTCCGCGCCGGCGGCTGGCAACGGCGGCATGGGCGCAATGGGATACTGACAACAGTGCCTCAGCCGTTCGGCCGGAGCGGCCTGCCAAAGCAAATGGCCACGCAATGTGTGTCGAAAAATTCAATGTGCTGTCGACGAGGTCTCGAAACTCGCCGAGTTGAAAGCTCTGTCTGACAGCTCCACGAAGTGCCAATTCATCGAACTAGGAGCAGGGCGATTGTGACTGGGCAGACAGATAGGGTGGCCCCTCAAGGCTACGCTTCTGCTCTCGCCGCATGGCTATCGGGGTGAAACATCCCCGGCGATCTCTTTCACCGTTAACCAGCAACAGGAGCCCATTCGATGATCATCTACACCAAGAAAATTGAGCCAAAGCCCGCAACGGAAGAGAACGAACAAAACCGCTTCGAAAACATTCGCAAGGCGGTTGGCGAACAGCGCAAGAAAGCTGATGCTGATCGAGCGCCCCGGGGCGCTCAACAGACTGCCGAGAATAAACGCTCCTCATGAAACGCGAGTTCTATTGGCTGCTGAACGACGGTTGTTCGGCCTGTGTTCAGGAGTATCCATTCATCTTATGATAGCACTTCAAATGGCCGATTGAGGTCGATTCCCGGTGGCAATTCAGCACGCTCGTCCCAGTAGCGGACCGACGGCTTCCGGCCCCGATGAGTGCTGGTCTCACTCGAAAACCTCACCATCGAACAGGCTTGCTCTACAGTTCGCCCTTCAGAGTGTCTAATAGATCTGCCCACTTCTGCATCAGCGTCACCCGTTGCTCCCAATAGGTCGCGCGATTGTAGGTCCGGCGGATAGTGTTCTTGTCTTGGTGCGCTAATACGGCCTCGATTACATCAGGGTCATAATTGCGGGCGTTGAGGATCGTGCTGGCAGTCACGCGGAAGCCGTGGGCGGTCACTTCGCTCTTGCTGTAGCCTATGCGTCGTAGCGCCGCGTTCATAGCGTTCTCGGACAGGGGGCGCTTTATCGAACGGATCGAGGGAAAGGCCAACCCCTCGGATGCCGAATGGGGCCAAACCTCGTCCAAGACGCGTAACGCCTGTCTGGACAGCGGCACATCGTGCGGGACACGCATCTTCATGCGTTCGGCTGGGATGCGCCACACGGCCTTCTCTCTATCAAATTCATCGCGGGTCGCCCCCCGCACCTCGCCCGGACGTACACATGTCAAGGCAAGGAACTGCAAAGCGGCCCGCAGGGTCGGCCAGCCATCATATTCATCTATGGCGACCAGTAAACGACCAAACTTCCTTTCATCAATGATTGCAGCACGGCCATTAGACTTCGGTGGCTGTAGCGCGCCCCGCAGGGCCAGAGTGGGATCACTCTCGGCTCGGAGTGTGACAATCGCAAGTCGGAAAACACTGCTGATTACGCCGCGCAAGCGCCGCGCTGTCTCCCTTCGGCCGCTCTTCTCGATTCTTTGGAGGAATTGAAGTATCTCAGCCGCAGTGATTTCTTTGATTGGGCGCTTGGCCAGTGGGCTAGCCAAGTCCTCTAGAAGCCATTTGGTTTTGGTGATAGTGGTCGACGCCGCCTTCCGTTCCGCCAGCCTGCGAATATACTCCTCGGCAATTAGCCCGAATGTCGTGCGCGCCTCCGTGATGGCCGCAATCTTCTCTTCCTTGCGCTTCGTGGAAGGGTTGATGCTGGCAACCAGCAGCCTCTTGGCTTGGTCGCGCTTCTCTCTGGCATCGAGAAGCGACACCACTGGGTATTTTCCAAAGGAGAGGATATTTTCCTTTTCCAGGAAGCGATAGCGCAATTGCCAGAGCTTAGCGCCGCTTTTTTGGACGAAGAGGTAGAGCCCATCGCCGTCGGCGAGACGGTATGGCTTGTCCTTGGGTTTGGCGTTCTTGCAGGCGAAATCGGAAAGCGGCATGGGTAACGGGCCTCCGGGTAATGGGTAATACCCGGATCGTTACCCACAAACTGATGCGTTGCAATGGTATGTGGCGGTGCGCCATGAGCCGCCAAAACCACCTAACTCATTGATTTTTATTGATCTGGTGGACGCTGTGGGATGGGGTGGGAAAAGGCAATGGTGCCCAGGGGCGGAATCGAACCACCGACACTGCGATTTTCAGTCGCATGCTCTACCAACTGAGCTACCTGGGCATCATGGCGAAATCCGCGATCGGGACCTTGCCTGCTTGCCGGGCCAAAGCCCGAAAGCGAGCGGGGTTATAGCATGAGATTCCGGCCTGTCCAGCACCGCTGTGTTGATTTCGCCGGGAAAACAAACACGGCGTCAAAACGTCTGAAAAATCCGGGCGTTACATGTCGCTGTGGCAGCCTTTCAAATCGGCGCTGTCAGTCCTGCGCGTCGTCCGGCGCCTTGCCTGGAGCACTGCCTAGCAGCGCGTCTTCCGCCTCGCCGTCGTCGCCGGGGATGACATAGACGCCCTTCAGCCAGCGGTTGAGGTCGATGTCCTTGCAGCGTGTCGAGCAGAACGGATAGGTATCGCGCGCCGAGGGCCGCCCGCATTCGGGGCAGGGCCGTTTTGGACGCAGCGGCGTCACGGTGCTGTCATTGTTTGCCATTGGGGCTTGCCATGGTTTTTCTCGCTGTGGCGCGGTTTCCGCCCGACCATATCCGAGGACATCTGCGCCTTCGCAGACCTCCGGTTCGGGATAATGATCTAGGACAGTCCGCGTTCCGGCCAACCGCGATGGATGTCGAAACCTTCGCCGGCCAAAAGCGCGGTGGTCTCGTAGAGCGGCAGGCCGACGATGTTGGAGTAGGAGCCGGACATCTTGACGACGAAGGCGCCGGCCAGCCCCTGCACACCATAGCCGCCCGCCTTGCCGCGCCATTCGCCGGAAGCGACATAGCGGTCGATCTCGGTGCGGGGCAGGCGCTTGAAGCGCACGCGCGTTTCCACCAGCCGCTGCCGCTGCTTGCCGTCGGGCGTGATCAGGCACACACCGGTGTAGACACGGTGCGAACGGCCCGACAGCAATTGCAGGCAGAAGGCGGCGTCGTCGCTGGTCTCCGCTTTCGGCAGGATGCGCCGGCCGACCGCGACCACCGTGTCGGCCGCCAGCACATAGCCGCGTTCGCCCTCGGCGTCGCCTTGCATGGAGGCAAAGGCCTTCTCGGCCTTCTCGCGGCACAGGCGCTTGGCGAGCGAACGAGGATGTTCGGCGCGCTGCGGCGTCTCGTCGATATCGGCGGGCAGGATGCGGTCAGGCTCGATACCGGCCTGCTGCAGCAACTCGATCCGGCGGGGCGATCCCGAGGCAAGCACGAGCTTGTGCATGGTGCTCATCGCATCTGGCCCGCTACGACAATTTACTTGAAGCGATAGGTGATGCGGCCCTTGGTCAGGTCGTAGGGCGTCATCTCGACCAGAACCTTGTCACCCGTGAGAACGCGGATGCGGTTCTTGCGCATGCGCCCAGCCGTATGGGCAATGATTTCGTGTTCGTTTTCGAGCTTCACGCGGAACATCGCATTGGGCAACAATTCTGTCACCACACCCGGAAACTCGAGGACTTCTTCCTTCGGCATTCGATACCTTTGGTTTGGATGGATTCCCGGCAGGCCGGCCGGAATTTGGCGCGGAACCTATATGATTATCGCCGCTTTGTGAACAAGCTTAATCGGCTCGAACTTTGTGGTCCGATTCCGACATTTTCACCCTCCGATACAACACCTGCGGGCAAATGTCAGAATGAAACGGCCAACAGCAGTTTTATTCAGGATTTTTCTTTCTCAACCGCGCCAGTGCAGCACGCAGACCAGCGTGAACAGGCGCCTTGCCGTGTCGAAGTCGATTTCGATCTTGCCGGCCAGTCGGTCCATGAGGGTTTGCGAGCCTTCGTTGTGCAGGCCGCGGCGGCCCATGTCGATTGCTTCGATATGGCTCGGCGTCGAGGAGCGGATGGCGTCGTAATAGCTTTCGCAGATCAGGTAATAGTCCTTCACGATGCGGCGGAACGGCGTCAGCGACAGGATGTGGGTGACGACGTCGGCGCCGTCCTCGCGGCTGATGGCGAAGACCAGCCGCGATTCGGCAAGCGAGAGCTTCAGCTTGTAGGGGCCGCTGCCGTCGTCATTGACCGGACTGAACGAGTTTTCCTCGATCAGGTCGAAGATAGCCACCGCCCGCTCATGTTCCACGTCGGGCGTCGAGCGGCCGATCGTTTCGTCGAGTTCGACGTCGATCAGCCTTGCGTTGTTTGGCCCGGCTCCCGACATGTCCGCCTACATGTTCAGCCGGATCGAGACGGAGCGGCCATGCGCGTCGAGCCCTTCGGCCCTGGCGAGTGCAATCGCCGCCGGCGCCAGCTGTCGCAGCTGTTCGGGCCCGAGCTTCAGCACCGACATGCGCTTGACGAAGTCGAGCACCGAAAGGCCGGACGAGAAGCGCGCCGAACGCGCCGTCGGCAGCACGTGGTTGGAACCGGCGACATAGTCGCCGATCGCTTCCGGCGTGTGGCGGCCGAGGAAGACCGAACCGGCATTGCGCAGGCCGGTCAGGAACGCTTCCGGCTCGTCGAGCGCCAGCTCGACATGCTCGGCCGCGATGCGGTTGGCCAGCGGCAGCGCGTCTTCAAGCTCGTCCACCAGGATGACGGCGCCGAAGTCGCGCCAGCTTTCGGCGGCGATCGCGCCGCGCGGCAGGGTGGCGAGCTGGCGTTGCACGGCCGCTTCCACGGCCGTCGCGAAGACGGCATCGTCGGTGATCAGGATCGACTGCGCCGAAGCGTCATGCTCGGCCTGCGCCAGAAGGTCCGCGGCGATCCAGTCGGGGTCGTTGCTGCCGTCGGCGATCACCAGCACTTCGGACGGGCCTGCGATCATGTCGATGCCGACCGTGCCGAACACCTGGCGCTTGGCTGCGGCCACATAGGCATTGCCGGGGCCGACGATCTTGGCCACCGGGCGAATGGTCTCGGTGCCATAGGCAAGGGCGGCCACCGCCTGCGCACCGCCGACGCGGTAGATTTCCGAAACGCCGGCGAGATCTGCCGCCACCAGCACCAGCGGGCTGATGACGCCACCGGACGCAGGAACGACGATGACGATGCGCTCGACGCCCGCCACCTTGGCCGGCACCGCATTCATCAGCACCGAGCTCGGATAGCTTGCCGTACCGCCCGGCACATAAAGCCCGACCGCTTCGACTGCCGTCCAGCGCGAGCCCAGCTCGACGCCGAGCGGATCGGCGTAGCGGTCGTCCTTCGGCAGTTGCCGCTGGTGGTGCGAGCGGATGCGGTCGCGGGCGAATTTCAGCGCTTCAACCGTCTCCGGGTCGGCGGCTGCATAGGCCGCCTCGATGTCGGCGCGGGAAACGGCAATGCCGAGCGTGCTGAGATCGGCCTTGTCGAAGCGTTGCGTGTAGTCGACCAGCGCCTTGTCGCCTTCTGCGCGGACGCGGGCGATGATGTCGCGCACCACCGCATCCACGTCGGCAGACACTTCGCGCTTGGTGGCAAGGAAGGCGGTGAAGCGGGCTTCGAAATCGGCGTCGGCAGCATTCAACGTGACAGCCATCGCTCAGCCCCTGTGAACCGGGCGTGAGGAGGCCTGCCAGGCGCCGCCGAGATCGGCGAGACGGGCTTCGACATACTCGACTTCCAGCATGATGGTGCCGTTGCCGGCGAAGATCAGCTCGATGATGCCGGCGGGTGGCGCGATCGGGACGAAGCTGATGGCCAGCAGCGACAGCACTTCTTCCGATTTCTCGCGGGGGATCCCACTGGTCTTCACCGCCAGCACGCGCTCGAAATGCAGCACGCTCTGGCGGCGTTCATTGTGCTTGCGGAAGAAGCCGGAGCGCACTTCCCAGGCAAAGCGGTTCATCGGCACGACGAAGCGCTTCCAGGTCGGCAGATATTCGAGCTCGCCCACCTTCATGACGGCATCCTGGACATGGGCCGAAATGATGCCCAGGTCCTGCTCGTCCAGCGCCAATAACTTCAAAGCGTCCATGCGGATACCGCACCTGCGAAGGTTTTGTTGTCTTACCTTCTGTTAGGCGGGGAAGGGCAGTAAGGCAATAAGGGAGTGGGGGAATAGGGCAGCAGGGGTGGCATGTGTCACGAGGATACTGCCTTACTCCACTATTGCCCTATTCCCCTAATTCTTCACCCGCTGATCCGCTCGATCACCGCGCCGCAGCCGGAGAGCTTGTCTTCCAGCCGTTCGAAGCCGCGGTCGAGATGGTAGATGCGGTTGACGGTGGTTTCGCCTTCGGCGGCGAGGCCGGCGATGACCAGCGAGACTGAGGCGCGCAGGTCGGTTGCCATCACGGGCGCACCCTTGAGCTTCGAGACGCCTTCGACGATCGCCGTCTGGCCTGAAAGCGTGATGTGGGCGCCGAGACGGGCCAGTTCCTGCACATGCATGAAGCGGTTCTCGAAGATCGTCTCGGTGATGCGCGACTTGCCCTTGGCCTTGGTCATCAGGCCCATGAACTGGGCCTGCAGGTCGGTCGGGAAGCCGGGGAAAGGCTCGGTGGTGACGTCGACCGGCGAGATGCCGGCGCCGTTGCGCTTCACGCGGATGCCTTCATTGGTCGGTGTGATCTCGGCGCCGGTCTGGGCGATGACGTCGAGCGCCTTCTGCAACAGGTCAGGCCGGGCGTCCTTCAGGAGCACGTCGCCGCCGGCCATGGCGACCGCCATGGCATAGGTGCCGGTTTCGATGCGGTCGGGGATGACGCGCACGCTGGCGCCGTGAAGCTGATCGACACCGTCGATGGTGATGGTCGCGGTGCCGGCGCCGTGGATCTTGGCGCCCATGGCGTTCAGGCATTCGGCGAGGTTGACGACTTCCGGCTCGCGGGCGGCGTTTTCCAGCACGGTTTCACCACGGGCAAGTGCTGCCGCCATCATCAGCACATGGGTGGCGCCGACGGAAACCTTCGGGAAGACGTAGCGGTTGCCCTTCAGCCGGTTCTTGGCCTTGGCCACGACATAGCCGTTGTCGACATCGATGTCGGCGCCGAGCGCCTGCAGCCCGTCGATGAAGAGGTCGACCGGACGGGTGCCGATGGCGCAGCCGCCGGGCAGCGACACGCGCGCTTCGCCCATGCGGGCGAGCAGCGGACCGATCACCCAGAACGAGGCACGCATCTTGGAGACCAGCTCATAGGGAGCGGTGGTGTCGACGATGTCGCGCGCGGTGAAGTTGATGGTGCGCGAATAGCCGCCGCCATTGCCGTTCTGATGATCGCGCTTGCCGTTGACCGAATAGTCGACGCCGTGATTGCCGAGGATGCGGATGAGCTGCTCGACATCGGCCAGATGCGGCACGTTTTCCAGCGTCAGCGTGTCGCCGGTCATCATCGCTGCGATCATCAGGGGCAGGGCGGCGTTTTTGGCGCCAGAGATTGGGATGGTGCCGGCGAGCTCGCGGCCGCCGACGATCCTGATGCGATCCATGAAGAAGTGTCCCTCAGCCGGAAGCCGGCTTAAATCGGTTGTGTTTGGGCCGCCCTCTAAACCATTGGTCGGTCCGGTTCAAGAAATAGGATTTCGAGAAGTCGGCGCAAGAATGGCCGGGTATTGATTCTCTTACCCTTCTTTTTTCTGTTCCTTCGCTGCGGCAAGCCCGTCGGGCCTGGTGTCGGCCTCGCCGGTGCGGCGCGACCTGAGCTGCGCCTTGCGCTTCTGCAGGTTGGCACGCAGGGCCTCGGCCAGCCTGGCCTTGCGGTGGTCGGCCCGCGTTTCCGGCTGGGTCGATTTCGATTTCGTCTTGTCGGTCATGGTCTCGCTTAGTCCTTAACAATGCATAACCGACATTGTGGCGCGGCCATGTCTGGGAGGCTGTTGGAAAATGCTGTTGCAGGCTATTTTGAAATTGATCCGGCCCGAAAAGGTGATTTTTCGCTTTAGCCGATCAATTTCAAAATGGCCTCTTATAGCAACTTGCGCTTGGCGATTCATTGTGGCAGAAGGCGCCGCATTCACGATGCTGCCGTAGCTCAGTGGTAGAGCACTCCCTTGGTAAGGGAGAGGTCGAGAGTTCAATCCTCTCTGGCAGCACCATTCTCCCCAATAGAATCAACAGATGGCCTTGTCACCGCGCAACCAGACTGCACGGTCTTGTCCGGCCCTGCTGAAAGCCTGCGGATTGCGCGGTTTATCACAGAGGATTGAGACAGGTCGCGATGCCGATCGTTCAACGGCGCTCTCGCGATTCGTCTCTGCCAGTCCAGAGTCAGCAACTGTTCGCATCAGAACAAAATAGGAACAAAATCCTTGACGGCCTCTCCGTCGCGATGGCAATCTGCCGCCATCAAACCGATGGAGAACGACAATGGCCGAACCTGCGAGGGTCGCGGAGAGCGAAGCTTTTTCACTGCGTCTGAACTGGCGGCAGGCCGATCGCGAGGCCGACTACGTCGCCGATGCCGACGGTTATGACGGCAGCGTCGGTCGCATCTATCTGCGCGATGCCGGTCCCCAGCAGGGCCTGTGGTTCTGGGCGATGAACGCGCATGGTTCCGAGATCAGCCGCAATATCGGCAGCCTCAACGGTGTCGAGAAGTCGGCGCGCGCGGCAGCCCGCATGGTCGAGGGCGCCTGGTTCGCAGCCATCGCCGGATCCTCCCTTGACCGCCCGCAGCCGAAGCAGAATGCCTATGCGATGGCGAGAGCAGGGGAGTAGTGTTCCGCAGGCAGCAAGCCAGGCACGCGGACTTTTCGGTTCAGCAGCGTTGCCGGAAGAATGGAACCAGTTCGCGCCACGGCCCTTTCGCTTCCAACGGAGACCGACAATGGAAAAGAGTGTCAGGACGTTCTTCGAACGGTATGCAGGCTTCTTCAATCGGGCGCTGGCCGGTAACATCGACGAGCATGAGCTGGCGGCGCTCTACGCCCCGGAATTTATCGCGGCATCGCCGCGTGGGGTGATGACAGGCCGCAACGATGAGCAGCTCAAGCGCACGCTGGCGCATGGCTATGCGCACTACCGGGAGATCGGCACGAAGGCGATGCGGATAACCGATATCCGCGTCACCCCCATCGACGAGCATCATTGCGTCGCCCATGTCGCCTGGACGGCAACCTATGCCCGCAAGGACCAGCCGGACCTGTCGATCGACTTCGAGGTGCATTACCTGATGCAGACGCTGGACGGCGAGCCGAAGGTGTTCGGCTGGGTCGCCGGCGACGAGCAGGAGCTTCTGCGCAAACACGGCATCGGCTGAAGGCGCCTCGCAGCTGGCAAGATTGGATGAACGAAATTCGCTCGCCATGCGTTCTGCCTTCCATGGAACAGCAGGCGATGATCGGCTTCGAAAGCCGCAGGGTCGAGACCGCGCAGGGCGGCGTGTTCGTGCACAAGGCCGGATCGGGACCGCCGCTGCTCCTGCTGCATGGATTTCCGCAGACAAGCCTGATGTGGCGCGACATTGGCCCGATGCTGGCGTCGCACTTCACCGTCGTTGCCGTCGATTTGCCGGGCTATGGCGCCAGCGATTGCCCGCCTGTCGGCCAGGGACATGGTTCCATGTCGAAACGCGCCATGGCGACGACATTGATCGAGACGATGGCAGCGCTGGGGCATGACCGCTTCGCGGTTGCGGGGCATGACCGTGGCGGCCGGGTCGCCTATCGTATGGCACTCGACCATGCCGATGTCGTGACCAGGCTGGCAGTGCTCGACATCATCCCCACTTTCGAGGTGTGGGACCGGGCGGATGCACGCCTTGCCCTGGCGTTCTGGCCGTTTTCATTGCTGGCACAGCCGGCACCATTGCCGGAACGGCTGATCGCCGCCGCTCCCGAGGCGATCGTCGACAATGCGCTGGACGAGTGGGGATCGGCGCCCGAAACCTTTCCGCGTGCCGTGCGGGAGGCCTATGCCGCAGCATTGCGAGATCCGGCGCAGATCCATGCGATCTGCGAGGAATACCGCGCTGCCGCCACCGTCGACCGCGAGCATGACCGCGCCGATCTCGAGGCCGGACGGCAGATCGATTGCGCGCTGCTGGTTTTGTGGAGTGCACATGGCGGCCTCGCCAGCTGGTATGAAGAAGCTGGCGGGCCGCTTGGCATCTGGCGCCGTTGGGCGAAGGACGTGTGTGGCCACGCCGTCGCTGGCGGTCATTTCTTTCCCGAGGAAAAGCCGGAGGCGACCGTCGGCCTGCTGCGGGATTTCTTCGGCGGGGAAAGCTGACGGACGGCTCCCAGCATCAGAAACGCGTCGAGAAACTCGCCTTGAACGCGTTCTCGATACCGCCCGATCCGAACTGGCCGTCATAACGGAGCCCCAGCTGGCTCGTGGCGCCCAGCCTGACGCCGAAGCCGGCCTGCAGCGCCAGCGCATCGCGCGTCACAGGCAGGCCATAGACAGTGAAGGCAGTGCCGCCGGTGAAGGAGAGGCGAGCGGCCGGCGTGTCGGCGAAGGCGTGGCGCCAGCCGAGCGAGGCACTGAGGTCGAACACCGAGCCGTTTGTGGTGAACTGTCGCGACAGACGCGCGCCCAGCGTGGTGAAGCCGGCGTCGTTGGCGTAGCCGCCGGAGCCGAGCGCAGCCGCGCCGCCGCTCTCGCTGAAATCGTCGGTCGACAGCCGCACATAGGCAAGGCCGGCGAAAGGCTCGACCTTGAGCGTGCCGACATCGAACGGTCGCGCCACCTCACCGAAAACCTGCAGAGAGCTCGCGCCGTAGTCCGACTTGAGCCGCTCGCTGAAACCGGCGAACTGCGGCGTGCGCGACGTGTCGATATCGTGATGGCTGTAACCGGCGCCGAACTTGAGCCTGACGGTGTCGATCATGCCGCCGGCATAAGCGCCGAGATGCACGCTGGTGACATCTGCGGAGGAATTGCGGTCGCCGACGTTCAGCGTGCTGATGCTGATGCCGCCGAGAAAACCGAGCGTCCAGTCGCCCGCGCCGCTGTCGACGCCGGAGAACATGGCACCTGTTTTGGCACTGGCATCGGCGGCATTGCCGTCGCTGTCGAGCGAGCGGGCGAGCCCGGTGCCCTGGATCCAGAACCCGCGCCCGGCTCCTTCCCCTGTCACGGCGCCAGCACGGGCCAGCGCCGCCTCGCGCAGCAACTGGCTTTCGTCGAGCAGCATGCCGGCTGTTGCTGCGTGCACTTCGCCCGAAAGCTGATCAAAGGCGTGGCGGGCTTCATCCTCGGCTAGCGGCGCGATGGTGTTGTAGACGCTGTTGCCAGCGGCCAGTGACTCGATGCCGCCCGCCGCGGCCTTCTGGTTGGGGGTGCGTGCGACGGAGGCGAAGTCGACCTGGTTGCGGTCGAGCGTCAGCACCACATTGTTGCCGTCGCCGCCGGTGTAGCTCACGGCAGGTGTCAGGAAGGCGTAGAGATGGGCGATCGAGGCGAACCGGCCGACCACGGCGTTGGCGCCCTGGTTGTCGATGATCGTATAGCTCTGGCTCGGCTGCCAGCCGGTCGCCGACAGTTCGTGCAAGGCGAGCGTGCCGCCGCTGAGGTCGACATTGCCGGTCACCACCACCTTGTCGGCCCGGCCCGGGTCGATCTCGATGTCGAGCGTGCCGGCGAGCCTGTAGTTGCCGTTGATGGTCTGTGTGCCGATCGAGGCGCCGGGCGCATGGTGGCCGCCCGCCTGGACCGTCAGCGTGCCGCCCGCCTGCGTGCCGATCATGCCGACGCCGCCGAGCGTGGCGCCGCTCGCCACCGTCATATCGGCCGAACCGAGCGTGCCATCGATCCTGAGCAGGCCGCCCTTGACGGTAGTGGTGCCGAGATAGGTGTTGGCCCCGGACAGGATCAGCGTGCCCGTGCCCGTTTTGGCAAAGCTGCCCTTGGCCGCAGCGCCGCCATCGGAGATGACACCTGATATCGACTCGTCAAGATTGAGTGCGCCGGTCTCGAGTTGATGCGCGCCGAGCAAGACGTCGCCGGCGCCGGAGACGGAGCCGAGAGAAACACAGTTGCAAAGGCCGGCCGCATCGAAGGTCGAAAGATCGACCTTGCCGCCGTCCTGGTTGACGATCCTCGCACCGGCCGAGGTCACATCGCCGCGGAATGCCGTGGTCCCGCCACCCTGATTGGTGATGCTGGCCGTACCCGCATTGGAACCGGCCAGGAACACGGTGCTGCCATTGCCCTGGTTGGTGATGACGGCAGAGCCGGCGCTGGACCGGTCGTCGAACACCACCGACCCGTTCTGTGTCGATATCGCCAGGCCGTTGGCATCGACCGGACCGGCAAAGCGCAGGCTGGGTTTCTGCGTCGCTGCCGGCGCGCCGGAGACAGAGACCGCGCCGCTGCCCAGGGCGCCGTTCACCGCTGCCACCAGTTCGCCCTCCCTGACGAGGGTGCCGCCCTGGTAGCTGCCGGCGGCGCCGAGCGTGAGCTTGCCCTGGCCGAGCTTGACGATGCTGCCGGTTCCGGAGATGCCGACATTGAGCACCGCATTGTTCACGGCAACCCCGGGATCGGCCGCGACGGTGATCTCGGAGCCGGCCGAATTGGTCACCAGGAGGCCGCCCGCACCGGCCGCAAGCGTATAGGTCCAGTCGCTCGGGTGCGAGGCGAAGCGCAGGCCGGTGAAGGTCTGTGCGCCGACGACGCTCACCGTGCCCGGCACGCCGGCAAAGACTGCTTTCTGGCCGGCCGCCGCCGCGTTGATGGTACCGGCGCTGTTCGTCCAGTTGGTCGAGGGAGCATCCCAGGTACCGTTGCCACCACGTCCTTCGCTGACGCCGCCGGGTGCCATGTTGGCGCCGTCCCAATATTGCTCCCCGGCGCCCGTCGCCACCAGCAGGTTGATGGTGCCGCTGCCGGCCAGGATCGACCAGTCACCCGGATTGAAGCCGGGCGGAACGCTGCCGATCACCAGCCCGTTGTTGGTCAGCGTGCCGCCATAATTGGCGATCCGGTAGGTGCCGTTGCCGAAGCCGCCGGCGTCGCTCACCGTCAGCCTGCCGTCCAGCGTCAGATTGCCGGTGACGTCGAACAGCGGCATGGTATTCGCGGCTCCCAGCGCAGCATTGATGTTGGAGCCGTCGTTCAGCGTCAGCGCGGCAAGCGTCAGCGATTGTCCCGCTCTGCCGGCCAGCGTGCCGCCACTGGCGACGGTGGTGGCGCCGACCGAGCCGCTGCCCGTCAGCGTGCCACCGGCATTGACCTGGAAATTGCTCGACGCCATGGCGCCATCGACCTTGAGCGTGCCGGCATTGGCATTGGTCGTTCCGGTGAAGGTGGTGGGAAAGAAGGCGCTGAGAGCCAGTGTCAGCGTGCTGCTGCCTTCCTTGGTCAAGGTGCCGCTGCCGGTGATGACGCCGTTGAAGCTGGTGTCCGCCGCCCCGCCGGCGGTCAGGCCGCCGGTGCCGATGACGAGCCGGCCATAGCCGGCAAGGTCGCTCACGGTCTGGCTGTAGCCGTTGAGGTCGAAGATGCCGCCATTGAGGGTGAGGGCACCCGTTGGCGCCAGCCGGTTGGCTCCACCCAGCAGAAGCGTGCCGAACGTGACTTTCGTGCCGCCCGTATAGGTCTGGATGCCGTTGAGCGTCAGCGAGCCATTGCCCGTTTTCTCGAAACTGCCTGCCCCTGAAATGATACCGGAATAGCTGGGCGTGCCGTTGAAATAGACCGACAGCCTGGAATGGTTGGCATAGTTGCCGGTGAGGGCGCCGTCGCCGGCGAAGCCGTCGCCGATGCGCAGTTCCCCGGTGTTGATCGTGGTGCCGCCGCTGTAGGTGTTGACGCCGACGAGCGTGACCAGGCCCGTGCCGTTCTTGACCAGAGTACCGGTGCCCGAGACGACGCCGGCATAGCGGGGAAAGATGTCGGCGGAACGGTCGATGATCAGCGTGCCGTCATTGTTGACGACGCCGTCGCGGATGCTGCCGGTCGTGCCTCCATTGCCGAGCTGCAGGACTGCGCCGGGGCTGATGTTGGTGACCGCCGAATAGGCGTTCTCGCTGGTGAAGATGGTGGTGCCGGCCAGGATGTTCACCGCGGCAGGGCCGGCGAGCGCGCCGAAGCCGCCGATGTTGGGCGCGAAGACGTAGTTGCCGGAGGTATGGTTGAAATTGATCGCCTGCGGCCCCGTGGCGGTGCTGGAGAACAGCACCTGGTTGGCTTCCAGCGTCCCGGGTGCCGCGGCGGGAGAGCCCGCGGCCGCGCCGATGTTGAGCGTGCCTGCCGAACCGGTGACGCCGCCGAGACCGACGCCGCCGCTGCCGCCGATGACCTGGACTTTTCCTCCGTTGGAGATGGTCAGCGCACCCTTGCCGTTGCCGCCGATGGTGAGCCCCTGCAGGTCGGTCGGACCCGAACCCAGCGTGTTGCTGATGGCCCATACCGAGTCGGCGCCGGTCACGGTCACGGTGTCTGCCGTCGCAAGGGTGGCGTCGCTGGCGCTGGCGATGTTGGCATAGCCGGTGTTGAGCCTGCCGCCGCCGGAGACGATGACGGTGGCGGTCGAATTGCTGCCATTGCCGCTGTAGAGCCGGTAGGGCGTGGTGAAGCTGGAACCGGCACCGTCAATGGTGATGGTCGCCTTCTGGCCGGCGCCGTCAGCCAGCCGCAGGTCGGCAGCGAGGAAGTTCGGCGCATTGGCGTCGATCAGCACCGCCCCGCCGTTGAGGACATCGAGGCTCGCTGTCTGGCTGGTCGAACCGATCCCAAGCGGCAGATAGTTGCTGCCATCGATCTTCCACTGTGAACCGGCACCGGTGACGGTTGCCTTGCCATTGACGATGCGGGCAGTGCTGCCGGTGCCGACGGTGGTGACCTTGCCGCCACCTGAGACGGTCAGCTCGCCTTGGCCCAGCGGTCCGACGGTGAACGGACCTGTCGTCCAGGAGGCGCCGCCCGAAACGGTGGCGCTGCCGAGGCTTCCCACGCTGCCGCCGAGATAGGTGTACCGGGTGGAGGCCGTGGCACCGTCCAGCAGCTGGAAATCGCCCTTGCCGGCCGCGCCGACCCGGAACTGGACGACGCCGGCATTGCTCATGGTGAAGTCCGATCCGGCCCCCGTCACCAGCAATTGCCCATCGGCGTTGGCGGAGGTCTCGGCGAGCATGACGCTGCCGCTGGACAGCAATTTGCCTCCCGCTTCGACGCGGAAGCGTCCGATCGCGCCATTATCGGCCGAGATCGACAGGAAGCTGTTGCTCCATTGCGAGCCGGCGCCGCTGATGGTCACCTGGCCATTGGAGAATGGATTGTTGGCGACCACGCCGCTGCCAGTGACCTTGCCGCCGCCGGAGATCGTCAGCGTGGCGCTGCCGTTGTCGCCGACGATGAGATAGTTCGAACCTACCCCCAGCGTGCCGGCGCCGTTGACGACGAGCGCACCGCTCGAACCGGCCAGGCTGCCGATCGTCAGCGTGCGGGCGACCGCGCCGGCCGAACCGACGGTCGCCGTGTTGGGGCCGGCATTGTCGATGACGAGCGTATCGGCGCTGGTCGGCACCGCCGCCGGCGTCCAGTTGCCGCCGATGAACCAGTTGCCTGATGTCGAACCGTTCCAGGTCAGCGAGGCGCCGAGCGCCAGCGACGAGCTCGACAGGACAAGCGCTGCCAAGCCCACGCTGCGCAATCCCGCACGAGCCCAGGCAGGTCCGCCCGGCGCCCGCAATGCACCTGTTTCCAACGTCATCCGATGGTCCGCCCCACAAATCCCGCTGTGATCCCCGCCCGTCCGGCGTGGTGGTCACATGCGTCGATGCTCCGTCACGAACAGGCGACCCGGCTGCACGGTGCGGCCTGGCCTGCCCACTCATGTCCCCATGCGATTCAATGAGCTGAAGATCGCTGATCTGCCGCACTGCACAACTCTCGAAAGTCATAGGTTTTGCGCTTTTCCGGCGTGGAAAACGCCGCTTTCGTTGAAAACGCACGGTGGCCATGCCAACAATGCCCCGGGGAACCGACATCGGGGCGCGACGGCAATGCTCGGGCAGATCATGACGCTTGCCGAAGGGGCGTTGACCGCGCCTTCGGCGGAGGAAGCCAGTGTCCGGTTTTTCACCGCGGCTTCTGCCCTCGGTGCGACCTATCTCCAGACCCGGCTCTACCGGCGGCCGGTGGAGCGGCTGACCTCGCAGGCCCATTGGTCGGCCGGTGGGTTCATCAAGCGCATTTCGCCACAGGGCTGGCCCGGCAGCGCCGCTTTCAACTACGTCTGTTTCGACTGCAACCCGTTGCTTGCGGCGATCCGCGAGAACCGCACGCGCTATCGTTTCTCCGATTTCGCGGGCCACGGCGACCCGCGCTATCGCAGCTACTGGGATGCGCTGGGCGAGGCTGAAATCGCCGAAGCTTTATGCACGACATCCTACGGCAGCAGGGGCGTCATCGCCTCGCTGCATCTGGGGCTCGGCGAGCGCGAGCCGGACACGGACGCCGCGAGAACGATGCAACTGGCAGGCTTGCTGTTGACCGAGCGGCTGATGGAATTCGCCGGCGGCGTGCCGGATGACCTGCCGGAGTTGACCCCGCGCGAACGCGATTGCCTCACCTACATGGCGGATGGGCGCAAGGACCGGGAGATTGCCGAGATCACCGGCGTCACGGAAGCGACGGTGCGCTTCCACATCGACAATGCCCGCAGGAAACTGGGCGCGGTCAACCGCGCCCAGGCCGTGGCACGGGCAGCCAACCGGCATATACTCTGATCTTCGCCTGCATCGGCAGCGGAAAAGAACCCGGCCGTCCTATCCGCCGCAAACTGCCGGGAGCGTTTCCGCTAAGCGGGAACGCTCTGCCGGACGCAAAACCGTTGCGCACTTTTGCTGGAATGGCTCCTAGAACATCGTGTTCTGGTTGGCCGCCTTTTCAGGGACGGGCTGGATGACATCCCAGTGCTCGACGATCTTGCCGTCCTTCACGCGGAAGATGTCGACGACGGCCACGCCACGATCCTTCGGGTTTTCGGTCGAATGGACGTGCAGGTAGACGAGGTCGCCATCGGTGGCGCTGCGCACGATCTTTGCCCGCGCTTCCGGATTGGTCTTGAAATAGCCGGTGAAGAAGGAGACGAACGGCTCCTTGCCGTCCGGCACGTTCGGATTGTGCTGGATGTAGGAATCCGCCACGACTTCGGCGGCTTCCGCCGTCTCATGCTTGTTGAAGACGCGATCGTAGAATTCGACCACCAGCTTGCGGTTGGCTTCCTCTACAGCGAGGTCGCGCGTCTGTGCGAAGGCCGACGACGACAAGGCCGTGCCGATGAACAGGGCAAGTGCTGCGATTTTTGGGAATGCCGTCATATCAACTCCTGCTAAAGATTGGTCTATCTTGTAGACCAATGGAGCGCTACAGGAGCTGCGCAGACCCCGCAAGAAGTCAGTTTCAAGCGAACAGGTCACTGCGCGGTGACCGGGAAACAGAGCGATGAATCAGCAGAAGACCGACGAAATCGAGTTCGACCAGCCTTGTCCGATCCGCGATGTGCTCGACCGCATCGGCGATCAATGGAGCCTGCTTGTGCTGGAAGCCCTCGGCCGCAAGACCATGCGTTTCAACGAGCTCGGCCGCGAGATCGACGACATCTCGCGCCAGATGCTGGCGCGCACGCTGCGGCGCCTCGAGGAGGACGGCTACCTCAGCCGCACCATCTTCGCAGAGGTGCCGCCGCGTGTGGAATATACGCTGACGTCACTTGGCCGATCATTCCTCGGCCCGCTGCAGATTTTGACCCGATGGGCCGACGAGAACCACGGTGCCATCTGCAAGTCGCGCAAGCTGGCGCGTCTGGCCCAAAGTGGCTGAGCTGCAAACCGCAGCGCTCAGGCCGGCAGTTCCGCAAACATCTTCGGCGCCGTCTCGATGACAAACTCCTTGAACAGCCGCACCGGATGCGACGCGTTGCGGTTGCTGGTGTAGACAAGTGTCAGGTCATGGCAGGGAAGGTGCCATTCCGGCATCACTTCGACCAGTTGGCCGTCTCGAAGCAGTTCGGGTCTGACGATTGGAGGCAGGTCGCCGATCCCGCCTGCCGGCAGCAGCGCCGATGCCAGGCCGGCATAGTCGTTCATGGCCAGATGCGGCGAAAAGGACAGGATGAACGGCTCGCTGTCGGCCGGCCGCACGAAGGTCCAGCGGCGCTCCAGTGACCCGAACGAGAATGTCAGCAGCCGATGCCCGGCAAGGTCGCGGGGATGCTGCGGCAGCCCGGCGTGTTCCAGATAGTCGGGACTCGCCACCAGTTGGTGCCGGTATCGCAGGATCTTGCGCCCGACCAGCGCCGAATCCTTCAACTGGCCATAACGAAATGCCAGGTCGATGCCTTCGACGACATGATCGACAGCCCGCTGGGTCACGAAGATCTGCACCTTCACCGCAGGAAACTGCGCCTGGAATGCCTGTACCAGCGGCACCACGAGTGTGTCGGACAGGTTCGGCGGGCATGACAGGCGCAGTGCACCCGTCACCTGCGATGTGGAACTGGAGACGATGCTCTCGACGGCGTCGTTCAGCTCGGCACCGCGTCGCGCCTGTTCGAAGACGTCGGCACCGATGTCGGTCAGGCGCAAGGTCCGTGTGGAGCGTTCCAGCAATCTGACGCCGAGCTGGTCCTCCATTTCGGCGATGCGCCGGCTGAGTGTGGAGACCGGCATGCGCAGGCGCCGCGCCGCCTCTGAGAAGCTGTTGGCTTCCACCACCTTGGCAAACATCAGCAGCGTGTTGAGGTCGACCATGATTTTTCCATTTTTGGGAAAAGGTTTCCCTTCTTTCCCGTCTAATAGCAAAATCCGGTGCGCACTATCATTCTTTCATTGGTTCAAAACAGGAGAATGATCATGACCACAGCAATCATCGGTGTCGGCAACATTGGTTCCCGCCTTGCCAGGAACCTGGCTACCGGCGGAGAAAACATCATCGTCGCGGACAGGACATTCAAGAAAGCGCAGATGCTTGCCGGCGCGCTCGGCGGCAATGTCGACGCCATGGAAGTCGACGATGCGGTCAAGTCGGCGGACGTGGTGATCCTTGCGGTCTATTTCGATGCCATCAAGGCATTGCTCGCCGACAAAGGCGCCATGTTCATCGGCAAGGTCGTCGTTGATCCCTCGAACCCGATCGCCCCGGATGGAAATGGCGGCTTCAGGAAGATCATCCCTGCAGACCAGTCCTCCGGTCAGCTGATCGCCGGCCTGTTGCCTGCCGGGGCGAAACTGGTCAAGGCGTTCGGTACCCTCGGCGCACAGTCGCTGGAAGTGGCGGCAAACCGTATGCCGGAGCGTGCGGTGTTGTTCTACGCAAGTGACGACATGGGTGCAGGCAAAACCGTTGCCAGGCTCATCACGGCCGGCGGGTTCGTTCCCGTCCGTATCGGTGGCATCGACCAGTCGATCCGTATCGAGGTTGGTGGCGACCTGCACGAATTCGGAAAGCTCGGGCGTACCATCTCGCAGAAGGAGGCAAGTGCGCTGATCTGAGACAGATCATCTGGCCGGTTGAGTTTCTGTCGTGAAAAGCCCGCCTTGAAAACCAGGGCGGGCTGAATCTGTCTATTCGGCCGTGAACGAATAGGTCGCGCCGACACCGAAGGTGAACTGGTTGCGGGAGCCGAGATCCTTGACGATCGGGCTGTCAGCGGCATCGCCGACCATGTAGTCGAAGCGCTGGTAGAGCGTGGTCGTCCATTCCTTCGACCAGACATAGCTCTGGGCTGCCGACAGGCCGACACTGACGATGCCGCCCTTCGGATCGAACGCGGCGACGGTGCCGTTGCGCAGTGCCGCCTCCGGCGAGATGCCATATTTGAGGTTCATGACATGGTCGTCGGCCAGCACCATGCGCGGGCCGCCCGACAGTGTCAGCTGGCCATAATTCTGCACATAGTCCGCCCCGAGGTCGGCGCTGAAGCCGTCATTGGAGCGCAGGCCGTGACGCAGTTCGCCACGCAGCCGCAGCTGGTCTTCGATCGGCCAGAATTCGGCGAAGACACCCGCCTCCACCGTCCAGGGGTAGCTGTCGAGCCCTTCCAGCCGGCCGCCTTCGCTGGAACGGCCGGGACGCAGGCTGGCGACGGGACCGATGGCGAAACGCTTGCCAGTGAAGAAGGTGATGTCGAAATTGTCGTCGGGCGCCGAGAAGGTTTCCGGTTCGGAAGCGCGGCGGAACGAGATCGAAGGCATGCCGCCGAGGCTGTAGCGCGACGAGCCGTCCCATTTCGGGCTCACCGTCATCATGCCGCCGACGCTGATGATCCAGGGGTCGTTCGACGCGATCGGCTTTTCGCCGAGGCTGTCGGCAGCCTGTGCCGAACCGAGCAAAATCGCGCTAACGCCAGCAGCCAGAACCCAACGCAAAACCAACCTCACTTCGCTGTCTTGGCGATCTTGATACCAAGTTTTTTGATCCGATGCCAAAGGCTTCGTTCCGCAATACCCAGCCGTTCGGCGGCCTTGACCTGGACACCGTCGCTTTCCTGCAGGGCTGCGAGGATGAAATCGCGCTCGATGCGTTCCATTTCGCCATCGAGGTCGGAAGGCACCGCGGGGGTCGATGCGGCCTGTCGTCTGGCACGGGTGACATACCCCGGCAGGTCCTGCGGCGTGATGACGTGGTGGGACGCGACGATGGTTGCACGCTCGATGGCATTCTGCAGTTCGCGGATGTTGCCGGGCCACTGATAGGCTGAAAGTGCCGCCTCGGCTTCCGGTGCGAAACCCGAGATCTTCTTCGTCATTTCGGCGGCGAAATGGCTGAGGAAATGGCTGGCGATCGGCAGCACGTCGCCGGCACGTTCGCGCAGTGCCGGCACGCGCATCGGATAGACCGCGAGGCGATAATAGAGGTCCTCGCGGAAATCACCCTCGTCCATCGCCGCTTCGAGGTCACGATGGGTGGCGGCGATGATGCGCACGTCCACCTTCACGCTGCGGTCGGAACCGACCGGTTCGAAACTCTGCTCCTGCAAGGCGCGCAGCAGCTTGGGCTGCAGCGAGGCCGGAAGATCGCCGATCTCGTCGAGGAACAGTGTGCCGCCATTGGCGGTGACGAAACGGCCTTCGCGCGCCGCCACCGCGCCGGTGAAGGCGCCCTTGGCGTGGCCGAAAAGCTCGCTCTCCAGCAGGTTTTCCGGGATCGCCGAACAGTTGACTGCGATGAAGGGGTTGTCCCGCCGCGGGCTGTTGAAATGGATGGCGCGGGCGACCAGTTCCTTGCCGGTTCCGCTCTCGCCCTGGATCAGCACGGTGGCGCGGCTTTCGCAGACTTCCGCGATCTGCCGCAGCACCTCGCCAAAGGCCGGGCTGGAGCCGATCAGATTGCCGAAGCTGTATCTGTCCTCCAGCTCGGCGCGCAGGCGGCGGTTTTCGTTGACGACCTGCGTCAGCCGCAAGGCCCGTCGGGCGGTGGCGATGACGTCGTCGATCTCGAACGGCTTCGAGATGTAGTCGAAGGCACCTTCCTTCACCAGGGCGACCGCGTCTCGCAGCGAGGCATAGGCCGTCATCACCACGACGGGCAGCTCGGGCCGCTTGCTGCGCAGCTCGTGCAGCAGGTCACGACCGTTGCGGCCGGGCATCCTGAGATCGGTGATGACCAGACCGAACTCGCCATTTTCGATGCGCTCGAGCGCGCTGTCCGCGCTGGTCACGAAATCGCTGGTCAGGCCGCCGCCCTCGAGCGCCAGGGCCAGCGTCTCCGCCAGGCGCGGCTCGTCGTCAACGACCAGGATCGAGCTCGCCATTTGGACCTTTCTTCTGGTTCAACGGCAAACGTATAACGATGCTGGTGCCGCTCTCCAAGGCACTGGTGCAGGTGATGGCGCCACCGTGATGTTCGACCACGGAGAGCACCTTGGCGAGCCCTAGGCCGGTACCCTTGGTCTTGGTGGTGAAGAACGGGTCGAACATGCGGTGCACCACGTCCGGTTCCATGCCGGCGCCGCAGTCGGCGATGGTCAGCACAGCTTCCGCGGCCTCTTCGTCTGCTTCGGCCTTCACCGTCAGCTTGCCGCCGTCGGCCATCGCCTCCATGGCATTGAGCACGAGGTTGATGACGACCTGGTGGATCTGGTCGGCGTCGGCTTCCACCATCAGGCCGTTCGTCACCGCGACATCGCGGGTGATGCCGCGCTTGTCGAGTTCGGGCGCCATGAAGTCGATCGCCTTGCTGACGATTTCGTCCAGGGCGACCACCCGCATGGTCGGCCGGTTCGGCCGTACATAATCGAGCACCTCGGTGACCAGCCGGTCGATGCGGTTGACCTCGTCGAGGATGAACCCGAGCAGCCGCTCGTCAGGCTGGGCGAGATAGCTGCGCTGCGCCACCAGCTGGCTCGACGTCTTGATGATGCCGAGCGGGTTGCGGATCTCGTGCGCGATGACGGCGGCTGCCTCGCCGAGCGCTGCCAGCTGCTCGCGCCGGCGCATCTCGCCTTCCATCTGGCGCAGCCGTTCGAGTTGGCGGGTCATGATGTTGAAGCCGCTCGCCACTTCGGCGATCTCCGGGCCGCCGCGCTCGGGCAACTGCAGGCGGTAGTTGCCGGAGGCGACTTCGCGCAGGCCGCGTTTCAGGCTCTGCAGCGGTCCGGTCAAGCGGCTGGCCAGCACGATGCCGACGGTGATGGACAGGCTGGAGGCGATCAGTGCCAGGATGGTGAACAGCCGCCAGTCGATCAGCTGCTCGAACACCGGCCGCCGCGCCGCCAGGCCGAAAGTGACGATGCCGACGAGGCGGCCGGAATCGTCGCGGATAGCGCCGTAGCCGGTGGCCAGTCCGCCACTGCCTTTGTCCGGCACCACGGTGTAGCTGTCGCCGCGGTTCAGGATGGCCAGCACGTCGTCGGATATGGTCAGCGGATCGCCACGCCCCTCGCGCACCAGCGGGATCATGCTGTTCCCCTGCAGCCGGTAGGCGTGGATGATGATCGCCGTCTTGGCGCGCGGTGCTGCGAAGAAGGAATCGTCGATCTGGTTGGCGACCAGCACGTGCAGCACCTGCCCGTCGCGCTCGAACATGCGGGCCGCGCCAACGACGAGGCCCGGCCGATCCTCCTTGGTCACCGTGAACACGGACCGTGTCGAGGTGCGCGGCAACGGCATGTCGAGCGTGGCGTTGCCGAAACGGTAGAGCGTGTTGCCCTTGTCGTCATAGATCAGCACCAGATCGTAGCCAACGGTCGACAACAGGTCGGAATAGACACGCAGCGACGTGGAGTTCTCGTTGACCTCACCCGTCAGCGCACCGCCATGCGTCGGCAGCGAGGCGCCGAGGATGGAGGCGGCGCGGTCGGCCTCGTCCTCGCTGCTCATCGTTTCGCTGACCAGGAAGTCGGCGGCGCGCCCAAGCCAGCGTTCGACATTGTGCTTGAAGCTGGACGAGATCAGCACCGCCGCGACATAGGACGCGATCAGCACCGGCGGCACGGAGACCGCGAGGAAGGCAAGCACCAGCCGCCAGCGCAGGGTCAGCCCGTTGAGCACGACGCCTCCTGTTGCGGTCGGGATATCATTGCTGCGCCGCCGTGGAGCAGCGCTGGCCAGCCGGCAGTTCGTAGCGCTTCCAGGTGAAGGTCTGGCCAAGCGCCTTGACGCCGAGATAGCCGGTGACGGTCAGCTTGTCTGGACCGGCAAGCTTCAGCGCCGCGTCATAGGTGTCGCCTTCTTGCGGATCGTAGATCTTGCCGCCATCCCAGCCGCCGGATTTGTCGGGGGCAAGCCCGTTCAGCACGGCGAGTCCGCAGATCGGGCGCTTGCGCAGTTTCTGGCTTGGGTTGTTCTGGTCGGTCAGCGCGGCACCCTTGTCGTCGGTCGGCGTCTTCAGCCAGACGATGCGGCCGCACAGCTTGCCCCCGCAAGGGGCGATTTCGACCACGCCCTGGCCGTCATGGGTCAGCCAGGTGGTGGCGATGTCTGCTGCCGATGCGGCAGCTGCACCGGTGACAAGCACGACGCTGGTTGCGCCGGCGGCCAGCCATTGAACGATGGTCCGTTGTACGGCGCGATGGAAGGGCGTCATTGCGGTTTTCCTCGACCGATCAGCAGGACGCCGGAGATGATGAGCGCGATGCCCGCCGTCTGCGGCCAGGAGAGATGTTCGCCGAACAAAAGCATGCCCGCCGCCGGCACGGTGACGTAGGTGAGCGCGGAAAGCGGGAAGGCGCGGCCAAGGTCCATGCGTGCCAGTATCAGCATCCACAGCACGAAAGTAAGGGCATAGAAGAACACGGCGAGCCACAGCGCCGGCGTCGTCAGCGCCGCCACCACCCAGGCCGTGTCGAGCGCGCCGGCACCGATGCGCTCGCTCGCCCATTTGAAGGCGATCTGCGTTGCCGTGTCGACGATGACGAAGCCCGCGATGATGCCGCGCAGTCCTGAGGTGCCTGTGGCCGACATGGTCATTGTTCACCCGCCTTGCTCGAGCAATTCCAGGAAAAGTGCGCAGCGGTTTTCCGTCCCGGAATTGCGTAAAACAAAGAGTTAAAGCGTTTCCGCGTTTCCGTGAAAAACGGAAACGCTCTGGTCTTGGCACGGGCCTCGCGCAGGTCCGGATCCCAGCGATCGAGCGCCAGCCAGGGCGCGATGGCCGCGAGGCCGCGATTCAAGAGCCCGTTGGTGTGCTTGGCGTAGATGGCCGAAGGCACCAGCCGGCTGCCCATGCGCAGCTTGGAAGCATAGGCGGTCTGGCCGGTCTGCAGCATCGGCCTGCCGATCTCCCTGCAGAACCGCAGATTCTCCATCCAGCTCACCACATAGAGATTGTGCTCGCGGGCCAGCGGATAGGCCATGCCGAGGAACTTGTCGACCACGCGGTCGGCGCCGACGAGCAGCAGGTTGAAGGCGGCCAGCCTGTCGCCGACCCAATAGAGCTGGAACACCGCATCCTTGCCGAGGCGCTGCGCCACCTCCGTGAAATAGCCGCGCGGCAATTCCTCGAAATCGCCGTAGCGCAGCTTGCTGTTCTCCTGCGTCGAGCGGTAGAGCGCGGCGATCTGCTCCTCCAGCCCGGCGATGTCGTTGCGCCTTTCGATGCGGATGCCGTCGCGGCTTTTCAGCTTGCGCCTTATGTCCTTGCGCGTCGCGTTGGAAAGCCGCGCCAGATAGGCGTCTTCAGTGTCGCCGACATCGGCCACCGCCACCGGCAGGCTGGCCAGCCGCGTGAAGCCCTTGGCGGCAAGCAGGTTGCCGACCAGCATCTCGTCTTCGGGCGCGACGTCCTTGAACACGATGACGGCAGCCTTGCGCCGGCGTGCCTCGCGTTCCACGGCATCGATCAGCAGGGCATGCGCGGTGGTGCCTTCGCTGGCCGACAGCCAGTCGCGGCGCACGAAATGGCAATGGTCGGCCATCGGCGAGCCGACGCCCAGCAGGCCGAGCGCCAGCAACCCCGGGAACTGGTCGACCAGCCGGCCGGTCCAGGCGCCGAGCGAGCCCTGAAACGGCGTGTCGAGCCGGTAGGTCAGCGAAAACAGTGGTGCCGCCATCGCCAGGCCACGGCTGTCGGTTACGGCAACGGCGAGCGGTGCCGTGCCGTCCGCCGAAGCCGAAACCTCGCAGGCAGCGTGATAGTGGATGCCTTCGGCGTTCCTACAGCTCGTCGCCGGCCAGGAAGCCGCATCGAGCGAGGACAGACCTGCGACGATGTTGCCCCGCATTGCCGGTCCGGCGACGACGTCGCCTTCCTGGACCTGCCCGCCGACGATGTCGCCCCGTTGGAGAGGCAACGCGTCAGGCGACAACCTGAAGCCGCTCATGCTCATGCGCCCCTGCGCGTTCGTAGGATCGGGCGACGCTCTCGACGAAAGCGGCGGCTCTGGCGATGACCAGCCGCCGTTGCCGGTCGAGCGTGACGAGGTGATAGCTGTCGTCCAGCACCAGTGACTCGACCGTGCCGCCGAGGTTGCGCTGCAGATATTCCAGGTTGCTCAGGCTGGCGATGTCATCCTCGCGCGCATGCACCACCATCGTCGGCTGGCGCAGCTCCGGCAGCTCCGGCTTCAAGGCATCGACCAGCCGCCACAGCTCGCGCAGCGCGAGCGCAGGCGTCGCTTCGAGGCCGGCCGTGGTGGAATCACCGGAGAACATCGACTGCGCCAGCACCATGCGCAGACGCTCGTCCTTCAGTCCGTATGGCTCCTGTTCGACGAAGCGGTATTTGCGGCCACTCGGCGTGTTGATGAACAGCTTGAGCAGGAAGCGGTACCAGGGGATCGACCAGCCGTCATACCAGAGCGTCGGCGCGAACATGATGAGGCCATGCACACGCTGCGGCTGGCGTGCCGCCAGCATTGCGGCCAGCACCGCGCCCATCGAAAGGCCGCCGACCAGCACGACACGGCACCGCTGTTCCAGCGTGGTCAGCGCGTCCTCGGCGCTGGCGTACCAGTCCTTCCAGTTGGTGGCGACGAGGTCCGCCTCGGTGCCGCAATGGCCGGCCAGTGTCGGGCACAGCACCGTGTGGCCACGCTCGGCGAAATTGCGCGCGACGTTGTTCATCTCGATCGGCGTGCCGCCGAGCCCGTGCAGAAGCAGCACGCCGACATCGCCGCGCGGGAAGAAAATGGTGCGGTCCTTGGACTGCAGTTTCGTGGGTGCTTCAACCATCAGATCGTACCTGCGACGAGAATGACGCCTGCGGTGATGAGCAGCGCGCCGAGCCATTGAGAGGGGCCGGTCTCTTCACCCAGCCAAAGCCGCCCGGCGAGCGTGATGGCGAGGATGTTGAGGCTGGCGAGGGGAAAGGCAATGCCGAGCGGGGCGAGCGTCAGGATGCGTACCCAGATGATGAACTCGGCGACATAGATGACGAGCCCGATCCCGACCCAGCGGTCGGCGAACAGCGCGCGGGCAAATGGCTGCCAGCGCTGGGCGGAAAATTCCGGCAGTGCGTCGGCGCCGAATTTGAAGGCGATCTGGCCGAACACGTCGCAGACGATCGACAGCACGAACAGGATGATCAGCTCGGTACTCATGCCAGCACCTGTTCGAGCCTTGCCGCGATGCGGGCGTTGGTGGCGTTGTTGACGGCAGCCATCGCGCCGTCGAATTTCGGCTGGCGTGGATGGTCGAGCCTGGCCAGCGTGTAGCGGAAAGGGTCGCGGAACTCGGGCGGCGAATAGTCGCCGCAGACATCGACGCCGAGGACACGACGGTGCGTGGCCAGCCGTTCGATGGCGTGCAACACCTGGTCGAGCCGCATGGCGCCCTGGTCCCAGTTGGTCACCGCTTCGCCGGTGGCCAGCACGTCCTTGTCGAAAGTGATCCACAGCGCTTCCGGGCCGAGACGGGAAATCAGCTCGTCGACGAAGCCCTGCCAGTCCTCATCGGCGAGGTTGCGCCAGATGAGCCGCTTGGCGAAGCCGTCGCCAAAGGTGCTGGCGCCGCCTTTTTCGACCGCCTTGCCGATGAGCTGCGTCGCCGGCACGCGCCAGGCATACATTTCGAGGCGGCCGTCGCGGATCGCCCGCAGGTTGGCCGACTTGATCTGCGGCAGCACGAGGTCGGTGCTGGTCGGGCCGATGGTGATGACGCGGACGACGTTGCGCCGCTCCAGCGTGCGGTTGACCCAGCCGCCGCAGCTGGATGTCGCCGGAAACGTCACCCAGTCGGGATGATTGTCGAACTGGATCACCGTCACCGGCTCCTCGATACGGCCAAGGAACAGGTCAGCGAGATGATGGAAGTCGCCGGAGCCGTAGAAGATCACTTCGCCGTTCGTACGCGGACCGACGCGCTTGCCGAGTTCGCTGAGCGCATGCCTGTTCGCAACGATGCGCAGCCGGGGCGCGAGGTCCCCGGCTGGCACGATGTCGGCTGGTTCGGTCCGGGCATTGTGGAAGCCCTGTCCCGTCACGGCGCCGTCGAGATCGACGATGCGCAGGCGCATCCATTCACCCCCTGGTTCCGTGGGCCTTGGTCACGCGGGTGAACAGCTGGTCGAGCAGCGCGATCGCCAGGTCGATCTCGGCATGGCTTATGGTCAGCGATGGCGCCAGCGTGATGACGTTCTTGAAGTAGCCGCCGATGTCGAGCACGAGGCCATAGGTCTGGCCGTTGTGCACGAGGTCGCCCTTCAGCGACTCGTCGACCATGCGGTCGACCAGCGCCTTGGATGGCGTGTAGCTGTCATGCGGCTCGCAGATCTCGATGCGCAGCGCCAGGCCGAGGCCGTCGACTTCGCCGATGATCTTGTGGCGCCGCTTCAGCTCTTCCAGCCCGCGCAGGAAGTAGGCGCCCTTTTCCGGCACCATCGTCTCATAGTCGTCCTCGGCCATCATCTTCATGGCTTCGAGCGCGACCGCGGTGCCGAGCGGATTGGCGTTGAAGGTCGAATGGGTCGAACCGGGAGGGAAGGCGCCCGGATTGATCAGCTCTTCGCGCGCCCACACGCCAGACAGCGGGTTGAGGCCGTTGGTCAGCGCCTTGCCGAAGACGACGACGTCGGGATTGACGCCGAAGTGTTCGATCGACCACAGTTTGCCGGTGCGGTAGAAACCCATCTGGATCTCGTCCACCACCATCAGGATGTTGTGGCGGTCGAGCACCTTCTTCAGTTCGGTGAAGAAGTTCATCGGCGGCACGATATAGCCGCCGGTGCCCTGCAGCGGCTCGACATAGAAGGCCGCATATTCGGCCTCGCCGGCCTTCGGGTCCCACACGCCCTGATATTCGCTTTCGAACAGGCGCTCGAACTGGCGCACGCAATGCAGGCCGTATTCTTCCTTGTCCATGCCTTTCGGCGCGCGGAAATGATAAGGGAACTGCACAAACTGCGCGCGTTCGCCGAAATGGCCGTAGCGGCGGCGATAGCGGTAGGACGAGGTGATGGCCGAGGCGCCCAGCGTACGGCCGTGATAGCCGCCCTCGAAGGCGAACATCAGGCTCTTGCCCTTGGAGGCATTGCGCACCAGCTTCAGCGAGTCTTCGATCGCCTGGGCACCGCCGACGTTGAAATGCACGCGGCCCTTGTGGCCGAATTTCTGCTCGGCATCCCGTGCGATCAGCGCGGCGAGCTCGATCTTCTCGCGATGCAGATACTGGCTGGCGACCTGCGGCAGCTTGTCGATCTGGCGCTTCAGTGCATTGTTGAGGCGCGGGTTGGCGTAGCCGAAATTGACCGCCGAGTACCACATCTGCAGGTCGAGGAACGGCGTGCCGGCCGCATCGAACATGTAGGAGCCTTCGCAGTGGTCGAAGATCTTCGGGAAATCGGTGTAGTGCACGGTGTCGCCATGCGAGCAGTATTCGGCTTCGAGCGCGAGCAGCTCTGCCTCGCTGCGTTCAAGCTCGGAATCGGCTTCGAGCCGAAGGGCGGCGTTGGTGGGCATAGGTCAGGTCCTTGTTACAGAAGTTGGGTGGACTGGACGGCCATGGCGCTGGCCAGCCAGTCGGAGAAAAGCGGTGGCAGGTCGGTGAAGTTGCCGAAGCTGCGATAGGTGATGCCGTTGGCACGGCAATGGTCGGCGAGCTTGCCTTTCGCGAACACCATGTCGGCGATGGAAGCGGCGCAGAAATCGGAACGGCCGTCGCCGATCAGCACGCGCAGCGCGCTGTCGGGTGCACGGTCGAAGCTGGCGCATTTGCAGTGCGCGGAGCTGGCGCGGCAGCTGTCGGAAGCGTGCGGGCAGCCGAGCTGCCAGCGGTCGCCACCGGCATGCATGAGTTCGTTGGCGAGAACCGGCAGGGCCAGGCCGTAACCCTTGAGCGCGTGGGCAATGACGCGGTCCAGGCCATCGGAGACGATGGTGACGCTGATGTTGCTGGCCTGCAGCGCCTCGACGAAGCGCGCGAAGCCCGGGTCGATGCGCAGGCAGTTGGCGAACAGGTCGAGCATGACCGGCTCGACGCGCAGAAGGTCTACCTGCCTGGACATGCATTCGCGCGAGCCTATGACGCCGCGCTCCCAGGCGGCCTCGACGGTACGCCATGCCGGCTCCGCGAACTGGGCAAGCAGCAGGTCCGTCGTGTCTTCCAGCGAAATCGTGCCATCGAAATCGATGAAGCACTCCACGGGGGGCAGAGGGAGGAGGTCGATCTTGTTCATGCTGCACTGCACTTGCATGTCGCGTGCCAAGTCGCGAAAACCCAAGGAAATCAGGGAAAGCCGGTTTTTGCTCCGGGGTTTTCACCTACAAAAATTGTAGGAACCTGCCCGGAAGAGGGCAACGACATTGCATTCCGTTGCGGCACCTGCAGGCCGCCCGAAAGGGGTGCGCCGAACGATGGTCCGGTGCTCCGGAAGTGCATGGCGGCTTCAAGAGGACAGTCGAACAATTGTCTATTCGGTGAGCGATTGCGCATTTTCGAAAACCCTGCGACAGTAGCGGGAGATAGTCTTCTTGGCGTGCCGACCCCGTGAGGGGTTGCCCCGCGAGTGGTTGCCCCTTGAGTGGTTGCAATGAGTGCCCGGTCCGAAACCAGCAATCCCAGGCTTGACGATGCCGCGCGTGCCGGCTGGCTCTATTATGTCGCCGGCAACACGCAGGACCAGATCGCGACGAAGCTCGGCATTTCGCGCCAGACCGCGCAGCGGCTGGTGTCGCTTGCCATGTCGGAAGGCCTGATCAAGGTCCGGGTCGACCATCCCATCGCCAACTGCCTCGACCTTGCGGCCAGGCTGAAATCCCGCTTCGCACTCGACCTGGTCGAGGTGACGCCGAGCGACCCCGATTCCACCTCTTCGACCATCGGTGTCGCCCAGGCTGCCGCGGTGGAGATCGAGAAGTGGCTGCGACGGCCCGAGCCGGTCATCATGGCGATAGGCACCGGCCGCACGCTGAAGGCCGCCATCGAACAGCTGCCGCCGATGGAGTGCCCGCAGCACAAGGTGGTTTCGCTCACCGGCAACATCTCGCCGGACGGTTCGGCTGCCTTCTACAACGTCATCTTCACCATGGCCGACACCATCAAGGCACGCAGTTTCCCGATGCCGCTGCCGGCGATCGCCTCTTCACCGGAAGAGCGGAAAATGTTGCACAGCCAGCAGCTTATCCAGCCGACCCTGGCCCTGGCCGCGCAGGCCGACATTACCTTTGTCGGCGTCGGCGACCTTGGCCCGCAAGCGCCGCTGCTTGAGGATGGCTTCATCACCGAGGCCGACCTCAAGGCCCTGCAGAAGGCCGGCGCCATCGGTGAGATCGTCGGCTGGGCCTTCGACCGCGACGGCCGCCTGATCGATGGCATCACCAACGACCGCGTTGCCTCGGCGCCGCTGCCGTCGAGGGAGCGTTCGCTGGTCGTGGCGCTCGCCATGGGCGAACGCAAGCTGCCCGGCATTCTCGCGGCAGTGACGCGCCGCCTCGTCAATGGCCTGATCACCGACGAGCGCACCGCCGAAGGCTTGCTGGCGGCTGCAATCTAGGCGCTGATCCCTTCTCCCCTTGTGGGAAAAGGCGGCTCGGCAACGGCGGCTTTGCCGCCGGAGCAGCGCCGAGACGGATGAGGTGTGTTGGAAGAAGCGATACGTTTCAGCCCTCTTCATCAAGGTCACATCGGCCGCGTTCCGTCCAGCACCCCACATCCGACCTCGCCTGCGGCGGCAAAGCCGTCGGGCTCGGCCACCTTCTTCCACGAGGGGAGAAGGAGGGTTGCGCACACTTGCCGGATTCCAGCTTGACATAAATCCTGAAGAATGAATAATTGCTCACAGCTAAGGCAAATGCTCACTTTGGCTATTTGGGAGGAAATCGATGAACCTGCGCACCCTCGTCCTGGGGCTGTGTTCGGCCAGCGCTTTTGCGTTCGCCGCGCATGCCGAGACGATCACCATCGCCACCGTCAACAATGGCGACATGATCCGCATGCAGAAACTGACGGAGGACTTCACCAAGAAGAACCCCGACATCCAGCTCAACTGGGTCACGCTGGAAGAGAACGTGCTGCGTGAACGCGTCACCACCGACATCGCCACCAAGGGTGGCCAGTACGACGTGATGACCATCGGCACCTATGAAGTGCCGATCTGGGCGAAGCAGAACTGGCTGCTGCCGCTCGACAATCTCGGCGCCGACTACGACCAGAAAGACATCATCCCGGCGATCGCCGGCGGCCTTTCCGTCGACGGCAAGCTCTATGCCGCGCCCTTCTACGGCGAGAGCTCCTTCGTCATGTACCGCAAGGACCTGATGGAGAAGGCCGGCCTCAAGATGCCCGATGCGCCGACCTGGACCTTCATCAAGGAGGCCGCCGACAAGATGACCGACAAGGCCAACGGCGTGAACGGCGTCTGCCTGCGCGGCAAGGCCGGCTGGGGCGAGAACATGGCTTTCCTGACCGCCATGTCGAACTCCTTCGGCGCGCGCTGGTTCGACGAGAAGTGGAACCCGCAGTTCGACCAGCCGGAATGGAAGAACACGCTGCAGTTCTATGTCGACCTGATGAAGGCCGACGGCCCGGACGGCGCGTCCTCCAACGGCTTCAACGAGAACCTCGCGCTGTTCCAGCAGGGCAAGTGCGGCATGTGGATCGACGCCACGGTGGCGGCTTCCTTCGTGTCGGATCCCAAGAACTCGCAGGTCGCCGACAAGGTCGGCTATGCGCTGGCGCCCGACAACGGCCTCGGCAAGCGCGGCAACTGGCTGTGGGCCTGGTCGCTTGGCATCCCGGCCGGCACGCAGAAGGCGGCATCGGCCGAGAAGTTCGTCGCCTGGGCGACCGGCAAGGGTTATCTTGACCTCGTCGCGCAGAAGGAAGGCTGGGCCAACGTGCCGCCCGGCACCCGCAGCTCGCTCTATGCCAACGCCGAATATGACAAGGCGGCGCCCTTCGCCAAGATGACGCTGGACTCCATCAACTCCGCCGACCCGACCAAGCCGACGGTCAAGCCGGTGCCTTATGTAGGCGTGCAGTTCGTGGCGATCCCCGAATTCCAGGGTCTCGGCACCACGGTCGGCCAGTTGTTCTCGGCAGCACTTGCCGGCCAGATGTCGGTGGACGATGCGCTGAAGCAGGCACAGGACGCCGCCAAGGCAGCAATGACCGAAGGTGGTTACATCCAGTAATGGGCGGTTTCCGGGTGCCCCGCGACGGGGCTTCCGCTGACGCCCAAGGGCTCCTCCCGGTGTTCGAGGCATCTTGCGATGCCAAAGACATCCTGGTGCCTTGGCCGCCCGGGTCTTCCCGGTCCGGGCGGTCATTTTGGAAAAGATGCGGTAATCTGTTCCCTCTCTCCCGGCCGTTGCGCGGCCGGGCCATCGAAAGGCTGCCCGCCATGACGGCGGAGACGGCCAGGTTACGGCTCTTGGGGACCGGTTGGAGGAGACCATGGCAACCAAACAGACCCGTACGCTCGCGCGTTTCATGGCCGCACCATCGGTGCTGCTCCTGCTGATCTGGATGGCGGTGCCGCTGGCGATCACGCTGTGGTTCTCCTTCCAGCAGTACAACCCGCTGAACCCGATCCGCGATGGCTTCGTCGGCTTCTCGAACTACGCGCTGTTCTTCAACAATCCGGCCTTCATCACCGCCATCCTCAACACGCTGATCCTGGTGGTCGCGGTGCTCGCCATCACCATCGTCGGCGGCATCCTGCTTGCGCTTCTGCTCGACCAGCCGATGTGGGGGCAGGGCTTCGTGCGCATCCTGGTGATCTCTCCCTTCTTCGTCATGCCGCCGGTGGCCGCACTGGTCTGGAAGAACATGATCATGCACCCGGGCTATGGCGTGTTCGCCGACATAGCCCGCTTCTTCGGGGCGCAACCGATCGACTGGTTCGCGCAATATCCGCTGTTCTCGATCATCGTGATCGTGGCCTGGCAATGGCTGCCTTTCGCCACGCTGATCCTGCTCACCTCGCTGCAGTCGCTGGACGGCGAGCAGAAGGAAGCGGCTGAAATGGATGGCGCCGGCATTCTGTCGCGCTTCTGGTACTTGACGCTGCCGCATCTCTCGCGCGCCATCACCGTGGTGGTGCTGATCCAGACGATTTTCCTGCTTTCGGTCTATGCCGAGATCCTCGTCACGACCAATGGCGGGCCGGGCTATGCGTCCACCAACCTGCCGTTCCTCGTCTACCAGAAGGCCCTGCTCGAATACAAAATCGGCCAGGCGTCCGCCGGCGGCATCATCGCCGTCATCCTTGCCAACATCGTTGCCTTCTTCGCCATGCGCGCCGTCGGCAAGAACCTGGACAAGTAGGAGGCAACAGTGGCACGCACCGTCACCAACCGGCACAAGACGATCGCAACCATTGCGGCCTGGACTGTCGCGCTCGTGATCTTCTTCCCGATCCTCTACACCATCATCACCTCCTTCAAGTCGGAGCAGGAGGCGATCCAGGGTTTCAGCCTGATCCCGTCGGGCACGCTGGAGAGCTACGCGGAAGTCCAGTCGCAGTACAACTACTTCAAGCCGTTCATGAACTCGGTGATCCTGGCGCTGGGTTCGACGGTGCTGGCCCTGGTGGTCGCCATCCCGGCCGCCTGGTCGATGGCGTTCTCGCCCACCAAGCGCACCAAGGACGTCTTGATGTGGATGCTGTCCACCAAGATGATGCCGGCCGTCGCGGTGTTGTTTCCGATCTACCTGATCTTCCGCGATCTCGGCCTGCTCGACAGCCGCATCGGCATGACGGTGATGCTGATGCTGATCAACCTGCCGATCGTCATCTGGATGCTCTACACCTATTTCCGCGAGATTCCGGGCGAGATCCTGGAGGCCGCGCGCATGGACGGCGCCACGCTGTGGGGCGAGATCATCTACGTGCTGACGCCGATGGCGGTGCCGGGCATCGCCTCGACCATGCTGCTCAACATCATCCTGGCCTGGAACGAGGCGTTCTGGACCATCCGGCTCACCACCACCAACGCGGCTCCGCTCACCGCCTTCATCTCGTCCTTCTCCAGTCCGCAGGGGCTGTTCTGGGCGAAGCTTTCGGCGGCATCGACGCTGGCCATCGCACCGATCCTGATCATGGGCTGGTTCAGCCAGAAGCAGCTGGTGCGCGGCCTGACCTTCGGCGCCGTGAAGTGATGCGCCGGGAAGCTCAAGGAGGACAAAATGGGTAAGATCGCTCTCAGGAATGTCTCCAAGTCCTTCGGGGCGACGTCGATCATTCCCAACATCGACCTCGACATCGAGGATGGCGAGTTCGTCGTGTTCGTCGGGCCCTCCGGCTGCGGCAAGTCCACGCTGCTTCGCCTCATCGCCGGGCTGGAGGACACCAGCGGCGGCACCATCTCCATCGATGGCCGCGACGTCACCAACGAAGCGCCGGCCAAGCGCAAGCTGGCCATGGTGTTCCAGTCCTATGCGCTCTACCCGCATATGACGGTGGCCAAGAACATCGCCTTCCCGCTCAAGATGGCCGGCGAAAGCCAGGAAGTCATTGACAAGAAGGTCGGCGATGCCGCCCGCGTGCTCAACCTGACCAACTATCTCGAGCGCCGTCCCGGCCAACTTTCCGGCGGCCAGCGCCAGCGTGTCGCCATCGGCCGCGCCATCGTGCGCCAGCCCTCGGCGTTCCTGTTCGACGAACCGCTGTCGAACCTCGATGCGGCGCTGCGCGGCACCATGCGCCTCGAGATCTCGGAACTGCACAACCAGCTCAAGACGACCATGATCTACGTCACCCACGATCAGGTCGAGGCCATGACCATGGCCGACAAGATCGTGGTGCTGAACGCCGGCAACATCGAGCAGGTCGGTTCGCCGCTGGAGCTCTACCGCAGCCCGAAGAACCTGTTCGTCGCCGGTTTCATCGGCTCGCCGAAGATGAACCTTCTCACCGGCGCAGCGGCGGCAAAGCACAATGCCGCTACCATCGGCATTCGGCCCGAGCACCTCAAGATTGCCTCCAGCAGCGGCGAATGGCGCGGCAAGGTCGGGGTTGCCGAACATCTCGGCGCCGACACCTTCCTGCATGTCCACACCGACGATGTCGGCACCATCAATGTGCGCGCCGACGGCGAGATCGGGGTTCGCCATGGCGACATCGTCTACCTGACGCCGGACCCGGCCAAGCTGCATCGTTTCGATGCCGACGGAAAGGCGCTGTGAGACAACCGTGCGCTTCGTCAACCCGATCATCTTCGTCAAGGACATTGGCGTCGCGACGGCTTTTTATCGCGATCTGCTTGGCCTGACGGTCAAGGCCGACCACGGCACGATCGTCATCTTCCAGGGGCATTTCGCCATCCACGAAGCGTCGGGGTTGATCGAAACCGTATGGGGAGCAGCCGCTCCCCCAAAACCGGAACCACTGGGGCAGCCGAACCTGCTGCTTTATTTCGAAGACGAGGACGTCGACGCCTGCTTTGCGCGGCTGAACGGCAGGGTCGAGCTCATCCATCCAATCATCGAGCAGGCGTGGGGCCAGCGCGTGTTCCGGTTCTATGATCCCGATCGCCACGCGGTCGAGATCGGCGAGCCGCTAGCCGAGGACGAAGACCTATGACGACCGCAATTCTCCACGGAGGTGCTTTCCGATGAAGCGTCTCGAAGGCAAGTCGGCCATCGTCACCGGCTCGGCGCGCGGCATCGGCCGCGCCTTCGCTGAAGCCTATGTGCGCGAAGGCGCGACGGTGGCGATCGCCGATATCAACCTGGAAGCGGCGGAAAAAACCGCGGCCGAGATCGGGCGGGCTGCCTATGCGGTGCGGCTCGATGTCACCGACCAGGCTTCGATCGATGCCGCGGTTGCTGCAGTCGAGAACAAGGCTGGCGGACTCGACATCCTCATCAACAACGCCGCTCTGTTCGATGCAGCGCCCATCGTCGAGATTAGCGGTGCCAGCTACGACCGGCTGTTTACGGTCAATGTCGCCGGCACGCTGTTCATGCTGCAGGCGGCGGCGAGATCGATGATCGCCAGAGGCAAGGGTGGCCGGATCATCAACATGGCAAGCCAGGCCGGTCGTCGCGGCGAGGCGCTGGTCGCAGTCTATTGCGCCACCAAGGCGGCCGTCATTTCGCTGACCCAGTCGGCCGGGCTCGACCTGATCAAGCACCGCATCAATGTCAATGCGATCGCGCCGGGCGTGGTCGATGGCGAGCACTGGGACCATGTCGATTCCCTGTTCGCCCGATACGAGAACCGGCCGCTCGGCGAGAAGAAGAAGCTGGTCGGCGAAGGCGTGCCCTATGGCCGCATGGGCCGCGCCGAGGATCTGACCGGCATGGCGGTTTTCCTGGCCAGCAGCGAGGCCGAATACATCGTCGCCCAGACCTACAACGTCGATGGCGGCCAGTGGATGAGTTGATCTTGCCTTCTCCCCTTGCGGGAGAAGGTGGCCGAGCCCGGCGGCTAGGCCGCCGCAGGCGAGGTCGGATGAGGGGTGTTGGCCGGATCGCCAGCGTTCAGCTTCTTGCAACACCCCTCATCCGTCTCGGCGCTGCTCCGGCGGCAAAGCCGCCGTTGCCGATCCACCTTCTCCCACAAGGGGAGAAGGGGAGGTGGTGCTCTACGAAAGGCGTTTTGACATGACGACCAAACTCTCGCTCGCCAATCTGGACAAGCTGCCCACGCAGGTGGTCGCTCCCGCCTACAGGCGCGAAAGCCTCAAGGCCGGCATCCTGCATTTCGGCGTCGGCAACTTCCACCGCGCCCACCAGGCCGTCTATCTCGACGACCTGTTCAACACGGGCGAGGGGCATGACTGGGCGCTTGCCGGCGCCGGCGTGTTCGAAGGTGAAAAGGCAGGCCGCGCCAGGCTGGCCGAACAGGACTGGCTGACCACCGTGGTCGAGCAGGACGACGGCCATATGGCCGCCCGGGTGACCGGTGCGATGATCGATTTCCTGGTGCCGGGCGAGACGGCCGCGATCATCGAAAGGCTGGCCGATCCGGCGATCCGCATCGTTTCGCTGACCATCACCGAGGGCGGTTACTTCATCGATCCGGCCTCGGGCTATTTCAATCCGGAACACCCCGACATCGTCGCCGATGCCAGCGATCCAGCCCATCCGAAGACGGTGTTCGGCCTGATCCTCGCCGGACTGGTGCGCCGCCGCGCTGCACACGTCCAGCCGTTCACGGTGATGTCCTGCGACAACATCCCCCACAACGGCCGCGTCACGTCCGATGGCGTCATCGGCCTCGCCCGCCTGTTCGACCGCGACCTCGCCGAATGGATCGCGGGCAACGTCGCCTTTCCGAACGGCATGGTCGACCGCATCACGCCCGCCACCACCGAGCGCGAGCGCGGCATGCTGGCGACGGATTTCGGCGTCGACGACAACTGGCCGGTGTTCTGCGAACCATTCCGGCAATGGGTGCTGGAGGATAGGTTCACCGCCGGCCGCCCGGCGCTGGAGAAGGTCGGCGTGCAGTTCGTACCGGATGTCTCGCCCTATGAGCTGATGAAGATCCGCATCCTCAATGGCGGCCATGCCACCATCGCTTATCCGGCCGGGCTGATGGACATCCATTTCGTGCATGAGGCGATGCAGGAGCCGCTGGTGCGCGGCTTCCTCGCCAAGCTCGAACATGACGAGATCATCCCGACCGTGCCGCCGGTGCCGGACACCGACCTCGAGGACTATTACCAGCTTATCGAGCGCCGCTTTTCCAATCCCAAGATTGGCGACACCGTGCGACGGCTTTGCCTCGATGGTTCCAACCGCCAGCCGAAATTCATCATCCCCACCATCGCGGACCGATTGAAGGCTGGCGCCGGCGTTGCCGGCCTTGCGCTCGAATCCGCCTTCTGGTGCCGCTACTGTTTCGGCACCACCGATTCCGGCGCGGTCATCGAACCAAACGATCCGAACTGGGGCCGCATGCAGGCGACCGCCAAGGCCGCCAGGGACGACCCGTCGGCATGGCTTGCCATGGAGGATATCTATGGCGAGGTCGGCCGCTCGCCAGCCTTTGTCGAGGCTTTCTCCCATGCCCTGAAGACGGTCTGGGAGATCGGCGCGCGCGAGACGCTGACACGTTATCTGGCGAGCAAACTCTGAGCCAGTCATCGACGTCATGCAGGCGGTAGCGCCGGGCAAAACGCGCATATAGAGTGCGCACCATGCTGCGCGCCGATGCCCTCTTTTCGACCCTCTTGCCACAGCCGGAATGGGCCTGCGGGTCTTCTGGCTTATCAGCCCCGACGGCCGCCCCACAGGTCCAGCCATACTGATGGCGCCGGTGCTCGCCGCCATCGATGTCGGTACCGGCAGCGCGCGCGCCGGGCTGTTCGACCGCAACGGCCGGCTGCTTGCCCGCGCCGAACGGCCGATCGCCATGAACCGCGCCAGCCCCGGCCATTACGAGCAGGATTCGGAGGACATCTGGGCAGCAGCCTGCGAAGCGATGCGCGCTGCCCGCGAAACCTCCGGCGTGGCGAGGGAAGACGTCGTCGGCATTTCCTTCGACGCGACCTGCTCCAATGTGTTCCGTGGCCGCAACGGTGAACAGGTCGGGGTCTCCAAGGCGGGCGACGAGCGCTGGGACACTATCGTCTGGATGGACCACCGCGCCCTGGCCGAGGCTGACGAATGTACGGCCACCGGCCACCGTGTCCTTGGCCATGTCGGCGGCGTCATGTCGCCGGAGATGGCGACGCCGAAACTGATGTGGGTGAAGCGGCATCTGCCTGAAGCCTGGGCACGCACCGGCCAGCTTTTCGACCTTGCCGATTTCCTCACTTACAGGGCCTGCGGTTCACTCGCCCGCTCGCAGTGCACGCTCACCGCCAAATGGACCTTCCTCGCTCATGAGGAGACCGGCTGGCGCCCCGATTTCTTCGAGGCCGTGGGCCTCGCCGACATCTTCGAGCACGGTTCGCTGCCGGATCGCCCCAGCCCGGTCGGCAGCGATCTGGGTCCGTTGACCGAAGAAGCTGCCGCCGCGCTCGGCCTTACCACGGCCTGCCATGTCGGCGCCGGCCTCATCGATGCCTTCGCCGGGGCGCTCGGCGTCATCGGTGGCCTGGGTGATGTCGACCGGCATCTGGCGTTGATCGCCGGCACATCGAGTTGCGTCATGGCGATGTCGTCAGAGCCGCGGGCTTTCGCCGGCATGTGGGGACCTTATTTTGGTGCGCCCTTGCCAGGCCTTTGGCTGAGCGAAGGCGGTCAGTCGGCCACCGGCGCGCTGCTCGACCACATCATCCGCTGGCATGGCGGCGAACCGGATGCAGCCACCCACAGGCGCATCGTCGAACGCGTGCTGGAACTGCGCGCCGAAGAAGGGCTGGATCTCGCCGCGCGGCTGCATGTGCTGCCGGATTTCCACGGCAACCGCACGCCGCTGGCCGACCCGCACGCGCTGGGCGTCATCAGCGGCCTGACACTGGACTCATCCTTCGACAGCCTGGCCCGGCTCTACTGGCGCACCACCGTCGCCATCGCGCTCGGCGTGCGCCATGTGCTCGAAGCCCTCAACGCCAATGGCTATGTCATCGACACGCTGCATGTCACCGGCGGCCACACCCGCAACCCGCTGCTGATGGAACTCTACGCCGATGCCACCGGCTGTACGGTGCTGGAATCAGACAGCGGCGATGCCGTGCTGCTCGGCACGGCGATGTCGGCGGCAGCAGCAGCCGGGCTGCATCCCAGCCTGGCCGAGGCCTGCGCCGCGATGCGTCAGCCTGGCCGCGAGCGGCGGCCGAACCCGGCCGCGCTGGGCCGGTTCGACCGCGACTATCGGGTGTTCCTCGAAATGCACCGGCAGCGCCAGGCACTCGATGCGCTGGTCTGAGAGGCAGCGCGTCACTCGAACACGCTGCCTCTGTCGCGCACCGTATCGCCCAGTCGCGACACGGCCTCGTCCAGAGCCATCGTCCATTGCCCGTGCCTGGACTTGAGGGTGACGGAACCCTCTTGCGCTTCCCGCTTGCCGAGAACCGCGACGACCGGGATCAGCAGGTCGTGGCTGCTGACGATGCGCCGCGACAGCGTTTCCGCCTGATCGAAAAGCCGTGGCCGCAGCCCGGCCGCGACGAGGCGTTGCCGGAAGTCCCTCGCGACGTCGTGCTGGTCTTCGGCCACGGGCAGGATGGCGATCTGGACCGGGGCCAGCCAGAACGGCAGCTTGCCCTGGTGATGTTCGAGGAGGATGCCGATCATGCGGCCCATCGAACCGAACACGGCATGGTGCAGCATCACCGGTACCGCGCGGTTGCCGCCGGCGTCGATGTAGAAAGCGTCGAGCCGCGCCGGCAGCACGAAGTCGAGCTGGATCGTGCCGCACTGCCACGAGCGTCCTTGCCGGTCGCGCAGCGCGAACTCCAGTTTCGGCCCGTAGAAAGCGCCTTCGCCGGACTGCAGGACAGGCTCGAGACCGGCGGCCCGTGCCGCGGCCAGCAATTGCGCTTCCGCCACATCCCAATCCGCCTCCGATCCGGCGCGCTTTTCGGGGCGCAACGAGAGCGCCACCTCGAAATCATCGAAGCCGAGGTCGGCATAGATCGACGAAAGCAGCACGACGAAGCGGGCGACTTCCGCCTCGACCTGCTCCGACTGGCAAAGCACATGGGCATCGTCCTGGACGAAGCCGCGTGTGCGCATCAGTCCGTGCATCGAGCCGGAGGGCTCGTCACGATGGCATGCGCCGAACTCGCAAAGCCGCATCGGCAGGTCGCGCCAGGAGCGCAGCGAGGCGTTGAAGATCTGGATATGGCACGGACAGCTCATCGGTTTGAGCGCCATGTCGCGGCCGCCTTCGCGCGGCATCACGAACATGTTGTCGCGGAATTTCTCCCAATGTCCGGAGCGCTCCCACAGGCTGCGCGGCAAGAGCTGCGGGGAATGCACTTCCTCATAGCTGGAGTGCCGCATGCGACTTCGGATATAGTCCTCGAGCTGGCGAAAGAGATGCCAGCCGGCCGGGTGCCAGTAGACCATGCCGGGGGCCTCCTCCTCGAAATGGAAGAGGTCGAGCCGGTTGGCCAGGATACGGTGATCGTCTTGTTCCATGGTTCTGTCCTTGAAAAAAAGCCGGACAGCGAAAGGAACAAAAAAACCCCGCACGATCCGGCGGGGCTGGGGGTCGAGAAGCTGTTTGTTCAGCGCATCAGACGACCGGCCACCGCAAAGCGATGGTCGTCGTGGTCGTGGCGGACGCAAACATCTGTCTCATGGGCACAAGGTATGGGTATGGTTTGGCGTGTTGTCAATGTCAGCCGGTTGGACCGGCACAGAACCGAAGAGGCAAAATGCAGCTGTTGCTGATTACGGGACCGGCGGGTGTCGGCAAGTCGACGCTTTGCTGGGAACTCAGTGCCGAGCTCGCCGCCGCGCAGATCGCGCACGCGGTTGTCGAAACCGACGAGCTCGACAGGGTGTTCCCGCGCCCGACACGGGAAGAGCTTGACCGGCTATGGCCGGGCACCATCGACGTCAGCAGCATCAACCTGGCCGCGATCTGGTCGACTTACCAAGCTCTGGGCCACACGCGCCTGATCATGTCGGGCGTGATGCTGCATCTTGCCTTCGACAGGCGCTGGATTATGGCAGCCATTCCCGACGCCGAGGTCACCGTCGTGCGGCTTACCGTGAGCGAGCCCGCGTTGCTTGCGCGCCTGGCGCAGCGCGAGATCGGCCAGGGTGCGGAAGCGCAGGCCGAACGCTCGCTGCGGCAGGCAAGGCGCATGGCCGACGAAAATACCGATGGCCTGATCGTGGTGCCGACGGACGGCAGGACGCCTGTCGATCTGGCCAGGGCTGTTCTCGAGAAAGTCGGCTGGCTGGACGGGATGCCAGCTTGAGCGCTGTGGGGTCAGGATCGGCCGAGGGCAGGTCTACCCGGTCGCGCGCAGCTCCTGTTCGCGGCGCGCCGGCTGCGTCCGGTGCAGGTAGACCGCCAGCGTATCCCAGGGCGGCGTGATCGAAAGCTGCACCAGGATGCGGCTGACCTCGCCGCGGTGGATCGCCGAATGCAGGGCGACGTGCTGCAGCATCTCGTGCCGTGTCATGGTGCCCTTGTCGCCATCGGTAAAGGTAAAGGCGACCGCTTCATCGAGCTGACCGTCCGTGACGTCGAGGACGTATTGCTGGTACCATCGGTCCGTTGCCGACACCGACGCCCGCAGGGCCTCCAGCGTCGGCGTCTCCGGCGTGTTGTCGGATGTGTGGCGGTGCCTGGTGCCGCTGAGGTGCGCGGCGAAAATCTCGGCCACCACGTGATGGTGGCTGACCAGGCGCAGTGCGGTATGCAGTTCCGCCGCCTGCGCCTGCGGGTCGAGCAGCGCCAGTCTGTCGAACAGCTCGTTGTTGGCCCAGGCCTGGTAGCCATAGAGGGTGCGAAGCATTTCACGCATTGCCGAACCTGTCCCTGCCGAGAAAATGTGAGTAATGTCTCTATATTTTGGCGAGGGTGCGAAATTGTCTACTCGCATAACAAAGCGGCCGCCGTCGATGCGCAAGGAGCCGCGACAGGCGCGGTCCCGGGCGACGGTCGATGCGATCGTCGAGGCCGGGGCTCGCATTCTGAGCGAGCAGGGATGGGCCGGTTTCACCACCAACAGGGTGGCCGAAGCGGCCGGCGTCAGCGTCGGTTCGCTCTACCAGTATTTTCCCGACAAGGTCTCGCTGGTGGGGGCGATCCGCCGCCATCACCTGGACGACAGCCTCGCCGCCGTGAGGACCGCCCTGGCCAAGCGGCAGCCTCTCGCTGATTTCGCCAGGACGCTGGTGGCCAACATCGTCGAGGCCCACAGCATCCATCCCGGCCTGCACCGGGTGCTGCTGGACGAAGCGCCGGGCCTCGAAGCCTACCGCGACCAGAACAGCCAGATCGAGCGGCAGTACCTCGCATTCTATGCCGAGGCGGCGGCAGTCTACCGGCCGAACGGCAAGGATCCGGCCATTGTCGGCCTGGTGCTGTCGGATGCCATCGACGGCGTCATCCACAACGCAGCGCGTCGCGGCACGCTGCATGAGGCGCAGGTCCGCGACGAGCTGGTCAGGATGATCCGTCTCTATCTGGCGGAACACTAGGCATCGATCGTATGGCGGTGATTTGGTGCGTCCTTCGAGGTTCGCCCGCAATGGTTGTGCGGATCTTCCAATGCCTTGCGGGCGAGCACCTCAGGATGAGGACGGTGGCAATGGAGGCCACATTCCGAGGGGTTTCAGAACTTGTGTGGCGTTGCACAACCGTCCTCATCCTGAGGTGCGAGCCCACACAAGCGTTGGATGGATTGCACATCCTCGGCGGGCGAGCCTCGAAGGACGCACCACAAACCTGACGGTTCAGACCAGCTTGATGACGGCGACGCCGGCGAGAAGCAGCAACACCCCCACGAGGCGCAAACCCGACACCGGCCGCTGCGGCAGGCGGAACCAGCCATAGCGGTCGACGAACACGCTGGCGATCTGCTGGCCGGCGACGGTGAAGCCGACTGCTGCAGCTGCACCGATGACCGGGATCGCCGTGAAGACGGTGGTGACATAGGTTGCCCCCGCGACGCCGCCGAGCCAGCCCCACCAGGGCATGGTCTGCACGCCGCCGATCTTGGGGCTCGGGGTCTTGCGCAAGGCCAGCACCACCAGCATCACCGCTGCCATCGCCAGCGTCGCGACGAAGAACGAGATGGCGCCGACTGCGAAAGGAGCGCCGCCAAGATCATGCCGCAGCAGCGCATTGACCGCACCCTGGACCGGGAGCACGGCACCGGCGATCAGCGCAAGCGCGATCCAGCCCAACTTGTCGGCCTTGAGGTTGTCGCTGCCACCCTGGCCGAAGACGATCATGGCGACGCCGGCGAGCACGACAAGCGTGCCGATGGCCGCTCCGGGCTGTAGGCCGGTCTGCGTCACGCCGAGCAGGCCGAAGCTGTCGAGGGCGAGCGAGGCGAGCATCTGTCCGGCGATGAACAGTCCGACCGAGACGACGGCGCCGAGGCGGGGGAACAGCACGATGGTCGAGACGACGTAGATCGCCGAGGCGGTGCCGCCGATGAGGTGCCACCATTCAGCCTGCGGCAAGGCGCCGAGCGCGGCGAGCGTGCCGGTGAACAGGGCGATCAAAAGCAGCAGTCCGGTGCCGACCGTGAGCTGCAAAGTGGTTGCTGCAAATGGCGAACCGATGGCTTTCGAGAGCTGCGCATTGGCGCCGGCCTGGACGGCGAGCAGGCCGCCGGCGAACAGGGACAGGGGTACAAACAGGGTCTCCATGGGAGCCTCCTTTTGAAAAGATGTCGGGGATCAGTGGTGGGCTGGCAGCCGCGGCACGACGAGGCCGCGCAGCACAGCCGGCCGCGCGCCGATCGCCATGTACCAGCGGGCGAGGGTGGGGGTGGCGTCGAGAGAGAGCCCGAGCTTGGTCAGCCCGGCATGGATCCAGGGCCAGGTCATCACGTCGGCGATTCCGTAGGTCTCGCCGACGATATGGGCGTGGCGCGACAGCTGGCTTTCCAGCACGCGGAACACCCTGTTTGCCTCGGCCTCGAAGCGGCCGATGACATAGGGGATCTTTTCCGGCGCGAAGATCTTGTAGTTCCACAGCTGCCCCAAAGTCGGGCCGACATGGGCAGCCTGGAACAGGGTCCAGCTCTGCACCTGAACGCGTTCGGCATCGGAACCCGGCACAAGCACGCCGGAGCGTTCGGCGAGATAGTGCAGGATCGCACCGGATTCGAAGATGGTGCGGCCCTTTTCCGGATCGACGATGACCGGGATCTTGTTGTTGGGGTTGAGCGCCAGGAACTCCGGCGTGTTTTGTTCGCCGGCCTCGATGTCGACGATCTGGACCTCATAGGGCAGCCCGGTCTCCTCGAGCATGATCGAGGCCTTGTGGCCGTTCGGCGTCTGGTAGGTGTAGAGCTGGATGGGGGGCATCTTGCGGTCTCCTTCGACCGGTCCGTCCGATCGTTGGAGTGTAGGTAGACTGTGCTTGTTCGCAGTTCGATCTGTCTGTTTGCCGTCCTATCCTGCAAAAATGCACAGATTTTGATGAAGTGGGAAGGCGCGAGCAGGAACGCTCCGGTTGCGTTCGACCTGATGGCCGTGCTCGGGTTTTGCCGTACAGTCTCTGCAGAAATGCTCGCCGGAAGCGCAGTCCTGCGCTAGGTTCGTGCAATCATGCACAGCAATTACCGCATCGACTGGGAAGATCTGCGTTTCGTTCTGGCGGTGGCCGAGACGAATTCGCTCGCAGCTGCGGCGCGCTCGCTCGGCGTCAACCACACCACCGTACTGCGCCGGGTCGGTGCCTTCGAGCAGAAGCTCGGCGTGCGCCTGTTCGACCGCCTGCCGACCGGCTACACGCTGACCGCCGGCGGCGAGGAACTGCTCGCCGTGTCGCGGCAGATGGCGGAGACCGTCACCGAGCTTGAACGCCGCCTGACCGGGCAGGACCTGCGCCTCGAAGGCAGCCTGCGCATCACCACCACCGACACGCTGATGGCGTCCGTGCTGCCGTCGATCCTGGCGGCCTTTCGCCAGCGCCATCCCGGTGTGTTGCTGGAAGTGGCCACGGCGAATGCCTTTGCCAACCTCACCCACCGCGATGCCGATGTCGCCGTGCGCCCGGCCATGGATCCACCGGAGACATTGGTCGGCCGCCGGATTTCGGGCATTGCCTTCGCCATCTATGCCGCGCCTGGCTATCTCCAGGAACGCGGCCTCGAAGCCGGCGACGATCTGGCGGTAACGGACGAACGCTGGATCGGTCTCAGTGACGCGCTGGCCGGCTCGAGCGTCGCCCGGTGGATGCGTGCCATGCTGCCGGGCCCGGCGTCGGTGCTGCGTTGCGACTCGCTGGTCGCAGCTCGCGAGGCAGCAGTTGCCGGCCTCGGCCTTGTCGGGCTGCCATGTTATCTCGGCGAGCGGACGCCCGGCCTCGTGCGCATCGGTTCCCCGGTCGCCGAGATGGCAACCGCGCTGTGGATCCTTACCCATGAGGATCTGCGCCGCACCGCCCGCGTCAGCGCCTTTACCGAATTCGCCGGCCAGGCGCTGGCGAAACACCGCCCGCTGTTCGAGGCAAGCCAGGGGTAGGGTGGTACGGGAGATGGCAGCGTCCCGTACAAAAAAGCCCGCTCAGCCGGAACTGAGCGGGCTTGTTCTCGGGCCAGATCCTATGCCGCCAATGCGACTGTCTTCCTGTCGAGATACAGCCGCAGTGTTTCGGCTATCTCGTCTTCGTCGAAGACGCCCTGGGCAAACAGGCTCATCGTCGCCCTCGCAAGATCTTCGGCGGCTGGGCTGCGCTGGCAAAGTCCGCGCTCGCTGCACAGCAGATCGTAGACGCGCTTGAGGGTTTCCATGTCGCCCGGATAGGCGATGCCGCTGGTCGAAGTGTGAAGAACGGCCATGCTTTGCTTCCTGAAGATATTCGAATGTCCATGCGGCACGGAGCCGCTTTCTTCTCAGATGTGGATTTTGCGGGTTGCCGGAGAAGCTGCGTGAGCAGCCCGGCGAACCCGGAACCGCGTGTGTGGCGCGGTCGAATGCGGATTGAAGTTCTCAGGTTCGATGGCCGAGAGTTCGATGGCGACACGATCGAGCAGTTTCCGCGGCTCGACGATCCGCCCCTGCGTTCGGGCCGCCTCGACAAACGCCTCATAGGCAGCCCTTGGCGTGCACCAGCCTTCCCTGGCTTTGTCGGTCAGGCGGACTGCTTCGGCATACTGCTCGCAGGTCTTGTTCGGCCAACCCATCGCCATGACTTTGAAAACGTCATGCAGGCATGTGACCGTAAATCTGTAGCCACTCGTCGTTTCGAAAATGACAGGTTTGAACGTCGGCAATGAGGTCCTCCCTAGATGAATTGCACATCATCCTCTGATCGCCGGCTATGGCGATCCGAACGGAAAAATCCCTTGTTTGCCCCTCGGTTCCCAAAAAGTAACCTGGTGCGATCACGAAAAAACACAATCTGTTACCCTGGCTCTCACGCATGGCAGCAGCAGGATTAGAAGTGTCTAATATCCACGGCGCGGAAGCTCAGCGTAACCGCTGTCAAATCACAATGCGGGCGGCAGCATCGACAAACCTGATCCAGCCAAGACAGCACCGATGCCTGCTTTGGGTTTCCTCGGCAAGGAGGGGGACTTATATCCCTATGCAAACGAGGAACATGGTTTGACAAAGAATCTTATTCGACTGACCTACGTTTCAACCCTGCAGCCCCAAATCTCGGACGCCGATATCGATGGGCTCGTCTCCAGAGCGGCCACCTTCAACAAGAGCCAGGGCATCACGGGTGTCCTTGCCATAGACAACCAACGCGTTTGCCAGATCCTTGAAGGAGCGAAGCAGGACATCGAGCGGTTGTTCATTGCCATCCGCAACGACCAGCGTCACCACACGGTGACGGAGATCGAAACGCGGGCGATCGAGGCGAGCAGCTTCGAGAACTGGGGAATGGTGCGACGCGACATGGTCGATATGGTCATGTACGCACTGGCATAAAAAGGCCCGCCCAGCCGGGGCCGGGCGGGCGGCCGTTGGGGCCGGAATGTGACATCGGACCGCCGAAGCGACTGCAACAACGGCCCATATATTTCTTCAGGCTAATATCCTGACGAGGCAAGGTACGGATTCTGATATTTTTCTGAAATTTGCTGATCCTCGCAGGCCTCCTGCACATGCGCCCGGCGAAAGCCCGTTACGCCGAAAGCCCGACAGGATACGGTAATCTTCGCGAGGCATGGATTGTACGATTTTCTCGATCCAGGAGGAGCCATTGCCGCTCATCGATATCGTCCACGCGTCCGGTTCGTTGACGAGTGAGCAGCAGCAGCGGATTTCCGAAAGGATCACCGCCGCCGCCATTACGGCGGAGGGGCTTCCCGACAATGTGCGGTCGCGAGCCATTGCGGTGGTCGCCTGGCACGCGGCCGACAGTATCTTTGTCGGTGGGAAACCTGCCGATCATCGACGCTTCGACGTCAGGGTGCGCGCCTTCGCCGAAGCGCTCACCGACCAGCGCCGGACCCAACTGGTGGAGCAGGTCACGCAGGCGTTCCGTGACGAGGGCGGTGACGGTCGCACCGTCTGGTGCACCTTCTATCCCCTGCAGCCGGGAACATTTGGCGCCGGCGGCAGTCTGGTGTCCTACGACCAGGTCAAGGCCATGATGCGCGACTGAACCTGCCGCGTCCTATGATCCAACAGTGACCACGAAGTGCTTCGTCACCGGTTCGATGATCTTCCAGGTTCCCTTGAAGTCGGCTTCCACGACAAACGCATCGCCCGCACCGACTTCAACCGGATCGCCGCCGTCCGGAGTGATGATGATGCGACCGGCGATCATGTGGACGAATTCGTAGTCGGTGTAGGTTGCGTGATAGGTGCCTGGGGTCGCTTGCCAGGTACCCGACAGAACCTTGCCATCCTCGGTGGTGTGCTGGACGGCGGTCTTCATGGTCGGCTTTCCTTCGATCACCACCCATCCGGGCAGGTCGTTGGAATCGGCGCTCTCCACCTTGCCGAACTTGATAAGCGTCTTGCGTGTCACGGTGAGCCTCTCCCAATTGGATCTGTGGGCAGAGTGCCCGGCATTCGAATATCCGATGCGGCAAGATCAGGCAACTTCGTTTCCTGTTGGTGATTGAGCTTGGCGCGGCGGGGGACGTCTCGACCCCCTGTTGGAAGCTTTGCGACTAGCCCTTGAACGTAAACGCCCGCTCCCGGCGAACCGGAGCGGGCGATGATGCCTTGCTGTCAGAACTTGACGTTCAGATCTGCCCTGACGCCATGGTCGCTGGCCTTGGAACCGACCTGGCCGTGGTAGGACAGCCCGAGCGTTGCCTGTGGTGCGATGGCGAAGTCGAGCCCGGCTTCGATGACGGCGGCATCCTTTGCGATCGGCGCACCGGCGATGGTGAAGGCATTGCTGCCGGTGAAAGCCTGGCTGACCGTTGGTGTGACATCGCCATAGGCATGCCGCCAGCCGATCATGCCGCGAACT
>DASZAX010000017.1:0-92194 GCA_035944705.1 Mesorhizobium sp. | reverse complement strand
GGTGGCACTGGCCGGCAGGCTCGAATAGCTGCCGGAAACGGAGCCATCGACATTGAACAGCCGGTAATAACCGGAGACTGCGCCCGGCGTCAGCAAGGTGCCGCCAAGCGTCAGATTGCCTGTGACGTAGACGAGATCATTAAGCGGACCGCCGACGGTGCCCGGTGCGCCAAGCTCGAACAGGCTGGTCGAGCCCGCGCCCAGGGTGAGATCACCGGCGACGGTCAGCTTGCCGGGACTGTTGCCAGCCGACAGCGTGCCGTTGACAATGGTATTGCCGAGCGTGCCATTGCCGCCGATCGTGGCGCCAGCATCGACGGTAGTGCCCGACGACGACGCGATCGAGCCGTTCACCAGCAGCTTGCCGCCGCTCACCGTCGTCGTGCCAGTGTAAGTGCTGGTACCGGTGAGTGTCAGCGATCCCGTACCGACCTTAGTAAGGCCACCGCCGCCGGTGATGCCTTGCGAAATGGTGGTGTCGAAGGTGTCGGTATCGATCGTCCCGCCACCGCCATTGAGAGCGATCTGGCGCGTGGCAGCGAGATTGAACGATGCTCCCAGCTTCAGCGCACCGCCATCGAAGGCCAGGGCGCCGGAAGCATCGCCGAGATTGGCGTCCCTCGAAGCCTGCACGACGCCTCCTCCAAACGAGGTGCCGCCGCTATAGGTGTTGTCGCCGGAAAGGGTCAGCGCGCCTGTGCCGATCTTGGCCAGAGAACCACCAGCGCCTGCGGGGCCGTCGACGATCGTACCGCTGACCTCGGTCGACAGATCGTTGGAACCGACCGTCAGTTTCTTGGAGCCGAGATAATAGGTGCCCGCACCTTCGATCGAACCGACGGTCGTCCCCGCCGAGGTCAGATCTCCAATATGGAAACTGCCGCCATCCTCGATGGCAAAACGCCCGCCGCCACCGCTGCTGGTGTCATGGAATTTGACCGAGCCGCCGGAGTTGACCGTGATGGTCGCGTTTTCCGCTGTGCTGCTGCCTTTGAATTCCACCGTTCCCCGGGCCGTGATGACAGCCGTGCCCGCAGTGCTGTTGTCTGCAAAAGTCGTGACGCCGTCGCTCTCGATCTGCGCTCCGCCGGCCGTGCTGCGGTCTTTGAAATTCATGGCCGACATGTTGCGGATATGAGCCTGGTCCGCCGAGCTGTCGCCGGTGAAATTGATCATCTGCAGGTTGAAGATCTCGGCGCTCGCGGCCTTGGAACTGTCGTTGAAGTTGAGGATGCCGCTGCTGTTGTTGATCTCGGCAGACCCGCCGGTGGCGGTGTCGTAGAAATTCAGCGTGCCGGCGTTGATCCTGATGCTGTTGCTGCTGCCGCCGGCGCTTGTGGCATTGCGGAAATTCGTGGTGCCGCTGCTGGTTATGGACAGCGCACTGCTCGAGTCGATGTTGACGATGTCGAAGGTACCGCCCGCGGCCACGTCGACAGACCCGGTGATCTTGCCCGCAATGCCGCCGACACCAATCGTACCCAGCTGCAGCGTGCCGGCGTTGACGGTCGTGCCGCCGCGATGGCTGCCGGTACCGGTCAGCGTCAGCGTGCCGGTGCCGACCTTGCTAAGGGCCAAGGTCGGAGAGCCAGCAACGCCATCCTGCATCGTGCCGTTGAAAGCGGTCGAGCTGCCATCGCGACCGACGGTCAATGTCGCGTCGGAAATGCCGGTGTTGGTGACGACCCCGTCACCGGTCAGCGAACTGATCTCCTGATTGAAGCCGCCGAGATCAATGGTCGCGCCGCTTGTAACACTGAACGCCCCGGTAGACGAAAATGCATTGGACGCCCCGCCCTGCAGCGCGCCGCCGGAGATCGTGGTCGGCCCGGTATAGGTGCTGGAACCAGAAAGCTTCAGCGTGCCGTTGCCGATCTTGACCAGCGAACCGCCGGTACCGCTGATCGTCCCGCTGACTTCGGTCGAGAGGCCGTTCGAACCAACCGTCAACTCATTGTCGCCAAGCAGATAGGAACCACCGCCGGCGATTGAGCCTGCGCTGAGTTTCTTGTCGCCGTTGGCGCCGGTTGAGCCGGAGAAATCGACGCTGCCGCCGCCATTGCTGATCGCGGCGTTGCCGGCATTGCTGTTGTGAAGGAACACCACGCTGGAATTGTTGATGATTTTGGCGCTGCTGGCCGTGGTGGTGGAGCGGAACGTCAGGCTGCCGTTGTTCGTTATCTGAGCCGCACCGCCTCGACTCGCATTGTAGAAGGTGAGTTCATTGTTGTTGGTTATGACTGCAGAGCCAGCGTTGCTGCTGTCGTAGAAAGACAGCGTACCATCATTGGTGATGCCGGCGAGCTCAGCGGTACTGCTATCGTTGAAATTCAGCAGAGCACTATTGTTATTGTTGATGGTGGCAACGCCGCCTTTGCTGTTACCGAAGAACTGCAGGGTGCTTTTGTTGGTAATCGCGCGACTGCCGGCGGTGCTTGTACCGTGGAACTCCAGCGAATCGTTGTTGGTCGCGGTCCCGGCGCCGGCTGTGCTGCTGTCGTAGAACTGCATCTCTCCGTTGTTGATGAGCGTGGCGCTGCCGGCACTGCTTCCGTTCAGGAATTTCGTCGTGCCCGCATTCGTGATGCCGCTCATGCCCGAAATGGAATTGGCCACGGTGAACGTGCCGGCGCCCATCACATTGACCTGGCCCTGGATCGTGCCTGCGGTGCTCGTGGTGCCGAGCTGCAATTCGCCGGCATTGACCCTGGTGCCGCCGGTATAGGTGTGGCTGCCGGTAAGGATCGTTGTCCCGGGACCGCCTCTGCTCAGATACGCTGCACCGGAAAGCGTCGTGCCGATCGTGCCGCCGCCCCACAAATTGAATGAAGTCGCAGCTTCGATCGTGCCGGCGCCCGAGACGGTGCCGCCATTGAAGGCCAGGGTTTGCAGGCTGAGCTTGCGGCCGGCAGCAACGCTCAAGGTCGCAGTGTCGGCGTTTGTGAATGTCAACACGTTCACCATGTTGCCACCGGTGAGCGACACCTGGCCATTGCCCTGGTTGTTGATGTTGCTGACCTGCACGTCGACGTCACCGCCCAGAACCTTGATCTGGCCACTGTTGTTGACGCTGAATCCAATACCGGGGGAAAGTTTCGCGACGCCGCCAGGGCCGTTGAAGTTGATGATGCCGGAGACGTTGTTGTTGATGTCGCCATCGTCCATCACGACACCGTCGGTGCCGACATTGATGGTGCTGTTGTTGTTCAGCGTGTTGCCGGTACCGAACAGCACCGCCCTGGCGGCCAGGTTGATCTGGCCGCTGTTGAAGATCGTTCCGGCGGACAGCGTGTTTTCTTCGCCGATATTGATCGTGCCACCGGCGTTGTTGATGCTCGTGAAGCCGGTCGCCGAGTCGGTTCCCAGGCTGAGTGTCGCGCCCGAATTGATCTTGAGCACATTGCTGTATGTGCCGGACATCGTGGTGGTGCCGCCGGCCAGTTCGATCGAACCGATGATCAGACCCTCGTTGTGGATGCTGTTGGTGCCGCCGGTGAGGTAGATCGCCTGCCGTTGGGAGTTGTTGCTGGCATTCATGCCGCCCAGGATCTGGCCGGTGATGTTGTTCGTGAGGGCAATGTTGGCACCATACACACCAAAGCCGCCTTGGCCTCCCGCACCGGTGACGCCGGCGTTGAACGACCAGGACCCACCCGCCCCGCCATTACCGCCCCGAAGGGTGCCGTTGTTGACAATGATCGCACCATTGGGATTGCTCACGGCAACGCCATTGCCCCCCGAACCGCCGGCGCCGTAGTCCGATGAGACGAGATTGGACACCAGGGCAGTCGAAATGCGGGCACCACCACCTGTTCCACCGGTTCCACCCGCGACTGTGACACCGGCGTTGACCGTCACGGTCACACCGGCATTCGTCCCGTCGACGAAGACACCGCTGCCGCCGCCGCCACCACCACCGCCACCGCCCTTGCGCACGCCGCCGGAGGTTTCCGCCGCACCATTGCCGCCGTTGCCGCCGACACCGCCCGTGACGCTGGTGGAGATCGAACTGCTGGTCCCGACGGAGGTGCCCGCGCCACCGGCGCCGCCGCCGCCGCCGCCTTGACCGATAATATACCCGCCGCCGCCCCCGCCGCCGGCATCAGCGCCACCGCCGCCGCCGCCGATAGGGCCACCGCTGCTGCCATCACCTCCGCGTGTGCCGGTCACCACGCCATTTCCCGACTGGCCGGCATTGCCGCCCGTACCAGGGGTGCTGAAATTCGGGGCATTCGTGCCGGCAGAACCGCCTGCTCCGTCTGCCAGCACGCCGGTGGCCGCCACAAGCGCCAGCGGCGCCACTGAAGCAGCAAGCCAGGCCACGCGTCGGACGGCCGTTGGCAACGCAAGCCGGTTGGTCTGCGCCAAGTTCTTCTTTCCAGAAATCACGAAAATGCTCCGCGTGCTTTGCTATCGGCGGTGGGATTGGAGAGGGGCGGCCGGCGCATCACGCCAAGCAGAAACACCCGAAAAAAGTCGGGTGCCGGAGCTGCGCGGTCTTCGCCCGGAAGGTGAGCAAACCGCCACTCCGGTCGGGAGAGATCGCTCTCGACATCCTTGATTTCAAAGTAACTTCCCCGCACAACAAGCCCTGCCCTGAAACGGCATCCCGGGCCTTCATCTCATTGAAGGGGCGGTTACGTCCTGAAGCGGCGACGAAGACTTTCTGAAGATTTTCTGATATTTGAACGATACGCGGCGCAGCCGTGGAAAAGGGGAAGCACGTGCTCCGGTTCGCCGGCTTTGAGCTTGATCAACGACGCGCCGAGCTGCGCGATGCCGGCGGCAGCCCGATAAGGCTGCGGCCGAAGTCGTTCGACATGCTGCACCTGTTTGCGGCCAATGCCGGCCGGGTTGTTACCAAGCAGGAGTTGATGGAGGCTATCTGGCCGAACGTCCATGTCGGCGAAGACAGCCTGTTCCAATGTATCCGCGAGATCCGCACCGCACTCGCCGACGACGGGCGCAGCCTGATCAAGGTCGTCTCCGGTCGCGGCTATCTGTTCGATGCCGAAGTGTCCGGTTTGCCGGCCAGTCTCGATGTCCAGGCCGGGCTGGAAACCACCGCGACGGAACACGAACGGACGCCACCCGCGGAGATCCAACCTGCACCGACGGCACAGCGGCAGTCGTTTCGCGGCCTGCGCGGCTGGGCGGCCATCGTCGTCGGCTTTTGCGCGCTGATCGGTTTTGCCGTCGCGGCGCAGGCCATTGCGCCGCGGCTGATCTTTTCACGCAAGCCGCCCGTGGTGATGGTGATGCCGATCACCACCGCCAGCGACGATGCCCAATGGCTGTCGACGGCCGGAAACGTGACCGAGCGCCTGAGCGATGGCCTGGCCAGGATCGACACGATCCGCGTGGTGACATCGCGAACAAAGCCGGCGGCGGCATTGCTGGCTGGCGTGTCCGCATCCGTTGCGGATGCCGATTTCCTGGTGAATGGCGAGCTGGAGCGCAACGCCAATGCCTGGACATTGGAAGCGCGCATGACCGATACGGCGACAGGCGAAGTGACGTGGACGACCTCGGTTTCAGTCGGTATCGACCAGACCGAGCCGGGCATTCAACAATCCAGGCTTGCAGCCGGTCTCGGGCATGAGCTCGCCCTGCGCATCAACGCGTCGCTCTATCCCGACACCAGGGGGATCACGCTCAATTCACCTGTCGACAACGCCAAGGTGGTCGTCGAGCAGGCCATCGCCTCCATCAACCAGACGACGCGCGAGCGTTTCGCCACCGCGCAGGCGATGCTGGAAAACGGCCTGACCGGCGAGCCTGACAATGTCGACCTGCAGGTGACACTTGCAGCGCTGCAGACGCGCGGCATCCAGATGGTCTGGTACAGCCCGGCTGAAATGACCGCCGCGGAATCGAGAGCGCGATCCCTGCTGGAGCGCGCGCTGCAGGCAAAGCCGCGCTACCTGCCCGGCATGGAGGCCTACTGCCGTTTCCTGACCGCCACCAACAACTTCGTCGAAAGCCTGGTCGCCTGCGCGCGCGTGCTGAACCTCGACCCGTGGAACGGCGGCGCGCTCTACCAGCTTGGCCTGACGCAGCTTCAGCTCGGCCGCACCGAGGATGCGCTTGCAACGTTCAAACAGGCAGATGTCGTCGACACCCCTGTCGTCTCCCGCTGGACCTGGAAGATCGGCATCGGCTGGGCCCATCTCATGCTCGGCCATAACGACGAGGCTGTGGAATGGATCAAGAAGTCCATCGCCATCACGCCCGCCTCGGGTCGCCCCTATCTGCTGCTGGCGGCAGCGCTTCAACGCGCCGGTCGCCCCGATGAGGCAAAGGTCGCCCTTGCCAAGGGGATGGCGCTGCGCCCGAATTCGACTGCCCTCAACGTGCTGCCGCCGGAGCGCAACGCCAGCCCGGCTTTCGTCGAGACGAGCGTTGGCATCGTGCAGACGATGGTCGAGGTCGGGCTGCCCAAGAACTAGAGCTTCGGCGGTGACTCCATAGCGCCAGGCCTGCGAAATCCTGCACCCAACTCATGGGCTACGGCCCGGCCTCTTCGCCATTTCGTCGAAAACGGCAACCTGTCCCCCCCTCCCGTCTGAGGCGATTCCTTCTGGGTGCAGCTCCTCCGCAGGCATGAAAATTCAAGACACATGACTTTTCATTCAAGTCACTTGACAATCACTCATCATAGTTGAATCCTTCACGCGCTAAGTTTCTGACTTTGCACAAATGGGGGGAGACATGAAAACGACCAGGCGTATGTTCCTGGCCGGCGCGACCGCGCTTGGCGCAGGCTCACTTATCATTGGACCGACAGGCAAACTGGGCCGCGCTTTCGCGCAGGACGGCAAGACGTTGTCCTTCGCGGCCGCCGGCACCGTCACCAGCAGCTGGGACCCGAGTTCCCACACGGTTGCACCGCAGATCACGGCCGAAGGCTTCCTGTTCGGCCATCTGACCAAATGCCCGATGACACCCGAAAATCCGGGCGAGATCCTTCCCGACCTCGCGGTCGAATGGAAAGTGATCGATCCTTTCACCCTGGAGTACAAGCTGCGCCAGGGCGTCACCTTCCATGACGGCAAGGAGTTCAAGGCCGAGGACGTCAAGGCGACCTACGAATACGCCTCGCAGCCGAGCCGGCCGGCGTCGGCGTGGTATCCGGGCCAGGTCGAGGTCGAGATCGTCGACGACTACACAGTGCGCCTGAAGACCGAGAAATTCGGCTATCCGGCCCTGAACTTCTGGTACGTCTCCGCCTTCCTGCCGATCCTGTCGGCCAAGGATGTCGGCAACCCGGACGTGCTCAAGCAGCGGCCGAACGGAACCGGCGCCTTCCGCTATGAAGCGACCAAGGGCGACCAGATCATCTTCAAGGCGTTTGACAAATTCCACGAAGGCAAGCCGCAGATCGAGACCGTGCTGTGGAACTATGTGCCCGATGCCAACACGCGCGTGCTTGGCCTGCTGAATGGCCAGTATCACCTGACCGAGCGCCTGGAGCCCGAGCAGTTTGCCTCGCTCTCCAAGGAGGCCAACATCACCACGCAGCGCGGCCTCTCCAGCGAAAACAAATATCTGCATTTCCGCTGCAACAAGCCGCCCTTCGATGACGTGCGCGTGCGTCTGGCGGCGGTCCATGCCATTGACCGCGATCAGGTCCTGGCGGTGGTCGGCGATGCCGGACAGGCTTCCAACTGCCACATCTCGCCGGTGAAGTTCGGCTACACCGACGTTGCCACCTATCCGAAGTTCGACCCGGAGCTCAGCCAGAAGCTTCTCGCCGAGGCCGGCTTCCCGAAAGGCCAGGGCTTGCCGGAGATCGAATACATCACCTCGGTCGGCTTCTACCCAAAGACCCGCGAATATGGCGAACTGATCACCGCCATGCTGCAGGAACAGGGCTTCCCGGTGAAGCTGACGACGCTGGAACCGGCGGCCTGGGAGGAACAGCTCTACCGGCGCGCCGACGGACAGGGTCCGGGGCACATCGTCGATGTCGGCTGGATCACCGGTTCGCCGGAGCCAGACCTCGTGCTGCGCCCGAACTACCTGTCGAAGTTCGCACTGATCAACGGCGTCTCCGACCCCGAAATCGACGCCTCTCTCGACAAGGAGCGCAATGCCGCCTCGACCGACGAACGGCTGAAGATCCTGCAGACGGAAACCCTGCCGCTGATCGCCGCCAAGGTGCCGAGCGTCTCGCTGTTCTCGTCGGTGTTCCTGCGGGCAATGTCGAAGAACCTGCAGGGTGTCTACTTCTACCCGAACGGCCCGATCGACCTCAGCAAGGCGACGCTCGCCTGACCCTGACAGACGCGTGCGGCACCGACCGGTGCCGCACGTCATTTTGTCTCGCGCATGATCCTCGAGATCATGTTCCGCGCGGCGCCGGTCAACCCGGCCGTCGCCTGCGCTTGCTGCCTGAGAAAGAGTTCATGGCATTCGCGATCGAATTTTTCCTGCGACGCATCGGCCAGGGTCTGGTAATCGTGCTTCTCGTCGCCTTTGTGATCTTCACGCTGCTGCGCATTGTGCCTGGCGATCCGATCCGCATCATCCTCGGCCCGATGACCCCGGCCAGCGTGCTCGAGGAAACGGCAAAGAACCTTGGCCTGCGCGATCCGATCCTCGTCCAGTTCGGCCGCTTCGTGACGCAGGTGGCGAGCGGCGATCTCGGACGGTCGTTCATCCGCGGCGTCCAGGGTGGCAGTACCGGAGGGTCGCAGGACAGCGCTGGTTTCGATCCGGAAAGCCGGGCTTCGGTGGCCGAACTCATCGGCACGGCCCTGCCCTACAGCCTGCAGCTTGCCGCTCTCGGCATCGCCTTCACCTTGCTGGTGTCGGTGCCGATCGGGCTTGCCGCCGGCCTGCGCAGTGGTCACTGGCCGGACCGGCTCGGCCTCTATGTCAGTTCCTTCCTGGTATCGCTGCCCAACATCTGGGTCGGCGTGGTGCTGATCTTCCTGCTCTCGGCCAAGACCGGCCTGCTGCCGGCGATCGGCTACAAGGGTTTTGCCTATACGATCATCCCGGCCATGGTGCTGGCCATCGAACTGTCGCCGGTGCTCATCCGCGCCATCTCCGTTTCCGTCGCGGCCAATCTCGGCGAGACCTATTTCGATGTCGGCCTGGTGCGCGGCCTGTCACGACGCGTCATGATAGCCAAACATGTGCTGCGCAATGCCGCCGTGCCGCTTTTCAACCTGTTCGGCGCGCAGATGATCGGCATGCTGCTCGGCGGGCTGTTCGTGGTGGAATACATCTTCAGCTACCCCGGGCTCGGCATGCTGACGATCAATGCCGTCTTCCAGCGCGATTTCCCGATCATACAGGCTGTTGCGATCCTGGCCAGCGGCGCACTCGTCGCCATCAACATGCTCGTCGACTTCGCCTCGACAACCATCGACCGCCGCTTGAAGTTCTGAGGCCGGCAGATGAACAGCACCACCGCACAGGCCACCTTGCCGAAAAGCCAACCGACCAGGAGCCGTGGCGTCACCGCCCGCATCCTGCGCCGCGCCTGGAGCTATACCGAGATGCGCGTTGCCGCCTTGGTGTTCCTGGCGCTCGCGCTGCTCACCCTGCTGGGTCCCTTCATCATCGACGCCTCGGCTACCAAGATGAATGTGACCGACAAGTTCCTGCCGCCGATCTTCATGGAAGGCGGCAAGCTGCCGCATTTTCTCGGCACCGACCAGCTCGGGCGCGACCTGTTGCTGCGCTCCCTGATCGGTCTGCGCAACGCCTTTGCCATCGGCGTGGTCAGCGTCGTCGGCATGTTCATCATCGGCTGCGCCGTCGGCATCTATGCCGGCTATCGCGGCGGTTGGGTGGACGTGATCCTGATGCGGCTGACTGACGTGCAGATGTCGATCCCCGTGGTCATCCTGGCCATCACCATCCTCGGCATGTCGCGACCGTCGCCTGCATCGGTGATCGCGGTGCTCATCCTGGCGAGCTGGCCGGTCTATGCCCGCGTGTCGCGTGGTGTGACGCTGTCCGAACGGCAGAAGGAATATGTGCGCGCCGCCAAGATCCTCGGCGCCAGCGACCTGCGCATCATGGTCCGCCACATCGCGCCGAGCATCCTGCCGCCGATCGCCTTCGTGGCGGTGCTCGACGTGGCGCGCATGATGATCTTCGAAGCGATCTTCGGTTTCATCGGCATCGGCATCCAGCCGCCGACCCCCACCTTCGGCACCATCATCTCGTCCGGCACGCAATATCTGCTCAACGCCTGGTGGATCACCATCGTGCCCGGCGTGCTGCTGGCGCTCGCGCTCAGCAGCCTGAACCTGATGGGCGGCGTGCTGGAGCGGGCCCGCAACCAGATCCTGCAGGGAGGCGCGTGATGGGCAAGATCATAACGCTCCCCGCAGCGACGTCCGCCGAACCGCTGATGGCGGTACGCGGCCTCTCAGTCGCCATCGACAGCGCGGCCGGCGAGCGGCAGCTGCTTTCCGACATCGACCTGACGGTGAATGCCCGCTCGGTGCTGGGCATCATCGGCGAAAGCGGCTCCGGCAAGACCATCCTGTCCCGGGCGCTGGTCAACTGGGTGCGGCAACCGCTCAAGGTCACCGGCGGCAGCGTTCGCTATGGCGGACGCGATCTTCTCACCTTGCCGGAAGCCGAGATGGCGCGGCTGCGCGGACGCGAGATAGCCTATATCGGCGCCAACCCGACCAGCGCGCTCGATCCCACCGTACCCGTCGGCCACCAGATCCTGGAGAAGCTGCGCACCGTCTCGCCGCAGCTTTCGCGCGAGGCGGCGCGCCGGCGCGTGATCGAAACGCTGGATGCGGTCCGCATCCCTTCGCCGGCCCAGCGCTTCGACGAATATCCGTTCCAGTTCAGCGGCGGCATGATGCAGCGCGCCTTGATCGTCGATGCGCTGGTTTCCGACCCCAAGCTGCTCATCGCCGACAACATCACCCAGCCGCTCGACGTCACGGTGGCGGCGCAGATCCTGCGCCTGCTGCGCGACCTGCAGAAGGACTTCGACACGGCGGTGGTGTTCATCTCGTCGTCGCTCGGCATCGTCTCCGAGATCGCGGACGACCTGATAGTGCTCGACCGTGGACGCGTCGTCGAGCACAGCCCGGTCTCCGACCTGCTGCAGAAACCGCAGCACGCCTATTCGCGCGAGCTAATCGCCAAGGTGCCGAAGCTCTGGTCGATCGGCGCAACGATCCCCAGGCCGTCTTCCGCCGATGTCGTGCTCGACGTGCGCGATGTCGAAAAGAACTATGAGGTGCGCGACCGCAAGGCGATCTTTGCCCATCGCAAGGTCAAGGCCGTCCGCGGCGTGTCCTTCACCGTCCGGCGTGGCGAGAATTTCGGCATCATCGGGGAATCGGGCTGCGGCAAGTCCACGCTGTCGCGGCTGCTGAGCTGTCTCGAGGCGCCGAACAGCGGCAAGATCCTGTTCGAAGGCCAGGACATCGCCACGCTGCGCGGCACCGACCTGCTGGCGCTGCGGCGACGCTTCCAGCTATTGCTGCAGGACCCCTACAACGCCATCGCTGCCCATTGTTCGATCGGCCGCACCATCGCCGAACCGCTGCTGATCCATGGGCTCGGCAGCCGCAGCGAGATCGAGGCCAAAGTCAAGGCGGTGATGGCGGAGGTCGGCCTGCCGGAAACACTCTACGATCAATTGCCGGTCGGGCTCAGCGCCGGCCAGCGGCAGCGCGTCAACATCGCGCGTGCGCTGGTGCTGGAACCTGAACTGCTGATCCTCGACGAGACGCTTTCGGCACTCGACCAGGTCGAACAGGCGAAGCTGCTCGACCTGTTCGAAACGCTGCAGGCCAGACGCGGCATCACCTATGTCTACATCTCCCACGACCTCGCCATGGTGCGGCGCGTCTGCGCCTGGATCGCGGTGATGTATCTCGGCCGCATCGTCGAACTGGCCGACAACGAGACCATGTTCGAACGTTCGGCGCATCCCTACACGCGAGCGCTTCTCAGCGCCGTGCCGACCGTCGAGCACAAGCCGTACCGGATGCAGACTTACCTTTTGGAAGGCGAGCCACCGGATCCCATCGACATCCCGCCGGGTTGCAGCTTCCGCACCCGCTGTCCGTTCGCCTTCGACCGCTGCGCCATCGACGATCCGGTTCGCGGGGCTGACATCGGCGTCAACACCAGCGCCTGCCACCTGCGCGCCGACAGCCTGCCGCCGGCGGAGGCCCCAAGCGCATCGAACGGAGCGCCTGCGTGACCCTCAGTGAAAATCAGAATGGAAGCCTGCGCATGGGATCGGCAGAAGCATTTTTCCGCGACCGCCAGGCGGTCTATGCCGGCTGGCGCCAGCATCTGCATCAGTTCCCGGAAGTGGCCTTCCAGGAGCACAAGACCGCCGCCTATGTCGCGGAACGGCTGAGCGAAATGGGGCTTGCTGTGGAGACGGGCCTTGCCGGAACCGGGCTTGTTGCGACACTCGAAGGCGACGAACCTGGGCCCGTTCTCGGATTGCGCGCGGACATGGATGCGTTGCCGATCCTCGAAGAAAGCAAGCTCGCCTATCGCTCGCGCCACCAGGGCGTGAGCCACGCCTGCGGCCATGATGGCCACATGACCATGCTGCTCGCCGCGGCAGACTACCTTTCCCGCCACCGCCTCGCCGGCAGCGTGCGTTTCATCTTCCAGCCGGCCGAGGAAGCCGAAGGCGGCGGCCGCAAGATGGTCGAGGAAGGCCTGTTCGAGCGTTTTCCTGTCGACGCGGTTTTCGGACTGCACAACTGGCCGGGTCTGCCGCTAGGCACCGTTGCGGTGAAGCCCGGGCCGATGATGGCGGCGATGGATCTCTTCACCGTCACGATCAAGGCCTCCGGCGTGCACGCGGCGCTGCCGCATCTCGGCACCGACGCCATCGTCGCGGCAGGCGCGCTGATCAGCAGCCTGCAGTCCATCACCAGTCGCGCCGTGGATGCCATGCAACCGGTCGTGGTCTCGCTGACGCAGATCCATGGCGGCAATTCGCTCAACGCCTTGCCGGGAGAAGTTGTGCTGCACGGCACCGTGCGGGCATTCTCCGAACAGGCACGGGCAACCGTGCAGCAACGGCTGGAGCAGATCGTCAACGGCATCGCCATCGCGCATGATGTGAAGGCAGCGCTCGCCTTCACACCGAAATATCCCGCTACCGTCAACGATCCGGGTGCAGCCGCCGCTGCCGCAGTCATCGCCGCCGAGACCTGGGGTGAACAGTCGGTCATCACCGAGTTCCAGCCCAGCATGGCATCAGAAGATTTCGCCTTCATGCTCGACGCCAAGATGGGTTGTTACGCCTGGATCGGCAACGGCGATCGCACCCCGCTGCACAATCCGGGCTTCGACTTCAACGACGCGCTTATTCCCTATGGCGCGCTCTATTGGACCGCGCTCGTCAATTCCTGGCCAAAAACAACAATCGGAACAGTCGCACAGGCGTGATCGCCCTTTGTGCAATGAGGAGAACAAGCAGATGAGACTTGCCGGCAAAAGGGCTTTGCTGATCGGCGCCGCGACCGGCATCGGACGCGCCTGCGTCGAGGATTTCGCCCGCAACGGTGCGGCAATCGTGGTCGCGGATATCAACGAACCGGCAGCAGCGGACGCGGCGGCGCTGGCCCGCTCTCACGGCGCAGCCGCTCACAGCGTGGCCTGCGACGTACGCGACGAGGACTCGGTGCGCAAAACCGTCGACTATGCAGAGCGCGAGCTCGGCGGCCTCGACACGCTGGTCTTCCTGGCGGGGCTGATGCGCACCGGCGCCATCGGAGATGTCGAGGCTGCAACCTGGGACGCGATCTTCAACGTCAACGCGCGCGGTACCTTCTTCGCTGCCAAATATGGCGCACCGGCCATGAAGCGTGCCGGCGGCGGCAGCTTCATCACCACCTCGTCGCTTGCCGGCCTGCGCGGCGCGCCTGGCATGACCGCCTATGCCGCGGCCAAGGGCGCGGTCATCGCCTTCACCACCGCGCTTGCGCAGGAACTGGCCCCGGCCAACATCCGCGTCAATTCCGTCCTGCCCGGCTGGATCGACACCCCCTTCAACACGCCGGCTATTGATTATATGGGTGGCGTCGAGTCACACGGAGAGGTCGTCCGCCGTATCGTGCCGCTCGGAAGACAGGGAACACCGGCGGAAGTTTCGCCGATTTATGTGTTTCTCGCCTCCGAGGAGGCGCGCTACATTACCGCCAAATCGATGATGGTCGACGGTGGCATGGCGCACTGAGCTTGCGGCGATCTGGAGCATGACCCCGAACCGAAGGTCAGCGCAGCAAAAAGTTGCAGACTTTTCGGAAAAGGATCCTGCGACCAACAATGGAAGACCGGACCAAGGAGGTCCGACAAAATGATGGACGCGGCAGGGTCGGTGCTCGACCAGGAAACCGAGAACCTGTCCGACGCCCGGCGCCGGGTCGGCATCAAGCTCAAGCTGGCGCGCCAGACCAAGGGCCTGACGCTGAAGGAGCTTGCCCGCCGCAGCCGCTGCTCGGAGAGCCTGCTTTCCAAGGCCGAGAACGGCAAGGCGCTGCCTTCGCTGCCGCTGATCCACCGGCTGGTGCGGGTGCTGGAGACCAACATCAGCTGGCTCTTCGACGAAACCGGGCCGGAAGACACGCCGGTCTTCCGCGCCGGTGAACGGCCGGTGGTGACGCTCGACAACCGGCCGGGTGACGGCGCCGGCGTCTCGTTCGAGCGCATCATCCCCTACAAAGGCGGTCATCTCCTGCAGAGCACGATCCACCACATCGATGTCGGCGGCAAAAGCGGCGAGGCGATCACCCATGAAGGCGAAGAGACCGGCTATGTGCTGCGCGGCAGGATCGACCTGAATCTCGACGGCGTCGTGCACAGCCTGCAGGCGGGCGATGCCTTCTGCTTCCGCTCGCATGTGCCGCATTCCTACCGCAACACCGGCGATGAACCCGCCAGCATCCTGTGGACCTGCACGCCGCCGACGTTCTAGGACGAAGAAGTGGGTCGTGTTGCCGAAGGGATCACATTCGGCAACGCCATGATTGCCTCCAACGTCATTCGCCGGCCGTCAGCCAGTCGAGATCGAGCCCAGGCATGAAACTGCGAAGCGCAGCCGGGTCGGGAAGACCGGCGCGACCGCCAGGGCGGCTGCATTTCAGCGCCGCCACCGTATTGGAAAATGCGATCGCGTCCGCAATCGGACGACCATGCGCGAGCGCCAGCGCAAACGCGCCGTGGAACGCGTCACCAGCGCCCGTGGTGTCGACGACATCGACATGCGGCGGCGGTGCATTGCAGACCTCGCCATTCTCCAGCCAGTAGAGCCCATCCGCGCCGTCCGTCACGCCGACGAAGATGTGCGATGAGCGGCGCGCGATCCTGAGACCTTCGTCGACTGACTCCGTGCCCGCAAACTGCGCAAGGCCGGGACGCGAAAAGATGACGTGATCGGCAGCTTCCACGATCGTGGCGACTATAGTCGGTGCATGGCGTGAGATATCCGCATCGAGCAGCGAGGGGATGGCGGCGGCCCGGGCAGCGTGCAGGCATCTCAGCGCGCCTTCGGGCCATGTCAGGTCGCATAGCACCGCATCGCCCCAGCTTTCCGGTTCGAGCCAGTCCGCCGCCGAGGGTAAGTCGGGGTCGGCATAGGCCACGATGAGCCGTTCGCCACCCGAATCCACCAGCACAACCGCACCGGAGGACTGCACGTCCCGGAATGCACACAACCAGGTCGTATCGACGCGCCATGCGTCGAATTCGGCACGGATCGTGGCCCCGATGTTGTCCTCCCCTATCCGCGCTGCGATCGATGCATGCCCGCCGAGCCGGGCCACGGTCACCGCCGCCGTCGCGGCTGGACCACCGCCCACTTCGCGGCGCCCCTTGGCATAGACCTTCACGGCCTGATCGGGGATGCGGTCGAGGGTGAGAATGGTATCCTGCAGCGCAAGCCCGACACAGAAGACGGAACGAGGACGCTTCATGGCCTGCCTCTAGACAAGCCGCATACCAGTTTCGGGGTGGAAAAGATGGATCGCGTTGAGATCGACAGTGAAGCGACGAGACGTTTCGCCGACACGGACGCTGCCCGGGCGCACGCGAGCCATGACCTCGCGTCCGCCCAGCCGGACCACCGCCATGGAGTCGGCGCCATGATCCTCCACCAGGACGACGTCCGAGACGAAGGTATCGGTATCCGCCGGGTCACCCGCGAGACCGATATGTTCAGAGCGCAAGCCGACATCGACCCGGTCCAAACCCGCGCGACGCGTTGCTTCAGCCCGGCCGGCGCGTAGCGGCAACCGATGGCCTTCGCCGAAATCCAGCACAGCGCCGGCGGCGGCGTTGTCGATCGTCGCCGGGATAAGGCTCATGGGCGGTGAACCGATGAAGGTTGCCACGAAGCTGTTCACGGGATGCTGATAGATCTCGTTTGGCGAGCCGATCTGCTGGACTTCGCCGAGCCGCAGCACGACGATGCGGTCGGCCATGGTCATCGCCTCGGTCTGGTCGTGCGTGACGTAAATGCTGGTGGTGCCGAGTGTCGCCTGGAGCTTGCGGATTTCCATGCGCATGCCGACGCGCAGCTTGGCATCGAGGTTGGACAGAGGCTCGTCGAACAAAAAGACCTTGGGATCACGGATCAGCGCACGGCCGAGCGCCACGCGCTGGCGCTGGCCCCCGGAGAGCGCACGCGGCTTGCGGTCGAGATAGGGCTCCAGTTCGAGCATCTGCGCGACGTCGTGCACCTTGGCGTCGATCTGGTCGACCGGGAGATCGCGCATCTTGAGTGAGAACCCCAGGTTCTCCGAAACCGTCATGTGCGGATAAAGCGCGTAATCCTGGAAGACCATCGCCATGTCGCGGTCACGCGGCGCAACGGCGTTGAGGCTGCGGCCATCGAGCATGATGTCGCCACCGCTGATCTCCTCCAGTCCGGCGATCATGCGCAGGAGCGTGCTCTTGCCGCAGCCTGACGGTCCTACAAGCACGACGAACTCGCCGTCGGTGACATCCAGGTCCACCGCCTTTACCGCGTCAACGGTACCGAAGCGCTTGTGCACACCTCGCAGCGTCAACTCAGTCACTTCTTCTCGCTCCCCGTTGACAACAGCCATTTTTAAAGCAGGATAATTACACTGTGTAAATATGTGATCCCAGAATGTCAGGTCGATTTGTTCCACGAAGCCGAAGGGAAACGCGAGCCAGCGTTCTCGAGAGCCTTTTGCGATCGAAAGGCGCATTCCGAACAGGAATCGCGCGCGATTCCAATCTCACGGAAGCCAGCGTCTCAAGAATCCTCAACGAACTGCGCAAGGAAAACATCGTCGAGGAGAAACGTCAGCAAACCAGCAATGCAGGCGCGCCGACCGCTTTTGTTACACTAAGCAAAGATATAGCAGTCCTCGGCATCGAATTGTCCAACAGCCGGCTTTCGTTCGGTGTCGGTGACCTGAAGGGTACGCTGGACTACGTCGAGCGCATGCCGGCATCGCCGCAGCTTTCCCAGCAGGAATTCGAACGTCTCTTCGCCGAAGGCACGGCAAATGTCCGCGAATGGATCAGCGCGCGCGGCATCGCATTGCGCCAGGCGGCGATGTCGGTTCCAGGCTTCGGTCGCGAGGGCGGCAACCCGATCTATCCCTGGGACATGCGCCGCCTTGCGCTGTCGCTCAGCGAGGTGCTGCCGGGCGTGCCGCTGACATTCACCAACTCGGTGATCGCCCAGGCTGCGTTCCATCGCTATTCGCATCCGGCCGGCTACGGCATTTCGGGCGATCACCTCTTCCTGTTCGCAGGACATGGCGTGGCGGGGGTCATCGTCAATGACACAGCACCCGTCGATGCATTCTCGGCTTTTGAGATCGGCCACATGGTGATCGAGCGCGACGGTTTGCCGTGCCGCTGCGGCCACAAGGGCTGCCTCGAAGCCTATACGTCACTGCGCGCCATTTCACCGATCATCGGCTTGAGCGATGCGGACATCCTGACGAAGGGCGACCGTTTCATGGAGGCGCTGGGTGTCGATCCGGCCGCCCGCGAGGCGCTCCGCGAACGCCAGTTCCTGCTGGGGCTGGCGCTCGGCAACGCGCTCAACCTGCATTCCGTGCCCAAGGTCGTCATCAGCGGCTGGCCCTCGCTGATGCCGGAGGTCGATCGCGCCGCGATCGCCGACGGGCTGAACCAGAGCCTGCTCGGCGGCTACTCGCCGGAGCGCCTGGAGCTGTCGTTCATCGAGCCGCTGATCGGCAACGACCCGAAGGCCGCGCTGCACTATGCGGCCTACTGTTTCGTACGTGGCGGAGGGTTGGATGAAAAATCCGGTCAACGTGCCGCGCTGGAGGAGATCGCCTGAATGTTGACCCAGAATCCGCCGGCCACCGGGCGTGTCGGCGTTGTCTTCGTGGCTTCGCCACTGTTTTCGGAAGCCGCGGCAACTGAGCTGATAACGCGCACGTCTGCGCTTCTCGACAGCAAGGAATTGGCCGGTCAGTTCGTCGTCGCATCGAAACTGGCGCGAGACCGTGCAAGCTGCAGCGAGGCGTTCGAGCAATTGGACCTCGATGACCTGGACGCGCTCATCATTCAGCTCTCCACCTTTGCGACAGCGGAATTGCTGCATGAAGTGCTTTCGCATCTCGGTGAGCGGCGCCTGCCAATCGCCCTGTGGGCGCTGGAGGAGACGGACCAGATCATCACCAACTCACTGTGCGGCGCACAGCTCTGGGCTTCGACGCTGACGCGGTTCGGGCGCGGTTTCACGCTTTTGCTCGGCAACCCCAACGATGCTGAACTGGCCAAGGACCTGGCCGCCTTCACCGCGGCATCCCGTGCGCACAGGCGCATCCGCGGTGCACGCATCGCCTTGATCGGCGCGCATGCCGACTGGTTCACCAACCTCGCCGTCGATCCGTGGACGATCCGCCAGCATCTGGATGTGACGATCGAGCAGATGACGCTGGTCAGGTTCCTCGACGGCTGCAAGGCCGAGCCCGAGGCGGAGACCGTGGCGAGCAAGCGCTGGGCGGAGGCGAGCTTCGACGGTGGCGACGAAGAGGCCGGACGTGCCACGCTCGGCCGCACCTATGCGCGGCTCGCCGCAGGACTGGACAGGATCAAGGCCGATGCAATCGCGATCCGCGACTGGCCGGAGATCCTCTACGCGGAGAATTTCAAGGGAACCTGGGGAGCGCTTGGCGAGCTGTCCGATCGCAGCGTTCCGATTGCGCCGGAAGGCGACGTCATGGGCGCAGTCACGGCCCTGGTCGCCCGCGCATTCGACGATGCCTCCCTGCCCTTCCTGACGGACATCTCCGGCATCGACCGCCATAACGACCGGCTTGTGCTCTGGCACTATGGCGTGAGCCCACGCCTGGCCGATGGACCACGCTCGCTCGACCCTGTGCTCAAGCAGGAGACCTTCCCGCTGAAACCCGGGCCGATGACCTTGATGCGACTGTCGCTGCGTGCCGACGGGCAGTTGCGCATTTTCGTCAGCGAAGGCGAAATGCTGGCCCAGCAATCGCAGGCCAATCGCGCGGCGGGCTTTTTCAGGCCGGACGCCGCAGATTCCGAGACCCTGGTCCGTCACTTCGTAGACGAAGGTTACGAACACCACGTCACCGCCGTCTACGGACGCTGGGCCGACGCGGCGCAACATCTGGGCCGCCAGCTCGGCGTGCAGGTCGACCATGTCTGAAACGATGGACAGGGCAACCTTTCCGCCCAGCGCGGCATACCGGCCCATCGGCCTCGGCTGGCGCACCGCCGGTGGATCATGGACGAGTGCTGCCTTCGAACAGAGCGACCAACTCGCCGTCTCGACCACGCGCCGTGGCGACGGCTGGCACATCGTTGCAACGCATCCAGAGGCCCAAGCGATGGAGATCGTCTTCGCGCTGCCGAAGGCATTCCAGGCTTTCGGCGGTGGAGAACGCTTCGAGACGCTGAACCTGCGCGGCCAGTCGGTGCGGTACTATCTCGAGAATTTCGGCCTCGGCAACGGCACCTACCTGCCGTCGCCCTGGATCGCCACCTCGCTCGGCTATGCCGTCTCTCTGCCCGGCGAAGCTGCCGCGTTGTTTCATGTCGCGGCGCCTTTCGACCCGAACGTCCTGCGCATCCAGGTCGAGGCCAACCGGCTTGATCTCGAGATCGATCTCGGCACCCTGGACCAACTCTATCTGGCACTGATCGAACGGATCGGTCCACCGACGATGCCCGAGGACTCATTCTTCGGGCTGTGGAAGGCCGGAGACTGGCGCATCGAAAATGCCAGGACCGTGGCGGCCGACATTGCGGGCTACCGCAACCTGTCCCTGCCGATGGCGGTCAAGCTGATCGATGCCTACTGGGCAAGCGAGGTCCATTCCTTCGAATTCGACACCACGAAATACCCCGATGCCTGGGATATGGTCGCCCGCATGGCAGCAGATGGCACGGATATCTACCTGTGGTTGTGTCCCTGGGTCGTTGTCGGCACGAAATCCTTCACCTATGCCAGCGCGAAAGGCTACACTATCCGGGACGCGGAAGGCGCGGCCATCACGCGCAGGCCCGGCGCCAATCCCAACATCGTCGCCGCCCTGATCGACTTCTCCAATCCGGAGGCCAGCGACTGGTGGTCGGAGAATTTGCGGAAGCTGCTCAAACGCGGCATCAAGGGTTTCAAGGCGGATTTCGGCGAGCAGTTGCCCGAACACGCTCTGCTGCATTCCGGGGAGACGGGCGGGCAGGCCCACAACGCCTTCGTCCGTTACTATCTCGAGGCGACCATCTCGGCCTTCGACGGGGAAACGCCGGCGATCATCAGCCGTTCCGGCTCGCCGCGTGTTCGCGCACCGATCTGGAGCGGCGACCAGACCTCCGACTTCTGCCCCAAGACCGGCCTGCCCTCGGCAGTCCGCGCCGCGCAAAGTGCTTCCTTCGCCGGCTGGTCATTCGTCGGCAGCGATCTCGGCGGCTATTTCGGCACGCCGACTCCGCAGGTCTTTGCGCGATGGGCGCAGTTCTCCTGCTTCACGCCGCTGATGATGCTGCATGGGCTGGGTTGCCGCGAGCCATGGGACATGGATACAGCATCCGTCGCGGTCTATGACGACTACGCCCGCCTGCATCTTGCCTTGCTGCCGGTGTTCCAACGACACGGACAGGCAGCTGCAAGCGGCGGCCTGCCCCTGTTGCGCATGATGCCGCTATCCTTTCCGAAGGTGGACTGGTCGGCGATCAATGACTGGGATCAGCAATACATGCTGGGCGACGACATCATGGTCGCGCCGGTCGCCTTCTACGGCAACACGCGGGCGGTCTACCTGCCCGAGGGGGAATGGTTCGACGTACTTTCCGGCACCTATGTCGAGGGGTCGACCTGGCGTATCCACGACGTCCCCCTCGACCGGATGCCGATCTTCATCCGCAAGGGCGCCCGCCTTGTGCTGGCGCTCGATGCGCAGGCGCGCCGCGCGGTGGAGATCGCATTCGCTGAAGACGCATCGAAGACGCTGAAGGGCCAGGACGGCTGGTCCGTGGAAGCGGTCGGCATCGTGAAAGGCGCCAGCAGGGACGCGGTGTCTCTGCCCGAGCTGGCCGTGTTCTCGAAGTGGTTCGGCGCCGACATCGAATGGATGAGCGTCATGACTTAATCCGGCACCTTGAAGCCTTGGGAGAAGGTTCGCGGGTGCGCAAGTGGAGGAGAAAACATGAGGAATTTGCTGAAGAGCGGCGCCATGGCCGCCGCGATCATGGCCGGCATGGGAACGGCACCCGGTTGGGCCGACAATCTGGTGCTCTGGGTGAATGCGCCGCTGGCGTCCGGCCCGGATGCACCGCTTTATGCCGAACTCAAGAAGTTCGAAGCCGAAACCGGCAATAAGGTCGAGGTGCAGGCCGTTCCGCATATGGAAATGGAGCGCAACCTGTTCGTTGCCATGTCCGGCGGCGCCGGGCCCGACGTCATGGCCCTGGACATAGCCTGGGTGGCCGGCCTGGCCGATGCGGGACTGTTGATGGACATCACGGAGCAGTCCGCGCCGCTGGCCGCGCAGTTCCAGCCCGGCCCACTCGCAGGCGGACGCTATCAGGGCAAGCAATATGCCCTGCCGCTCTACACCAACAACGCGGCCCTGATCGTCAACGACAAGATGCTGGCGCAGGCCGGTATCGCGAAGGCTCCGGCCACCTGGGAAGAGTTGCGTGCTGCCGCGGTCGCCATGACCAACACCGAAAAAGGCACCTACGGCATCAGCTTCGGCTCCAACCGCATGGGCGCCTTCCAGCTTTATCCCTTCATCTGGCAGGCCGGCGGCGAGATCATCGACGACGCGGGCAAGTCGCATGTCGCCGACCCTGAAGCGATCGCGGCGGTCGACTTCCTGGCCAAACTCTACACGCAGGACAAGGCAATGCCGGAGTCGGTGCTGACGGCCGGCAACTGGGACGAGGTCCACGCTCCCTTCATCCAGGAGCGCGCCGGAATGGTGATCAGCGGCGACTGGGCGATCTCCGCTATCAGGAAGAACGCACCGAGCCTGGCGTTCTCGGTCCATCCGCTGCCTCAGGGCAAAAAAGCGGCCACGGTCATCGGCGGCTACAACCTTGCCGTCCGCCAGGGCACAGCGTCGCCCAAGGCAGCGTTCCAGCTCGTCGAATGGCTCACCGGCGAACGCAGCATCGAGCTGATGGGCAAGTATGAGCGCCTGTCGGCAACGGTCGCGGCAATGACACCCGAGGCGATCGCCAAACTGCCCAAGGAGATGCAGCCCTTCATGGCGCAGGCCGGTTCTGGGCATCCCCGCCCCGTCGTTGCCTCGTGGAGCGAGATGCACGGCGTGTTCGGCAACATGTGGGATGCCGTCATCCGCGGAAAGCCGGCGGCGGAGGCCCTGGCGGAAGCCAATGCCGAAGTCGAGAACCTGCTGGCCAAATAAATGACGATGCGCATCCGGGAAACGACGCGACTGAAACCGCACTGGTCCTCGATCTTCGAGAATGGCGCGGGTGCGCGTCTCTACCCCTACCTCATGGTCATGCCCGCGATCCTGATCGCGATCGGCGTGGTGGTGTATCCGGTGGTGTCCGGCATCACCTCGGCCTTCTATGACGTGACCCTGCGCACCCTGAACAGCGGCGATATGCCTTTCGTCGGCATGCGCAACTTCGAACGGGTCTTCGCCGACCCGAATTTCATGCGCGCTTCACTCAACACGGTGATTTGGGTGGTGCTCAATGTCGTGGCGCAACTCGGGCTCGGTCTCGCGCTGGCGCTGCTGCTGCACCGTATCGTGCCGGGCATCGGCTTCTTCCGTTCGGGCATCCTGGTGCCATGGGTGGTGCCGAGCGTCGTCGCCGTGCTGACATGGCGCTGGATGTACGATCCCAGCGTCGGCATCGTCAACGAGATGCTGGTGCGGCTGGGCGTGATCAGCGACTACCATCCCTGGCTGGGTGACACCGCCACCGCGCTCTATGCCGTGACCGTCGAGAGCATCTGGAAAGGCACGCCGTTCGTCATGCTGCTTCTGCTGGCAGCCCTGCAACTCGTGCCAAAATCCATCCTGGAAGCGGCATCGATGGACGGTGCATCTGGCTGGCGGATGCTGTGGCATGTCATCCTGCCGCAGATCCGCGTTTCCTTCGCCATCGCCGCGGTGCTGACCTTCATCCTCACGGTGAACAACTTCAACGCGATCTGGCTGATGACGGAGGGCGGGCCGCTCAATTCGTCCGAGATCCTGTTCACGCTGGCCTACAAATACGGTTTCCAGCGCTTCGACCTCGGCAGGGCATCGGCCGTCGCGACCATGCTGTTCGTCGGGTTGGTGATTGCCACCACGATCTACCTGAAACTCATCCAGGCCAAGGAAGCCGACTGAGATGTCGACATCCTCCCCAACACGCGAAGCGGCACGCGAGCGCTCCACGGCACCGCTCAGGCGCAGGCGCACGCCCAAACCCGTGCGCACGGCACTGCTCTATGCCGGCCTGTGGGCCGCCTTCATCTGGTGCGTGTTTCCCTTCTACTGGATGATCGCGACGTCGTTGCGCGCAAAGGACGAGATTTTCGCGCGACCGCCCTCGATCGTGCCGCACGCCATCACCTTGCAGAACTATGTCGACCTGCTGGTCGGCGCGCAGTTCTGGCGCTTTGCGCTGAACAGCCTGTTCCTGACGCTGAGCGTCACCGTCATCAGCGTGCTGCTGTCGGTCACCGCCGGCTATGCCATGGCGCGCCACCGCTTCAAGGGCTCGGTGATGCTGCCGCTCTTCATGCTCTACGGGCAGATGTTCCCGCCGGTGCTGCTGCTGATCCCGTTCTACATCCAGCTCAAGTTCCTCGGCTGGCTGGACAGTCTCTACGGCCTGATCCCGGTCTATCTCAGCTACATGCTGCCGCTGTGCGTCTGGCTGATGCGCGGCTTCTTCGCCCAGGTGCCGCATTCGCTGGAGGATGCCGCACGGCTGGACGGCTGCACGCGCTGGCAGGCTTTCTGGCGCGTTATCCTGCCGATGGCACGGCCGGGCATCGTCGCGGTGGCGACCTGGGTGATGATCCACACCTGGAACGAGTTCCTCTACGCCTCCACCTTCATCCTTTCGGAGAAGAACCGCACGCTGCCGCTGGGTCTCTCCGGACTGATCGGCCAGTACACGACCGACTGGGGCATGCTGATGGCCGGCGGCGTGGTGACGGCGGCACCGATCCTGCTGATTTTCTTCTTCCTTCAGAAGCACCTCGTCGCCGGCGTCGGCGGCGGTGCGGTGAAGGGCTGATCCCGGAAAGGCATCGACACGATGACCAAGATCAAAAGCGTGCAGGCTTTTGCGCTGTCCTGCCCGACCCCGGGCGGAGCAACCTTCGCCGTCGGCCGTTCGGCCAAACGCGACATGGTGCTGGTGCGCATCGAGACGCAGGACGGCATTGTCGGCTACGGCGAGGCGCATCACGCCCAGACACCGAGTACGATCGCCGCCTTCATCAATGATGCGCTCGGCCCGTCCCTCATCGGCCTGGACGCTCATGAGACCGAAGCGATCTGGGACAGAAGCTATCGCCGCTACATCGCCACGCACGGTCCCGGCGCTACGGCGGTGATCGGTCTTTCGGGCGTCGACCTCGCGCTGTGGGACATCAAGGGCAAGGATCTCGGCCAGCCCGTCTACAGGCTGCTTGGCGGCAAGCAAAGGCCCATCCCGGCCTATGCCGGCGGCATCAGCCTCGGCTTCCAGCCGGTCGAGAAGCTTACCGCGGAGATCGGGCGCTACATCGCCCGGGGCTACAACTTCATGAAGCTGCGCGTCGGCGACACGCTGGAAAAGGACCTTGAGCGTGTTGCCGGTGTGCGCGCGGCATTCGGCGACACCATCGTGCTGGCGGCCGATGCCGGCACCCGCTACCGCTCGGCGGATGTCCACCGCATCGCGGAGATATGTGAAGCCGGCAGGCTGGCATGGCTGGAAGAGCCCTTCACGCCCGACAACCTGCCCGGCTACCGCCGCCTGCGCGACGTCACCTCGACACCGCTCGCTGCGGGCGAAAACCACTTCACTCGCCACGAGCTGCGCGCGCTGATCAGCGAGCAGGTGATACAGTTCGTGCAGGCGGATTGCTGCAAGACCGGCGGCATCACCGAGATCCTCAAGATCGCCGCGCTCGCCGGCGCCTGGCACCTGCAATTTGCACCGCATACGAGCGCGTCGGTGCTGAGCACCGCGGCGTCGACACACGTCCTGTCCGTCGCACCCAACGCCTTCATCTACGAAGCCGATGTGTCGGCGATCAACGCGTTCAGGGATGAACTGGGAACCCCGATCGAGGTCGTCGACGGCGCGATCAGCGCACCAGAGGGCCCGGGGCTCGGTGTCGAGATCGACGAGAGCCTGATCGAGAAATATCCGTTTATTCCCGGCGCGTCCTATCAATAGGAAGGCAGATGATGGTTCTGAGCTCCCGGCCTAAACGGAACCCGCAGATCGGGGTACCCGCATGACGCGCCGCGCCTTGCGCTGGGCAGACCTTTCGCGTCCGGACTTTGCGGCGCTGGACCGGGCACGCGCGATCTGCGTCCTGCCCGTCGGCGCCATCGAACAGCATGGCCCTCATCTGCCGGTTTCAGTCGACCGCGATCTCGCCGAGGCAGTGCTGGAATGGACCCTTGCCAAGATGGATGAAGGGCCGTCGATCCTGGCCCTGCCCGGCTTTTGCTACGGCAAGAGCAATGAGCACGGCGCGATTGCCGGAACGCTTTCGCTGTCGGCCGCAACCTTGCTGGCGATACTGGGCGACCTTGCCCACAGCCTGGCGAACACCGGCTTCCGCAGGCTTGTCCTGCTCAACGCCCATGGCGGCAATGCGCCAGTGCTCGATATTGCGGCGCGCGACCTCAAGATCGCCCATGGGCTAAGGATCACCACCTGCCACTGGTACAATTTCAACGAGGCCGAGCTGCATGGCGACACGCGCGAGAGCGCCTTCGGCATCCATGCCGGCCTGATCGAAACAAGCGCGATGCTGGCGCTGAAACCGGGGCTCGTCGCGATGGACCGGGCAGACGACTTCGCCAACCAGGCGGAGACCTGGCAGCATGACTATACGCATATCGGCCTTTCGCCCGGCCGCGCCCGGCCGGCCTGGACGATCGAAGACCTCAGCGCTTCCGGCGCGTGCGGCAACGCTGCCGCGGCTACACCGGAGATCGGAGAGCAGTTGCTGGAAACCGCAGCCAGCAACTTCGCGCGTTTCCTCGGTGAATTCGAGCGCTTCTGCGACCAGCAAGATCAACGGGACCGAGCGCACTGAAAAGCGGCGGGAAGAAACATGTCCATCTCGGGAAAGAACGACATCGACTGGAAAGCCTTTGCAGCGGCGCTCGAAAGCGTCGAAACCATCGACACGCCCTCGGTGGTAAAGAAACGTTCGCGCGACTTCTTCTGGTACAGCCCGATCCTCAGCCGCGAGCTGTCGTCGTGCTTCGGCGATCTGGTGGCGGTGCCGAAATCGATGGAAGAGCTGTCGAAATGCCTCGCCACCGCTTTCGACTGGAGCGTGCCGATCGTGCTGAGAGGCGGCGGTACCGGCAATTACGGCCAAGCCGTCCCGATGCAGGGCGGGCTCATCATCGACATGACCAGCCTGAACCGCATCCTCGAGATCGGAGATGAGACGATCCGCGTGGAAGCCGGCGCCAGGATCGGCGCGATCAACGAGGCACTGATGGAGAAGGGCCGGGAACTGCCGCTGTATCCCTCGACGGAGGCGATCGCCACGATCGGCGGCTTCATCGCCGGCGGCTCGGGCGGGATCGGCTCGATCCGTCACGGCATGCTGCGCGACGGCAAGAATATCGAGCGCATCGCGGCTCTCTCCGTCGAGCACGAGCCCAGGCGGCACGAATTCACCGGCAAGGATATCTCAGCGATCCACCATGCCTGGGGCCTGAATGGCGTGATCACCGACCTCGTGCTGGGCACGGTGCCTTCCGCGCGATGGATCAACATCATCGCCTCATTCGACACCTACAGGCATGCCTTCGAGGCCGGAATCGCGCTGGGTTCGGCGCGTCAGATCGACCTGAAGCTGCTGACCACGATCGACAGGCGCATCGCCGCATCGATCACGAAACTCGGCGATATCGCGACACGCCGGCGCGACCTGCTGCTCGTTCTGGTCGCCGAGGTGCATGCCGATGAGGCGTTGCGCCTGATATCGCAGCATGGCGGCGTCAAGGAGCTCGCACTCGACAATGCGGCGTTGAAAGCTTCGGACCTGCCGGCGCTTTCAGAATTCTCCTACAACCACACCACGCTGCAGGTGCTGAAGCAGGATCGCACCGTCACCAATCTGCAGGTGACGTTCCGGCCGCCGCTCGACGGCGCCAAGATCGACGAGCTGCAGCCGATACTGGGTGACGAGGTGCTCATGCATCACGAATTCGCCCTGCTCAACGACCAGCTCGTGGCTTTCGATCTGCCGGTGGTGCACTACACGACGGACGAGCGCCTGTTCGAGCTCGCCAGGATCTATGACGACCACGGTTGCCCGACCTCCAACCCGCACGTGCCTTATGTGGAAGGAGGTTCCATGAAACCGGATTTCCGCCATCTCGCCTGGAAAAAGCGGCTCGATCCCCGCGGGCTGCTGAATTCGGCAAAGTCGCGGCTCTGGGACGAGGTCAAGCACCTTCCAGCCGAGGAGATCGAACAGCTGTCGAGCCGCACGGCATCGTGAGCCTGTGCCCCGCATGGCCTAGAGCGTTTCGGTTTTTTAACGGAACCGCGGAAACACCCTGACTTTTTGTTTTGACGCAATTCCGGACGGAAAACCGCTGCGCACTTTTCCTGGGATTGCTCTAGATGAAGTCGGCCCGATGCGGCGTGAAGCTGTCGACGAGACGGCCCGCTTCGAGCGCCTTCACCCCATGGACGAGGTTGGACGGCACGATGAAGCTATCGCCGACGCCGAGCGTCTGCGTCCTGCCGTCGATGGTCACCTCGAAACGCCCTTCGGCGACATAGCTTGCCTGCACGTGCGGATGCGAGTGCAAGGCGCCGACGCCGCCCTTCTCGAAGCCGAACTCGACCATCATCAGCTCGTTGGTATGAACCAGCACGCGGCGGCGATTGCCGTCCGGTGTGGCAGTCCATTCACGGTCGACCGCGCGGGAAAAGACCTCTGTCCCTGTCACAAGCTGAACTCCTTCTGATGAGAGCGGAATGCGATCGGGTTGAAGCGGCATCCCGCTCTATCTCTTGGTTGAAGCATGATCTTTTCCGAAAACCGGTTCCCACTTTTCGGGATCATGCTCTATCGGGAGAGCCAGCCGCCATCCACCGGCACCACCGCGCCATGCATGTATTTCGAGGCCGGCGCCAAAAGGAACACGGCGGCGTCACCGATGTCCCCGGCCTCGCCCCAGCGGCCGGCTGGAATGCGGCCGAGGATCGCGGCATTGCGGTCGGGATCATTGCGCAGCACCTCGGTGTTGTTGCTGACGATATAGCCCGGAGCGATGGCATTGACGTTAATGCCCCTGGCCGCCCACTCATTGGCGAGCAGCCGGGTGACGCCAAGCACGCCGTGCTTGGCGACGGTGTAGGAAGCAACCCGGATGCCACCCTGGAAAGACAGCATCGAGGCGATGTTGACGACCCGTCCTGGGCGCCCGGCCGCCAGCACCTTGCGGGCGAAAGCCTGGGTGAGGAAGAACAGCGATTTCAGGTTGACGTCCATCACGTCGTCCCAGTCCTGTTCAGTAAAGTCGATCGCATCGCCACGACGGATGATGCCGGCATTGTTGACGATGCCGTCGATCGGCCCGTGTTCGGCCCAGGCCACGTCCAGCATAGCAGCCGCGGCCTTGTGATCGGACAGGTCGCAGGTGATCGGCGTGAAGGAAGCGCCAACTGACGCCAGTTGTGCCGCCGTCTCATCCATGGCCGAGCGGCCGACACCCAGCACGTGCCCGCCAGCCTTGCCAGCCGAAACGGCGATGCCCTGGCCGATGCCGGTGTTGGCACCGGTCACCAGGATGCGGTGACCTTCCAGGCTGAAGGCGGAAAGATCGCTCACCGCAGCTCACCGATATCGACCGGGTCGACATCCGTGTAGTCGACATTGTCGCCCGCCATCGCCCAGATGAAGGCGTAGTTGGAGGTACCGGCGCCGGAATGGATCGACCAGCCTGGCGACAGAACCGCTTCCTCGTTCTTCATGACGATGTGGCGGGTCTCGTCGGGCTCACCCATGAAATGGAACACGCGGGCGGCCTCAGTGAGATCGAAATAGAGATAGGCCTCCATGCGCCGGTCGTGCACGTGGCATGGCATGGTGTTCCAGACCGAGCCCGGCGCCAGTTGCGTCATGCCGACGACCAGCTGGCAGGTCTTCGCGCCTTCCGGATGGATGAACTGGAAGATCGAGCGTTCGTTCGAGGTCTGCTGGCTGCCGAGGTCGAGCCGTCTGGCATCGGCGATGCGGATCAGCTTCGCGGGAAGCTCCTGATGCGCAGGCGCACTCAGCAGATAGAATTTCGCCGGGGTCTGTGGATCGGTCGACGAGAAGGCAACCGTTTCGGTGCCCTTGCCGACATAGACCATGTCGCGGGTGCCGACTGCGAAGGTCTCAACGTCTGCCTGAACTGTGCCGGCACCGCCGATGTTGACGGCGATCAGTTCGCGCCGGTCGAGGAAGTGCTTCGTTCCGGTCGGCTTGATCGTCTCCAGCACGAGCGGGGTTGCCAGCGGAACTGCGCCACCGACGATCATACGGTCGTAGTGGGTGTAAGTGAGATGGACAGCACCGGTATGAAAGAGATCGCCGATGTGGAAGTTGTGGCGCAACTCGTCCGTGCCCATGGCCGCTGCGGCATTAGGGTCGATGGCATAACGGGACGAATAGCTGGTGACTGTCATTTCGGGATGCTTCTCTCTGCGGTCAGGGCTTCTTGGGTGATTTCTCGGCGGCCAGATATTCCGCCTGCTGGGTGGTGAGGCGCTGACGGTAACGATCCTGAGCGGCAATCAGATGCGCGCGCATGGCGGCTCGCGCTGCATCGGGATCGCCGGCCGATATCGCCTGCAGGATCAGGAGATGCTCGCGCTGCAGGCCGGTCAGATATTCGTTCGACAGCACTTCGACCGAATACCAGGGCGAGGCGCGGTCGCAAGGGATGGTGCGGTCGCCGAGCGCATCAAGTATCTCGACATAGAATGGATTGTTGGTGGCGGAGGCGATCTCGCGGTGGAAGGCGAAGTCGGCCTTGCCGGTCGGCTCTCCCAGATGCAGCAGGCGATCGAATTCGAAGAAGGCTTCCTGGATCAGGGCTTCCTGCGCGGCGTTGCGGCGCAGCGCGGCGAGCCCCGCGCTCTCGATCTCGATGCCCATGCGCACTTCCAGCACATTGATCGCCTGGCTGACCTTCTTGATCTCCTGGCTGAAGGACGAGAACGTCAGTGTGGGATGTTCGAGCACGAAGACGCCGGCGCCCTGCCGCGACTCCACAAGGCCGTCGGCGGCAAGGCTTGCCATTGCCTCGCGGATCACCGTGCGGGAAACGCCGAAGGTCTCCGTCATTTGCCCTTCCGTCGGCAGCTTCTGGCCGGGCATGATCTGGCCTCCGACGATCTGGGCGCGCAAGGTCGCCACAACGCGCTCGGCGAGCTTGGGCTTGCGTTCGATGCGCAGGTCTTCGACGGTTTCTGATGCCATGATGAAACGCCTATCTGAATACGCTCGGCAGCCAGAGCGAGAGCGCGGGTATGTAGGTGACCAGACCTAATACCACGAGGCCCGCGGCATAGAAGGGCCATATGGAGCGCATAGCCTCCCAGACCGAGATCTTGCCGACGGCGCAGGCCACGAACTGCACCGCCCCCACCGGCGGCGTGTTCAGCCCGATGCCGAAGTTGAGGATCATGATGACGCCGAAATGCACCGGATCGATGCCATAGGCCACCGCCACCGGCAGGAAGATCGGCGTGCAGAGGATAATGGTCGGTCCCATGTCCATGAAGGTGCCGAGCACCAGCATCAGCACATTGATCAAGAGCAGGATGATGATCGGGTTGTCGGAGATCGTGTTCATCCAGGCAATCAGCGACGCCGGCACGCGCATGAACGCCATCAGCCAGGAAAAGGCTGCCGCCATGCCGATAATCAAGAGCACCATCGCCGTGGTGCGCACGGCGCCGAAGGTGGCATGCACGAAGTCGTGCCAGGTCATGCGGCGGTAGACGAAGGTGGTGACCGCGAGCGCATAGAGCACGGCGATGCAGGAACTTTCCGTGGCGGTGAAGACGCCCGAGCGCACGCCGCCGAAGATGATGCCGATCAGAAGCAGGCCGGGGATCGAGATCAGGAAATACTGGCCGACCTTGGCAAAGCCCGGAAACGGCTCGGTCGGATAGCCACGCGAGCGGGCGACGAAATAGGCGGTCACCATCAAGGCGGCCGCATAGAGAAGGCCAGGGATGACGCCGGCGGTGAACAGATCGGCGATCGAGATCTTCCCGCCCGCCGAGATCGAATAGATGATCATGTTGTGCGAGGGCGGCAAAAGCAGCGCGATCAGCGCCGCCATCGAGGTGACGTTGACGGCATAGTCGGCGCCGTAGCCACGCGCCTTCATCTGCGGGATCATCACGCCGCCGACGGCGGCGGCCTCGGCAACGGCGGAACCGGAGATGCCGCCGAACAGTGTGGCGGTGACGATGTTGACCTGGCCGAGTCCGCCACGGATATGGCCGACCAGCGAGGCCGCAAAGGCGATGATCTTCTGCGCGATGCCGCCGCGCACCATCAGGTCGCCGGCATAGATGAAGAACGGGATGGCCAGCATCGAGAACACGCTCATGCCGGAGTTGAGCCGCTGGAAGACCACCAGCGGCGGCAGGCCCATGTAAAGCGCCGTGGCGAAGGAAGACACGCCGAGACAGAATGCGATCGGCGTACCGATCAGCATCAACAGCGTGAAGACACCGAAGAGGATCAGGATTTCCATCGCGTCAGGCCTTCACTTTGGCGGTGTCGAATTCGGCGGCGACCTCCGCTGGCGGCAGTTCATCGAGGATGTCGTCGATCGGCTGGCCGGCGAGCCGCAGCACGATGCGCTCCAACGAAAACAGGCAGATCAGAGCTCCGCCGGCGACGAGCGGCACGTAGTCCCAGCCGCCCGAGATGCGCAGCGACGGCAGCGTGGTGTTCCATGTCAGCAGGACCAGTTGCGAGCCGTACCAGACCATGCCGATACCGAAAGCGAGGGCGACGATGTCGGAGATCATGCGCAGCCATGCCTTGCCGCCCTTCGGCACGACATAAAGCAGCACGTCGAAGCCCATGTGGTAGTTTTCGCGCACGCCGACGGCAGCTCCCAGGAAGATGAACCAGCTCATCAGCATGACGGCGCCGGGCTCGGTCCAGCTCGGCGAGTCGTTCAGCACGTAGCGGCAGAACACCTGCCAGGCGACGATGATCGTCATCGCCACCAGGCCGGCGCCGGCCAGCCACAGCGACAGCGTGCTCAGCCAGGACAGCGTCCGGCCGGTCTTTTCCAGTCTTGCCGACATGGTCTTGCTCCCGGAAGCGACAGGCAGGCCGGATCAAAGGATCGGGCCCGCCGTCGGCTGCGTCACTGCACCGCCTGCACGTCTTCGACCAGCTTCTTCAGAACCGGATCGGTGACGTGCTTTTCGTAGACGGGTTTCATGGCATCGATGAAACCCTGCTTGTCGGGAGAGGTGATGGCGGCGCCTGCCGCTTCCACCTTGGAGCGGGACTCGGCGGTCTTGGCAGCCCACAATTCGCGCTGCCTGGCGACACTGTCCTTCGCCGCCTGCCTGAAGATCGCCTGATCTTCCGGCGTCAGCTTGTCGAAGGCCGCCTTGTTCATCACGAACACTTCGGGAAGGATGGTGTGCTCGTCGAGCGAGAAGTTCTTCGCCACCTCGAAATGCTTGGCGGTGTCGTAGCTCGGGAAATTGTTCTCGGCACCGTCGATGACGCCGGTTTCGATCGCCGAATAGACTTCGCCGTAAGGCATCGGCGTCGCGTTGGCGCCCAACGCCGCAACCATGTCGACGAAGATGTCCGACTGGATGACGCGGAACTTCAGGCCCTTCATGTCGGCGACCGAATTGATCGGCTTCTGCTTGTTGTAGAAGGAGCGCGCGCCGGCGTCGTAGAAAGCCAGCGCCACCAGCCCCGCCGGCTCGAACGCCGCCTTGATCTGGTCGCCGAGGGCACCGTCCATCACCTTGTGCATATGGTCTTCCGAGCGGAAAATGTAGGGCAAAGCCGGAACGATGGTTTCCTTCACCGTACCGTTAAAGGGTGCCATGGAAACACGATTGAGTTCGATGACGCCGGAACGCACCTGCTCGATCGTGTCCTTCTCTTCGCCGAGCTGGGCCGAGTGATAGACCTCGACGGCATAGCGTCCGGCTGTGCGCTCCTTGACCAGCTCACCGAAATATTTGACCGCCTCGACGGTTGGATAGCCATCGGGATGTGTGTCGGATGATTTCAGTACTGTCTGCGCAAATGTGGCGCCGGTAGTCAGCGACGCTGCCAGCAGTGCCAGGCCGGCCAGTTTCGAAAAATGCAGCATTGGTTCCTCCCTCTTGTTCTTTGCTAAAGTCGATACGCCCTCTTCGCGAGGCTGTAGGCCAGCTCCGGCGCCAGCTCGCGCGCCTCGTCCTCCCTCAGGCGATGCTCCGAGACGAGGCAGGCGAGAAAGGCGCAGTCGACCCGACGCGCCACGTCGTGACGGGCCGGTATGGATGGAAAGGCGCGGGTGTCGTCGTTGAAGCCGACGGTGTTGTAGAAACCTGCGGTCTCGGTGGTCATTTCGCGGAAGCGGCGCATGCCTTCCGGGCTGTCATGGAACCACCAGGCCGGCCCGAGCTTCAGCGCCGGATAGACACCGGCCAGCGGTGCCAGTTCGCGCGCATAGCTGGTCTCGTCCAGCGTGAAGACGATGACGGAAAGGTCGCGCTCGAGACCGACCGCGTCGAGCAGCGGCTTCAGCGCGGCGACATAGTCGGTGCGGGTCGGGATATCGAAACCCTTGTCGCGGCCGAAGCGCTGGAGCATGGCGGGTGAGTGGTTGCGCCAGGAACCGGGATGGATCTGCAGCACCAGCCCATCGTCGAGGCTCATCCTGGCCATTTCCGTCAGCATCTGGGCACGGAACAGCCGATGCTCACGTTCGTCGGATGAACCGGCGCGGATGCGGTTGAACAGCTCCTGTGCGGCGGCCGGCGAAAGATTGGCCGTCTCGGCCGTGGCATGGCCGTGATCGGTCGAAGTAGCGCCGTAGCTTTTGAAATAGGCACGGCGCTGGCGATGGGCGTCGAGATACCCGGCCCAGCTGCCGGTGTCGCACCCGGTGATCTCGCCGAGGCGGTCCAGATTGTCGGCAAAACCCTCGAAATCGGGATCGACCACAGCATCCGGCCGGTAGGCGGTAACGACGCGGCCCAACCAGCCGCTGTCGCGGATCTGCCGATGCCAGGCAAGGTCGTCGAGCGCACCGTCGGTGGTGGCGATCACCTCGATGTTGAAACGCTCAAACAGCGCGCGCGGCCGGAATTCCTGGCGCAGCAGGCAATCAGCGATGGCGTCGTAGTGGCGGTCGGCATTGTTCGCGGTCAATGGCTCGGTGATGCCGAAGAGATCGCTGAGCACGTAGTCGAACCACAGCCGGGTCGGCGTACCGCGGAACAGGAAATAGTTCTCGGCGAACAGGCGCCAGATCTTGCGGCCGTCCGTCTCGACCGGTGCACCATCGAGCGTCGACACGCCAAGGTCCTCCAGCCTGATGCCCTGGCTGAACAGCATGCGGAACACATAGTGATCCGGCACGATCAGCAGTTGCGCCGGATCCGGGAACGGCTCGTTGAGCGCATACCAGCGTGGATCGGTGTGGCCGTGCGGGCTGACGATCGGCAGGGATTTGACGAGGTCGTAGAGCTCGCGAGCGATGCCGCGAACCGAGGGCTCGGCCGGAAACAGCAAGTCTGGATCGACAAGCGAATTCATGGACCCTGCCGCTCCTCCTTCGGCCTCTTAAGGGCTAGGGTCAGTCAGAAGTAATGTCAACATACAAAAATTATAATGTTGTATGATAAGTTGTTGCACCCGTCCAAACCGCAGTGTACGCAACGAACATGACGCTGCTGATGACTGGAGGCGCCTTTTCGGCGACAACGGCAGCTTCGGGAGGGATGCCATGAACCAGCGAGCCACCACGTGACGGTACTGTCCGACGCGTCGCTGACCGCCCTGCCGGCGCATGTGGCGCGGCCGCGCTATGACCGTTCGGCCATCGTGCCGGGCATCGTGCATCTCGGCGTCGGCGCCTTTCATCGCGCCCACCAGGCGACCTATGTCGATGATTGCCTCGCCGCCGGCGAAACCGGCTGGGGCATCATCGGGGCATCGCTGCGCAGCACCGACACACGCGATGCGCTGGCGCCACAGGACTGCCTCTACACGCTGGCTGTGCGCAGCGGCCAAAGCGAGGATCTGCGTGTTGTCGGCTCGATGCTGTCGTTGCTCGTGGCACCCGAGGACCCAGCCAGGCTGATCGATGCGCTCTGCCTGCCCTCGGTGCGCATCATCACGCTGACCGTCACAGAAAAAGCCTATCTGCGCAACGCAGCCGGCGGGCTCGACTTCAGCCATGCCGAAATCGTCTGGGATCTGGCCAATCACGATCAGCCGAAGACCATTTACGGCCTCCTCGTCGAGGCCATCCTGCGCCGACAGGCAGCAGGGATGCCGCCCTTCACCGTGCTGTCCTGCGACAACCTGCCGGCCAATGGCGAAACACTGCGCCACCTGCTGCTTGAGTTCGCAAAGGCCCGTGGCGCAGGGCTTGCCGCTCATATCGACCGATCGATCGCCTTCCCTTCCAGCATGGTCGACCGCATCGTGCCGGCAACGACCGATGCCGATCGTGCACGCATCGGCGCTGCGCTCGGCGTGACGGATGCCTGGCCCGTGCGCACCGAACCGTTTTGCCAATGGGTGATCGAAGACCGCTTTCCGGCCGGCCGGCCGGCATGGGAGCGGTTCGGCGTTACCATGGTGAAGTATGTCCGCCCCTTCGAGGACATGAAGCTTCGCCTGCTCAACGGCTCGCATTCGGCGATCGCCTATCTCGGCCTGCTTTCCGGGCACGAGACGGTGGCGGACGCTTTCGGCGATCCGGCGATCCGGCGTTTCGTAAAAGGCCTTTGGGCCGAAGCCATCCCCACCTTGCCCCGAAATGCCGGTCTCGACCCGCAAGCCTATGTCGACAGCCTGACGGCCCGCTACGACAACCCTGCCCTGCAGCACCGCACCGCGCAGATTGCTAATGACGGCAGCCAGAAACTGCCACAACGCATCGTGGCAACGGCGATCGAACAGGTTCGAAGGAACGCCCCGGTCGATCATCTGACACTGGTCATCGCCGCGTGGATCGCGGCCTGCGAGGCACGGGGCCGCACATCGGATGCCGGCGGGTTCTCCGACCCGCTCGACGCTGGGCTTGCGACGATATTCGCCGCCTCACAATCCGCGACCACCACCGTGACGCAGGTCTTCGACCTTGCCGGCTTCGCCTCGGGCCAGGCCGAACAGACGGAATTGCAGAGCGCGGTGATCGCCCATCTCGAAACCATCCGCGCCGCTGGCACCGGCGCCGCAATCGCAACCGTCTCGGGGGAATAGATGGAACAGACCTGGCGCTGGTTCGGACCCGACGATCCCGTCACGCTCGCGCATGTCAGGCAGGCCGGCGCCACCGGCATCGTCAGTGCGCTGCATCACATGAACGATGGCCGCGTCTGGCCCGATGACGAAATCGCCAAACGCAAGCAGGAGATCGGGCGAGCCGGGCTGACCTGGTCGGTTGTCGAGAGCATCGTCGTGCATGAGGAGATCAAGACCCGCACCGGCCGCTACCGTGACTGGATCGACAATTACAAGCAGTCGATCCGCGCTGTCGCCAAGGCCGTCATCGGCACCGTCTGCTACAATTTCATGGCCATCACCGACTGGACGCGCACCGATCTCGATTTTCCCATGTCGCATGGCGGCACCGCACTGCGCTTCGATGCCGTCGACTTCTGCGCCTATGACGTGCTGGTGCTGCAGCGCCCCGGCGCCGAGGCCGACCATCCGGCCGAACGCATCGAGGCAGCCCGCAAGCGTCTCGCCGGCATGAGCGAAAGCACGCTGGCAACGCTGGAGAAGAACCTGATCGGCTGGGTGCCGGCGCGGGAATTCATCTTCGACCGCGCCAGCTTCCGGCGCGCACTCGATGTCTATCGCGATATCACGCCGGACGGTTTCCGCGACAACCTCTTCGCCTTCCTGGGCGAGATCGTGCCGGTGGCCGAGGAGGCCGGCGTCCGCATGGCGATCCATCCCGACGATCCGCCCTTCCCGATCTTCGGCCTGCCACGGGTGGTTTCGACGGCGGCCGATGCACGCAAGCTGCTCGACGCCCACCGCTCGCCGTCCAACGGGCTGACGCTCTGCGCGGGCTCCTACGGCGCCAACGCGGCCAACGATCTCGTCGCCATGGCCGGAGAGTTCGCGCCTGACATCCACTTCGCGCATCTGCGCAATGTCACCAAGGAGCCAGACGGATCCTTCCACGAAGCCGAGCATCTGCAAGGCGACACCAACATGGTGCGGCTGGTGGCGGCGTTGATGCGGGAGGAAGCGCGGCGCAAGGTCGAAGGACGCGCCGACTGGCAGATCCCGATGCGGCCCGACCACGGCCACGCCATCGTCGACGACATCGGCAAGAAGGTGAACCCCGGCTATTCCTGCATCGGTCGCCTGAAGGGCCTGGCGGAGCTGCGCGGCATTATGCGCAGCTTCGAGACTTTTGGCATTCCGGGCGAGACTGCCCGATGAGCAGGCTGCGTCTCGGCGTGGTTGGCCTTGGCATGGCCTCGGCACCACACGCCCGCAGCCTGCTCGACCTTGCCGATCGCGCCGAGGTGGTCGCGGCCTACAGCCCAACGCCGGCGCGCCGCGAGGATTTCGCCAGGGATTACGGCCTGCCCACCTGCGAGGACTCCGCCGCGATCTTCGACGACGACAACATCGACGCCGTGCTCATCCTGACGCCGCCCAACACGCATCTCGAACTGGTGCGGCGGGCGGCGGCGACCGGCAAGCACATCCTGCTGGAGAAACCGTTGGAAACCAGCCTGCAGCGCGCCCAAGCACTGCTTGCCGCGACCGATGCAGCCGGCGTGAAGCTGGGCGTGGTGCTGCAGCATCGCTTCCGGCCGACCGGCACGGCCCTCGCCGAATTGCTGCGCGGCTGCCGGCTGGGCACGCTCGTCAGCGCATCGGTGCGCCTGAACAACTGGCGGCCGCAAAGCTATTACGACCAGCCGGGGCGCGGCACCAGGGAACGCGACGGCGGCGGCGTGCTGCTGACCCAGGCCATCCATACGCTCGACCTGCTGATCTCGGTGGCCGGGACACCGAGCGAAGTGACCGCCTATGCGGTGACCAGTCCGGTGCACGAGATGGAGACCGAGGATCTGGTGGCCGGCGCCATGCGCTTCGACAACGGCGCCATCGGCTCCTTGACTGCCACCACCTCGGCCTATCCCGGTCACCCGGACGCCATCGACATCATTGGCACCAAAGGCATGGCGCGTCTTGAAGGTACGAAGCTGTCAGCGGCTTTCCACGATGGCAGCGACTTCCACCTCGAGGACGAGGGCGCCGGTGGTGGCACCGGAGCCGACCCGATGGCGTTTTCCCATCAGCATCACCGCGCCGTGCTGGCGGACTTTCTCGACGCGGTTGCGACAGGCAGCCAACCCAAAGTCGACGGCCATGAGGCGCTGAAGGTGCATCGGCTGATCGATGCGCTGTTGCGCTCGGCGGATAGCGGCACTCCACGACGGGTTGAAACGCTATAGCATTCTGTAGCCAAGTGGAATCACTTGACGTTACAAAAATGATTTGAAAACAAAAACTTAGATCGCTTCCGCGTTTCCGTGAAAAACGGAAACGCTCTAGCGTAGCAGCACCTGGCCGTTTTCCGCGGACCGGTTCCATATCGCCAGCGCCTGGCGGCAGAGATCCAGCATCGCCGGCTGCGGCTGGGTTTCGTCGAGCCCCCGACACGATCGCACATGGAGCAGCGCATCCTCGAAAGCCGGGAAACGCTCGGGCCGCGCCAGATGCAGATAGAGCGCGATGGTGCCGGCGGAACGGCTGCGCCCGCCGCGGCAATGCACCAGCACATTGCCGGACCGGTGTGGCGGATAATGCGCCTTGCCCGGGCTTTGCTGGTTGATGATGCCGTGCAGCACCAACACGGCGCCGAGCAGATGATGGGCAATGTTGCCCGGGCCATCGATCAGGCCGATATGCGTGCGCCTGACGACCGAGCCGTCGCCCAGAGCCAGCGGCGGCATCTCGATGTTCACCGCCAGATTCATCGTCGAGGTGACGCCGTTGCGCAAAAGCAGGCCGGCATCGTTGGCCGCGACCGCGTTGCCGATGAAAAGCGTCTTTCCGGCATCATCGATATCGGCAAGAACCGGCAACAGAACCGGCAGGCGATCCTCCTCTTCCTCGGTCATCGGCCGGTTGTCATTGTGGTTCATGTTCATGCTTGCAGTCCTATTCCGCCGCTTTCAGTAACTGGTCTCGACCGACAGGCAAGGGGATGATCCTTGTCCGGCAGAGGCGCTCGCCAAGCCATTGTTCGAGCACGGGCATCTCTTCCGGCCGCACGAAAGCCGCCACGACCTTCCCGGCGCCGGTGTGGGTGACGAGGTCCATCGTATGCTGCAGCCGCGGATGGACATTCCAGCGCAGCCAGCCGGCTTCGCCACGCTGCAGCATGTCCCAGGCCGGGGTCTGCGCCGGAACGTGGCCGGAGAACAGGAAGCGAAAGCCCTCGTTACGGCGCAACAGGAGCTGTGCCGCCAGTCCGGTTTCGGCATTGGCTTCCGTCGCCACGATCGCCTGATCCGGAGACCACTCGTCGATGGGAAGCATCGAGCGTAGCAATTCAGCGATGCTCGCACGGCTTTCGGCGCTGATGATGCCGTCTTCGTCGCTGGCGAGAGAGTGCATTTCCTGGCGCACGACAGGACAGGCGATGGCCTTCAGTCCGAGCTGGCTCAGGGCCAGCATCATCTCCGGCCCCCTGCCGCCGGCCGGCACGCAGAGCACCGCACCGGGCGCGGCGAAATCGGCGATCGCTCCGACCTGTGAAGAAAGCGCCTCGTCGAAATCGCCATAGGACGCATCGGTAATGAGGGAGCCTGCGGCCGGCGGCTCGTCGAAGGGCAACAGCAGCGATTCCGCGCTCCAGTCGCCCATGTAGAGAACGCCGCCACAACAGGCGAAATGGACCCATATCCCGCCGGGCGCGTGGCCGTTCCGGCCGACGGTGACCGGCAGACCGGCGATTTCGGCTTTGCCGCTGACCGGCAGTTGCACACGCCGTTCCGGCGGGACCACCGCTTCGGAGATCTGGCTGAACGTCCGGCCTGTCGCATACACCGGCGGATTGCCGAGCTGCCCCGCAAGGTCCAGCGAGCCGACATGGTCGATATGGGCATGCGAAAGGCAGATCGCGTCGATGAGCCCAACATCGGAAAGGTCAGGCTTCACGCCGGGCTGCGGGCCCTCGCCCAGATCGAGAAGGATGCGTCGGCCATGCATCTCCAGCAGGAAGGCGGCCGGAAGCTTGCCGCCCTGCCCGCTGACAACCGTCAATTTTGCCAAGGCAGCACCCCTTTCGGCAGATGGCGGGAGAAGCGGGTCGCCACCAGCATCAGGATCAGCACCGCCACGATCATCAGGCAGCCGACCGCCGCGGCAAGCGTCGATGACCCGCCCTCTTCGAGGAAGACCACCATCGGGCCGATGGTGCGGGCATTGGACGAGACGAGCAGGATCGAGACCTGGATCTCGTTCAGGGCACTCATGAACACCATGACGCCGCCGGCGACCGCCGCCGGTGCGACCAGCGGGATGATGACGTCACGCATGCGCGCCAGGAAACTGGCGCCCGCCACCTGGGCCGCCTCTTCCATGGCACGGTCGATCTGCGCGAAGCCGCCGAGGACAGGGCGCAGCGCGAGTGCCAGGAAGCTGGAAAGATAGGCCGCGAGAATGATCCAGACAGTGCCGTAGATGCTGAAGCCGAGAAACGGCAGCGGCTTCAGGAAGAACAGGATCATCGCCACGGCGAGAATGATGCCGGGCAGCGCATAGGCGAGCTCGCTGAACAGATGCAGTACACGCACCAGAGGGCCACGTTTCCAGACGATAAAATAGGCCATGAACAGCGACACGACCATCAGGATGACCACGGTGACCAATGTCAGCAGCAGGCTGGTCAGAAACGCGTTGCGGATCGAAGCCTGGTGCACGAGGGCATTGGCATAATTGACCAGCGTCAGCGTCTTCCAGCTGAGCTCCTGACCGAACCCGTTGACCAGCGAGGTCGCGACGAGTGCCGACAGCGGCAGCGCCATGGTCAAGACGATGAACAGCCAGCTGGCTGCCTCGACGGCGGGCCGCCAGCGGCCAAGCCTGATCTCGAGCGAGCGGCCGATGCCGTCGACGCGCACATCGGCACGCTGTCCGAGCCAGCCGCTGACGGCGACACCGACGATCGTCAACGTCGACAGAAGCAAGGCCAAAACCGCCATGTCGGCAAGCGCCGAGGGGCCGTAGCTGTTCATCTGCTGGTAAATCAGCGTGATCAGGGTGGGATATCGTGCCGGGATGCCGAGCATGGCCTGGATGCCGAAATTGCTGATCGACGACACGAAGGCCAGCGCAGCGCCGGCAAACAGACCGGCCCGCGCCAGCGGCAGGATGATGGTGAAGATCAGTGGCCAGCTGGTCGCGCCGGCGGCACGCGCGGCTTCCACCAGTTCGGCAGGCAGGCGCCGAAGGGCTGCCCGCACGGTCAGGAACACCAGCGGCGCGTGATAAAAGCCCAGCAGCAGGATGATGCCACCCGGCGAATAGAGCGGATGGCGTCCGCCATCGTGGAGGGAAAGACCCAGCAGACCCAGAACCGGGCTCGACGGCGAAAAAGCCTGCACCCAGGCAAGGGCCGTCACCTGCGGCGGGATCATCAGCGGCAGCACGAAGGCGAACACCCAGGCCGTCTTGAAGCGCATGTCGGTGAGCACCGTCAGCGCGGCGGCGACAGTGCCTAGCACCATGGCAAGCACCGTGGACAGCAAGGCGACGACCAATGTGTTGGTTGAGGCGGTCAGGACCTTCTTCTTCCACAGCAGCTCGGCAACATGGCCGAGATCGATCACGCCGGCCGGGGCGACCGCGGTTATGGCAAGGCGCAGCAACGGCGCGAAGGACAGGCCGGCGACGAAGATCACCAGCAGCCCCAGCACCACCCATTCCGCCTTGGGAAGAAGCGCCGGCAACCGCCGGCGCTCCTCGACCTTTTCCATGGCAATCAGCGCCATTTTCTATCTTTCTATCAACCGCCGAAGATCTTGGTGAACTTCTCGCGGGTCTCCTTGTCGGTGGCCACGGCCTTGTCCGCATCCATCGGCAGGAGCTTGATCTCGGACAGTTTCGGGAAGCCGGCGGGCGGCGTGATCGACGGATCGATCGGCAGATTGCCCTGGGTCACGACGAGCTGCTGGCCATCCTTGGACAGCAGGAAGTCGATGAACTTCTTCGCACCGTCGGCATTCTTGGCCGTCGACATGATGGCGACCGGCTCGGTGATGAAGGAGACGCCGTCCTTCGGGAAGATCAGATCGACAGGCGAACCCTTTGCCTTGGCGCGGATGACGTCGGCGTCGGCGATGATGCCGTATTTGGCGAGACCGCTGGCGACGGCTTTGAGTGCCGGACCATTGCCGCCTTCCGGCGCGATGTCGAGCTTGGCGAGGCCTTCATAGAATTCCCAGCCGATGCCCGGCACATTGACGACGCTGTGCAGATGGTTGAGCGCCGCACCCGAATAGAGTGGGCTCGGCACGGCGATCTGACCCTTGTTGTCTTCCGTCAGCAAGGCGCTCCAGGTTTCGACCGGCTTGGCTTTCTCGGTGTTGTAGGCGATGCCGGTGGAGATGATCTTGGTGCCGAAGAACGTCATGTCCTTGTCGTAGGTGCTTTTGTCGTAAGAGCCGACCGGCGCCTGCGGATAGGCCATCAGGCGGCCTTCCTTCTTCAGCTGGCCAAGATTGATGGTGTCGGCGACCAGAAGCACGTCCGGCTTGACGTCGCCGGCTTCGATTTCGGCACGCAACACGTTCAGCAGCTGGCTGGTGCCGTTGCGGGTCCATTCCACCTTGATGTCGGGATATTTGGCCTGGAAGGCGTCGACAGTCTGCTGGGCGATTTCCGGCGACTGCGACGTGTAGAGCGTCAAGGTTTCGGCGTTGACGGCCGTCCCGCTCAACAAGACGAGCATGAGGGCAGTGGTAAGGCGCATAAAGAACTCCTGTTGCTGTGAGAGAAGAAAAACCGTCAGGCAGCGGCGGGGATGACCCAGCCGTCGCTGATGCAGACCTGGATGGTGTCGTCCGATGGAATGGCGACATCCGCCGGTGCGTGCAGTGTCAGCTGCAGGTCCGGCTCGGCGGTAACGACGAAATCGACCTGGCTGTGGTTGCCGCGATAAATGACCCGCTCGACCTTGCCGGCGAAGCCATCTTCGCCCGGCTGCGCCAGGCGCATCGCCGAGGTGTGGACAGAAAGCCTGGCCGAAGCGCGAACCTGCTCGCTCCTGCGTGCCCGGACACGATGGTCCTTGCCGAAGACGCTGACGATCGCGGCCTCTGCGTCAGGGCGCACATCCTGCACGGGCAGCACCTGGCCATTGCCGATGAAACGGGCGACCATCTCGCTCTGCGGCTCGCGATAGAGATCGCGCGGCCGGTCGAACTGCACCAGGCGGCCGCGGTCGATCACCGCGATCCGGTCAGCCAGTGCCATCGCCTCGGACTGATCATGGGTGATGTAGACCATGGTGGCGCTGGTGTGGCGGTGGAAACGGACAAACTCGTTTTCCATGGCCGCGCGCAAATGCACGTCGAGATTGGCCAAAGGCTCATCCAGCAGCATCACGGACGGCCTGGCTGCAAGACAGCGTGCCAAGGCGACCCGCTGGCGCTGGCCGCCGGACAGGTCGGAGGGCGCGCGTTCGGCCAGATTTTCCATGCCGACGACGGCAAGGGCATCGCGGCTGCGCTGCAGACGCTCCTGCGAACTCGCGCCGGCGATCTTCAGCGCATAGCCGACATTGTCGGCCACGCTCATATGTGGCCAGAGCGCGTAGTTCTGGAAGACGATGCCAATGTTGCGCTTCTCCGGAGGCACATTGGCCTCCCTTGAAGAAACGACGCGATCGCCGAGCTGGATCGTACCTTCATCCGGCGTTTCGAAGCCGGCAAGCAGGCGCAGCAGGGTCGTCTTGCCGCAGCCGGAGGGACCGAGAACCGCGATGAACTCGCCGTCTGTAATATGCATGGTGACACGATCGAGAACGCGTTTGCCGCCATACATCTTCGACAGGTCACTGATGACGATATCGGCCAAGACGGCTTCCTTAACGATTTGAAAAGAAAAGATTTTTTCTTGATTTCTTACTCTGGACAATCGCATCGCAACTTCATAACAATGCTCTTGCACACGTGTGCAATCTAACGACATTGTGCTTCAGTTTTATGACGGCAAAGACAAAAGTTCAGATTGTTCGCCGGGCAATGGCGGCCCCGATGGAGCATCGAGAATGAAGAGCGGTTTCATCACGGCGGCCGACGTTGCGAGGGAAGCGGGCGTTTCCCGTTCGGCTGTCTCGCGAACCTTTACCCCGGGTGCCAGCGTCTCGAAGGACGTGCGCGAACGCATCCTGCGCGCCGCCGAAAAACTTGGCTACCGGGTCAACAGGCTGGCGCAGGGCCTGCAGATGGCGCAGTCCAGTCTCGTCGGCGTGGTCGCCGCCAACCTGACCTCGCCGTTCAACACCGCTTTGCTCGACGGCATCAGCGCCGCTCTGTTCAAACGCGGCCTGCAATGCATGCTCCTGAATGCCGAAGCCGCGCGCGACGACATCGGCACCCTGGTCAACCAGGTTCTGGAGTACCGGGTGCGCGCGGTGATCATCCTTTCAGGTGCGCCACCAGAGGAGATCATCGAAGCCTGCCTGCGCAACGACGTTCGCCTGATCCTGATCAACCGCGGCACACTGCCGGGCAATGCCGACAAGATCGACACGGATGATCTGACCGGTGGACGCCTGGCAGCCGACCGCATGCTGCGGGACGGGCGCCGTCATGTCGCGATCGTGCGCAGCGGCAATGGCAGCGTCAGCCAGAAGCGGCGCATCGAGAGCTTCGTCGCCCGGATGAGCGAGGCGGGAGCCAGGGTCACGCCGTGGATGAGCGGACCGAACAGTTTCGAGACCGGACACGAGGCCGCCCGCAAGCTGCTAATCGATCGTTCGATCGACGGCGCATTCTGCGCGACGGATCTTATTGCGCTCGGCTTCCACGACACCGCCCGGTTCGAGCTGGGCATCCAGGTGCCGCGCGACTTCTCCATCATCGGTTTCGACAACATCCCGGAAACGGCCTGGCCGTCGCATGGGCTGACCACCGTCAGCCACCCGATCGAAGCCTTCATCGAAGCGATCCTGACTTGCCTCGACGATGAGCGGCAATTGTCCGAAGGCGCGCTGAATTTCACCATACCGGTCGCGCTGATCGAGCGAGGAACGACCGCTGCCCAAGATGGGTAGTCTAACCTGAGACGGCAGGCGGCCGCGCCAGATGCTGCGCGGCCGCCCTCCCCCGCAACGGGTTAGAAGCTGCCCTTCACCCCGACACCGAAGGTGCGTGGCATGGTCATGCTGGCTTCAACGCCGCCGATGCCGCGGTTCTGCTGCATGTAGGTCGGCGCGCGTTCGTCGAAGATGTTCTTGACGTAGCCGTAGACCTGCAAATGCTCGTTGAAGTCGTAGCTCGCGCGGGCATCAGCGATCGTGTAGGGCTCGATCAGATAGCTCGGCGTGTTGGCCGTGTCGGAATAATACCTGTCCATGTGGCGAACCTCGCCGGACAGGTTGAACTTCTCCGTCACGTCCCAGCTGGCGCCGAAGCTCAGCATGTAGCCGGGCGACTTGGCGAACTCATTGCCCTCATAGCTGACATTGCTGGAAATCCTGTCGATGCGCGTGCGCAGCAGGCCGGCGCTCGCCTTCAGCGTCAGATTGTCGAGGATGCGATAGTCCGCCCCGACCTCGAGCCCATAGGCGTGCGCCTTCTCGGCATTGATCGTGTAGGACTGTGCAACCCCCGTGGAGATCACGACGGGGATTGTGTACTGGGCGTTCTTGAAATCCATGTAGAACAGATTTCCATTCAACGTGAGTGTGTCATCCAGCAGGTTGGCGCGCGTGAACAGCTCGTAGTTCCAGAGCGTCTCTTCCTCGAACGGCATCCATTTGCGCGCATTGAGGTTGAGCGACACGCCGCCGGGGTTGTAGCCGCGGTTGACCATGGCGCCCACGGTGAGGTCGGGCGTCACGGCATAAGCCAGCGATACCTTCGGCAGCACGGCGCTGAAGGTGGTGTCGAAGTTCACCGGCTGCGGTGCGAAGACCGACCTGCCGGCGCGCTGGATCTGGTCCTGCTGGTAGCGCAGGCCTCCCGTCAGCGTCCACACGTCGGTCAGCCGGTAGCTTGCCTCGCTGAAGAGGCCGAGATTCTGCTTGGTGTCGTCGAAGGTCGACAGGCCGCTGAGATAAAGCACCTCATCGCTCTTGGTGTAGGCGTAATAGACACCCGCCACGCCGCTCAAGGCATCACCCTGCTCGCCGAAAGTCACACGTGTTTCGTTGGAGGCGTTCTTCTGCTCGACATCGGCATCGCCATTGTTGACCAGGCCGGTGGTGCGATGCACGGACGACGCCGAATACTGCGTCTGGTTGAAGAACTTGAAGCCGTTGCCGACATCATAGCTGATGTCGAGGATGCCGGTGTTGGTGTCCTGCTTCCAGGTCGGCATCGTCGTGGTGATGTGATTGAGATCCTCGAACGGCATCGATGCCGCTTCCTGGGAGGGCCGGTTCGAGCCGTTGTGCGAGTAGGTGAATTTCGCCTCCAGTCCCGGGATTTCGGCCGGCTGCCACAACAGCTTGAAGCGGGCATTCAGCGCGCTGAAATCCTGGTCGGTGTCGCCATGCTGGAACTTGGGGCTGATGTAATCAATGAAGGTATCGCGGCCGGAATAATCCACCGCCAGACGCGCGGCGAGCTGGTTGTCGACGATCGGCCCGGACAGCATGAACGAGGCCCGCTTCGAATTGTAGCTTCCGATCTCGGCCTGATAGGCGCCTTCGGGCGTGAAGGTCGGATCCTTGGTGTTGACGATGATGGCGCCGGCAATGGCGTTAGCGCCTTGCGAGGTTGTCTGCGGGCCGCGGAAAACCTCGATGTTGTCGACATCCCAGACCGACGCGGCGCCGAAATAGAATTCGTTGTAGTTGAGATAGTGGCCGTCGAGATTGATGGTGGCACGCGGCACCGTACCGCCCCAGAACGACCCCTGCCCGGTGAGCGGGCCTTGCGTGTCCTGACCACGGATGACCGGCGTGCTGACGGTGTCGGTGTAGACGACATTGGGCACGTCCTGGATCACCTCGGACACGGACGCATCGCCGGTCTTTTCCTTGGCGATCTGCTTACCTGTGATGACTGAAACGGACGAGGCAGTGTCCTTGAGGCTGCGCGCGAACTTCTCGCCGGTGATGACGATGCGCTCGAGCAGCGTACTGCTTTCAGCCGCGGCCTGCGGTTTTTCCTGTGCCGAAGCAGCGTTCGCCGCGAACATCGACACAATCGAAAGCGTGCTGGCGCCAAGTCTTAGAGCAATTCCAGTAAAAGTGCGCAGCGGTTTTGCGTCCGGAATTGCGCAAGAACAAGCAGCCAGAGTGTTTCCGCGTTTCCGCGAAAAGCGGAAACGCTCTGGTGGCGCAAGAAAATGAGAAGGCATGAAGTCCCCGATCGCCCAAACAAGAAACGCTGGCTGGGAACGGACCGTGGCTCGCGGATTGAAGAATGAATTCCACAATGCATAGCGCATTCCGCATGTCAACACGAAGAGCGCCTCTATTGATCAGGGGGCCTATATTGCCACAGGCAAAAGCATCAGCTGGGGCGTGCGATTGATCGCGGGGCCGAAGCACCGTAACGTCGCCGCGTCGTTAGCCGAGATAAGGCCCTCGTTCATTCCAGCCCAGATCTTGCCTGCATGATTGCCCCAGCCACGCTTTTGCCGCCCGGTACGGAACAGAACTTGTGAAATCAGACCACTCCGATGACGACGGCAGCAGTGCCGGCAAACGCTCGACCACCATCCAGTCGGTATCCATCGCCGCCCGTTTCCTCGATATTCTGGCGAGAGCCGATGGTCCGCTGGCGCTGGGCGAAGTTGCCCGACAGGGACGCACGGGCACCTCGACGGCGCATCGCTACATGCAGAGCCTGGTGCGCGAGCGGCTGGTGGCCCAGGACCCGATGACCGGTCGCTACGATCTCGGGCCGGCTGCGCTCAGCATCGGCATCGGCGCCTTGCGGCGTATCGAGCCGATCGAAGTCGCAGCACGGCTGATGAAGACGCTGGCGTCGGAAATCGCGGCAAGCTGCGGCGTCGCGATCTGGACCGACCAAGGTCCGACCATCATCCGCTGGTACCGAAGCTCGGACTTCTCGATCAGCACCGTCTCGCTCGGCGACGTGCTTCCGCTCGACAACACCGCGTGCGGCCTGGTCTTCCAGGCCTATCTGCCGCGCGAGACGGTCGCTGCGGCGCGCAAGCGGCAACCTGCCGCTTTCAGGGGCAACCCGCCCTCGAAGGAGGCGCTCGATGCAGCGCGCCAGGCCGCCGGCGTCGAACTCAACGAGCATCTGTTTTCGCTGCTGACCGGCAAGGCAGCACCTGTGTTCAACGCGCAGAACGAGATCGCCTGTGTCGTCACCACCGTTTCCTTCGTGAAGACGGCCGAAGCGACCGGTCATTGGAACGCCTTGCGCGCCATGGCCACGCAGGCCTCGCTCGAATCCGGAGCCTCCCGCGGCAGCGTGTAAGTTCGGCATTCAGTGGATGCCCAGGTGCTCCCGCAAGGTGGAGCCTTCATAGTCGCCGCGAAACAGGCCTCGCCGCACCAGCTCAGGAACCAGTTCTTCGAAGAACAGGTTGAGCGAACCCACCGAGCCGCCGGGGAGCGCGATGAACCCGTCGAGTGCCCCCGCCTCGAAGCGCTGGACAATGTCGTTCAGGACATCGTCCAGCGTGCCCACGGAAACCCAGTGCGCGGAGCCGACAACCTCTGGCCGTGCCAGCACCTCCTCGACCGTCGGGCTGTTGGCAGCAATGAAGCGGCGCAGCAGTTCGGCATGGGTCCGGCTGCGAACCGGATGGTCGGAAGCCGGCAGCAGGTCGGCGGTGACGCGGCTGCCGGGCGCGAGCGCGCCGACATCCAGCCCGAGCACGCTTTTCAATGCTTCCACGCGGCGTTCGCGCGTCAGATGCGCGTGAGCGCGTTCATGCAGCTTCCAGGCTTCGTCTCGCGTCCTTGCCAGGAAGAAATAGAGCCCGGGCAGGACACGAACGGCATTCGCCGAGCGTCCCTGTTGTACCGCCCTGTTGCGCAGATCCGTGCGCAGTTCAATGCCGTCGCTCATGTCCGGCATGGCGGCAAAGGTTGCGTCGGCGACAGAGGCAGCAAAGCTGCGGCCGATCTCGGACGCGCCGGCCTGAAACAGAGGCGGCGGGCCGGCCTCGTGTCCCGGGACGTTGAGCGGCCCTTTGACGCCAAAGAACTCGCCGGCGTGGTCGAGTGACCGGACAGCCGACGAGACCCCCGGATAACTCTGCCAGAGTTGTCGCACCACGTCGGTGAATTCCGCCGCCTTGCGATAGCGGACTTCCGGCGACGGCATCGGCTCGGTGCCGAAATTCTCAGCGCCCTCGATCGAGGTCACGATGTTCCAGCCCGCCCTGCCATTGCTGATCCAGTGCAGGGACTGGATCTGGCGGGCAACGATGTAGGGCTGGTTGAAAGTGGTCGAGGCGGTGGTGACCAGCCCGATCTTCTCGGTCTCCCGCGCGATGGCGGCCAGCATCATCGTTGGATCAAGCCCGACATGGGTCGATGAATGCGCCACCATCGCCTGGTTCATGACGAGATAGTCCGGCCTGAAGACGAAATCGAGCTTCGCCCTTTCGGCCAGCCGAGCGAGTTCAACATAGTATTCCACCGGCCCCATGCCCGCCGACAGCGCCTCATCGGGGTGCGGACGCTGTCCCTTGAGCCAGGTGGGCGTCAGGCTCAGTCCGATGTGCAGTTTCCTGTCCGTGCTCATGCCGATTGTTCTCTGCCGTCTGGGGTATGAAGTGCAGGTGCCGGCCGGCCCTTCGGAATGACCAAAGGCGTCGAAGAGACCGGGTCGGCGATGATGACCGAAGGCAGGCCGAAGACCGCTTCGACCAGCTGCTCTGTGACGATTTCAACCGCCCTGCCCTCGGCGACGATCGCGCCATCCTTCATGGCGATCAGATGGGATGCGTAGCGGCAGGCGTGGTTGAGATCATGCAGCACGGCAACGACGGTGCGCCCCTGGCGGTGAAGGTCAGCCAGAAGGTCGAGCAGTTCGATCTGATGGGCGATGTCGAGGAAGGTGGTCGGCTCGTCAAGCAGCAGGATCGGTGTTTCCTGCGCCAGCACCATGGCGATCCACGCACGTTGCCGCTGACCGCCGGAAAGCTCGTCCATCAAGCGGTCGGACAGATCCGTCATATGCGTGGCTTCGAGTGCGGCGGCGACGGCCTTCTCGTCGGCCTCCGACCACTGCCTGAGGAACGACTGGTGAGGGTAACGGCCGCGCGCGACGAGATCCGCAACCGTGATCGCATCGGGGGCAACCGAGCTTTGCGGCAGCAGGCCGAGCCGCCGGGCAACTTCCTTTGCCGGAAGCTCGCCGATGCTCCTGCCGTCGAGGACCACCCGGCCGGCCGAAGGCGCCAGCAGCCGCGACAGCGCGCGCAGAAGCGTGGACTTGCCGCAGGCGTTCGGACCGATGATGACCGTGAAGGAGCCCTCGGGGATCGCCACCGACAGTCCGGCCGAAACCAGACGCCTGTCGTAGCGAAGCGTTACGCCATCGGCGTGCAGACGATGCGCCATGTTGCCCTTCCTTGCCCGAGCGCACGCCGGAAGATTGCGACTTCAATGTCGCATTACGGAATGCATGTTGCATTGCGGAATACAACGCTTATTGTGGAATAAACAAGTCAAGTTTAAAACACGGTGCGATGACGCAGGCCGCACCACGGCTCCCGAAAAATCCCGAACAACCGTCGATGATGATGCCCATCCCGAAACTTACCCTCGCCCTGGTGACCGTTGCGTTGATCACAACGATCTCCGATCGCACTTTTTCACAGGAACAGCAGTGGCCAAGATCGATCGCTCAAGGTAGCGAAACGCTGACCCTGAAATCGAAACCGGAACGGATCGTCTCGACCACGCCCAGCGTTACCGGCATTCTGCTTGCCATCGGCGCCCCGGTGGCAGCCAGCGCGGCGGCGACACCCACGATCCTGACCGATGGGAAGGGCTTCTTCTCGCAGTGGGCGGCGGCGGCCGACGAGCGCGGCGTCGAGGTCCTCTACCCCAATCTCAACTTCGATATCGAAGCCGTCATCGGCCGGGAGCCTGATTTGCTGATCGCCTCCGCGACAGGCGCCGACAGTGTCGCCCAGCACAAGTCGGAGCTTCAGGCACAAGGCATCCCGACGATGGTCATCAACTATTCGAACCAGAGCTGGCAGGAGATTGCCGTCGAACTCGGCAAGGCCACCGGCCTCGAGGCGGAAGCGAGCGATACCATCAAACGTTTCGACGACTATGCCGCGCAAGCGGCGATCTCGATGACGCGCCCAAAGGGCAAGGTCAGCATCGTCGGGTACAACATCGGCGGCAGCTATTCGATCGGCCGGCCCGAAAGTCCGCAGGCAAGGTTGCTGACGGCCCTCGGTTTCGAGGTGGCGGGACTGCCGAAAGAGATCCAGCGCGAGATGACACGACGTTCGGACTTCGACTTCATCTCGCGTGAGAACCTTTCCGCCGCCATCACAGGAGACACCGTCTTCCTGCTGCGCGGCACGGAAGAGGATGTGGAAGCCTTCATCACCGACCCAATGCTTGCCAACCTGCCCGCGGTCGCGAACAGGAAGGTCTATGCGCTTGGGCCGACATCGTTCCGCATCGACTACTATTCGGGACGACAGATGATCGACGCGATCGCCGGGCACTTCCGGTAGCATGGCTTGTTCGGACATGCGGGAAGCCGGGAAGCCGTCCCGACTTCTTCAACGAAGGCGATATTTTTTGGGGCTTGCAGGTGCAAGCCTCATGCTCGCGGTTGTCGGTCTGCTCAGCCTGGCTGTCGGCTCGCGCCCGGTTCCGCTCGCCACGCTGTTCGAGACATTCCGGGCCTACGATCCACTCAATGACCTGCATCTCGTGATCTGGGAATTGCTGGTACCGCGCACCCTCGTGGCGATCCTTGCCGGGCTGGCGCTGGGTACCGCCGGCGCCATCATGCAGGCGACCACCAGAAACCCGCTCGCCGAGCCGGGATTACTCGGCATCAATGCGGGTGCATCAACAGCCGTGATCATTGGGATCACGGCCTTCCACCTCAGGGCCATGATCCACTATGTCTGGTTTGCCTTCCTCGGCGCGGGCCTGGCAGGGGTTGCCGTCTTTATCCTAGGACGGGCCCATGAAACCGGCACCAATCCCGTCCGCCTCGTGCTGGCTGGTGCAGGCCTTTCCGTGATGCTGGGCTCGCTGACCGGCATCATCATGCTCAACGCGCCATTGGAAGTGGTCGACGACTTTCGCCACTGGTGGGCAGGCTCGATCGAAGGGCGTGGCTTCGATGTCGCAGGCGTGCTCGCCGTCGCGGTCATGATCGGTCTTGCGATTGCCCTGCTCATCTCAAGGGACCTGAACGCCGTGGCGCTCGGCCGCGACCTTGGCGAAGTGCTGGGTGTCCGGCTTGGCAGAACATGGATCCTTGCCTGCCTGTGCGTCATGCTCCTGGCGGGGGCTGCGACAGCGGCCACCGGGCCGATCGGCTTCATCGGACTGGTAGCCCCGCATATCGCCCGTCTCATCACCGGCCCCGACCATCGCTGGCTGCTGCCCTTTTCAGCCCTTTTTGCCGCGATCCTGCTTTTGTGCGCCGATATCGTCGGACGCGTCATCGTCGCCCCCGCCGAAGTCGCGGCGGGGATCATCGCCTTGCTTATCGGCGGACCGTTCTTCGTTGCGGTAGCGCGCAGATACCGTTTGGCCCGGCTATGAGACACTCCGCCATAGGGCTCCGGGTCGGCGGCCTGTCACTGCACCTGCGCCCACGCGCAGCGTTAGTCTGTACCGCGCTCGCGCTGACAGGCCTCGCACTCGGCGTCCTGCTGCTCGGAACCGGAACGCTGCACTTCAGCCCATCCGAAGTGATCGACAGCCTGCTTGGTGCCGGCAGCAATCCGACAGCAGAGCGCATCGTCCTGCGGGTCCGGCTGCCGCGCCTGGCAACGGCGATGCTGGTCGGGGCTTCCCTCGGCATGGCTGGCGCCATCTTCCAATCACTGTCACGCAACGCGCTCGGCTCGCCCGATATCATCGGCTTCACCACGGGCGCCGCGACGGGCGCCATCCTGCAGATCGTGCTTTTCGATGCGGGCCCGCTCGGCGTGTCGCTTGCGGCATTCGCCTCCTGCATCGCTACCGCCGTCGCCGTACTTCTGCTTTCCATGAAGCATGGGACAACCGGCGGCTATCGGCTGGTTCTCGTCGGCGTCGGCATTGGTGCGATCCTGTCCGGCATCAACACCCTTCTCCTGGTGAAAGGCGGTCTCGATCAGGCCGCGGCAGCCCAGCTCTGGCTGGCCGGCTCCCTCAACACGCGCACATGGGCGCATGTGATACCGGCCGCGATCGGTTTCGCCGCGATCGTCCCGATTGTCGTCCTCAATGCGCGCCAGACGACGCTGCTGGAAATGGGCGACGACATAGCGAGCCAGCTCGGCGTCGTTCCGGAACGCACGCGACTGACCATGCTGATGGCTGCCGTCGGCCTGACGGCAATCGCCACCGCCGCCGCCGGTCCGATCGCCTTCGTCGCATTGGCCGGACCGCAGCTCGCCAGGCGCCTGACATCGTCACCTGGCCTGCCGCTGCTGAGCGGAGCACTGATGGGGGCGGTTCTGCTTCTGCTTGCAGACCTGGTCAGCCAGCGCGCGCCATTCCACGTCAACATGCCTGTCGGACTGACCACAGGCATGCTGGGTGGGCTCTACCTGCTCTGGCTGCTGATGCGGAAAAGAACCATCTAGAGCGTTTCCGGTTTTTGCGGAAACGTCCCAGCTTTTTGCTTTCACGCAATGCCGGATGGAAACCGCTGCGTACTTGCGCTGGCCAGCCGACCTCAGGCAGCGTCCTCGGACGAACTGTCCTGCTGCTCCGATCCGCTCTCGCGCCTGCTCTTGATGTTCTGCCGCAGACGGTCGGCGAAGGAGACAAGCGAACCCAGCAGGGTGCGTGCGCCGAGAACGGATTGAAGTGTCACACCCTCGGTCGCAAACCGGCTCTTGAAGGCATAGCCGCCGCAGAGGAAATCGACCATCCGCAGGCCATTGTCGATCGACCATTGGATGTATTCGACGATCAGGCCCACACCCGGCGATGCCCGGCTGAACTCCGGGTCATAGGTGGTGACGAATGCCATCATGACGTCATGCTGGACGATGTTGATGGAGACCGCGACCATCGCGCCATTGCACTCGATCACAAAAATGCGCAGCACGCCGGCGCGGGCGAGCACATCGACCAGCGCCGCGAGTATGGGTTCGCCTTCCTGGAAAAGATCGGATTCACGCGAGTGCTGTGTCAGCCATCTGCGCTTGAGTTCGGATAGCCGCTCCAGCACCGGCTCCAGCGGTTCATCCGGCGGGAGCAGGCGGAACGTCACTTCGCCGGCCTCTTCGAGCATCTTGAGGCCACGTCGATAGTTCTGGCGGGTTTTCTTGGGATGCGTTGCCAGCCATTCGGCTCCGCTCGCCCACTCCCCGGCGACACGATAGCTGACCTCCTCGCGATGATTGCGGCGCAGCTTGATGCCGTTGGAAACTCCCGGTGCGAAGATCCTGTGGGCTGCCGCATCCGGCAGCAGGCGGTTGATGAAAGCGACATCGAAACCGCCTTCGGACCAGATGCGAGCCCATACATGCTCGAGAGCCGATTGCGAACATTCCGGCGCCACCAGAATATCCCCGTAATCGGAATAGCTGTTGGCAGCCCATTCCAGGAACCGGAGGCCCTTTCGCCGGCAGGTCGCCAGGGGTACGACAGCGACCAGCCTGTCGTCGTTCCAGACCAGGCCGATCTTCAGCGCGCGCTTGCTGTGGTCTGCCACCGTGCTCCACCATGCCGAAATCCAGCCATGGCTTTGAAAGATCAATCCGTCGGTGCGCTGCCACAGACTTGTCCAGGCTGCCTCGACCGCCGCCAGGCGATCGGCCGAGCTGACAATCTCCAGGCGCTCCACCCCGATTGTGCCGATCAAAACAGTTTCATTCATGGCTGGAGAGGGTCCTGCGGCTGCACCACGTCGGCAGGGCGCTTCCTGAACGGTCGGATGAGATGACCGGCCATCTTCCTGAGGGGCAGCACATAAAGCCCGTAGAGCGATTGATAGTCACGAACATCACGGTCCATCAGGCCGAATTTCAGCTCCTCGTCCGGGTCCGGCACGAAATGCGTTCCGAACAGGCGATCCCAGAATGAGAAAAGCAGCCCGAAATTCTTGTCGTAGTGACGCGGGTTCACGCTGTGGTGCACCTGGTGCCAATGCGGGGAGAGGATGACGTTGTCCAGCGGGCCGAAGGAGATCTTCAGATGGGTGTGGCGGACAAAGTCCATCATCAGGATGTTGCGGATGACATAGACGTTGACGCCGAAGACCGCGATCTCGACAGGATTCAGCGCGATCAGGCTCCATATGCCGAAACAGATTCCCGGGATGACGCCATCCCACGCGCGATTCATCAGGTCGTCCAGCGGGTGAACCCGGTCCTTGGTGATCCCTACCATCACTTCGGCGGAATGGTGGACCTTGTGCAGCTCCCACAGGAACGGGAAGCGATGCTGGGCGACATGGTAGAGGTAATAGGAGATGTCATAGGCCACCAGCATGGATGCGGTGAACAGGATCAGGGTCACCGGTCCGGCCGGCCCTTCGATGAGCGGCCCCGAAATGCCAAAGAGCCAACCGAGGGTCTGATTGGTTGCATAGCCCATGGCGGCGATGAAGGTGACGCCGGCGGGAATGAGCAGGAAGGGCATCATCAGCTTCTTGGTGATCCAGAACAGGGCGTCCGCCCGCGCCGATGGGTGCAGCATCACTTCCGCCGGAAAGGCGAAATCGAAGAAGTCCCGGAACGACTTGTCCTTGACGGTTCGCCAGTAGACCACCAGCGCGCTGCCCAACGCCGTCGCCAGAAGAAGGCCGAGCGTCACGTAGTCGATGTTCGACAGCTTTGTGGTGACCACCCTGACGAGTTCTGAAAACATCGATGTCATGGCCTCCCCGGGTGTGAATTGGCGATCCGGTTAGATGTGAAACGCAAATTTGCCGAGCCGTCGCATGAGGCTCGCACTGCGAAAGCGGACTTACATGCCGCTCCGATTAGCAGATCAACCGTGTCGAAACTGCTAAACCTTTGAATGTCTTTTAAAGGATGTCGGACGGCACGGAAAGCCGGGGGTGGATGCCCTATTGCCGCGGCGGGACCGCAAGGTGGATGGCAACTCCGTCCCTGCCGACCTCGCCCCGCCAGGCAAGCCGCGATGCCGGTTGCCTGACCCCGAAACGTGGCGAGACCCAGCCGCCCTGGCCCGGCGCATCGCCGCCGGCGCGGATATCGACCGCACCGTCCGGGAAGCGGATGGTCAGCAGCGTCTCATCACCGCGCGATACCCTGACCGTGCTGCCGTCCAGACTTGCCGCGAGGCCGGTCGCAAGCTGGAAGACGATCTCCGCCGTACGGCCACCGCCGAGCAGTTGGTCGGTGACGAGGATGCCGCCGACCTCGCCGGTCACCGTGCGCTGATGCACGACGCCGAAGCGGGCCTTGTATCCGTCATGGCTGGCACTGACCTTCCACGGCACCCCATCCTGGCTCTCGACCAGTGCCGCCTGCGCCTTGTGCGACCAGTTGAAAGGGCCCGAGATGATGCTCTGGCTCTGGCCCTCTATGTTCAGAGTGTTGTGCGCCGGCGTGGACCGGAACCAGTTGCGCCATTCCCGCCCCGAGCCGTAAAGCCAGGTGCCGGGGTCGACCAGCACCGGCTGATCGTCGATGCACAAGGTGAGTGACAGCGCGTCAGCATGACCATGCGCCGCGATCGAGAGATAGCCAAGCGGGCCGTGGTCGAATGTCAGATCGACGCGGCGGCCGTTCATCGTCCCATGCCAGACGGAGAGGCCGCCTTGCGCGAAGGTGCGCAATCCCTCCGGCGCCGGTACCGGCCGCGATGGAACGCCGAAGAAAAGCGCGCGGAAATCGTCTGGCGCGGGGGCATCACCCGCCATGCCGAGATAGCCGTGAATGGCGGCCGCGACAGAGCGGACATAATCAGGCTCGTCCCCCAGCGTGAGCGCCCGGCCCTCATCGTCGTCGCCGAAGCCGCCAGCCCTCGCGGGAAGCCAGCCGGCAAACTCCGCGAAAGCCGCCAGGCGCGCGTCGACGGAAGCGGGAAACGGCGATCCGGCCTGGCGAGCTGCGGTGGCACACAGCAGGATGAGTTCGGCCGTGAAGGCCGCATAGGTCGGGGTCTGCTCGGCGCCGGCGCCATCGGCGAGGATCTGCCTGTCGACCTCGGCGACAAGCGCGCCGCGCACGGAGACGGACTCGGCGCCGAAAGCCAGGCTGATGAGATATTCGCCGGCCAGTTCCGCGACGAGATGGTTGTTGGCGGATGAAAACCGGGAGGGGAACCGAGGCAGCCAGTGGGCACTTGCCGCCAGTATTTCACCTATCCTGCCGCATGTCGCCGTGGCCATTTTGTCGCCGGCAATATCCAGCGTCACGATCAGACTGATCGCCCGCAAGGCGACTTCGATACCGGAAGCCCAGGCCACTCCGCGAAAAGGAGGATTGGCGGCATGCCAGCTGTCGATGGCAGCCTCGATCGCCGCCAGGCATTTGGCGTCGCCACAGAGCATCCACTGCGCAGCCAGCGGCGGCAGCTGCTGCAGCCGGTTGAACTCCCAGACATATTTTATGTCGCCACGGTCGCCAGCCGACCGGAAATCGACATCGAAGGCATGCACTTCCGGACCCGGCCACAGCGTTCCGCTGACCGGATCGAGGCGCCAGATTTCGGGGGGAAAGAGACGATGGGGATCGCGCGGCGGCCAACTCCGTCCAAGCGCTGAAAACCGCCCCTCGAGCGTGCCAGCAACGGCGGTCGTGATGGCTTGCCGTTGGTCCGCGGTCGCGTTTGCCTGCACGACATCCCTCAATGAGCGGAACACGGGATGCAGTTGGGGTGAACCATAACGCTGCCAGCCATCGTCGCGGCGCTTGGAAACAACCTTGCGGCGATGCTCGCCCAGTCGGTGCAATATCTCGGCCGGGCTCATGCTGCGCAACCGGTTGATGTACCAGCCGATCCTCATGCAAGCTCCGCCACAGTTAAACTCCATGCCGCCGGCACGCCACTTGGCCGCAATGCTTCCTTTGCATTCCGCCGGTTAATATCTTCGATAATGATACGGAGATCGGCGATGAGAATAGTGGCGTTTATCGCAATATGGGCACTCTCGCTGATGACAGCCGTCAAGGCCGAGCCGATTGTCCTGCAAAAAGGCGTTGGCGTGCATGGATGGCTGAACTGGTCTCCCGTCGAACAGGATCGCTCCTATAAATGGCCGCCTTACCGAACCGAGAAGCAATGGCTCGGCGCAGGCAGACCCCTCTCCGACTGGCCCGATGGCGAGGTGTTTGCCAGCATCCGCTCCATGGGGTTCGATTTCGTCCGCCTGACGGTCGATCCGGGCCCCCTGCTTGCCAGCGATGGCGCCAAACGCCAGCAGGCCCTCGACATCCTTGCCGCCGCGGTGGAGCACGTCACTTCGAACGGGCTCAAGGTGGTCTTCAACCTGCACAGCGTCGAACAGGTTCCGGCCTACGGTCTCAGGATGTTTTCCGGCAGCGCCGACAGTGCGGATGTGGCCCGCTATCGCAGCATGGTCACGGCAGTGGCTGCCATGCTGGTCGGGATCGGCACCGACAAGGTTGCCCTCGAGCCCTATAACGAGCCGACCCATTATCCCTGCGATGCAAGCGGCAGCGACGACTGGCAGCGGATCATGTCGGACACGGTCCGCGATATCCGTGTGGTCAGCCGCGACCTCACCATCGTCGCGACGGGCGGTTGCGGCGGCAGCGTTGCGGGGCTGGTCAACCTGAAACCCGACTTCGACGACCCCAATCTCTACTACAGCTTCCACATGTATGAGCCGCACAGTTTCACGCATCAGCGGCCGGACGGAACAACAACGACCTTTGCATCCGGCTTGCCGTGGCCGGCCGACAGCAGCACGCCTGAAATCGTGGTCGAAACCCTTGGCGCGCAGATGGAAGCAGCAGGCCTCAGCCAGGTCGAGCGTATGATGAACACGGTTTCGGCGCGCGAAAGGATTGCCGAGTACTTCGCCGAAAACTGGGGACCGAGCCAGCTCGAGGCGGTTTTCCAGCAGGCGGCTGATTGGGCCAGCGCCAACAACATTGCAAGCAGGCGGCTTTTCATGGGCGAATTCGGCGTCATCCTGATGGCCGCCGATGGCCGCATGGGCGCCTTCAATGGCGACCGCCTTCGCTATCTGACGGCGGTGCGGCAGCTGGCGGAGCGCTATGGCATGCCTTGGTCGATCTGGGAGTTCACCAATCCCGACGGGATGACCGTCATCCAGCCGACCGGAGCTGCGCTTCCGGACCTCGAACTGTTGAAGGCGCTGGGTCTCAAGCCTTGAGGCCGACAACCCGCTATTCGAAGTCCGCCATGTTGAGACGCTGGTCGACAAAGGCGCGCTTGCCGGCACGCCCCCAGGCGATGCGCTCGACCTGTTTCGCCGAAAAGCGGATAGCGCCATGGGTCTGCCCGTTCAGGTTGGCGATCAGCCGCTCGGCGGGATCGCCGACCGCCCCCTCGACCGGAATGTAGCGGACCACCGCCTCACCCGGCGTATCCTGATAGAACTGGAATTCCTGCAGTCCTTCAAAGAAAATCGGATCCTCCGGCGCGAGTGACAAACTCACCACATGGCTGCCGTCGGCGGCGATCAGATAGTCGATGTTGCGACGCGGCATGATGGCATCGACCCGCAGCCGCTGGCCGTTTTCGGCACTGGGCAGTTCGAGCAGCCGGGCACGATCCCCGGTGTCGTAGCGGATGAACGGCATTCCGGTGGACAGGAAGCCGGTGCCTACGAGCCGTCCCAGCTTGCCAGGCTCCACAACAGGCGCATCATCATCGTCGACCAGTTCCGCCAGCCCGTAAAGCGGATTGAATTCGTAACTGTCCATGCGTCCGGGCATTTCAACCGCAAACAGCGCCTTTTCACTCAGGCCGTAGAAACAGGCGAAAGGCACTTCGCCCAGCACGGACTGGATGCTGGCGCGCTGGTGCGGAAAGAGGGGTTCGGAAATCGGCATGATACCTTCGATGCGCAGTGTCGGTGTCCGGCCGAGCTTTCGCATATGCCGGCAAAACAGCTCGATCGCCGAAGGATAGCCATAGAGGAAGCGAATGCCGCGTTCGTCGATCAGGTCGAGATACAAGGCGGCATCATCGACCGTCATCGGAAACACCGAAAGCCGCAGTTCGCGCAACGCCGGCTCCCACTCGTGCAGGCGTTTGCCCTTGGCGTCGAGGCCGAAGCCGCGGAAGCAGGCGCGCGCCGTCTGCTCGCCATAACCGATGCGCGACCACGCGTCATAAACAAAGGCGATCTCGCGGGTGCTGCGGTCCTTGTCCAGGTAGAAGACAAAAGGCTGCTCGGTGTGGTTTCCGCTGGTCGTGGCCTCGTCGAGGTTGGCGACGGGCTCCGCCAGCGCGTCGTTGCCGGCATCGCGCAAGGCCTGTTTGGTGAGCACCGGCAGACGGCCGAGGTCAGTGAGCTGCAGCGTCGCAAGGTCGAAGCCGGAACCAAAGGCCTTATCGATCAAGCCGCGATAGAAGGGGCTGCCCGCATGCGCTTTCTGCAGCAGCGCCCGCAGCGCCGCCAGATGGGCTTGCCCGGCATAGGCAGGATCTGCGGCCGCGTGGGCGATCTGCTCGCGCCATGAACGATAGGTGGCGCCGAACTTCATCGTGGTGGGGACGCGCGCCACCAGCGGCGCCAGCAGCCGTCTCAGGGGTTCGGGGCTTCGCACATAGGCGCCGCGCGCAATGTCGAGCAACTTCATGATCTTGCCTCCAGTCGGTTGCCAATCGACGCATCGCGCCACACGCGCTGCAATGCCATTGCAAACGGGGCAATTTCCAGCCGCTCGCGATGCACGGCCCTGGCGGCGTCGCCAAGGCGTGTCCGCAGAGCCGGATCTTCGACCAGGCGCGTCAACGCTTTCGTCAACGCCGCAACGTCGCCGGGAGGGACCAGCAAACCATTCTGCTCGTTGGTCACGATATCCTCCACCGCTCCGACCGGCGTCGTCACCACGGCGAGGCCGCTGGCCATGCCTTCGATGACCGAGACAGGCAGATTTTCGGCAAAGGAGGGAAGTGCCAGGATGTCGGCGGATGCGATCAGAGCCGCAACCTCGTCGGGCCCAACCCATCCAGGAAGCTGGACGCGGTCCGTGAGCCCGAGTTCCGTCAGTCGCGCACGCGTCTCCTCGACCTCGCCGTCCCCGGCGATCGTGGCCCGCCAATGCCCGACGGACTTCATGTTTGCCAGGGCGTCGCACAACTGGGGCACGCCCTTGCGTTCGCCGATGCGGCCAAGGAACAGGATATGAATGCTGTCGCCACCGCCGATATGCGCCAGCAAGGGCGTTTCAGTGGCGTTGGGCACAATGACGATGTTGCCGGCCGCACCGGGCGCGCGACCGGCGATGAAGTCGCGCCAGACCCTGCCCAGCACCACGACACGGCTGGCATGCTCGAACATGCTTTGGATGCGGCGGTCGAGAAAACCGCCATCACCGTTCCAGAACGACCGGTATTCCGCACCGTGCAGATGCAGCACGTAAGGAATGCCGAGCAATCGCGCACACCTGGCAATGACCAGCTTCCGGTAGGTGCTGCCCATGCTTGCTACGTTGATGTGAATGACATCGGCGCGCCCGGCGATGCGGGCCGCAAACATGCGCAGACAAAAACCGAGCGTGTAGAAAACCGACAGTCCGACATGTCCCGGCCCGCGGGTGGCGATAAAGCGCACATCGATATCCGCGCTATCCTGCCGCTCAAGCTGCAGCTTGAGCGCGCCCATGAGCCGGTCGATGCCGCCTTGCCCCAGGCCACCCGAGGGCGTTGCTACCAGGACATGCATTTTTCGATTGCTTGCGGAAGGCTGCAACATGACACCATTGCGGATAACACACGCGAACCAGCCATAAAGCAAAGGTCTCAAATAAAGCTTATGGTCAAAGTGATATGCTGTTCTTTAGTGCCATGATGCTGGATTTCCCGCCGGCCAGCGGTTAATCAGGCGGAATTGTCCGGGGAAAACCCTTTGCTGCTTCGCTCAACGCTAATATACGCCCCGGCGATCCTGCTGACACGCATTTCCGCTTTGCTCCTGCTGGTCATCATGACCCGCATGATCGACCAGAACCACTACGGCCTGCTGACGCTGGTGGTCACGGTCGGCGAAATGACGGATGTCGCTGTCACCAGCTGGCTGCGTATTTCGCTGCTGAGACTTGGCGGCAAGGGCGACATCAGCAAAGGCAGCCTGATCCTGGCAGGACAGGTGCTGCTGGCCACCACGACCATTGCGCTGGTCATCTCCGCGATTGCTTCGGTGCTCATCGTGCCCGAACATTGGGGCGAGTTTGCCATTGCCGTCGGCAGCTACCTGATTGCCGGCTCAGTCGGCCGCTTCGCGTTGACGATCCTGCAGATGCAGCAGCGGCATTCGGTCTATTCGATGCTCGAGGCGTTGCGAAGCCTGCTGCAGCTCGTCTTGCCGATTGCCGCGGTCTTCCTGTTCCAGCGCTCCTTCCTGGCGGTGTCCCTCGGCTCCAGCCTCGGCATGCTGATTGCCGGTATCACGGCGGGCATCGTCGCATCCCGGCACATCGTTCCCGGCCCGTCGCGCTTCACGCGCCAGGAATTCTTTGCCTTCGGTGCTCCCCTGGTCATCATGGCGCTCGTCGGCTTCGGGCTGAACAGTGCCGAGCGACTGTTCCTGAAGGTCTACTACGACGCCAGCGCCGTGGCGGTCTTCGCGGCGGCCTATGCCTTGGCCCGACAGCCGATCGACATGATCGCCAATGCAATCAACACCGGCGCTTTCCCGGAAGTGGTGAACCGCTTCGACGAAGAAGGACCCGAGGCCTCAAGCCGCCTGCTGTCGCAACTGATGGCCCTGATGATGCGCCTTTGCCTGCCGGTCGCGGCAATGCTCGTCGCACTCAGCACCGATATCACGCGGCTCATGCTGCCTGCGGATTATCATGGTCGTTTCGGCCTGCTGTTTCCGGTCATCGCCTTCAGCGTGCTGTGCACCAACCTCGCGACCTTCGTCTACGGCGTCGTGGTGCATGCGCACAAGCGGCCGTGGTTGCTGATCATCGTCAATTTCGTCGGCTCGGTGGGGACGATTTCATTGTCTTTCCTGTTGATCCCCACGATGGCGGAACTGGGTGCCGCCCTGGCTCTGGCGGGCGGATCGGTCGCGGCCCTGGCGAGCTGCGTCATCATCGCCCAGAGGCTGACACCAGTGCCCGTGCCGTGGCGCGACATCGGCGTCTCCGTCATCATCTCGGCGAGCACAGGCCTGGCTGCCGCCCTGACTGCAGCCCTGCTCAGCCACGCGCCGCCTATCCTGCCGCTGGCAGCCGGCGGCAGCGCCGGGACTGCGACGTTCTTTGCGCTGATCTGTATGTTCTATCCGACGGAGGCGATGCTCTTCATCGACAAGGTCAAGGCGCGACTGCCGATCCTGCAAGGCCGGAGGTAAAGCTCGCGCCTCGATCCGAGGTCGGCCTAGGAGGTTGCATTCCCGCGTATGCGACGGTGCCAGAACTCCCGGCAAAGCAGCCATGCATAGGCGGTGTTGGTGTCGTAGTAACGCCGCCACAAGCGCCGAGGCTCCTGCGCGACGCGGAACAGCCACTCCATGCCGAGCGCCTGGACCAGTCTCGGCGCCCGGGCGACCTTGCCGCCATAAACATCGAAGCTGCCACCCACGCCCATCACGAAGCTCGGCTTGAGTTCATCGCGGTAACGCTTGAGAAAGCGCTCCTTCCTCGGCGTAGGCATCGCCACGAACAGACAGTCCGCGCCTGAAGCGTTGATGGCCTGGACGATCTCCGGCTCTTCCTCGGCCTTGAAATAACCATTGCGCTTGCCGGCAATGACCAGGCTCGGGTGATCGATCGCCAACTGGCTTTCCACCGCATCGAGAACATGCTGTTCGGCCCCCAGAAGAAACGGCCGGTAGCCCTTGCTTGCGCAGAGGGCGAGCACATTGATCATGACATCGACGCCCGTGACCCGCTCCGGCAGTTTCACACCACAGAGCCTGGCGCCCCAGAGCACTCCCTTGCCATCGACATTGATCAGATCCGCCGTGATCACATCGTCGCGCAGCTCGGCATTCTTGCGCATGTTCACGAGCTTGGCGACGTTCACGACGACGTGGTGCAGCGGTCGACGCGCGGCCATTGCCTCGTCGGCGACGGCGAGCGTCTCGGCCATGGTCAAGGCATGGATGGGCGCGTCGAGAAATTCCCGGCGCCGTGATGCCAACAGGGGATGTTGCGCCCATGCAGCATCATGCATGGTCATGCGGCCTCTCCAGCACGCTCGGGCGCGGATTTCTTGCCTTCGATGCGGGCATCGGGCTTGCGCGCCTTGCGCCAGGTCCACAAACCTCTCGTATCGACCAGCTTCTTGTCCTTGAGCGCTTCGGGGTCGACGAAATTGAACTGTCGATGATCGACCAGGAGAACCACGATATCGGATTGATCGATGGCGGAAAGCGCGTCGGTGAATGCGATGTCATGGCCTTCGAGCTCGCGTGGCAGCGCGCGCGCGTTGGGCTCTGCCGCGACGATCTTGAGGTTGGGGATCCTGGATAGAAGTTTCACCACCTCGACGGCCGGGCTCTCGCGCATGTCGTCGATGTTGGGTTTGAAGCTCAGGCCAAGGCAGGCGATCGTCTGCTGACGGGTCGGGTCGAGCAATGCCTCGATGTCCTTGACCACCGACAGCGGACGCTCGGAATTGATGCGGCGCGCCGAACTGATCAGCCGCGTGCTGTTGGGTGCGGCGTCGATGATGAAGTACGGATCGACCGCAATGCAGTGACCGCCGACGCCCGGGCTCGGCTGAAGGATGTTCACACGGGGGTGCCGGTTGGCGAGATCGATGACTTCCCAGACATTGAGCGACAGATCCTGGCACACCGCCGCGAGTTCGTTGGCGAAAGCGATGTTGACGTCGCGAAACGCGTTTTCCGTCAGTTTTACAAGTTCGGCACTTTCGGCCTGCGTGATGAAGAGATCGCCGGCGACGAAGCTCGAATAAAGCGTGGCGGTTCGCTCCGACGACTTGCGCGACAGCCCGCCGATCGAGCGGTCGTTGTTGATCAGCTCGGTCAGTACCTTTCCCGGCAGCACCCGCTCAGGGGAGTAGGCGACCAGCACGTCGGCCTCCTCGCCATGTGTGACGGGGAACTTGAGATCCGGCCGCAGCTCGGCAAGCAGGTTCGTCATGACGCGTGTCGTGCCGACCGGCGACGTCGATTCCAGCACGATGAGATCATCACGCTTCAGCACGGGAGCGATGCTGCGAGCTGCCGCAAGCACATAGCTTACATCCGGCTTGTGGTCTTCGGTGATCGGGGTCGGAACGGCGATGATATAGGCGTCAGCCGGCTGAGGGGTATTGAAGGCCTTGAGCTTGCCGTTGGCGACGACCTTCTGGATCAAACCGTCCAGATCGGGTTCGACGATGTGGATCTCGCCGCGGTTGACCTTCGCCACGACCGCATCGTTGACATCGATGCCGATGACATCGAACCCGCGGCTGGCAAAGATGGCGCAGGTCGGCAGGCCGATGTAGCCCATGCCGATGACGGAAACGGTTCTGATTTCAGCCATGATGCTGTAGTTCCTCAATGATCCGGATCGCGGCGCGGCCGTCGCCGTAAGGATTGTATCGCTCCGCCATACCACGATAGACGCTCTCATCATCGAGCAAGCTATTGGCATTGGACAGAATTTTTTCGATGTCGGTGCCGACAAGCCGCGCGGTACCCGCCGCGACACCCTCCGGACGCTCGGTGTTCTCCCGCATCACCAGTACAGGCTTGCCCAGCGAGGGCGCCTCTTCCTGCACACCGCCGCTGTCGGTCAGCACCAGATAGCTCTGCTTCTGCAGGTACAGGAACGGCAGATAGTCCTGTGGATCGATCAGGTGGATGTTCGCCACTCCGCCCAGTTCCTTGTCGACCACCAGCCGCACGTTGGGGTTTGGGTGGACCGGGTAGACGATCTGCACATCCTTGCGCATCGCCAGCGTCTTCAGCGCGCTGCAGATGCGCTGAATGCCGCCGTCGAAATTTTCCCGCCGGTGACCGGTGACGAGGATCATCTTCCTGGTCGGGTCGATGAAAGGAAAACGCGCTGCGAGCCTTGCGTTCATCGCGGCATCGGCATCGATCTCGCTGGAGAAATGCAACAGCGTGTCGATGACCGTGTTGCCGGTCACGAAGATCGTATTGGCGGCTTTCCCTTCGGCGAGCAGATTGTCGCGGGCTTCGGCGGTTGGCGCGAAATGCCAGGTGGCGATGTCGCCGGCAATCTTGCGGTTCAGTTCCTCGGGAAAGGGGGAATTGATGTTGTGGCTGCGCAATCCGGCTTCGATATGAGCGACCGGGATACGTTTGTAGAATGCGGCCAGAGCCGCGGTCATCGCGGTGGTGGTGTCGCCCTGCACAAGAACGATGTCCGGCTTGGCCTTGTCCAGCACATCAGCCATCCCGAGAAGCACGCGCGACGTCACGTCGAACAAGGTCTGGCCGGGTTGCATGATGTCGAGATCGTGGTGCACCGGCAGGCCGGTCAGTTCGATGACTTGTGCCACCATCTCGCGATGTTGGCCGGTGACGCAGATTTCGGTTATGAAGTCCGGGTGGGCCAGTGCAGCACGCGCAACCGGAAAGCATTTAAGCGCTTCAGGTCTTGTGCCGAACACGATCAACAGTTTTCGTTTGCCGTGCGACTTGGAATGCGAAACAGTGCTCATGGTTGACCTTGGCCGCCAAGGTCCGCGTTGCCGCCCAACCATGTGACAATAGCGTCAGGAAGCGTCTCCCCTGTGGAAAATATTACCACTTGATTAATGGCGAATCCCATGCCCCCTCGAGTATCCCTTGCTAAGAACTATACCTGCAGATATCAAAACAGAGTCACTTTAAAGAGAATACCTGGGCTTGGGTAACATTTTAATTATCAGCCACGCCGGCTCATCCCGGCGCTGGGAAAACGAGCTTATGTTGCGGCTGGGCACCTCGGGCCACGTTGTCTCGAGTTACCTTGCACCTTTGGTTGCGCCCGGAACTTTGGGCCTCGATACCGTCCTGGCTCTTGAGAGCTGTCGTTGCGGTTCTTCGCTGGCAACACGCGCAAAGCCTCTGCCCTCAATCGACCATGGCACGCCGGATCTCGTCATAGACCTGACCGCCCGCGCCACAGGGCAAGCGGCTCCCATCCTGACGCTTGAGTTCTGCGGTGAAAGTACTCTCCCCGCCGGCGTCACCGCCTTGCTGGCGGGCGATCGATCGCCCGAGCTTGCCGCCCGCCTGGATGGCGTTGCCGTGGCGCGCGCGCGCCCGATGCTTTCGGACAAGTTCTGGCTTTCCCGGACCTGCAACGACCTGCTCGCCGGCGCCATATCGCTGATCGTGCAAAGCGTTGCCCGTTTCTTTGCGGGCAAGATCGAGCCGATCGCCGAAGGCACTCGGCCTCGCCGAAAGAATGGCAGCTTCATCCGTTACGCCGTGCCGTATTTCTTCAAGGGTGCGGTCAACCGTGCGGTGCAGAAAATCCAGCAAAGACGGCGTCCGTTCTACTGGCAGGTTGCCTATCGGCTGATCGACGGGCCGGGAATAGCCGAAGCCGGGAAGTTAGACGGCTCACCATTCAGCGTCCTTCCCGACGATGGTGAACGTTTCTACGCCGATCCGTTTGTCTTTGAACACGAAGGCCGCCACTTCCTGTTTGTCGAAGAGTTTCCATATGCGACGGGCCGCGGCGTGGTTTCCGTGGCCGAGCTTGGCGACGACGGCACGTTCGGCGTTCCGAGGATCGTGCTCGAAGAAAAACACCACCTGTCATATCCGCAGGTGTTCGCCCGCGATGGCGAGATTTTCATGATTCCCGAGAGCGGTTCGGCGCGCGAAGTCGTGCTCTATCGCGCCGTGCAGTTTCCCGATCGGTGGGTCCGCGACACGGTGTTGATGAAAGACAGCGATTTCAATGATGCAACGCTGCTCGAAGCCAACGGTCGCTTCTGGCTGCTGGGGACCGAACGATACGGCTTCGGCAGCGCGTCGGATACATTGGCCATCTACAGCGCACCTTCGCTGCGCGGACCATGGGCTGCCCATGCGCTGAACCCGATCGCCGTCGATCACTCGGCAGCCAGGCCCGGCGGCGCCATTTTCCGTCATGGCGCAAAGCTGGTGCTGCCGGTTCAGGATGGCTCGCGCGCCTATGGTGGCGGGCTTGGCTTGATGAACCTGGACCAGCTGGACGACAGCGATGTCCGCTTCTCGCCGCCGCGTCCGATCTGCCCCGGACCGGCATGGGCACGTGCCGGCATCCATACACTCAATCGAGCAGGTCGTGTCGAAGTCGTGGACAGCGCCGGCTAGACCATTGCCCCAAGCCGGCGGCTGCTCCCGACGAGGCGGATCAATCGGGTCAGCCGGCTCGAATGCGGGCCGGATCCACGGCAATCGCAGGCGGGACGTCCTGCAGCTTCCTGGTGGCGATCAGCAAGACCACCATGATCGTCACATCCGGCGTCTTCGAGGACAGGGCGTTGTTCGACAGCGAAGCAAGCAGGAAAACCGTGGTGGCGACCCTGGCTGGTAGTGGTGCTTCACGCAGCAGCTTGAAGATAAGCCAGAGGATCAACGCGAAGAAGAGTATGGCTATGGGCACACCGAACAGCAGGCCGAAAACCACCGGCGCGCTCTCGATGTGGGGCAGCCCGAGCTGCTCGTTCACGATCCTCAACAGTTCGTTGGCGTCCATGCCGAACAGGATGTCCTTCCAGCTGACGAGCCCGAAAACCTGGTAGATCGTCACACGAGCCATGAAGTTCGCGTCGAAGATCGTGTTGTCGAACCGGCTCAGGAGGCCGGCGGAAAGCATGACGGCGACCATTGCCACGCCAATGACTGCGGTGAACAGCAGCACGACGAACTTGGCCTCGCGTTGATGTTCGGTCGTCAGCCGGGGCCAGCGTACGAACATCAGCAGGATGAATATCTCAGCCACGGTCAGGATCAGGGCGGTGCGCGCGCCCGATGCGGCGGTGCCGACAAACAGGATCAGGATCGAGAGCACCCGCACCCATATGCGCCAGCGTGTCGATGCCACGAAACCGATTGCGATGGCGCACTGGCCGCCCAATGACAGTGGATGTCCCGCCAATCCGATTGGCCTGAACACCGGTTCACTCTCGGTGAAGGGCAGGAGACGATGCTGGGTGGCAACCTCCATGATACCGATCGCGGCGCTCAGGATCAGCGTCGCGAGCACCACGTCCCCCAACGCCCGTCTTGTGTCCTCGTTCAGGGCCAGCATCATCAGGCCCGCGGCGCCTGCCACCAGATAGGTGTCGACCACAAAACCAGAGGCACCCGCGCGGCCGGCGGCGAAAAGGTAAGGCACCAAAACGAAAACCAGCACCGAATAGCGGAGCAATGCCTTGAACACGCTGATCTCGTCACCACGCAGCAGGAAGGGTCGGCTGAAAAGAACAAGCGCGCACAGGAAGAAGATGGCGTAGGTGCCGAGATGGAGCTTCTGATAGAAGGGGCCGCCGTCTTCCGTATAGTTGACGACCATGTTCATCAGCTGCTGCGATACGGTGAAGCGGATCAGCAATGCGGCGGCCGCGCACAGGAAAAACAGAAGCGTCAGCGCGTTCTGACGGCGCATCCGGCTGGATAACTGTTCCGATCCGGCAGTCAGGCTGCTCATAGCCTATTCCAATTCACACGATGGTCCAGCAACCGGATCCGCAGGCTCGCCGGATAGTCGGGACATGCCGGTTATCAAGTTATGTCCAAACATGGAAAATAAAATGTTAACGATGTTTCTGTAAGCCATCTATGCGAGATGAAGAATAGCAAGGGTTAACACATGTCCGCGGGTACCCGCCCACCTACTTCTGCGGCGGACGCCGGTATCAGCCCTTACGAGCGGATCGAAAATGCGCGGCGCGCCAGCGCAGCAAAGCTCCAGCAAGGTACCTCGACCGCGGCTCGGGCACTTACGGCTCCCCCGCCGCATGCGCCACAGCCTGAGACAGCCGTGCCGGTCGCCACGGTGACCCTGGACAAGATCGGGACGTTCCTCGAGCTCGACTTCCGGCGCCTGTTTGTCTGGTTGCGCTCCGGTCTCCTGCTGGCATTCCTGCTGGCAATAGTCGGTGCGATCGTCGGCGGCGCCTATTCGATGCTGGGCAAGCAGCTGTATACGGTCGACACGGATATCCTGATCAATCCCGCCAATCTGCAGGTCATCCAGAATGACCTCTACCCTCAATCGGGCCAGGTCGACGGCCAGATCCTGAGCACGCGCAGCAAGCAGCGTATCATGACCTCAGGCAGCGTGCTTTCCGGCGTCGTCGATGAGCTTGAACTGTTCAACGACCCCGAATTCTTCGACGCCAGCCGAAGCGCGAGCAAAGCCGATGCTCCCAAAGCCGACCCGAAACTGGCCGCGCAGAAAAGCCTGGCGCTGAAGGTCAAGACGAGCGGGGACGAAAGGTCGTTCGTGACGACGCTCACGGTATCGGCGCAAACCCCGGATAAAGCCGTCAGGATTTCGCAATCCATCGTCAAACACTTCCAGGAAGAACTGGCAAGCGCCGAGGCTTCCGGCGCCAGTCGCGCTGCCGCCGCCCTTGATACGCGCCTGGGCCAGCTCAAAAGCGACGTGCAGGCCGCCGAAGAGAAGGTCGAGGCCTACCGGCGGAGCCACAGCCTGTCCTCCAGCAACGGTCAGCTCGTCAGCTCCCAGACGATGACGCAGCTCAACAGCCAGATCGTCGAGGAACAGTCGCGCGTCGTCGCGGCGCAGGCGAACTACGACGCGCTGGTCGCCTCGGGCATCAATGGAACCCCTTCGGCCCCCGAAACGTCGGAGGCGCTTGCCGCCTTGCGCGACAGGGCAAACGGGTTGCGGCAGCAGATCGATTCGCAGGCCATGACGTTCGGGCCCCGCCACCCGACGATCGTCCGTCTCAAGACGGAACTGGAGACGGTGGACTCGCAGCTTCGAGCCGAATATGCGCGGACCGTTGACCAGGCCAAGGTCAATCTGAACAGGACCAAGGCGTCACTGGCTTCGCTCAACGCCAAGATGAACGACCTGAAGGGCCGGGTCTTCGCCGACAACGAGTCGGAGGTCGCCTTGCGCGAGCTTCTGCGCGACGCGGCGTCGAAGACGGCGATCTATGAGAGCTTCCTGTCGCGCGCACGACAGATCACCGAGCGCGGACAGATCGACACCACCAACGTCCAGGTCATTTCCACCGCGGTGCCGCCGAACAAGCGCTCGTGGCCACCCAGCACGACGATCCTGGTCGGCGCGGGCGCGGTCGGCGGCTTTGGCCTTGGCATGTTGCTTGCCATTGCCTGGGGCATCCTGCGCGACATGCGCCGTCCGCCCAGCCGCCGGGAACCCAGTATCGCCGGCGCCTGAACATGGCAAAGCGCATCGTTTTCCATATTGCCAGCCTGAGGGGCGGCGGTGCCGAGCGCGTCTTCGTCCTCATGGCCAATGAGCTGGCGTCCCGTGGTCACGACGTCACGCTGTTTACGTGGAATGCCGAGGGCCCCAACGCGGCCTTGCGATCACCCGCCGTGAAGCTGATCAATCTCGGTTTCGCCATTCGCGGCGAAGGCTACAGCAAGGCGGACACGCTGAAAGGCGTGATACAGGGAGCGCGCCTGCTCAGGCGGCTTGCTCCCGACGCGGTGTTCAGCGCTCCCGAATTCGCCAATCTGCTCATGGCTGTGGCACTGTTGCTGGCGCGAAGCCGAGCCAAGTTCTTTCCAAGCTTTCATGCCGCGGCTTCGCACACATCCAACAGGATCGGCGCGAGACTGGCGGGCTATCTCTCTTCGCTGGTGGCGGCGCGTGCCACCAGCGCCATCGCTGTCTCGGAAGGTGTCGGTGGCGACCTGACGGCGAATGGCTTTTCCAGATCAAAAATCACCGTCATCAACAACCCGTTGCCACCACCGGCCCCTCGCCAGGAGCGCACCTATCCCTGGCAGGCTGAGCTGAAGGCCATGAGCGATGGTCCGGTCATCGTCACAGCGGGACGCCTCGTCGCGGTCAAGGACCATTGGACCCTGCTGAAAGCCTTTGCCACGCTGCGCGCCAGCCGCCCCGCCCGCCTCGTCATTTTCGGCGAAGGCCCGCTGGACGCTGAATTGCGTGCCTATGCCACGAAAACCGGCATCGGCGAGGATGTGCTCTTTGCCGGCTACGTTGACGACCCCGCAGCCTGCTACGCGGTTGCAGACCTGTTCGCGCTGTCATCGACAAGCGAAGGCTTTGGCAATGTCCTGGTCGAAGCCATGGCTGCCGGTGTCCCGGTTGTCTCCACCGATGCGCCACACGGCCCGCGCGAGATTCTTGGCGATGGCCGTTTCGGCACCCTCGTGCCGGTCGGCGACGCCGATGCCCTGGCGAAAGCCATGGCCGGGATGCTCGACCAGCCGACCCCAACCGTGACCCTGTCAGGCAGGGCCGCTGATTTCACGATCGGAAAGATCGGCGACCGCTACGAGGCGCTGCTCTAGACGGAAGTACGGACGGCGCACCTCCGGCCAACAGAGCGCCCTCCCCCGGTGGCCGGGTTGATCATTCCGCGACAGCCACCACCGACACGCAATCCCCCGCCTTGACCAGACCGGGAAAATGTCGGGCCGTCAGCAAGCCCGAAATCTTCGCCCTGATTTCCTGCGGTGCCTGACCGGTGCGGCCGGTCGAATGGATGCGCGCGACCACGGCACCGATCTCGATCGGTTCACCGAGGTCGACCATCGTCTCGATCATGCCGTCCTCCTCGGCAAAGCAGAAGCAGTCGCCGGACGGCATATCGAGCCAACGTGTCGGCAGTTTCTCGACCGTCCCGTCCACGATGCCCTCATGGCGCAGCACATTCAGGATGCCGCGCCTGGCGATGCGCACGGTTTCGGCCCGCGAGGTACCGCCGCCGCCAAGCTCGGTGGTGACAAAGACCTTGCCCATCTCCTCGGCCGCAGTGTCATACATGCCGACCGCATCGATCTCGAGCATCTTCATCGAAAAAGGCGCGGAGAACGCCTCGACTGCCGCGAAGGCGCGCGCCTCCTGTTTCTTGTCAGGCAGGATATGGGCGGCACAGAAAGGCACGAAGTCCAGCGTGCGCCCACCCGAATGGAAGTCGAAGACGACGTCCGCGCGCGGCAGCAATTCGCGCTGGAAATAATCGGCGATCTTCTCCGTGACCGTGCCGTCCGGACGGCCGGGGAAGCTGCGGTTCATGTTGCCCTTGTCGACGGGCGAGGTCCGCGTGCCTGCGCGGAAGGCCGGATAGTTCATTGCCGGCACGATGATGACCGTGCCGGCGACCGCTTTCGGGTCGAGCGTGCGGGCGAGTTCATAGAGCGCCAGAGGACCTTCATACTCGTCGCCGTGATTGCCGCCGGTGAGCAGCGCTGTCGGGCCACTGCCGTTCTTCACCACGCAGATCGGGATCATCACCGAGCCCCAGGCGGAATCGTCGCGGCTGTAAGGCAGGCGCAGGAAGCCATGCTGGCTGCCGTCGCGACCAAAGTCGACGGACGCGGAAATGGGAGAAGGCCGCGACATCGTCAGTCCTTCACCACCAGCTTGCGCGGCACATTGGCCAGGCACTCGACCCCCGTCTCGGTGATCAGGATCGATTCCGTGATCTCCAATCCCATCGTCTCCAGCCACAGGCCGGTCATGAAATGGAAGGTCATGCCGGGCTTGAGCTCGGTGCGGTCGCCGGGGCGCAGGCTCATGGTGCGTTCACCCCAGTCCGGCGGATAGGAGATGCCGATCGGATAGCCGGTGCGGTTGTCCTTGACGATGCCGTATCTCTTCAACACCGCAAAGAAGGCGTTGGCGATGTCCTCGCAGGTGTTGCCGGGCCTCGCCGCCGCCAGGCCGGCTTCCATGCCTTCGAGCGTCGCCTTCTCGGCATCCAGGAACGCCTGCGTCGGCTTGCCGAGGAAGACGGTGCGCGACAGCGGGCAGTGGTAGCGGTGATAGCAGCCGGCGATCTCGAAGAAAGTACCCTCGCCTGTCTTCATCGGCTTGTCGTCCCAGGTGAGGTGTGGCGCCGACGCGTCCTCTCCCGACGGCAGCAGCGGCACGATCGCCGGATAGTCGCCGCCAAAGCCGTCGGCGCCGCGGATGCCGGCGTCATAGATTTCGGCGACGAGATCGCATTTGCGCATGCCGACCTCCATCTTGTCGACGATGCGCTGATGCATCGCTTCGACGATGCGGGCGGCCTTGCGCATGTAGTCGATCTCGGTCGCGCTCTTGACCGCGCGCTGCCAGTTGACCAGCGCGGTTGCGTCGACGAAGCGGGCATTGGGCAGGTGCTGCAGCAGCGACGAGAAGGCCTTGGCCGAGAACCAGTAATTGTCCATCTCGACGCCGATCCGCTTGCCATCCCAGCCGCGCTTGGCGAGCAGGCCGGCGAGATAGTCCATCGGGTGGCGCTCGGTCGACTGCACATAATGGTCGGCATAGCCGATGATGTTGTCGTGGTTCAGGTAGGCGGTACGCTTGGCGCCGTTGGCATCCTGGCCGCGCCCGTACCAGATCGGCTCGCCATGCGGCGGCACGATCACCGCCTGATGCACGTAGAAGGACCAGCCGTCATAACCTGTCAGCCAGGCCATGTTGGAAGGGTCCGAGCAGATCAGCACATCGACACCCTTGGCCTCCATGGCCGCGCGTGTCTTTGCGAGGCGTTCCGCATACTCCTCGCGCGAAAACTTCAAATTGGGCTGCATTCTTCCAGTTTCCTCGTTTTGGCCCTTGGTGGAGCCGCATCAGCTTTCAAAAATCGTTCCAGCACCCGCCGCCCTCGCCCGATCCCGCGCCAGCGTGGCGATGGCGGTATCCTGCACGCCCGTGCCGGTGAGATCGGCAAGCGTGATATCGCTTGCGGTACGCCGGCCAACCTTGAGGCCGGCGACGATCTGGCCAAGCTCGGTGACTTCGCCATCGGCTGCCATCACTGCCGCATCGATGGCGTGGTGCAGCTCGCCGAGCCGGCGCGTCTGCCGGGCGCTGTCGGCGACGTAGAGATCGGCCATCCGGATCACCGCCGGCGCGATCTCGTTCTTGTGTTCGGCGTCGGAGCCCATGGCGGTGATGTGCTGCCCGGCCGAGACAAATCCGGCATGGATCAGCGGTTCGGTCGCCGGCGTCGTGGTCACGATCACGTCCGCCCCCGTTGCCGCTTTCGCTGCATCGGGCTCGGCCCGCACATCGATGCCCAGCCGCTCGCGCAATTCGCCGGCGGCCATCTCCGCCTTTGCGATATCGCGGGCCCAGATGCGCGCTTCGGTGATCGGCCGAACCAGCTTCAGCGCTTCCAGCTGCAGCTTCGCCTGCATGCCGGCGCCAAAGATGGCGGCTTTCGCGGCGTCGGGCCCGGCAAGATGTTTTGCCGCCACCGCGCCGGCGGCGGCGGTGCGGATATCGGTGAGATAGCCGTTGTCGATCAGGAGTGCTTCGGTGACGCCGGTTTTCGCCGACAGCAGGACCATCAGCCCGTTGGTGCTCGGCAAGCCGAGCGTCGGGTTGTCAAAGAAGCCGGGGCTGATCTTGATGGCGAAAGCATCGATGCCGGGCACATAAGCCGTCTTCACGTCGACTTCGCCACGATGTTCGGGAATGTCGAGCCTGAGGATCGGCGGCATCGCCACCTTCTCCGTGGCCAGCGCGCGGAAGGCGTTTTCCACGCAGGCCACGGCTTCGAGGTCGAGTTTCACGAGACGGCGCAGGTCCGTTTCGGTGAGGATGGTCATTGGCCTCATGCCGCCAGCTCCGTCTTTCCGCACACGATGTCGCGATGCCGGCCCATGTCGATGTTGCGGCCGGAGAGCACCAGCACGACCGGGCCTCGCGGCTTGACCTTGCCGGCCAGCAGCGCGGCAATACCGACCGCGCCTGCGCCTTCGACGATCTCGCGCTCCTGGCTGTAGGCGTGGGTAATGCCGGCAGCGATTTCCGCCTCGGACAGCAGCACGACATCGTCGAGCAGGTCGCGGCACATCGAAAAGGTCAGCCGGTTGTCCAGGCCAATGCCGCCGCCGAGCGAGTCCGCCAGGGTCGGCATTTCCTCGACCTGGACCGGCCGTCCGGCATCGAGACTGGCTTTCATGGCCGCGCCGCGCTGCATCGAAACCCCGATTATCCTCGTGTTCGGCCTGGCGCCTTTCACAGCGGCGGCGATGCCTGCCGCAAGCCCGCCACCGGACAGCGGCACCAGCACGGTCGCGACGTCGGCAACGGCACTGACGATCTCGAGCCCGAGCGTACCTTGCCCGGCGATCACCGCCGGATGATCGAAGGGCGGCACCATGACCAGCCCCTCTTCCGCGACCAGCCGCTCGACCTCGACCTGGGCATCGTCCTGGCTGTTGCCGACGATGCGGATCTCGGCACCGAGACGGCGGATCTCCTCGACCTTGTTGGCCGGAACCAGCTTGGACATGCAGATGACGGCGCGCATGCCTTCGAGCCTCGCTGCAAAGCTGAGCGCGCGGCCGTGATTGCCCGTCGAAGCGGCGACGACGCCACGTTTCCTGTCTTCGGCGTCGAGCCACGCGATCGCATTGGAAGCGCCGCGCAGCTTGAAGCTGCCGGTCGTCTGGCGATGTTCGAGCTTGAGGTACACCGGGACATCGAGGCGCTCCGACAGGGTGACGGAGGCCACGGCCGGCGTTGCAGCGATCTTGCCCGCGATGCGATCACGCGCGACCAGAATATGCTGGAAGGTGACTGTATCCATGGCTGTCAGCTGCGTGGCAATGGGCTGGTCATCAGCCTGCCCCATTCGGGATGGGCGCTGTCATCACCACAGAGCCTCAGGCAACTCCATGCGGTTGCCTGGTTGGAGGTGACGACTGGGCGGCCGATGGCTTCTTCGATCGCCACGGCAGCGAGCGCCGAACGCAACGCAGTGCAGGACACGAACAGTGCATCCGCATCCGGATGCATGGCCTGGCGTGCCAGCTCGACAAGCGTCGAAGGCGGGATGCGGGCCATCTCGCGGTCGTCGTCGAAGCCGAGGCAGGTGAACGACGCTATGTTGAAACCGTGGCGGACGAAGTAATCCGCCATCGGCCGGCTGGTCTCGATTGTGTAGGGCGTCAGCACGCTGATGGTTTTGGCGCCCAGTCCCCTTAGACCCTGCATGGCCGCCATGGGCGGCGTCACCACGGTAACGCCCGGTTTGGCTGCCTGCACAGCAGCTTCGATCTCGGCATCGCCGATGACCACCGAGGCCGACGTGCAGGAATAGCAGATGGCGTCGAGTTTCTCGTCCGGCAGGATGAGAGCGGCGGCCTCGGTCAAAGCCGGCTGCATCTTGCGCAGGTTTTCCGGCGTGGTCGGGTTGGCGTAGGCGACGCGTGCGACATAGACGCCGATGCGCTCGCTCGCCACCATGCGCCGGTAGTCCGGCTCGGTGGTGTGATCGGTCGCCAGGATGATCAGGCCGACGCGCTTTTCCAGCGGGCGCGGGTCCAGCGCCGGACGATCCGGATGCAGGTGGATGTCGGGTGCCATGCCTATCGCTCCACCTTGCCGTAGCGCCGTTCCAGCCACCGCAGCAGCACCACCGAGAACAGGCTGATCACCAGGAAGAAGGCACCGACCAATGTCATCGGCTCGACATAGCGGTAGTAGGTGTTGGCGACGCTTTTGGCCTGGTTCATCAGCTCGAGAACCGTGATGGCCGAAAGCAGCGGCGTTTCCTTGAACATGGCGATGAAATAGTTGGCCAGAGCCGGCATCATCGGCGGGATCGCCTGCGGCAGGATGATGTGCGTCCAGGTCTGGCGTGCATTGAGATTGCAGGCCTTGGCCGCTTCCCATTGCCCGCGCGGTACATTGTCGATGCCGGCGCGATAGACCTCGGCCGCATAGGTGCCATAGTGCAGGCCAAGTCCGATGACGCCTGCCGTCAGCGGCGGCAGCAGCAGGCCGAAGTCCGGCAGCACGTAGAAGATGAAGTAGAGCTGGACCAGAAGCGGCGTGCCGCGGATGAACTCGGCGAGGAAACCGACCGTTCGCGAGACGATGCGGTTCTCCGAACGCCGCAGCAGCGCGATTGCCAGCCCCAGCGCTGCCGCGAGCGCGGAGCCCAGGATCGTCGCCAGTATGGTGATCTTCACGCCCTCGAGGAGGGTCGGCATGATCTCGCGGACAAAGGCCCAGTCCCATTCCATCAGGCGCGTACTCCATCGAGGCCGCGTGACAGGCGGCGCTCCAGGCTACGCGTGCCCCAGGAAATCAGCAGCGCCAGCGCGAAATAGATGACGAGAATGGTGGCGAACGGCACCAGCGTGTTGCCGGTCTGGGCGCGCACCACCTGCGCCTGGAAGGTCAGGTCGGCCAGCGAGATCAGCGACACGACCGACGTGGCCTTGAGTAGCTCGATGGCGTTGTTGCCGAAGGTCGGCAGCATCACCAGGAAGGCCTGCGGCAGGATGACATGGCGCATGCCTTGCCAGCGGCCGAGATTGAGCGCCGTGCAGGCTTCATATTGTTCCCTGCCGATCGACTGCACGGCGCCGCGTACGACCTCGGCGGCATAGGCACCGACATTAAGCCCGAGCGCCAGCACGCCGGCCTGCAATGGCGTCAGTTCGAAGCCGAGCATGGGCAGCACGAAATAGGCCCAGAACAGCTGGACGAAGATCGAGGTGCCGCGAAAGAACTCGATATAGACCGTGGCCAACGCGCGCACCGCGAAGAAGCGCGACAGCCGGCCGAGCCCGGCCAGGAACGCCATGATAAGCGCCAGCACCGACCCCATCAGCGTCAGCTTGATGGTGACCAGCGCTCCTTGCAAAATCAGGTCGAGATATCCGGACCAGTCGATCATCGGGTCTTCCGGTTGGTGAAAACAGGGCTACGTCCTTCTCCCCGCGAACGGGGAGAAGGAAACGCCGCATTGCTCACTTCGCCGCGCAGAGCTTGTCGCGCGTCGTCGACAAAGCGGCCTTGGCCGAGAAGCCGTAGGGCTCGATGATCTTGGCGAACTCGCCGGACTCCTTCATTTTTGCCAGCTCGACGTCGAAGGCATCGCGCAGCGCGGTGTCCTTCTTGTTGAAGGCGGCGCCGTCGCAGTAGACCGGCGCACCCTGCACCGGCGCAATGACCTCGAGGTTCGGATCGTTGGCCTTCTTCATCAGGTCGTTGATGGAAAGCACGGGCAGCGAATAAGCGTCGATGCGGCCGTCCTGCAGCATCTTGATGCCGCTCTGGCCGTCCGGCACCACGATGACACGATCGCGCGGCACGCCGGCATTCAGCGCCAGCTTCTCCTCGGTTCCGCCACCCGGCGCGCCGATGGTGGCGGCGGTGTCCTTGGCGACATCCTCATAGCTCTTGAAGCCCTTGGGATTGCCCTTCTTCACCAGCATCGCCTCGGCGTCGCACAGCACCGGCTCGGAATAGGCGACGGCAGCACAGCGCTCCGGCTTCATGAACAGGCCGGCTGTCACCACGTCGAAACGCCCTGCCTGCAGGCCGGGGATCATCGCACCATATTCGGAGATCGAAGCCGCGACGTCGGCAACGCCGAGCCGCTTGAAGATCTCGCGTGCAACGTCAGGCGCCGCTCCCGAAACCTTGCCATCCGCCGCAACCGCCGTGTAAGGCGGCTCATTGGCGATCGCCAGGCGGGCAAAACCCTGGCTCTTCAGTTGCTCGAGTTTGCTATCGTCAGCGCGGCCACCCACGGTGGTGGCGGCCAGAATGCCCAGCGCGAAACCGGCGACGGCTGCCGTGGTTGCGAATGTTCTCATTGTTCCCAGCTCCATGTTTTTCGGTTTTTGTTGGTGGTCGTGATGCCGCCTGCGCGGCAACCATTCGCTTCCCGCCCACGGTCAGACGCGATGCCCTGCCGCGATGATCTTCTTCAGGAAGCTCTGCGTGCGCTCCTGCTTGGGATGGCGGAAAATGTCGTCGGGCTTGCCCTCCTCCACGATCTTGCCGCGGTCGAAGAACAGCACCCGGTCTGCAAAGTCGTGGGCGAAACCCATCTCGTGCGTAACCAGAAGCATGGTCATGTCGGTTTCGGCGGCGAGCTTGCGCATGACGTTCAGCACCTCGCCGACCAGTTCGGGATCGAGCGCGGAGGTGACCTCGTCGAAGAGCATGATCCTGGGCGACAAAGCGAGCGCGCGGGCGATCGCCACGCGCTGCTTCTGGCCGCCGGACAGCTGCGCGGGCATTGCCTTGGCCTTGTCGGCCAGCCCGACCATGTCAAGCAATTCCATCGCCCGCTTCTCGGCGGCGGCACGCGGCATGCCCTTGGTCAGCATCGGCGCAAGGGTGACGTTGTCGAGCACGCATTTGTGCGGAAACAGGTTGAAGAGCTGGAAGACCATGCCGATCTTCTGGCGCATCCTGGCGAGATGCCGTTCGCTCGCCGGCACCAGGGAACCTTCGCGCTCCATGTGGTAGAGCTGCTCGCCTTCGACCTCGATGTGGCCGCCATCGATGCGCTCGAGCGTCATCAGGATGCGCAGGATCGTGGTCTTGCCGGAACCCGAGGGGCCGATGAGCGCCAGCTTCTCGCCGGGCATCACCTGCATCGACAGCCCGTCCAGCACCTTGAAGGCACCGAAGCTCTTCGAAATCGCGTCGATCTTGATGATGGGCGCGGCCAATCGTCTATCCCCGTGCTGGAGAACTCTTCTTTCCTAGAGCGTTTCCGTTTTTCACGGAAACGCGGAAACGCTCTAACTCTTCCACGCAATCCCGGACGCAAAACCGCTGCGCATTTTTGCTGGAATTGCTCTAACGATGGGGAAGCAACCAAATCATGTCAATTGACAAAATAATCTCATGACAATTTTTCCAATTCGCTCGAGTCATGAGTAGAAGCCCAGGGCCTTAGAGGCACTGGCTCGTCGCAGGATCTTTTTTTGAAAGTCTAGATTGCCAGCAGGAGATGCTCAGGGTCGCCGAGCAGCAGACGCGTGACGACACCGAGGCCGGTGCGCAGCTCGCTCTCGGTGGTCGACCCGATCGAGATGCGCACCGCCGGATGCCAGGGGGCCTCGGAAATACGGAACGATGCGCCGGGCGCGATCGCGACCCCCTGCAGCCGCGCCTGCGCCACGAACCCCTCTTCCGCGCGATCCTCCGGCAGCGGCAGCCACAGGTGCAGGCCATCGTGATGAGCGTGGAACGTTACCCCGGCCAGCGTCTCCGCCGCGATGTCATGGCGCCGGCGCACGGCAGAACGCTGCCAGCGCACCAGTTCCATCGCGGTGCCGTCCGCCACCCATTTGCTGGCGATCTCGGCTACCATCGGCGTCGCCATCCAGTTCGACACCAGGTGCCGGTTGGCCACCGCCGCGACATAACGGTCGGGCGCGGCGAGATAGCCGATGCGCAGGCCGGGCACGGTGATCTTGGAGAACGAGGTGACGTAAAGCGTGCGTTCCGGCGCGAAATAGGCGACCGGCGGCGGACGATCCTCAAGCAATGGGCCGAGTACATCGTTTTCGATGATGGCGATGTCGTGCTTGCGTGCCACTTCGGCGATCTGCGCGCGCCGGACACTGCCCATCAGGGTGGCAGTCGGATTGATCACCGAGGGCTGCACGAAAACGGCGCGGATATCGGAAAGCTGGCAGGCCTGGTCCAGCGCCTCCGGCACGATGCCATGGTCGTCGATCGGCAGGCCTTCCAGATGGAAGCCGAGATAGCGCGCCAGCGGCACCAGCGTGTGATGGCCGATCGCCTCGGTCACCACGGTGGAGCCGGGCGGCGCCACGCTCATCAGCGCAACCGTCATGCCGGCGGTCGCCCCGTTGGTGAGGGTGATGTTCTGCGGCGAAGCCTCGATGCCGCACAGTTTCAGCCATTCAGCGGCCACCGCACGATGCCGCGGGAACACCATGTTCGGCCGGAACGACAGCGCCGAACTTGCCGGCAGCGTCTCGGCCAGCCAGCCGAGCGCCTGCTTCAGCTTTTCCAGATGCATCGGCTCGCAGACCGGCTTCAGGATCGACAGGTCGATCACTTCGCCCGGCCGCTCGGGCAGATAGGGTGGGTCTGGCTCGCGGCGCTGCGTCTGCACGAAGGAGCCTCGGCCGATTTCGCCGGCGATGAGCCCGCGCCGGATCAGTTCCTCATAGGCGCGGCTGACCGTCTGCACCGACAGTTTCAGCTCATCCGCCAGCGCCCGATGCGTCGGCAGGCGTTCGCCATTTGCCAGTCGGCCGTCATGGATGGCGCGCGCAAACTGGTCGGCCAGCGATAGATAGGCAGGACGGCGGATCAACGCCGGATCAGGACGCCACAATGTCATGACTTCATTAGAGATCGAAATCAGTGCAATTGACAATCGGAATCATGCGCCTGCATGGTGTTGGCGACAGGAAAAGCGACCATTATGACCGGACTGAAACTCGACGCCATCGATCTGAAGATCCTCGACGCCATCCAGCGCGACGGGCGCATCACCAAGCTGGCACTGGCGGAGCAGGTCGGATTGTCGCCGACGCCGTGCTGGATGCGGCTGGCGAAATTGGAGAAGGCCGGCATCGTCTCGGGCTATCATGCCCGCATCGCCATGCGCGCCATCGCTCCCATCGCCACGGTGCTGATGGAAGTGACGCTGGGGGCGCACCGGCAGGCCGACTTCGAGCGTTTCGAGCGCGCCATCCGCGACATCCCCGAGATCGTCGCCTGCTGGTCGGTCGGCGGCGGCGTCGACTATCTGCTCAAGGTGATGACCGCCGACATCGATGCCTATCAGCGTCTGGTCGACGCGCTGCTGGAGCGCGAACTCGGCATCGACCGCTACTTCACCTACATCGTCATCAAGACGGTAAAGGACGAGGCCGTGCTGCCCTTGCCGGAGCTTCTTGCCGGCAACTGAGCGCCGCTGAATCTCTCTCTTCCATCCGGCCAGAAGAGAGAGTCTCTCTGCCAGCCGTATGCGGAATGGTCTTTCTCTCGCATCGCCGCCCCTAGACTGCAGGCACCCGACACGGAGGCCCTGTCATGTCCGCGCATTTCGCCCCCCATCAGCGCCATGAAGCGCTCGACGGCCTGACCGACCGGCGGCTCTACCGTGAGCATGCCTATGTCGATGGCCATTGGACCGCAAGCGACGTTGCCGCCGGTTTCGAGGTGACCGATCCAGCCACCGGCGCGAGCCTGGCCTGGGTGGCTGCCCTTGATGCCGGGCAGACCAGCCAGGCGATCGACGCCGCCGCTCGCGCCTTGCCCGGCTGGAAGGCGCTGCTGCCGCAGCAGCGTTCGGCCGTCCTGCGCAAATGGTTCGAACTGATCATGGCAGCCAAGGATGATCTCGCTTTGCTGATGACGCTTGAGCAGGGCAAGCCGCTGCAGGAATCGCTGGGCGAGATCGACTACGCGGCCTCCTTCGTCGAATGGTACGCCGAGGAGGCAAAACGAGCGAATGTGGAGACCGTCACCAGCCACCTGCCCGGCGCTGAAATGGCCGTGCGGCGCGAGGCGCTCGGTGTCGTCGGCGTGGTGACACCGTGGAACTTTCCCTCCGCCATGCTGACGCGCAAGGCGGCGGCGGCACTTGCCGCCGGCTGCACGATCGTGGCGCACCCTTCCTCCGAGACCCCGCTTTCGGCGCTTGCCCTTGCCGAACTCGGCGAGCGTGCCGGCCTGCCGGCCGGTGTCTTCAACGTGGTCACCGGCGATGCCGCCACCGTCGTCGGGCAGTTCTGCGCCGATGCCCGGGTCCGGGCGATGAGCTTCACCGGCTCGACCGAGATCGGACGGCTGATCGCCGCGCAATGCGCGCCGACGATGAAGCGTCTGGTCATGGAACTGGGCGGGCATGCGCCGCTCATCGTCTTTGCCGATGCCGACCTCGACAAGGCGGTGAAGATCGCCGTCGATGCCAAGTTCGCCACGTCGGGACAGGACTGCCTCGCCGCCAACCGCATCTATGTCGAACGGCCGCTCTACGAACGCTTCTGCGCAGCCTTCACCCAAAAGGTCTTGGCGCTGAAGGTCGGTGGTGGCCTTGCTGCCGACAGCGACATCGGCCCGCTGATGCATGAGCGGGCGGTGAAGAAAGTCGACGAACAGGTGAAGGATGCCACGGCCAAAGGCGCACGCCTGCTTTGTGGCGGCGAACGTCATCCGGCCGGCTCCCTGTTCTACCAGCCGACCGTGCTGGCCGACCTTTCGGACGACGCGCTGATCATGCGCGAGGAGACGTTCGGCCCGGTGGCGGCGATCACGCCCTTCGATGCCGAGGACGAAGTCGTCGCCCGCGCCAATGCTTCAGAATACGGTCTCGTCGCCTATGCCGTCACCGAAAACGGCGCGCGCCAGCGGCGGCTGGCGAGCGCGCTGGACTACGGCATGGTGGCCGTCAACCGGGTCAAGATCACCGGCGCCCCGATCCCCTTCGGCGGCGTCAAACAATCCGGCCTCGGGCGCGAAGGCTCGCGCCATGGCCTGGAAGCCTTCACCGACCTCAAATACATCTGCTTCGATCTGGCGTAGGCCGGCGGCTGAGACAAAAAGGAGACGACATGCTGCAGCAATCCAACGAACTCACCGCCTGGGATCGCGACCACTTCTTCCATCCCTCGACCCATATGGGCATGCATGCGCGCGGCGAGATGCCAAACCGCGTCATGGCCGGCGGCGAAGGCGTGACCGTGTGGGATACGACCGGCAAGAAGAGCCTCGATGCCTTTGCAGGGCTCTACTGCGTCAATGTCGGCTACGGCCGCCAGAAGATCGCCGATGCCATTGCCGAGCAGGCCAGGAGCCTCGCCTACTACCATGCCTATGTCGGGCACGGCACCGAGACGTCGATCAAGCTCGCCAAGATGATCATCGACCGGGCGCCGCAAGGCATGTCGCGCGTCTATTTCGGCCTGTCGGGCTCCGATGCCAACGAAACCAACATCAAGCTGATCTGGTACTACAACAACGTCCGCGGCAAGCCGGAGAAGAAGAAGATCATCTCGCGCTGGCGCGGCTATCACGGTTCGGGCGTAATGACCGGCTCGCTGACCGGCCTTGCCGGCTTCCACAACGCCTTCGACCTGCCGCGCGCGCCGATCCTGCACACCGAAGCGCCGTATTATTATCGCCGCGCCGACCGCTCGCAGTCGCAGGAGCAGTTCTCGCAATATTGCGCCGACCAGCTGGAGGCGCTGATCCTGGCGCAAGGACCCGAAACGATCGCTGCCTTCATCGGCGAACCGGTGCTTGGCACCGGCGGCATCGTGCCGCCGCCGGCCGGCTACTGGCAGAAGATCCAGGCAGTGCTTGCCAAATACGACATCCTGCTGGTGGCAGACGAGGTGGTGACCGGTTTTGGCCGGTTGGGTTCGATGTTCGGCTCCGACCACTACGGCATGAAGCCCGATCTCATCACCATCGCCAAGGGATTGACCTCGGCCTATGCGCCGCTCTCCGGCGTCATCGTGCGCGACACGATGTGGAAGGTGCTGGTGGAAGGATCCGACAAGCTCGGTCCGATCGGTCACGGCTGGACCTATTCGTCCCATCCGATCTGCGCGGCGGCTGGTGTCGCCAATCTGGAGCTCATCGACGAGATGGGGCTGGTGAAGAATGCCGGCGAAACCGGTGCCTATCTCAACCAGCAGCTGAGCAAGGCGCTCGGCGACCACAAAAATGTGGGCGAGGTGCGCGGCGAAGGCATGCTGGCGGCGGTGGAATTCGTCAGGGATCGCGACGGGCGCGTCTTCTTCGACGCTTCCGAGAAGATCGGGCCGCAGGTGTCCGCGGCCCTGCTGGAGCGCGGCGTCATTGCCCGGGCGATGCCGCAAGGCGACATCCTCGGCTTTGCGCCACCGCTCTGCCTGACCAGGCAGGAAGCCGACACCATCGTCGAGAAAACCGCCGATGCGGTGCAAAGCGTCTTTTCCAAGGTCTGAGAAGCATGAACGCGATAGCCAAATCTTTGCCCGGCACCATGGCCGCCGTACTATTGACTGGCCATGGCGGGCTCGAGAAGCTCGTCTACCGCACCGATGCCCGGGTGCCTAAACCTGCCGCCGGCGAAGTGCTGGTCAAGGTGACGGCGTGCGGCATGAACAACACCGATGTGTGGGTGCGGCAAGGCGCCTACGGCACGGAGGAGGATGCCGCGGCCGTATCCACCTGGCGCCGCCAGGGTAACACGCTGACCTTTCCGCGCATCCAGGGCACCGACACGGTGGGCGCGATTGTCGCCGTCGGCGAAGGCGTATCGCCCAGGCGGCTCGGCGAACGGGTGATGGTGGATTTCTCCATCTACAACCGCGACGACGATTCCCTGGCAGACATCGACTATATGGGCCATGGCCGCGACGGCGGTTACGCCGAATACCAGGCGGTGCCGGCCGAGAACGCGCATGTGGTGGAGACGGAGCTCACCGACATCGAGTTGGCGACTTTCTGCTGCGCCTACCTGACCGGCGAGCAGATGCTGGAACGGGCAGGGTTGCAGGCAGGCGAACGCGTGCTGGTCACCGGCGCCTCCGGCGGTGTCGGCTCGGGCATCGTGCAACTGGCCCGCGCGCGCGGCGCCATCCCCTATGCCGTCGTCGGCAAGGGCAAGGAGCAGGCGCTGCTCGACATCGGCGCGGAAAAGGTCATCACGCGCGGCGTCGCTGACCTGCCCGGCGCGGTCGCCGAGGCGACCGGCGGCGAACCGATCGACGTGGTGGCCGACCTTGTCGGTGGTCCGGCCTTCAACGACCTGTTGCGCATCCTGCGACCGGAAGGCCGCTACACCACGGCCGGCGCGATCGCCGGGCCTGTGGTGCAGCTCGATCTCAGGACCATGTATCTCAAACAGCTTCAGCTTCATGGCTCCTCGCAAGGCACACGCGCCGACTTCCGCCGCATCGTGCGCTACATCGAGGAGAAGAAGATCAAGCCGCTGGTCGGCGGCGTCTACAGGCTCTCGGACTTCCACAGCGCCCAGACCGACTTCATGGCCAAGGACTTCGTCGGCAAGCTGGTGGTCGTGCCTGACGCGATGTGGAAGAGCGCCTAACCAATTGTCCGCTCAAGGACACCGACCCAGTTCTTCCAGGCGATCTTCTCGATGAGGTCGTTTCCATAGCCGTGGCGCCCGAGCGCCTCGATCAGCTGCGGCAGGCCCGACACGTCGCCGATCTCCGAGGGGATCGGCGCGCCGTCGAAATCCGAGCCCAGGCCAACGCCGTCCTCGCCAAGCCTTTCCAGCATGGCGTCGAGGTGGCGCAGCATGGTGTCGAGGTCGGCGCCCTTGCCGTCCGGGCCAGCGGGATGGAGGAACTCCACGGCGAAGTTCAGCCCGACCATGCCGCGGCTCTCACGGATTGCGTCGAGCTGCCAGTCGGTGAGGTTGCGCGCATGCGGGCAGATCGAATGCACGTTGGAATGTGTCGCCACCAGCGGCGCATCGCTGATGGCCGCGACATCGCGGAATCCCTTTTCATTGATATGCGACAGGTCGACCAGGATATTCAGCTGGTTGCAGGCCCTGACCAGCGCCTTGCCGACATCGGTCAAGCCCGGCCCGGTATCGGGCGATGACGGATAGCGAAACGGCACGCCGTGGCCGAAGATGTTCGGACGGCTCCACACCGGACCAACCGAACGCAGCCCGGCCGCATGGAGCACATCCAGAATGACGAAATCGGCGTCGATGGCTTCGGCGCCCTCGATGTGAAAGACGGCGGCGATCACATCACGTTCCATGGCGGCACGGATGTCGGCCGCGCTGCGGCAGACCGCAAGAGCCCCTGCACGCTCGAGCCTGAACAGGATCGATGCCATGGCAAGGGTGGGGAGACGCGCCTCTTCCATCGGCAAGGGCGGCGGCAAGGGTTCGTCATTGCCCAGCACAGATGCCGTGAAGCCCGGGTCCTCGTCCCCCGGCGAAGGCGCGAAGACGGCGAACATGCCGCCGGCGAAGCCACCCTTGCGGGCTCGCGGCAGGTCGATGTGCCAGGTGGCAGGCGCGCCTTCCGTGAAAAGCCGCGCCTTGTCGGTTTCGGTCGAGAGGTGGAGGTTGAGCAACGAGTCGTTGTGGCCGTCGAAGACGGGAATGAGATCGGGCATGATTGTCTTACACTTCAAATGTTGAACTGGAGGCGCGGTAGATGACGGTCGCCACGCTTCCAGTTCTGATTTCGGTAGTGGTCTATCGGGCCAGCTTCGCACCGGCGAGCAGGTCGTCAGCGATCGAAGCCCGGAACTTGCGGGTTTCATCGGTGCCGTCGATGTTCATCAAAAGCGCCACCGCCTGGCTCTTGTCCTTGGTCAAGGCGACCATGTTGAGGGCGCCGTTATCGCTGCCGGTGTGACCGACCACCTTGTGGGTCGCGGTTTCCTCATCGGTCCAGCAGAGGCCTTGATAGGGATAGATCTTGCGATCCACCTGCCGCCGCAACATGTTGCGTACCGCCGCCTGAGACAGAATGGCCTTGCTGCCTGTTTCCTGCCCCAGCATCGCATGCAAGGCCTTCGCCAGATCGCTGGCAGAGCAACGCAGCATGCCGGCAGGCACGTCCGGATAGCCCTGCTGCGGCAGCGCGACGAACGCTCCCTTTTCATACTGGTAGGGCGTGGCGAGCACGTCGGGTGCGAAGTCCCTCAGATACCAGTGCGCGTTCTGGATGCCGAGCGGCTGCAGCACATTGGCCGCCACATAGGCTGGAAAGTCCTGCTTGCTGACATGCTGGACGATGTAGCCCGCCAAGGCGATGGCGACATTGCTGTAGTCCCACTTCGTGCTGGGCTTGCCCTTGAGGAACGACTTCGGCGAGTAGGTGCTGCCGCCCTTGACGAGATAGTCCTTCAGGAAGCTCGGCAGGCTTTGCGTCGGATCGCCCGGGAAGGAAGGTTCGCCATAGCCTTCATCGGAAATGCTCGACGTGTGGGTGACGAGCTGCTTCACGGTGATCGGGATCTTCGGATGGCGAGGGTTGCTGATCTTGAAGTCGATGAAATCATTGACGTTGCTGTTCAGGTCATAACCCTTGCGCTCGAACAGTTGCACCAGGGCCGAGACGGTGAACAGCTTGCTGACCGAAGCCAGGTGCATCGGCGTGTCGGCGGTGAGCTTGCGCTGCTTCCCGATGTCGGCAAAACCGAATGCTGCCGTATAGCGTGTGGCGTTGTCCCGCGTCGTTATGGCGACTGACGCGCCAACAACATGGGCAGCCTTCATGCGATCCGGAACGCTGGCTTCGAAGTCACGGCGCCAGCTTTCGAATGAGGGCTTCTGCTTGTCGTCTGCCAAAGCGATTTGCACATGCGGCATGAACAGTCCCGCCACTCCCATCTTGAGCAGTGAACGTCGCGTTGAAATCATGGTCAATATCCTTGTCTGGCTCTCATTTCCCGGTCGGACCCGAGGTTTCGGAACGGCTGATGCTTCCCCGTCAGCCAGTGAGAAAGTGTTGGTGACTGCGCCGGGACGATCCCGGCATCAGAAATCGCGTTGAATGCTGAGCACGCCGGCAAGCGCATCGCCGGATGTCGCGGACCTGCTGCCGAATGACGTGTAATCGAGCTCCGGCGTGACGATCAGGCCGGGGACCACTTCGTAGTCGGCGTTGAATGCCAGGGCGTATGTTCCCGAATCCGCATAAGCGACCTGGCTGTTGAGGGTCAGTTTCGGCGAAAGGCTGACAGAGAGGCCGCTCCATGCAGCGTAGGTGCCATCCCATGCTCCATAGTAGTTCGGCTTTTCAGGATCGGACTGATAGCCGCCCATGACGAAGGCGGTGAATGGGCCACCCAACCGGATATCCATCCGCACCTTCGCCGCGATCTCCTGGAACACCGAGTCGTAGCCGAGGACGGTTGCGATCGCTCCCCAGTGCCTTTCGAGCTTCAGCCCCCCGACCAGATGCGGCATGTAGCCATCGATCAGATGGTCCTGCATATCGGGCGTCTCGGGTCCCTCGCCCTCCTCGTCGTCCTCGACCTCTCCTTCTTCGCTGTTCTTGCCGGCACTCGCCCCCTGCTCCGCACCAAACATGGCGGAAAGCCCGTTGCCGAGGCGCACCGTGTAGCTGACCTGGTTGGTCATGCCGCCGGTATAAGGAATGACGTCATCGCTCGAGACGTTGCCTGCCGATCCCAGCCAGACATCGAACTGCGAGTCCGATGCGCCGATCAGCAGCCCGCCCAGCTCGATCGTTGCCGCGGAAAAGCTCGCGCCTTCATTGGTGCCGTCGGTGAAGTTCTGTTCGATCTCGAAAAATGTGTTCAGGCTTCCCAGTTCGGTTTCCGATCGGGCATCGGCATTCAGCTTGGCCTTGGTGTGCTGGCCCCAGCTCTTCTTGCGTTCGCCCGTGTAGACATCGGCACCGGCCGAGACTTCATAGCTGACATATCCACCGATCTTCAGGCAGACATCACTTTGCGGGAGTTGGATGAACCCCGCGCCCATGACATCGCAGGCGCGGAGGTATTGGGCCGGCTCCGGATCGGGGATCAACTCCGTTTCCGCTGCGGCGGGTTGTGGGATTTCAAACAGGAGTGCGCTCAAGCCCCCCAGAACCAGACCAGATTTCATTGTCTTCCCTCTGTTGGTTTTTCATTGGCTTTGTTTGAAGTCTCGAAAGTTCAGTATTCCTCGCCGCCCTGACGAAGCCTTCCGACGCCTTGAGCAGGCGTCTTGTGTAGTCCTGTGTGACGGTGTGGGAGACGAGGTCGGCGGCGGCGAGCTGTTCGACAGCCTCGCCGTTCTGCATGACCATCAGGCGCTCGCACATGTGGTTGATGACGGCGAGGTCGTGGCTGACCATCAGGTAGGTGAGCTTGCGGTCGCGCCGCACCTGTTCGAGCAGGTTCAGCACCTCCGCCTGCACCGAGGCATCAAGCGCCGAGGTCGGCTCGTCGAGC
>DASZAX010000016.1:0-53163 GCA_035944705.1 Mesorhizobium sp. | reverse complement strand
GCTGGTGATGCCGTTCGGGCTCAACCTGGACAAGGGCGTGACCTTCTCGGTCGACGACACCCCGCCTGGCAAGCCGTCGCGTTTCCGCACCTGCCTGCCGGGCGGCTGCGTCGTGCGGCTTACCTTCACGCCGGCGACCACCGCGGCGCTGAAGACGGGCACAGCGCTGAAACTCGGCGCCTTTGCCTCCGACACCGAAAAGGACGTCGCCTTCTCCATCTCCCTCAAGGGCTTCAACAACGCCCTCGAAAGAACCATGCAACTGGGGAAATAATTCTCCGACCGATCCGGTAATTATATTAGACATTACTAATAATAATACATCTGGACTAGAAATGTTTCATAATACACTTGGCGCTGCTATTTGACCGATTGGTCAATATTTGGAGGAATCTTTGCGAGGCGATCGCGTCATGCTCGCGGATGATCATCCGCTCTTTCGGGAGGGGATACGCCGGTTGCTGCAGAGAGTGGTGCCGCAGGCCGAAATAATCGAAGCCGACGATCTTGTTCAGATGCTTCATCTCGCCCGCAGGGGAGAGCCGCCGAGCACCTTTATCATCGACCTCATCTTTGCGGGGAAAAGCGTCGAGCCGGACCTTCCTGCATTGAGACGGGAGTTCCCCCGATCCTCGATCATCTTTGTCTCGATGGTTCAGGACCGTGTCATCGCGGAACGGATCATGGGCAAAGGCGCGGATGGATTTATCTGCAAGAGCCTGAGGCCGCTGCAGATCATGGCCGGCATCGCAGCGGTACGTGACGGTGAGAGGATCATACTGATCGAGGCCGATGCCAAGGACCTGCCGGAGCCGAAGGATGATCTTTCGACGCTGACATTCAGGCAACGCGAGGTGTTACGTCTGCTCTCGGCGGGCCGAACCAACAAGGAGATCGGTCAGGCTCTCCACATTTCGCCGTATACGGTGCGTGCCCATGTTTCGGCTTTGCTCAAGACCCTTGGCGTGTCATCGCGGACGGCAGCGGTATCGAAGGCCAAGTCGTCAGGGCTGATTTGAAGGCCGCTCTCAACGGCTCTGAAATGCCTCACCCCATTCCCGCAGACTGATCAGAACGGGCTCGAGCGTCCGCCCGAATGGGGTGAGTTCGTACTCAACGCGGGGCGGCACTTCCGGATAGACGATCCGCCGGATGACGCCGTCCGCCTCCAGTTCACGCAGTTGCAGGGTGATCATCCGCGGCGTTGCGTTCGGCGTCAGCCGGCAAAGCGCGTTGAACCGAACGCGGCCCTCGAGAAGGTGAAACACCAGAACCGGCTTCCACAGGCCGCCGACCACGCTCATCGTCGCCTCGACCGCGCAGCCTGTCTTCGTCGCCCGGCGGCGCGTACCGCTGACACTATCATTCATGTATGTACATGTCCTTTTTGTACGTACTTATGCTAATCGCCATGAAGCACTATGTCGACCTCGCATCACCAACAGAAGAGAGACGCCATGCGAGCATATCGACTGAATGGAGCAACCGCGCCGTTGAGGCGGGTTGAGGAAACGGACCGGCAGCCAGGTCCGGGCGAGCTGCTGATCGACCTGAAGGCCACAACCCTGAACTACCGCGACCTGATCGTACGCGAGGACCGCTATGGCGGCGATCAGCGTGCCGATCTCGTTCCCTTGTCCGATGGCGCGGGGAACGTTGTCGCCGTCGGCGACGGCGTATCGGGAGACCGGATCGGCGAGCGCGTCGCCATCGGCTTCATGCCGGGATGGAGCGAAGGCTCATTCAGCGCGGCCAAGCAGGCCGGTGCGCTGGGAGGCGGCTTCGTTGATGGCGTCCTCGCAGAGCGTGTCGTGGTACCGGCGAGCGGGGTCGCCCGACTGCCCGACGACTGGTCATATGTGGAGGGGGCCGCATATCCATGCGCCGGTGTCACCGCCTGGAATTGCCTGTTTGGCGGTCGTAGCATCCGGCCGGGCGACACGGTGCTGGTCGAGGGCACGGGTGGCGTTTCCACCTTCGCGCTGCAGTTCGCCCGCTCCGTCGGGGCGAGGGTCATCGTCACCTCGAGCTCCGATGAAAAGCTCGCCGAGGCACGCAAACTCGGCGCAGACATCGGGATCAACTACCGCGACACGCCGGACTGGGGTCTCCGAGCGGCCGAGATCACGGGAGGCGAAGGTGTCGATCACGTGGTGGAAGTCGGCGGGTCCGGCACACTCAACCAGGCGCTTCAAGCCGTGCGTCCCGGCGGCGAAGTTTCGCTGGTCGGCGTGCTCACCGGCTTCGGCGGCGATATCAACACCGGCGCCATCCTGATGAAGGCGATCAACGTCCGCGGCGTCTATGTCGGATCGGTCTCGGATCTGTCGGCCGCGCTGCGGAGTGGCGTGCGTCCGGTTGTCGACGAAGTCTTCTCATTCGAGAACGCTGATGACGCGTTCGAGCGGCTGCGCAGCGGCCGGCATCGCGGCAAGGTCGCGATCCAGATCGCGGCCTAAGGCGGTAGGGTAATCCGGGCGGCACAACAGGCCGCCCGACATCTGATCAATCCGCTGCGCGAAAACCTTTCGCAACATGCTGAAACCTGGCGAGGCGATCAAAGCTCGACGCCAACCGGTTCCGCTGGAATTTTTCAAGGGAGAACAAAACCGAGTAATATCTATTACCGTTGGTGGAGCTGAGGGGGATCGAACCCCTGACCTCGTCATTGCGAACGACGCGCTCTCCCAGCTGAGCTACAGCCCCGTCCAGCGGATGGCGCATTTATGAGGCGCCGCGCTTCACTGTCAAGCGAGCTTTTGGGCGCGAACCTGTCGCTGCCGCGTGTTGGATGGCGCTCGATCTTCGTGCGATTGTCGTGGCTTGCGGGCGTTAGCGGCAGGTTCGTGCGCTCGAGAAATTCCAGGGAACTGCCGTAAGTTCGCCCGGCTCTTGCCGCATCCGCATACAATGGCTACATGTCGGCAACACTCGGAGCCCCGCATGACCGCCCTTATCGACACCATTATTCTGGCGCTCAACCTCTATTGGTGGGTCATCATCCTCTCGGCCGTTTTCTCGTGGCTGTTCGCCTTCAATGTCGTCAACCCGCGCAATCAGGTTGTCGCCTCGATTGGCAATGCACTCTATCGGCTGACTGAACCGGCGCTGCGGCCAATCCGCCGATTTCTGCCGGACCTCGGCGGTATCGACATTTCGCCGATCATTCTTTTGTTGATCCTGTTTTTCGTGACTCAATTTCTCGAAAGGTCGGTCAAGCCGCTTTTCTACTAGTTGCGATGGGCGAAATCTTTCGCCCGCGCGCCGACGGCATCGACCTGTTCGTTAGATTGACGCCGAAGGCAGCGTCTGATGCGCTGGATGGTGTCGAGCCTACTGCCGAGAGTCTCTGCCATCTCAAGGCACGTGTGCGCGCCGCTCCGGAAAAGGGCGGTCCCAACAATACGCTGGAGACACTTATCGCCAAGGCTCTTAGCGTTCCGGCATCATCCGTTGCAGTGGTGGCGGGTGGCACGGCACGGTTGAAGACGTTGCGGGCCAGAGGCGATCCCGCCTAGCTTGCGCGGCGGATGTCCGGCTTGGCGTAGGCGCGCTCTGCATTTGCCGATATGGTACGGACGCCCCAACCGGAGGTCGTCATGCGCAGCGCTCTTACCATTTCGTTCTTGCCGGTCTCTGCCAATCCGCGTCAGCAGGCCAGATCACAAGCGCCTACACAGACCTCGTTACCGAAAAGGATTGCCTGACCTATGCGAAGGCCGGCGAGAACGACGGCGACTGGGCCGATCTCTCCTGTTCAGGCTATCGCGGCTATCCGGTTCTGCTTGGCTATGACGACGCGCGCGAATCCGTGTTCTACGGTTTTCCGCCTGCGGACATGACGTCGAGCTGGGAGAGTTTTGTCGGCTTCAACAGCGCCGGGCCGAAGGTGGAGTGGCGGGTGGAGACGACGGGGGATGTCTCGGTTCCGTTCGCCGCGATTCACCGGCGATCCGTCAACACTGGCGATGACGGCACGAAAAAGACCGACGTACTGGTGGTGGCGAAGGTCGCCCAGATGGAAGGCCGTGAGGGCTGCACGGTCGCGCTCGTCGCCGCCGGCAGTGCCAATGCCAATGAGGAAGCGCGCAAGATCGCCGACGAGAAAGCGCGTTCCTTTGCCTGCGGAAAAGATACGCGCATCGTCGTCGGCGACGTTCCGGCCTTCGGCCGGGTCGACAATTGAAGACGCCGGCGAACCAAACGCTCACCAGCGCCTGAGAGCGCGGCCTACTTCTTGGCTGCCTTGGCGCGTTCGATGGCTTCGATGATCATCTTCTTGGCATAGGCAGCATCGTGCCAGCCGCCGATCTTCACCCATTTTCCGGGTTCGAGGTCCTTATAGTGCTCGAAGAAGTGTTCGATCTGCTTGAGGGTGATCTCCGGCATATCGGTGTAGTCGAACACCTTTTCATAGCGCTGCGTGATATGCGGCGATGGCACCGCAATCACCTTCTCGTCCTGGCCGGCATTGTCTTCCATGATCAGGACGCCGATCGGGCGTACATTGATGACGCAGCCCGGCACCAGTTCGCGCGTGTTGCAGACCAGCACGTCGATCGGATCGCCGTCACCGGAGAGAGTGTGCGGCACGAAGCCGTAATTACCGGGATAACGCATCGGCGTGTAGAGGAAACGGTCGACGAACAGCGTGCCGGCTTCCTTGTCCATCTCGTATTTGATCGGCTCGCCACCGACCGCCACCTCAATGATGACGTTGACGTCTTCCGGCGGATTCTTGCCGATCGATATCGCCTCGATACGCATGGGTAACCCTCGCTTTGGCGCTGCCCTGACTGGAGTCCGTCTTCAGGTCATGCGCAAGATGAAATGGCTTGCCAAGCCCCCAAGCGTGCCGTGGCAGCGCGGAATCTGGCAATCGCGCACCGAATAACGGGCGAAACGGCTTTGTGCAATGCGGCAATGCGTGCGGAAGGAGAAGGCGCCGCCGCCGTGATCAATCCCAGACGAAAGCGACCTTCTTCAGCGCCTTCTGTTCGAAGATCTCGACACCTTCGGCGACATCGCGGCCACCTTCGCCGGTATAGAAGGCGAGCGCATTCTGGTTCTCTTCCAGCGCCCAAACGACGAGGCCACTCAGGCCATGATCGGCAAGCTTGCGGCGCGCGGCCGAGAACAGCCTGCGGCCAAGGCCGATGCCCTGGTATTCGGGGCGCAGGTAAAGCTCGTAGATCTCGCCCTGCTGGCGCAGTTCGCGGGCACGATTGCGGCCGACAGTCGCGTAACCCGCGATCGTCCCGCCGATTTCCACCACCAGCACGGTGGCAGCCCGGCGGATGGCGTTCGACCACCAGTCGGAGCCACGGCGATTGATCATCGCCGTCAGCGTCCTGTGCGGGATGATGCCACTATAAGCGCCTCGCCAGGCCTCGAGATGCACGTCGGCAATCGCCGCCGCGTCTTGCGGCTCGGCCCTGCGGATGTCGATGGTCAACGTGTTCATGGTTTGTTAACCATAGACCCGGTCGACAGACTTGCAAAGAGTCAGGCTTGCTTTCGCACAAGCGAAAATACTGGGCCAAAAAAGGTGGCCTAGATCTCGACCAGGTGGTCGTCCAGTTCGTTGACGTCGCCGGGGCCGACCGGGAAATGTTCCGCCAGAACCGCTGCGACTGCGCCGATGGCACTCACGAAACCGTCAGCCAGGCGATCATCGCCGGCATGGGCGGTCAGGTCGCGCACCACACCGTCCCAGACATGCTGGCCGACCTTGGCGTCGATGCCGCTGTCAGCGACCACTTCGGCATAACGTTCGGCGATCGAGACGAAGACCAGCACACCGGTCCGTGCAGCGGTGCGATGCACGTTGCGCGCCAGGAACTGCTTGACCGCATTGGCATGCGCGGCCTTGTAGCGTTGCCGGCGCGGCACGAAATGGATGCGCAGGCGGGGCACCAGCCACAGAAGCACAAACAGGCTGATGGCTGCCACCGCCTGTACAATGAGGAAGTGCGGCAGGCGTACGCTCAGCCACAAGGCTTCCAGCACATAGCCGAAAGCGATGCTGACAGCGAACAAGGCAAGCGTCGCGGTGAACGCTGCCTGGAAGAAATATCCGTCGCTCGCGCGCGCCACCACGCAGTAGATTTCACCGCTTGTCGTTTGCTCCGCCGAGCGGATCGCCTGCGCGATGCGCTCATGGTCGGCGTGGGTAAGGGAACGCATTGCCATCGTCACCAGCTCCCCGAAGATCCGCCGCCGCCCGACGAACCGCCGCCGCCCGAAAAACCGCCACCGCCACCACCAGAGGACCATCCGCCTCCGCCGCCCGACCAGCCGCCGCCGGAAGATCCTCCGCCGCCGCTGTTGGATGAACTCCTGTTGGTGTCGAAGGTCATTCCAAGCCAGCGATAGCGCCCGGGGCCGATCTTGGTGCCAAAGATCGGCGGCAGGATCGCCATGGCAAGCCCGCCGAAGAACAACACCGCCCAGATGGTAATGAACAGCGCAAACATGACCTGTTCGGCGTCGTATTCGCTGAAACTGTCCTGCTGATGGCGCTTGCCACGCGCCTCGAGCTCTTCCGGATTGCCCTCCAGCACCATGATCATGTCGTCGACGGCCTTGGTGATGCCGCCGGCGAAATCGCCGCCACGAAAAGCCGGCACCATGTCGTTCTCGATGATCAGCTTGGTATGCAGGTCGGTCAGCGTGCCTTCCAGGCCGTAACCCACCTCGATGCGCATCTTGCGGTCGTTCTTGGCAACCAGCAGCAGGACGCCGTTGTTGTCGCTGGCCTGGCCGAGCTTCCAGGCACGGAACAGCCGGTTGGCATAGGGCTCGATCTCCTCACCGCCGAGGCTGTCGATGGTGGCGACGACGATCTGGTCGGAGCCCTTCTTCTCGAAGTCGGCCAGTTTCTGCTCCAGGGCCGCTTTCGCGGCGGGGTCCAGCATGCCGGCATTGTCGACGACACGTCCGGTCAGGGCTGGCAGATCGTCGGCCAGCGCCATGCCGGCAAGCAGCATGGCGAAGAACACCGCCAGCAGCGGCTTGAGCGCAACAGTCCACGATACTGCGTGGATCTCATGCGCAGGCAAACGGCGGGATGGCGGGAAGGGGCGCAAGATCAGCCAGTCCGGATCAGGAAGGGTAGCGTTCAGCCACCCTGTCCCGTGGTGGTTTTGTTGGTGCCGAAATCGACCTTCGGCGTCTGCATCTTGTCCTCGCTGATGGTGAAATTCTGGAAAGGCTCGTTGGAGCGGAACCAGAAGGTCGCCCACAGCACGGACGGGAAGGTCTTGAGCGTCAGGTTGTAGTCCTTAACCGCCTGGATGTAGTCGCGGCGAGCCACAGCGATGCGGTTTTCGGTGCCTTCAAGCTGCGCCTGCAGCGCAATGAAATTCTGGTTGGCCTTGAGGTCCGGATAGTTTTCGGTGATGGCAAGCAGACGCGACAGCGCGCTGGTCAGGCCAGACTGGCTGTCCTGGAACCGCTTGAAGGCTTCGGGGTCCTTCAGCGTTTCGGGCGTCACCGTTATCTGCGTGGCTTTGGAACGCGCCTCGACCACGGCATCCAGCGTGTCCTTTTCGTGGGCAGCGTAGCCCTTCACCGTTTCCACAAGGTTCGGGATCAGGTCGGCGCGGCGCTGATACTGGTTGAGCACCTCGCTCCAGGCTGCCTTGGCGTTTTCTTCCGCCGTCGGAATGGTGTTGTAGCCGCAGGCCGACAGAAGCGGCAGCAAAAGCGCCATCAAAAGAAAAGCCGGCAGGTTGCGGGGAAGCGAAGACAGGCGCTGTGCGTACATGAGCGGTCCCTCGTTTGCTCGAATAGGCAAGCAATACCATAAAGATTGCAGGAGAAAACGCCTTTGCATCACCGCTGCCAGATGCCGGTGTGGCGCAGCCTCGTCGGCAACGAGGCCCTGTAACCTCAAGCGGGATCGGGCTAGGATCAGCAAAAAGAGGGAGCATCCATGGCAGGTCATGCCGACAGGGACAGCGAGCACGAGTCGCGTCGCATCCTCGACCGCATTGCACGTGAGACTGAGCCTGGCGGCCTGCCATCTGACCGGCACGGAGCCAGCCAGGGTGATTTCGACCCAATCGAATATTGGGGCACCCGCATCGGCCGTATGCTAGGCCTCATCCTGGCGATCGCGATGCTGATCGCTGTCGGTTATTATATCGCCCGCCATCTATAGGACCATCATGAACACCAGTCAGGCCGAGGCGCCCCGCGCCGTCATCGTCGTGTCCAGCCATGTTGCGCGCGGGTCCGTAGGCAATCGCGCCGCTGTCTTCGCGCTGGAGACGCTGGGTTTCCCAGTATGGGCGGTTCCAACCGTGATCCTGCCCTGGCATCCCGGCCATGGACGGGCAACAAGGATCGTTCCGCCTGCGGAACAATTTGCAGCGCTGATGGCCGATCTGGCACGCGCGCCCTGGCTCGGCGAGGTCGGTGCCGTCCTTTCCGGCTATCTCGGCGAGGCGAGCCAGGCTGACGCCATCGCCGATCTGGTCGGTGCCGTAAAGACCAAGAATCCAAGCGCGCTTTACGTCTGCGATCCGGTGATGGGCGATTCCGGCGGGCTTTATGTGCCCGAAGCAACCGCCAAGGCCCTGCGCGACCGGTTGATGCCATTGGCTGATATCGCCACGCCGAACCGCTACGAGCTCGCCTGGATGGCAGGGGCCGACCTGCCGGACTTGAAGTCGACCACGGCGGCGGCGCTAGATGCCGGTCCGGCAACCATGCTGGTGACGTCGGCGCCCGCGATGATGTCAGGCAGTACCGGCAATCTCCTGCTCGATTCCAGCCAGGTGCTGCTGGCTGAGCATCGCCTGATCGACCGACCGCCGAACGGCCTCGGCGATCTCACCGGCGCAGTCTTTCTCGCCCGTACACTGTCCGGCCAACCACCTGCCAAGGCGCTGCAATCAACGACCGCTGCCGTTTACGAGATCCTGGCGCGTACCGCCAAGCGCGGTGGCGATGAGCTGCAGCTGGAAACCGATGCGCAAAGCCTGTCGCAACCCATGGCCATGGTGCAGATGCGCCATCTCACCCATCCGGGACGAGGCCGCACCGCATGACCGGAAACCCGGCCAACGTAACCGTGGCCGGGGTCGATGGCTGCAAGGCTGGCTGGATTGCAATGCGGCAGGATCCTGGCGGATCACCGATCGTCGGTGTCTATCCTGGCTTCGACGATCTCCTGACGGCCCTACCGTCCGATGCGATCGTGGCTGTCGACATGCCGATCGGTCTGCCCGAGGTTTCGGGCAAAGGCGGGCGCGGGCCCGAAGCACTGGTGCGCCCCTTGCTTGGCCAACGACAATCCAGCGTCTTCGCCATTCCGTCGCGGGCAGCAGTCTATGCCGATACAGCCAGCTTCAGCACAGTCGAAGCCTGGTATGAGGCGCATCGGCGCGCCAGCGCCGTCGCAGCAGCGACGTCCAATCCGCCGCGCGGCGTTTCCATCCAGGCCTTTGGCATCTTCGGCAAGATCCGCGAGATCGACGGGCTTTTGACCGCGCGGCCGGATCTACGAGCGCGCGTTTTCGAGTCTCATCCCGAGGTGGCATTCTGGCGGCTCAATGATGGCCGTGCGATGAGCCTGCCCAAGAAGATCAAAGGCACGGTCAATCCAGCCGGCATGGAAGAGCGGCGGGCTTTGCTCGCCCGTCACGGCTATGAGCGCGCCTTTCTTGATCAGGCGCCGCCGAGAGGTGCCGCGGCGGACGATTTTCTCGACGCCGCTGCCATGTTGCTGGTTGCTGGCCGGATCGCGCGAGGTGAAGCCGCCTCCTATCCGAATCCGCCGGGGGGCGATGACAGAGGAATCCCTGTCGCTATCCATGTTTGAACGGTTTGGCAGAGCGAGCTATGCGTCGTGCATGGTTCTCGCGGGAGAGCTATGACAATTTTGCATTGATTGCCTGGCCAATTTGCCGTTAGTGCCTTTCGCAGTGGAAACGAGCCGTCGCCGTCCAGCCTGGAAAGGTCCAGATGCCGCATCTCCCAGAACATCTCATTGCCGGTTATCGCAACTTCATCAACGGCCGCTATGTGGCCGAGGCCGATCACTACAGGTCGCTCGCACGCGAAGGCCAGGCACCGGAGACGATGATCGTGGCCTGCTGCGATTCTCGCGCCGCACCCGAGGTGATCTTCAATGCCGGCCCGGGCGAACTGTTCGTGCTGCGCAACGTTGCCAATCTGGTGCCACCCTATGCGCCGGATGGCGAGTATCATTCGACTTCGGCCGCGCTCGAGTTCGCGGTGCAGAGCCTGAAGGTCAAGAATATTGTCGTGATGGGGCATGGCCGCTGCGGTGGCATCCGTGCCGCACTCGATACGACGTCCGCTCCGCTGTCGCCGGGCGATTTCATTGGCAAGTGGATGAGCCTGATCGCGCCCGCCGCCGAGGCGGTTTCAGCTTCGACCATGATGACGACCGGCGAACGGCAGACGGCACTGGAGCGCATCTCCATCCGCTACTCCATCGCCAACCTGCGCACCTTTCCCTGCGTCAAGATTCTCGAAGGCAAGGGCAAGCTCACCCTGCACGGTGCCTGGTTCGATATCTCGACCGGCGAGTTGTGGGCGATGAACAACGAAACCGGCGATTTCGAACGACCCGAAATCGGCTGAGGACAACAACCTTCCCTTCTCCTCCATACAGGCCTAGGTTGTATGGAGGAGGTGTCGTCTCGTGCCTGTTGTCGGCCCGTCGAAACTCTGTTTGGTCGTCCTCTACGTCCTGATGCTGGGTTCAGCGCGGGCTGACGACAACGCCGTGATAGGCCGGTGGTATTCCGCACTGCTGGTTGCAGACCGCGGCAGCCTCGCGGACATGCTTGCCGATGATGCCCGCATCCGGCTGCAGGATGTCGATACCGAGCAGAACAAGCAGCAGTTCCTTGCGTCGATGGACGAATGGCAGGGCGCGGTATCAGGTGCAGACATCCGGCATCGCGTCGAAAGCGCCGACAACGGCCTGGTCACCGTCGTCGTCTGCTACGACTTTCCCGGCAATGATCTTCTGACAAGAGAGGTTTTCGCACTGACCGACGAACGCATCACCGCATCCTCGCAAGCGACCATTGCGGAAAATTGCGACGGCTTCTGAGAAACCTGCGCAGGGTCCTTCATAGCTGGCTATCTGATGCCGGTCGGTGGGACTTGTCGTTGCACCGACGGTCCCGGCGGCCTACATCGGGAAGATACTGTCGTTCCGTCTTCCTCACGTTCAGCGAAAGTCCCCCCATGTCCGTATCCGATCTCGCCGCCCATGCTTTGACCAACTGGCAGGGGCCGCTTGGTCTTCCCGATTTCACCAAGATCGGGGACGAAGACTTTGGGTCGGTGTTCGATGCGGCGCTGAAGGCGCATCAGGCGGAAATCGATGCCATAACCGCCAACGCCGAACCGGCTACCGTCGAGAATACGCTGCAGGCGCTGGAGCTTGCCGGTGAGGCGCTTGACCGCGTCTCCTCGATCTTCTGGTGCCGGGCCGGGGCGCATACCAATGACACGATCCAGGCTATGGAGCGCGAGGTGGCGCCGAAGATGTCGCGGCATTTCTCGGCGATCTCCATGAACGAGACGCTGTTCGCCCGCATCGACGATCTCTATCAGCGGCGCGATGGTTTGAAGCTCGATGCAGAGACGCTGCGTGTGCTGGAACGGACCTGGAAAGGTTTCGTGCGGTCCGGCGCCAAGCTTGACGCCGATGGCAAGCAGCGGCTGGCCGCGATCAACGAACAATTGTCTTCGCTCGGCACCAGCTTCGGCCAGAATGTGCTGGCCGACGAGCGTGAATGGGTACTGTTTCTCGATGAGGCCGATCTTGCCGGCCTTCCGGATTTCCTGAAAAGCGCGATGGCGGAAGCCGCCGAGACGCGCGGCCAGAAGGGCCGTTATGCGGTGACGCTGTCGCGATCGATCTACGAGCCGTTCACCACCTTCTCCGAGCGTCGCGACCTGCGCGAAGCGGCATGGCGCGCCTTCACCCGGCGTGGCCAGAATGGTGGCGCCAGCGACAACACCGCCGTGGTGCGCGACATGCTCAGGCTGCGTGCCGAGAAGGCAAAGCTCCTGGGTTATGGTTCCTTTGCCGCGCTGAAGCTCGACGACACCATGGCCAAGACGCCGAAAGCCGTGCACGACCTGCTCGACCCGGTCTGGGAGAAGGCGCTGGAGAAAGCTGCAGCCGACCAGAAGGAACTGGAGCGGCTGGCTGTCGCCGCCGGCAGCAACGAGCAGTTCGCCGCCTGGGACTGGCGTTTCTATCAAGAGAAGCTGCGCGCCGAAAAATTTGCTTTCGACGAGGCCGAACTGAAACCCTATCTGCAGCTCGACCATGTCATCGCCGCCTGCTTCGACGTTGCGACGAAACTGTTCGGCCTAACCTTCGAAGAGAAGAAAGGCATTGCCGGCTGGCATCCGGATGCGCGCGTGTTCGTGGTCAGAAACGCCGACGGATCGGAGCGCGCGCTGTTCCTGGCCGACTATTTCGCCAGATCGTCCAAGCGTTCCGGTGCCTGGATGAGTGCGCTGCAATCCGGCTACAGGCTGGGCAAGGGCGCGAAGCCGATCATCTACAACATCATGAATTTCGCCAAGCCCCCGGCCGGCGAAGCGGCCTTGCTGTCGGTCGACGAAGCCAAGACCCTGTTCCATGAGTTCGGCCATGCGCTGCACGGCATGCTGACCGATGTCACCTGGCCATCGGTTTCGGGCACGTCGGTCAGCCGAGACTTCGTCGAGCTGCCTTCGCAGCTCTACGAACACTGGCTGACGGTGCCGGCAGTGCTGGAAAAACACGCGCTGCACGTGAAGACCGGCAAACCGATGCCGAAGGAGCTGCTCGACAAGATGCTGGCGGCGCGTACCTTCGGCGCCGGCTTTGCCACCGTCGAATTCACCGCTTCGGCGCTGGTCGATATGGCCTATCATGCGCGGCCGGACGCGCCTGCCGAACCGCTGGCGTTCGAGACGGAGACGCTCGAGAAACTGACGATGCCGGATACGATCGCCATGCGTCACCGCACCCCGCATTTCAGCCACGTCTTCGCCGGCGACGGTTACTCGGCCGGGTATTATTCCTACATGTGGTCGGAAGTGCTCGACGCCGATGCCTTCTCGGCCTTTGAGGAAACCGGCGATCCGTTCAATCCGGCGCTGGCGAAAAAGCTGCGGGAGAACATCTACGCAGCCGGCGGCTCGAAGGACCCCGAAGAACTCTACACCGCCTTCCGCGGCAAGATGCCTACGGCGGATGCCATGATGGTGAAGCGCGGGCTGACCTGAGCCCGACCTTCCTGCAGAGAAGATGAGGCGTCAGCTTTTCAGGCTGGCGCCAATCAAAAGGTCAGCCTGTCTGGCAACCGACTGCGAGGGCCCACCCGGGCCGAAGATCTGGCTCGAGATGTAGGCGCCTTCGATCAGCAGCAGCAGGCCATCGCCCAACGTGCCGGGGTCAGCCGCACCCATTTCCTTGGCCATGGCGCGCAATCTGCGGCGGAGCTCGCGCTTGTTTTCCTCGCTGACCACGCGGGCGGGATGACCGGCTTCGGGGTACTCGACCGCCGCATTGGTCATGCCGCAGCCGCGGTATCCCTGCTTCTGTGAGCGTTTGCCGATGCGCGTCAGAAAAGCATTGATCTGCGCCCGCGCATCGCCCGGATGCGCTGCCACCGCTTCGTCGAAACGCCCCCAGAACTCGATGTCGTATTTGCGCAGATAGGATGCTGCCAGCTCATCCTTCGATGAAAAGGAGCGATAAAGGCTTGGCTTTGTGACACCCGCCTTTTTTACGATCTCGTCGACGCCGATGGCCCGGATGCCTTCACGGTAGAAAAGCTCGTGTGCGACGCCAAGGATCTTCTCGGCCGCCGGGGGCAGGGCCGCTTCGCGCGAAACGCTGGATTCAATATTTTTGTCAGTGGGCATGAGGCATTCCAATTGACATGTTACTAACCGGTACGTACACATTCGGCAACTGCAACGTACCGGTCAGTAACATGATAGCTCAGTCCCGTCCGTTTGGCCAGCGCTACGCCTTCGTCGTCGTTGCGGTCATCTTTCTCTCGCTGCTCATCGCCGCCGGGCTGCGTTCCGCGCCCTCGGTGATGATGCTGCCCCTGGAAAACGATTTCGGCTGGCGCCGCGACGTGGTGTCGCTGGCAGCCGCAATCGGCATCTTCCTCTATGGCATGACCGGTCCCTTCGCCGCCGCACTGATGGAGCGCATTGGCTTGCGCAAGACGGTGATCGGCTCGCTGGTGGTGATGTCGGCATCCACCGGGCTGTCGTTGTTCATGACGCAGTCCTGGCAACTCATCGCCACCTGGGGTGTTTTCTCCGGCGTCGGTTCGGGCGCTGTCGCCACCGTGCTCGGCGCCACCATCGTCAACCGCTGGTTCAAGACCAATCGCGGTCTGGTCATGGGCCTGATGTCGGCGTCCAGCGCTACCGGCCTGCTGATCTTCCTGCCCTTCCTGGCATGGCTTGCACAGTCGGGTGGCTGGAAACCGGTGGCACTTGTCATTGCCATCGCCACGGCCGCACTCGTGCCGCTGGTCTGGATGCTGGTGCCGGAGCGGCCGGCGTCGATCGGCCAGGTGCGTTTCGGCGCTGAACCCGACGACGTGCCGCCGACGCCTCCGGCGGCGGCCGGCAACTTCATCTCCCATACGCTGGGCACACTGCGTGAAGCGGCCAGGACACGTGTGTTCTGGTACCTCTTTGCCACGTTCTTCATCTGCGGCTTCACCACCAACGGCCTTGTCGGCACGCACTTGATCGCTTTCTGTGCCGACAATGGCATCAACGAGATCCAGGCTGCTGGCCTGCTGTCGCTGATGGGCATCTTCGACCTCATCGGTACGACCCTGTCAGGCTGGCTGACCGACCGCTTTGATCCGCGCAAGCTGCTCGGTGTCTATTACGCCATCCGCGGCCTGTCGCTGATGTATCTGCCTTTTTCCGGGTTCTCGGCGACCGCGCTCATCGTCTTCGCGGTGTTCTACGGACTGGACTGGATCGCCACCGTGCCGCCGACACTGCGTCTGTCGAACGAGGCCTTCGGCGATGCCAAGGGACCGCTGGTGTTCGGCTGGATCGTTGCCGGCCATCAGGTTGGCGCGGCCACAGCCGCCTTCTTCGGCGGAGCGATGCGCGAGTTCCAGGGCAGCTACGAGCTTGCCTTTGTCATCGCTGGCATGACCGGCATCATCGCCGCCTGCCTGTCGCTGCTGATCAACACCAACCGCCCGATGCTGGAACCAAAAGGGCAGCCTGCCTGATGCCGGAGCGTTTCCGTTTTTCATGGAAACGCGGAAACGCTCTATCTTTCTTTTGCAGGAATTACCCCGATCGGCGATCTGTGGACCGTCAAGAAAGTTTCACGCTTCCGAAATGTAGCTGAAACAAAGGCCGAGGACCTTGGCGGCTCCCATTCGCCGTCAAGGAGCCAGCCATGAGCAAGCCAGCCAGCATCAGCCGCCGAGCCTTCCTCGCTTCGACAGGAGCGGCCGGCCTGGTCGGGCTATCGGGTCTGGCCATGCCTTATTATTCACGCGCGAACACGCGCCCGGCTTTCACCCACGGTGTCCAGTCAGGTGACATCGACGCGGTATCAGGCATGATCTGGACCCGCGCCGACAGGCCATCGCGCGTGCAGTTCGAAGTGGCGACGACGGAAAGTTTCGCCAATGCCGAACGCCTGGCGCCGCTCAACGCGCTGCCTGACAGCGACTATGCGGTGAAGCGCCTGCTTACCGACCTGGCCTCCGACCAGGACATCTTCTACCGCATGACGCTGGCTGACCTGAACGACGTGAACGCGGTGTCGGAGCCGATCGTCGGTCGTTTCCGCACTGCACCGACCTCGCGCCGCTCCGTACGCTTCGCATGGTCGGGTGATACCGCCGGCCAGGGCTGGGGCATCGATGAGGTCGGCATGAAGACCTATGCCTCGATCACCAGGCACACGCCCGATTTCTTCCTGCATTCGGGCGACACGATCTATGCCGACGGCGCCATGAAGGACGAGGTCGATCTCAAGGACGGCACAAAGTGGAAGAACGTCGTGCTCATCGATGAGAAGCGCAAGGTTGCCGAGACGCTCGATGAATATCGCGGGCAGTGGAAATACAACCTGCTCGACAAGAACCTGCTCGCCATGAACGCGGCGCTACCCACCTTCTTCCAGTGGGACGACCATGAGGTGGTCAACAACTGGTCGAGCTCGAAAGACCTGACCGCCGACGACCGCTACAAGGAAAAGTCGATCGCCGTTCTGGCGGCGCGTGCCGGCCGTGCCTTCCATGAGATGACGCCGATCCGCTTCACGCCGGCCGAACCGGGCCGCGTCTACCGAAAGATCGCCTATGGTCCGCTGGTCGATGTCTTCTTCCTCGACATGCGCTCCTATCGCGGCGCCAACGGTCCGAACCTGCAAACCGAACTCAACGCGGACTCACGCATGCTGGGCGAGCAGCAGACCCGCTGGCTGAAGCGCGAGCTCGCCAACTCCAGGGCCACCTGGAAGGTGATCGCCGCCGACATGCCGATCGGGCTCGTGGTGTGGGACGATGCCGCCAACAAGAAAGGCTCGGAAGCGGTCGCCAACGGCGACAATGGGCCGGCCAAGGGGCGCGAGCTGGAATTCGCCGACCTGCTGCGCTTCATCAAGAACGCCGGCATCACCAACACGGTCTGGTTGACCGCGGACGTGCACTATACCGCAGCCCACCACTACAGCCCGGATCGCGCCCAGTTCCAGGATTTCGAACCGTTCTGGGAGTTCGTCTCCGGGCCGATACACTCCGGCACCTTCGGTCCCAACGATCTCGACATGACGTTTGGGCCGGAAGTGAAGTATGTGAAGGCGCCGAGCATCGAACAGGGCCAGAACCTGCCGCCTTCGGCGGGCTTCCAGTTCTTCGGTCTCGTCGACATCGACGGCAACACCGGGCAGCTGACGGTCAGGCTGATGGATCGCGACGACAACGAGCTCTACAAGACGACGCTCGATCCGGTTCGGGCTGCGTAATCTGAGATCAGTGCTCGAAGCAGGCGGCGGGCACGTTCGGCCAGGTCGCCTTCTCGCAGCCGACATCGGCCTGGCGCTGCTTGAAAGCGGCGCTGACCGGGCCGGTAACCATCGGGTCGACCCCGTCCGGCGCATCCGGGAAGAGTTTTTCCGCCTGCGTCGACACCACGGCCATCGGCTTGTCAGCGGGTGTTGCAGCCGACCATGCACCACCCAGCGCCAGCAAGGCGACGAGCGTGGCCGACAGGGAGATCATCACGAACCGGTTCAGACTGCGTATCATGGACGCCCGAATGCTCCACAGCGGAAAAGGTTCCGCGTTTGGTTAATGAAATTCTACGCTCCTGCCACTTAACAAAAGGTGACCAGCCAACTGCCCGCACGCCGCCCCCTTTCGCAAATGCGAAAAACCCTGTATGAGCCGCGCAACCGAAAAAGGCGGCGTCTCGATTTGACTATCCGGGCGTGCTGCCTGTGCAACCTCCGAGACCCAGCATGAACCTCCGCAATATCGCGATCATCGCGCACGTCGACCATGGCAAGACCACGCTTGTCGATCAGCTTCTCAAGCAATCCGGCTCGTTCCGTGAAAACCAGCGCGTTGCAGAACGCGCCATGGATTCGAACGATCTCGAAAAGGAACGCGGCATTACCATCCTGGCCAAGGCGACTTCGGTCGACTGGAAGGATACCCGCATCAACATCGTCGACACCCCCGGCCACGCCGATTTCGGCGGCGAAGTCGAACGCATCCTGTCGATGGTCGATAGCGCGATCGTCCTGGTCGACGCCGCCGAAGGCCCGATGCCGCAGACCAAGTTCGTTGTCGGCAAGGCGCTCAAGGTTGGTCTCAAGCCGATCGTCGTGATCAACAAGATCGACCGTCCCGACGGCCGTCACCAGGAAGTCATCAACGAGGTGTTCGACCTGTTCGCTGCCCTCGATGCCACCGACGAACAGCTTGATTTCCCGATCCTGTACGGTTCGGGCCGCGACGGCTGGGTCTCCGAGAACCCGGAAGGCCCGAAGGACCAGGGCCTCGCGCCGCTGTTCGACCTCGTGCTCAAGCACGTTCCGGCGCCGACCGTTCATCCCGGTCCGTTCCGCATGATCGGCACCATTCTCGAGGCAAACCCGTTCCTCGGCCGCATCATCACCGGTCGCATCGAATCCGGCACGCTCAAGTCCAACCAGCCGGTGAAGGTTCTGCACCATGACGGTACGCTGCTGGAAACCGGCCGCGTCTCCAAGATCCTGGCCTTCCGCGGTCTTGAGCGCCAGCCAATCGAAGAAGCCCAGGCAGGCGACATCGTCGCCATCGCCGGCCTCTCGAAGGGCACCGTCGCCGACACGTTCTGCGACCCGTCCGTAACCGAGCCGCTGCATGCGCAGCCGATCGATCCGCCGACCGTCACCATGTCCTTCATCGTCAACGATTCGCCGCTCGCCGGTACCGAAGGCGACAAGGTGACCAGCCGCGTCATCCGCGATCGACTGCTCAAGGAAGCCGAGGGCAATGTCGCACTGAAGATCGAAGAATCGGCCGACAGGGACTCGTTCTACGTTTCCGGCCGCGGTGAACTCCAGCTCGCCGTGCTGATCGAGACGATGCGTCGCGAGGGCTTCGAGCTGGCCGTTTCGCGGCCCCGCGTCGTCATGCAGAAGGACGAGAACGGCGAGCTGATGGAGCCTGTCGAGGAAGTCGTCATCGACGTCGACGAGGAGCATGCCGGCGTCGTCGTGCAGAAGATGTCGGAACGCAAGGCCGAGATGGTCGAACTGCGTCCTTCGGGTGGCAATCGCCAGCGTCTGGTGTTCCATGCGCCGACCCGCGGCCTGATCGGTTACCAGTCGGAACTGCTGACGGATACACGTGGCACGGCCGTGATGAACCGCCTGTTCCATTCCTATCAGGCCTACAAGGGCGAACTGCCTGGCCGCACCAACGGCGTTCTGATCTCCAACGACCAGGGCGAGTCGGTGGCATTCGCCATGTGGAACCTCGAAGATCGCGGCCCGATGGTCATCGACGCCGGTGTCAAGGTTTACCAGGGCATGATCATCGGCATCCATAGCCGTGACAACGACCTTGAGGTCAACGTTCTGAAGGGCAAGAAGCTGACCAACATCCGTGCTGCCGGCAAGGATGAGGCCGTCAAGCTGACGCCGCCGATCCGCATGACGCTGGAGCGTGCGCTGGCCTGGATCCAGGACGACGAGCTGGTCGAGGTGACGCCGAAGACCATTCGCCTGCGCAAGCTCTATCTCGACCCGAACGAGCGCAAGCGCTTCGAGAAGTCGAAGGTCAGCGCGGCCTGATGGTTCAAAAGGGCGGGGACTTCCCCGCCCTTTTCGTTTGACGGCCTTACGGGCGCGCGTTGCGCAGGATCAAGTCCGCGTCGTCCACGGCCAGGTCGATCTGCACGCGGCAGCCGTCGCGAACCGGTCGATTGAGGCCAGCTGCCGTGATGATGCGACCTGCGTCCGCCATGGTGCCAATTCGGGCGCGGGGCAGGCCAAGCTCCGCCGCGAGCAAGCGATCGAGCCGGATGGCGATCGGGATTGGTGCGGCAAGAACGATCTCCAATCGCGCTGGGGCGGCTGGCCTTGAGGCCATTTCCTCCTTGCGAGCGACACTTCCCGCGAATTCCTCGACCCTGTGCGCGACCCGGCGCAGGGCTGCGACATCGAAGGCGTAACGGCTGACCAGTGCCGGATCATTGGCTTCCAGGGCCGAAAGCAGGTCCGGATCGAGGTCGCGGGCGTTGCGGCGCTCGAACAGCGTGTGGTTCCAGGTCTCGTCGCACGTGGTGCATTTGTAGACCAGCCAGGCATCGAGCCGCCTGCCGTTGGCGTTGAGGCGGAATTTGTCGCTGCATTCGAAGGCGCGCTGCGTGCCGCAACGCGGACAGGAACGCCAGGGGCGGGGGAAACGGTTTGCAATGAGTGTCCATCGGACGCGGAGCGTGCATGACATGCCGGTTGGTCCTTCCCGTCGGGAAGTCCGTCCAAGCGGCGATAAACGAGATGCCTCTCTTTGAGGCGCGGAATGGCGTTCGTGTGGAGATCAGGCGAGGAGCCTCAGCGCATGACCCGAAATCGCATTCGATTTTTGAAAGGATCATGCGCCAGATCAAGGCGTCGTCCGGCGCCGAGGCGCTGGCCAAACCGGTCTCGAACCACCACAGGAACGAACGCAATTGTAAAAAACGGCAACGCTCTTGCACGCTGCCATGCGAGTTCTGGGAGAGCTGACGAGACCGGCGGTTACGATGGCAAAGTCGGGAGCCTGAGGCTGATGATGATGCGGCGTTCTAACGAGCTGCACCAATGAGATCAAGCCGTGCCTCCAGCGCTTTTTAAACGACGGTGAAAGCGGGGTGATGAGAGATCAGCCCCGGATTGCATCGGATGGCATTCGGCCTATGCTTCGGCGCCTGCCTCAAGGAGCGCGTTGATGACGTTCACGTCCCTTCTCATTTTCGCCGGTGCGCTGTTTGTCGCCGCCGGCTCGCCCGGGCCTTCGATCGCTGCCCTGGTGGCGCGGGTGATATCGAAAGGATTCCGCGACGTGCTGCCGTTCCTGCTCGCCATGTGGATCGGTGAAGCGATCTGGCTGTCCTTTGCGGTGTTCGGGCTGGCGGTGGTGGCGCAGAGCTTCCATCTCGCCTTCGTCGCCATCAAGTGGCTCGGTGTTGCCTATCTCGCCTATCTTGCCTGGAAGATGTGGACGGCGCCGGTCGAAGCGACCGGAGGTTCATTGCCGAAGGAAGATTCGCCGGTGAAGCTTTTCCTCGCCGGCATGGCGGTAACGCTCGGCAATCCCAAGATCATGATGTTCTATCTGGCGCTGCTGCCCACCATCATCGACCTGGCTTCCGTCTCCGTGCTCGGCTGGATGGAGCTGACGGTCACGATGGCTGTTGTATTGATCCTGATCGACTTCGCCTGGATCCTGGCAGCGGCACAGGCACGCAAGCTGCTGAAAAGCCCCCGCGCCATGCGCATCGCCAACCGGGTTTCCGCCGGCACCATGGCGGGTGCTGCTGCGGCGATCGCGGCGCGAAGCTGAGTCTTCTTTTCCCTGACCGGCAGGAAGGCTATCTCGCCATTGCGTGGTATTCGGCGTTCGGACGCATGTCGATGGCGGCGGCGACGCGGTTCGACATGTTGAAGAAGGCAGCGGTCGAAGCGATGTCCCAGATGTCGCGATCGCTGAAACCCGCCTCGCGAAGTGCCTCGCGATCGGCTTCGACGATCTTTGCCGGCTGTTCGGTCAGCTTGACCGCGAATTCCAGCATGGCGCGCTGCTTTTCGGTGAGGTCGGCGGCGCGGAAGTTCATCACCATCATCTCGCCGAAGGCCGGATCGCCGGACAATTGGCGCACGGCTGCCCCATGCGCGGTCAGGCAGTAATAACAATGGTTGATGGAAGAGACGACGACCGCGATCATCTCGCGTTCGAGCTTGGATAATACGGAATCGCCGAGCATCAGGTCATTGTACGTGTCGGTGAAGGCGCGCAGCTTCTTTTCGTCGAAGGCGTAGGCCTTGAGCACGTTGGGCACGAGGCCGAGCTTTTCCTCGCATTTCGCGAAATAGGCCCTGGTGGCGTCGCTCAGTTCCCCCTGCGGCAAATCCAGTGCGGTGATTTTCTCGCTCATCGCGGTCTCCTTTCGCTGGCGCCTGCAAATTTCTTATGCAGGCAGCATTTTTCTTAGGCAGCCGTCAAACCTTTGTCGCCAAAAGGCGATCATCTGCTACGATAGTCGCAATGCAGCCTATGGCGGAGGTAAATCGCATCATGGCCAGCCTGAAGTCCGCAACCAAGCCAAAGAAACCGGTGGTAAAGGGAGGCGGAAAAGAAGGTCAAAGGCCAGGGCGGCTAGCGGATTATCTGCTGGCGAGGGCTCCATCCGAGGATGTCGCCGCCTATGACGCGGCGGATCTCGCCCGTGCCGCCGAACTGGCCGAGAATGCGGTGTCCCGTCACAAGAAGGGCGAAAGCATCGTCTCCATCGAGACGGCGTCCGGCGTGTCGCGCCAGGGGCGTCCGGTGACGGTGATCACCGTCGTCAACGACAACATGCCGTTCCTGTTCGATTCGATCCTCGGCGAAATCACCGAGGCCGCGGGCGAGCCGACCCTGGTCACTCATCCTGTCATCGCGGTCAGGCATTCGAAGGCCGGAGTGGCTGAAATCGTCGGCGATGGCGGCCTGGTCAAGGAAGATGCGGGCCTCGACAAGGTCAGCGTCGTGCATGTCCATATCGGCCGGCTTTCTGAAGAGGTGGCCGCGGCGCTCGGTACGCGGCTGACCAAGACGCTGGCGCAGGTGCGCGCCGCCGTTGCCGACTGGAAGCCGATGCTGGCACGGCTCGACCAGGCGATCTCGGAGTTCCGCTATGCGCCGGTGCCGCTGGACAAGAAGCACGTGGCCGAAGGCATCGCTTTCCTCGAATGGCTGCGCGATGACAACTTCACCTTCCTCGGCATGCGAGAGTTCAAATATTCCGGCGGCGAGAAGAGCGGCAGCCTCGAGCGCGCCGACAAGCCGGGACTGGGCATCCTCGCCGATCCGGATGTGCTGGTGCTGCGGCGCGGTACCGAGGCGGTGACGACGACGCCCGAAATCCGCGCTTTCCTGCATGGGCCGGAACCGCTGATCGTCACCAAGGCCAACGCCAAGTCGGTCGTGCACCGGCGTATCTATCTCGACTACATCGGCATCAAGACCTACGACAAGAACGGCAAGCTGGCAGGTGAGCTGCGCATCGTCGGCCTGTTCACCTCGACCGCCTACACGCGCTCGGTGATGAAGATCCCTTATCTACGCTCCAAGGCGGAGACGGTGATCGCCAAGTCCGGCTTCAATCCGGATGATCATTCCGGCAAGGCGCTGATCAACGTTCTGGAAAGCTATCCGCGCGACGAGCTGTTCCAGGTACCGATCCCCACCTTGCGCAAGCATGCCGAGGCGATCCTCGGCCTGATCGAGCGCCCACGCGTGCGTGCGCTGGTGCGCGCCGACCAGTTCGATCGCTTCGTCTCGATCCTCGTCTTTGTGCCGCGTGATCGCTACGACAGCGTGGTGCGCGAAAAGATGGGCGTATATCTGAAGACGGTTTTTGATGGTCGTTTGTCGGCTTACTATCCAGCTTTTCCGGAAGGCGGCCTCGCCCGTGTGCACTTCATCATAGGCCGCTCGGGCGGCAAGACGCCCAAGGTCGAGCAGGAAACAATCGAGGCTGCGATCCGCGACATCGTGCGCACCTGGGAAGATGCGCTGGCGGAAGCCGCGGAAGCCGGCGGCAACGATCCGGCGCTGAAAGCGATCGCCGCGCGGTTCCCGGAAAGTTACCGCGATTCCTTCTCGTCGGCGGTGGCGCTGGTCGATGCCGCGCGCATCGCCAAGATCTCGGCCGGGAACCCGATCGACATCGATTATTACCGTGACGCCGGCCAGACCCCGCAGCAGGCTTCGTTGAAGATCTATCATCACGGCAGTCCGGTGGCGCTGTCGCGGCGGGTGCCGCTGCTGGAAAACACCGGATTCCGGGTGATCAGCGAGCGCACCTTCGAGATCGACAAGGAGGACGGCAACCGCGTCTTCATCCACGACATGGAACTGGAGAACGCCTACGGCCAGCCGATCGATCTCGCCGACGAGGGGACGCTGTTCGAGGATGTGTTCCTGGCAGTGTGGCGCGGCGACGTTGACAATGACAGCTACAACAGTCTTGCCCAGACAGCCGGGCTGAAGGCGACGGAGATCCTGGTGCTGCGCGCCTATGGCCGCTATCTGCAGCAGGCCGGCATTCCGCAGAGCCAGGACTTCATAGCGGCGACACTCAACCGCTATCCCGATATCGCCCGAGGCCTCCATGCGCTCTTCGTTGCGCGGCATGGAGCGGACGCGGCGGGCGAAGGCGTCACCACGGCCAAGCACCTGAAGGCGAAGATCAAGGACGCGCTGGAGGATGTGCCCAGCATCGACGACGACACCATCATTCGTCGCTACCTCAACCTGATCGAGGCGACGCTGCGCACCAACCATTTCGTGGATGGGAAGAAGGAGCGTGGCCAGTCGCTGGCGATCAAGCTCGACTCGCGTGCCGTCGACGGATTGCCGGAACCCAGACCATGGCGCGAGATCTTCGTGTACGGCTCCGAGGTCGAAGGCGTTCACCTGCGTTTCGGCGCGGTGGCGCGCGGCGGTCTGCGCTGGTCGGATCGCGCCCAGGACTACCGCACCGAGGTGCTGGGCCTCGTGAAGGCGCAGCAGGTCAAGAATGCGGTCATCGTACCGGTCGGCGCAAAAGGCGGCTTCTATCCGAAGCGCCTGCCGCCCGCCAGCCAGCGCGACCTGTGGTTCGAGGCCGGCCGTCAGGCCTACATCAACTTCGTTTCCAGCCTGCTGTCGATCACCGACAACATCGGCATCGACCATGTCGTGCCGCCGGCCGGTGTGGTGCGCCATGATGCCGACGATCCGTATTTCGTCGTCGCGGCCGACAAGGGCACGGCAACCTTCTCCGATACCGCCAATGCGATTTCGGAAAAGCACGGTTTCTGGCTGGACGACGCTTTCGCTTCGGGCGGTTCTGCGGGTTACGACCACAAGAAGATGGGCATCACCGCCAAGGGTGCCTGGGAGGCGGTGAAGCGGCATTTCCGTGAAATGAACCGCGACATCCAGACCTCGCCTTTCACCGTGGTCGGCGTCGGCGACATGTCGGGCGACGTGTTCGGCAACGGCATGCTTTTGTCGGAACAGACGAAGCTGATCGCGGCCTTCGACCATCGCGATATCTTCATCGATCCGGAGCCGGATTTGGCGGCCTCCTTTGCCGAGCGCAAGCGCATGTTCGACCTGCCGCGTTCGAGCTGGCAGGACTACGACAAGACGAAACTGTCCAAGAACGGCGTCATTGTCTCGCGCAACCAGAAGTCGATCACGCTGCCGGCGGAAGCCGCAGCGGCGATCGGCCTCGCCAAGACAACGGCAACACCGGCCGAGATCATGACCGCCATCCTCAAGGCACCGGTCGATCTTCTGTGGTTCGGCGGTATTGGCACCTATGTGAAGGCGGTCTCTGAGACGAACCAGGATGTCGGCGACCGCGCCAACGATCCGATCCGCGTCAATGCCATGGACCTGCGCGCCAAGGTGATCGGCGAGGGTGCCAATCTCGGCGTCACCCAGCGGGGCCGCATCGAGTTCGGACTGGCCGGCGGACGCAACAATTCGGACGCCATCGACAACTCCGGCGGCGTCAACTGTTCCGACGTAGAGGTCAATATCAAGATCGCGCTGGCATCGGCCATGCGGAAGGGCTCGCTGGCACGGCCGGCGCGCAACAAGCTGCTGGCAGAAATGACCGATGAGGTCGGCAATCTGGTGCTGTCAAACAATTACGAGCAGACGCTGGCGCTGTCGCTCGCCCGCAAGCGCGGGCTGGCCGACATCGCGCATCAGGGCCGCTTCATGGCCGCGCTCGAGGCGCGTGGCCTGCTCGATCGCGCTGTCGAGACACTGCCATCGCCGGCAGCCCTTGCCGAGCGCGAGGCGCGTGGCGAGCCGTTGACCCGGGCGGAACTCGGCGTCCTGCTCGCCTATGCCAAGATCGTGCTGTTCTCCGACATCGTCGCGTCGGATGTGCCGGACGACGCGCATTTCAACACTGACCTGACCGGCTACTTCCCGGAACGGATGGTCAAGAAGTTCAATGAGGAGATCCATGGTCACCGGCTGCGGCGCGAGATCATTGCCCGTGTCGTCGCCAATGACCTGGTCAATCGTGGCGGGCCATCCTTCACCAACCGGCTGATGGAAGCGACCGGGCGCAGCGCGGCCGACGTGGTGCGGACCTTCGCAGTGATCCGCGACGGCTTCGGCCTGCCGGCGCTCTACAACGAGATCAATGCGCTGGACAACAAGACCGATGGCCAGGTGCAGATCGATCTTTACCAGGTCATAAGCCGGCTTATCTTCGTGACTGCGGGCTGGTATCTGAAGAACGATGCCGGCACCGCACCACTCAGCCAGCGCATTGCCGAACTGCAGGAGGCCCGCAAGGCGCTCGAGCCGAAGCTGGTGTCGCTGCTGTCGGATTTCTCGCGCGAGCGGCTGGAGGAGAAGCGGCACGGCCTGTTCAAGGTCGGTACGCCCGACAGGCTGGCGGAGCGGCTGGCCCTGGCCGATGTCGCCGAACTGATCCCGGACATCGCGCTGACATCGCGCCTTGCCGGTTCGGATATCGTCGCGGCAGCGAAGGCATTCTTTGCTGTGAGCGAAGCCTTCCGCATTCCACGCATCGAGGAAGCCGCGCGATCGGTGACGCCGCCGGACTATTACGACCAGTTGGCGCTGTCGCGCGCCACCGACACGATCGGCGCAGCACGGCGCGGCATCGCGGTGGCGGCACTTACGCAGCACGGCAAGGCAGCCGATCCGGTCGCGGCCTGGCTGGAAGCCGGCGGTGAACGTATTGCCCGCGTGCGTGAGCGGCTGCAGGCCCTGACGGAAGGCGGTGACATCACAGTGTCACGCCTGTCCGTCGCCTCCGGCCTGATGAGCGACCTGATCGGGGCTTGATGCCCAATCCCGGTCTATAGTCTGGCCCGGTCTGCAGCCTGGAAGCTTCGAGCCTCTAGGCTGCAAGCTGGCTTCTCGACAGGCCCTCGCGAATGTGGCGGGCAAGCTCGAGCGTCGCGGGGTCTGCATCGCGCGTTGGCAGATGCAGGTTGATCGCGAAAGGTGGCAGCGGCGGCAGGCCGGCCTCTGCCGGCAGGATGTCGAGATGCGACGGCACGGTGAAAGCAAGCCATGCCGTTACCGCAAGATCCGTCGTCACCGTGGCGGTGGTGGCATCAATGCTGCCGTTCTCGAACACGGTGCGCCATTCGCGATCCTGATTGTGCAAGGCTGCCAGGACCGCAGGCCTGAAAGCACAGGTTTCGGCCACCATCGAAACCGGCAGCGGCGTCTTCAGATGTGCGACACCGCCCCTGGCTCCCACCCAGACCAGACGGTCGACGGCGAGGCACTCGCCTTCCGAAGCGCCGAGGGGCGTCTCGACCAGAGCCAGATCGATCTCACCCCTGGCCAAGGCATGGGTGAGGTCGGGTGAGGATGCGCAGAGCAACGAAATCTCGACCTGCGGGAAGGCGTCCGCGAAACCCTTCAGAACAGGCGCAATGAGCGGGCCGGCCAGATCGAACGGCACGCCGAGCCGGACGGGTCCTTCGACGCGACGTGTCGTCATGTCGGCCCAGATCTCGTCGTTGAGGCCCAGCAGCCGTCGCGCCTTGCCTTGCAGCCGCTCTCCGGCGCTTGTGAGCCGCAGCCCGCGCCGGTCACGCGAAAACAATTCGTGGCCAAAGGCCTGCTCCAGCCGGGCGATCTGCTGGCTGACAGCACTTTGCGTGAGGTGCAGGGCATTGCCTGCAGCCGTCATGTTGCCGCGCTCGGTGACGGCGAGGAAGGTTCGGATCAGGGCGAGGTCCAGATTGCGGGTCATGCTGGCATTATGAATGCTAATGCCGGCTATAATCAACATGCGTTTCTCTAATGGCGTTTCCGGCGCTAGCTAGGAGTTTGCCGCTATTGCCTGGAGACGCCGATGTCGCCCGAAACCATCTTGCCGCTGGTCATCTTCGCGCTGGTCTCGTCCGTCACGCCGGGTGGGGCGACGACGATGGCGACCGCGTCCGGTGCGCATTTCGGCTTCCGCCGCTCGATCCCATTGATGGTGGGTATCGCCGCCGGACTGGCCAGCATGGCCGCCGCTGCCGCCGGCGGGCTGGCTGGCGTTCTTGCGGCGCTACCCTCGCTGCAGCTTGCCTTGAAAACAGCCGGTTCGGCCTATCTTTTGTGGCTCGCCTGGAAGGTCGGCTCTGCCGGCGCGCCGCGCCTCGATGCCGAGCTGGCGCGCCCGACCAGTTTTGTCGGCGGGGTCTGGTTGCTGTGGTTCAATCCGAAGGCCTGGGCGATGACCTTGGGGGCGGCGGCTTCGTTTGCCACGCTGGCCAGCGGCCCGGCCCAACTGAGCGCTCTGCTGGCGCTTGCCTTTGGCTTTGCCGCCTCCGTCTCGGTGTCGCTCTGGTGCACTGCCGGCACAGTGATGGCACGACTGATACGCACCGAAGCTCAGTGGCGCGGCCTCAATATGGTGCTCGGCGTGTTGCTCGCGCTTTCGATCGTACCGATGTGGCTGTGAATCAGATGACGAATATGCGCACAAGCGAGCGGGTCGGCTTCATCGGCCTTGGCGTGATGGGGCAACCCATGGCGCTCAATATGGCGCGCGCAGGCGTGCCGCTTTTTGTGTGGAACCGGTCATCCGGGCTCTGCGAACCGCTGCAAGCGGCGGGCGCAAGCGTGGCGACAAGCGCCGGTGAAGTCTTTGCCAGGACGCGCATCGTCATCCTGATGCTGGCCACCGAGCAGGCGATCGATGCGGTGCTGGCGCGCGACACGGCCGATTTCGCTGCCCAGGTAGCAGGCCATGTCATCGTGCACATGGGTACGACCTCGGCGGGTTATTCGCGCGAGCTGGAGGCGGATATCCGTGCCGCAGGCGGCCAGTATGTCGAGGCGCCGGTGTCAGGTTCTCGCAAGCCGGCGGAAGCGGGGCAATTGGTGGCCATGCTGGCTGGCGAGGACGCGGTCGTGGAGGAGGTCGAGCCTTTGATGCGACCGATGTGCCGTGAAATCGTGCGGTGCGGCGCGGTGCCCAAAGCTCTTTTGATGAAGCTCGCGGTCAACATCTTCCTGATCACAACGGTGACGGGTCTGGCCGAGTCCGTCCATTTCGCCGAGCGGCATGGGCTGGATCTTGCACGCCTGACGGCTGTGCTCGATGCAGGCCCGATGGCGAGCGATGTCTCGCGCATCAAGCTGGCAAAGCTGGTTGCCGGTGATTTCAGCGTACAAGCAGCAATCACTGACGTCTTCAAAAACAACCGCTTGATCGCCGAGGCGGCACGCGAGGCGAAAGTCGCCTCACCTCTGCTCGATGTCTGCCACGTGCTCTATGGTGAGACCGAAGCGCTGGGCCTCGGTCAATCCGACATGGCTGCCGTCGTCCGCGCGATCGAACAGCGCACCATGGCGGTGCGGAACACCTGACGGGCACCTGTACGCATTCGCGCTGGCGTCGCGGGCTTTCAATCATCCGTCGATTGCGTTCGCAGTCGCACGGTGATCGGCCTTCCCGCGGGGTCAGGGCATCAGGCAGGTTTCAGGTCTTTGCAGTGCAGTGAAAAACGTGCAGACATGGGCCACCGCGAACGGGACAAAGCGGTGGAGGACAGATGAGCGAAGTGACCATGCAGCGCGCCTCCCGGCGCGGCATCTGGGGCTGGATGTTCTTCGACTGGGCGGCGCAGCCCTTCTTTACGGTGGTCACCACCTTCATCTTCGGCCCCTATTTTGTCTCGCGCCTGTCGGCGGATCCTGCCATGGGCCAGGCGGTCTGGGGCTACGGGTTGGCTGCGGCGGGGTTGGTGATCGCGGTGCTCTCGCCGATCCTCGGTTCGATCGCCGACCAGACCGGGCCACGCAAGCCGTGGATCGCTTTCTTCGCCACGATCAAGATCGTCAGCCTTATGCTGCTGTGGTTCGCCGCACCGGGATCGAATCTCTTCCTGATCGTGCTGTTCTTCTCGTTGGCCTCGGTGGCGGCGGAATTCTCGACCGTCTTCAACGATTCGATGATGCCGCGCCTGGTACCCAAGGCGGAGATCGGCAGAATCTCCAACATCGCCTGGGGGCTCGGCTATCTCGGCGGCATGGTGGCGCTGATCTTCGTCGTGGCGCTGATGGCGGGTTCGCCGGAGACCGGCAAGACGATCGTCGGTCTCGATCCGATCTTCGGTCTCGATCCCAAGCTCGGTGAGGATGCCCGTGCGACCGGACCGCTTTCGGCGCTATGGTATCTCGTCTTCATCCTGCCGATGTTCTTTTTCACCCCGGACGCGGTGAAAGGCATCCCGGTCGGACCAGCGGTCAAGCGGGGTCTGGCGGAGCTGAAATCGACGCTTGCCGAGGTGCGCAAGCGTGTCGGCATCTTCCGTTTCCTTGTCGCGCGCATGATTTACCAGGACGGGGTCAACGCACTGCTTTCCCTTGGTGGCGCTTTCGCAGCGGCGATGTTCGGCTGGTCGATCACCGAGATCGGCGTGTTCGGCATCATTCTCAACGTCGTTGCCATTCTCGGCTGCTGGGTTGCGGCGCGGCTGGATACAGGGCTCGGGTCGAAGGTGGTGGTGATGATCTCGCTGGTGCTGCTGACCATCGCCACCGTTGGCATCATCTCGACCGGGCCAGGTTATACGCTGTTCGGCTGGCTGCAGCTTCCCGGCGTCGATACCGGCGGTCTGTTCGGCACGCCGGCCGAGAAGGCTTATATCCTCTACGGCCTGCTGATCGGCGTGGCGTTCGGACCGGTGCAGGCGTCGTCGCGTTCCTACATGGCGCGCAGCGTCACCGCGGAAGAGTCCGGCCGCTATTTCGGCATCTATGCGCTGGCCGGGCGGGCGACCAGCTTCCTGGCGCCGTTCCTGATCGCCACCGTCACCGCAACGACCGGCTCGCCCCGCCTCGGCATGGCGATGATCATCCTGTTCCTGGTCGGGGGTATGATAATCCTCGCCGGTACGCCCTATCCGGCCGACAAGACGGAAGGCTGAGGCGAGTGCCTCAATTCGAAAAATCCGGAATCTGACAAAAAACCCAGATACTTATTCTGTTTCTCGAAGAATGAAGCGTGAGAAGGATCTCTGGGTCTCCCGGGATCTTGGCCTGAATGGGAAGATGGATCATTCGTGCTCCATCTTCACATAGTTCTGCTGCTGCGGATCTTTGCCAGTCTCCAAATCCGTCGACAACCTTTAAGCGAGAGCCCTCGAATTGCTCGAACATGCTTTCTTCATTCAAGAAAGGATCGTCCGAAAGAAACTTGAACCTACCCCAGTCATTGGCTCCAACGGCTGCGATTATCTCCAGGATCCGCTGATGCTCGAAGTCCGAAATCGCGGCCATGTCGTCACCAGGGCTAGTGCCTGAAATGCCTGATGCCGGTGAAGACCATGGCGATGCCGTGGTCGTCGGCTGCCTTGATGACGTCGTCGTCACGCATGGAGCCGCCGGGCTGGATGACTGCCGTGGCGCCTGCTTCGACGGCTGCAAGCAAACCGTCGGCAAAGGGGAAGAAGGCGTCGGAGGCGACGACCGAACCTCTGGTCAGCGGCTCTGCGTGACCGGCGGCTTCCGCAGCGTCGATGGCCTTGCGCGCCGCGATGCGCGAGGAGTCGACGCGGCTCATCTGGCCGGCGCCGATGCCGACCGTAGCGTGGTCCCTGGCGTAGACGATGGCATTGGACTTCACATGCTTGGCGATGCGGAACGCGAATTTGAGGTCCGCCATCTCGGCTTCGCTCGGCGCGCGCCTGGTGACGATCTTCAGGTCGAGATCGTCGACCACGGCATTGTCGCGATTCTGCACCAGCAATCCGCCGGCCACGGATTTGACGATCGTGCCGGTCTGCCGCGGGTTGGGCAGACCATCGGTGACCAGCAGGCGCAGGTTCTTCTTGGCGGCAACGATCGCCGCAGCCTCATTGGACACCTCGGGCGCGATGATCACTTCGGTGAAGGTCTTGACGATTTCTTCCGCGGCTTCGGCATCGAGCAGCCGGTTCAGAGCGACGATGCCGCCGAAGGCCGAGACCGGATCGCAAGCCAGAGCCTTGAGATATGCTTCCTTGAGCGTTGCGCCTTCGGCGACGCCACAAGGGTTGGCATGTTTGATGATCGCGACCGCGGCGGTGCGGGCCGGGTCGAACTCGCCGGCCAGCTCGAAAGCAGCATCGGTGTCGTTGATGTTGTTGTAGGACAGTTGCTTGCCCTGCAGCTGGCGCGCCGTAGCAACGCCGGGGCGCCTGTCGCCGTTGACGTAGAAGCCCGCCGACTGGTGCGGGTTTTCGCCGTAACGCATGACGCTTTCCAGCCGTCCCCCGAAGGCACGCCATGCCGGCTGCTCGATCTGCAGTTCTTCGGCGAACCAGCCGGAGATCGCTGCATCATAGGCCGCCGTGCGGGCGAAGGCCTTTGCCGCGAGCCGCTTGCGGAAATCCAGCGGCAGCGCGCCGCCATTGGCAGCGAGCGCCTCCAGCACCGCGACATAGTCTTCGGGTTCGGTGACGATGGCGACATAGGCGTGGTTCTTGGCCGAGGCGCGCACCATGGCCGGACCACCGATATCGATGTTCTCCACGACCGCGGCGTAGCCGGCGCCGGAGGCGCGGACCTGTTCGAACGGGTAGAGGTTGACCACGACCAGGTCGATCGGCTCGATGGCGTGCTCGCGCATGGCGGCGGCGTGTTCCGGATCGTCGCGTACTCCAAGCAGAGCGCCATGAACCGAGGGATGCAGCGTCTTGACGCGGCCGTCCATGATCTCGGGGAAGCCGGTCAGTTCAGACACGTCGCGAACGGTTATGCCGGAAGCGGCGATCGACTTGGCGGTGCCGCCGGTCGAAACCAGTTCGACGCCGGCCTTGGCGAGTGCCGCCGCGAAATCGATCAGGCCAGTCTTGTCGGATACGGAAAGCAGCGCGCGACGAATGGGGACGAGATCCGGCGCGGGAATGTTCTTGGCGGCAACGGCCATGGCTGGCGGCCTTTCTGCGGGCTGAAGAAGATGGCCCGCGCCGTAGCACACGGAGGCTCAAAATCAAGCAGGGTCGGCGTCGGAAAGCGTGCCGGGCACAAAACTCAGGCGGGGAGCGCGTCCATCTTGTCACGCCAGAAGGACAGGCGTTCCTTCAGCGCAGCGCCCTCGGGTTGGCAATCGTCTTCAAAAAGCTCGAGCACCTCGATGGCAATGGCGTCCTGGCCGTGCTGGTTGTACGCCGCTTGCAGCGCAGCTGCGCGATGGCTGCCCAGCCGAAGCGTGAACCACAAACGGTTCGGCATGGCGTCGAGATCCGGTGAATATCCAACCCAGCGCTGGTTCGTTTCAGCACAGATCAGCCCATAGATCCCTGCCGGGACGTCACGCTTCTTGTAGGCCGCCACAGCTGCCTTCCTGTCGATACTGCCCATGATCAAACCTTTCGGGGCGGCATGTAGGGGTAACGCCCGATGATGTCAATTATACCCGGGTAATATTTGACATTGTCGGGGAACACGCTAAGAAGGCCAGACCAAGGAGAATTTGATGCCTTTGTCTCTGACCTCCACCAGCACAGCGTTCGAAGGCGACCGTCGCCTCGCCGGTGGATCGCTGGTCGAAGTGGCGCTCGCCGTGAAAGCGCGCCAAGGTGCTGCAGACGCGCCCGTACTGGTCTTCGACGACGCTACGGGTGCCGTCATCGATCTTGACCTGCGCGGTCCGGATGCGGAGATCCTTGCGCGGCTCGCCGCGCGGTTTCCATCGCTCACCTCCGCCAAAGCCGTTGCTGAAGACCGACCCATGGCAGAAGGGACGGATACCGCAACACGCGGCCGGGGTCGGCCGAAGCTTGGGGTGATCGCACGCGAAGTCACCTTGTTGCCGCGGCAATGGGAATGGCTGGCGGCACAGCCCGGCGGGGCTTCGCAGACATTGCGCCGGCTGGTCGATACGGCACGCCGCGCGGATGGCGATGGCAGCGCCCGGCGCAACCGTCAGGAGGCCGCCTATCGTTTCGTCTCGGCCATGGCTGGAAATCTGCCCGGCTTCGAGGAGGCATCGCGAGCCTTGTTTGCCGGCGATCCGGACAGGTTCACACGCGAAATGGCGAGCTGGCCGACCGATATCAGGGCGCATGCCCAGAAGCTTGCAGGGTACGCGCCGGACACCTGATGTCGGAGCCCGCCGAGGTCAAGGCCTTGGAGCAAAGCCGGCCGTGCCGGTGCGCACGAACTGCCAATGCACCTCCGCCTGCGCCGATGCGTGGAAATGCAGCACGATCTGCCGGCTGCGGCGCGGCCCGACGATGCCGGCGAAGAAAATCGATTCCTCGACCTCGGGCTGGATCTGCGGCGAGGTGAACACCCAGATGTCTCCGCCTTCGGCGGCAAGCACCAGTCGGTCGTGCTCGTCGCGAAACAGGCTGGCGTCGGGATGGATGTGGAAGCGGACAGCGACGGTGTCGCGACCATCATTGCGGATCGCACTGTTTCCGGCTTGCAGGAAACGGTCGCGGCCGGTGAGGACGTTGCCGTTTGCCGACAGCACCACTTCGCGTTCATGCAGGATTCCGAAGCGTTGCGCATAGCCATCGTGTCGGGCGATGAAGCCCTGGCGGCCGCTGTCGTCGAGCCGTTCGCTCGAGACCTTGCGCGGACCGCCGAGCAAGGGTGAGCCTGGCAGGCCGCCGACCCGCATCGACAGGGCGAAGCGCGCGGAAGAGGTATCGTTGAGCGTCGCCGTGGAATGCGCGGCGGTGGCGCGTGCCAGCGGGCGGAATTCGGCGGCGCCGTAGGTGTCGACGCCGGCATTCACGATGTAGTGCTGGCGGCCTGATGACAGTTCGAACGACAGGCAGCCGGCATGGGCCGAATTGGAAACATCGATCGGCGGCGGCGCGCCAGTGTCGGCAATCACCGTGACGTCGCCCATGGTCAGCCGCTCGTAGCCGGAATAGGGCGCATGCAGCAAAGGTGCGCCGGCGGTGTCGTCGTGGCGCAGGATCGCGGCAATCCGGTCCTGAATGGTGGCACCCATGCCGTTGAAGCGGGCGAGGCTGCCGTCATGGTGACGAAAGAAACGCAGCGCTGGCAGCATTCGGTCGATGGCGTTGATCAGTGCCGCCGGCGGTGTCTCGGCCTGATTGGCATAGGTCTGGCGCAGCGGCAGGAGATCGGCCAGGATTTCCAGGACCGTCAGTGGACTGCGCGAGATATGACCGCCATCGGGAAGGATCTGTCGGTCGAGCTCTTCGGCGAGATTGCGGGTGGCCGAGCGTAGCGCCGAGGCTGGCGCGGGCAGGGACAACGCCGCAAAGGCGAGCGCGACGCGGGCGCGCAGCCTGTCCTTGCCATCGGGCATCTCGCGCGCCAGCGAACGCAGGTAGCGGATCTGCACCGCGAGCGTTTTCAGGAAGGCGCGGTAGAATGGAAACTCGGCGCCCTGCAAGACGATGGAGGAATGCTGCTGCCAGGCGATGATGCGCTTGGCGGTGGTGGCGGGCTCCCATGCCGGGCCAGCGATGCGATTGCCATGCTGGGCGATCCAGTCGGAAACCAGCGCGCGGGCATTGGCGGCAGCAAGATCGGTTCCGGCGGCGCGCATGTGGCGAAGCCAGCGGAAGCCATGCAGTGAGCGCACCCAGCCATCATGGGCGACGTCGAGCTGGAACGGCGACAGGCCGCCGGTCTCGACCAGATGGCCAGAGAGCGGAAAACGGCCATAATAGATTTCATGCGCGATTTGCGGATCGGCCAGCCTGAGATCGGGCGGCGCGATCAGCACGCGTTCGGGCGTGCGACCGGAATAGCGCCAGCGATAGACAGGCCCGGCGCGCAGGCGCCGGCGCGCCTTGCGCCAAAATTCCTTTGCGACGAGCGTCCACAGACGCGTCGTATCATCGGCAGCGAGTGCCAAAAACCACCTCGATTTGTCCCGTCCGCCCGCGTGAATTATAGGATTCAACTATATTCTTGAAAGCGAATTCGGCGGGAAGCCCACAGATCAGGGTTAAGCCAGACCTTTTTGGGGTATTTTGCCGCGACACGATTTGCCTGGCGGAACGTTAATCCATTCTACGCAGGCGGGCAGCAAAGAACCCGTCCAGGCCGGACAGCATCGGATTGTCCAGACTGAAGCCGGCAGGCGTGGTGCGCAGTGTGCCCTTCGGCGTCACGAAGGAGGCGATGCCGGGGACTTCGTCCGGCCGGATCGGATCGCCAACGATGCCTTTCGCTTCGGACAGGAAGGCACTGTGGAGTTCTTCTCCCTCGAGCGGATCGAGCGAACAGTTGGAGAAGACAACGCAACCGCCAGGCTTCAGCAGCGTGACGGCTTTTTCCAGCAACCGGTACTGCAGGTTCGCGAGCTTGTCGATGTCGGCGGGCGTCTTGGTCCAGGGCACGTCGGGGTGTCGGCGCACCGTGCCGGTGGAAGAACAGGGTGCGTCCAGCAAAACAGCATCGAAAAGCTCGGTAGGGCTATAGTCGAGCAGGTCGGACTGAATGACTTCGGCGTTCATGCCCAGCCGTTCGAGATTTTGCCCCAGCCGCGCCAGGCGGCTTTTCGATGTGTCGACCGCCGTTACCTTTGCGCCCGCCAGAATGAGCTGTGCCGTCTTGCCGCCGGGCGCCGCGCAAAGGTCGGCAACCCGTTTGCCGGCGATGTCGCCGAAAAGCCTCGCCGGGAGCGCTGCCGCGGCATCCTGTACCCACCAGGCACCTTCCGCGAAGCCCGGCAGTTCAATGACAGGGGCAGGTAGTTTCTCTACCCGAACCGTACCTGTCGACAGGACGATGCCACCGAATCGTTGCGCCCACAGAGCCGGGTCGGCTTTCACCGTGAAATCGACGGGCGCTTCCAGCCGATGAGCGGTGAGGATCGCATTGGCTGTTTCCTGACCATAAGCGCTGCGCAGCCGCTCGTCGAACCATGCCGGCGCATCGTTGATCGCGGCAAGAGCCTGCGGCAGCTCGACATCCTTGGCGCGGACCAGAGTGCGTAAGACACCGTTGACGAGACCGGAAAAGCGTGCGGTGCGCGGGTCGGCTTTGGCATGGGTGACAGCGAGGTCGACGGCAGCACTGTCGGGCACATCCAGGAACAGTATCTGAGCGGCCGCGACATGCAGAATGTGCGAAAGCGTGGTGGCGTTGGCCGGCAGCGGCTTCTCCAGACGGCGGGAGAGCAGGCCGGCAATGGTCATACGATAGCGGAGCGCTGTAACCAGAATGGCGCGTACCAGTGCACGATCACGCCCGTCGAGCCCACGATATTGCGGATGGCCGTGCTCGTTGTCGGTCAGCCCATCGAGGGGGGTATGGGCATCGATGACCGCAGCCAGCAACCGCGCCGCAGCCTGGCGCGCGGCAAGCCCGGGCGCCTGCAGCGCATTGTCGGAACGATGAGGCGCTGGCTTGCGGGCAGCCCTGGAAGATTGCCTCACTGCCATGGGCCTTTCGGACCGGACGGGTTGCGGCCCCAGGGATTGGGTCTCGGCGCTTCCGGTTGCTCGCTTTCGCCGGAGGAAGGTTCGGAGCTGCCCCAGGGGCCGGCCGAATCGGCCTGGCCATGGCGCGGCGAAGGTGCCGCTTCGGGACGCATGGCGTCGCCGGCCTCACGAGCCTGGCCCATTTGCACGGCAAGCGCCTGCAACGCTGCGATGCGGTTTTCCGTATTCGGGTGGGTGGAGAAGAGGTTGTCCATGCGCTCGCCGGAAAGCGGATTGATGATGAAAAGATGCGCGGTCGCGGGATTGCGTTCGGCATCGTCGTTGCGGATGCGTTCGGCGCTCCGCGCGATCTTGTCAAGGGCGGAAGCCAGCCAGAGCGGATGGCCGCAGATCTCCGCGCCGCGCCGGTCCGCTTCATATTCACGGGTGCGGCTCACCGCCATCTGCACGATCATGGCAGCGAAAGGCGCAACGATCATTGCCACCAGCACGCCGATGAAGCCGAGCGGATTGTTGTTCTCACGGTTGCCGCCGAAGAAGAAGGCGAAATTGCCGAGCATGGAAATGGCGCCGGCAAGGGTCGCCACGATAGTCATGGTCAGCGTGTCGCGGTGCTGCACATGGGCAAGCTCATGTGCCATCACGGCGGCGACTTCCTCATGTGACAGGCGCTGCAGCAGCCCGGTCGAGGCAGCGACGGCGGCATTCTCGGGATTACGGCCGGTGGCGAAGGCGTTGGGCTGGTCGGTGTCGATCAGGTAGACACGCGGCATCGGCAGGCCAGCATTGGCGGCCAGGCTCTTCACGATGGCATAGAATTCCGGTGCGCTGCGCTCGTCGACCTCGACGGCGTGGTTCATCGACAGCACCATCTTGTCGGCGTTCCAGTAGCTGAAAAAATTGGTGGCGATTGCGATGACCAGCGCAATCATCATGCCGCCGGAGCCGCCGATCAGGTAGCCGACACCCATGAACAGCGCCGTCATGGCGGCCAGAAGCATGGCTGTGCGCATCGTGCTCAAATGTTTCTCCATCGCCTCGTAAGGGTCGATCCCTCGCCCTTGTTTCGCTATATGATGGTAAGAAGCCCAAGCTGTTTCAATCCACTGGAAGAAAAGCATGCCGGACGAAAACCGCAAGCCGAACGAGATGCCGGGCGAAGCAGGCCAAGATAAGGCGCTGTCGCCGGCGGCAGAACGGGCACTGGCTGAAGCCAAAATCCGCCGCCAGGCCTATCGTCAGGCCGAGGCAGCCCTGCCCAGGGAAATCGGTGGGCGTGGCGGCAACGATCCCAATCGTTATGGCGACTGGGAAGTGAAGGGCCTGACCAGCGATTTCTGACGCGGCTCGGGTTGGTCTCGATCGCCGCCGCTTTGCCCGGCGCTGATCCGCCGACGGTATCGATACAATCGCCGACGCTAAATTAGTGTTCTGTAACGCTATTTATCAACGCACCCGTAACTTTACCCTGCATTTACCTTCGTTAGCGTTTTGGGGGGCGAAAGGTCGGGCCTTTACCAAGCACTCACCAATATTGGTCCAGATGCCGCCTCATCCGGCAGGAAACCCGCATTCGAGATACGGGTTCCGCGGGCGGGGAAGGGCGATGATGTTTTTCGGCAGGCTTCTGCAGCTGGTCGGTAGGTTCGGCAGGGACCGCGGCGGCAATTTCTTGGTCATGGCCGGCGTCGTGCTGGGTGTACTGGCGTTGGCCGTAGGCTTTGCAGTGGATATCGGCCAGATGATGAATGCCCGCTCAGCGCTGGGCAATGCCATCGATGCCGCGGTGACCTCGACGGCGCGGGATCTCACCACCGGGACCGCCACCGAGGCTGAAGCGACCAAGATCATCAAGGTCTATCTGGACGCCAACAGCGGCGGCGGTGTTTTGGCTGGCAATCAGATCGTGATCGACAAGGTCACGCTCGACCGCACGAAATACACCCTTCAGGTCTCGGCCTATGTCGACGTGCCGCTCTATTTTCCGGTGTTTGGAACGGAAAAGACGCGACGCGTATCGCAAACAGGAGCGGCGGTTTATTCGTTCCGGCAGCTCGAGATCGCGATGATGCTCGACCTCACGGGCTCAATGAAAGACGGCACAAAGGTCCAGGATCTCAAGAAGGCTGCAAAAGATGCGATAGATACGATCTTTTTGGATCAAAGCCCGACCCGGCCACGAGTGCGTGTGGCCCTGATACCTTACGCAAACGCGGTGAATGTCGGCAGCAGCCTGGCCGCGAGCTCCGTTTTCATTGAAACCAAGGAGAGTGAACGCAAGCAGGCGCCGGGCAACACCGAACCGCGACTGCCGTCGAATTCTAGCAACGGTACGAACAACAAATACAACTGTGCTACCGAGCGTAAGGGCGATTATCAGTATACCGACGATGGCCCTGAGCGTAGCATGGTCAATCGGGATATGTTCATAACGACTTTCTCGGGCGGGTCTGCCGGTTTTTCGGCTAGTATCATGTGCCCTAAAGCGGAAATAATGCCGCTCACGTCGGATGCTCAGGCGCTTAAGTCCCGGATCGATTCATTCGAGTTTGAGGGCGGTACGGCCGGTCATATCGGCGTGCAATGGAGCTGGTACCTGCTCTCGCCGAACTGGGCGGGAGCGCTCCCCGAGGCGCAACGTCCAATGGACTACGACAGTGCCAAGATAGGCAAGTATGCGATCCTGATGACGGACGGCCTGTTCAATCTTTCCTATTTCGACGCTTCCACCGACAGGGGAGTGTACAAGGATGGCAAGGCTCCGCCACGTGACGCGGCCATCAAACTTTGTGAAGGTATGCGTGCCAAGGGCATCGAAATCTACACCATTGGTTTCGATCTCTATAACAGCGGTATCACCGCTGATTCCCGGGCCAAGGCCATCGATCTCCTGCAGAAATGCGCCAGTCCCGACAGTGGCGGAAAGCATTTCTTTGACGCCTCCACCGGGCCGGAACTTAAGGCGGCCTTCGATAAGATAGCCAGCAATATGAACAAGCTGGCTCTGACAAAGTAGCCGGTCTGCCAAGCTGCTCCATCACAAACGGAAAAGGCCGCCACATCTTGCGATGGGCGGCCTTCCGTGGCTTTCGTCCAGGCGCGGCTCGTGGCCACGATCCCTTCGGACCGTGTGCCGCGCGTCTCGCGCTTCAGCGGAGAGACTGCTCTCCGTGAAGGCGATCCGCCGGGATCACGCTCTGGAAAACGAAATCACTCGACATCGGATCACCTCCTTTCAGTTCGTTGAACACGCAGCCAAGGTGGGGTGTTTTGTGCGCAAGCGCAAGTGCAAGACCGCAACAGTTTCATGCCGCCGCGACAAGAGCGTTTCCTTTACGAAGCGCCCTACTCTTTAGTTCTCCGCAATTCCGGACGCAAAACCGCTGCTCACTTTTGCTGGAATTGCTCGAGTATCGGAATTCCGGGCTTTGCCAGATGCAGGATGTCGTAGGCCGAACCATGTTCGGGAGCGGTTGCCGTCTCGGCCGAAAGCCTGAAACGAGACAGGCGCCAGTTGGCCAGGTCGATCGCCGTTACCGCGGCATAGATGCCCGTCTGGCTGGCGATCGCGGTATTGCGCTCGTTTTCGCCGCGTTTCAGCGCCGCGAAATTTGCGGCCGGATCGATCAGGACATCCTCTCGGTAGACGGAACGTGCGCCAATCGCCGATCCCAGATGCACGTCGAGCGGCAGCCAGGTTTCGATCGCGGGGCGACCAAAACCATCGATCACTTTCTGGAAACGCTCGCCGGTGATGAAATCGCTGGCTGCTTCGTCATCCAGCCAGAGGTAAAGCGATGAATAGGCATTGTTTGTGGCGCCGTTCTCGCCACGTCGCTGCGCAACGAAAGCCTTGAAGCCGAGGCCGGGCGTATCGTCCCAGTCGGGGCCGAGACTGGCCGCCCGGCTGGCGATCTTGTCCATATCATAGTCGGCGGGGAGACGGTGGATGTACTGCATCATCAACATGGCTGGGCTCCTTGAGTCCAATGCAGCTTGCCATCGCCCTATCATTATGAAAACATATCACTGAATATATAAATGATAAGATTTGAACATGAATGATCCCGCACGAACACTCGATATCGACACGGTCCAGGCCTTTGCACTGGTAGCGGATCTTGCTTCATTCACGCGGGCGGCGGAGGTGCTCGACACATCGCAGGCAACCGTCAGCCTCAAGCTCAAACGGCTGGAAGCCCGTCTCGATGCCCGCCTGCTGGAGCGCACGCCCCGTCATGTTCGGCTGACCGCGCAGGGTGAACGGTTCCTGCCGGCGGCGCGCAACCTGCTTGAGGCGCACGAGCGTGCGCTTTCCGGCATCCAGGCAGCCGCGCCCAGCCGGCTCACGCTCGGCATCAGCGATCATGTCGCCGGGCCGGAGCTGCCGCTGCTGCTTGCGAAGCTGAACGCATACGACCCGTCACTGGTGGTGGAGGTTCGGATTGCCTCTTCTCGTGATGTCGTAGCCCGTTACGGCCACGGCGAACTGGACGCGGTGATTGCGCGGCGCGGCGATGACAATGCCGACGGGGAGATCCTGTTTCGAGAGCCGTTCCGCTGGTTCGCATCACCCTCGTTCCAGCACCGCTCGGGCGAACCGCTCAGGCTGGCCGCGTTGGCTGCACCCTGTGGCATCCGCGCGCTCGCCATCGATGCGCTGGACGAGGCGGGTCTGCCATGGACGGAAGCGTTCGTCGGCGGGGGTGTCATGGCGCTTGGTGCAGCGGTGAGTGCCGGCCTGGCCGTGGCGGCGCTTGCCCAGCGGGTGGCGCCGGCTGGCGCCATCGATGTTGGCGCAAATCTCGGACTGCCTCCACTGCCGGGGCAGGACATCGTGCTGATGACGCGTCCCGGCAGGCGCGATGCGCGCGAGGTGCTCAAGGTTCTCGCCGCCGCTTTCCGCAGTGCGGCGGCGAGAACGTAGGGGAGGGTGGCTCAGCCCTTCTTGTTCTGCCGGTTGCTGACGAGATCGTCGACGACAGCGGGATCGGCCAGCGTCGAGGTGTCGCCAAGCGCGCCGAAATCGTCTTCGGCGATCTTGCGCAGGATTCGGCGCATGATCTTGCCGGACCGTGTCTTGGGCAGGCCGGGCGCGAACTGGATCTTGTCGGGCGAAGCGATCGCGCCGATCTCCTTGCGCACATGTGCGATCAGCTCCTTGCGCAGGTCCTCCGTCGGCTCCACACCCGCCATCAGCGTGACATAGGAGTAGATGCCCTGGCCCTTGATGTCGTGCGGATAGCCGACGACGGCCGCTTCCGATACCTTGTCATGGGCAACGAGTGCCGATTCCACCTCGGCCGTGCCCATGCGGTGGCCTGACACGTTGATGACATCGTCGACGCGGCCGGTGATCCAGTAATAGCCGTCCTCGTCACGGCGGCAGCCATCGCCGGTGAAATACTTGCCCTTGTAAGTCGAGAAGTAGGTCTGCACGAAGCGCTCATGGTCGCCATAGACGGTGCGCATCTGACCAGGCCAGGAATCGGTGATGCACAGATTGCCGTCGGCAGCACCCTCGAGCACCTTGCCATCATTGTCGACCAGCTGCGGCTTGACGCCGAAGAACGGGCGTGTCGCCGAACCTGCCTTGAGATCGGTCGCGCCAGGCAACGGCGTGATCAGGATGCCGCCGGTCTCGGTCTGCCACCAGGTGTCGACGATCGGCACCTTCTTGTCGCCGACGACGTTGAAGTACCATTCCCATGCTTCCGGATTGATCGGCTCGCCGACCGATCCCAGCACGCGCAGGCTCTTGCGCGACGTCTTTTTCACCGGCGCCTCGCCGGCACCCATCAGCGCGCGGATGGCGGTCGGAGCGGTGTAGAATATGTTGACCTTGTGCTTGTCGACCACTTCCCAGAAGCGCGATACCGACGGATAGTTCGGCACGCCTTCGAACATCAGCGTGGTGGCGCCGTTGGCGAGCGGGCCGTAAAGAATGTAGCTGTGGCCCGTCACCCAGCCGACATCGGCCGTGCACCAGTAGATGTCGCCATCGTGGTAATCGAAGACATACTGGTGCGTCATCGAAGCATAGACGAGATAGCCGCCGGTGGTGTGCAGCACGCCCTTCGGCTTGCCGGTCGAGCCTGAGGTGTAGAGGATGAACAGTGGATCCTCCGCCTTCATCTTCTCCGGCTTGCATTCGGCCTTAACCGTCTTGACTTCGTCGTGATACCAGAGGTCGCGTCCCTCGACCCAGCCGATCTTGCCGCCGGTGCGGCGTACCACGACAACCGACTTCACTGCGGTCTTCTGCCTGGCTGCGATCTCGATCGCCTTGTCGGTGTTTTCCTTCAGCGGAATGCTCTTACCGCCACGCAGGCCCTCGTCGGCCGTGATGACGAAGGTCGAGGCGGCATCGACGATGCGGCCGGCCAGCGCGTCCGGCGAGAAGCCGCCGAACACCACCGAGTGGACCGCGCCGATGCGGGTGCAGGCCAGCATCGCATAGGCAGCTTCCGGGATCATCGGCATGTAGATGGTGACGCGGTCACCCTTCTTGACGCCGTGCTTCTTCATTACGTTGGCGAGCCGACTGACATGCTCGTGCAGCTCGTTGTAGGTGATCTTCTTGTCGTCGTAGGGATTGTCGCCTTCCCAGATGATCGCGACCTGGTCACCGCGTTTCTTCAGGTGCCGGTCGATGCAGTTGTGCGAGACGTTCAACTGTCCGTCTTCGAACCATTTGATCGACACCTTGCCGTCGAACGAGGTGTTCTTGACCTTGGTGTAGGGTTTGAACCAGTCGAGGCGCTTGCCGTGCTTGCCCCAGAATTTGTCCGGGTTCTTCACGCTCTCCGCGTACCACTTCACATACGTTTCATTGTCGATCAGCGCATGCTTCTTCCACGCCGGCTGTACGCGATGGACCTTAGCCTCGGTCATGTCTTGGTCTTCCTCCTGAGATCGGCCGCCGGTTGGCGGTGTTGCGGCCTGCGGGCCGCGAAAATCGCGGGCATTATTATCAGTTCGGACGTTACGGCAATATTAGACATTGGGTTTGTCCGTCCGTAACAGAAAATTGCGCGTCGCCGCACACGGTTAGGTCGAACCAAAGGGCGGATTGCACGTTTAAAGGCATGGTTAACGTTCGAGGCGCAGAGTTTTTCCGGGAGGACCGACAATGGGTGTGTTGAGGCACAACGCACCCGAAATAAACTTGCGAGGGCTGCCATGCGCGACCACGCCGAACTGGAACTTCTGCTCAAGGGTTACGGGCTGACGACGGCCCGCATCCTTTATCATTATCCCGACCATCCGCACCTGTTGCAGACATACATCTGGCAGGACTACGACATCGCTCCGAAATTCCCGATACTGGGTGCCTTCATCAGCTTCTGGCGCGAGAAGCTTGAAGGCCCGCTGCATTCGGTCTGCTTCACCCATCAGAAGCTGATTTCAGCCAGCGAATGGCGCAAGGTCGACGGCGAAATCTTGCTGCACTGACCGATTGCGAGCTGGCCAGCCGTCATAGCTTCGGCTGGGCCACGGAGGATGACCATCGTGATGGGCGACGCGATTACGACCGTCGCTTGACCGAAGCGGCTTTTTGCCTCGTCTGATGGATCGGCGAGACAGCCAGCCGATGGTCATTTCTGGCCCAAAAGCTCATCTCCTTATCGGCTCTGGCTGATTGCAAAAGCCACTGCGCGCGGTTAAGCGCGGGCCAGGCTTTCGGTCGAACCCGAAGCTGCAATATCGCTCTTAGAGGTTCGCTTGAGGAGGATTCCCGTGAATACGAAGAAACTGCTTACCGGCGTTGCATTCGCCGCTTCCGTGCTGGTCGCAGCTACCGCTGCCCGCGCCGACATCGTCATCGGCCTTGTCGCGCCGGTGACCGGCCCGGTCGCCGCTTATGGCGACCAGGTCAAGAACGGCGCCGAAGCCGCCGTTGAAGTCATCAACAAGGATGGCGGCATCAAGGGTGAGAAGGTCGTGCTGAAGCTCGCCGACGATGCCGGCGATCCGAAGCAGGGCGTCTCCGCTGCCAACCAGCTGGTCGGCGAAGGCGTGAAATTCGTCGTCGGCCCGGTGACCTCGGGTGTCGCCATGGCGGCTTCCGACGTGTTCGCCGAGAACGGCGTGCTGATGGTGACGCCGACCGCAACCTCGCCGGACCTGACCAATCGCGGTCTGACCAACGTCCTGCGCACCTGCGGTCGTGACGACCAGCAGGCGGAAGTGGCCGCTGCCTATGTGGTCAAGAACCTGAAGGACAAGAAGGTTGCCATCGTCGACGACAAGGGCACTTACGGCAAGGGTCTGGCCGACTCCTTCAAGAAGGCGATCAACGCCGGCGGCGTCAAGGAAGTCAGCCATAATTCGCTGACCCCTGGCGAAAAGGATCTGTCGGCCTTGGTGACCCGCCTGAAGTCGGATGGCGCCGAAGTGATCTATTTCGGCGGCTATCATCCCGAGGGTGGCCTGCTTGCCCGTCAGCTCGCTGACGCCGGCGTCAAGGCGCTGATCATCGGCGGCGAAGGCCTGTCCAACACCGAATACTGGGCGATCGGCAACCAGGCGGCTGCCGGCACGCTGTTCACCAACGCGACCGACGCGCTGAAGAACCCGGACTCGGCTCAGGCCGTCGAAGCGCTCAAGGCCAAGGGCATCCCGGCTGAAGCTTTCACGCTCAACGCCTATGCCGCTGTCCAGGTGCTGAAGGCGGGCATCGAGAAGGCCGGCAAGGACGATCCGGCTGCAGTGGCGACCGCGCTCAAGGGTGGCGAAGCCATTCCGACCGCCATCGGCAAGCTGACCTACGGTGAGACTGGTGACCTGACCAGCCCGAGCTTCTCGCTGTTCAAGTGGGAAGACGGCAAGATCGTCGCGGCCGAATAAGTTCGCCGGACTGTTGAAAAAGAAGGCCGGGAAGTTTCCGGCCTTCTTTTTGGCTTTTGAATGGGGCGTGGCTTATCTGTGGCCGAAAATGGCCGAGCCGACCCGCACGGAAGTGGCGCCAAAAGCCACCGCCAGCTCATAGTCGCCGGACATGCCCATCGACAGTTTCTCGACACCGGCCTCGCGGGCGAGTTTTTCAAGCAGTGCAAAGTGGGGGCCGGGGTTTTCTTCCGCCGGCGGGATGCACATCAACCCCTCGATGGCGAGACCGTGCACGTCGCGGCAGCGCGCCACGAAGGCCACGGCGTCCTTCGGTTCGATACCCGCCTTCTGGGGCTCCGAACCGGTGTTCACCTGCACATAGAGCTTTGGCGTCTTGCCCTGCCGGGCAATTTCCTTGGCCAGTTCCGATGCGATCTTCTCACGGTCGATCGTCTCGATCACGTCGAACAGCGCGACCGCCTCCTTGGCCTTGTTGGATTGCAGCGGTCCGATCAGGTGCAGATCGATGCCGGGAAATTCCTCCCGCAGCGCGGGCCACTTGCCTTGCGCTTCCTGCACGCGGTTTTCGCCGAAAACACGCTGGCCCGCGGCAAGCACAGGCCGGATGGCGTCGGCATCGAAGGTCTTGGAAACCGCGACCAGGGTCACCGCCCCTGCCGGCCGGTTTGCCTCGCTTTCGGCTGTCGCGATTCTCGCGCTTACCGTTTCGAGTTGCTGAACCGCGTCACTCATGTGCCAACCTGTCCTGATCCTGCTGTTTTTGCCGGGCCTCGAGACCCATATGGTTGACGGGTCCCCGAAAGCATGGTGAAGACCCCGACCATGTCCTTGAACTGCCGGACCAACCGGCGGTTTCCCGCATGCTTTGTAAGTGAAAAACCGGCCATGGCAACCGAACGATACAATCCTCGCGCAGCAGAGCCCAAGTGGCAGAAGGCGTGGGACGAGGCCAAGCTCTTCGAGACGAAGAACGACGATCCGCGGCCGAAATATTATGTGCTCGAGATGTTCCCCTATCCTTCGGGGCGCATCCATATGGGCCATGTGCGCAACTATACGATGGGCGACGTCGTGGCGCGCTGGCGCCGTGCCATGGGCTACAACGTCCTGCACCCGATGGGTTGGGACGCTTTCGGCCTGCCGGCGGAGAACGCTGCACGCGACAACAAGGTCAATCCGCGCGACTGGACCTACAAGAACATCGAGACGATGAAGGGCCAGCTGAAGACCATGGGCCTGTCGCTGGACTGGGCGCGCGAGATCGCGACCTGCGACCCCAGCTACTACAAGCACCAGCAGAAGATTTTCCTGGATTTCTGGAAGTCGGGCCTGGTCGAACGCAAGTCGGCCAAGGTCAACTGGGATCCGGTCGACATGACCGTGCTGGCCAATGAACAGGTCATCGATGGACGCGGCTGGCGCTCCGGCGCGCCGGTGGAGCAGCGCGACCTGACGCAGTGGTTCTTCAAGATCACCTCGATGAGCCAGGATCTGCTCGACAGCCTGGACACGCTGGACAAGTGGCCGGAAAAGGTCCGCGTCATGCAGGCCAACTGGATCGGCCGCTCCGAAGGCCTGCTGGTCCGCTGGGCCTTGGCCAATCCGCCTGCCGGCGAAACCGAGCTCGAAGTCTATACGACGCGTCCGGACACGATCTTCGGCGCCTCCTTCATGGCGATCGCTGCGGACCATCCGCTGGCAAGGAAGGTCGCCGCAGGCAATCCCGAACTCGCCGCTTTCATCGAGGATGTGCGCCATATGGGCACGTCGGCGGCGGCGCTCGAAACGGCCGAGAAGAGAGGCTTCGATACCGGCCTGCGCGTCGTCCATCCGTTCGACGAGAACTGGACGCTGCCGGTCTATGTCGCGAATTTCGTGTTGATGGACTATGGCACCGGCGCGATCTTCGGCTGCCCGGGCCACGACCAGCGCGACCTCGACTTCGCCAACAAATATGGCCTGCCGGTCACTCCTGTGGTGTTGCCGGACGGTGTCGATGCCGCCGGCTTCCACATCACGGAAGAGGCCTTTGTCGATGATGGTGCGATGATCAATTCGCGCTTCCTCGACGGCATGCGCTTCAAGGAGGCCTTCGACGAGGTGGCGACCAGATTGTCCGGCGTGACGATCGGCAACCGGCCGCAGGCCGAACGCAAGGTGCAGTTCCGCCTGCGCGACTGGCTGATCTCGCGCCAGCGTTACTGGGGATGCCCGATACCGGTCATCCATTGCGAAACCTGTGGCGCCGTGCCGGTGCCGGCAAAGGATCTGCCGGTCGAACTGCCGACCGATGTCACCTTCGACAAGCCGGGCAATCCGCTCGACCATCATCCGACCTGGAAGCATGTCGGATGCCCGCAATGCGGCAAGCCGGCCCGTCGCGACACCGACACGATGGACACCTTTGTCGATTCGTCCTGGTATTTCGCCCGCTTCACCGATCCGTGGAACGACAAGGCGCCGACGACGCTCGAGTATGTCGACGGCAAGAACGGCTGGCTGCCGGTCAGGCAGTATATCGGCGGCATCGAACACGCGATCCTGCATCTGCTCTATTCGCGCTTCTTCACGCGCGCCATGCAGGTCACCGGCCATCTCAATGAGGTGAAAGAGCCCTTCGAAGGCATGTTCACGCAAGGCATGGTGGTGCACGAAACCTATCGCGCGGGTACCGGCCCGAATGCGTATTGGGTGCAGCCCGTCGATGTGAACATCGTGGACGTCGACGGCAAGCGCAGCGCCACACTGATTGCGGATGGCAGCCCGGTCGAGATCGGCGCCATCGAGAAGATGTCGAAGTCGAAGAAGAACGTCGTTGATCCCGACGACATTCTGGCGAGCTACGGTGCCGACACGGCACGCTGGTTCATGCTGTCGGATTCGCCACCGGAACGTGACGTCATCTGGACCGAGGCTGGCGTCGAAGGCGCGCATCGTTTCGTGCAGCGTATCTGGCGGCTGGTGTCCGAGACAGCGCCTGCGCTGGCAGGCGTTAAAGCCTCGGCTGCACGTGATGGCTCCGCAGCAGCTGTTTCGAAGGCCGTCCACAAGACGGTGAAGGCCGTCGGCGAAGACATCGAACGCCTGTCCTTCAACAAGGCGGTTGCCCGTCTCTATGAGCTGCTGAACACGATCCAGCCTGCTGCGACGGCACTCGTCGAGGGCAAGGGCGATCAGGCAACCGCTGCAGCGTTGCGCGAGGCCGTCGAGGCGCTTGTCGTCATGATCGCGCCGATGATGCCGCATCTGGCGGAAGAATGCTGGTCTGCTTTGGGCGGCGAGGGTTTTGTCGCGAATCAACCCTGGCCACGCTTCGATCCTGCACTGGTGGTCGACAACGATGTCGTCTATCCGATACAGATCAATGGCAAGAAGCGTGGCGATTTGACAATCGCCCGCGACGCAGACCAAGCTCAGGTCGAACAGGCCGTCATGGCCCTGGACTTCGTACAGAAGGCGCTCGAGGGCAAGGCGCCGCGCAAGGTGATCGTCGTGCCCCAGAGGATCGTCAATGTCGTTGCCTGACACTCGTAAGACAGCGGCCTCGTTCGCTCGCCGCACGGCACTCTTCGGCCTGCTGGCCGGCGTTGCGCTGGTTTCGGCATGCCAGGTGCGGCCACTCTATTCGAACCAGCCGCTGTCGACCGGTTCGACGGTGAGTGCGCGCGAAGAGTTGGCCTCGATTGCCGTGAAGCCGGTCTCGTCGCGTTACGCCCAGCAGGTCCGCAACAACCTGATCTTTGCGCTGACCGGAGGAGGCGAGCGTCCGAACGCGCCCGCCTATTCGCTGGCACTCAACGTCACCGAATCGGTGATCTCCACGGCGAGCATCCAGGTTGCCAAGGACCAGGACCAGCCGACTGCCGGTACGGTGATCATGACTGCGGCCTATACGCTGACCGATGCCAAGACCGGCAAGTCCGTGGCCAACGGTCAACGTTCCATCTCTTCGTCGTTCGACAAGCCGGGCCAGGAATTCGCGTCTTATCGCGCACAGATCGATGCCGAGAACCGCGCCGCGCGCGAACTCGCTGAACTGTTGCATCTGGCGCTGGCTCAAGACCTCGCCAAGCCCGGCGCCAGGTAAGCGGCGCGCTGGCGAGCAGGGAAACCATGCGCCTGACGGGGCTGGTTGCTGAAGGGTACCGGTCGCTCAAATCGATCCGGCTCGAACTTGGCCAGGTCGGTTTGTTCGTTGGCGAGAATGGCGTCGGAAAATCCAATCTCTACCGCGCCCTGCAGTTGATCAAGGCCGCTGGCGAAGGCACGCTTGCCCACTCGATCGCCGGCGAAGGTGGCATGCAGTCAGCCCTGTGGTCCGGCGCACGCCGCCTGGGCCGACCCGTCCGGGTCATCCTGCAGGCGGATGTCGAGGATGACGAGACCGCGGCGCGTTTCTCCTATCGGGTGGAGATCGGCCTGCCGCCGCCCGTTTCGGCGGGATTTGCCTTCGAACCCCACGTCAAGGAAGAGACCCTGACGGTCGAAACCGGACGCCGACCGATGGAGATGATGAGCCGCAAGGGGCCCGCAGCCTACGGCCGCGACAGCGACGGCAGGCGTATCGAACATCCCGCGAAGCTGCTCAACTCGGAAACGGCCCTGGCAGCGCTCGGCGCATCCGGCCGCTATCCGGAAACGGGGGATCTGCGGGCGGCGGTCTCGGGCTGGCGCTTCTATCACGGTTTTCGTACCGATGCCGATTCGCCAGCGCGGAAACTGTCGCTGGCGATCACCTCGACGCTGCTCGACGAGGATGGCGGCAACCTTGCCGCCGTGTTCGCAACGCTCGCCCATATCAGGCAGGACACCGTCGATCTTGATCGTGCGCTGGCCGATGCGCTGGGAGCAAAGCTGGAAGTGCCGGAGCCGGGCGAAACTGCGACGTTCGGTCTGCGTCTCCCGGATTTTCCGCAGCGGCTGTTCCGGCCGCAGGAGCTTTCGGATGGGCAGATCCGTTTCCTGGCGCTGGCCGGCGCGCTGATGTCGTATCGCCTGCCGGGGCTGATCGCACTCAACGAGCCGGAAGCCAGCCTGCACCCGCGCATGTTGCCTGCATTGGCCGACATGATCGCCAAGGCCGCGGAACGGACGCAGCTCTGGGTGGTCACGCATTCGCGCGGGCTGGCGGATCTGATCGCCGACCGCACGGGGGCACGTGCGCTCACGGTGGTGCGGCTGGATGGCGCGACGAACATCGAAGGTCTCAGGCTTACCGGTCAGCTATCAGACGACGACTAGCGCAGTTCCAGCGTAGCGGCGGAAGCGTTCTAGCGCGCCACGGGAAGCCCGGCGCGTGGCTTGATCAGGCTCCAGCCCAGCGTCATGCCGGCGGCAGCAATCAGGATGGCGGCTGCGCCAACCAGTTGCAGCGGATGCAGGCGCTGCCCGAAGACCACGAAGTCGGCGATAATGGCAACGACCGGATAGATGAAGGACAGCGCGCCGACGAGATTGGTGGGCAGTTTCTGGATCGCGCCGTAGAGCAGGATGTACATCAGGCCTGTGTGGACGACGCCTACCGCGGCGAGCAAGGCCCAGGTGCCAACGTCTGTCGGCAGGTTGGTGAGGTTCGCGAACGGGATCAGCATCAGGATACCGACAGTCACCTGAATGAGCGCGATGAGGTGTGGCGGTACGCCCTTGAGCTTTTTCGCGACGATCGCGGCTATCGCGTAGAAGAACGCCGCGCCGAGCGCCAGCAGGATACCGACGAGATAGTTCGAGCCGGTGTGGGCGGCGTTCGGTTTGGCCTGCACGATCAGCAGCATGCCTGCGAAGGCGACTGCGAGCCAGGTCAGTTTGGTCAGCGTCAGGCGTTCGCTGAACAACAGCGCACCCAGTGCCACCAACATGAAGGGCTGGGTGTTGTAGACGGCCGTGGCAATCGAGATCGAGGCTCGCGGGAAGGCTGCGAAGAGCAGCAGCCAGTTGGAGACGATAGCGATGCCGCCGATGATCGCATAAGCGATCTGCCGGCGCGAGATCACGTCGCGCCTGAACAGGCCAAGAGCGCCGCAGACGATCAGCAGCGTGACGGCGCCGAAGGCGCAGCGCCAGAACACCACGTCCATCACCGGCTGCCCGGACAGCACGACAAATACGCCGATCGTTCCAGAGATCACCATTGCAGCGGTCATCTCGACCGTTCCACGCGTGTTGTCCGACATGATGCGACCTTTCTTTCGTTCGTGGCCGTTTTGTACGCCCTCGAACGTTCGGGATATATGGATCATGAAAGGTATTTGCGGGTGAGACCCTAATTCTGTAAGGTCTGGCGCATCAAAACCCTAAGGATAGGTAATGTTGGACGATCTAGACCGGCGTATTGTCGAGATACTGGTCGACGATGCGCGTATTTCACTGAAGGAGCTAGCGGCGCGTGTGAACCTGTCGTCGCCGAGCACGTCGGAGCGATTGCGGCGGCTGGAGGAACGCGGTGTGATCCGCGCTTTCACGGTGGATGTCGATCCCGCCGCGCTTGGCTATACGCTGCAGGCGATCGTGCGCATCAAGCCGCTGCCAGGCAGGTTGCACCAGGTGCAGAAACTGGTCGAGGAAATTCCGGAATTCACCGAATGCGACAAGGTAACCGGCGATGACTGCTTCATCGGGCGGCTGCACATCCGCTCGATCAGCGACCTTGACCGGATCCTCGACAAGATCACCGACAAGGCTGAAACCAGCAGCGCAATCGTCAAGGCGCAGCCGGTGAAACGCCGGCTGCCGCCGTTTGCTTGAACCGTGCCGGACAAAAAAGAACCGGCGCCGTGATGGCGCCGGTTTTTTCAAGCGAAAGCTGAAATCAGCCGATCTTCTGGCCGGTCTTTGCCCAGTCGGCGAGGAACTGTTCGAGACCCTTGTCGGTGAGCGGATGCTTGACCAGGGCCTTCAGCGTCGCCGGCGGGATGGTGGCGACGTCGGCGCCGATCAAAGCAGCACGCTTGACGTGGTCGGGCGTGCGGATCGAGGCGGCCAGGATCTCGGTGTCGAAGCCGTAATTGTCATAGACTTGGCGGATCTCGGCAATCACTTCCATGCCGTCGAAGCCCATGTCGTCGAGACGGCCGATGAAGGGCGAGATGAAGGAGGCGCCGGCCTTGGCGGCAAGCAGCGCCTGGTTGGCCGAGAAGCAGAGCGTGACATTGACCATG
>DASZAX010000015.1:0-15097 GCA_035944705.1 Mesorhizobium sp. | reverse complement strand
CCTGCTTGTCCACGGCGGTCTGCACGAACACCGATCCCGCGGGCGTGCCGGCCGGCAGGCTGCCGACGTCCAGCCCGTTGTTGGCCAGCGCGCCGCCGTAACTGGCGATACGATAGACGCCGGCATCGAAGGCGCCGCCGGCAGCCAGGGTCACGTTCAGTTTGCCATCGAGGACGAGGTTGCCGCCGACCTTGACGAGGTCGTTCAGCGCGCCGCCGGCCACATTGACCTGGCCGAAATTGTAGGCGAGCCTGCTGGCCTCGCTGAGATTGAGGTTGCCGTTAATCGTCAGCGTGCCGGGAGCGGTGCCGGCATTGCCGGGCGCCAGCGTGGCGAGATCAAGGATGGTCACATCGCCACCGATGATGCCGCTGCCACCGAGCGTGGCATTGGGCAAGACGAGGGTCGCGCCGGTTGCCGCCGTCTGGTCGCCGTTGACAAGCAGGGTGCCGCTGCCCACCGCGGTCTCGCGCTTATAGCTGTTGGCGCCGGTCAAAATGGTGGTGCCGCCGCCAGTCTGCAACACGCCGCCGGTGCCCGAGATGGTGCCGGCGAAGGTGACAACGTCGGAGCGGTTAAAACCGAGGGCGCCATTGTTGATGATATTGCCGGCAATGGCGCCGGAAGCGCCGCCATTGCCGAGCTGCAATGCACCCTGATTGATGGTGGTGGTGCCGGTATAGGCATTGGCAGCAGTCAGCGTCAGTATGCCCGCGCCTGACTTCACCAGGCCTCCGGGCCCGTTGAGAGCCTGCGAAACCGTGAAGTTGTTGCTGGCATCGAGAATGGTGAAGCCGCCGCCATTGGCGCCCCAGTTGATGGTGCGCGCGGTGGACGAAAACGTATTGCCCCCCACCTGCAGCACGCCGCCATTGAAAGTCAGGTCTCCGACCGAGTCGCCGAGATTGTTGTCGGCCAGCACGGAAACGGTCCCGCCAGAGATGGTGGTGCCGCCCAAATAGGTATTGGCGTTGCCCAGGACCAGCGTGCCTGTGCCGGTTTTGATCAGGCCCCCGACGCCTGAAATGACACCGAAGAGCCCGGAGGTTGTGCCGTCGGTCTCGACTGTGCCGTTGGCTGCGAGGTTGACCGCGCGCGTACTTGCTGCGGCGGTGGTCATGCGCAGCGTGCCGCCCATGAAGGTCAGCGCGGCGGAAGGGTCGCCGAGCTGAGCGTCGGCGGAAATCGACAGCGTACCCTGGCGGATCGTCCATGGCGTAACGGTGCCGGTTGAGCCGCTCAGTGTCCAGGTACCGGTGCCGACCTTCTCGAATATGTCGAAGTTCTGGTATTGCGCGGCAGCGCCGATGGCCGACGCGTCGAAGCTGCTGTCGGCGGCGCCGCCGAGCCGCAGGGTATCATTGGTCCCGACCGGGCTGGCGCGAACATTGCCGATGATCGTCGAGCCGGCCTGGAGCTCGAGGGTCGCCCGGCCTGCTCCCGTCTGGCTGAAAACGATCGCATCGGTCGAACCCGTGCCCGCACGGATGGTGCCGCTGTTGGTGATCGACGCGATCCAGCCTGAACCCTGGACGTGGATCGCTGCGGCCCTGTCGCCACCGGTCAATGTGCCGAAGTTGACGATCGTGTTGCTCCCACCCTGGCCGACAATGGCGCCCTTGCCGGCCGCCACTCCAGTCAGATCGGATCCGCCCTGCACCGTGCCGTAATTGGTGAAAGTGACTGGACCGGCGACGCCGTTCATAAAGACGCCAGCGCCGGTGAAACCGCCCTGGGTACTGTTGCCGCCGTTGATCGTTGCGCCGAGATTGTTGGTGAGCGCCGTGTTGCCGCCGTTCAGGCTGACGCCGGCCATGTTGTTGCCCGAGCCGGCTCCGCTACCAATTCCGCCAGCGATCGAACCGTTGTTGGTGAGGGTCACGCCACCAGCCAGGCTGACACCGATGGAACCGGAGCTGTTCGCGACAGTCGCGTCGCCACCTCTGATGGTGCCATTGTTGACGATGGCACCGCCATTGCCGCCCGGCGTCATGCCGTTGACGAACAGGCCTACGCCAGCAGGTACGGTTGCCGTCTGATCTCCCCCTTTGTAGGTCCCTTCCAGGGTGAGCGTTCCGCCCGCAAAAGCGCCGCTGAACGCGATGCTGGATGATATGCCAGGCGTGCCCTGGCCGGACAGGGTGAAGCCCTGGGTCTTGATGGTAATCGACTTGCTCGACGTTGCCAGGCTGGGCGTGCTCGACACCGAGAAGCTGTTGGTCAGCGTGATTGTAGAGGCGGCATCTGGCGAGGCGTTTGCCGCTGCGATCGCATCGCGCAGCTGCTGGTCGGTGCCTGCTGTGAAATCGGCCGCGGAGGCAAGCGAAACGCCGCCCAGGCTTGCTGCGACGAGCGCAGCAAACGAAACGCTGGCCCTTAAAAGGATCCGTTTGGAATATTGATTGATCAACACAGGTCGTGGCCCCCTCTTGCCGCGGGGCCGCCACCCCGTAACCACTTTGTTAGCCAGGTAAAATAGTGTTGAGAGAATCAACCGTCGCTCTCAACTTACCTTGCGGCAAGAGGAATAAAAGTAACTTCTAATGAACGCAATCGCCTAAAAACGCGTCGGCGTTTGGACCAGCAAAAGGGTTTATAAACCCTATCCTTGCGGGTCTCAAAACGCCGGCAATAACCTGCTGTCTCCCCCTCTACCGTCGCGCGGCGACACGCTTGGGCTGGTCGAAATCAAACGGAAACAGCGCCGTGATCGCCTGTTCGACGGCGGCCTCCGTTTCTTGTCGCGCCGGCGTCAGGGGCAGGCGCACTTCCGGGCTAAGCCCGAGCAGACGATGCAGCGCGTATTTCACCGGCACCGGATTGGTTTCGCGTTCCAGTGCGGCAACCATTGGCTCCAGCCGGTGCCGGATCGTCCGTGCCGAAAGCAGGTCGCCATTGCGGCAGGCGCGATGCATCTCGGCGCACAATCCCGGCGCCACATTGGCGACCACCGAAATCGTGCCGGCGCCGCAGATCGTGTTGAAGGCAAGCGCGGTGGCGTCGTGTCCCGAAAACTGCAGGAAGTCCGCACCGGCGAGTTTGGCGGTGCGCTCTGGCCGGTCAAGGTCGCCGGTGGCGTCCTTGATGCCGATGATCGCCGGAAAGGCCGCCAGCCTGCGCACTGTATCCGGCAGCAGGTCGACACCGGTGCGCGACGGCACGTTGTAGAGGATGAGCGGGATGGTCGTCGCCTGCGCGATCGCCGCGAAATGGCGATAGAGACCCTCCTGGCCTGGCTTGTTGTAATAGGGTGTCACGACAAGGGCTGCGTCTGCGCCACAGGCAGCGGCGGCGAGCGTCGCGGTAATCGTCTCTTCGGTGCTGTTCGAGCCGGTGCCGGCGATGACCGGAACCTGGCCGGCGACGGTTTCGACGCAGCGGCGTGTCACGGCAAGGCGTTCGTCATGTGTCAATGTCGGCGCCTCGCCAGTGGTGCCGCAGACGACGACGCCGTCTATGCCCTGGTCGAGCTGCCAGCGGATCAGGAAATCGAAGGCGGCCATGTCGACCGCGCCTTTGCGGAACGGGGTCGGCAGTGCCGAAATGGCGCCTTTGAAGCGGGTTCTGTCGATGTGCATGGAGGTTCTCTTTTGCGGGATTCGGACCAGCCTGCGGCGCACCGAGGCGGGGGCATGGCGCAGCGTAGCCGGCCGGTCCGAAACGGGTTGGAGCAATTCCGGCAAAAGTGCGTAGTGGTTTTGCGTCCGGAATTGCGTCAAAACAAAAACCTGGAGAGTTTCCGCGTTTCCGTAAAAACGGAAACGCTCCAGGTCAGTTGAAGAGCGAAAGCGGTGCGCTGTCCGGAGACAGGCTGACGCAGCCGGCCTTGTGATCGCTTTCGGTCTCGGCGAAATGGATCGCTGATGCCTTGTCGGCGAAGACGCCGCCGGTCAGGCCGAGTTCATCGCGGGCAATCCAGCGCCCTTCGCCATCGCGGCCGACCAGGAAACGGTGTGTCGCGGAAGGAGGCTCTGAAATCAGGGAGTTACGCATCGATGTCTTCCTCGTAGAATCGATCAACCCACCAACTGGTGGAAAGTGGCGATGCCGGCGAAGAAGATGCCGACCACCAGGAAGAGCCGCGCAAACATCAGCGGCTCGTTGGCATCCATGGCGCGGCGGTTCGCGGATTGCAGGCTGCGCGCGACTGCGTGGGGCACGCGGTCATCGTCATCGGGGATGTAATAGCTGTACATGTCTCGTTCCTTTCGCACCGCGCCTTGGGGCGTGTGCAGCCGGGAAGTTAGGAGCCCCGGCATAAGGGTTCGAGAGAGAAGGCGGCGGCAAAAAATAAGGATTTCATAAGGGGCGGAAGGCGCCAAGCAGGGCATGGCGGCCCATCTTTGCAGGCTGTCGGCAATTACGACGCAGCAACGATTGCCATCAGATTGTCGTTCAGCCTTTTGGCTGCCTTGCGGAAATCGGCGAGCCGGGGCGCCATCGATGCTTCAAGGGTTGCGGCGGCGCCGCTACCCATCACCCGCTCCAGGCTCTGCTTGTATTCCGGGATCGCCGCCCAATCGGCTACCGTCGTTTCCATAGCTTCGAGATGATACTGGAAACCATAGGCGTGCCGGCCCCAGCGGATCGCCTGCGTCGCGCAGGCGGCATTGCTTGCCAGGATCTCGGCGCCTTCGGGCAGGCGGGAAACTTCCGCGCCGTGCCATTGCAGGCAGTCGACCGTCGGCCCGAGCCCGGCAAAGATCGGATCGCTGCGGCCGGTCGCGGTCAGCTCGACCGATGCCAAGCCCACTTCCGGCCTGCCCATCAGCCCGACCGTGCCGCCGAGCGCTGCCCCCAGCAACTGATGGCCGAGACAGATGCCGAGATAGGGCCGTCCGAGCTCGCTCACCCAGCGCCGGATCGCCGCCTTTTCGGGCACCAGCCAGGGATGCGCCTCTTCCTGCCATACGTCCATCGGTCCGCCGAACACGGCAAGCAGGTCGAAACCGTCGAACGAGGGGACCGGCTCGCCGACGTCGAGCTCGACCGGCACCCATTCATGCCCCTGTTCGGCCCAGAAGTCGCGGAAGATGCCGGGATGTTCGACATCGACATGCTGGAAGACGAGAATGCGCATGCGTCGCTCCATCCGGCTCGCTCAAGGCGGGACTATTCCATAGACGGGCGGCGTTGGTTACCCAATGATCCAGATGTAAGGTTTGGCCATCACAACGCCGTGGCGCGTTCGGTGCCCCACGGTTTGTTGACAAGGTCCAGCCGTTTCCGGCAAGAGCCGTGGGATTCATCGGAATGTATTCATGACCAATGTCGCCCTGACCGGACTTGCCCGCGATCTCGCCCGGCGCGCCGACGAGGGCAGGCCGGTGCGCATCGGCGTTATCGGCTCCGGCGAGATGGGCACCGACCTGGTCACGCAAGGCATGCTGATGCCGGGCATCGAGGTCTGCGCCATCTCCACCCGGCGCCCGCACACCGCGCGCGCGGCCATCCGCATCGCCTATGGCGACGAGGCGATGGCACGCGAGGCCGAGAACCAGGCGCAGGTCACCGCGGCGATCGAGGCTGGCAGGATCGCCATCACCTCCAACGAGATGCTGGTTACCAACCCGCTGGTCGACGTGGTCATCGACGCCACCGGTAAGCCCGGCGTCGCCGCTGACTTCTGCCTGTCGGCGATGGAACACGGCAAACATCTGGTGATGATGAATGTCGAGGCCGACGTCACCATAGGCTGCCTGTTGAAGAAGGAAGCCGATCGGCTCGGCGTGGTCTATTCGCTCGGCGCCGGCGACGAACCGTCCTCCTGCATGGAGCTGATCGAGTTCGTGTCCGCGCTCGGCTGCACGGTCGTCGCCGCCGGCAAGGGCAAGAACAATCCGCTCAATCACGACGCGGTACCTGACGACTATCGCGCCGAGGCCGAACGCCGCAACATGAACCCGCGCATGCTGGTCGAGTTCGTCGACGGTTCCAAGACCATGGTCGAGATGTGCGCCATCGCCAACGCCACTGGCCTGGTGCCGGACAGGCCGGGCATGCATGGCCCCGCCGCCAATCGCGACGAACTGGCCAAGGTGCTGATTCCGCGTGCCGACGGCGGCGTGCTGTCGAAGAAGGGCGTGGTCGACTACACCATCGGCAAGGGCGTGGCGCCCGGCGTCTTCGTCATCGTCGAAGCCACGCATCCGCGCATCATCGAACGCCTGGATGACCTGCATGTCGGCAAGGGCCCCTATTACGGCCTGTTCCGGCCGTATCACCTGACCTCGCTGGAAGTGCCGCTGACCGCCGCCCGCATCATGCTCTACGGCAAGCCGGACATGGTGCCGCTGCCGCGTCCCGTCGCCGAGGTCTGTGCGGTGGCCAAGCGCGATCTCGCCGCCGGCGAAACCTTCGATGCCATCGGTGAGACCTGCTACCGCTCCTGGACGATGACAGTGGCCGAAGCGCGCGCCGAGCGCGCCGTGCCGGTCGGCCTGCTCGAGGGCGGCAAGGTGTTGAAGCCGGTGAAGAAGGGCGAGCTGCTCACCGCCGGCAACGCCGCGCCGGACAGCTCGACGCGGCTTTATGCCTTGCGCAGGCAGCAGGACGAGATGCTCTACGGCTGAGCTGGAACAATTCCTGCAAAGGTGCCCGGCGGTTTTGCAGCCGGAATTGCCTGGAAACAAGGAGCGAGAGCGCTTCCGGTAGAAGCCGAAACGCTCTCGTGTCGCCGCCTACAGCCGGGTCAGCCGCTCGCCCGGCCCGGCCAGCCGCTCAGCGCCCGGAACATCCGCGGCATCGACGCGGCGTGGATGCCATGCCACGGCACGTGCGATCTCCGCGATGGCATGCAGGTCGTCTGCGTCCATGCCGCGGTCCAGCAGGACGAGTTGTGACCAATAGGCGGCGGAGACATTCATCATCACGTCGAGCCACAGACGCCCATCATCGGCCTGCACGAGAATCCACTGCCAGTCGGCTGTCGCCAGCACCTTCCCCGGTTGTTGCGTTCCCGCGACCTCGATGCTGACCGGATCGCCGGCCTTCAGTGCTTCTGCCATCCTGGTCTCCGCCTGCACGGGCTGGCTCCGCTTTGCTGCGAAAACGGAGCCGCCGCGCATGATCGCCGACGATCGCGGAAAGCCGAACATCGATCAAGATGTTACCGCAATCCGCCACAAAGCCTAGGATCGGCCTTTCAGCGTCCGCTGCAGGGCCTCCAGCACCAGCCGGGTCGCTTCGGCATGGATGTCCGCGCGTGAGCGGTTGCCGGCGTCGTCGCAGATCGGATCGACCTCGCCGACCGATTTCAGCAGCTCGGCGGCACCCTGCTTACATTCGGGCAGGAAGCTGAAGTGGTCGGAGCCCTCTATCGCGGCATATGTGCCCTGTGGAGTGAGCGACGCCAGCCTGTTGGCCAGCACACCGACCGGGATCGTATCCGCATCACCGAGATTGATGAAGGTCATCGGGATGGAGATCTCCTTCAGGCTCTGCTCGTCATAGGCTCGCGCCAGGCCTGGATCGACGAGCACTGCCGATTTGACGCGACGGTCGAGGTTCGATTGTTCGAAAAGTGCCTTGTCGATCGAGCGAAGGTCGACCTTGTCGACCTTCACCTGCGCGTCATTCACATAGCCGACACCGCGGGCATACCAGGCGCAGTCCCATTTCGTGTAGCTGTCGCAGTAGCTGGCATAGGCTTCCAGCCTGGCGCGCGCGCCGGCGATCTCCATGGCGGTGGCGCCACCGATCGAGAAGCCAGCGACACCGACCTTGTCGGCATCGACAAGCCCGCGCCATTGCGGATCGGTGGTCAGTTTATCGATTACGCGCGAGAGATCCTGCGTGCGCTGCCACAGCTTCGGCGTTTCGGCCGGTAGCGAATAGCCGCTGGTGGTGCCGGGATGGTTCGGGCCTGCGACGACAAACCCGGCCTTGGCCAGCGCCGTCGCCAGCCACCCCATCGCCTGGACGCGGCTGCCCGAGCCGTGCGACAGGACAACGAGTGGATAGCGCCCCCTGGCGGCGGGAGCATCGAGGAAGGCTGGCTCACTCTTGAACACCCTGCTGTCGCCGACCATCGTCGGCTGTCCACCGGCATCGGCCGGATACCAGACGGTGGCGACAAGATCGCGACCGTGTTCGCCCGCCTCTATGACAATCTGGCGCACGCCGACCTCGGCGGCGAGGCAAGGGGTGGCGAAGGCGACGAAAACCACGGCGGTGGCAACGGTCTGGAAGGTCGGCATCGGAAGCTCCGTTATGAAAAATACGCAAGACCCATTGCAGGCGCCGCGGCTTGATGCTTCCTCGATCGTGATTCAGGTCGTTCTCGATTGCGATCCGAGCCATCATCGCTTCTGAAATTCCAACGCCGATACGTGTCGTGATCTTCGTTCCCTTGCCCTTCGTCGTCGCCCTGCTGTTGCTGATCCTGCTTGTCGTCCTGCTGCGCAATTCGGATCGGGTCAGCGTCAACCGGCCCTTCCTGGCGCTGATCGGCCTGTGCTGCCTGCAGTCGATTGTGCTCGGGCTGCGCTGGGGCTATGGCGTCGAGGCTATGCGCTTCATCCTGCCGGTAATGGGCGGCTGCCTGCCGCCGCTGGTGCTGGCAAGCTTCCACAGCCTGATCGACCGAGACGGCGCCCGGGCGCATGACATCTGGCTCCAGGCGCTGCCGCCATTCGTCATCGTGGCGCTGTTGTTCCTCGCCCCCAACCTCATCGATTTTGCACTGATCCTGCTCTTCGTCGGTTATGCGATCGCCTTGCTGCGGCTGGGCAGGGCCGGACCCGACGCGCTGGACGGCGCCCGCTTCGATGGCGCGGTGGCCGCGCACAAGGCTCTGATCATCGCTGCCGTTTCGCTATGCCTTTCCGCCGTGTTCGACCTTGTCGTCCGGCTGGATTTCGAATGGAAACAGGGCGCGAGTGTCCCGTTGATCGTGACCAATGCCAATCTGCTCTGGCTGCTGGCGCTTGGTCTTGCGGCGATCGTTGCAGCGCGGGCGCGAGCCCTTCCTGAGCCCGTCGCGGAGGCGCAGCGATCGTCAATCACGACTGCCCAGGACCGCGAGGTGCTCGACCGCGTCGACCATCTGCTCAACGAACACAGGCTATTCCTCGACGAAAACCTGACCCTGTCGCGGCTGGCGCGCCGTGTGAGCCTGCCGGCCAGGCAGATATCGGGTGCGGTGAACCGGCTGGCCGGCAAGAACGTCTCGCAATACATCAACGATTTCAGGATCGCCGAAGCCTGCCGGCTGCTACGGCAGGACAACAGCTCGGTGACTGCCGCGATGTTCGAGTCCGGCTTCCAGACGAAGTCGAACTTCAACCGGGAGTTCCGCCGGGTGACTTCGCTCAGTCCCGCAACCTGGCGCGAAAGGAATCGCCTGGCCTGATCCTCTTCGAGGCGAAGCTATTTGCCCAGCTCCACCGATCGTGCCCTTGCCGCTTCGACGGCTTCACCGACCAGGCTCTTCAGCCGGTCGCCGCCCATCAGCACGCCGAGCGCTGCTGCAGTAGTGCCGTTCGGGCTGGTCACCTGCTGGCGCAGCAGGCCGGGTTCCTCGCCGCTTTCGGCGGCGAGCGTAGCGGCGCCATAGACCGTCTGCATGGCAAGCAGCTTCGCCGTGTCGGCAGGCAGGCCCGCCTGTTCGCCGGCGGCGGTCAGGCATTCGATGAAATGGAAGATATAGGCGGGTCCCGAACCCGAAACGGCGGTCACCGCATCCATGAGGGCTTCATCGTCGATCGTCGCGACGGCACCGCTCGAGGAGAGCAGGTCGACCACGAAGCTTTCTGCGGCCTCGGAGACAAGGCTGTTGGAAAACACCACCATCATGCCCTTGCCGATGGCGGCCGGGGTGTTTGGCATGCAGCGCACGATCGGTGTGCGGTCACCCAGGATGCCGGCAAAGGTGGCGACCGGCGTGCCGGCGGCGACGCTGAGGAAGGTCGTCCCGCCATTGCCGAATTTCGTGTAGGCGGCCGTCACCTCGCGGATCACCTGCGGCTTGACTGCAAGCACGACAAGCGCGGGTTCCGTGCCCTCCGGAATGCCCGCCGCGTCCGAAATCGCCGGGCAGCCCAGTGCTTCCGCGCGGGTGCGCAGTGCATCGACAGGCTCCACCACCAGCACTTCCGCTGCCTGCAGCTTGCCGGATTTTACCCAGCCTGCCAGCATGGCGTATCCCATATTGCCGCAGCCGGCGAGAACGAGCTTGATGGTCATGGAAGGCCTCCCGAAAGCTCCTTCCTTAGACGGTCGTGCACGGGGGTGGAAGAGAGACGCTTACCTTCTCGTTGCGCAGGAAGGTAAAACGCGTCCACGCGGCTTAATCATCGCTTCATCGCCCTTTGCTAATGAAACGCGCCGGGCGATAGTGCGGGCATCTGCTGTCCGCACCATCGCTGCATCAGCGATGCCCGTGCCGAAGATGGGAAAACCTCCAGATGTCTGCGCCGGTAGGCGGTGCGGCTATGATCGCAAGGCGGGCTGAACAGGTGCCTGCTGTCGGGAACTTTGGCATGGGATGCACAAGGTCGGTTCTGGGAGTTTCCGTCGCCAGCCTGGGGTGGGAAGAGGCATTGTCGCAACTTGCCGGCTTCGTGCGCGACAGGCGGTTCACCAAGGTCACCTTCCTCAACGCCCACAATGCCAACATCGCTTCGGTCGATGACAGTTTTGCGGGCGCGCTGGATGATTTCCTGGTCCTGCCGGACGGCATCGGCGTCGATATCGCTGCCAGGCTGCTCTACGGCCGGAAGTTCGCGGCCAATCTCAACGGCACCGATTTCGTGCCTGACCTGCTCATGACCATCAAGGAGCCGTTGACGGTTGGCCTGCTCGGCGCCACGCGCGCCAATGCCGAGGGCGCCGGCGCCAGGCTACGGCAGCTGGTGCCGCAGCACAGGATCGTCGTCTTTCACGATGGCTTCTTCTCGTCGGCGGAAGAGCGGGGCATCGTCCAGCAGCTGGCCGAGCATCGGCCCGACATCCTGCTGGTCGCCATGGGCGTGCCGCGCCAGGAGTTGTGGATCGCCCGCAATCTCGACCATCGTCATTGCACGTTGCCCCTGGCTGTCGGGGCGCTGTTCGACTTCCTGAGCGGCGCGGTGCCGCGCGCACCGCTCTGGCTGCGCAGGCTCCGGCTCGAATGGGCGTTTCGGCTCATCGTCGAACCCGGCCGGATGTGGCGCCGCTACCTCATCGGCAACCCGCTGTTCCTGTGCCGTGTCATACGCCAGAAGCGGACCGCATCGCCGGTCCGGACGACGCGGTGAGCGTTTTGCGTCCGCGAAAGCCGAAGAAGCTCCACCGTCGATCAATTGGTAAGCCATAACTTACAGAAAGTTGCCGAAACAACGGGATGGAGTTTCGAGTTTACGGCATGCGACGGCGTTTTGGCGGGATTGCATTGGTGGAATTTCGTGAGAAGGTCGCGCCTCTGTTCTGGTGCGAACGTGATTTGGCTGACCGGGTGAAGCATGGCTGACGTGATCGATGGAAAGAAAGTGGCCGAGGATGTGGTCGGCAAGGTCAAGGCGCTGACAACGGCGCTAACCGGTACAAAGCCCGGCCTCGCAGTGGTGATTGTCGGCGAAGACCCAGCCAGCCACGTCTATGTCGCCTCGAAGTCGAAAATGGCGAAGGAGTGCGGTTTCAAGTCGGTGCAACATTCGCTGCCGGAAAACACGACGCAGGAAGAACTGCTGGCACTGGTGGCCGAACTCAATGCCGATTCCACTCTTCACGGTATTCTCCTGCAATTGCCGCTGCCGAAGCATCTGAAGTCCGAGCCGGTCTTGCAGTCGATCCTTCCTGAAAAGGACGTCGACGGATTGCATGTCGTCAATGCCGGCAAGCTTGCCATCGGCGACCTGGAAACCGGCCTGATTTCCTGCACGCCGGCCGGCTCGATGATTCTGGTCGAGAGGGTGCGGGGGAAGGACCTCTCGGGCCTCAATGCAGTCGTTATCGGTCGGTCCAATCTTTTCGGCAAACCGATGGGCCAGTTGCTGCTGGCGGCCAATGCCACCGTCACCATGGCGCATTCGCGCACCGGCGATTTGCCGGCAATCTGCCGCACGGCCGACATCCTGGTGGCGGCGGTCGGCCGCCCGGAAATGGTCAAGGGCGATTGGGTCAAGCCAGGCGCCACCGTCATCGACGTCGGCATCAACCGCATTCCGGCGCCGGAAAAAGGTGAGGGCAAGACGCGCCTGGTCGGCGATGTCGCCTATGCCGAGGCCGCGGCTGTTGCCGGTGCCATCACGCCGGTGCCGGGTGGCGTCGGTCCGATGACCATCGCCATGCTGATGGCCAACACCGTCATTTCCGCCTATCTTGCCGCCGGACTCGACCGCCCGTCCTTCTGATCGCCGCCATTTGAGAGCCCAGCTTTGCCGACGCCTCCTGTTCCCATAGAACGGCCCATCGTGACGGACGCCGTTCAAGGCGGCAGGCGCTTCGCCTTCCTGCTGGTCGACAAGTTTCCGATGTTTTCCGTGGCGGCCGCGATCGACGTGGTGCGCTCGGCCAACCGCCTGCTCGGCCATGATTTCTACAGCTGGACCACCGTTTCGCCGGATGGCGATGCGGTTACCGCCTCCAACGACCTGCCGCTGAAGGTCGACTATGCCGTGGCCGATGTGCCGCCGGTCGATATCCTGTTCGTCTGCGCCGCGCTCAACCTGGAATTCCCAGGAAAGTCGAAGGTGCTCGGCGCCCTGCGCGCCTGGGGACGGCGTGGCGGCGTGCTGGGTGCGCTGTCGGTCGGCTCCTATGTCCTGGCCGAAGCCGGCCAGCTCGAGGGCCATCGCTGCACCATCCACTGGGAGAATCGCGCCGGCTTCATGGAGCGCTTCCCGGACATCGAATGCACCGGCAACGTCTTCGAGATCGACCGCAAGCGCTACACCAGCGCCGGCGGCACCACCTCGATCGACCTGATGCTGGAGATCGTGCGCACCGATTTTGGCGCCAATCTCGCCAATGCCGTCGCCAACCAGTTTCAGCACGAACGCATCCGCTCGGCCGGCGACCGCCAGCGTGTCGGCCCGGAGCGTGACCTGACGGGCAAGTCGGAGAAGCTGCGCAAGATCGTCGAGCTGATGGCCGATCATCTCGACGAGCCGCTGTCGGCGGTTCAACTCGCCAAGTCGGCAGGGCTTTCGGTGCGGCAGGTGGAGCGGCTGTTCCTCAGGCACCTGACCGTGACGCCGGGGCGCTACTACATGCGGCTCAGGCTCGAGCGCGCCCGCGAACTGCTGCGCCAGACCAACATGCCGATCCTCGACGTGGCGATCGCCACCGGCTTCACCTCGCACTCCTATTTCGCGCAAAGCTATCGGCTGCAGTTCGGCCGCCCGCCGAGCGAAGAGCGGCGCACGACCTATTGAGCCGGGCGGCGATCGCCCCTCAACTCGCCAGGAAACCGCCGTCGGCGGCCAGGACATGCCCGACAATGTAGGCGGACTGGTCGGAGGCGAGCCAGACGACCGCTTCGGCGACGTCCTCGGGCCGGCCCATGCGGCGTAGCGGCAAGGCTGCCGCCACGGCTTCCATGCTCCCGACACCCGCCGCCGCCTTCATCATCATGTCGGTCATGACACGACCCGGCGCCACGGCATTGATGCGCACGCCGTGGGGAGCATAGGCCATGGCGGCGGAGCGCATCAGCGAAATCGCCGCTGCCTTGGACGCCGAGTAGAGCGCAAAGCCAGGGTTGGGATTGCGGATGCCGCTCACCGACGCGTTGATGACGATCCTTCCGCTTTGCTGTGCCAGCATGACGGCAAGCTGATGTTTTAGGGACAGGAAGACCGAGCGCACATTGGTGTCGAAAACGGCGTCGAAGACATCGCTGTCCTGTCGTTCAAGAGGGGCGGGCCGTTCCTGATAGCCGGCATTGTTGAAGGCTGCGTCCAGCCTGCCGAACCGCGCGACGACGGTCTGCACGAGATGGCTGACATCTTCTTCCCGCGTCACATCCGTGCGCAGGAAAAGACCTTCGGCGCCGGCCGCACGGCAGGCCTGTGCGACAGCCTCGCCTTCCTCGTCACGACGGCCGGCAACAATAACCGCGGCTGCTCCAGCCTCCGCCATCCGCAGCGCCGTCGCCCGGCCGATGCCGCTGCCGCCTCCGGTGACCAGGCAGACCAGGCCATCCATCCGGCCCGCTTCTCTCCCGGCGCTGACATTCGAGGCTTTGGCTGACATGATGATCCCGCATTGCCGGTTTGGATCCAGAGAATAAAGTTGTATCATACAACCAATGAGACGCAAGGAAGCTTTGTGGTGAGTGAGAGCGAGACGGTCGAGATCCAGAAGGTCCGAGATTCGTCGCGCAGGATCGTGCGCGAGCTTGGTTTCATGAAGCCGACCGTGGCGGGCACCGACCTGCCTGCCTCGGCAGTCCATGCAATCATCGAGATCGGCTCCAATGACGGTTTGACCGCGGGCGTGCTTGGGGAAGTCCTCAATCTCGAGAAATCGAGCGTCAGCCGGATGTTGCGCAAGCTGATCGATGCCGGCGAAGTCGAAGAGCGCGCCAACCCGAACGATGCCCGCTCGAAGCTTCTGCGGCTGACAGTGCGTGGGAAAGCCACGTTTGCAGCGATCAATCGTTTCGGCCATGGTCAGGTCGCGGCAGCCTTCCTGCATCTGTCCGACGACCAGCGGCGTATCGTCGTGGCCGGGCTCTCGGCCTATGCCGAAGCGTTGCATCGGGTCCGTTCGGAACAGTGCTAGGTCGATACTTCCTGGTCGACGGTCGCGTCGGTTATTGCGGATTCCCTTCCTCCCGCCGAACCGCTATCTTCGCCGCTTCGTCGGATCGAGCCAGGCTCGCGAGAGGGATACCATGTTGATTTTTGCCAGATGGATCGCAGCTGTCGTTGCGGCGCTGCTGCTCACCGTGCCCGCGCTGGCCGCCGACCGCACCATCATCATCCTCGATGCGTCCGGCTCGATGTGGGGGCAGATCGACGGCAAGCCGAAACTCGAGATCGCGCGCCAGTCGCTGCGCACCGTGCTGCAGTCGCTGCCTGCCGACAGGGAGGTGGGTTTCATGGCCTATGGCCATCGCGAGAAAGGCAGCTGCGAGGACATCGAACTGATCGTTCCGCCGGCCGCCGGCACC
>DASZAX010000014.1:0-236777 GCA_035944705.1 Mesorhizobium sp. | reverse complement strand
GCTCGACGAGCCGACCTCGGCGCTTGATGCCTCGGTGCAGGCGGAGGTGCTGAACCTGCTCGAACAGGTGCGGCGCGACCGCAAGCTCACCTACCTGATGGTCAGCCACGACCTCGCCGTCATCAACCACATGTGCGAGCGGCTGATGGTCATGCAGAACGGCGAGGCAGTCGAACAGCTCACTGCCGCCGACCTCGTCTCCCACACCGTCACACAGGACTACACAAGACGCCTGCTCAAGGCGTCGGAAGGCTTCGTCAGGGCGGGGTGACGACACCAATCGCTGGCTTCGGCTTCACCCGAACAGCCGGCTCGCTTCTTCGGCCGTATAATATCCCATGGTGACATCGTGCCGGACAGCCTCGGTCGGGCGTTCGAGCGGGTTGCCATAGCCGCCACCGCCCGGGGTGCCGACACGCACCCGGTCGCCGGCTTTCAACGGAATGTCCTGCTCCTTGGAAAGGTGCGGCGGAACATGTTCCTTGCCGTCGCGGATCACGGTCACGGTGTTGACGGCGCCATCCTTGCCGCCGAGCACACCCTGCGGGCCAAAGCGGCCGTGGTCCATGACAAAGGAAGCACGCGCCTCGCCGCGCAGCAGTTCGACCTCGTAGGCGAGGCCCATGCCGCCGCGATGCCGGCCGGCGCCGCCGGATCCTTCGCGCAGCGCATAGTGCCGGTAGAGTACTGGAAAAGCCTGTTCCATGATCTCGACCGGCGGCGACTTCGAAATGCCGATGGTCGAGCAGCCGTTGGACAGGCCGTCATGCCAGGCATTGCCGCCATAGCCACCACCGGAGATCTGGTACATGACGAAGTCGCGGCCTCGGGCCGGGTCATGGCCGCCAAGCGCGAAATTGCCACTGGAGCCGGCGGGAGCCGCCGTCACCTTGCCCGGCAAGGCCTGCACCATGGCTGCGAACACGGCTTCGGCGATGCGCTGTGATACCTCCGCAGCACAACCCGAGACGGGGCGCGGATATCTGGCATCCAGGAAGGTGCCTTCGGGGCTTTTGACGACAAGTGGCTCGAAGGCGCCGGCACTGATCGGCACATCCGGGAAGATGTGGCGCATGGCGAGATAGACGGAAGACAGCGTGGTCGCCAGCACGCTGTTCATCGGCCCGGCGCAAGGCTTCGAGGAACCCGCGAAGTCGAAGGTCAGCGTATCGCCCTCCTTCTCAACCGCAAGCGCGATGGTCAGCGGTTCATCGACGACACCGTCGGAATCGACAAAGGCTTTCGAGCGGTAGACGCCATCGGGAATTGCCGCGATGTTAGCGCGCATCTGTTCAGCGGCGCGCTGGCGCAATTCCCGGATCGCCGCCGAGACAGTCCCGTCGCCATAACGATCAAGGATTTCGCCGAGCCTGTCCTGGCCGACCAGCAATGCTGCCGCCTGTGCCTTGATGTCGCCGATGCGCTGGTCGGCGACGCGGATGTTGGAGCAGATGATGGCGTAGATCTCGGGATCGAGCACGCCCTGCTTGAACAATTTCACCGGTGGCAGGCGCAGCCCTTCCTGCTCGACGGCGGTGGCCGAAGCGGAAAAGCCGCCCGGCACGGCACCGCCGATATCGGGCCAATGGCCGGTGTTGGAGAGCCAGCAGAAGATGTTGCCGCCGCGATAGACCGGCATGACAAAGCGCACATCCATCAGATGCGTGCCGCCGAGATAGGGATCGTTGACGATGTAGATGTCGCCGGGCTGTGGCGGCAGGCAACGCCCGGCCGCGATCATCTCGATCACCGTTTTCGTCGAGTGCTGCATGACGCCGACAAAGACCGGCAGGCCCTGTGAACCTTGGGCAATGAGCGAGCCATCGACGGCGGAATAGATGCCGTCGGAACGGTCATTGGCCTCGGCAATGACCGGGGAAAAGGCGGCGCGCGAGAAGGTGAGGTCCATCTCGTCGCAGACCTGCTGCAGCGCGGCCTGGATGACGGAAAGGGTGATGGCGTCGAGCGTGATGTGCGTCATCGGCTGCCGACCTCCACGATCAGGTTCCCATCCGCGTCGCTGGTCGCCCTGTCACCGGGTTCCAGCACCGTGGTGGCGTCCATCTGCTCGATGATCGCCGGACCTTTGATGACGGCTTCGAGCGGCAGTCTGTCGCGTGCATAGACGGGCGTGTCATGCCAGGTGCCGTCATACCAGACCGGGCGGATTTCCAGCCGCGCCTTCTTCAGCGTGGGAGCCCGGCCAGCCGGATCGATCAGCGCAGAGAGTTCAACCTCCGGACGCACGCCGATGACGGAGGTGTTCAGATTGACGAGATTGGCGCGGATTTCCGGCAGCTCGACCTTGAAACGGGAAAAATAGGCCTTCTCGAACAAGTCCTGCAGTGTGGCCCGATCAACTCTGGACGACGGCAGCGGCACATTGATCAGGTGGGTCTGGCCGATGAACTGCATGTCTGCGGAATGGCTGATGCGGACTACCTGCGGTTTCACCGCCTCCTTGGCAATCAACGCCTCGCCCTCAGTGCGATGACCGTCGAGGACGCGATGCACCTGCTCTTCATCCAAGGCGGCAACCGGACGATTCAGCGTGTTGACGAAATCGTGCCTGAGGTCGGCGACCACGCAACCCAGTGCATTGGTGATGCCGGGCCGTGCCGGCACCAGGACGCGCGGCAGGCCGAGTTCGCGCGCCAGTGCGCTGGCGTGCAGTGGGCCGGCGCCGCCAAAGGCAAACAGGGTGAAGTCGCGCGGATCATGACCGCGGCCGACCGAGACCATGCGGATTGCGCCGGCCATCTTCATGTTGGCGAGCCGCAGCACGGCGCCTGCCGCCTCGACACCGGAAAGGTTGGTGAACAGCCCGATCCTGTCCTCGAACACGCGGGTGACGCTTTCCACCGCAACCGGATTGGCGACCGCCAGCAGCTTGTTCGGGGAAAGGCGGCCGAGCACCAGGTTGGCGTCGGTGATGGTCGGTTCGCTGCCGCCGCGACCATAACAGATCGGGCCGGGACTGGCGCCGGCGCTTTCCGGGCCGACGCGGATCAGGCCGGCGGCATCGACACGGGCGATCGAACCGCCACCCGCGCCGACGGTATGCACCGCCACCATCGGCACATGGATCGGCATGGCATATTCGAGCTCGATCTCGTTGGAGACCGCAGGCTCGGCATCGCGGATCAGCGCCACGTCGGTGGACGTGCCGCCCATGTCGTAGGTGACGAGATTGCGATGGCCGGAACGGCGACCGGTATAGGCCGCGGCGATCACGCCGGAGGCAGGACCGGACATCACCGTCTTGGCCGCCTCCCGCGCCACGAACCGCGCCGAGATCATGCCGCCATTGCCGTTCATGATCAGGAAGTCGCGTTCGTATCCCTGGGCGGCCAGTTCATTGCGCAGTTTCGCGACATAACGCTCGAGGATCGGCTGCACGGCGGCGTTGACGGAGGCCGTCACACCCCGCTCGAACTCGCGCGCTTCCGACAGAAGCGTGTGGCCGGCGGTGATGTGGTCGTTCGGCCAAAGCTCCTTTGCGATCTCGGCGGCGCGGCGCTCATGCGCCGGATTGGCATACGCATGCAGGAAATGGATGACGAGGGATTCGCAGCCCGCCGCCAGCAGGGTCTGCACGGCGCGCCGCACCGCCACTTCATCCAAAGGCACGCGCACCGCGCCAGAGGCTTCCATGCGTTCCACGACCTCCAGCCGCAGGTTGCGGGGAATGACCGGCACGAAGGTCCCTGTCATGCCATAGGCCTGCGGGCGCGTGCGCCGACCGAGTTCGATCACATCGCGGAAGCCCGCCGTGGTGATCATGCCGGTCCTGGCCAGCCGGCGCTCCAGCACCGCGTTGGTGGTGGTGGTGGTGCCGTGCACGATGAGGTCGATCGCCGAAGCGGAGAAACCAGTCGCCCCGAGCGCCGAAACAACGCCGAAAGCCTGGTTGTCGATGGTCGTCGGTGTCTTGGCGATGTGCACCTTGCCGTTGCGGCCGTCGATGAGGATCAGATCGGTGAAGGTGCCGCCGACATCGACGCCGGCCACGACACCATCTGACTGCGCTGGGTCCGATTGCGCCGGAACTTTCTCATCCATTGCCAAAATCCGAAATGTCCCAACTGCCGACAAGGGTCAGTTTGGAAAGGCGTTCCGCGGCTCGATCTTGACGCTAAGTTCATTTGTATACTAATAGATTTCCGACACAAGAGCCTGCCCCCTGAACAATGCCGTGGCATATCGGGGCCCGCCGAGCGGGCACGCAGGACGGCCAAAGCATCAGGAAAAGGTTGGTTCGATGAGCACCGCTTCCGCCCCCAGCACGGACGCCGCCAAGCCGCTGGAATTTCCGATTCCGGCGAATGTCTATGCCGAGAAGGTCGTTTCGGTGAAACACTACACCGACCGCCTTTTCGCCTTCCGCATCACCCGGCCGCAGTCGCTGCGCTTCCGTTCCGGCGAGTTCGTAATGATCGGTCTTCCGAATGCGGAGAAGCCGGTATTCCGGGCCTATTCCGTGGCAAGCCCGGCCTGGGACGAAGAACTCGAGTTCTTCTCGATCAAGGTGCCGGACGGCCCGCTGACCCAGCACCTGCAGAAGATCCAGCCCGGCGACACCGTGCTGATGCGGCAGAAGTCGACGGGTACCCTGGTGCTCGATGCTTTGACGCCGGGCAAGCGCCTGTTCATGATCTCGACCGGCACCGGCATCGCGCCTTTCGCCAGCCTGCTGCGCGATCCCGACACCTATGAGAAGTTCGAGCACGTCTATCTGACCCACACCTGCCGCGATGTCGCCGAACTGGCCTACGGTCAGGAGCTGGTCGCGTCGCTGGCCGAAGATCCGCTGATCGGCGAGTTCACCAATGGCCGCGTCACCCTTTACAATTCGACGACACGCGAAACCTCCGAGCGCATGGGCCGCATCACTGCGCTGGTCGGTTCCGGCAAGTTCTACACCGACCTTGGTATCGAGGCGCTGAACCCGGAAACCGACCGCATCATGATCTGCGGTTCGATGCATATGCTGAAGGACGTCAAGGAAATGGCGGAGAACCTCGGCTTCGTCGAGGGTTCGCTGAGCGCCCCGGCGAGCTTCGTGGTCGAACGCGCCTTCGTCGGCTGATTTTTCAGAGTTCTGCAAAGTAAAATGGCGCCTGATGGCGCCATTTTTCATTTGATCGTGTTGCCATCCGCATTGAAGCGGTAGGTCTTGCCGGCATCCGGCGTCGCGTAAAGTGTCGACCCCGGTTCGGCATCGTAGACGCCGAAGATGCGCACGGTGATCAGGCCGGCCTTTTCGCAGTCGAGATAGACGTTGGTGTCGGCGCCGAGATGTTCGGTGTGCACCACCGTACCTTTCCAGGTGCCCGCATTCTTGTCGACCGTCAGATGCTCGGGGCGTACGCCGATCGTCTTGACGCTCTCGCCCAGCCTGGCACCATCGATGAAGTTCATCTTCGGCGAGCCGATGAAGCCGGCAACGAATTCGTTGGCCGGCGCATGATAAAGTTCCATCGGCGCGCCGATCTGCTCGATGCGGCCTGCATTCAGCACCACGATCTTGTCGGCCAGCGTCATCGCCTCGACCTGATCGTGGGTGACGTAGATCATCGTTGCCTTGAGGCGGCGGTGGAGCTGCGCGATCTCCAGGCGTGTGTTGACGCGCAGCGCGGCGTCGAGGTTCGACAGCGGCTCGTCGAACAGGAACAGCTTCGGCTCGCGCACCACGGCACGGCCGATGGCGACACGCTGGCGCTGGCCGCCCGACAGTTCCGCCGGGCGGCGCTTGAGATAAGGCTCCAGCGACAGCATGGTCGACGCAGCGGTGATGCGCTTTTCGATCTCGGCCGCCGGCTCACCGGCCTGCTTCAGGCCGAGCGCCATGTTGTCGCGCACGGAGAGATGCGGATAGAGCGCGTAGGTCTGGAACACCATGGCGATGCCGCGCTTCGCCGGCGGCGTCGAGGTGACTTCCTGGCTGTCGATAAGCACGCGGCCGGAGGTCGCGTCCTCCAGGCCGGCGATGACGCGCAGGAGGGTCGACTTGCCGCAGCCCGACGGGCCTACGAAAACGACGAATTCGCCATCCTTGACGTCGAGGTCGATGCCCTTCAGCACGTCCACCGGACCGAAGGATTTCTTGACATTCTCGATCTTCAGAGAGCCCATGGCTGTTCCTCGCTCGATTGCTAGAGTTTGACGGGCTTGCCGGTACGTACGCTTTCGTCGGCCGCCAGGCAGACGGCAAGCGATCGCACGGCATCGTCCATATGACGGGTGAGGTCGATATCCTCGCGAATGGCTTTCAGCACGAAGGCCTGTTCGAGGTCGCAGAGTTCCTGATGACCCGGCTCACCTTCCATGGAAAGCAGCTCGTCCGGTTTCAGGAACTTGCCGTCCGGACCGGTCGCGGCCTGGTGCAGCCGGATGGTCGAGGTCTTGGTGTGGGTGTCGATGTCGTCGGACTTGACGCCCTCGGCCATGACGATGGAGACGCAGCCGTTGGGCGACATCACGTCCTTCACGAAAAACGCTGTCTCGGAAATCATCGGACCCCAGCCGGCTTCGTACCAGCCGACGGAACCGTCTTCGAACAGCACCTGCAGGTGGCCGTAATTGTACATGGTGGGTGCGACCTCGTTCGACAGGCGCACGCCCATGCCGCGCACCTCGACAGGCGCGGAATCGGTGATCTGCAGCATGACGTCGAGATAATGAACACCACAGTCGACGATCGGCGACGTCGTCTGCATGAGCTGCTTGTGCGTCTGCCAGGTGTGACCCGACGATTGCTGGTTGAGGTTCATGCGGAAGACATAGGGACCGCCGAGCTTACGGCCCTCGGCAATCAACCGCATCCAGGATGGGTGATGGCGCAGGATGTAGCCGATCACCACCTTCTTGCCATTGGCCTTGGCCGCATCGACGACGCGCTGCGCGTCGGCAACCGTCGTGGCCAGCGGCTTTTCGACAAAGACGTGGCAGCCGGCCTCGAAGGCCTTCACCGCATAATCGGCATGGCTGTCCGAATAGGTCGCGATGCAGGCCAGTTCCGGCTTCTCGTCGTGCAGTGCGTCTTCGAAAGAGCGACGGATCTCGTGGCCGGCCAGACCACCCGGCAGCGGTACGTCGGAGCGATTGACGAGCGCCGCGATCTCGAAGCCCGGGTTGTTGTAGTAGGCCAGAGCATGGCTGCGGCCCATATTGCCCAAACCGGCAACGACCACGCGTATGGGTTTCGTCGAAGTCAATGTGTTGTCCCTGTCTTGCTTTTCTTGGTTCTTGCTTTGAAACGACGTCTTACTTGACGGCTCCCGAGGTGATGCCGCGGATGAGCTGCCGCGAGAAGATCAGGTAGAGGATCAGCACCGGCAGGATCGCCAGCGAAAGCGCCGCCAGAATGGCGTTCCAGTTGGTGACGAATTGACCGAGGAAAATCTGCGCGCCGAGCGTAACTGTCTTGGTCGCTTCCGAAGGCGCCAGGATCAGCGGGAACCACAGGTCGTTCCAGATAGGGATCATGGTGAAGACAGCGACAGTGGCCATGGCTGGCCGCACCAGCGGCAACACCAGACGGAAGAAGATCGTGTATTCGGAAAGCCCGTCGATGCGGCCGGCATTCTTGAGGTCGTCTGATACGCCCTTCATGAATTCCGACAGGATGAAGATGGCGAGCGGCAGGCCCTGCGCTGTGTAGACAAGGATGAGTGCGGTCAGCGTGTTGACCAGCCCTGAGGCCACCATCAGCTGCAGGATGGCAACCGTACCGAGGCGGATCGGGATCATGATGCCGAGCGCCAGATAGAGGCCCATCAACGTGTTGCCGCGGAAGCGATACTCAGACAGCGCGAAGGCCGCCATGGCGCCGAACAGCAGCACGAAGAACAGCGAGACGACGGTGACGATCAGGCTGTTCTGGAAATAGAGGAAGAAATCGCCCTGACCGAACACGGTGGTATAGCCGATCAAGTCGAAGGTCTTGGGCGTCGGCGGCGTCAGCGGCTGCTGGAAGATCGCCTGGCGCGACTTGAACGAGTTGATGACGACGACGAAGACCGGGAACAGCGCGATGACCGTGTAGGTCAGAAGGATCGCGTGTGCGCCTATGGTCCGCGGCAGGGAGGCGGTGGCCTTGCTCATCGTGACACCTCAGAACTGGTAGCGGCGCAGGCGCCGCTGCACGAGGAAAAGATAGAAGCAGACGCCGATCAGGATGATCAGGAACATCATGGTGGCGATGGTTGCACCCATGTGCGGGTCGCCCACCTGCAGCTGGAAGCCAAAGAAGGCGCGATAGAGGAACGTGCCCAGAATATCGGTCGAATAATTCGGTCCGGCCAGCGCGCCCTGAGCCGTGTAGATCAGGTCGAAGGCATTGAAATTGCCGACAAAGGTCAGGATCGAGATGATGCCGATGGCGGGCAGGATCAACGGCAGCTTGATCTTCCAGAACTGCGACCAGCCGGTGATGCCGTCGCATTCGGCAGCCTCGATCACCTCGTCCGGGATGGACAGCAGCGCCGCATAGATCAGCATCATCGGAATGCCGACGAACTGCCAGACCGAGATCAGGCTGAGCGTGGTCAGCGCATACTGCTCCTTGCCGAGCCATGGCGTGAACAGGCTCTTGAGGCCGACCATCCCCATGAGATCGGGAGCGACACCCCAGATCGGCGACAGGATCAGTTTCCAGGCGAAGCCGACGATGACGAAGGACAGGATGGTCGGGATGAAGATTGCGGTGCGGTAGAAGGCGGTGAAGCGCAGTTTCGGGCTGGACAGCAGCGCTGCCAGCATGACGCCGATCGGGTTCTGCACCACCATGTGGATGATGAAGAACCAGACATTGTTCTTCAGTGCATTCCAGAAGTTGAACGACCAGGACGGGTCGGTGAACAAGGTGCGGAAATTGTCGAAGCCGACAAAGGTCTGCACCTGCTCGACCGAACGGAACAGCGAGAGCTGCAGCGTGCCGAACAACGGCAGGATCATGATCGCCGTATAGACGAGCACCGCCGGCGCCAGGAAGACGCCGATGTGCCAACGGAACGGTTTTTTCGATGCTGCAGCCATGAGCTCGGTCCTTGCCGCCTCCAGAGCGTCCTCGTTTTCACGGAAACGCTCCAACTCTCTGTTCAACGCAATTCCGGGCGCAAAAACTGCTGCGCACCTTGCTGGAATTGCTCCGATGTCACCGTCAAATTGTCGGAATGCCGCCCCTCGGTGCCCACCGTATCTTCCTTCGACCTCAAGGAAGCGGTGAAACGTGAAGCCGGCGCCCCTTCTCCAGTCTTCAAAGGACGAGCGTAAGGGCGAGGAACCGCGCCGACAATCGGAAATTAGTCAGGGACAGGCCGGGCCACGGCTAACCGCGGCCCGGTCATTTTTCGCAGTCTTACTTCGCCGGCTTGTACCAGCTGTCGAGGCCCTTCTGCAGCTTCTCGGCCGCGACTTCCGGGGTGTCGGTGCCGTTGATGACGTTGGCCGATTCAACCCAGGTCTCGTTTTCCAGGTTCGGAGTGCCACGCGACAGGACCTGATAGGTCGAGCGGATCGACGGCTTGCACTTCTCGCGCCAGGAGACGAATTCCTGCGCCAGCGGGTCTTCCATCTTCACCGGAGCGGAGTTCAGGCTGAAGAAACCCGGCAGCGCGTTGGCGTAGATGGTGGCGAATTCCGGTGAAGCAACCCAGGTCAGGAAGGTCTTGGCCGCGTCGGCGTTCTTGCTCTTGGCATTCAGGCCGATACCGATGTCGGTGTGGTCGGAGATGTAGCAGGTGTCGCCGGCCTTGCCGACCGGCGGCGGGAAGGCGCCCATCTTGAACTGGGCCTGGGTGTTGAACAGGCCGATTTCCCACGAGCCGGCCGGATAGATGGCGGCACGGCCGAGCGTGAACAGGTTCTGGCTGTCCGGATAGGTCTGCGCTTCGAAACCGTCGCCGAGATAAGGCTTCCACTTGGCCAGTTCGGCATAGGGCTCGACCCAGTCCTTGTCGGTCAGCTTCTGCTCGCCCTTGATCAGGGCCAGGCGGCCTTCTTCGCCCTTCCAGTAGTTCGGGCCGATGTTCTGGTAACCCATGGTCGCGGCTTCCCAGAGGTCCTTGGTGCCCATGGCCATCGGGATGTAGGTGCCGTCTGCCTTGATCTTGTCGAGGGCTGCGAAGAACTCGTCGCGGGTCTGCGGAACCTTGAGGCCGAGCTTTTCGAAAGCGTCCTTGTTGTAGATGAAGCCGTGGATGACCGAAGCCATCGGCACGCAGAAGGTGGCCGAGCCATCGTCCGTGGTCCAGGCCGACTTGGCGACGTTGGAGAAATTCTCCATGCCGGACAGCTTGGTCAGATCGGCGAGATCGCCCTTCTTGTAGAGTTCGAGCGACTTGTCGAACGGACGGCAGGTGATCAGGTCGCCAGCCGAGCCGGCGGCGAGCTTGGCACCGAGTGCCGCATCATATTCGGTCGGAGCCGAAGGCGCGAACACCACCTTGATGCCGGGGTTCTTCGCTTCGAAGGCCGGGATCAGCTTGTCCTTCCAGATGGCGAGGTCATCACCGCGCCAGCTCTCGATGTTGAGCGTGGCATCAGCGGCGGACGCAACGCCGGCAAAGCCGAGTACGCTGGTGCCTAAAAGTAGTGCCGTAAGAAGTTTCGTCTTCATGCTCAGTCTCCCTGTTGACCTTTTTCAGGTTCGGTTTTGACGAGATGGAGGCTTTACGCCCCCTGCTCTCCTCTGATGGCGGAAAGGGCCGGCCGCAGCTTCTGGCCGGTCTTCTCCAATATTCCCTCGGCCGCATCGACGCTTTCAGCACCGGCAGCGAGCAGAATGGCCGTCTTCACCGCACCACCGCTCCGCTCGAGCGATCGGTCGGCGACATCGCGATCAAGCCCGGTGATGGCAGCGACGATGCGCGCCGCGCGGTCACGCAGCTTGGCATTGTCGGCAAAGAGATTGACCATGTAGCCGTCATGGACGTGTCCAAGATGGACGGCTGCCAGGGTCGACATCATGTTGAGCGCGATCTTCTGGGCGGTGCCCGCACCCATGCGGGTCGAGCCGGCGATGACTTCCGGCGGAGTCTTGAGCAGAATGGCCACGTCGGCGGCGTTGAGCAGCGGCGTGTCTCCGTTGTTGGCGATCGCGATCGTCGCTGCGCCACGCTGACGCGCGTCGAGCAAGGCGCGCACCGCATAAGGGGTTGAGCCGCTGGCCGAAAGAGCAATGACGCAATCCGCCGAGGCGACGCCGGCCCCGGCGATCCCGGCGGCGGCCTCTTCCTCGTCATCTTCCGGACCACCCGCCAGATTGTGGAAAGCCTCATCACCTCCAGCGATGAGGATGACAATGCGATCGCGCTTGATACCAAATGTACCGGGAAGCTCTAGCGCGTCGGCCACTGCCATCAGGCCAGAGCTGCCTGCAGCGGCATAGACAAGCCGTCCGCCGGACTTGAGGCGCTGGGAGATCAGTGCGGACGCGGCGGCAATGGCAGGAATGGCTTCGCGCACGGCGCTGGCGGCCTCGATCTGGGCCTCGGCCAACGACTTCAATACGGCCTCGGGTGCCTGGATATCCAGCCCCTCGGCATCTCGATGCTGCGCTTCAGTGCGCTTCTGCGCCATTCCGTTTCCTCCACCTTCTTTGACAATACCAAAAAAATACCACTTGTCCACTGGCATTAGTAATTTCGTAATGACCTGATCTCGGCCCAGATAAAATTTCCAATAATTTCAGACAAATGGCGATTATTGAATCGAACCATAATTTTATCCTTGGCTATTGGTATTTTATTGGTATTATCCAGCAAGAGGAGATTTCAGCGTGAATTTCGTGCTCGGCATTGACGGCGGCGGCACCAGCTGCAGGGCAGCGCTCGCAACAGCGGGCGGCGAGATCCTCGGTCGCGCGAAATCGGGCGCGGCCAACATCCGCAGTGACCTGACGGGCGCCCGCACACATATCGTGGATGCTGCCAGGCAGGCATTTCTCGCAGCAGGCGAAGACCCCGAACTGATCACGCAGACGCCGGCCATCTTGGGGCTCGCCGGCGCCAATGTCGGCACCTACAAACAGCAGCTCGAAGCCATCCTGCCGTTCAGCCGCTCCAGCGTGGAAACCGATTTCGAGATCGCGCTCGAAGGCGCGGTTGGCTCCGGTGACGGCGCCATCGCCATTCTCGGTACCGGCACGGCCTATATGGTGCGCAAGCAGGGCAAGTCGCGTTCGGTCGGCGCCTGGGGCTTCCAGGTCGGTGACCAGGGCAGCGGCGCGCGCATCGGGCGCGATCTTCTGGAACAGACCCTGCTTGCCTATGACGGCATCCGCGAAGCCTCGCCGCTGACCCGTGAAATGATGGGCATCTTTCGCGACAATCCGCAGGACCTGGTCGAATTCACCACCCACGCCAAGCCCGGCGATTTCGGTGGATTTGCGCCTAAGGTGTTCGAAAATGCTGCGAACGGCGATGTCGTTGCGACGTGGATCGTCGACAAGTCGGTTGCGGATGTGGAAGCCTCGCTCGGCGTGCTCAACCTGCAGGCTGGCGATCCGCTGTGCCTGCTCGGTGGCCTCGCCCCGCTCTATGCGCCGCGCCTCTCCGAGGGTTTTCGGGCGCTGCTGAAAACGCCGCTCGATGATGCCCTGGGCGGCTCCGTGCGGATGGCGGTGCGAAAATTCGCCGGCACGGCGGAGGCGGCCCGATGAGCGAAGCGGCGGACGTCATCTTTGCCTCGCTCAAACAAGCCTCGCAAAGCGGTGCGCCGCTCTATCTTCAGCTTCGCCGCAGCATCGAGGATGCGGTCAACCGTGGCCTGATCGGCCCCGGCGACGCGTTGCCTTCGGAGCGCGACATCGCCTCGATGGCCGACATCTCGCGCGTCACGGTGCGCAAGGCGGTGCAGGATCTGGTCAAGGGCGGCGTCCTGGTGCAGCGCCATGGCTCCGGCACGTTCGTGGCACCCCGCATGGAACGCGTTGAACAATCGCTGTCGCGGCTCACCTCCTTCACCGAGGATATGGCCCGGCGTGGCAAGGCTGTGCGCTCGACCTGGCTTGATCGCGGACTTTATGCCCCGTCACCGGAAGAAATGATGGTTCTGGGCCTGGCCGCCAGCGAAATGGTGGCCCGGGTGGCCCGTCTGCGCATCGCCAATGATACGCCTCTGGCGATCGAGCGCGCTTCGCTTTCGGTCAATGCGCTGCCCGATCCAAGTGTTGTCGGCTCTTCGCTCTATGCGGCACTGGAGGCAACCGGCAATCGGCCGGTGCGCGCCGTCCAGCGCATCTCCGCCGTCAATCTAAACGAGGCGGATGCCAGGCTGCTCGATGCGCCAACTGGCTCGGCCAGCCTGCGCATCGAGCGCATCTCCTATCTCGCCAGCGGCAAGGTGATCGAGTTCACACGCTCGGTCTATCGCGGCGATGCCTATGATTTTGTCGCCGAGCTGAGGCTTGGCGTGAACAGCGACGACAACGGAGTGCGGCAATGACAACAACAAAATCCCATATGCTCCGCGAGGTCCAGGAGATCCCCGAGGCAACCGCCCGTCTTCTCGACGGGTCCGGCAAGGTTCTGGCTGAGGCCGGACGCGGCATCCGCGAACGCGACCCCAACTTCATCATCACAGTGGCACGCGGCTCTTCCGACCATGCCGCCACCTTCATGAAATACGCCGTGGAACTGACCGCCGGACTTGCCGTCGCTTCGGTCGGACCTTCGGTCGCCTCGATCTACGGCGCGAAATTGCGGCTGAACGGTTCGGCCTGCCTGGCCATCTCGCAGTCGGGGAAAAGCCCGGACATCGTCGCCATGGCCGAAAGCGCGCGGGCGGGCGGCGCGCTGACCATCGCGCTCACCAACACCGCCGATTCGCCGCTGGCACGCGCCGCGGACTATGCCGTCGACATCCTGGCCGGACCGGAACTCAGCGTCGCCGCCACCAAGACCTACGTCAATTCCGCCGTCGCCGGCCTGGCGCTGATGGCGCACGCCACCGGCGACGAAGCGCTGATCGCCGCCCTGAAGCAGCTGCCCGAGCATTTCAGCAAGGCTGTCGCCTGCGACTGGAGCCCGCTCACCGCTGCGCTCGACGGACACAACTCGTTCTTCATCCTGGGCCGCGGCCCGTCCTTCGCGATCGCCTCGGAAGCAGCGCTGAAGTTCAAGGAAACCTGCGCGGTGCACGCAGAGGCCTACAGCGGCGCGGAAGTCATGCACGGCCCGATGGCACTGGTCGGCCCGAAGTTCCCGGTGCTGGCACTTGCCGCCCGCGATGCCTCGGAGCCGTCGCTCGCCGCCGCCGCAGATACCCTTGCCGCCAAGGGTGCCGCCACCTTCATCACTTCGACGCTGGCCAGGAGCGCAACGACATTGCCACACGTCGCCACCGGGCATCCACTGACCGATCCGCTGACGCTGATCGTATCGTTCTACGCTTTCGTGGAGTCCTTCGCCCGTCATCGCGGTCTCGATCCCGACACTCCGCCAAATCTGCGCAAGGTGACGGAGACCGTATGAGCAAGCACCTCGCACTCACCGGCGCGCGTATCTTCGACGGCACCGACTGGCATGACGATGCCGCCCTGGTCGTCGCCGACGGGCTGGTCGAAGCGATTGCCGGTCGCAGCGCCATTCCGCCAGCGGCCGAAGTCATCGACCTCGGCGGTGGCATCCTGGCGCCCGGCTTCATCGACCTGCAGGTCAATGGCGGCGGCGGCGTGATGCTGAACGATCATCCCGACCTTGCTTCCATCGAAACGATCTGCCGGGCGCATGTGCCGTTCGGCACCACAGCACTGCTGCCCACACTGATAACCGACACGCCGGAGATCACTGCCGCGGCAATCGCGGCCGGCGCCGAAGCTGCACAGCGCAAGCTGCCGGGCTTCCTCGGCCTGCATCTGGAAGGCCCGCATCTGTCGCTTGCACGCAAGGGCGCGCACGACCCCAAGCTGATCAGGCCGATGAACGAAGCCGACCAGGAGGCGTTGATCGCAGCCAGGGTGAAGCTGCCGGTCCTGCAGACCACGGTCGCTCCGGAATCGGTGGCTGCCGCCCAGGTCGAAGCACTGGCAAAGGCCGGCATCGTCGTCAGCCTCGGTCATTCCGACACGGACTACGCAACCGCAACCGCCTATGCCGCGGCGGGGGCGTCCATGGCGACGCATCTGTTCAATGCGATGAGCCAGATCGGCAACCGCGAACCCGGCCTGGCCGGTGCGGCGATCGACAGCGGCACCATTTTCGCCGGCCTCATTGCCGACGGCATTCATGTGCATCCGGCAACCATCGAGATCGCGCTGAAGTCGAAGCAGGGTCCGGCGCGCATCTTCCTGGTCACCGACGCCATGGCGACGATCGGCACCAATATGACCGAATTCACGCTCAACGGCCGCACCATCTACCGCAAGGACGGCAGCCTGCGTCTGGGCGACGGCACACTGGCCGGCGCTGACCTCGACATGATCTCGGCCGTTCGTTTCATGCACCAGGTGGTCGGCATCGATCTGGCCGAAGCCCTGCGCATGGCATCATTCTACGCCGCTGAAGCTGTTGGCCAATCGCATCGGCTCGGCCGTTTCGCCAAGGGCACAGCAGCCGATATCGTCGCCTTGAGCGACGATCTGGCCATGAAGGGCACCTGGATCGGCGGCGAGCGGGTCTTCGGCTGATAGCGCGGCGGTGATGGCTACCGCGCCGCATCGCCTTTGTCTGGCGGTGCGTCCTTCGAGGCTCGCCCGCCTGGTTTTTTACAATCTATCCAACGCCTTGCGAGCTCGCACCTCAGGATGAGGGCCGTCGTACAACGACGGCCAACTTCTGAGACGTTTCAGAATTCTCGTCCGTATAGCACAACGACCCTCATCCTGAGGTGCGAGCCCGCAAAGCGTTGGAATTATAGCGAAAAGTAGTGGCGGGCGAGCCTCGAAGGACGCACCCCTACAGCGCAACGCAGTTCAGAGCGCCGCCTTGTCCGCGGCTGTCCGGATCGCCGCGATGTTGCTGCGATAGGCTTCGATCGTGCCGCCCTTGAACACGGCAGCGCCGGCAACCAGCACATTGGCGCCGGCGGCAGCGACCAGCGACGCTGTCTCCGGCGAAACGCCGCCGTCGATCTCGATGTCGATCGGCCGGTCGCCGATCAGTGCCTTGACCCGCTTCACCTTCTCGACCACCGCCGGGATGAAGGCCTGCCCGCCGAAGCCCGGATTGACCGTCATCAGAAGGACGAGGTCCAGGCGATCGAGCACATATTCGATGACGCTTTCCGGCGTACCGGGATTGAGCGCGACACCCGCCCTCTTGCCGAGATTGCGGATGGTCTGCAGCGACCGGTCGAGATGCGGACCGGCTTCGGCATGCACGGTGATGCCGTCGCAGCCTGCCTCTGCGAAAGCTGCCAGATAGGGATCGACCGGCGCGATCATCAGATGGCAGTCGAAATAGGCCTTGGTGCGATTGCGGATCGCCTTGATGACAGGCGCACCGAACGTGATGTTGGGCACGAAATGCCCATCCATGACGTCGAGGTGGATCCAGTCGGCGCCGGCCTCGACAATGGCTTCGACCTCATCGCCGAGCCTGGAGAAATCCGACGACAGCACCGAAGGCGCAATAAGGGTTTTTCCGGTCATGGCAGCTCCCGCAACGTGTTTGCCATCGCCTAGCCGCACGAGCGCTGCTTGTCGACAGGAATCGCCACCTGCTGATCCACAACTTCGGGTCAGCTTGACCCGCGCTGGGCACAATGCCAGCTTCGCCGGGCAATGCGGCTCTCTCAACAAGAAAGGTATAGGTGCTCAAATTGAGCGAATCAGAACAGTTAAAGGCATGGATTGACAAAAACGGCCCGATCGAAAGCGTTCAGGCGGTGGTCTGCGACCTGAACGGCATCATGCGCGGCAAGCGCATCCCGGTCGAACAGGCATCCAAGGTTCTCGGCGGCGGCATCCGCATGCCACTTTCCATCGTCGGCGTCGACGTATGGGGCGAGGACATCATCGGCAGCACGCAGGTCTTCGCCACGGGTGACGGCGACGGTATCTGCGAGGCGACAGGACGCGGACCGCTGCCGGTCAGCTGGACCTCACGGCCAAGCGCGCTCATCCCGTTGCAATTGTCGCTGGAGGATGGCCGCCCGTTCCTGGCCGATCCACGGCAGGCGCTGGCAGCGATCGTCGCACAATATCGCGAACTGGGCCTGTGGCCGGTCGTGGCGACGGAAATGGAATTCTACCTGATCGACCCCGAGCCGGACGGCGCGGTGCCACCGATCTCGCCCTATACGGGCAAGCGGCTCGATTCAGACGCCATCCTCTCCATCGATGAGCTGGACGATTTCGGCGAGTTCTTCTCGGACGTCTACAAGGAATGCGCCAGGCAGGACGTGCCGGCCGACGCTGCGATTGCCGAAAACGGCATCGGTCAGTTCGAGATCAATCTGCTGCATACCGACGATCCGCTCAAGGCGGCGGATGACAGCGTTTTCTTCAAGCGCATCGTCAAGGGCGTCGCGCGCAAGCATGGACTGGCCGCGACTTTCATGGCCAAGCCTTATGGCACGCGTTCGGGCAACGGCATGCATGTGCATTTCAGCCTGCTCAACGAGAAAGGCGAGAACGTCTTCGACGACGGCACCGCCGAAGGCTCGCCAGTGCTGAAGAGCGCAGTCGCCGGCCTGCTGCGCGGCATGGCGGAAACGACGCTGATGTTTGCGCCGCACTACAACTCGTACCGTCGCCTGCGGCCCGACACGCATGCGCCGACCTCGATCTCCTGGGGTTACGAAAACCGGACGGCGGCAATCCGCATTCCGGGCGGCAATCCAAAGGCACGGCGTATCGAACACCGTGTCGCCGGGGCCGATTCCAATCCCTATCTGGTGCTGACGGCGATCCTCGGTGCGGCTCTGGTCGGCATCAAAAACAACTGGAAGCCGACGGCACCGCAGACGGGACGAGCCTATTCGGCCAAGAAGCAGCGCAAGATCCCCGCCGAATGGGGTCAGGCGGTGGACGCATTCGAGAGTGGTCCAATCGCCGCCGAGATCTTCGCGCCCGTGCTTCGGCAGATGATGGTCGCCTGCAAGCGGCAGGAGATCGCCGGCTTTGCCGAGCAGGTAACGGACTACGAGTTCAGCGCCTATCTCGAAATCGTCTAGAGCAATTCCAGGAAAAGTGCGTAGCGGTTTTCCGTCCGGCATTGCGCAAAACAGAGAATTGGAGCGGAAGCCGTCATGGCTTCCGCTCTAATTGCTTGTTCTGGGCATCCTTCCTTCGAACAGGTCGCGCTCGCGGGCCAGCCCGTCGCCGACCTGTTCGAAGAAAGCGCGCACCCGTGCGGTCCGTTTCAGGTCGGCATGCGTGACGATCCAGAATTCCCCTTCCAGATCGGGCAAGGGTTCCGGCCGCACCCGCACGAGGCCAGGATCGCCGTCGCCGAGGTAGCAAGGCAGCAGCGCCAGCCCGATGCCTGCCTTTGCTGCGACAAACTGATTGACCAGGCTGTTGGTGCGATAGACGAAGGCGCTGTCCGGTGCTGCCCGGCCCAGCCATTCCGCTGCCTGGATACCGGCAGCCCCCTCCTCCCAGCCAATCAGATCCTGCCGGTCGCCGATGTCCCCGACCGGACCATCGAGAGCCTCCAGGTGGGCGGGCGCCGCAAAGAAGGTCCAGGCCGCTGCACAGAGCTTGCGCCCCCACAGGTCGCCTTCCTTGGGGCGCACCGGGCGCAAAGCGATGTCGGCTTCGCGCCGTGACAGGCTGAGCACGCGGTTGTCGATCAGCAACTCGACCACGATGCCGGGATTCGTCCGGCGAAACGCAGCCAGATGGTTCGGCAGCCGGCTGTATGCCAGCGTTTCCGAGGACGTCACCCGTAATCGGCCCGACAGCCGATGGTCGGACCCGGCTATGTCGCGGTCGAGCGCCAGCGTCTCGTCCTCGACGCGTTCGGCAGCCGCTGCCATGCGCTCGCCGGTGGCAGTGGCCTGATAAAGACCGCCGGGCAGGCGTTCGAACAGGCGCACACCAAGACGAGCTTCCAGGACATTGAGCCTACGAAAGGCTGTCGAGTGATCGACGTTGAGCGCCTTGGCCGCACCGGTCAGGTTTCCTTCGCGCTGAACCGCAAGAACCAGCCGCAATTCGTTCCAGTCATCCATGGGGTATGGGTAGCATATTCTGTGCTTGCAGTCATGCAAGCACAGTGGGCAAAATCTCAATGAGCAATGCACGGATGCCAATACTATCCTTATGGGCAGAAGCTGTCGCCACCGGCGGCGACATCAATCTCCGGAAGGATCTGCCATGAAACTCTACTACGCCACCGGCACCTGCTCGCTCTCGCCGCACATCGTCGCGCTGGAAGCAGGCATCGAACTCGACCTCGAAAAGGTCAACCTCGCTAAAACGCCGCATCCGACGGAAACCGGAGTGGACTTCACCACAGTCAACCCGAACGGCTATGTACCCGCGCTTGAGCTCGATGATGGCTCGGTGCTGACCGAAGGCGCTGCCATCGTGCAGTATCTGGCCGATCTCAACCCGGGATCGCAGCTGATGCAGCCGGCAGGGTCGGCTGAGCGCTACCGGCAACAAAGCTGGCTCAACTTCATCGCCAGCGAGCTGCACAAGATGTACAGCCCATGGCTGTTCCATTCCGAATATGGATCGCAGGCGCAGGATGCCGCGCGCAACATGCTCGCCAGGCGATTGGCGTTCGTCGAAAACCACCTGGCGAAATCAGGCCCCTATCTGGCTGGCGACCGCTTCAGTGCTGCCGACGCCTATCTCTTCACCATCGTCGGCTGGTCTGCCTTTACCAAGGTCGATCTCACGACATTCCCGAAGCTGCGCGCTTTCATGGACCGTGTCGGAGCGCGCCCGAAGGTGCGCGAGGCGATGCAGGCCGAAGGCATGAAGATCGCGGCCTGAGGAGACTCTCATGCAGACGCTCACCCTCGTCAGCCATCATCTGTGCCCTTACGTGCAACGCGCGGCGATCGCGCTCGCCGAAAAGGGCGTTCCCTTCGAAAAGGTGCTGATCGACCTTGCCGACAAACCGGACTGGTTCCTCGCCGTGTCGCCGCTCGGCAAGGTGCCGCTGCTGATCGTGCGGCAAGCCGACCGGCCACAGGCCGTACTCTTCGAAAGCTCGGTGATCTGCGAATTCATCGAAGAGACAAGAGCCGGCCCCAAGCTCCATCCGGCCGATCCGTTGCTGCGCGCCCAGCATCGCGCCTGGATGGAATACGGCTCGACCATCCTCTCCGACATCTGGGGGCTGGAGACGACGCAGGATGCAACGATCTATGACCAGAAACGCGCGGCCATCGCGGACAAGTTAGAGCGGCTGGAAGCGGTGCTCGGCGATGGACCCTATTTTGCCGGCAGGGATTTCAGCCTTGTCGACGCGGTATTTGCGCCGGTGTTTCGCTACTTCGACCTGTTCGACACGATTGCTGAAACCGACGTTTTCGCCAAAACGCCGCGCATCCGCGTGTGGCGAAAGGCGCTGGCAGAACGCCCAAGCGTGCGGCAGGCCGTAGGTGCGGATTATCCCGAACGCCTGCATGCCTTCCTGCGGAGACACGATGCCTACCTGCTGAGGGCGGCCTAGCTTCTGTGAATGGATGAAGGCGCTGCCATGGCGCCTTCATCCTGGCGATCAGGCCGTGACCTGCTTCGCCGCGCCGAGCAGGCGCAGCGCATTCAGAGTGACCAGGACGGTGGCGCCGGTGTCCGCGAGGATCGCCGGCCACAGGCCGGTAATGCCAAGCACCGTGGTGACCAGGAACACCGCCTTCAGCCCGATGGCGATGACAAGGTTCTGCTTGATGTTGGCCATCGTGCGCCTGGACAGCTCGATCATTCCGGCGATGTCGCCGACGCGTCCGTGCAGCACCGCCGCATCCGCGGTCTCGAGCGCGACATCGGTGCCGCCACCCATGGCGATGCCAACATCGGCGGCGGCCAGTGCCGGCGCGTCGTTGATGCCATCACCCACCTTGGCGACGGTGAAGCCTTGCGCCTTCAGCTCGCCGACGATGCGCTGCTTGTCCTCGGGCAGCAACTCCGAACGCACCTCGATGCCGAGCTGCTTGCCGATCGCGGTGGCGGTACGGGTGTTGTCGCCGGTCAACATCACCGTCTTGATGCCGCGGACGGACAGCGCCTTCAGGCCGGCAACAGCATCGGGACGCGGCTCGTCGCGCATCGCCAGTGCGCCGGCCAACTGGCCGCCGGCGAGCAGAACCGACACGGTCTTGCCTTCGTCATTGAGTGCGGTGATACGGGCGGACTGTTCGGCGCTGAGCGGGACGCGCTCGGCTGCGGCTTTCGGCGAAGCCAGGAAAACCTCGATCCCGTCGATGACACCCGCAACACCCTTGCCGCCGAGTGCCCTGGCGCCGGAAGCCTCCGGAACCACGATGCCGTCTGCCTCGGCGCGCGCGAGTATGGCCTTGGCAAGCGGGTGGGATGAGCCGGTCTCCAGCCCTGCCGCCAGCCTCAGCACTTCGTTCGCGGGCAATCCGAAACTGTCGACATCGGTCACCTTCGGCTTGCCCTCGGTCAGGGTGCCGGTCTTGTCGAAAGCGACGGCCGTCATCGCGCCGAGATTCTCCAGCACCGCGCCACCCTTCATGAGCAGACCGCGCCGCGCCCCCGACGAGAGGGAGGCGGCGATCGCCGCCGGTGTGGAGATGACCAGCGCGCATGGGCAGCCGATCAGCAGGATGGCAAGGCCCTTGTAGATCCATTCGTCCCACGCACCGCCCATGAGCAGCGGCGGGACGACCGCTACCAGGGCTCCGAAGATGACGACGCCAGGCGTGTAATATTTCGAGAAACGGTCGATGAACCGCTCGGTCGGCGCTTTCGATTCCTGCGCCTCCTCGACGAGACGGACGACACGGGCAATGGTGTTGTCAGCGGCAGCCGCCGTCACGCGAACGCGCAGCACCGCATCGCTGTTGACGGTGCCGGCAAAGACGCTCGCACCTGGTTCCTTGCGCACCGGTACGCTTTCACCAGTGACCGGCGCCTCATCGACCGCGCTTTCACCGGAGACAACGGTGCCATCAGCGGGAATACGGTCGCCGGGCCGCACCATGATGATGGAGCCCACGGCCAGGCCTTCGGCGGGCACTTCGGTGACCTTGCCGTCGCGCTCAAGCAGCGCGGTCTTCGGGACCAGGGCGGCAAGCGACTGGATCGAGGCGCGTGCCTTGCCGGCGGCGACGCCTTCCAGCAATTCGCCGATCAGGAACAGGAAGACAACAGCGGCAGCCTCCTCCGTGGCACCGATGATGACCGCACCGATGGCGGCGATGGTCATCAGCATCTCGATGGAGAAAGGCGTGCCGACAAGGGCGGCCGCGATGGCACGACGTGCGATCGGCACAAGGCCGACCAGCATGGCGACGGTGAAGATCCAGGTGTCATAGCCGGGAACCAGTTTGCCGATGCCGTAGGCGACTGCCAGCGCAAGTCCTGCGGCGATCGTCAGCTTGCCCTTGCTGGACTGCCACCAGCGGCCGGTGGTCGGGCCATGATCATGGCCGTGCAGGGCTGCAGAAGCAGGCTGCGCTGCAACGCTGGCGACCGCAGGTGCAGCGTCGTCGCCGCGCGGAGCGTGATCATGGCCGGAATGGTTGTGGCCCTTGTGATCGTGCCCGGCATGGTCATGGCCAGCGTGGTCATGGCCAGCGTGGTCGTGGTCGGCATGATCGTGACCCGAGTGGTCATGATCGCTGTGATCGTGCTTGTCATGAGCATGATGATCGTGACCGCAGCCACATGCGTCTTCCTTGACAATGGTCGCAGCAGCCGGCGCGGTCGACGGCACCAGCGCGAGCTTGTAGCCGAGGCCGGTGACCCGCTTCTCGATCGCCGGCGCCAGTTCTGCGCTGCCATCGTGCTTGACCGTCATCGTGCCGCGCGTCACCGAAACGGAGACGTCTTCGACGCCTTTCAGACGCCGGACGGCGGTGTCGATTTTCGAAGCGCAGGAGGCGCAATCCATACCGTCAACGCGGTAGCGCATCTGCTCTGATGCTCGTGCCATGATCATTCCCTTGATTATGTTCGAGCAGACGCTACATCCTCTAGCGACTAGAGGAGCAAGAGGAAAAATGAAGTCTGATTTGACGATCGGCGATGTGGCGAGGGAAAGCGGCGTGAAAGTGCCCACCATCCGCTATTATGAGCAGATTGGCCTGCTGCCCGAGCCGCCACGCACGGACGGCAACCGGCGTTTCTATGACCAGAAGGGACTGCGCCGGCTCGCCTTCATCCGTCATGCCCGCGAGCTCGGCTTCGAGGTTTCCGCCATCCGCACGCTGCTCGCCCTGCAGGACGACCCGGCCCAGCCTTGTGCGACGGCCGACGCCATCGCCAAGGCCAGGCTGATCGAGGTGGAACAGCGTATCGCCAGCCTGATGGCGCTGAAGGCGGAACTGGAAGTTATGGTGGAAGAATGCCGGCACGGGCGCCTTGCCGAATGCCGGGTGATCGAGGTGCTTGCCGATCATGGCAAGTGCATGCACGACCACCACTGAAACACCGCCGGCCGAAGCCGGCGGCTATGCGACTACATGCGCATCAGCAGGCCGCCATCGACGGCAAGTTCGATGCCGGTGATGTAGCTGGCGGCGTCGGACAACAGGAACAGCGCGGCATTGGCCATGTCCTGCGGCGTGCCGATGCGGCCGAGCGGCGCGTAGTTCGCCACAGCCTGGCGCTTTTCTTCCGTGTCCCAACGCGCCTGCAGCGGCGTCAGCGCCATGCCCGGGCATATGGCATTGGATCTGATCCGCTCAGCAGCCAGCTGCATGGCGAGTGATTTCGAAAGCGCACACACGCCGGCTTTCGACGCCTGATAGGCGTCCTGCGGGGCGGGATCGCCGCGATACCACTGGATGGTCGAGAAATGCACCATGGCACCGCCACGGCCGCTCGAGCGCATGAAGGGCACGACTGCCCGCGCCGTATGGGCGAATGATTTCAGGTTGATGTTGAAGACCTGGTCCCAGACATCGAGGTCCATCTCCAGCACCGACTTGTCACGGCCGAACCACAGCACGCCGGCGACATTGGCGAGATAATCGACGCCGCCGCGCGCCCTCGCGGCGTCACCGGTGGCTTTTTGCACAAAGGCCTCGTCGGTGAGGTCGCCCTGCGCATAGATGAGCCTGTCGCCAAAGGACGCCAGCGATGCCGGACGTTCCTTGACGTCGATCGCCGTCACCGCAGCGCCGGCTCCCAGCAACGCAAGCGCGATCGCCTCGCCCATGCCGCCGCCAGCACCGGCGACAACCGCATGCCTGCCACCGAAATCAAACTCGACCATCGATACCCTCCTCCGTTCAGCATCACCGTTGGAGCGGACAATAGGAGCGCGCGCGCAATCCATCAAGCCGGAATAGAAAAAATTTGCCAAAATGGAAAATCCGGATATCGTACCGGAATTGCTTCTCCTAGCCGGCGGATATCAACACCATGAACCTGCGCACCGACATCCGATCGTTCCCTGTTACCTCTCCCATCGACGGCTCCATCTATGCACACCGCGACTACGCCGACGGCACCGCCATCGACGCAGCGAAGGCCAGGGCCCGTGCCGCACTGAAACCCTGGCAGGCAACGCCGCTCGCCGAGCGGCTGGCAATCCTGCTGAGGTTCGGTGAAGAGATGAAGGCGCGCGCCAACCAGCTTGCCGAGATGGTTGCCTGGCAGATCGGCCGACCCCTATGGCAGGCCGACGAGACGCCGCGCCTGGCGCTGGTCGGTGAATTGCTGGCCGAAGCCGCCGCAGAGACGCTGGCGGACCTGCCCTATCCTTCGGACGAGAACATCCGCCGCTATGTGCGCCCGACGCCCGGCGGGGTGCATCTTTCGATCTGCGCGTGGAACTACCCGACTGCGATGCTGGGCTATCTGGTGACGGCGCCGCTGGCGGCGGGTAATGTCGTGATCTTCAAGCACTCGCCGCAGACGCCGCTGATCGCCGAGGTGGCGGAAGAAGCCTTCCGGGCAGCGGGCGGTCCCGAAGGCGTCTTCCAGAGCCTGCATCTCGACCATGCCGACGCCGAAAAGCTGATCGCGTCAGGCGCCTTCAACGCGGTCAACTTCATCGGCTCCGTCAATGGCGGCCGCCGCGTGCACGCAGCCGCAGCCGGCACCTTCACGCAGGTCCACCTTGAGCTCGGCGGCAAGGATCCGACCTATGTCCGCGCCGACGCCGATCTCGATGCCACCGTGGCGCAGATCGCCGAAGGCACCTATTCCAATGCCGGCCAGTCCTGCTGTTCGGTCGAGCGCATCTATGTCGACCGCTCGGTCCATGATCGTTTCGTCGAGGCGCTCGTGGCCGAAACGGCGAAATGGACGATCGGTCACCCGATCGAGGAAAAGCCGATGGTCGGCCCGGTGGTGCGCGCGACGGCGGCGGAGACGATCCGCGGCCTGACCGAGCAGGCTGTTCGCGCCGGCGCCAGACGACTAATGCCCGACACCGCCGCGAAAAAGGCCGCAGCGCTTGGCGCCGCCTATGTCGCTCCCGATGTGCTCGTGGGCGTCGATCATTCCATGCCCATCATGCGCGATGAACTGTTCGGGCCGATCGCCTGCGTGCAGGCGGTCGACAGCGACGAACAGGCGATCAGCCTCATGAACGACAGCGACTACGGCCTGAGCGCCAGCATCTGGACGCAGGACATCGACCTTGGCACGGCACTGCTCGACAAGGTCGAAGCCGGCACGGTCTACCTCAACCGCTGCGACCATGCCGACCTCTATCTGCCCTGGGGTGGCATCAAGAATTCAGGTATGGGCCGGACAAACGGCCGGTCGGGCCTGATCGAATCGACTGCGGCGAAGTCTTATCATGTCCGCTCCAAGATCGTCTGAGATCCGCCTCACTCCCGCCGAGACAGCAGCGCTTGCGGCTGGCGCCGTCGAGCGCCTGCTGCCCAAAGCGGCCAGCCCCTATCTGCTGATTTCAGAGCATGCCGGCAACAAGGTGCCGGCACCTTGGCGCGACCTCGGCCTTGCGGCGCCTTATCTTGAAACGCATTTCGCCGTCGACCTCGGCATCGATGCCTTGACGAGAAGGCTGTCGCAGCGCCTGCAGGTGCCAGCGGTGGTCGCACATTATTCGCGGCTTTTCCTCGACTACAATCGTCCCGCCGAAGAGTGGGATCACATGCGTCCCGATCTCGGCGGCATTCCGGTGCCGGGAAATCTCGACGTGAGCGAGAACGATCGCCAGCTGCGACGACAGATCGGCTGGGCGCCGCTGGAACAGGCGATCTCGAATGGCGTGCCGGGACGAAAGGCCCTCGTTTCGATCCACTCCTTCACACCCGTCATGGGTGGTGTGCGGCGCAACGTCGACATCGGCATCCTCTGGCGCGAGCCCTCGCCCTTCGTCTCGGCGATTCTGCAGGCGGTACAAGGCAGGGGCCATGCAGCCGGATTGAAGATCGGCGACAACGAACCCTATGACTGGCGCCAGGCCGTTGGTTACACACTAAACCGCCACGGCCTTCAAAAAGGTTTGCCGTGTTTCTATCTCGAGGTCCGAAACGACCTGCTCACCGAGCCCGAACGGCTCGAGCAAGTCAGCCGGATACTCGAGGACAGTCTTTGCGAGGTGGCGAAAATCCTATGGCCGGACCATGCGGTAGCCATCTAAGGCGTTTTCGCGGAAACGCTCCGGTTCCTTTGTCGACGCAATTCCGGGCGCAAAACCGCTACGCACTTTTGCTGGAATTGCTCCAGGCGCTGGACGCCCGCAGGCGCCCTCGCTACAGCTTGTCTCAGGCGATTTCGGAGAATTGTTGCATCGATTTTGGAGCAAAGCGCCCGTCTGACGGGCGACAGATGCAACAATTCTTTGAAATCGCCTGAATGGAAACACGACAGCCAAGGGCGTGGACGATGCAAGGCAATGTGGGATCCAAGATCCGGGATGCACGCAAGCAGCAGAACATCACGCTGCGCGAGCTCAGCGAGCGTTCAGGGCTTTCGGTCTCGCAGCTGTCCAAGCTGGAGAACGGCAAGGCCCGGTTGACGGTCGATGTCGCGCTGACCATCGCGGGCGTGCTGCACGTGCCGGTGGCATCCTTTCTGTTCAGCCCGAAACCCGGCATGCAGGCCAGGCGCTCGATCACCCGGGCAGGGAGCGGCGTGCTGCACGAAGGCAACGCCATGGTCTTCGAGGTGCTGTGCAGCGATTTCCGCGACAAGACCAACATCTTCTGGCGCGTCACGCTGCATGCGAAGTCGTTCGACGAGAATGGTGGCTGGCGCAGCCACTCAGGCGAGGAGTTCATCCATGTGCAGAGCGGCAGCCTTGAGTTGCACACCATCCATTACGACCCGGTGATCCTGCAGCCCGGCGACAGCATCCTGTTCGATGGCGAGATGCAGCACGCCTATGTCTCGCTGGGTGACGAGCCGACGATCATGCTGATGTCGAACACCGTTCCGCGCGACGACGTCCCGAATGTCGGGGCCGGCTGAGGAACAGCCGGGCGGATATCATCCAAAACAATTACTTTTTCCAAAATGGAAAAAAATACTTGTTATGGAAAAGATCCGGGTCTAGCATCCTGAATACCAGCCGAAGGGAGCAAACAGCCCACGGCCGGAACGGGAGGCGAAACCGATGTTGTCGGTGGAAGCGGTCAGCAAGACATTCGGCGGCGTGCAGGCGTTGCGCCAGGCCTCGCTGTCTTGTGACAGAGGCGAGATCCTGGGCCTGATCGGCCCCAACGGCGCCGGCAAGTCTACCCTTGTCAATGCGATTTCCGGCGTGCTGCGGCCCGACACCGGCAGCGTCAGACTGGCGGATCGCGATCTGACGGGACGTGGCCCAGAGGAATGCGCCCGCGCCGGCATCGCCCGCACTTTCCAGAACATCCGCCTGTTCAAGGAGCTGACCGTCCGCCAGAACGTCGAGGTCGCGCATATCACCTGCCGCGATGTGCGCCCCGAGACCGCCGGTCGCATCGACATCGACAATCTGCTCGAACAATACGAGCTCGATGCGGCAGCCGACGCGCCGGCCGGGACGCTTTCCTACGGCAGCCAGAGAAGGCTGGAGATCGCACGCGCGCTGGCGCTCGGACCCTCGCTGCTGCTGCTCGACGAGCCGGCGGCAGGCCTCAACGAAAGCGAATCCGAGACGCTGGCCGAGGCGATCGAAGCCATCCGCCGCGACTTCGGCTGCGCTATCATCGTGATCGACCACGACCTGCGCTTCATCAATCGTCTCTGCGACCGGCTCTGCGTCATGGACCAAGGCCAGGTCATCGCCTCGGGCGACACCACGGAGGTCTGGCGCGATCCGCGCGTCATCGAGGTCTATGTCGGCCAGCCGTCGTGACGGCGCCTGCATCCGCATAACAAGAACAAGGGAGGGTTCGAAATGGATAAACTGACTTTGGGAGCCGCCGTGCTGACGGCCGGGCTGCTGCAGGCAGCCCATGCAGGAGCAGGCGAGCTCAAGATCGGCCTGGCCGTCGCCATGACGGGCACCTATGCGCCCTACAGCGAAGCGGAAGGCGCACGCTGCATGGCCGACAAGCTGAACAAGGCGGCAGGCGCGAACGACCCGAAGATCGAACTGATGATCGAGGACAACCGCTCCGATCCGCAGCTCTCCGTTTCGCTCGGCCAGAAGTTCCTCGACGCCGGCGCCCAGGTGATCACCGGCGTTCCCTTCCCGGATGCACTGATCCCGACCGCGCAGATTGCCGAACCCTATGGGGCGACCGTCTTTTCCGCGCCCAATACGCAGCTCGAAATGCAGCAGGCCGGCCTCGACAATTTCATCGCCGGCGCCGTACCCGATCCGATCAACGCCGCGGCGACCGCCAATGCGCTTTATGGCAAGGGCGTGCGGACGGTGGCACTGCTGGTTTCGCCGGATGCCGGCTCCTATTCGGAAAAACTGCCGGAATGGTTCGGCGAGGTGTTTGAGCATCTCGGCGGCAAGGTGGTCTCCAAGCTCAACTACTCCTGGGGCACCACCGACTGGTCGCCGCAGATCGCCTCGATCAAGGCGCTGCCGCAGAAGCCGGACGCCATCCATATCTGTGCCGTGTTGCCGGATGTCGGCATCCTGATCCGCCAGCTGCGGGCCAATGGTTATGACGGCTGGGTCGCCGGTTGCGATGCCTTCGACGACAAATCCCTGGAAGGCACTGTCGGCGATGTCGCGGCGCTCGAGAAGGTGATGTTCACCACCCACGGCGCCACCGGCATCGACGGGCCGATCGACCACTTCCTCGCCCAGTGCAAGGCCGACGGCTACAAGGTGAACGGCATCTTCGACGCGCTCGGCGCCGACATGGTGCAGGTGACCTATGAGGCCGCGAAGAAAGCCGGCACGACAGAAGCGGCGCCGCTGCGCGAAGCGATCCGTGCCGCCGGTGGTTATCCCGGCACCACGGCACCGACGATCTCCTTCGCCGAAAAGAAAGGCTATCCGGTCAAGGCCGTGCCGGTCATGGGGTTCGCCAATGGCAAGCGCGTGCTGATCACCGATACGCCGCCGACCTACGTCCCGGCGCTCAAGTAACGGATCGCTTGACCATGACATCGCGCGACACCCCGCAAATCCGGATGCCATCGTGCTGACGGTCGAGAACCTGTCGGTCCGCTATGGCGCGGTCGCGGCGGTGCGCGACCTGTCGCTCGAGATCGGGCGGGGCGAACTCGTCGCCCTGCTCGGTCCGAACGGGGCCGGCAAAAGCTCGACCATCAACGCGCTGACCGGCCTTGTCACGCCGACGGCGGGACGGATCATCTTCGACGGCAAGGATATTTCACGCACACGCACCGAAGACCGGATCCGGGGCGGTCTTACTTCGACACCGGAAGGCAGGCACATCTTTGCCAATCTGACGGTCGGCGAGAACCTGCGGCTCGGCGCAGCGACCCGCCGCGATCCGAAGGGCGTGCGCGCGGATACCGATCGGTTCCTGACTTTATTTCCCGTGCTTTCGGAACGCTACACCCAAGCAGCCGGCACGCTTTCCGGCGGCGAGCAGCAAATGCTTGCCATCTCGCGTTCGCTGATGTCGCGGCCGAAACTGCTGCTGCTCGACGAGCCATCGCTTGGGCTGGCGCCTCGCATCGTCGCGCAGATCTTCGACTTCATCGGACAGCTGAAAACCGAAGGGCTGACCCTCCTGGTGGTCGAGCAGAACGCCACGCAAGCATTGCGCTTCGCCGACCGCGTCTATGTCGTGAGCTCGGGGGCGCTGCGTTATGACGGGCCGCCGGCAAAGCTTGCCGACGAGCACGGCCTCCTCAACCTCTATCTCGGCGGGTAGGCCATGGATTACGCCCTGCAACAGCTGCTCAACGCGTTGGCCTTCGGTGCGGAATATTCCCTGGTGGCGCTCGGCCTCGCCGTTGTCTTTTCGATCATGGGACTGGTCAACTTCGCTCATGGCGAGATCATCGGCGTGTCGGCGTATAGTGTGTTCCTGGCGGCGGCGCTCGGCCTGACCTCGCCAATCGTCGCGGTGCTGCTGGCGGTGGCTGCAGCCGCACTCGCCGCCGTTACATTCGAACGCGTGGCCTTTCGCCCGGTGCGCTATGCGCCGACGACGACGGGCCTGCTGACAGCCTTCGGCGTGTCGATCGTGGTGCAGAACCTGTTCATGCTGCTGATCTCGCCAAAGCCGCAATCGGTCTCGATCCTCAACGGCCTCAACCAGATGTGGTTTTTCGGGCCGTTCGCGGTGTCGTCGCTGCAGGTCATGGAACTGGTGGTCTCGGGTCTCACCATCCTTGCGCTGGTGCTCTTCCTCAACAAATCCACGCTCGGCCTCGCCATCCGCGCCGCGTCCCGCGACTTTGCCACTGTCCGGCTGATGGGCATCCGCGCCAACCGTGTGATCGCGACGGCCTTTGCCATCTCCGGCGCTCTCGCCGGCATCGCCGCCGTGTTCATCCTGGCACGGCGCGGCTCGGTCTCGCCGGATCTTGGTTTCGGCCTCGTGCTCAAGGCCTTCGTGGCCTGCGTCATCGGCGGCTTCGGCTCGCTGGCCGGAGCGGCTGCCGGCGGCATGCTGCTCGGGTTCATCGAGGTCGGCCTGCTGGTGGCGCTGCCGCAGGAATACGGAGGCTTCAAGGACGCGCTCACCTACGTGATCATCGTCGCGCTCCTCGTCTACCGGCCGGAAGGCCTGCTTGGCCAGCGGGTGGAACTGGGCGACAAGGAGATCTGACGTGAGCGAGAACGCAGAGATCATTGCCGCCCGTCCATCAGGTGCCGCGACGGGCGTGGGCAACGGCAGGTTCGGCCGCTCATTGGTCGGTGGGCTTGTCACTGCGCTGCCGGTCGTCGTGATCGGCTTCGCGATCCTCGCCTTCGCACCAGCCTACTACACACATCTGGCGCTGGCGGCATTCGTCAACCTGATCGTCGTCGTCGGCCTGCAGGTGTTCATGGGCAACAGCAACATCGCCAATCTCGGCCACAGCGCCTTCGTCGGCATCGGCGCCTATGGCGTGGCAGTGCTGTCGACACCGCTGGCGATGAAGCAGCTGTCCATCCCAAACGCACCGTTCGGACTTGCGCTCGTCGAACTCAATCCGCTGGTTGCCGCCCTGCTGGCTCTCTGTGTCGTCGCTATCATCGCCGCGATCAGCGGCAAGATCATCAGCCGGCTCTCGGGTGTCGCCGCCACGATCGTCAGCCTGGCGCTGCTCATCATCGTGCACTCGGTGTTCCTTAACTGGACCGACCTGTTCAAGGGCAACCAGGCCTTCTTCGGTATCCCCAAGGTGATCAACCTGCCGGCAATGCTGGTTGCCTCAGTGGTGGTGATCGTCATCGCCCGCCTGTTCAAGGACAGCCGCTGGGGCTTGCAGCTTCGCGCCAGTGCGCAGAGCCCGCAGGCGGCGGCGGCCTTCGGCATCGACGCCAGACGCCTGCGACTTGTGGCCTGGGTGCTCTCCGCGCTGATCTGCGGACTTGCTGGCGTGCTGTTTGCCTATTTCGCCGGCACGATCAGCCCAAAGCTGTTCTACTTCCAGCAGATCTTCATGACACTCGCCATGCTGATCCTTGGCGGCATGGCGACGGTGACCGGCGCCGTCACCGGCGTGATCGTGCTTTCGATCGGGCTCGAATTCATCCGCAGCATCGAATCCGGCGTGACGATTGCCGGCATCCAGCTGCCGCAGCTGCTCGGCCTTTCCGGCGTGGCGCTCGGCGTCGTCATCGTGCTTTGCATGGCCTTCAGGCCAGGCGGCATCAGCGGACGGCTCGAACTCGACGAACAGCTTTCCAGGCTTTTCCGGCGCAACGCCCGCTAAGCGGCGCCGATCTTTTCTCAGGGTGGAGGACAAAGTGGAGTTTCAGGACAAGGTCGCCGAGTATGGGCCAAAGCTGGAGGCATTGCAGGAGAAGCTGGCGCTGGATGGCGTCGAGTTCATCCAGGTGCATACGGTCGACACATCGGGCGCATTTCGCTCGAAGATCACGCCGCTGAAACTTTCGCGCTACGGCGAAGCGATCAACGCCATTCTCTATTGCGTGGCGCATGGCGATGGCCAGCCTATGGGTGATGTCGCCTTCGCTTCGCCGACCGCGAATGAAGAAAACGGCTTCCCCAACATCAAGGGCATCATCGATCCGGCAACCGTCATCCAGCACGGCTGGAAACCGGAATACGCCTCTGCGATCACCTTCTCCTACATGCTCGACGGCTCGCCTTGCCCTTATGACCCACGCGGCGTTCTCGCCCGTGTCGAACAGCGGGCAGCAGCGCTCGGCTACGAGCCGCGCTTCGCGCTCGAATACGAGTTCGGCATCTTCCATGCCGATCACGATCTGATGCGTGCCGGCCGCTACCGCGAGCTGAAGCCCTGGGGCCATTCGCTGACCAACTACGATCTGGTGCGCAGCGGCGAATACCAGGACTTCGCCGCCGAACTGATCCGCCGCATGAAGAGCATCGGCATCGGTATCGCATCGCTGGTCACCGAATACGGCTTCGGCATGTATGAATATGCGCTGACGCCGAAGACCGCCTTACAGGCGGCCGACGACGCGATGCGCGCCAAGCTGCACCTGCGCGAACTCTGCGCCGAGCGCGGGCTGGTCGCCACCTTCATGACCCGCTTCCAGCCCCCCGGCAAGGAAAGTGCCTGCGGCGCGCACCACCATGTCAGCCTGTGGAAGGACGACAAGCCGGCCTTCGCCGCCGGACCCAACAAACTGACGCCGGTGGCTGAGAAATTCCTGGCCGGCGTTCTCAACCGCATGCAGGAAACCCATCTCCTGTTCCGGCCGACCGTCAACTCATACCGCCGTTTCGACCGCGGGGCCTGGTCACCGGAAGACGTTGCCTGGGGCTTCGAAAACCGCACAGCGCCGATCCGCGCCATCACCACGCCCAATGACGGTGCCTGCCGGTTCGAGCACCGGGTGCCGGGTGCCGACATCAATCCCTATCTGTCGATCGCCGCGATCCTCGCCGCCGGCTGCGAGGGCATCGAGAAGGACATGGCCCTGGAAGCGCCGGTGGGCGGCGATCTTGCAACGCTGGGAAAACCCAAGTTGCCGCGGACGCTGAACGCCTCGGTCGAAGCCTTCGCGAGTTCCGAATTCTGCGCCGAGGCTTTCGGCGAAGCCTTCCGCGACAATTACGCGGAAAGCCGCCGTGCCGAGCAGACTGCCTTCGAGACCTGGCAGGCGTCGCACATCACCGATTTCGAGTGGCAGCGCTACTTCATCAACTGATCCTAGAGCGTTTCCGTTTTTCACGGAAACGCGGAAACGCTCTAAGTTTTGTTTCGTCGCATTTTTGTAACGCCAAGTGATTCCACTTGGCTAAAAATGCTCCGCTGCACGGATGCCGGGCTAAGGCGTCCGTCTCTGCCGCCGATCATCGGCGTTGACATTGTGCGATCCGATATCAACATGGTTCCGGCTGTTCCGCTGTGTTTTCCGGTGCCCATGCACTTCGAAACCGCAGTCGACAGCTTCCACCGAACTTCCTCGCAGCTTTTCGATATTCGCGAAAATCGCGAAACTGTTTGCGAGAAAGCGGCCCGATTGGCCCCTTGCGCCGGGCAAATAAGCGGAAGTACTTCAAGATAACTTGAGCGGGCGAGTGCGCCTCATGTCTGCTTGTCGATCACCCTTGCCAGGGAGATCGACATTATGCGCCGGCAAACCGGCACATGCGGAGTGTGGCGTTCCACGAAGGTCAAGACCGCGTCCCGTGCCATGCACAGCGCGGCGTCGCGTTGCGGACGGCAAGGGGGCCGTGCGCAGCCGGTGAGGAGGAAACGGGCAGCGGAGGAAAAGCTATGCTCGAGAAGTATTTCGAACTGAAGGAACTGGGGACGTCGGTACGGATCGAAGTGATCGCCGGCCTGACCACCTTCCTGACCATGTCCTACATCATCTTCGTCAACCCGGAGATCCTGTCGACGACAGGCATGGACAAGAGCTCCGTGTTCGTTGCCACCTGTCTGGCGGCAGCGCTTGGCTCGCTGATCATGGCTCTGGTGGCCAAATGGCCGATCGGCATGGCGCCGGGCATGGGCCTCAACGCCTTCTTTGCTTTCGGCGTCGTCGGCGCGATGGGTTTCACCTGGCAGCAGGCACTGGGCGCCGTCTTCATTTCGGGCGTTATCTTCCTGATCCTGACTGTGACCGGCATCCGCAGCTGGCTGATCGCAGGCATCCCGCATTCGATGCGCAGCGCCATCGCTGCCGGTATCGGCATGTTCCTGGCCATCATCGCCCTGAAAAGCTCCGGCATCGTCATCGCCAGTGAAGCGACTTTCGTGACGCTCGGCCATCTGACCACGACCGGTCCGCTGCTTGCCATTCTCGGCTTCTTCATCATCGCGTCGCTGGACGGCCTCAAGGTACCCGGCGCCATCCTGATCGGCATCCTGGCCATCACCATCCTGTCGTGGATTCTCGGCGTCAGCCAGTTCCAGGGCATCGTCTCGATGCCGCCGTCGATCGCGCCGACCTTCCTGCAGCTCGACATCGTCGGCGCCATGCATACCGGCCTCGTCCACGTCATCCTGGTGTTCGTGCTGGTCGAAGTGTTCGACGCCACCGGCACGCTGATCGGCGTGGCCAAGCGCGCGCGCCTGATCGAGGAAGGGAAGCCGAACCGCCTCGGCCGTGCCCTGCTGGCGGACAGCAGCGCGATCGTCGCCGGCTCGCTGCTCGGCACCTCTTCGACCACTGCCTATGTCGAAAGCGCCTCCGGCGTGCAGGCCGGCGGCCGCAGCGGTCTGACCGCCCTGGTCATCGCCGTGCTGTTCCTTGCCGCGCTGTTCATATCGCCGCTCGCCGCCTCGGTTCCGGTCTACGCGACCGCACCGGCGCTGCTCTATGTCGCCTGCCTGATGATGCGCGAACTGATCGAAGTCGACTGGACCGAGATCACGGAAGCAGCACCGGCCGCGTTGACCGCGCTGATGATGCCGTTCACCTACTCGATCGCCAACGGTCTCGCCTTCGGCTTCATCAGCTATGCGGTGCTGAAGACGGCAACCGGCCGGTTCCGCGAGGTGCATCTGGCGACCTGGCTGGTGGCGATCCTCTTCGTCATTCGCTTCGCCTTCGTCGAATAGAGCATGATCCGGAACCGAAGGTCAGCGAAGCAAAAAGTTGCAGACTTTTCGGACAAGATCATGCGGCAAAATAAATCCTGGAGCGTTTCCGCGTTTCCAAAAAACCGGAAACGCTCCAGCCCCGACTGAGGCCGAAAAAGCCGCGGCCGGATGTGAATCCGGCCGCGGCTTTTTTTGCACGAAGACCCCGTATCAGAGGTCGAACTTCAGTACGGCCTCGACTTCGTCGTCATACATGTCGCCGGTCTCCCTGAAGCCCAGTCGCTTGTAGAAGCCCTCGGGACTGGCAGCCCCCAGGCCATAGCTGGTGTAGAGTTCGCCGATACCCCGCGCCTTGAGGTCGCGGATGACGAGACCGATCGCCTTCTCGCCATATCCTTTGCCCTGAAACGGCCCACCGATCATCAGCCGCCACAGGAACACACCCGGGCAATCGATGCCGTCATCGTGGTCGGCGCCGATGTGCAGCATGATGAAGCCGACAGGCATGTCGTCGGCATAAATGGCGCGGAACCAGGCGTTCTCGGAGAAATGCGCCTCGGCGATCGAGGTGCCGTTGTCGGCAACCTTGTTGCGCTGTTCTTCGCTCAATGTCTCGCTGAGGTCACAGATATCCGAAACGGTCTGGGCGTTGATGCGCCGAAGCGTCACTTCGGCATCGGCAGCCGGGTACTCGTCACTCATCTTCTTTACTTCCTGATTCGGTTTTCGCCGAACGAGCCGCTTCGCCGACGGCAACAGGCGGTATTGGTAAAGACGCCGCTGATCAAGCCGCAGCACCAATCACGCGCCACGCGGCGTTGTGCAAAATCAATGCTCTGGATGCAGCGCGTCAGCCAGATACATGCAGGTCAGCATGGTGAAGATATAGGCCTGGATCAGCGACATCAGCAGTTCGAGCGCCGTGAGCGCAACCGTCATGAGAAGTGGCAGGATGGCGGCAGCGATGCCGACCGCGCCGAGGCTCGCCAAGCTGACCACGAAACCGGCGAAGACCTTCAATGTGATATGTCCGGCGAGCATGACCGCAAACAGGCGCACCGAATGGCTGACCGGCCGCGACAGATAGGAGACGATTTCGATCGGCACGATGAGTGGTGCCAGCATCAGCGGAACGCCCTTCGGCAGGAACAGCCTGAAGAAGCGCAGGCCATGCGCCCACAGCCCGTAAAACGTCACCGTCAGGAACACCAGCATCGACAGCGCGAAGGTGACGATGATGTGGCTGGTGACCGTGAAGGCAAAGGGCAGCATGCCGAGCAGGTTCGCCATCAGCACGAACATGAACAGCGAAAACACCAGCGGGAAGAACCGCATGCCTGCCTCGCCGGCATTGTCGCGCAGGGTCTTGGCCACGAACTCGTAGAGCAGTTCAGCGCTCGACTGGATGCGCGACGGGACAAGCTCACGCCGCAGCGTGGCACCGAGCAGGAACAGACCGCCCACGACTGTGGCAGCGACCATATAGGCGGCGGAATTCGTGAAGGCGATTTCTTGCCCGGCGATCTCGCCAAACGTCACGATCGGCTTGATCTCGAACTGCTTTAGCGGACTGGCCAAGCGGGCCTCCTCTTGCTGTTGGCGGAAAAGGTTTGGGAGAAGGCGTCACGCAAGCGAAGGCGCGGCAGCCCACATCGCACTGCGTGCAGCAGTCCGGAAAAGAAGAAGGAGGTACTGGCCGGTGGTGGAGAAATCAGGTTTGGACAAGACGCCATCGCTCGGGTTTCCGAAACAATGGGGCCGTCCCCGATACGAATCCGAAGGCGCGGGTCGTCCAGCGCACGAGCCTGATAGCTTCTGCCGACGAGCATGGCCACCCGTGCCGGTGGCCCAGATTGTCGCATCCGGGCTGCGGAGTACCCAGACTACCCGTCCGTCGATCGTCTGCCGCGTTTCCCTTGCGGAGCAGTGAGGTCTCGCTTTGCTACACCCGAACCGAGTGCTTCCCGCCCAGAAAGCGCGGCAGCGATCGCTTCCCTTAAATCGTCGCCGCTTACCGGTTTGTGCAGGATGTGAAAGCCGCTGGCCGTCGCCTCCCGGATACGCGACGGCGAGGTATCGCCCGTCACGACGATGCCCGGCACCGTGCGGCCGAGATATGCCGACAGCGACTTGATCGCCTCGACGCCGGTGGCGTTGTCCTTCAGGCGGTAGTCGGCCACGATCAGGTCGACCGGCGCCGGCCCCATCCTGGCGGCTTTGGCGTGAGCAGCCTCTACCTCCGCGGCGGATTGACCGGCGTAGACCCTGTGGCCTTCCAGAGCCAGCAAGCCCACCATGGCATCGAGCACATCCCGCTCGTCATCGACGATCATCAGGCTTGCCGCCGTCTCAACCTGTGTCGCGCTGTTGATCGGAAAGACAGGTGCCGCGACATGAGCGGAAGGCAGCGTCACCGAGAACATCGAGCCCCGACCTGGCACCGAGACGAGTTTGAGTGGATGCCCCAGCAGCTCGGCGGTCCTGCGCACGATCGCCAGGCCAAGACCGAGACCCTGGGCCTTGTCGCGCGCCGGATTGTTCAGCTGGACGAATTCCTCGAAGATCGCTGCCTTCTGATCCTCCGGTATGCCGAGGCCAGTGTCCCAGACCTGGATCTCCACCGCCGCTCCACGCCGCCGGCAGCCGAGCAGCACGCTACCGGCGTTGGTATAGCGGAAAGCATTGGTGAGAAGATTGTCGAGGATCCGCTTCAGCATCATCGGATCGGTATCGACATGGACAGACGTATCCACCGCGCGCCAGCTCAGGCCCTTTGACCGCGCGGACGCAGAAAACTCGCCGCGCAGATTGCGGAAGAGTTCGCCAAGATCGACATTTTCCCTGGCCACGGTAACGACGCCGGCATCGAGTTTTGAAATGTCGAGAAGCGCATTGAGCAGGCCGCTCAGATTGCCGACGATCGCCTTGGCCGAACTGGCCAGGCTGCGGGCTTCGCCAGATGGCACGTCGCCCCGGCGACCGAGCACCGACAGGGTCGAGATCAGCAGCCCGAGCGCGTGGATCGGTTGACGCAGATCATGGGAAGCGGCTGCAAGGAACCGTGTCTTGGCGCGGTCCGCGGTCTGCGCGCGATCTCGTTCTTCCTGGAGGTGCCCGATCAGCCCGACATTTTCCAGGCGCAGCCGAATCATCTCATGCAGCATGCGATAAGCGATGCGGCCATAGTAGATGTTGATGGCGATCAGGCAGGCGAGCAGGAAGAGATAGGCATCGCCGACAGCACCCGGCATTGTCGTGAAGCGGGCGGCAACCGGCAGCGTTGTCGCCAGGATCGAACCGATCAGCGCCGGCGGGAAGGCCGACATGGACGGAATGGTGCCGCTGACCAGACCGGCAAGAATGGCGACAATGAAGGCAAACAGGTGTGGTTGATCGGGAACATAACCGATCCAGGTGAGCGAGCCCCAAAGCAGGCCCGAAACCCACGAAAAGCCGGCAGCCGTCCAGGCCCATCCGCGCAAGGACGCCGGCGTTCTGGGATGCTTCCAGAAACGTCGTGCCGCCAGGACGCGCGCCGCGATCAGCGCATAGACCGCGACGGCCCAGGGAACGAGCCAGTCAGTCGGCACAGAGCCGTAAAGCACATAGATGATGCCCAGCGAGATCGTGACATTCGAAATCACCACTCCATAGGCATTGCGGTAGAGGTGCTCGATCAGGGCTTCCTGGATCTTTTCTTCCTGCATCGAACCCTCGCATCGTTGGCGCAACTCCAGGAAAAGTGCGCAGCGGTTTTCCGTCCGGAATTGCTTGAAAACAAAAGAGCCGGAGCGTTTCCATCAAAAACGGAGCGCTCTGACCGAGTTGGTCTGACCCTTTCCCCGGCCTGTCGCTTGATCTATCGCCTGCGCGTTTCCCATACGTTAGCAATCGCCGAACTAAGTTGCCGTCCCCAGGACAGAGACATCATGCATCGCCCGCTGACCGCCATCCTCGCAGACGACCACGCCATCATGCGCGAAGGCGTCAAGCTGCTCATCGGCGCGATGGAGAACGTGTCCGTGGTGGCGGAAGCAGCGGAAGGCGAGACGCTGCTCAAACGCGTGCGCGACACCAAGGCCGACCTGCTCGTTCTCGATCTCGGCATGCCCGGCGTTTCGGGCGTGCCATTCATCGCCGAAATCAGGGAGCTGGCACCCCGGCTGCAGATCATCGTGCTGACAGCCAACATCGAGCCACGAACGGTGCGGCTGGCTCTGGAATTCGGAGCGAACGCCTATCTCACCAAGGACGGCGACCCCGAGGAACTCGGCGCGGCGATCGAGGCGCTGCGACAAGGCGAAACCTATCTTGCACAAACGGTGCGTTTCGCGGTCAGCGAGCCGGACAGGAGAAGCCGGGCACCCGATGCGCAGGAAATCATTTCGCCGGTGCCGCTGACACAGCGGGAGCGCCAGATCCTGCTGCTGGTGGCGCAAGGCATGACCGCGCGCGAAACGGCCGAACGGCTTGGCATCAGTCAGGCCACCGCCCGCAAGCATCGCGAAAACCTGATGCGGAAGCTCGACCTCCACAACGTTGCCGAACTCACCGCCTATGCGGTTCGGCTGGGGCTGCCCACCGGTTGAGATTGCCGCTTCCGTTGCCATCATTCCCGGTAACACCTGCTTAACCAAGATCACCGTAGCGGCGACCGGCGTATGCTGAAATACGGCATCTGCCGTATGTCTCCGCTCTCCCTGCCCTCCTACTCCTTTCCGCTACGGCAGCTGAATGCCGGATGATCGCACGTCGCAGAGGCGCCGCGGAACAGGGTGAGGAGCATGCCGTTGCTGGAGCCGTGGATACCGTTCGTCGTCGCGACGGCAGCCTTTGCCTTCATGCCTGGGCCGGCGATCCTCTACATGACGGCGCAGACCGTGGCCCATGGCCGCCATGCCGGATTGATGGCGGCACTCGGCATCCATCTCGGCTGTTATTTTCATATCGCCGCTGCCACGATTGGCCTGGCGTCGCTGATCGAGAGTGCGCCGACGGTCTACGCCGCAGTCCGTTTTATCGGAGCAGCCTATCTGGTGTGGCTTGGCTTCACCATGTTCCTGGGGTGGAACCAGGCCGCAGACAAGAACGAACCTCATCAGCCGAACACGTTGCGCGACAGCATTGTCGTGGAAGTGCTCAATCCCAAGACCGCGCTGTTTTTCCTGACCTTCCTGCCGCAGTTCGTGGACACCGGCGCAGCTGTCCCGCTGTGGCTGCAGTTTCTGGTCCTCGGTGTGGTGGTCAATCTGGTATTCTCGGCCGCTGACGTCGCCGCTGTCGGCCTCGCCTCGGTCACGCTCGGACACTTGTCATCGAGCGCGTCGAGCTGGGTGGTGCCCAAGGCCTGCGGTTCGATCCTGATCGGGTTGGGCGTCGCGCTGGTCACGCATCAGGTATAGCCGGAGCCCCTGGCAAGACGTTGTCCGACGTCGGATAGCCGGCCAGCGGAACGTCCTCCAACTGTCACGCTCTACGCACATGGTCGAACTAGAATTCCCCGACATGGCCATGCCATGCTGACTTTATGCGTGCGTCCTTGCTAGACTGCAAAAGGGTGAGGGTTCGCATGCGGCGGCTGGAGGGCCGCAGTCCATTCGGGAGGAACCATATGGCGATGATCTCACGCGCGCTCGCGGTCGCGTTTCTGGCAAGCGTTTCGTTACCTGCAGCTGCACAACAGTTTTCAGACAACAAGGTCAAGATCGGCATCCTGAACGACCAGTCCGGCGTCTATGCCGATTTCGGCGGCAAATGGTCTTACGAGGCCGCCAAGATGGCGGTCGAGGACTTCGGCGGCAAGGTGAAGGGCGTGCCGATCGAAGTGGTCACCGCGGATCACCAGAACAAGGCCGACATCGCTTCCAACATCGCACGCCAGTGGTACGACACCGAGCAGGTCGACGCGATCATGGAGCTCACCACATCATCGGTGGCGCTCGCCGTTCAGGGCATTTCGAAGGAAAAGAAGAAGATCGACATCGTCACCGGCGCGGCGACGTCCGAACTCACCGGCAAGTCCTGCTCGCCTTATGGCTTCCATTGGGCCTACGACACCCATGCGCTGGCGGTCGGCACCGGCGGCGCGCTCGTGCAGCAGGGTGGCGACACCTGGTTCTTCCTGACCGCGGACTATGCCTTCGGCTATTCGCTGGAGGAGCAGACCTCGAAATTCGTCACCTCGAAGGGCGGCAAGGTGGTTGGCGCGGTGCGCCATCCGCTCGCCACCACCGACTATTCCTCTTTCCTGCTGCAGGCGCAGTCTTCCGGTGCCAAGGTCATCGGCCTCGCCAATGCCGGCCTCGACACTGCCAACGCGATCAAGCAGGCGGCGGAGTTCGGTATCGTCTCGGGCGGCCAACGCATGGCGGCGCTTCTATTCACCCTTGCCGAGGTGCACGGGCTTGGCCTGGAAGCCGCGCAGGGCCTGACACTGACAGAAGGCTTCTACTGGGATCGCGACGACGAATCCCGCGCCTGGTCGAAGAAGTTCATGGACCGCACCGGCCGCATGCCGAACATGATCCAGGCAGGCACCTACTCGGCCGTGTTGCAATATCTCAAGGCCATCGACAAGGCCGGCACCGACGAAACCGAAGCGGTTTCGAAGAACCTGCACGAAATGCCGGTCGAGGACGTCTTTGCCCGCGGCGGCAAGGTCGGCCCCAACGGCCGCATGATCTACAACATGTATCTGATGGAAGTGAAAAAGCCGTCGGAGAGCAAGGGCCCGTGGGATTACTACAAGGTTCTCGCGACCATTCCAGGCGACGAAGCCTATACCAAACCTGCGGAGTCCGGATGCCCGCTGGTACAGTAGGCTGCTACCGCAAACAGGGATGGGGGTTTCGTTGAGTACCGACCCCCAACCCAACCCGCCCGTCCTGTCCGCGCGCGGCCTGCGGCGCGATTTTGCCGGCTTCGTTGCCGTGAAGGATGTCGACCTCGATGTTCATCACGGCAAGATTCATGCCCTGATCGGCCCGAACGGGGCCGGCAAGACGACCGTGTTCAATCTCCTGACCAAGTTCCTGCAACCGACTGCAGGAACCATCACCCTGGCCGGCCATGACATCACCAGGGCAGCACCAGCCAAGGTGGCGCGCATGGGCGTGGTGCGATCGTTCCAGATATCGGCGACCTTTCCGCACCTGACCGTGCTCGACAATGTGCGGGTGGCGCTGCAGCGGCCGAATGGGCTCGCCACCCAGTTCTGGCGCTCGCTTTCCACGCTCGACCAGTTGACGCCGAAGGCCATGGAGCTGCTACAGGCCGTCGGCCTGGACAATGCCAGGAACAGGCTGGCGTCCGACCTCTCCTATGGCCGCAAGCGCGTGCTGGAGATCGCCACGACGCTCGCCCTCGACCCCAAGGTCCTGCTGCTCGACGAGCCGATGGCGGGCATGGGCCACGAGGATGTCGGCGCGATTTCCAGGCTGGTCCACAGCATTGCCCGCGACCGTGCCGTGCTGATGGTGGAGCACAATCTTTCCGTCGTCGCCGATATCGCCGACTGGGTGACGGTGTTGCAGCGCGGCCAGATGCTGGCCGCCGGCGACTACGACACGGTCAGCAAGGACGAGCGCGTGCGGGTCGCTTATATGGGGACCGACCATGACTAGCGCGGCTCCTCTGCTCTCGGTCCGCGGCCTGAACGCCTGGTATGGCGAAAGCCATGCGCTGCATGGCGTCGACCTCGATATACGCGAAGGCGAGACGGTAACGCTGCTTGGCCGCAACGGCGTCGGCAAGACGACGACATTGCGAGCGATCATGGGACTGATCCGCAAGCGGACCGGCCAGGTGACGTTTGCCGGCAAGGACCTGATCCGCATGCCCTTGCATCATACGGCGCGCGCGGGCATCGCCTATGTACCGGAGGAGCGCGGCATCTTTGCAACGCTGACGGTCGACGAGAACCTGATGCTGCCGCCGGTGGTCGCCAAAGGCGGCATGAGCGTCAACGAGATTTTCGAACTGTTCCCGAACCTCAAGGAACGGCGCAACAGCCAGGGCACCAAGCTCTCAGGCGGCGAGCAGCAGATGCTGGCGATCGCGCGCATCCTGCGCACCGGCGCCAGGACGATCCTGCTCGACGAACCGACCGAAGGGCTGGCACCGGTGATCGTGCAGCGCATCGGCGAATTGCTGGTGGAACTGAAGCACCGCGGCATGACGATCCTGCTGGTCGAGCAGAACTTCCGCTTCGCCAGCCGCGTCGCCGATCGCTTCTACCTGATGGAGCACGGCAAGGTGCTGTCCGAGTTCCCGGTCGGCGAACTCGAGAACCGCATGGATGAACTGCATGAAGTGCTGGGGGTCTGACCAATGATTTTCGGCATCCCCATCCAGGCCTTTGCCGGACAGCTGCTGGTCGGGCTGATCAACGGCTCCTTCTACGCCATGCTGTCGCTGGGCCTTGCCATCATCTTCGGCCTGCTGCGCGTCATCAACTTCGCGCATGGCGCGCAATACATGCTCGGCGCCTTCATCGGCTATCTCGTCCTCGCCAAGCTCGGCATCGGCTACTGGCCGGCGTTGATCCTCGTGCCGATCGTGGTCGGCCTGTTCGGCATCGTCGTCGAGCGCCTCGCACTGTCGCGGCTCTATGAGGTGGACCCGCTTTACGGCCTGCTCTTCACCTTCGGGCTCGCTTTGGTGCTGGAAGGCGTGTTCCGCTATGTCTACGGCGTTTCCGGCAACCCCTATCCGGTGCCGCCCGCTCTCGCCGGCGGCGTCAACCTCGGCTTCATGTTCCTGCCTATCTATCGCGGCTGGATCGTCGTGGCGTCTCTCATCGTCTGTCTGGGCGCCTGGCTCCTGGTCGAAAAGACCAAGTTCGGTTCCTACCTGCGCGCCGCGACTGAAAATCCCAAGCTGGTGCAGGCCTTCGGCGTCAACGTGCCGATGTTGCTGACACTGACCTACGGGCTCGGTGCCGGCCTTGCCGGGCTCGCCGGCATCATGGCAGCGCCGGTCTACCAGGTCAGCCCGCTGATGGGTTCCAACATGATCATCATCGTGTTTGCCGTGGTGGTGGTCGGCGGCATGGGCTCGATCCTGGGAGCGATCCTGACCGGCTACATGCTCGGCCTCGCCGAGGGCCTCACCAAGGTGTTTTACCCGGAGGCCTCCAGCATCGTCATCTTCGTGATCATGGCCATCGTGCTTTTGATCCGCCCCGCCGGCCTGTTCGGGAAGGATGCCTGATATGGCAGACGCAACCGTACGCGCCAGCAAAGCGGGAACCGCGAACCGCGTCGAGATGATGCTGATCGGGCTCGGCATGGTGGCGCTGCTGGCGCTGCCCTTCTTCGTCTACCCGATCTTCCTCATGAAGATGATGTGCTTTGCGCTGTTTGCCTGTGCCTTCAATCTTCTGCTCGGCTATACGGGCCTGCTGTCCTTCGGACACGCCGCTTTCTTCGGCGGAGCCGCCTATTTCACCGCGCATGCCGTCAAGGTCTGGGGTTTCTCACCGGAGATCGGCATCCTCACCGGCGTTGTGGGTGCTGCGCTGCTCGGCCTCGTCATCGGCTTCGTCGCCATTCGCCGCCAGGGCATCTATTTCGCCATGATCACGCTCGCGCTTTCGCAGATGTTCTTCTTCTTCTGCGTACAGGCCGGTTTCACCGGCGGCGAGGACGGCATCCAGGGCGTACCGCGCGGGACGTTCCTCGGCGTCTTCGACCTGCACGACGAGCACACGATGTATTACTTCGTCGCCGCCAATTTCCTGCTCGGCCTGTTCATCGTCTGGCGCATCGTCAACTCGCCCTTCGGCCTCCTCCTGCGATCGATCCGCGAGAACGAAAGCCGCGCGATCTCGCTCGGCTATTCCGTGCAGAACTACAAGCTCGCCGCGTTCGTGATGTCGGCGGCGCTCGCCGGGCTTGCCGGCGCGATCAAGGCGCTGGTGTTCCAGTTCGCCACGCTGACCGATGTTGCCTGGCAGATGTCGGGCGAGGTCATCCTGATGACACTGCTGGGCGGCATCGGCACGATGGCCGGCCCGATCTTCGGTGCCGGCTTTGTCGTCGCGCTGCAGAACCTGCTCGCCACATCCGACTTCCCCGTCACCATCGCCACCGGCCTGATCTTCATGATCTGCGTGCTGATCTTCCGGCGCGGCATCGTCGGCGAAATCTACGCGTGGCTGAACCGTCGGCGCGGAGAAAAGCCGGAGTGACGTGCAGCTGCCCAGTAGGGTAGGTTTTTGAAGAAGCCAAACCGTATCGATAGCTTTCGGCCGCGGCGATTCGCAGGCGGCGTCCGCTTACCTGGAGAAATACATGACCTATTCACCATCCCGGGCGCGCTATGAAAGCATGCCGTACCGACGTGCGGGCAGAAGCGGGCTGAAACTGCCGGCGATATCGCTTGGGCTCTGGCACAATTTTGGCCACGATACCCAGCCCGACCGCTCGCGGAAGATCCTGTACGAGGCGTTCGACCTCGGTATCACCCATTTCGATCTCGCCAACAACTATGGTCCTCCACCCGGTTCTGCCGAGGAATTCTTCGGTTCGGTCATCTCCACGGATTTCAAGGCCTATCGCGACGAAATGGTCATCTCTTCCAAAGCCGGCTGGGACATGTGGCCGGGACCCTATGGCGATGGTGGCAGCCGGAAGTATCTCATCTCCAGCCTGGATCAGAGCCTCAGGCGCATGAAGCTCGACTATGTCGACATCTTCTATTCGCACCGTTTCGATCCCGAAACGCCGCTGGAAGAAACAATGGGTGCGCTGGATACGATCGTGCGCCAGGGCAAGGCGCTCTACGTCGGAATCTCCTCCTATACGAACGAGCAGACCGCAAGGGCGGCAAACATCCTGCGCGATCTGGGAACCCCTGCTTTGATCCATCAGCCGAGCTATTCGATGTTCGATCGCTGGATCGAACAGGATGGTCTGCTCGACAGGCTCGAAACCGAAGGCATGGGCTGCATCGTGTTTTCGCCGCTGGCACAGGGCGTACTGACCGACCGCTACCTCAATGGAATTCCTTCCGACAGCCGCGCTGCCGGAGGGCGTTTCCTCAAGGCCGATTCGATCACGCAAACGAACACCGCCAGGGTCCGCGCCTTGCAGGCGATCGCGCACCGACGCGGCCAGACGCTGGCCCAGATGGCGCTCGCCTGGGTTCTGCGTGATCCCAGGATGACCTCGGCCATCATCGGCGCGAGCCGGCCCGAACAGGTGCGCGAGGGAGTGGGCTCGCTTGCCAATCTCGCCTTCAGCGAAGACGATATCTCCGACATCGAACCGCATGCCGTGGACGGGGCTCTGGATATCTCCTGAGACGATGTTCCCCTGATCACGATTGAGAAGACCCAAGGTGGGCATCGTATCTGGTGCTCACCTTGGGTCTATCGGTAACATGCTGGCGGACGTCGCCAGATCGCGGACCGATCCGTCAACCGTCGGTTGAAACGGTGACCGGCTTCCATGATTCGATCTCCTGCTTCAAACGTTCGACCCTTTCCGATACGAGCCTGAAGGCGTCGCTGCCGAGCAGGAGCTGCGGCGGCGGATTGTCGGACCCGACCATATCCAGAACAGCCGCAGCGAGCTTGTCCGGATCACCGAGCTGCTTGCCGCTTCTGGCCAGTCGTGCCTGCCGGATGGGCTCGAACAGCGTGTCATAGTCCGGAATGGACCGTTCCGTCCTGACCATCGAGCGCCCGGCCCAATCCGTTCGAAACGAGCCGGGACACAGGGCCATCACATGTACGCCGAAAGGCGCCATCTCTGCGCGCATGACTTCCGAAATTCCCTGAAGGGCGAACTTGCTCCCGCAATAATAAGCGATGCCGGGCATGGTGATCATGCCACCCATCGAGGTCACGTTCACAATGAACCCGCTACGCCTTTCGCGGAACCGTGGCAGGAAAGCTTTCGCGACTGCGACGGCGCCGAAGACATTCACATCGAACTGGCGCCGCATCTCTTCCAGAGGCGACTCCTCGAGGATCCCCTCGTGACCGTAGCCGGCATTGTTGATCAGCACATCGACCGGACCATGATCCTCTTCGGCCTGCCGGACGACATCGGCTACCCGATCGAACTCCGTCACGTCACACAGGACGGAATGCACCGCCGGCAGGCACTTTGCGAGATCCGCGCGCGATTGTGGTGAGCGAACGGCACCGATGATTTTATGTCCTTCCCGGCTAGCCGCCGCCGCGATGGCGAAGCCGAAGCCGGAGTTCGCGCCTGTGATAAAGAATGTTCTCTGTTGCATGCCGGACCTCTTCCTGTTGACTGCCTGTCTGACATTGACAAATAATCTTCTGACGGCGCGTATCGATCGCAAATCCTATTGGTTTCTTGTCGAATCCTATGAAAGCAAGCAGAGAACGGATCGGGCAGAACGAGCTGGTGGAGCTGGCCGGCCAGCTGGCTCCCTGCCAGGGGTACAATCCGACACCGCTTGATGGTGTCCGCATTCTCAGGACCGAAACGGAGCTTCACGACGTTCCCGTGCTCTACAAGCCAGGCGCAGTGTTCGTATTGCAGGGACGCAAGCAGGGCATGCTTGAAGGCGAGGTCTATCTTTATGACGCGGAGCACTATCTTGCCGTGTCGGTGCCCGTTCCGTTCCGCATGGAATCCATGGCCAGCCCGGAACGCCCCCTGCTTGCTGTCTATGTCGAGTTCGACACGCGACTGGCTGCCGAGATCGCGACGCAAGTGGGCACGCGAGCGGTATCCGGCAAGGCGAAAAGCCTGGTCTCCAGCAGAATGGAGCCGGCTATCGAAGATGTCGTGCTGCGCCTGCTACGGGCGCTGAATGATGCTGCCGAGCTTGCGATCCTGGGCGCGGGCATCCTGCGTGAGCTGCACTATCGGGTCCTGGTCGGCCCACAAGGCAGCGCGATGATCTCAGCCTTACAGCAAAAGGGGCCCTCCGGACGGATCGTGCAAAGCCTTGCTCGATTGCACGAAAGCTATGCTTCCGAGATTTCAGTCACCGCGCTGGCAAACGACGCGGGCATGAGCGTCCCTTCCTACCATGTCCATTTCAGGGCCCTGACTGGCAGCACGCCAATTCAATATGTGAAGGCGATCCGGCTCCACGAGGCGCGGTTAATGGTCGCTCGCGGGGACCGAACGATAGCGGAAATCGCGGCATCGGTCGGCTACGTCAGTCCCGCCCAGTTCAGCCGTGACTTCAAAAGACACTTTCGGCGTACGGCTTCCGAAGAAGCCAGATGGGTTCGTCTGCATCTTGGTGAGCTTGCCTGAATGCTGTCACGAAAATTGCCGTTCTGAAATACCGAAACGCGAGGTGCGGGTATCGCGACAGACAACGCAACGCAGCTTTTCATGCGTTGTCCTGTCGGGATCAGCGACCGAGAAGAACACCAGGATCTATGGCGTCGGCCATCGCGCGGTTGCCCTCGTCGCCGGGATGGAGATGGTCGCCGGAATCGAAAGCCGGGATGAGACGGGCGGGATGATCCGGATCGCGCAGGACTGCGTCGAAATCCACGATGGCGTCGAAGGCGCCGCTTTCCCGGATCCAGCGATTGACTTCCTGACGCAAGGCATCCTTGTCGGGATGATAGTAGTCGTCGAGCGGTGTTCCGCTGAGCGCGCCCTCGAAAGGAGGCAGGGTCGCTCCGACAAGACGCACATTGTTGGCGCGCGCCTGTGCGACGACCTGCTGATAGCCGGCGATCATGTCGTCAAGCGTCGGACGCTGCTGGGCTGCAGCAAAATCGGTACCCGGCCAGGAAATGTCATTGATGCCGATGAGCAGAACGACCGCTTTCAGGCCCGGCTGCGAGAACACGTCCCGCTGCAATCTTGCCGCGACGTTCACCCCCATCTTGTCCTGAAGCAGCCGGCCACCGGAAATGCCGGCATTCAGCACCGCGATGTGGTCGGGAGCGAGCCGCTTGGCGAGAAAATCCGACCAGCGTGTATCGGAGTCGACGGTCGCTCCGTTGCCGTCGGTGATTGAATCGCCAACCACGACGACAGCGCCGTCGTTTCGGGTTTCCACGCGCACCTCGGTTAGAAACATGCGGGCGTCCGTCGTCGCCGTCGCGACGAAATCTCCGGCGCCGGTGAGATCTCCGCTACCGAACCATGCCGTCTGGCGACCGTCCCAGTGGAATGTCGTCAGTGGTGTTTCATCAGGCAGGTAGAGCGAGATGGCGAGCTTCGCCTGCGTCTCGACAGTCAGGTCCAGCGGATCACTCACGGCCGGAGCGCCGGGTAGAACAAGGATTCCATCCTTTCCACCAAAGGTCACCTTACGGATCGTTGCCGGCTCGACCGCTCCGTTTTCACCCGCGAGTCCCACGCTGGCAGCACCGATCTTCAACGGCTGATCGCCATAGGCATTGGAGAACACCAGGCGCACGCGGTCGCCACCGAGACTGACCCGCACGATCTGCCTGATGGTCTGGTTTTTCAGCGATTGCGGGATCTTGGTTGGAAGGGCGAAATCCGGTTTCCATACCGGTTGCGGGCTCGCCATCCAGGTGCCGACCCAACTCCGCTCTCCGGCATGGGCGGCAAACGACCCGGAAAGTGCCGAGCCAAGCGCAAAGGCGACAATGAGAAGAATGAAGCGGATTGAGCTTCCGAGACGTGACGTCTCCCTGGCAGTTGGGGGAAAAGGTGCCGGACGCATGATGTTTCTCGATCCTCATTCAACGTCGCCGGAAGATAGATTCCGAACTTTGAATGAAATAGAGCGCGTAAGAGACTATCACTTGTGAAATAATGTCACCAAATAAACCGTGAGTTTTGTCTCGCAGCGCCGACGTCAGCTGCCGATCGAACGACAGGGGCCTCCGCTATCCAAACTCCAGCGCCAGTTCGAGGTCCCCCATTCCCTGCCAAAATGGTTGTCCGATATGTCTGGAAACGACCCCGACCTGATTGCGCCTCTCTCCGCCGAGCATAGTTTCGGACAGGCTAGAGCGACCTCGCTGGCGCATGACGTCTCGGCTCATCCCCGATCATCGGCGCGCTCATGGCCCGGGCATAACTGGCTGGCGACACCCGCCAGTACAGCGCGGCAACGACGAGAACTGCGACCAGATGCATCAACCAGCCGGCGACAAAGCTGCCGGTGGCGTCGTGTAGCGCGGCGACGATCCAGGGTGGAAATGCCGTGATCAGGAAGCCGCCTCCTTGCATCAAGGCAGAAAGCGCGCCGGCTTCGGCCGGATCGGGCAGATGGTCGAGCACAACGATCATCGACAGCGCGAAACAGCCGCCTAACCCGCTGCCGAGCAGCATCGCCGAAGCGAACGGTGCGGCCTCGGGACGAAAGGCCAGTGCGACGAAGCCAACGGCCTGCATGGCAAGTGTCAGCCACAGCCACGGCCGCAGGTCCTTGCCCCGGGCCAGCATCGGCAACAGCAGAGCCGCCAGTCCCTGAAACAGAGCCATGACCGCCAGCAGGCTGCCGCTGGCAGCAGCGCTCCAGCCATGCTCGCGATAAAATGGTGCCAGCCATGCCACGACGGTCGAGTAGCCGCCGTTGACCAGGCCGAAGCAGACCATCAGCAGCCAGAGGCGGGGTCGGGCGAGCATGGTCCAGGCACTGATGCCACCTTGTCGCGCTGCCCGGTCGCGCGGCAAGGTATGGGCCGCAAGCAGAAGCGCCAGCACCGCCGGGATCGACATCCAGGCCAGACCGAGATGCCAGTCGCCGGTGGCTGATGCGATCAGCGGCGCGGCCTGTGCGCCCAGCGCACCCCCACCGACCAGGGTGGCGGAATAAAGCCCCATGACCACGCCGACATGGTTCGGGAACTGCTTTTTGACGATGCCCGGAAACACCGCCTGGATTATCGCCACGCCCAGACCAAGCAGGGCTGCGGTTCCCACCATGTGCCAGCCGGTCGTCGCGAACAGGCGCAGCAGGGATCCTGCGGCAAGCACGATAAGGGAGGCGATGACCGAGCGCCGCGCGCCGACGCCGGACTGCAGCAAAGGCCCGGCAAAGGCCACAACCCCCATCAGGGCCATCGGAACCAGGGTCAGCAGGGAAATGCCCTTGAGGTCGAGGCCGGTCTGCGCGCCGATGTCGGCCACCAATGGCCCGATGCCGGTGATGAACGGTCTCAGATTGAGGCCAATCAATGCGACGGCCAGCAGCAGCAACACGCGCGCCGAACGCGAAGGCCCTTCGCCAGCCATGTCTTATCCCTGCCGGCCGCGGGCCTCGGCCCACTCGGTATAGAGGTCCCTCTCGCCTTGCGGCCGCACCGGCACATGGCGGATCGCCATGGACTGTTCGGCGAACGGCCTGGCGAGGTCCTCGTAGATCGCCGCCGTGGAAAGTCCGAACGGAGCGCCATCGTCGTTGGAATAGGCGTAGAACACCCTGTCGACGCCGGCCAGTCGCATCGCAGCCATGCACATGGGGCAAGGATGCCCGCTGGCATAGACGGCACTCCCCTTGAGATCGGGCTTGCCGAGCTTGCTGCTGGCAGCGCGGATGGCGTTCATCTCCGCATGCGAGGTCGGATCATTGCTGATGTGGATCTCGTTCACCGCCGTGGCGACAACCTCGCCGCCTTGCACCAGCACTGCCCCGAAAGGCCGGCCGCCCTTGCCGATGTTGGCGCGCGCAAGCGCTATGGCCTGGCCGAGATACTGGTTTTCGTCAGTCATCGCACTTACCGTTTCAATGGGCGCCGGCGGCCAGCAAGATCGTCTCGATCTTCCTGTAGCCGCCCGAGCGGGCATGCTGGAGCGGCGTCACCCCATTGCCGTCGGCGAGATTGACGTCGGCCCCGGCCTGGACCAGCAGCGCGACGATCTGCTGGTGGCGTTCGCCGCCGTCACCGAGCATGATCGCCTCAAGCAGCGCGGTCCAGCCAAGCTTGTTGACATGATCGACATCGACACCGGCCTCGATCAGCGTACGCACCGTCTCGACATGGCCGCGTTCGGACGCGGGAATGAGCGCCGTGCCGCCATAACGGTTGATGCTCTTGAGGTCGGCGCCGTGCGCCAGCGTCATCCTGAGGATTTCGAGATGGCCACGGGCACCGGCATAGAGATACGGGCTGTCCTCGATGTTGTCCCTGGCGTTGACGTCGGCTCCGGCTTCGATCAGCGCCTTGGCGACCTCGACCTGGTTGGCGTGGGTAGCCACCAGCAGCGCGGTGGCACCGCTGCCGTCCCGCGCATCGATCTTCGCACCCTCGGCGATGCGTTTCTTGACGGACGCGACATCGCCGCTCGATGCGGCGGCATGCAAGGCTGGTTCGCTCATGGTTTTCCCTGATGCAATGAGAGGGGCCGACGCCAGCAGCAGGGACGCGACACCCAGAAGAACGGATCGACGAGCATTTTCCGGCTCCTGTATCATGCCCCCTAACGAAGAGAGCGGACGGGCACCGTATCCAGATAAGGATGGAAACAGGTATTTGGAAATTAAATGTTCAGATCAAATGCATTACAATTATAAATATGAAACTCACACCCTACTGAGCCTGCGCCATGCTTGATCCACGCCTTCTTCGCGCCTTTTCTGCCATCGTAGACGCCGGCAGCTTCACGCTCGCGGCGGATCGCCTGCATATGACGCAATCCACCATCAGCCAGCAGCTCGCCCGGCTCGAAGAAACGGTCGGATCGACGTTGGTCGACCGCGTCGCGCGGCCGGTCGAGCCGACACTGGCCGGCGAACGGCTTCTGGGCTACGCCCGGCGCATCCTGGCCTTGCAGCAGGAAGCGGAAGCTGCCCTGCGCGATCCGGCTGGCACCGCGTCCATCCGCATCGGCGTTCCCGAGGATATCGTCAGCGCCACGATGGCAAAGGCGTTCAACGACTTTGCCCGGCGCCATCGCGGTGTCCGGCTGGACGTCACCGCCGGGCTGAGCCGCGACCTGACCCGGCGCTATCGCGCCGGCGACTTCGATATAGCGGTCGTCAAGGAACCGGAGGCCGAACCCGATAGCCGCGCGACATTCCCGGAGGTCATGGCATGGTTCGAAAGCGCGGATGCGCCAGCCGAGTGGCCGAACCCGATCCCGCTGGTGGCGTTCCCTCCCGGAGGCCTCTACCGCGAGGCGATGTTCGAACGTATCGAAAGTGAGGAGCTTCGCTGGTACATCGCCTTCTCGGGCAGCAGTCTGCACAACGTCCTGGTGGCCGTGGAAGCTGGTCTCGGCCTGTCCCTGCTACCGCGAAGCGCGACGGCGAGCTATCGCGTCCGGCAATACGCGCCTTTCGGCATGGGCCCCAAGATGGCCGTATCCATCTATTCCTGGGAAAGGGCCGGGCCGGTATCGGAACTGGTCGAACAGATGGGAGCGGTGCTCGCCGCCAGTCGCGCGCCGACGTATGTAGAGTGACTCAGAGGCCCGACATGAAGCGTTACGCCCTTTGGCTCCTGGCAATATTTGCCATTCTCATGGCCGCTCTTTCCGGCCTGCTTTTTTTGAGCCCTTCGGCGCGCCTGGTCACGGGTATTTTCATTGCGGGACTCAGCGATCCGGGGCCACCGCCAATCGCGCAGGGTGTCATTACGGAAAGCGATTGGCCGCATTTCGAAGCCGCCAGCATAAAATTGACCAAAGTCCTGGAGACAAAATTTCCCGCCGGCTCGAAAGAGGACTTTCTAAAGTCCACTTTGACGGATCAGCATTTTCGGACCGTCGACCCTCCACCATCCGATTGTATCCCGCCTGATCAGCCGGTGCCGGCTGGGGTGGTCTCCTATCAATGCCTTACATCCAAGCAGGAAGAGGAAAGGAAGAGAACGCTCGTCTACAAGTGGGGCGGTGGTTTCTGTGTAAATACCATCTCTGTCGTCTGGTCGAGTGACGAAACGAACGCGTTGACCCATGTCGAAGGTAGCTACTACGGCAGATGCCTCTGATTTTTCCGATCTGCCCGCCCAGGCTCCAAGCTTGTTCTGCGAAGTGGACGGTGCGTTCCTCAGGGTTTTCCAGACATCCTCTGCTTCAGCAATTGCATAAGCTCGCCATTTCGGGGGAGCTTGCCGGCCTTCTTCTGCTCGCTGAGCCAATAGAATTGGCCGGGCTTCAGACTGGCGGGCAATTCGTAATCCATCCCGTCCCAGACGTCTTCACGGAATGAATAGAAAGCCCAATGACCGCCGCGCGCGTCGACGGCGTCCATGACATCCTTGAGATAGGTCCCGCAATCCGACCAAAGACGCATGCAGCCGAACTCCGCCGCCACGATGCGTGTCGGCTTCAGGCCCTGCGCCTGCGCCCAGTCGAACGCCGTGTCGATGTGAGCGCCGACGGCATCGCGGTCCCAGGCAATCGTGCCGCCCGCATAGTCCGTTTTCACGCCCGGATAGCGAAGCGGTGTCTTGCGCTTCATGTTCGGCACGCTGGTCGCCTGATAGGGCTCGTACATGTGGAAAGCGTACAGCACCCGATCGTCGGAGAGAGCTTTTGGCCAGGCAGCAAGCGAACGCGGATTGGCATAATAACCGCTGTCGACCATGACCGGCGTGACCGGGTCAACGGCGCGGATCGCCGTGACGATCCGTTCATAGAGCTTTGTCAGGTCGCGCGGACCGCCCGCCTGTTTTGCCTGCCACGCCGCGAGGTCGCGCGACGAACCGTTCTCGGCAAGGCCGGTCGTCTTCTCTGGCGCGGGTTCATTGACGATATTGTAGGCCGCAATGGCTGGATGATCCTTGAGCGCCGCGGCAAGGTCGGACCAGAAGCGAACCGCCTGCTCGGCGAAGGCGGGATCAGACCAGAGCCGATCGTCGAATTTGCCGCCGTTCTGCTGCGCCCAGCGGGCACCCGGCAGACTGAGCGGGACCACGACGACCTTCAGCTTTGCGGCCTGCGCCGCGTCGAGCACCTTGCGGAGCGTTGCGAGGTCCTTGGCCTTCAGACCCTCGTAACGATCCGCGTCGCCGATCAGGAAATCCCGTCCCTCGCCCTTCCATTTGCTGAAGGTGAGGCGCACCCAGGTCGCGCCCGTCGCCGCAAGTGCCTTGAAATACTCTTCACCGGGAGGCGCTTCGTTGAAGCTGTTTCCACCTCGCTCGCGCTGATCCCAAAAACCCATGAGATCCGCAGCGGCGGCATGGTTCACGCCCTGCATGGCCAGCAAGGTTCCGAAAACAGCTGTAAGGCAGCAACGTTTCATCGTGACGTCTCTCCAGATCAGGACGTCGGCGCAGTGCTTGCGTTTGGTGGCGGTTTTGTGTCGCGGAGAGCCGCTAAGGTGAAACACGCTGCAGCGAGCAGCACGGTGCTCGCTCAAAACACGAAAGTCTTGGAAATTAGATGGCGCGCCCGAAGAGATTCGAACTCCTGACCCCCAGATTCGTAGTCTGGTGCTCTATCCAGCTGAGCTACGGGCGCGCAACAGGCTTTGCCTGACAGCATTCGCGGCCTGCGTTTGGCGCCAGCCGCGATGCGAGGTGTTCCCTAACGACTCAAATTCCGAAAAGCAAGCGATCAATGCAAAAGTTTTGCCGTCGTTGTGAAAGGCGGTTCGCGGCCGCCGTCACGCCGAGCGCCTGAGACCGCGGCGGGCACGGTCGAGACTGACGGGCTGGTCGGGGATGCTCACCGAAAAGACCGTGCGGCCGCCGATGCTTTCGACAAGCTCGAGTTTGCCGCCATGGGCGCGCACCAGTTCATGCGCGATGGCGAGGCCGAGGCCGGTGCCGCCGCTGCGCGCCGAACCGCGGAAGGCCAGGAACAGATTCTCCCGCGCCTTCGCGGGCAGACCCGGACCGGTATCCATCACCAGGATCTGGCTGATGCCGCCAGTCCGGTCCGCCGAGATGACCAGGCGCCGCACCACAGCGCCTTCGGTGTCGGCAGCCATGGCCTGCACGGCATTGCGCGACAGGTTGGTCAGGACACGAAACAGCTGTTCGGAATCGGCATCGATCTCGAAAGCGGCGTCGACGCCGTTCTCGAAATCGATGCCGTCGCCCATGTCGAGCAGGCCGTGCACCTCGTCGACCAGCTGGCGCAGGCGCAGCATGCGGCGGGCAGGCGGCGCCTCCTGCGCACGGCCATAGGCCAGCACGCCTTCGGTGTAGGAAACTGCGCGGTCCAGCGACTTCAGCAGTTTCGGTGCAAAGGCCTGGACGCTGGCATCCTTCACCTGAAGCAGGCGATCGGACAGGAGTTGCGCCGACGCCAGGACATTGCGCATGTCGTGGTTGATCTTCGACACGGCAAGGCCGAGATCGGCGAGGTGCCGCTGCTCGGCGAGCATCTTCTGCAGCCGCCCCTGCATCTGCGCCAGTTCGCGTTCGGCGACGCCGATTTCGTCGTCGCGGTCGGCCGGACATACGATCCGGCCCGGATCGTCGGGGGCTTCCGAGAAGGACAGCATCGAGCGTGTCATCGCCCGCACCGGGCGGATCATGATGCGGTCGACGGCGACATAGACGAGCATCGCGGAAAAGACCGAGATCAAAAGCCCGATCAGGGCGATGTTGCGCGAGAAGGACAGCATTGCCGCACGCAGCCGGTAGTCCGGCATGATCAGTTCGAACTCGCGGCCCTGCTCGCCGACCGGCCCGAAGATGCGCAACGTGCGGTCCCCGCCCCAGAACAGGGTTTCAAGCGCGTCCGACAGCTGCGCGAACATGCCGGTGTTGGCGATGTCGATATGCTCGTCGACCTTGGGCGGCATGGCCGCAACCGCCAAAAGGCGCGAGGCATCACCGTCGCGAACCGCGATCGCCTTCGCGCCAAGCGCCATCAGGAGGTCGTCCTGGGCGGTACGGGACAGCGCCCCCGGGTCACCTTCCACCAGAACCACCGACACCGCTGCCGCCGTGTTGAGACGTTCGCGCAACCAGCGCGTCCTGTAATCGGCGATGGAAGGCAGGAAGATAAGCACTTCGGCAAGAAGCACGAAAACGATGGTGAGCAGGATCAGCTTGGCCGACAGGCCACGCGCCAGCGGCACGACCCTGGCCAAGGCGCCGCCCGCAGGCCTGGCGGCCTCCGTATTCTCAATCGTGGAAGGTTCGACGCTCATACACCTGCCGCCATGCCTTCCCATGCAAACTAGGCAATTGTGACGGAATTTCCAGCTATATGGCGCGATGGGCCATGGCTAGCGAATCTTTGCCACCTGAGTCGGATTGACTTCCAAAACCCTTCTACCTATAAGCCCCGCTCACGCTCGGGCCCCAGTACCCGGCGCGGTTTCGATCGCGCCAATCAGGGCCCAGCCAACAAGCTCCTGTTACACAGTGACAGACACAAGAAGGGCCGCACCCCGCGGTATTTAAACAAATGAAGCGTACTTACCAACCCTCCAAGCTCGTCCGCAAGCGTCGGCATGGCTTCCGTGCCCGCATGGCTACCAAGGGTGGCCGCGGCGTCGTCGCTGCTCGCCGCAACCGCGGTCGCAAGCGGCTGTCCGCCTAAGCGGACGCCACGGCCGTTGCCCTCGACCCGGCCAATGGGACAGGCACCCAAACGGCTTCTGAAACGCACGGATTTCCTGACCGTCCGGCGCGGCGAAAAGCGGCGTGGGCGGTTTTTCCTCGTTGAAGTGCTGAACCGCGGCGATCATGAAGCGCCGCGTGTCGGGTTCACGGTCACCAAGAAGGTCGGCAACGCCGTCGTGCGCAACCGGGTCCGCCGGCGGCTGAAAGAAGCCGTGCGCACTTATGCCGCCGCTGACATGGAAAGCGGCCATGACTATGTCATCGTGGGGCGCGAGGATGTCCTCACCGCGCCATTCGGTGAGCTGAAAGCCGAGCTTTCCCGCCGTATCCACGCAAAACGCTAGCGCGACAGGCCAAGGTCTCGATGGAAAACAACCGCAATTTCTTCATCACCATAGCCTTGTCGGTGCTGATCCTGACGCTATGGCAGGTGTTCTACATGAACCCCCGCGTCGAAACCCAGCGCGAGACGGCACGTATCGAGGCCGAGCGTCAGGCCAAGACGGCACCGGCGGCGGGAACGACGGGCTCACAGACACCAGCCCAGCCGGGCGCGGTGCCAAGCCTGCCCGGCACGGACGGCGCGACCCCGGCGGGTCGCGAACAGGCGCTCGCCGCCACCAGCCGCATCAAGATCGATACGCCCAGCCTCGAGGGGTCGATCAACCTCACCGGCGCGCGTCTCGACGACCTCAAGCTGAAGCGCTACCGGCTGACCGTCGACAACAATTCGCCTGAGATCGAGCTGCTCAACCCATCCGCGCTGCCGAACGGCTACTATGCCGAACTCGGTTTTGTCGGCAACGAAGCGACCGGCAAGGTGCCAAGCCCGGATACGGTCTGGACGGTCGATGGCAACGCCACGCTGACGCCGACGACACCGGTGACGCTCACCTACACCAACGACAAGGGCCTGACCTTCAAGCGGACCATCTCGGTCGACGCGAACTACATGTTCAAGGTTTCCGACACCGTGCAGAACTCCGGTTCGGCGGCCGTCACCCTGTCGAACTATGGCCGTGTCACCCGCTTCGACAAGCCGAGCACGCCGTCGATCTACGTGCTGCATGAAGGCCTGATCGGCGTGACCGGAAGCGAAGGGCTCCAGGAGCACAAATACGCCTCGGTCGAAAAGGACAAGCAGTATGTGCCCGCCAAGTCGACCGATGGCTGGCTAGGCATCACCGACAAATATTGGGCCGTGACGCTGGTCCCGACTGAAAAGCAGCCGTTCCAGCCGCGCTTCGCCTATTTCGACGACGGCCGGCCGCGCTACCAGTCCGACTTCCTGACCGACCCGATCACCGTCGAGGCCGGCCAGTCGGCCACGGTGGAATCGCTGGTCTTTGCCGGCGCCAAGGAAGTGTCGAAGATCACTGCTTACGAGAAGGATCTCGACATCCGCAAGTTCGACCTGTTGATCGACTGGGGCTGGTTCTCCTTCATCACCAAGCCGATGTTCTGGCTGATCGACACGCTCTACAAGTTCTTCGGCAATTTCGGCCTGGCGATCCTCGCCACCACCGTCATCGTCAAGGCAATCTTCTTCCCGCTCGCCAACAAGTCGTACAAGTCGATGGCGAACATGAAGAAGGTGCAGCCCAAGATGCTGGAAATCCGCGAGAAATACGCGGATGACAAGATGAAGCAGCAGCAGGCGATGATGGAGCTGTACAAGACCGAGAAGATCAATCCGATCGCCGGCTGCTGGCCGGTGCTGATCCAGATCCCGGTGTTCTTCGCGCTCTACAAGGTGCTCTACGTCACCATCGAAATGCGGCACGCGCCTTTCTTCGGCTGGATCCACGACCTGGCGGCACCCGATCCGACGTCGCTGCTCAACCTGTTCGGGCTTTTGCCTTTCGCCACACCTGCCATGCTGCATATCGGCATCTGGCCGCTGCTGATGGGCGTGACCATGTTCCTGCAGATGCGCATGAACCCGGCGCCGCCGGATCCGACGCAGGCCGCGATCTTCAACTGGATGCCGCTGATCTTCACCTTCATGATGGCGGGCTTCCCGGCAGGCCTGGTGATCTACTGGGCGTGGAACAACCTTCTGTCGATCCTGCAGCAGGGCGCGATCATGAAACGCCAGGGCGCCAAGATCGAGCTGTGGGACAACTTGGCAGGTCTGTTCAAGAAGAAACCGACGCCAGCCGAATAGCGAGCCAAGCTATCCCTTTGGAAAAAGGCCCTGGCATAGCCGGGGCCTTTTGCTATTGGCGGAAGGATTGGGCTATCTTTCCATTCCGCCGCAATCTCGCCGGAGATCAAAATGAACGGCCCTAACCCCAACACCAAACATCCGACGCTGCATCACAATCGGGTCGGCTTCCTGAAGCCGATCGTCCACGCTCCCAATATCGAGATCGGCGACTACACCTATTATGACGATCCGGGTGGACCCGAGAGCTTCGTCGAGACCTGTGTGCTGCACCATCACGCCTTCATCGGCGACAAGCTGATCATCGGCAAGTTCTGCGCCATTTCCGAAGGCGCCCGCTTCATCATGAACGGCGCCAACCACGTCATGGGCGGCTTTTCGACCTATCCGTTCAACATCTTCAGCCATGGCTGGGAAAAAGGTTTCGATGTCGCGACCTGGAAAGCCGAACTGCGTGGCGACACCGTGATCGGCAACGACGTCTGGATCGGCATGAACACCGCGATCATGCCGGGCGTGAAGATCGGCGATGGCGCGATCATCGCCGCGAAGTCGGTGGTGACGCGCGACGTGCCTCCCTATGCGATCGCCGCCGGCAACAGCGCCAAGGTGGTGAAGATGCGCTTCGACGACGAGACAATCGCGCGCCTGCAGCAGATCGGCTGGTGGGACTGGCCGGCTGACAAGATCACCCGCAACCTCGATGCCATCCGCGGCGCCGACATCGACCGGCTCGAGGCATCAACGTGACCGCAGAGACGATAGCTGCAGTCGGCGAGGACATCTTCACGCGGCCATGGGTCTTCATCCGCGGCGTGCCCGCCATGAAGTTCCTGCCGCCCGAAGGGCCGCCGGAGATCGCCTTTGCCGGCCGTTCCAATGTCGGCAAGTCGTCGCTGATCAATGCGCTGGTCGGCCAGAAGGGGCTGGCGCGCACATCCAACACACCCGGCCGGACGCAGGAGCTCAACTATTTCGTGCCCGACGGCTTTTCCGGTGAAGGTGCCGACCTGCCGCCATTGGCCCTGGTCGACATGCCGGGCTACGGCTATGCGCAGGCGCCGAAGGAGCAGGTCGACCAGTGGACGAAGCTTGTCTTCGACTATCTGAAGGGCCGGGTGACGCTGAAACGCGTCTATGTGCTGATCGACGCGCGGCACGGCATCAAGAAGAATGACGAGGACGTGCTGACGCTGCTCGACAAGGCTGCCGTCTCCTACCAGATCGTGCTGACCAAGACGGACAAGATCAAGGCTGCCGGCGTGCCGCGCCTGATCGAAGAGACGTTGCTAAAGATCAAGAAACGGCCAGCGGCGTTCCCAGGCGTGCTGGCAACATCATCCGAGAAAGTGGACGGGCTCGAGGACCTGCGCGCAGCGATCGTGCTAGTGGCCAATGGCGGCTAAGGCATGTCGCGCAAAAGGGCGAAGCGGTTTGCGATAACGACGTGCGCGAAATCGAAGACCTAGAACGTTTCCCTTTTTAACGGAAACGCGAAAACGCTCTAACTTCTTGGTTTTAAGCAATTCCGGACGCAAAACCGCTGCGCACTTTTCCGGGAATTGCTCCGATGCGCAGGGAGCGAATCTGAAAGATCGCGACGCGCATCGAGGTCACCATTCACGCGACAGGCCTGATCCTGTCCTGAGCCGCGAACGCTTCGGTGCCATAGGCCTTCAGGAAGACGTCGACCCCCGCACGCACCACATATCTGATCTCGTGATCGGCAGGCGACTGGCGACGATAGCCATACAGGCGCTGCCTGAGCAGGCCGGCCATGCAGAGTTCCGAAAGCTGGTAGGCGGCAAGATCGACGTCGGCTATCTCAAGCAGGCCCTTTGCGATCGCCCGCTTGAGGAAAGCCTCGACCTTGGCATGCCCCTGCTTGGGTCCCTTCTCGTAGAAACGCAGGCCGAGCTCCGGAATGCGCTCGGCGACGCCGATGACGGTGCGCTGCGCCATCACCACCTTGTCCGACGTGATCTTGTAGGAGAGGGCCAAACCGAAATCCTCAAGGACATCCCTCAGATTGTCCTCCCGGTCGAGCACCTCATAGAGATTCTGGAAGATCTTGCAGCGCTCTTCCTCGACCAGAGCCTCGAACAGCTCTTCCTTGTTGTCGAAGTAGACGTAGATCGTGCCTTTCGAGACGCCCGCCTCGCGGGTGACGTCGTTCATCGAAGCCGCATCAAAACCCTTGTCCATGAAAACGCGCCGGGCGCCCTCCATGATCTGGTCGCGCTTGACCGGATCCTGGCCGGCGGCTGGCCGGCCGCGGCCGGAGAGTTCGTCGGCTTTCTCGACTTTGTCCAGCTTCGTTTCGGTATCTATGAGAGTCTCGCTCATTTTCCCTGTACGTGTAAAATAATTCGAACCAATCGGTTCGATGTCACTTGATATGGGCTTGTTCTTACGTTAAGTCAACATCGAACCGAACGGTTCAGTTCGCAAATCACAAGAGCGTTGCCATGTCGAACTCCTCTACCCCGACCACAGCCGAAGTGCATCCGTTTCCGAATGCCAAGGCGCCATCCGCGGAAGCGCCGACTGCTCCGGTTGAAAGTGCAGCCGAAGCCCCGGCGCCAGCAAAGAAGAAGCGCTCGGTGCGTTCATTGCTGCTGCCCATCATCGGATTGGGCCTTGTCGGCACAGGCCTCTGGTACGGCTACGGCTACTGGACCGACGGCCGTTTCATGATCTCGACGGACGACGCCTATGTGCAGGCCGACATGGCCTTCGTGTCGCCGAAGGTCTCCGGCTACATCGACGAGATCAAGGTCGAGAACAACCAGCATGTGAAGGCCGGAGACCCGCTGTTCGTTGTCGATTCCGGCGACTATCGCATCGCCGTCGACCAGGCTGCCGCCCAGATCGCGACGCTGGACAAGACGCTGGCACGCATCGATGCGCAGATCACCGCAGCTCATGCCTCCCTGCAGCAGGCCGAAGCGCAGAAGAATTCGGCGCAGGCCGCCGCGGACAATGCCCAGCGCACCCAGGGACGCACGGCGCAACTGCTGAAGACGCATGTCGCCACGCAGGCACAGCTGGACGATGCCCAGACCGCGGTCGACCAGACCCGCGCCTCGCTGGCCAGCGCCGACGCGCAGATCGCCGCGGCAAAGGCCAATATCGGTGTGCTGGAAGCACAGCGCGCGGAATCAGCCAGCACGCAGGCATCGTTGCGCCTGACCAGGGACAAGGCCGAGCGCGACCTCGGCTTCACCGTGCTGCGGGCTCCCTATGATGGCGTCGTCGGCAACCGCTCGGTCGAAAAGGGCAATCTCGTCAGCCCGGGTCAGAAGCTGGCCGCCATCGTGCCGATGGACAAGCTCTACATCGTCGCCAACTTCAAGGAAACGCAGCTTGCCCGCCTCGTACCGGGTGAGACGGTGCGCATCGAGGTCGATGCCCTGCACAATGAAACGTTCGAGGGAACCGTCTCCTCGCTGGCGCCCGCCTCCGGCGCGGTCTTCTCGATGCTGCCACCGGAAAACGCCACCGGCAACTTCACCAAGGTGGTCCAGCGCGTGCCGGTGCGTATCGACGTGTCGCCCGAAGCCATCGCGACGGGCAGGCTGCGCGCGGGTCTCAGCGTCATCGTCGACGTCGACAGCCGCACCGCACCGTCAGCAACGACCAAATAGCAGGAAGCGACCATGTCGAGCATCGACGCCGTTGCCGCAGCAAGGCCTGTCGATCACATCGAACCGCGGCGCATCATTGCCTTCCTGGCGATGGTGTTCGGCATGTTCATGGCGATCCTGGACATCCAGATCGTGTCCGCCTCATTGGCGGAGATTCAGGCTGGATTGTCTGCAAGTTCCGATGAAATCCCCTGGGTGCAGACCTCCTACCTGATCGCGGAGGTCATCATGATCCCGCTGTCGGGCTTCCTGAGCCGCATGCTGTCCACACGCGTGCTGTTCACGGTCTCGGCGGCGGGCTTCACGGCTGCGAGCGCGCTGGCCGCCACCGCCACCAACATCGACCAGATGATCGTCTACCGGGCGATCCAGGGCTTCATCGGCGGCGGCATGATCCCTTCGGTCTTCGCAGCCGCCTTCACCATCTTCCCGCCGTCGCGGCGTGCCATCGTCTCGCCGATGATCGGCCTGGTCGCCACGCTGGCGCCAACCATCGGCCCGACCGTCGGCGGCTACATCAGCCACGCCATGTCCTGGCACTGGCTGTTCCTGATCAATGTCGTGCCCGGCATCATGGTGGCGACGGCAGCCTGGACGCTGATCGATTTCGACAAGCCGGACATGAGCCTGTTGAAGAAATTCGATTGGTGGGGCCTCGCCGGCATGGCGGCTTTCCTCGGCTCCCTGGAGTATGTGCTGGAGGAAGGACCCAACCACGACTGGCTGCAGGAGCAGTCGGTGCTCATCTTCGCCATCGTCATGACGGTCGGCGCGATCGTGTTCTTCTGGCGCGTGTTCACCGCCGAAGAGCCCATCGTCGACCTGAGGGCCTTCAGCAACATCAACTTCGCCTTTGGTTCGCTGTTTTCCTTCGTCATGGGTATCGGCCTCTACGGGCTCACCTATCTCTACCCGATCTATCTCGGCCGCATCCGCGGCTATGATTCCATGATGATCGGCGAGGCGCTGTTCGTGTCCGGTCTTGCCATGTTTCTGACGGCACCGGTCTCTGGCATCCTGTCCAACAAGCTCGACCCGCGCCTGATGATCGCAACCGGCTTTGTCGGCTTTGCCGCAGGCACCTGGCAGATGACACATCTCACCGCCGACTGGGATTTCTGGGAACTGTTCGTTCCGCAGATCCTGCGCGGTGCCTCGATGATGCTGTGCATGGTGGCGATCAACAACATTGCGCTCGGCACCCTGCCACCGTCACGACTGAAGAATGCTTCGGGCCTGTTCAACCTCACCCGGAATCTCGGCGGCGCGGTGGGGTTGGCGTTGATCAACACGATCCTGATCGACCGCAACGCCTTCCACTATGCCCGCCTGTCGGAGCATGTGCAGTGGGGTAGCGAAGCCGCGCAGGACAAGCTGCGCAACATGACGCTGAACTTCGAGTCGCAAGGCGGGCTGGATGCCGGCAGCGCGGCCCTTTCCAAGCTATCGGCCATCGTGCATCAGCAGGCAGCACTGCTGTCCTTCATGGACGTGTTCTATCTGCTGACGATGCTGTTCCTCTCGCTGGCAGCCTTCGTGATGGTCATCAAGCGGCCTCCGACCGCAGCAGGCGGCGGGGGTGGCAGCGGTCACTAGAGCGTTTCCGTTTTCAGGAAACGCGGACGGAAAAGCGTTGCACACTTTTCCTGGACTTGCTCTGACCCGCGTCGGGCAATCAGGCGGCAGCGGCCCGGAAATTCAAGGCAACGCCGTTGATGCAATGGCGCTTGCCGGTGGGCGGCGGGCCATCATCGAAGATGTGGCCGAGATGGCCACCGCAGCGGCGGCAATGGCACTCCACCCGCACCATGCCGAGCGTCCTGTCTTCATGCGTGCCGATGGCGTTGGGCAGGGCCTGCCAGAAGCTCGGCCAACCCGTGCCTGAATCGAACTTCGTCTCGGACGCATAAAGCGGCAGGTCGCAGCCGGCGCAGGCAAAGACCCCTTTCCGGTGCTCGTTGAGCAGAGGGCTGGTGCCCGGATACTCGGTATCCTCCTGGCGCAGCACGGCATATTGCTCGGGCGTCAGCTGGCTTTTCCATTCGGCATCGGTCTTCTGGACTTCGAATGTCTCGGCTCGCGCCGGCTGCGCGCTGCCAAGGCGCGAGAATGCCCAGGCGCCCACGCCGGCCGTCACCACGGCGGCTGTGCCAAGCAGGAAATCGCGCCGATCCATGAGCCTTATCCTTTTCTGCATCCTGCCCCGTTCGGCGAAAGTCGTGAAATCAACTTGCTGTTGATCTCATCCCGATGGGGGTGAGTAGAAGCAGCCGCACACCAGTCTGGGAGGACCAATGTGCGGCCGCCATGCATTCTTACCGCTTTTCGCTCGAAACCGGCCTGCCGTTACATCTTGGGCAACAGAACCTTGTCGATGACGTGGATGACGCCGTTCGACTGTTCGACATCGGCGATCGTGACATGGGCGACGTTGCCGCTTTCATCGGTCACGGTGACCTTGCCGCCATCGTCCTTGAGTGTCAGCTCGCAACCGCCGGCGGTCTTGACCTTGTGCGCGCCGCCATCGTCCTTGACCATCTTGGCGACATCGGCCGACATCGCCTTGGCCGCAACGACGTGACAGGTCAGGATCTTGGTGAGCTTGTCCTTGTTCTCCGGCTTCAGCAGGGTTTCGACCGTGCCCTTGGGCAGAGCCGCAAAAGCCTCGTTGGTCGGTGCGAAGACCGTGAATGGACCCTTGCCCTGAAGCGTCTCGACCAGGCCGGCGGCCTTGACCGCTGCAACCAGGGTGGTGTGATCCTTCGAGTTCACCGCGTTCTCGACGATGTTCTTATCGGCATACATCGCTGCACCGCCAACCATGGGGTTCTCGGCATAGGCGATGCCGGTGAGTGCGGACATGGCGACGGTAGCGGCGAACAGCAGCTTGGTGATCTTGCGCATATTTCAATCTCCTCTGGTTCAACCCTCTTGGGGACACAAGGAGATACGGGTCGCGAGCTTTGCGAGTTTCAGCCCATCACAATTTTTCTGAGTACCGAACGATCGGGCATTCGATACCCCTCAAATCGCCGGCAGCAACCATAGCTTGCAATGCGCTCGACGGGCTAAGAGACAACGACCGCGCGTCAGTCCGGGAGGACCAACGCACGGCCGCTATGTCTAATTCCGGCTTTTCGCCGGAAACCGGCCTGCCACTACATCTTGGGCAGCAGAACCTTGTCGATGACGTGGATGACGCCGTTCGATTGCTTGACATCGGCGATCGTGACATGGGCGACGTTGCCGCTTTCGTCCGTCACAGTGACCTTGCCGCCCTTGCTCTTGAGTGTCAGTCCGCAACCACCCACGGTCTTGACCTCATGCGCGCCACCGTCGGCCTTGACCATCTTGGTGACGTCGCCCGACATCGCCTTGGCAGCAATGACATGGCAGGTAAGGATCTTGGTAAGCTTGTCCTTGTTCTCCGGCTTCAGCAGGGTTTCGACCGTGCCTTTGGGCAGGGCGGCAAAGGCCTCATTGGTCGGCGCGAAGACCGTGAACGGACCCTTGCCCTGAAGGGTATCTACCAGGCCGGCTGCTTTGACCGCAGCAACCAGCGTGGTGTGATCCTTGGAATTCACGGCGTTTTGGATGATGTTCTTGTTGGCGTACATCGGCGCGCCACCGACCATGGGATTCTTGGCATAGGCGACGCCGCTGAGCGCGGAAATGGCGATGGCGCCGGCGAACAGCAGCTTGGTGATCTTGTGCATGTCTCAATCTCCTCTGGTCCAACCCTCTTCGGGGACGCCAGGAGATACGGGAGGCGATCTTTCCGAGTTTCAGCCGGTCTATTTTTTTCTGCAGCGGCCGGATCAGATGTCCTTCAGATCGCCGGCTGCAACCACGGGTCCGGTCGGCTGCCCGGTTGGCGAACCGCCTTTCGGTTCAAGGCTGATGGCAAGGACCGCGCCTTGCCCCAGCTTCTCCCGAACCTCTGCGGAGGGGCTCAGTTGTGCAGTAGCGCCAGTGGGGACGACGCCGACGGAGACCGGTGCATTCGTGCCCTCGATCAGCCAGAGTTCGAAATCCTTGTCCGCTGCCAGCTGGCCGGAAAGGCGAGACAGCCGCACCTCGTTGCGAACCCCGTCATAGACCGCGACGTAGCGTACGTCGCTGCCTTCTCCGGCAAGCGACGCAACCAGTTCCGCCTGCGGCGGCGCAGACGGCGCCCCGAGATAAGGGACGGAGATGGCAAGCACCAGCGCCGCGATGGCAGCGGCAGCCAGGCCACGCCAGAAGGCAAGGCTTGACCAGAGGCTATCTCGATCCTGCTGCTCGACACTGTTCGAAAACAGCCTGCGATCGATCGCTGCCTTCACCGAGGCCGGCGCCGCCACCTCGGCATAGCCGGCAGCAAGCGGTGAAAGCCGACCTTCCCATGCATAGACCAGCCGTGCGAAGGCTGGATCGTGTTCGACCCGCTGCGCGGCCGTCTGACGTTCGTCCGCCGAAAGCACGCCGAGCACATACTCCGCGGCAAGCGCGTCGTCGTCGCGTTCCGGTCCGGTATGGTCGCTTTCGGTCATCGCTCCAGGCATTCCCGCAATCTGATCAGGCTGCGTCGCAGCCAGGTCCGCATCGTGTTGAGCGGAACGCCGTGGCGCTCCGCAAGTTCGGCATAACTCTCTCCCTTGAGATAGGCACCCCGCACGGCATCTGCCCTATCCTGTTCAAGCTCTTCCAGGCAGCGATGGATACGGTCGGCTTCGCCGCCCGCCATCGCCATCGCCTCGGGCCCCGGCGCCGGATCGGCCACGTCGAGCGCGGCGTCGATGTCGGCAGCCGGCCGGCGCCGCGCCCTGATCCGGTCGATGGCATGGTTACGGGCCACCGCGATCAACCACGACATCGGGCTCAGCTCCGAGACGGCGAAGCGGTCGGCCTTCGTCCAGACCTTGACGAACACCTCCTGCAAAGCCTCCTCGGCCTCAGCGCGATCGCTCAAGACACGCAGGCAGACGCCGAAAAGTTTCGCGCTCGTCTGCCGGTAGAGCAGATCAAACGCGGCCCGGTCCTTCAGCGAGGTCCGGACGATCAGTCTGGCGATGTCCTGTGGCGTCATCGGTGCCAGACTATGATGGCCGCCGCGCCTTGCCTAGTGGAGTGTCGCCGGCTGCCATTTCTGTGCCGATTGCAAAGGCAGCGGTAGCCCGATAGCCTTTTCCACCGGCTTGGGAGGGCTGCATGTCTGTCGAGCGGACGCTGTGGGAAAACGACGCGACGGGCCTGGCAGCCCTGATCCGCGACGGCAAGCTATCGCCGCTCGAACTGGCTGATGCCGCTATCGCCCGGGCAGAGGCGACGCGCGGTGACATCAACGCCATTGCCGAACCCCTCTACGATGCAGCAAGACAGCGGGCGAAAACGATCGACCGCACCCTGCCGCTGGCAGGTGTGCCTTTCGCCATCAAGGACCTCGGTATCGCTATCGAGGGCATCGCAATGCACGGCGGCAGCCGGGTTCCGCCTTTCGTGCCTGATTTCAACTCGGTTCTGACCGAACGCTATCTGGCAGCCGGTCTCAACCCGATCGCCACCAGCACCACGCCGGAATACGGCTTGCGGCTCATGACGGAATCCGCCGCTTTCGGTGCCACCCGCAGCCCCTGGAATACCGGCCACACCACCGGCGGCTCCTCCGGCGGCGCTTCCGCACTGGTTTCGGCAGGCGTCGTGCCGGTGGCACATGCGTCCGATGGCGGCGGCTCGATCCGCGTGCCATCCGCCTGCACGGGTCTGGTCGGGCTTAAGACCTCGCGCGGTCGGGTGCCGCTGTCGCCGCTGGTTTCGGAGAGCTGGTACGGCTTCGTCGTCGACCATGCCGTCACCCGGTCTGTCCGCGACAGCGCGCTGCTGCTTGATCTGACCCACGGTCCGGACCCGCTTGCACCTTATGCGGCGCGACCACCGCGTGGCACTTTCGCGGCCGCGGCGGCCCGCCAGCCTGGAAAACTCAGTCTCGCCGTGTACCGACAATCGCCGCTCGGGTTGCCGATTTCGACCGAAACGGTGCAGGCGCTCGACAAGGCGGTAGCGATCGCACGCGAGGGCGGCCACACAGTGGAAGAGATCGATCTGCCGATGATCGATCGAGCATTCATGACCGCCTTTGCCATGTGCGTCGCTTCAGCGGTTGCCGGGTCGCTTCGCATGGAGGAAATCCGCAACGGCAGGTCGGTCACTGGCGATGTCGAACGCGCGACGCGCCTGCTCGGGCGCTTTGGCGAATTCATGTCCGGCGGCGAGACCTACACCTTGCTGGAGCGGCTCCACGCTGCCTGCCGCCAGATGATCGCCGCAACCGCCTGTTATGACGCCGTGCTGATGCCGATCATCGCGCATCCTCCGCTCGCCTGCGGCGCGATGAACCCGAAAGGCGTCGATGAATTCATCGAAACTGTCCTGGACAGGCTGCACCTGACACGGCTGCTGAGGGTCCCAGGCTTCTTCTCGCAACTGCTCGACAAGAGCCTGTGGTTCACGCATTGGCCGGCGATCCATAATGTCAGTGGCCAGCCTTCCATTGCATTGCCGGTCCATGTCACCGATGCCGGCCTGCCTCTCGGTATCCAGGCCGCAGGTCGTCCCGGTGATGAAGAGACACTGCTTTCACTGGCAGCGCAGATGGAAGCCATTTCCGGCTGGCTGAAGCGGCGTGCGCCATTGCGCGTGCCGCGCTAGAGCGGAATGCGATCAGGTAGAATCGCTATTCCGCTCTTTCTCTTTGTTGGAGCATGATCTTTTCCGAAAACCGGTTCCCACTTTTCGGGATCATGCTCTAGAAATTCAGGCCTCGCGGCAGAACGTGCCGAAGTGGAAATGCTGTACCGCGCGCCAGGGCGTGAGGTGGTCGTAACGTCGGCTGTCGATGAGCCGAAAGCCTGCACCGAGTGCCGCGCCAAGAGATCGTGCATCGTAGCGCTGCACGATCAGGCCGCTGCATTTTTCCGGACCATCCGGCGCAAAGGTGCCGATGATCACATGACCACCGACGGGCAGGGCCGAACGCAACCGCTCGACATAGGCGATCCGGCTGTTCTCCTCGACCAGGAAGTGGAAGGCGGCACGATCGTGCCAGATGTCATAGGAACGCTCGGGACGCCATTGCGTGACATCGGCGACAATCCACTCGACCTTGCCGGCTGATCTACCCAGGCGCGCCTGTGCGGCCTCGAGCGCAGCCGGCGAGATATCGAGCACGGAAAGATCGCCGTAGCCAAGCGCCAGAAGCGTGTCCGCGAGGATCGAGGCGCCGCCGCCAACATCGATGATGCCGGTTTCCGGCCCGGCGCCCGCCAGTTGCAGCAAATCGAGCGAAGGCGCCGGTGTCTCCTGGTACCAGCTCACGGCGGTCGTTGCCTTGCTGGCATAGACGTCCTGCCAATGAGTTTTCGAATCGAGCCCTGTCATCGTGACACCTCTTTGACGGTTTCACCGCTGTTCACGAACAGATGAAGCCGACAATACGCCAAAACCGGACTGTCCGCCTGCTATCGATTGCCCCCCTCGCCGTTTCCCGCTAAGACCTCGCCGTTTCTTTCCAGCCAGCCGGGAAAATCGCCATGACGGAAGCCGCCGCCAACGCCGAAATGCAGGCCGCGCTGCTCTCGAGGGCGCTGCCCTATATGCAGCGCTACGAGAACAAGACGGTGGTGGTGAAGTATGGCGGCCACGCCATGGGCAACATCGAACTCGGCAAGGCCTTCGCCCGCGACATCGCGCTTCTGAAGCAGTCCGGCGTCAATCCCATCGTCGTGCATGGCGGCGGTCCGCAGATTGCGGCGATGCTGGCCAAGATGGGCATCGAGTCGCGTTTCGAAGGCGGCCTGCGCGTCACCGACGAAAAGACCGTCGAGATCGTCGAGATGGTTCTGGCCGGCTCGATCAACAAGGAGATCGTCGCGCTCATCAACGCCGAAGGCGAATGGGCGATCGGCCTGTGCGGCAAGGACGGCAACATGGTCTTCGCCCGCAAGGCCCACAAGACGATCAAGGATCCGGATTCCAACATCGAGCGCGTGCTCGATCTCGGCTTCGTCGGCGAACCGGTCGAAGTCGATCGCACCCTGCTCGACCTGCTCGCGCGGTCCGAAATGATCCCTGTTCTGGCCCCGGTGGCACCCGGCCGCGACGGCCATACCTACAACATCAATGCCGATACGTTCGCCGGCGCCATCGCCGGCGCGGTCAAGGCCACGCGCCTGCTGTTCCTCACCGATGTTCCTGGCGTGCTCGACAAGAACAAGAAGCTCATCGACGAGCTGACCGTAGCGGAAGCCAGGGCTCTGATTGCCGACGGCACGGTGTCCGGCGGCATGATCCCCAAGGTGGAGACCTGCATCGAGGCGATCGAACGCGGCGTCGAAGGCGTCGTCATCCTCAACGGCAAGACGCCGCATTCGGTGCTGCTCGAGCTCTTCACCGAGCACGGCGCCGGCACGCTGATCGTACCGTAAGGCTCGACGGAAGCCTTCCGCATTCTTCAGATGGCGGAAGGCAAAACCGCTGCACGCTTTTTCGCCGGAATTCCGCTAGCCAGGCTGTTCGCCCGCCTTCAGCTTCCGCAGCTCGTTGTGCTGGAGGTCTGCGGCCGCGGTCATGAATTCCAGGATCGTGCCGAGTTCGGCGTCGCTGAAGGTGCGCAGCATCTTTTCACCCTCGCGGGCGATGCCGCCATAATAGCGTGCCGACAGCTCCCGCGTTTTTTCGGTGGCTTCGACCACCACCTTGCGCCTGTCTTCCGTGCTGCGCGTGCGGGTCAGGAAACCACGCGCCTCCAGCCTGTCGATCAGGGCCGTGACCGCCGCCGGCGTCAGACCCGAGACACGCGCAATGGCGCCCGCTGATTGCGGCCCGTGATAGAGCAGGCTGAGACAGCGACCTTCGGCGCTGTTGATGCCCATTTCCTCGCGCACTGCCTCGTCGAAACTCTGTGTCTCGTCTTGCCAGCGCATGATGGCGCTCAGCAGCGCGCCAAGCAGCTCATCGCGATTCGTGGTTGACGAATTTACTTCGACCATCTAACTATCAATCTATCGAACATTTCGACTGATTTATCATTAGAGGAAAGTCGAGATGCCGACAAGTCGAACCCTTGAGAAGGAGAGGCCCGATGGCCCAGTCACAGATGTCGCGAGAAGAAGAAATGCGTTTCGCCGAACGTTCCATGGAGTGGTACGGCTGGGGATCGCCGATCGGCATGGGCATCATGATCGTCGCACTGGCGATGGCGGCGGTGCTGCTGCGCATCGCCATCTACGGTTTCTGAAACCCGATCCTGTCAGGCGGCGCGGGAGACCGCGTTGCCGACGATCACCAGGTTGCGGCCGCGGCGCTTGGCTTCGTAGAGCCGCAGGTCCGCGCTGCGCATCAGGTCGGGCATTGTCATCGTTTCCTGGAAGAGCGCGCCGCCGATCGACACCGTCAATCGGACAGTGCGCTCCAGCGGCCGGAACAGGATCAACTCGACTTCCGTGCGGATGCGTTCGGCGATGCGGGCCGCCTCCCGCTCGTCGGCACCATGCAGGAAGGCCGCGAATTCCTCGCCGCCGATACGGCCGAGTATGTCGCCGGAGCGCATCGCACGCTTGATGGCGCCGGCGATCAGCAGCAGGGCCTCGTCCCCGGTGAGGTGGCCGTAGCTGTCGTTGATGGCCTTGAAGTGATCGGCGTCGATGATGAGCAGTGCGCCGCCGTTCCTTTCCTTGGCGTTCTCCATCGCCGTGAAAAAACTCTCGCGGTTGAGCATGCCGGTCATGTCGTCGCGACTGGCCTTGTGGGACAGGCGCCTGTGGGCGACGGCCAGCTGGGCATGGGTGCGGGCCAGTTCGCGATGCGCTGCCTTCAGCCTGTCGCCTTGCGCAAACATGTAGGCGCTTGTCGGCCCGGCGATGAGCAACGGGCAGACCGTGCCGATGATCCAGGAATCGAGACCGATCAGATCGTTGGCCAGAAGGCCGATGGCGAGAATGACCCCAAGCGAGACGAGAACCGCAACCCCAGCAACAGCTGCGGAACGCATGACTATGCTGGTCATAACTGCCCTCCCTCCCGGCTGGCGGCCTTATGACGGCTAGACTTGAAGGTCTTCTTTAAGTGCTGGCTAAAATTTGAATGAACGCACCAATTTGGCCCCAATCGACTCAGAAAAACGATCGACAAAGCTGCTTCCGCTTCGCTGGTTTCATGCGATAACTGCGCCATGACCGAATCCCCAGATCCCGCTCGCTTCACCCATGTCACCGACTGGGTGTTCGACCTCGACAACACCCTCTACCCGCATCACTCCAACCTATTCTCGCAGATCGACGCCAAGATGACGGCTTATGTGTCAGAGCTTCTCACGCTCTCGCGTGAGGACGCGCGCAAGCTGCAGAAGGAGCTCTATCTGGAGTATGGCACCACGCTGAACGGCCTGATGGAACGGCACCGGATCGATCCGGACGATTTCCTGGAGAAGGTGCACGATATCGACTATTCCTGGCTGGTGCCGGACCCGGTGCTGGGAACAGCGATCCGTCAATTGCCGGGACGCAAGTTCATCTTCACCAATGGCGATCGCGGCCACGCCGAGCGTGCGGCGCGTCAGCTTGGTATCCTCGATCATTTCGATGACATTTTCGACATTGTCGCAGCAGGACTGACGCCTAAGCCAGCGCGCCAGACCTACGAGAAATTCGCGAACCTGCACGCTGTCAGCGGTCCGACTTCGGTGATGTTCGAAGATCTGGCCCGCAATCTCGCTGTGCCGAAGGCGCTTGGCATGACCACCGTGCTTATAGTGCCGCGCAACTTCGAGCCGACTTTCTCGGAAATCTGGGAGCGCGACCCCGACAACGCCGACGACGTCGACTATGTCACCGACGACCTCGCCGGTTTCCTCTCAACGATCGTCGAAACGCAAATTTGAGGCATTTTACCTCCGTCGAAGCATTCATCGATGCCGCTGCCCACAGCGTGCTGGATCGGCTGCCGGCGCGCGGCGTTTCGGGCGCCGCGATCGAGTTTCTGGTCTTTGGCCTGAAACAGGGCTGGGCCTGCCTGTTCGGCGGAGCCATGCTTGCCCTTATCATGGCCACCAAATTCTGGTGGCCGGATAACGCCTGGCTTGCCCGCTACGACTTCCTGTTCCTGGCGGCGCTGGCGATCCAGCTCGCCATGCTCGGCTTCAAGCTGGAAACCTGGTCCGAAGCCAAGGTCATCCTGGTTTTCCATGTCGTCGGCACGATCATGGAAATCTTCAAGACCTCGGCCGGATCGTGGATCTATCCCGAGGAAGCCTTCTTCCGCATCGGTGGCGTGCCGTTGTTCTCCGGCTTCATGTATGCCGCCGTCGGTTCCTACCTGGCACGCGTCAGCCGCATCTTCGACATGCGCTACACCCGTTATCCGCCGCTATGGGCAACCGCGCTGCTTGCCGCGGCGATCTACGTCAATTTCTTCGCGCATCATTTCACGGTCGACATCCGCTACGGCCTGTTCGCGGCGACGGCCATCCTCTTCTTCAGGACGACGGTGCATTACCGCGTCTTCCGCTTCCGCCACCGCATGCCGCTGCTGCTCGGCTTCCTGCTGGTCTCGCTGTTCATCTGGTTCGCTGAGAACATCGGCACATGGTCACGCGCCTGGATCTATCCGAACCAGAACGGGGGCTGGGCGCCGGTCTCCATCCAGAAACTCGGCGCCTGGTATCTTCTGATGATCATCTCGTTCGTTCTGGTCACGCTCGTGCACCGGCCGCGAACGATGGACGAGATCGAACCGAAAGCCGCGCCTCAAAGCGTGTAGAAGCGGCGGATTATGTCCCATGCTTCGTCGGCGGTATCGACGAAATCGATGATGTCCTGGTCGCCCGGCGTGATGGTGCCCTGCTCGGCCAGATAGTCCAAATCGATGGCACGCTGCCAGAACTCCTTGCCGAACAGGATCACCGGCACGCGCTCCATGCGTCCGGTCTGGATCAGTGTCAGCGTCTCGAAGAACTCGTCCATGGTGCCGAAACCGCCAGGGAACACCGCCACGGCCTTTGCCCGCATGACGAAGTGCATCTTGCGGATGGCAAAGTAGTGGAAGTTGAAGCACAGCTCCGGTGTCACATAGGGGTTGGGTGCCTGTTCATGCGGCAACACGATGTTAAGGCCGATCGACGGCGCGCCGACATCGTCGGCGCCGCGATTGCCGGCCTCCATCACGCCTGGCCCGCCCCCGGTGACGACGACGAACTCGCGATAATAGGACGCAGCCGAATGCTGCGAGCAAAGGCGGGCGAACTTGCGCGCCTCGTCATAGTAGCGGCTGTTCTTTTCGAGGTTGCGCTTCTGCGTCTCGTTCTTGGCGGCCCAGGCCTCGCCACCAGGCTCCGGAATACGGGCGCCGCCGAACAGGATGACGGTGGAGCGGATGCCGCGCTCGGCCAGGATCATCTCCGGCTTCAGCAGTTCGAGCTGCAGCCGCACCGGCCTCAGCTCGCGCCGCGTCATGAATTCTTCGTCGTTCCAGGCGAGACGATAGGTCGATGCGCGTGTCTGCGGCGTGTCGGGCACGCTGCGGGCACGTTCCAGGTCTTCGTCCGAGTGAGGCAGGGGCGTCCAGCCCGTCTTTTCCATTGGGTTCATATCCACCCGTCCAAATCCCTTTCAAGCGTCGTCCCATGACGCAGCTGCGATTGACCCTCACATTCCCTTCAAATAGGGTCCGCGCGGCTTTCAAACAGGTTAAGAGCCTGCCTTTCACAGCGTTGTAACGGAGCATTTGATGTCGAAGCCCGATCTGGCGAGCCTTGAAAAGACCCTCGACAAGGCTTTCGAGGAGCGCGACGGCATTTCGACCGCGACTCGCGGCGAAGTGCGCGACGCCATCGAATCAGCGCTGGAACTGCTCGACAAAGGCACCGCGCGCGTTGCCGAACGCCAGGCCGATGGCCAATGGAAGGTCAACCAGTGGCTGAAGAAGGCCGTGCTGCTGTCGTTCCGCCTGAAGCCGATGGAACTGATCTCGGGCGCTCCAGGCGGCGCTTCCTGGTGGGACAAGGTCCCGTCGAAGTTCGATGGCTGGGGTTCGCTTGAATTCGAAAAGGCCGGCTTCCGCGCCGTGCCGTCGGCGGTGGTGCGCCGTTCGGCCTTTGTCGCACCCGGCGCGGTGTTGATGCCTTCCTTCGTCAATGTCGGCGCCTATGTCGACAGCGGAACCATGGTCGACACCTGGGCCTCCGTCGGCTCCTGCGCACAGATCGGCAAGAATGTGCATCTCTCCGGCGGCGTCGGCATCGGCGGTGTCCTGGAACCGATGCAGGCCGGCCCGACCATCATCGAGGACAACTGCTTCATCGGCGCGCGTTCGGAGGTGGTCGAGGGCTGCATCGTGCGTGAAGGCGCGGTGCTCGGCATGGGCGTGTTCATCGGCAAGTCGACCAAGATCATCGACCGCGCCACCGGCGAGGTCTTCTACGGTGAAGTGCCCGCCAACGCCGTGGTGGTGGCTGGCTCGCTGCCGGGCAAGCCATTGCCGAACGGCGAACCCGGGCCAAGCCTCTACTGTGCCGTCATCGTCAAGCGCGTCGACGCCAAGACCCGGGAAAAGACGTCCATCAACGAACTGCTGCGTGACTGAACGGTGATCGTGTGAGCCTTCAGCAGACGCTCTGGACATTTTTCGGATTCAACGGCCGACTGAGCCGGCAAGCCTTCGCGCTTGCCGGACTGCTGCTCTACGTCATCCGCTCCTATCCGATCTATCGTCTCTACACCGCCCCCGATCAGGCTTCGATGGAGCAGTGGGCTTCGGTATTCCTGGTGGTGCTCGGCGTGCTGATCCTGTCCCATCTCGCGCTTGCCGCAAAGCGGCTGCATGATTTCGACAGGACCGGCTGGTACGGCCTGTTCTTCATCATCGGCGATATCATTGTCTTTATTCTGCTTTGCCTGCCGCAGGGGACACGAGGCGCAAATCGCTACGGCCGGGAGACCAACGCTCCGTCCTGACGGGACGTCGATATTCTCTCTGCTGTTCTTGTCGCTATAATAGAATCCTAAGAGATTCTTAGCCGATCCATGCAAGATGGAACGGATGTTGTAGCGAGATCTCAGGGGGAACGACTGTCAGGCCCGACAAAAGTTCTCGGCAGCAGCCTCTCCGGGCGAGCGGCGCGCCTTTTTGACTGGTTCTCGACCCCGCTGGAGAACGAGGCCAAGGCCGTTCGCTCCCGTTTCCTCGAAACCACCTATGATCGCAAGTTCGCCATCCTCTTTGCCAGTCTGAGCGTGCTTGTCCTTGCCGGGACGACAATCGTGCTGACGGGGAGCCGATGGCCGTGGTTGTGGATCGCAGCCGAGCTTGTGCTCCTGGCTGTGCGGTTCACGTTGATCATACGCTGCGAGGTTGCGCGGCTGCACGGCGAAAACCCGCCTCTCGGTGCTCTCATGACGGCGGGAGGTGCTTGGTCCGCCGTCTTCGGCCTCGGCTGCTTCGGCTGCATCGCAAGCGAGAACCTGGTTCTTTCGGTGCTGGCCGGGCTGAACGTTGCCGGCGTTGTCGGTGTCGTCTCCTCACGCAATGCCGCGACGCCGCGTTACGCAATTTTGGTGATGCTGCTGGTCAGCCTGCCGTTCATGGCGGGCGCACTGCTTTCGCCGCAACCCGGCATGTGGGTGGTCGGACTGCAGATGCCGTTCTATGTCGCCGGCATCATCGGCGTCCTCGTGCACAACCACGCCATCAGCGTGCGCATGATCCGGGCGGAACTCGACAACCGGGATCTCGCGGTAAGAGACGCGCTGACGGGTCTGCCCAACCGCATCCTCATGCAGGAGGAACTGCATCGGATGTGCGGCCAGCTGGCCGCGCAGGCGGCCAATGGCGGCAAACCGTTCTTCGTGCTCAGCATGGATCTCGACGGCTTCAAATACATCAACGACAACCATGGCCACACAGCCGGCGATCGGCTGCTGCGTCTCGTTGGCGAAAGGCTGAGAAAGACCTTCCGCTCCACCGACATGGTGTTCCGAATCGGCGGCGACGAATTCGTCGTGCTCTTGCCCGCGACATCGGAAATCGAAGCCGCCCATCTCGCAAAACGGGCGATCGACACGATTTCCGAGCCCTTCGACATCGAGGTTTCTGCCGCGGCCTATATCGGTCTCAGCATCGGCAGCGCGCGCGCACCAATGGATGGCGACACAGCGGAACAGCTGCTGACCTGCTCCGATCTCGCGCTCTACGAGGCCAAGCGTGCCGGAAAGGGCCGGCACCGGGCACATCTGCCCAGCGCTTCCTGAAAAGCGGTGATCCGGCGGCTAAGCGTGTTCGATCGCACCGGCCGTCAATTTCGGCGAACCCTGACCCCGCACCTCTGCCTCCCGCACCAGGGCTGTAATGCGCTCAACCAACGGTGCCCGCACTCCGCTCCTTGCGGCAAGCCGCAGGATCACACCTTGCAACTCGTCGATTTCCGTCCTGCGGCCATGCTGCAGATCCTCCCACATCGACGAGCGCGCCTGCGGATCGATCGCCAGCATTCGCCTGGCCAGGCGCAGGAACACAAAGTTCGGCAGCCTCAGGATCGTCGGCAGCAGCGCGGGCGGCGGACCAGCAACCCGACCCGGCCTGATGCCCGCTGCCTTCATCGCCGCCAGCGCCTCGTCGATCTGCGCGGCCAGAAGCAGGCGCCAGCGACGATCCGACAGCTCGGTGGCCAGGGGCAGATCCGACAATGCCACAAGCGCGTTGTTGAGATTGAAGAGCAGCTTGCCCCATTGCACCGACCGCATGTCGCTGTGCGTGGCCGTTGCAAAGCCTTCGACATTCAGCAGGGTCGAAATTCCCGGCGCACCGCTCTCGATCAGGACGGTTCCCTCGCTGGCACGGTGTACCCTGAAGGGGGTCTCGCCCTCCTGCTGCACGACATTGAAAGGCACCATACCGGCCAGCACCCGCCGGCCGTCCACGGTCGCAGCCAGGCGGTCGGCATTGTCGACACCATTCTGCAAGCTGACAATGACTGCGTGGGTGGGCGCGCAGGCCGCAATCTGCCCGCCGATCTCTTCCGTTGCACCGCTCTTGGTGGTGACGAGCACGATGTCGGCATCCTTGAGTGCCGCTTCGGCGCGCGTCTCGATAGCAAAAGCTGCCTGGCTGAGCCGCCTGTCGCGTTTTTCGAGATCAGTGACACGCAGGCCGCCGCGCAACAGGGCCTGTTCTATTCGCGGCCGAACCAGCAGCGTCACCTTGCGGCCCGCCAGTGCCAGGCACCCTCCTGCGTAGCAGCCGATGCTGCCAGCGCCGGCGACAACAACGGATGCGTCACGCGATGTCATCGCAATCTCCGGGCAAGGCACAACAGCTAGATGGCTGCCGGCCTATTGTTGACCAGATCAAGCAGGCTTGCCAAGAACCGCAGGCCCTCCCGCTTCAAGGGCCGTGACACGATCCCATCTTTCGAATAACGCTGCGCACATGACCCTGCCGATCGATCCTGCCCAGAACCTCGCCGCCCTTATCCGTTGCCCGTCCGTGACGCCGGCAGAAGGTGGCGCCCTGTCTTCTTTGGAAGCCATGCTGAAGCCGCTCGGCTTCGCCATCGAACGCCCGGTGTTTCAGGAAGACGGCACGCCTGACGTCGAGAACCTCTACGCGCGGCGCTCCGGCAATGGCCCGCATCTGATGTTCGCCGGCCATACCGATGTGGTGCCTGTCGGTGATGAAGCGGCGTGGACGCATCCGCCCTTTTCGGCGGCGATCGCCAAAGGCGAGATGTATGGCCGCGGTGCAGTTGACATGAAAGGGGGCATCGCCTGCTTCATTGCCGCACTCGCCCGCCATATCGCAGCGAAAGGCGCTCCCAGGGGTTCGGTTTCGCTGCTGATCACCGGCGACGAGGAAGGCCCTTCGATCAACGGCACGGTGAAGCTCCTGGAGTGGGCCGCCGCCAAGGGCGAAACCTGGGATGCCTCGATCGTCGGCGAGCCCACCAACCCAAATGTGCTCGGCGACATGATCAAGATCGGTCGCCGCGGCTCCCTGTCGGGAACAGTGACCGTCAAGGGCCGCCAGGGCCACGTCGCTTATCCACATCTCGCCGACAATCCGGTGCGCGGCCTGATGACGCTCACCGATGCGCTGCTCAATCCCGTCTTTGACAAGGGCACCAAGGATTTCCAGCCGACCAATCTCGAAGTCACGTCGATCGACGTCGGCAACCCCGCCACCAATGTCATTGCTGCCAAGGCAAGTGCCAGCTTCAACATCCGTTTCAATGACACCTGGGATGCGGAAACGGTGCAGGCCGAAATCCACAACAGGCTCGACGCCGCCAGCGGTCGCAAGAAGTACCGCAAGGGCCGCAAGGAACCGATCGATTTCGAACTCGTGTGGAAGGATCGGCCGAGCCATGTCTTCCTGACACGTGACGACAAGCTGATCGACACGCTGAGCGGCTCGGTTGCTGCCGTCACTGGCCGCAGGCCGCAGCTGTCGACGTCAGGCGGCACATCCGATGCCCGCTTCATCAAGGACTATTGCCCGGTGGTCGAATTCGGCCTGGTCGGCCAGACCATGCATATGGTGGACGAACGCGTGGCACTGGACGATCTCGAGACGCTGACGGTGATCTATCAGCGTTTCATCGAGGATTGGTTCGGGTAAGCAGGCCGAGCATGCTTTCAGCCGATGAAATCCAATCGTCGCTGAACGGAGCCTGGCGCATGATGCTGGGCAAGGCCGATGGGCTGCGCCTGCTCGACCTGTCAGCGGACGGGTTCTGGAACTCCTTCTTTGCCATTGCGGTGGCCATGCCCGCATTGATCGTCGGCTGGGTCGGCGCTTCCAATGCGACGGGAGAAACCGCCGCAGACCGGTTCGAATTGTTGCTGAAACTGGCTGTCGTTGACATCGGCACCTGGGTTCTGCCTCTGCTGGTTCTGGCCGCCGTAGCGCCGCGCGCGGGATTGAGCGGTCGCTTCGTGCACTACGTGGTGGCGGGCAACTGGACCGGCGCCATCATCGCCTGGCTGATGCTGCCGGGTGCCCTTCTGCGCATGCTTTTTCCTGCCGCGGATCAGGCGAGTGGTCTGCTTTCGCTGTTGCTTTTCCTGATTTCGCTGGTGTTCAGCTGGCGCATGACCAACATCGCGATCAACAAGGGCGCTGCAATGGCGACCGCCGTGTTTGCCGGCATGTTCGTCGCCGCGATTATCGTGCTGTTCGCGCTGCAGTGGCTGGTGGGTGTGCCAATGCTTGCAGACTAGCCGGGCAATCCATGCCGATCCCGCGATCGCCAGCTCCCTGCAACCGCGGCGATCAGCATCAGGAAAAGCGCCGTCGCGGACGCAACAGCAAAACCCCATGTCGAATAGAGCGGACCGAAGCCGGTCGTTCCTGCAAACACCGCGAGATAGGTGACCGCACTGTTGAGGCCCATGATGGTGCCGCGGCGCGAAGGGTCGATCGCTGCGAGCCGCATGATCAGCACATTCAGGCCGAAGTGATTGGTGAGCCCCCACAGGAAGGTGAGCCCCAGCACCGCTAAGAAGCTGCTCCCTGCCAGCGCAAAACCGAGATAGACGGCCCCGACGGCCAGGAAAGCAAACGGCATGACACGCCGAGGGCCCAACCGGTCGACGATGCCGTCGAGAAGAGCTGCCGCGCCAAAACCGATGCCGTAGACCAGCGCCACGATGCCATTGGCGCTGACCGGCTCGCCAAGGCCAGTGTGCAGATGATCGCCCAGATAGCCGTAGATCCCATAGAAGGCACTCATGAACGCTGCGCAGGCGACGAGCAGCGGCTTGACGCCGACGATGCGTAGCGCGGCGAGCGGCTGAGGTGCGGGACCGGTCGCAGCCACATCGCGGTAGCGACTGACCTTCAAGGTGAGAGACGCGACAAGTGCAAGCATTGCCACGACCGCATAGACGGCACGCCAGTGAACATAGTCGGCCACCACGGCCGACAACGAAACACCGGCGACCATGCTCAACGTCCAGCCGGTCAGAACCAGGCCGATGGTGCGGCTCTCGCGTCCGGGCGGCGCCACCGCGGCAGCGCTGGCATAGATTGCCGGCAAAGCGATGCCAGAGGCGATGCCAGCCACCAGTTGCGCGCCGGCCAGCGCCGGCACGGCAGGTGAAAGCGCGCTCAAGGTCAGTGCCAGCGCCAATCCGAGAAGCGCCCACAGCAGCATGCGTCTGGCGCCGAATCTGTCGACATGGCGCGCCATCAGAAGTGCGCTCGCAGCCGTACCCAAACCGAAGGCAGCCGATGCCGACATGACCAGCGCAACACTCGAGCCGAGTGTCCGCGCCACCTCCGGCGCGATCGGCCCAAGCACCAGCGAGTTGGACCCTATGACCGCGATGCAGAAGGTCAGCACATAGGCAACGGCCGGTAACCGCTCGATGGGTTCGGCAAACAAGGGAGATGATTGATCCGTCTTCGTCATAGATGCATGATGACGGAATGACATTCCGCAACAAGGGGAATTTCTGCAATGAAGCAGGAAACAGATGACGTTCGGCAAAACAGTGTTCCGGAACGGGACCTGGACGAGATGGACCGAAAACTATTAGGCGCACTCTGCGAGGATGCCACCGTCAGCTATGCCGAACTCGGCGAGAAGGTCGGGCTTTCGGCACCGGCCGCGCATGAACGTGTGAAACGGCTGCGGCGCAGCCGCGCGATCCGCAGCACTTCGGTGCTGATCGATCCAGTGGCCGTCAACAAGCCACTGCTCGCCTTCGTCCATGTCGACACACGCGGCTGGGGCAAGACACCCGAGCTGATGGCGATTTCCGCCTATCCGGAAGTGGAAGAGATCCACTCGGTCGCCGGAGATGCCTGCATGCTGCTGAAGGTCCGGGCCAAGGACACGCGCGCACTGGAGGGGTTGCTGGCCAGGCTCTACGACACGCCGGGTGTCGTCACCACACGCAGTTATGTGGTCTTGTCGACCTATCTGGAACGACCGGTGCAACCCGGCTCGACGAAAGTCTGGCCAATGCCGAGCCACATGGCGCAGCCGATCGCGCACCGGCGCAGCATCGATGCGATAGCCGGGAGCGAGTAGAGAAGGGTCAGGATGCGGGGTAGTCGACGCCGGTGAGGAACAGGCCGTCGGGCGGAGCGACCTGGCCGCAGGCTGCACGGTCACGCGCCTCCAGGGCCGCCTTGAGATCGGCGGAGGTCCATGCGCCTTCGCCCACGCGCTTCAACGAGCCGACCATGGAGCGGACCTGATTGTGTAGGAACGACCGCGCCGAGGTGCGGACTTCGATCGTTTCGCCCTGCCGCGCGACATCGAGCCGCTCAAGCGTGCGCAAAGGACTGTTGGCCTGGCATTGCGTGGAACGGAAGGTGGTGAAGTCGTGCCGGCCCAGCAGAACCTTCGCCGCCTCATGCATGGCTTCGGCATCGAGCCGCTTTGGTACCCACCATACCTTGCCCATGTCCAGCGCGGGCGGCGCGCGACGGTTGGCGATGCGGTAGAGATAGTGCCGGCCGACTGCTGAGAAACGCGCATCGAAATCATCCGGCACGGCAGTCGCGCTCAGAATGGTGACCCGTTCGCCGGCTCGCTGCAGGTAGGCGTTGACAGCGTCGCGCACGGTATCGGCCGGCCACGCCTTGCTCAGGTCCGCATGCGCGACCTGGGCCGTGGCGTGCACGCCGGCATCGGTACGGCCAGCCCCCCGGATGGAGATCGCATCGCCGCAGAAACGTGCGATTGCCTGTTCGATCGCGGCCTGAACCGAATGCTGGCCGGCAGCCTGCCGCTGCCAGCCGGAATAAGGCCCGCCGTCATACTCGATGTCGAGGCGATAGCGGGGCACGTCTTGACGCTATGCCGCCAGCGCGGTGCCGAAAGCCGAAGCGTAGACCAGCTCGCCGTTCTGAGGTGCTTCACCCCAGGCCTGAGCCTGCAGCGCTTCGCCTTGATACTCGCTGGCAAAACCGGACGCGCGCTCGTGGCTGTAGCCGAAACGGCCATAATAGGCCGGGTCGCCCAGCACGATGGACAGGTTCTCGCCGGCATCCTTGAGGCGGATATGCGCCTCGCGCACCAGCGCGCCGCCGATGCCCGTGCCATGGAAATCCGGCTCCACCGCAAGCGGCGCAAGCGCCACGGCAGGGAACTGCCTGCCACTGTTCTCGACATAGAGGCGCGAGAACAGGATATGGCCGACAACCTGGCCTTCTTCTTCAGCGACCAGTTCCAGGACCGCATCGCCTTCGGTGACGATTGCATCGACGAGACCAGCTTCGGTCTGCTGGCCGAAAGCATGTTCTTCGACGAGGCGGATGGCCTCGCGATCCCGCGGCGTCGCCGCGCGTATCGACATCATGCTCATGACAATTTCATTCCTTCTTCCAACTTTGCCCCGCGCAGGAACTCCTGTGCGGTAACGGGCTTGCCGCCCGCACGCTGCACTTCGACCAGCCTGACCGAGCCTGCCCCGCAGGCGACCGTCAGCCGGTCGTCGAGAATTCCTCCCGGTTCCCCCATGCCATCGGCGACAGTCGAACGAAGCAACTTCAATCGTTCGAGACGGCCGCCGATAAGTGCCTCGCACCATCCGCCGGGGAAAGGCGAAAGGCCGCGAATATGGTTGTGGACCGCATCCGCGGGACGGGTCCAGTCGATCCGGGTCTCCGTCTTATCGATCTTCGCGGCATAGGTCACGCCCTCGGCGGCCTGTTCCACAAAGCTCAATGTCCCGACCTCCAGCCGTGACAAGGCTTCCACCATCAGTCCGGCGCCCGCCACCATCAGTCGGTCATGCAGCTCGCCGGCCGTCATATCGGGATCGATCGCCAGTTTTTCAACCAATCCGACCGGACCAGTATCCAGCCCCAGTTCCATCTTCATGACCATCATGCCGGTTTCGGCATCGCCGGCCATGATGGCGCGCTGGATCGGTGCTGCACCACGCCAACGTGGCAAAAGCGAGGCGTGACCGTTGAGGCAGCCAAGACGCGGCGCATCGAGGACCGGCTTTGGCAACAGCAGACCATAGGCGACAACAACGGCAACATCGGCATCCAGAGCACGAAAAGCAGCCTGTTCGGCCTCACCCTTCAACGAGACTGGCGTATGTACGGCGATGCCGAGCCGCTCAGCCTCGCGCTGCACTGGCGAAGGCGTCAATTCCAGGCCACGCCGGCCGGCGGCGCGCGGCGGCTGGGTATAGACGGCAACAACATCATGCCCGGCTTCGGCCAGAGCGCGCAGCGTCGCGACCGAAAAATCGGGCGTGCCCATGAAGACCACGCGAAGCGTCATGAATGTGTCCCGGGTCAGCCCACCAGGCGGCTCGGCGCCTTATCGCGGGCAAGCTTCTTGAATTTCTTGACCACCATGTCGCGCTTCAGCTTCGAGATGTGATCAATGAACAGCACACCGTTCAGGTGATCAATCTCATGCTGCAGACAGGTAGCCATCAGCCCATCTGCCTCGATCTCCTGCAGGCGGCCGTCGCGATCCAGGTAACGGACCCGGACAGTGGCCGGCCGTTCGACCTCGGCATAATAATCAGGGATGGACAGGCAGCCTTCCTCATAGACCGAGCGCTCGGAACCGCTTTCGAGAACATCCGGGTTGATGAATACATGTGGAGCAGGCGGCTCGCCTTCCTTGGCGAGATCGATCACCAACATACGCAGAGGCTCTCCGATCTGGATGGCGGCCAGACCGATGCCGGGAGCGTCGTACATCGTCTCCAGCATGTCATCAGCCAGCTTGAGCAAGGGCTCGTCGATACGCTCGACCGGCTTGGAAACCTGGCGCAGGACGGGATCGGGAAGAATGATGAGCGGCTTGATCGACATATCGCTCACCTAAAACCTTGCAAGGACAGCGTCAACCACACTGCCGTCAGCATGTTCATGGTTTGATCTTCTCCTGTCACAAGAATCGTTTATGCTGGGCTGATGAACGACCTCAGCTCCATCCTTTCCGAACCCGTCGCCCGGCTCGGTGCGACCACGATCACGCTTGGCCAGGCACTGGGCTCCGTCGTGTTTCTCGTCCTTGTCCTGTTCGTTGCGCTGATCGTGGCGCTGTGGCGCGCAGCCAAGGCGCGTAGCGTCGCCGCCGCAGAAGCTGCCGACCATGCCCGAGATGCCGAGGTCCGCATGGCTGGCATTCTGCAAAGCCAGGCCGAAATGCAGGGGCGCATGGGTGCGCTGGCGGACGTGTTCGGCGCACGCCAGGCGGAGCTGACGCAATCGATTGGCCAGAGGCTCGATGCCATGACCGGGCGCATTGGCCAGACCATGACCGAGCAGACCAGGTCGACGCACGAAAGCCTGGCCAGGTTGCAGGAACGACTGGCCGTGATCGACACAGCGCAAGGCAACATCCAGTCACTTGCCGGCCAGGTCGTGCAATTGCAGGCGATCCTCTCCAACAAGCAGACGCGCGGTGCCTTCGGCCAGTCGCGCATGGAAGCGATCGTCGCCGATGGGCTGCCGCACGGCTCCTACGAATTCCAGGCGACCCTCTCAAATGGCAACCGGCCGGACTGCCTGGTGAAAATGCCGAATGCGGCGCCGTCGCTGGTCGTCGACGCCAAGTTTCCGCTCGAAGCCTGGAACGCCATCCGCGCTGCCGAAAGCCCCGAGTTGCAGAAGGTAGCAGCGCAGGCGTTCCGGCGCGATATCGAGGTGCATATCCGCGACATCGCCGAAAAATACCTGATCCAGGGCGAGACCCAGGATACCGCCTTCATGTTCGTGCCCTCGGAGTCGATCTTTGCCGAGATCCACGAGAATTTCGAGGCACTGGTGCAGCGCGCGCACCGCGCCCGCGTCGTCATCGTCTCGCCGTCACTGCTGATGCTGTCGATTCAGGTCATCCAGGCGATCCTGAAAGATGCGCGCATGCGCGAGCAGGCCCATCTGATCCAGGGCGAAGTGATCCGGCTGATGGAAGATGTTTCGCGTCTCGATGAAAGGGTCCGCAAGCTGCAGACCCATTTCGGCCAGGCCTCGAAGGATATCGACGATATCCTCGTTTCTTCTTCCAAGGTCACCAAGCGCGGCCAGAAGATCGAGGCGCTGGAATTCGGCGCAACGGAAGGCACGGACGACGCGACCGCCAGTCAACGCAAGGCCGACGCCGCGCCCCGAACGGCCGATTCCAAGACCGGACAACTCAGGTTGCGCGTCGTCGACCCCGACGACGCCTGATTGTCTCCAGAAGTATCCTGAAGCTTATTGCCCTTCGATAGTCGTCTCGACGCTCTCGAAGCGCGGCATCCAGCCAAGCGCCGAGCCATGGAACTTTTCCAGGCGCGGCACGAGGTCCTGCCGCTGGCGAGCGGTACCGGTTCTGATGCCATAAATCTTCGGCCCGTCGCCGGCGCCGACAACATAGAGATGCGAACCGCAATCGCCGCAGAAGGCCTGCAGGCGCTTGGCACCGCTGCTGCCGGTCTTCTCAAAGATTTTCGGCTCGCCTTTGGTAAGCCGGAACTGCGCCTCTGGGGTGGGAAGGGAGACGCGAAACGCCGTGCCGGTAAGTTGCTGGCAATCGGTGCAGTGGCAAATCAACGTTGCGCCAGGGTCGACCTCGGCCTCATAGGCAATCGCGCCACAGTAGCAGCCACCGTCGATCTTCATGGTCTTTTCTCCCGATGTTTCCGGCAATCTAGCGCTGCCGAGCCGTTGGGCAATGGTTGTCTGCAGCTGGCATCGTCAGTGTGCGAGCGCAATGCTGCCAGACGAACCGGCATTCTGCTCTACCCCCCTGTTTTGCCGCATGATCCTGGTTCGAAAACTCTGCGACTTTTCGGGATCATGCGTTGGCAGGTGCCTTGCTCTTTCCCAGATCTGTTGTTTCATTGGTTCCTGTCCCAACGGAGGAGCGAATCATGGCTAAAGGTTCGATGAGACCGGGCAAGGAAGCCCGCAAACCCAAAAAAGACGCCAAGAAGCCCGCAGCGGCGCCGGCGATCAAGGCACCGCCGGTACAGGCGACGCGCATCAAGGACAAGTAAGGTTGCAGTCATGCAATCAGAGCCTTTAGCCGGCGCGAAGGTGCACCGGCTATAGGCGTAATCGTTGGGAAAAGAGAGTTAGACCTCGCGCAATCCCCGCCGGAACGCGGCCATGAACGGCTCCATCAAATAGGCAAGCACTGTCCGCTTCCCTGTCACGATGAGCACTTCGGCGGGCATACCAGGCATCATGACGACGTCCTCGTCCAACGCTTCCAGCTCACTTTGCGGCACCTCGACCCTGGCAAGATAATAGGACTGGCCGGTTGTTTCGTCAGTCACCCTGTCAGCAGACACCGATTTGACCGTCCCCGTGACACGTGGCATGCCGCGGCTGGAATAGGCCGTCAGGTGAACGGTTGCCTGGAGGCCCGCGGCCACGACATCGATGTCACTCGGCGACACCCGCGCGTCGATCAGCAGTTGCTCATTGGTCGGCACGATGTCGAGGATGGCCTGGCCCGGCCCGATCACACCGCCAGAGGTCTTGAACTTGAGGTTGGCTATCTTGCCGGTGACCGGCGCGGTGATGACGGTGCGGTCAAGTACATCCTTGCTGGCATTCAGCCGTTCAGCCGCATCGATATAACCTGCCCTCGCCTTCTCCAGCTGATCGGCGATATCGGCCGACTGGGTGGCTTTCAGCGACATGCTCTGGGTGTCCAGTTCGCCGATCTTCTGCTCGACTTCGGCGATCTGCCCTATGAAGCTACCGCGATCTCCGTCCAGTGCCGCCTTTGACCGCTCAAGCTTCAATGTCTCGGAGCGGGCCAGCAGTGCCTTGTCGACCAGGCTCTTCTTGACGCTATGTTCCTGTTCGGTCAGCGCAAGCTGCGCGTCGACGCTGACCACCTGCGCCCGCAAACCCAACAATTGCTCTTCGAACTGGCGCTTGCGAGCATCGAGGATCTGCAATTGCGCCTCGAGCGAGGAACGACGCTGGTTGAACAGCAGGGTCTGGCCGGCGATGATCTTCCTGGCCCGCTCATCGGCGCTGGCCAGAAGGTCTGCTGGAAAGCTGATCTCGCTCTTGTCCTCCTGCTCAGCGCTCAGGCGCGCCTGTGTCGCCTGCAGCGTGCGGGCCTGCTCCAGATAGAGATCATAGAGGGCGGCCGCCTGCGTGCTCTGCAAGGTGACCAGCGGCTCGCCCGCGCGAACCAGATCGCCGTCGCGTACCCTCAATTCTTTGATGATGCCACCCTCGAGATGCTGAACGGTGCGCCGGCTTCCATCGGGACTGACAATGCCGGCCGCTGTCGCTCCCTCCGCCATTGGAGCCAAGGCCGACCAGGCAATCCCGCCGACGATGAACAGATAGGCGAGAGCCATCCCGTAGCGAACGGGCATGCGGACAACCTCCTGCAATCTCGGCGGCTCGACCCTGCCGTCGATGACGTTCGGCGAACTCCTGACGAGTGCCTGCGATTTACCGGGTTGAAGTTCTGCCATCCTATCCTCCCCCTGGAAGCATCTCACTCAGGCGATCTGTTCGATCTGAGGCTCAGGTGGCCCAATCGTCTGCGGTTTGGAATCCGTGTCTTCTTCTGCCGGCGTTTCGGCCCTGATCACATGCAGCGGTGCGCGCTCCCCTTCCTTGGCGATGGAGCGCAAGCGGACCAGAACCTCGTCGCGTGGCCCGAACAGATGCAGGCGTCCATCGCGCAGGAAAAGCACCTTGTCGGCCTGGGCAAGCGTCGACGGACGATGGCCAACGATGATCAAGGTCCTCCCCTGTGCCTTCAACTCGGCGATCGCAGCGGCCAGAGCGGATTCACCAACCTGGTCCAGATTCGCATTTGGCTCGTCGAGCACGACGATCCTCGGCGACCCGAACACGGCGCGGGCAAGACCGATGCGTTGACGCTGGCCGCCCGACAGGCGCGAACCTGAATCGCCGATCGGCGTCTCGTAACCCTGCGGCAGGCGCTGGATCATGTCATGGGCATGCGACAGCTTGGCGGCATCGATCACCGCCTGGTCCTCGGCTTTGGCCATGCGCGAAATGTTGTCGCGCACGCTGCCGGAAAACAGCTCGACATCCTGCGGCAGGTATCCCATTGCCTCGCCGAGCTGCTCGTTGTTCCAGTGCTGAACATCGGTGCCGTCGAGGCGGACGGTTCCGGAGGTTGGCAAAACGATGCCGGCGATCAGGCGGCACAAGGTGCTTTTACCACTCGCCGACGGGCCGATGATCGCGACGGCCTCGCCGGGCTGGAACGCGACACTCAGATTGTCGATGATGGCGGGCCGCCCAGGCTGGACAAAGTAGGAGACATTCTCAAGCGTGATGCGACCCTCCGGCTCCGGCAGGCGGATGCGGTAGGGCTCTGCGCTGATATTCTGCAAGCGCTCCGTCAGCCGTGCATAGGCGATACGTGTCTGACCGAGATTGCGCCAGATTGCCATCAGGTGCTCGACAGGTGCCAGGGCACGACCGAGCAGGATCGACGACGCAATCATGACGCCGCCCGTGGCGGCGCCCTGCAGCAGCAGATAGGCGCCGAGGCCAAGCGTTGCAGACTGGACAAACAACCGCACGAACTTCGTGATCCCGACAATGGTTGCGCCGCGCTGCGAAGCCACGTCGGAGGCACCGAGGAAGGCATCATTGCTGACGCGGAAGCGATCCAGCAAGCCCGGCAGCATCCCCATCGCGCGGACCACTTCCGCGTTGCGGATGGCCATGTCGGCGTGCTGGAGAGCCTGGATCTGCGAGGTGCTCGCGACCAGGGACGATTTGCGCGTCACCATCTCGTTGAGAACGCCCAACAGGACGAGAAGGATCGTCGCGGCGAGCGCAAAAACACCAAGCGCCGGGTGCAGCAGCCAGATCAGCAGCAGGAAGACCGGTGTCCACGGAAGGTCGAACAGTGCGGTCGAGGCCTGCGACGACAGGAACGACTGCACCTGGCCAAGATCACGCAGTGGCTGCGTGCCGGCCTGGTCGCCAAGCAGACGCGCACGGACGCTGCTGGCAATGATGACGGGGCTCAGGCGGTCACTGAGCCAGTTCGCGGCGCGCGCCATGATGATGTTGCGCAGCATGTCGAGCAGACCAAGCACGAGCAGGGCTACGCCGGCCATGATCGTCAGCAGCACCAGCGTTTCCAGATGACCTGTGACCAGGACACGGTCGTAGACCTGCAGCATGTAGATGGGCGACGCCAGCATCAGGAGATTGATGGCGAGACTGAAGACCGCAACGATGATCATTGCGGACTTCACTTGCCCGATCGCATCGTCGAGCTCCGTCTTTCTCGCCTTGCGGGCTCGTGAACCGACGATCGCCATCACATCGCTCCGTTTTCAGTTCACTCAGGCCAGAAGCGCGGGATCGACGAACAGGTCGTGCGAAACGAAGCTGCTGAACGCGTTGGTTATGGCGGCGTCCGGATTTGTGGTCGTGCGCTCGCCGAGCACGACGAAGGTCGAACTCTCCATGCCAGGCGCCGTGCTGGCGACCCGCGCGACCCAGTAGGCGAGGCCGCTGACCGTCAGCGACGCCAAGGACGCCGCGACGGAACCAGGGTTCGAGCGGATAAAGACATCTTCGCCAGCCTGATAGTCGAAGATCAGATTGTTTGTACCACCCAGTATCCGGAATGTGTCCTGGCCCGCCAAACCGCCGTCGGAAACACCGTCGCCGAACACGGTCTTGGTGCCGGTACCTGTGATCGAGAGGATATCCGCACCGCTACCGCCGCGCATCTGGTCATTGCCGCCGCCGCTGATCAGCCGGTCATTGCCGCCGGCGCCTACAAGCGTGTTGGTCAGCGTATTGCCGACGAGCAGATCGTTGAAACCCGACCCGGTCAGATTTTCGATGCCACTCAGCTGGTCGCCCTGCGCATGGCCACCAACGCCAATCGCTGCACCAGTGTTATCGAGTTGCACGAAGACACCCGCCGTAGAGCTTGAATAGGAAGCAGTATCAATACCGTCTCCTCCACCTAGCACATCGGCCCCATCGCCGCCATTGAGGATATCGTTGCCGGTACCTCCTTCGAGGCGATTTGCACCCGAGGCCCCAATGAGTTCGTCATTGAATGCCGACCCAAGAATGTTCTCTACCGCTACAAGCACGTCGTTCTGCGCATCGCCACCGCTCGACAGCACGCCGGATGTCAGACTGTCTGAGAGAACGGCGCGAACCGCTGCAGTCGACGTCGAGTAGTCAGCGGTATCGATGCCGTCACCACCGATCAGGAATTCGGTGCTGGCATTGGCGCCGCCACGAAGGAAATCGTTGCCGGCACCGCCATCGAGGCGATTGGTCAGGCCGTCGCCAATAAGGGTGTCATCGAAAGCGGAACCAATCAGGTTTTCGATGCCGCTCAGGATATCACCCGCAGCATCGCCGCCGCCTGCCGTCGCCCCGGCCAGGTTGACCGATACGGCCGCCGATGAAGTCGAATATTCTGCGGTGTCACTGGTGCCCAGACCGCCATCGATACGATCGGCACCCACGCCACCGACAAAGATGTCGTTCAGTTCGCCGCCAACCAGGATGTCGTCGAAGGCCGAGCCGATGATGCGCTCGATCAATTGCAGCTGATCGCCTTCGGCATCGCCGCCAATGCCGCTGCCGACCGCCAGAGGATCGGCGACGGTGGTGTTGAGATGGATCGTTATCGCCGCCGTCGAAGTCGAATAATCGGCCGTATCGACACCGCCCTGGCCAATCATGGTGTCCGCACCAGCGTTGCCGGTAAATGTGTTGGCGTTGGCGTCGCCAACCAGAATGTCGTTCTGCCCCGAGCCGATGATGTTCTCGATGCCGATCAGTTGATCGCCCGCGGCCGCGCCGCTGACGGAGCCTGCGGCGAGATTGATGCCGACGGCACCGCCTTGCGAATAGTCCACGGTATCGACGCCCGAGCCACCGTCCAAGTAATCCGCGCCAGCGTCGCCCTGCAGCATGTCGTTGCCGGCACCGCCGAAAAGACGGTCGTCGCCGGCTGACCCGACCAACCTGTCATTGCCGTCGCCACCATCAACCAGATCGTTGCCGTCGCCGGCCTGCAGATCATCGTCGCCGCCTTCGCCGAACAGCTGGTCGTTGCCAATGGAAGCGGTCAGGAAATCATTGCCTTCGCCACCATGCATGACATCGTCGCCCAGGCTGCCGATCAACTCGTCATTGCCGCTGCCGCCATCCATGAAGTCGTTGCCGTCGCCACCGGTCAGCAGATCATCGCCGGAGCCGCCATAAAGCACGTCATTGCCGAAGCCGCCGATGAGCGTGTCATTGCCGCCGCCGCCAAACAGGCGATCGTCGCCGAAGCCACCGTCGAGCGTGTCATTGCCGCCGCCAGGGGCATCGACCCCATCTGGAATTCCATCGCCGTCGAGGTCGTCGGCGATACCATCCTGGTTGGCGTCATTGGCGCCGTCGCCGATCAGAACATCGTTGCCGTCCATGCCGCGCAGCAGATCGTCGCCGGCATTGCCGACGAGCTGGTTGTCGAGCTTGTTTCCGGTCAGCGTGTCATTGAGAGCCGAGCCGGTGATGTTTTCGATGCCGCTCAGCACATCCAGCGCAGCGTCTCCGCCTGAACCACGCGCGGTGCGCTGGGGGTCCAGGGGCAATGCCACCATCACCCTCAGGCTCGAGGTCGAATAGTCGGCCGTGTCGATGCCGTCGCCGCCATTCAGCGTGTCAGCGCCAGCACCGCCGCGCAGCAGGTCGTTGCCCGCACCGCCGTTGAGACTGTCGTTGCCGTCGCCGCCATCGAGCACGTCGTCGGTGGCGGCTGCGTTCAACACGTCATTGCCGGCGCCGCCGTCCAGATAGTCGCCGCCGGTAGAGGCCGCCGCGACCGAAATGATGTCGTTCCCGCCGAAACCTTCGATGCGATAGCTGCCATCCGCGACCTGCGTGAAGTTGTCGGCATTGCTGGAGAGCTGGATCAGCACGAAGGGATCCGCCGCCAATGCAGCCAATCCCGCTGATGTGCGCGCGGCCGCCGGTGCCGTCGAAGGCGTGGGGGCAGGTGCGACCTCATTGGCCGCAGCAGTGATCTTCTGGCTGCCTATCTGACGGGATATCGATATCTTGCGCATCTGAACCTCTCTCCGTCTGCCCCTTTGCGCAGACAGGATTTCTGCGAGGACACCCGACTGGAGATTAGCGGTGAACCGGAGCCGACGGCACAACGCTTAGGTGGAGTCACACTTCAGGCGTAGACGGCGACCTCTTTGGTAGCATCGGATGGCTCTGCTTGGATCCGACCAGAGACCTAGCTGTCGCCCACGAAAAAAGGCCCCGCATGAAGCGGAGCCTTTTTCGGTCGGGCTACAGCGATGGGAGGATGCGCCGCAGTCGACTGCGGAGGCTATCAGCCGGCAGCGGCGTAACCGGTTGCCGTGATGCTCGACCACTCGTTTTCCTGAACCGCAACGACGAGATTGAGGTCGGTTGCCGTGTCATGGCCATAGGCCTGGACGTCGATCGCAAAGGTGGCTTCGTTGCCGTTGATGTCGACGCAGACGTCGATGTCGTGATTGACGTCGAGGTTGCTGTCGATATCCGAATACAGATCGAAGTCGACATCGATGTTGGAATCGAAATCGTACGAGGCGTCCAGGTTCACATCGGAAGGATCACAGTAGAAGGTCATGTCACTCTCCTTGTCGCTTTGATGATGTCCGGCACTCATGTCCGGTACATTCGAAGCCTAGGCCCCATCGCCACGATCATCAAATATTCAAGCGACTTAATTTACCTCTCTTGCAGAGTAATACTTTTGATCCATTAAGATCATCAGACATAAACTCGAAAACAAAAGGCATCCACCCTCAAGAGGTGGATGCCAAAAGTATTAAGTCTCGGCTATTCAACCGAAAACGGCCAGAAGATCCCCCAGCTGAAAGGTAAGTTGTGTATCCGTCATTGCCGGACCGGTATCAGCGTCCACGGCAATGGCATGCATGATCGCGGCCGTTTGCTGCGTGCTGAACGCTCCGCGCATTGGCATCGCGCCAAATTCGGGATTGTTGGCGAAGAATTCATCCAAGGTGAGCGTCGAACGTTCCCCGCCCAGGCGCAGCGTCACGACAAGGTCATCCCGGTCACCCCGGTCGCGTTCCATCGAAATGGCCCGCGAACCGGCGCCGATCAACGCGTCGAGACCTTCGATGGCAAGCCGGTCGCCGCCACTGACCGAAAAATCGGCGATGGTATCATCGTCGAACGCTCCGGCGACAAGATAAGTGTCGGCTCCCTCGCCTCCCCTCATCAAATCGTCGCCGTCGCCGGAAGCGAAGCCTAGCCGGAAGACATCGTTGCCGGCGCCGCCCGAAATGTCGTCACGGCCATCGCCTCCGTCGAGCAGATCGTTGCCGCTACCGCCTGTGATCAGGTCATTGCCATCACCACCGACGATCAGATCATTGCCGGCGTCGCCGGACAGACTGTCCTTGCCATCGCCGCCAAACAACCAGTCGTCACCATCACCACCATTGAGATGGTCGCGGCCATCGCCGCCAAAGGCGGTGTCGTTGCCGCCGCCGCCGCTGATGCGGTCATCGCCTTTGCCGCCAAACAGCCAGTCATCGCCATTGCCGGCGCGGATGACATCGTCGCCACGACCGCCGCGCACCAGCGAGTCGCCATTGTCCGTCACGATGGTATCGTCCCATCGGGTGCCGACATATTCAGTGTAGACGACCTGGATATCGATTGCCGACGTCGCCGAAACGACGCTCGAGGAATACTGATCCTCCAGGGCGACCGCGTCGGCCTGGAGGTCGACGAAGCTGTTCTCGCCATGCGCGGCGACATTCGCCTCGAATGTCGCCAGATTGCCCTGCAGGGCGCCGACACCGGACCGACAGGACTCCACCGCGACATCATTGACCTGGTGGGCAGGAGCCAGACCCGTTTCGAAAGCAAAACTGGCGCCGATGGCCGACACCACGGTCTGCTGGCTCATCGCGTGCGCATCCGTGCCGGTAACGGTCCGGCTGTTGGTGACCGAAATATCGGCATTGCTCATCGTGACCACCGCTGATGCCATGGCAAACGGTGTTTGATCGCCAGCGGCCTGTGCAGCCGCCTGTACACCAACCGCGGCGATGGCAAACGACGCAAGCCCACGGTCTATGGTGGTCAGATGAACCTGGGTGTTTGAAAACGTCGCTTGACCGAAGGCATCCGCGCTAACCTGCGCGGAAACACCGATTGCGCTTTGCGCCGTCACCGTGCGCACCTGCACGGTCTGCGGCGGATTGTTACCGCAGCCGGGCTGGTGGCTTCTGCTTGAATTCGACGTGCCCATGGCCAACTCCTCCATTGCGCGCCAAGCATAATATCCATGGCGGTACCGGAAACGGTTTCATAGCGCTGATCGCCTTGATTGCTGACCTACGCCTTCCGGCTGAGCACCCTTGGAGCGATGGCGCACCTAAGGCAGGTCCCGTACTTTGTCCGACAGGGTAAGCCTTGGAAGTCCAAGGGAATTCGGCGGTTCATCCGTCACCCACGAAGGGCAGTTTCGAAGAGCTCCCGATGCATGTGAAGCGCGTCACATCGGAGGTGTCCTCATTGCGATACGACTGGAGCAATTCCAGCAAAAGTGCGCAGCGGTTTTGCATCAGGAATTGCGTAAAACAGTGAGTTGGAGCGTTTCCGCGAAACGCTCGAGATGAACCAGATCGGAAAGAGGGTTCCGGCGGCGCACAGGCAAGCGCCCACAAACCGAGGAGACTGAAATGACTGGGGATGCACAAAAGGCGGTTGTGCTGGTAGTTGATACTCTGGCGCTGAGATGCGCCGGCATTACGACCTTGATCAACGAATGGGTCAGCCCTCTTGGCAAATCGGCCCATGCGATAGAACCGGAAAACATCGGTTTCTATTCTCAACCAGGCAACAACGTTTCACTTATTGTCCTGAATGTCGGCGGTTCATCGTTGCATGATCTGCAGACGCGGACGGTTCTGCGGAGTGTCCGGGAACAGTTCCCGACAACACCCTGCGCCATTCTTTCGGACCGTACGGAAGCTGAAGAGGCTGTTGGCGCTGTGAGCTTCGGCTTTCAGGCCTTCATTTCGACCACCACGCCGTTGGCCGTGGTGCACCAGGCACTTGCCTTCATCATGAACGGCGGCGCGTATTTCCCTCGTGAAGCCCTGCTGGAGATCGCAGACGGCAGAGACCGTGCTCGCCATCAATCGGGCGCAGCGACGGGCAGCGGCCTGCTGACACCAAGGCAGAACCAGGTTCTCGACCGGCTCCGCTCCGGCAAATCCAACAAGCTCATCGCACGTGAGCTCGACATGCAGGAATCGACTGTCAAGGTCCATGTCCGGCAGATCATGAGCAAGCTTGGGGCGACAAACCGTACCCAGGTAGCAATCATGGCCCTGATGAAAGGCGATCTTGCCGCAGGTGGGCCGGAGCCGGCCATGGCTTAGATGGCTGAGCACGTGCCGGCAAGAAACAAATCCGCTTTCTGTCCGCTATCCAAGCCGCGCTGCCGCGCGTAGACTTTCCCACGGACAAGGCAAACGAACGAAGTTCCGAACAAACAAAAGCAGAATCTCACTTGAATGAGATCACGTTGGGGGCACCGATGTTGATGACCAGTCTGGATCAGGAACCTAAACACACACTGGCGAAGTTCGCCCATTACGATCGCGACCTGCTGGACAGGATGTTCGGCGACGCCAAGCCTGAAAAATATGCTGCGGGTCGGTTGCTTTTTCTCCAGGACGATCCATCCGATCGTGTCTATGGTCTGCTTGCCGGGTCGGTCGAGATTTCGATCTTCTCGGCTGACGGCGACAAGCTGGTCGCCAACCTGCAATTCCCGCCGAGCCTCATCGGCGAAATCGGAGTGCTGGATGGCGGCCGCAGGACAGCCACAGCCATCTGCAGATCGGAATGTTCCATCGTGTCCCTGACGCGCAAGCAGGTGCTCGACCGCATCGAGCGGGACCCATTGCTCGGCCGAGCCATCATCGAACTGCTGTGCAAGCGATTGAGGTGGATCAGCGAAGAGCTTGGCGACCACACCTTCCTCGCCATAGAGGCCAGGCTCGCCAAGCGGCTGCTGCATCTCAGTGAACTGCTTTCCGATGCCGCGGGCTGGATCGCCATCTCACAATCGGAACTCGCCCAGACGCTCGGTGCGACGCGGGAATCCGTCAACAAACTTCTCAACGATTGGCGCGGCCGCGGCCTGATCGCGACAAAACGTGGTCACGTCAAGGTCAACGATCCGGCCCGCCTGCGACGCGTCAGTTCCGAGTGAGTTGCTCCGATCGGCCAGCTTGCCGATCAGAAGCCCCTGTCTCAATCATTGGGCAGGCACTCAACTTGTGGCCAGACGCCAGTGCAGGAACTGCAATGCTGCACGGCTCGGCATGAAGAAATAACCTCCACCGCGTGTCGTTATGAACGACGGCAGGGTCGTCAGTTCCACCGCCCCTTCCCATCGCGGGATGGTAAAGCGTCCCCTCGGCGCCTCGGCGCTGCCGGGCTGTCTGCCGATCAGCGGGTCCTTTTCACCGCGCAAGCCGTGGAAATTCTGTGCCGACATCCAGGTCTGCTGGATGAATTCATATTGCCGTTCGAAGCTCGCATTGAAGCAGATGAACAGCAGTCCTTTCTCGGCTTTGCCGTTGCGGTCCAGAACATAGCTCCGGCCAGCCCGCAAGATGCGATGCCGCTTGGAGATGCGCAGTTGGGTCTCGATGTCGGTGCCGAGGGAATCACGAGGGTTGGAACGCCTGATGTGGGCTCCCAGGGGGCAATGCAGCCCCTGCGGATCTTCGGCGCCATAGGTGAACTGATTGTCGAGTTCGCGTCCGGGTCCATCCGGGTTCCTGGTCAGCGACGAGCCGTTTTTCCATCGCCCGACAATGCGAGCACCGATCCATTCTTCATCCACGGCTTCAAAGTCATAGGTGCCGCTGCCGCGCAGATTGGCGGCCTCCTCCCGGCAGTAGTCGTTGAAGCGCTCTACATGCTGCTCAAGCTGGCGGATGACAACGAACGAACCGTTGCGGCCAAAATCGTGCGTGGCAGCCCTGCCGTCGACAGGTTGGCCGTCCGCGTCGATCGCCAGCAAGCGCCCTTCAGCGTCGAACTCCGCGGGCGTCGTCGGGCTGGGCGGGTAGAAGCCGTGCTCATCCCGATAGCCGAACAGGAATTCGCCTGCAGCGATCTGGTGAATGGGGCTTGAATTGTGGTTGCGCCGGCGCCGTGTGCCCTTGATCACCGGCTGGGACACCCCGTCAACGAAACCGAAATGCTCCCGCGCCGGGTGTTTCTCCTCGTCACCCTCCCCAACATGTTTCACGGGACATCTGCCGCTGCTGCGATCGATCACGAGCGGAACGAATGCCCTGGATATCAGCCCGGTTCTGTTGGCAAGCTTGCCGATTTCGAGCGCCATTCCATCCAGCTTTGCCTTGTCGGCAGCATAGCAGATCAACGCAAGGTCGACCGGTGTCGTCTTGGAACCCCAGGACCAGTTTTCAGGTGCACTGTCGCCCTGATCGTCAAGGATGCGGCTACGATAGTCATTCGCCATGCCTTGCCTGAAGGTCGGCGGAAAACTGCCAAGTTCATCGCTGTCTGGATTCCCGGCAAACCCCAGCCTGGTCAGTCCCTGAGGACCAAAGACACAGAACATCGCACGCGATGACGGTTTGCTGTCTCCGAAACTCGTGTGTTTCAAAAGATGCGCCAGCACCGCTTGTCTTTGCGCGGCAGAACTCCCCTCAGCGACTTCAAACGCAAACATGACGGCATGTTCGAGGTTGCCGAGCGGTCCGAATATGAGGGATTGTATCTCGCCGCTTTCCAGGCTCTCGACCAAAGTGTCACCGGTCTGGTTCAGGAGCGTCCGGGCCAGCGACGGTTTGATGGCATCCTGCCGAGGCAAAGAAGTGAACAGGCTCAGCCAGTCGCGTGCCTGGCTCGCGCGTGCGGCCTGGAAGCCCTGCCTGATACGCGAGTTCTTGCGGATTATCGTGGTGTTCAGCTCCGGATAGGCCGAATACCAGAAAGAAGTCGGAATCTGCTCGGCGCGTGCCCAGCGCTTGAAGCGGTCGCCGTCGCGGCTGCCGTCCAGGAACAGAAAACGTGTCCTGGGAAACCCTCTGGTGTTGCTCCAGATCCCGGTCAGGCCGGCGGAGGCCTTGGTGACGAAATCCTCCAGGTAGCTTTCCCAGCTGCCACCATAATTGCTGAAGAAAACGAGGCGATCGGTACGTGGAATCCTGACCCAGCGCGCGAAATGGATCGTACTAATATCGCCGAGATACCCCGGCCTGTATGCACGCCGGGCTGCGATTGAGATGACGTAGAACGAAAACCGCAGCAGGACGCGCCGAAGCACTCCAGGTTTCCACCACCATCCCGGCTTGATGACGGAAACAGCGGTCATGTGGTTCTGGACGTAACCTTCCTTATCCTCGCGTTCCTGAAGCTTCGCCAAATTGTCGAGCTTTATTCCAGCGGTGCTGATCTCCTCGCGCTGCTCGATATGCCGCAACCGCAAGGCCACGGCCATGAGCAGCATCGCGATCGCCAGGATCAGTCCGCCGACGGCCAGAATGAAGGAATCTCCCAGACGTGCCACGGTACGGAACCAGTGCACGCCTTTATCGAATTGCAGGTAGTAGGTCAGCCAGGTGAAAATGCCGACCAGGACGACCAACGGTATTGCGGTGCGCAGGTTGAAGATGCTGTGCACCGTTGCCGACAGAAGCGTGCCACCCGGCTTTTCCAGAAGACTTTGCGCGGGCGAGAACGCCCAGTCGAAATGCTCCTCCTCCTCCAGTTCCTTGCGCACTTCCTTCAGTATCTCTCCCGCCGAGGAGCTGTCCGATATCACCGCCGTGGATGGCGGGGCGAGCAGGGTCTGTTGTTCGACAAGCTCCGCAAGCCTGTTTGCCAGCAACTGTTCGGCCTTGATACGCGCAACGGAATGTCCCGGCGTTCCAGCAAACACCAGCCCCGACATTTCGCCGAACTGCGGCGACACATCGATCGCGTGTTTGAGCAGAAAGGCCTCCAGTGGGCCTTTGAGCGAATCGGCCGCGAAACGCTCGAATATCGGTTGCAGTTGCGTCTTCGTCGCGGCGACAAACGCCTCGATCACCGTGCGTTTGCTGCCGTCGCCCGACAGTTCGAGTACGAGATGGAAGCCATCCCCGGCCTTCTTTCCGGCATCGCTTGTCGAGATGGCCGCGAGACTGGCGAAGTGGATGATGCCGGTCTCGTTCAGAGCCGTTCGGATAGCGTCAGTTGCAGGATTGCCAAGGAGGTCGACTTCCTTCTGGAGCTGTTTCGCATCGGCCCCGACGCGCACCGGCACACAGACGGTGACCAGTGCCTGTTCGACAAGACGGTTCTCGGCCGGCGCATCGAACTCCACCATCAGCCTGTCCGGATAAGGACCAATACGCGTGAGCTTGCCCTCCTTGCCGCGAGCCCGTCGAAAACCCGGCTTCTTGAACAAGGCACGGAAAGCTTCGGCAATCTGCACGCTGGCGATCGAAGCGCCGATGCAGCGATGAATGCCGACACCGAAAACCATGTTCTCGCTCAAGCTGCGGTCTGGATTGAACGTCCAGGGATCGCGCACGGCCGATGCATCAAACATGGCCGAGCGCGTGGCGGGCAGAACCGACACGTTGGCCGGAATCTTGTACGGGCGCGATCGGCCGACGCCGATCGTCTTGTCCTCGCGGGTGTAGCGCCAGGGCCAGATCCAATGCGGCTTGAAGCGCATGGCCTCGAGCACCGCCCTGTCCAGGCGTGCGTTGTCCTCTTCGTCGACGGCCTTCTTGATGTAGTCGAAGATCTCCGGCCGGCTCAGAACGGCATCGAGGCAGTTGATGCCCCCAAGCAGGTTTGTCGGCGCAAACCCGACGACCATGCCGATCATGATCGCGCGTACCTCCTGCCGGCCCGCAACCTGGCCCCCGTCTTTCGACATCTGGATGAGCCGCCCGAGCGGATTGTCGACCATCTCGCCCCGGTCGATCGCCGCCTGGGCAATATCGATGGAACGGTCAACGGTGGCGAACATGTTCTTGGCCGCCGCCACGGCCAGCTCGCGCGTGACGGGGTCCGCGTTCCAATCCCCGAACAGGATATGGTTTATGGAGATGGCCCAGTCGCCGAATTGCCGATCGTCCTCGATATCCAGGCCGTAATATTCCCGGCAGATACGGATCGGCACAACGCGCATCAATTCGGTGGCTGCGTCGAATTTCTCGCCGGCATGACGCACGATCTCCTGCGAATGCGTGGCCGCTATCTCCCGCACCCGCTGTTCGACTTCGCTGGGCGGAAAAGCACTCAGGACCACGGACTTCTGCGTGCGGTAGAGCTTGCCGTCCTTGAGGCTGAGAAGAAAATCAAGCCCTCCGGAAAACTCCCGCAGTTCGGGACCGTAAGGTGTCTCGAATTCGGATTCGCGTTCGAGGACCTCGCGTACGTCCTCAAAACGCGTCAGAAAAACGACCTTGCCCACGCGCACGCGCGGAACGAGATGCCGGGCGATCCTGAGCCACCAATCAGGATTTTCAAGGAACCAGCCAATGGCCCGTCCGACAAGGGTCGACTTGCGCTTGCGCTCGAAGTCGAAAGGCGGTGTTTCGCTGCCAAGCGGCAGGTCGGCCTGACCCTTGAGAACCCCTTCATAATATTTGGTTGAGAAGCCCATTCCGACGATCCCCCGGAAAACGCAAAGACGTGCAGGCTATGCTATGAACCGGCCTCCGCCGGGTAAGTGATCCGCTTCACATTGCTGCCGTGCGGAGCGGCATAAACTCGAGCCTCGGCCAGACTCAGCCGGCGGCGTCGAAATTGTCCAGAAGGCGCTGGTTGATGGAGCCGTCCGCGAACGGGATCCAGTCGATCCAGCTGCGGCTGAACCGCGGATGCCTGGCTTCGAACAGAACGCGTTCGGCGCGCGCCTCCCCGACCTGCCCGCTGCGCACGAGCGCGCCGATCTTGAGGAATCGCGGATAGAAATAGTCCTGGGCAAAGGACAGCGAGCGCTCGGCGGTCGTTATGACCGCCGGCCAATCCTCCAGCAGCGTGTAGGCCGCCGCCAGCTCGCCCAGCGTGTGAAAGCGATAGTTCTCGAAAGGCGACAGACGATCAGCCCGCTTCAGAACGGTGATCGCTTCCTGCGGTCGCGATGCCATGAGCCGGGCGCTGCCCATGGCCTGGTAAGCCAACACGAAACTTGGGTTGTAGTGAAGCGCCTGCTGCAGGAAATCCTGCGCAACAAGCGGGCGTCGTCGCAGCACTTCGATGGAGCCTAGAAACGCATATGGACGGGCATCCTGACTGTCCACCAGCAGGGCCCGCTGGGAAAGCTCGGCAACGCGGGCAAGATCATCGGGTTCGCCGCGGTTCAACCAGCCGCGCCACAGATACCACCAGGCCAGCTCGCTGAGCACGGTGCTGGAATTGGGATCCTCGTCATAGGCCTGCTGGAATAGATTGAGCGCCGCCTCCATGTCCGCCCGCGTGCGCCGCTGCATGTGCCAGCGGCCGCGGCGCACCAGTTGCCAGGTCTGCAGCCTTTCCCAAGGAATCTGGAAGGTTCGCACCTGCTCGACGCGGTCGACCTCGCGCTCGAGGGTGGAGACGATCTCTCCACCGAGATCGTCCTGGAGCTGGATGAGTTCATCAAGCCCGCGCTCGAACCGGCCGGACCAGACCACACGGCCGTTGCTGCTGTCGGTGAGCGACGCGCTCAGCCGGATATGCTTGTCGAAGCTGGCAACCGAGCCTGTCACCAGATAGCGCGCGCCAAGGAGATTACCGATCGCAGCGGTTCCCAGCCACTGATCGCGGAACTGGAAGCTGGAGTCGCGCGCGATCACCGGCAGCGAACGTGTCGCAGCAAGTCCGTGGATGATGTCGTCGACGATGCCATCGGCCAGATAGTCCGTCGATCGGTCGGGGCTGCTGTTCTGAAAAGGCAGCACGGCGATGGCCGGCTGGTTGTCCCTGGCGTCGGTGTTGACGGGCTGCACGATGGATGAGCGAACAGCGGCGAACGCCATGGACTTGGTCTGGCCGGAAGCGGGAGCCGTCACCAATATCCTGACGGGCAGGGCAATATTCTTGAGCTGCATCGGGCCGAGATCAGTGAATTCGACCGAAAACCTGCCGCTGATATGTTCGTGCGTCGTGCCTGTTATCGCGACGCCGCTCGGCGGCGAGAACTCCTGCAGCCGCGCCGATATGTTCACGCAGTCGCCGAAAGTCCCATCTTCACTCTGGATGACCACGCCGGTCGCAACGCCGATGCGGAACGGCATGCGCAGGCTTTCTGCCGCGCCTGCGTTGAGTTTGTCGAGGCGAAGCTGGGCTTCCAGCACGGCGCGCAGCGCCTCCACTGGGCTGCCGAACTCCGCCATCAGGCTGTCGCCCGCCGCCCCGAAAATACGGCCACCAAATTCGCCGACCGTTTCGGTTATCAGGTTTCGCCGCTCGTGGAAGATCCTGACGGCCGTTTCCTGATTTTCATTCATCAGGCGCGAGAAGCCGACTGCGTCGATGGCGCAGATGGTGGAAAGCTGCCGGATCGCCTGCTGATCAACCATTCATGTTGATCTCAAAACCTCGTTAGCCGTCAGGCCGGCACAGGCCTGAACCGGCCGTCTCAAGGCCGATGGCAGATACTTTGAATCGCAAAACGATTTGAAGTACTTCGCCATTGTCCCCACCTGGGCAAAGCCAAGCGGAGGCTAGCACGGATTTGGACACCCGCAAATCGTTAGAGTACAAACAACCCCGGACCTGCCGCTTTAATTTGGGCGAGGGCGACGGCTCAGCGCAATATGCCGATAGATGAAACGCTCCGCAGCGAAAACCGCCACGGAGCGTGCCGGGACCTACTCGGCGATATCGACGCTTTCGAAACGATGCGAACCGAGCGGGTCCATGACGTAACCCGTGATCTTCTTCGACATCGGCAGCGATACGGTCGAATGGTCGAGCGTGGCCCAGGGCGCCTGTTCTTTGAACAGGACCTGAAGCTCGTGGTACATCCTGGTGCGTTCGCCCTGGTCGGAGGTAATGCGCGCCTTCTGCATCAGGTCTTCGACCGGCTGATAGCACCAGTTGGCGAAATTGGCGCCGCCGACACCCGAACAGGCGAAGAAGTAGCTGATCAGATTGTCGGGATCGCCATTGTCGCTGGTCGCGCCAAGGATGATGGCACCGTCGCGATCCTTGTCGCGCGCCCGCTTCACATACTCGCCCCACTCGTAGGACACGATCTCCACCGTGACCCCCACCTTGGCGAAGTCCGCCTGGATCAGTTCCGCGGTGCGCTGCGCGTTCGGCATATAGGGGCGGCTGACCGGCATGGCCCAGATCTTCATCTTGAGATCCTTGACGCCAGCCGCCTCCAGCATCTTCCTTGCGGCTTCCGGATCATACTTGTCGTCGGCCACCGCATCGTTGTAGCCCCACATGCCCGGCGGCAAAGGGTTCTTGGCAACCTGGCCGGTGCCCTGGAAGATGGCGTCGATGATCGCCTGCTTGTTCATGGCCATGTTGAGCGCGCGACGCACTTCCGCCTTGTCAAAGGGCGGCATCAGCGTGTTGTAGGCGAGATAAGCCACGTTCAGACCCGGCTTTTCCATCACCGTCAGGTTGGGATCAGCCTTGAGCTCTGCGATGTCGGCAGGCGCCGGATAGGGTGCCATCTGGCATTCACCTGCCCTTAGCCGCTGGATGCGTGCGGTCGGATCGACGGTGACGGCGAAGACCAGCTCGTCGAGTTTCGGCTTCTCGCCGAAATAGTCGGGATTGGCCTGGAAGCGGATGACGGCATCCTGCTGATAATCGACGAAGCGGAAGGGCCCGGTGCCGATCGGCTGCTGATTCAGTTTTTCCTTCGTGCCTGCGGCAAGGAGCTTATCGGCGTATTCCTTCGACAGAACCGAGCCGAAATCCATCGCCAGCATGGCCAGCAGCGAAGCGGACGGCTGGTTGAGGACGATCTTCACTGTGTTGTCGTCAACCTTGGAGATGTCCTTGATGAGGTTCTGCATCTCCATGCCTTCGAAGATCTCCCAGCGCGAACCGGCGATGTAGCCGTACCAGGGGCTGTCCTTCAGGCGCTGGCGATCCAGCGAGAAGATCACGTCATCGGCGGTCAGCTCGCGGCTCGGCGCAAAATAGTCGGTGGTCTGGAACTTGACGCCCTTGCGGAGCTTGAACGTGTATTCGAGCTTGTCATCCGAGATCGTCCAGCTTTCCGCGAGGCCCGGGACTACATTGGTCGTGCCCTGCTCGAATTCGACCAGACGGCTGTAGATTGGTTTGGACGAGGCGTCCCAGGTGGAGTTGGTGGAATAGAGCGCCGGATCGAATCCCTCGGGTGAGCTTTCCGAACAGTAGACGAGGCTCTTGGCCAGCGCCTGGCCGCCAAAAAGGCCGGACAGAAGGGCGATGGCGACACCTGTGGCAAGCCGTGTGGCGAAACGGCCGTGTTTTGAAACAGTCATGATCTTCCCCTTTTTCTGGTTGTTGTTGGCAGTCGCACGATGGCCAGCCCCTCACGACGCACCATCGCGGGATTTGCGGTTATTCGGCTCTGCCGTCCGTGGTCTCCAGACCGCGGCCGGCGCGCCAGACCGGATCTGGTCGCGTCCACAGGATGTCCGAGGTGATGAGGTTGGCGACCTCGCGGGCATGCAGAGCCAGGAACTTCTCGCCTTTTTCGGCAGTGCCCTTGCTGGGGAAGCCCCAGGTGCCGGTTTTCGGTGCGCGTTCGGAGAAAGAGTAAAAGCGCGAGGCGCCATGCGGCGCCTCATTCTGGCCCGCCTGCAAAGCTTCCGCATCCTTGAATTTGTCGGCTTTGACGATGTCGCCGGCAATCGCCAGCATGACTGAAGCTTCGCCTTCGCAAGCGTGCTTCGGGCCGTCGTCGGATTCGAACAGCGCCGAGGTTTCCTCTTGCGCCAGGAACCATGGCGTCGTGGCCACGATCGGCATGTCGAACTCAACGGCCAGTTCGCGCACCGCAACGGCCAGCGGATCGACATTGCCGCCATGGCCGTTGACGACGAGCAGGCGTGCAAAGCCAATCGCCTTCAGTGAACGAACGATCGAGCGCAGCACGCCGTGATAGGCGGCGTAGTCCAGCGTGATCGTGCCGCCAAACGGCAAATGATGTTCACTCATACCCAGCCAGAGACCGGGCAGAACGGCGAGCGGGATGTCGTCGGACACCAGTCGCGCACCACGCACCGCCGCAGCGGCTGCGCTTGCAGTGTCGGTGATGACGGGCAGATGTGGACCGTGCTGCTCCAGCGAACCGACCGGAAGGATGGCGAGTGCATTGCCGCGCTCGGCGATCGCCCGCAGTTCCGGCGCCGTCATACGCGCCCATTCGACTTCCCGAGCCATGATTTCCTCCTCGGCAGAAATTTTGTTTTCTAATCCGCTAAATGATTTTCCTTGTTGCCGATATTGTCAACGGCTATCGTCCCCTCATCGAACTGGACCAACGACTGGGGATTGATGGCCAAGCACCCGAAACTCGGATCGAACCTCAAGGCGCTGCGCCAGAAACATGGCTGGAAGCTGAGCGATGTCAGCAGCAAGACAGGCGTGGCGATCTCGACGCTGTCCAAGGTCGAGAACGATCAGATGTCGCTTTCCTATGACAAGCTGCTGCAGATCGGGGAGGGGCTCGGCCTGTCGATGGCAGAACTGGTGGCCGAGCCGGAAGTCTCTGGCCACCCGCTGACCCGTCGCTCCGTCAATCTGCAAGGCGACGGGCTGCAGCAGAAAACCCATAACTACGACTATCTCTACCTCAGCACTGATATCACCAGGAAACGCATGGTGCCGGTGCTGACACGCATCACCACACGTTCCCTGGAAGAATTCGGCCCACTCATCAAACATTCCGGTGAGGAATTCCTCTACGTGCTCGAGGGCGCTATCGAAGTGCACACCGAACACTACGCCCCGGTTCGCCTTCAAAAGGGCGAGAGCATCTATATCGACAGTACAATGGGCCATGCCTATCTTGCCGTCGGCGAAGGCGACGGACTTGTGCTCGCAGTCTGCTCCAGCGCACAGCCGGATTTTCAGTCGGCCCTGATCGAAATGCTGGACCACTAAGGCACAACGTATCCATTCCAGGATGCAGAGAACGCTGCGACATCTGTCCCGGTGCACGGTACTCCCAAACCGCTGCCAATTTTCAAGGCGATGCGCCGGTCCGGCGCTTGACCTTATTTTCAAAATTTGAAAATGCTTAGCGTATAGGAAATTCGAACTCTGCCAGCAGAACTATCGCTGACAACGAAGGATCGCCAATGGCCACGCAAGAGTCCGGCCCCGTGAAAGCCGATGTCTTGATTATCGGTGGCGGCATCGCCGGCGCTTCCGTCGGTTACTGGCTGGCACCGCATCTGAAGACGGTGCTGCTCGAACGGGAAAGCCAGCCCGGCTACCATTCGACCGGCCGCTCGGCCGCACTGTTCAGCGAAACCTACGGTACGCGCCAGGTGTGTGCCTTGACGGCGGCAAGCCGCGCCTTCCTCCAAACACCGCCGCCCGGCTTCACCGAACATCCGATCCTGACCCCGCGCGGCATGCTTGTCGTGGCCTCGGCTGAACAGGAGCACCTTCTTGCGGAACATCAGGATGCGGTCCGTTCGATCGGGCTGCCCGGCGAAAGGCTCGACTTCGACGGCGCCAAGGCCTGGATCCCGGTATTGCGGCCTGAAAGCGTCACCGGCGCGGTCTACAATCCCAATGCCGAGGATATCGACGTGCATTCCCTGCATCAGGGCTACCTGCGCGGCTTGAAACGCGCCGGCGGTACCGTGATCGGCAATGCGCAAGTCACAGCGGCCGAAAGAACAGGTGGCGACTGGCGCCTTGTCGCTTCGGGCAGAGAATACATTGCGCCGATCGTGATCAACGCAGCAGGTGCCTGGGGTGATGAAATCGGCGCGTTGTTCGGCGCCAGCCAGATCGGGCTGGAACCACGCCGGCGCACGGCTTTCGTCTTTGCGCCACCCGGCGGTCACGACGTAACCCGCTGGCCGATGTTCATCACCGCGGACGAGAGTTGCTACATCAAGCCCGACGCCGGCCAGCTGCTCGGTTCACCGGCCAATGCCGACCTGATGCCGCCGCAAGACGTTCAACCGGAAATGGAAGATATCGCGCTCGGCATTCACCGCATCGAAGAGCTGACCACGCTCTCGGTTGGTCGTCCCAACCGCGTATGGGCGGGGTTGCGTTCCTTCGTCAGCGATGGGGACCTCGTCGGAGGCTTCGACGCGAAGGTGTCCGGCCTGTTCTGGCTGGTCGCGCAGGGCGGCTACGGCATCCAGACATCCGCCGCCATGGGGGAAGCCTGCGCAGCCCTCGTACGAGGGCTGCCGCTGCCGGCGCGCATCGCCGATTTCGGCCTAGACAATGCCATGCTCAGCCCGGCACGGCTCGGCAGATAGCAAGACCGGGACCAACCCGGCCACCAGAGCGGTTCCGTTTTTCACGAAATGCCGAAACGCTCCAACTCTTTGTTTTGCCGCATGATCTTGTCCGAAAAGTCTGCAACTTTTTGCGTTGCTGACCTTCGGTTCGGGATCATGCTCAAACCGCTTCACGGCGCATGCAAAAAGCCCGCTTCATCTCGCGTGAAGCGGGCCATTCTTTTTACGGCTTCGGCAATCAGCGTGCCGAGAAACCCGGAGGCGTACGGCCGACGCGTGACTTGCGGGCTGCGTAGCGAGCGTCGCGCTTAGCCTTGCGCTCGGCCTCGTCTGCCAGCAGCCGCGAGATACGGTCGTTCTCTTCCGCCTCACGCAACGCAGCTTCCTCGCGCGCCTTCGCTTCGGCCTCGAGCCTGGCAGCCTCGGCCGCGGCTTCGCGTTCCGCCTTTTCGGCAGCCTCGCGAGCCAGGCGCTCCTGCTTCAGCCGAGCCTTCTCGGCTTCCCGGATGGCACGTGCTTCGAGGATCGCCTTGCGTTCCGCCTGGCGGGCCAGCACTGCCGGATCGTCTGCTGCCGGTTTTGCCTTGAAGCGCTCCAGGAGCGCTTTCTTTGCCTCGTTCGCGGCATTGCGCCGCTCGAAAATGTCTTTTTCCCTGTAGATAGCCAAGTCCAGTTCCCTGAAATCTATGTGCGGGGCTTACATACGCGCGCGAAAGCAGAGATCAAGCACCAATTCGGTATGCCAGCCATGAATAGAACGCGCATGTTGCAGCGCAACGACATATTCGAGCGCCACGCGTCCCTTCGAGCGGACAAAGGACGCTCCAACCTCTTGGATCTGCGCGTCATGCCTTCTGAAAATCGAATCCGATATTCGGCCGACACATCGGCAACTGGCCCAATCTCTAAATTTGGTTCTAGTTTGGCGCTTCGCTAACCTCACCCTATATGCGGTCGGACCAGCCAGCGGGACACGCTCATGACCGATCTTTCCGTTCTCGATCTCTCGCCCGTCGGCGAAGGCAGCACACCAGGGCAGTCTCTTGCCAATACACTGGACCTTGCCCGCCATGCCGAGCGGCTGGGCTACAAGCGCTACTGGCTGGCCGAACATCATAACATGCCGGGTATTGCCAGTGCTGCCACTGCCGTCGTCATCGCCCATGTCGCGGCTGGCACCAGGACCATTCGTGTCGGCGCCGGCGGCATCATGCTGCCCAACCACGCACCGCTGGTGATCGCCGAACAGTTCGGCACACTGGCCGCGCTGCATCCCGGCCGAATCGATCTCGGCCTCGGCCGTGCCCCCGGCACGGACATGATGACGGCACGCGCGTTGCGCCGAAACCTTGATGCTGGAGTCGACAACTTCCCGCGCGACGTCGTCGAACTGATGGCCTACTTCGAGCCTGCCGAAGAAGGCCAGCGCATCCGCGCCGTGCCGGGAGAGGGTGAAAACGTGCCGGTCTGGATCCTCGGCTCCAGTCTTTATGGCGCGCAGCTCGCCGCAATGCTCGGCCTGCCCTATGCCTTCGCCTCGCATTTCGCGCCGGCGGAACTCGACCATGCGCTCGAGGTCTATCGCACGCGGTTCGAGCCTTCGCAGCATCTCGACAAACCGCGTGTGATGCTCGGTATCAACGTAATCGCGGCACCGACCGACACCGAAGCACGGTTGCTGTTCACATCGCTACAGCAGGCGTTCGTGAACCTGCGCAGCGGCCGCCCAGGCCGGCTGCCGCCACCCGTCGAAAATTTTGACCGTGATCTCGATCCCGTCGCACGCACCATGCTGAACCAGGCGCTGTCCTGCGCCGTGGTCGGCTCGCCTGAAACCGTAAGGCAGGGCGTCGAGTCCTTCATAGCGCGCACCGGCGCCGACGAGCTGATGGTGACCGCGCAGGTCTTCGACCATGCCGCCCGCGTGCGTTCCTTCGAGATGCTCGCCGATGTCCATCGCGACATGTCGAAGGCCGCGTGATCGCCGCGACTCGTACGTCTCTGCACGCTTCCGGAGGCAAACCCGCTCAGCGGTTTCGCTGGAATTGCTCTCAAGCGCGCTACTTCACAGCGCGCACCAGTTCTGCGTCGGGATAGCAGGTCGCGGCGCGGCCGTTTTTGGCCTGCCACTCGCCGATCGAACGCCGCGTCTTGAACCCTGGAAGGCCGTCGGCGCTGCCAACGTCGTAACCCTTCTTCTCGAGCACCCGCTGCAGTGTGGCGATGTCCGACCTGTAAAGTCCTCCCACCGCTCCCCATTCCGCGGAAAAGCGATGATCGCCCTGCGCGATTCGATCGGCGCCGAGGCCGATGAACAGCGCATAGAGGTCTGACGTGTTGTATTCCTTCAGCACATAGAAATTCGGCGTTACCAGGAATGCCGGGCCATGACGGCCGGCCGGCATCATCAGGAATGGCTCAGCTGCTGTTTCGGCAGCAGGGAACGGTTTGCCGTCGACGCGGCGGATGCCGAGTTTGCTCCAGGCCGAGACCGGCTTGCCGCGATCCGGTCCTTCCAGCGAACAGGAGACCGTGTCCGGCGCGATGACCTCGTACCCCCAGCCGCGCCCTTTCACCCAGCCGTAGTGGACGAGATAGTTGGCGATCGATCCCATCACATCCGGCACCGAGTTCCAGATGTCGGTCTTGCCGTCGCCGTCGAAATCGACCGCATGTTTCAGGAAGGACGTCGGCATGAATTGCGGCTGGCCGAGCGCGCCGGCCCAGGAGGATTTCATCGCACCGACCGGAGCAAGGCCACGCTGAACGATCTCCAGCGCTGCCAGCAATTCCTGGCGGAACATATCCTTGCGCGTTGCCAGGAAGGCCTTGGTGCCCAGCACTTCGAAGGCATCGTAGGGGATCTTCGCCGCACCGAAGCCGCTTTCGCGACCCCAGATCGCCAGCACTACCGAACCCGGCACGCCGTAGCGCCTCTCGATCTGGCGCAGCGTCGCGGCATATTTTCCGGCGCGGGCACGCCCGCCATTGGAGACCGCCGCCACGATCTTTTCGGCAAAATAGGCGCCTGGAGAACCGAACTCCGCCTGGTGCTGCTTCTTCGGGGTCTTCGGCTTTTCGCCCGGCAGCACAAGATCGGGCAGCTTGAGATTCGGTTTTACGCCATCAAAGGCAGCATTGAATGTGGCCTGTGAAATGCCTTTCGCCTTGGCCTCTGGCCAAAGATCGTTCTGCAGCCAGGCACGGAACTGGTCATCGACGGTCGCGGCGGAAGCGGAACCTGCGAAGGTCGTAACAAGGACGGCGAGCAGAAACAGGGGTTTCAACGAAGAGAGCAGAAAGCGGCAAGAGAAGCGGTTCATCCAGTCCCCTCGATAATCTCTTTCAGAATGTCGTGCGCGACTTCAGCGCCGCCGCCAGCGTGCCCTCGTCAAGATAGTCGAGCTCGCCGCCGACCGGCACGCCATGCGCCAGCCTTGTCACCTTCACGTCGAAATCCGAGAGCTGGTCGGTCAGGTAGTGCGCCGTGGTCTGCCCCTCGACCGTGGCATTGACGGCGAGTATGACTTCCTTGACCGCTCCCGCAGCGATGCGATCGACGAGCGAGCGGATGTTCAACTGGTCGGGGCCGATGCCATCGAGCGGAGACAGCGTGCCGCCGAGCACGTGGTAGCGGACATTCATAGCCGCCGCCCGCTCCAGCGCCCAAAGATCAGAAACATCTTCGACCACGATCAGTGTAGCATCGTCACGGCGCGGATCGGTGCAGATCATACAGGGATCCGCAGTGTCGACGTTGCCGCAGTTCGAGCAGATGCGCACCTTCTCGACCGCCTCGCCCATGGCATTGGCCAAGGGTGCCAGAAGCTGGTCCTTCTTCTTGATGAGATGCAGGGCAGCACGGCGCGCCGAACGCGGCCCCAGCCCGGGCACCTTGGCCAGAAGCTGGATCAGGCGTTCGATTTCAGGGCCGGCGATTCGCTTGGACATCGCACCGATGTAGGATTTTTCCAGCCACTTTGGAACCGAGCTGCTGACGGCGCCGCTGCCACTCCGGACAGAAGCCGCCGGCTGCAAGTCGCATGCGACTCAGATCGCCAGGCAAATCACTGCAGCGGACGGCTCTCGGAGACGATCAACGCGCCGATGGCATCGGTGTTCTCCGGCGTCGACTGGAACGACATCACCGGCTGAGGCTCAGCCGCTGCGGTAGCCGAGGCCAGAACCGGCTGAGGCCTTTCGCTCGGGACCGCTGAAGCAGTCATGAACGGCAGTTGGGTCGGCTCGGCCGAGGCCACCATCACGGGCGCCGCAGCCTGGACTGCCGCAGGCTTCGTCGAAGCAAAGGCCGTCGTCGGAACCGTGGCAGCCGAGGCGACGGCGACGGTCTGAGCCGGAGCAACCGGCGTCGCCGCAGCCATCATGGTAGCGCCCTCTTCCGGCAGCGGCTGCCAGTTGCGGCCGCGCTTTTCGTAGAAGGCGTTGCCGCCGGCGACCAGCACGTAGTGCATGTTCTTGTAGGGGAACTTCAGGCCGGCAGTATGGAAGAACATCGAGTTCTTGGCCTTGGTCGAGCGCTCGCCCTTCAGCACCGACTCGGCAGCATCCATGACGTCGGGCAAGGCCTTGGAGTTCATGCGCCGGGTCATGACGCCGGGCGCGAACTGGCCGGGCTGACCGACAACGCTGCAGATGTTGTCGCCATACTTGCCGGAGCGCAGGCGGTTCATCACCACCGTGCCGACGGCGACCATGCCATCGCGGCTGGAGCGATTCGATTCGAAGAACATCGCACGCGCCAGGCATTCCTTGTCGCGGCTGGTGTAGCGGTAAGCGCCGACCTTGGAACTGGGGGCAACCGAATCGGAGAGCTTGGCAACGGACAGGCCGTGACTGCCGGTGGTCTGGCTGCAGGCAGCCAGGAAGAGCGGGCCCAGGACAACTGTCCCGAGGGCGATCAGCTTTTTCCAACGCGTGGCGATCAACAAACGTCCCTCATTCTTGCTGCCGCCTTGTCCCCAGGATATGCGGCAAGAATGAGACACTTTCGGGCAAAAAGATGGCCAAAGCCTTACTTTGCCGAACAAGGTGAACAATTCGTGGATTTAGGGAAGTCGTTACCGAGGGGTTAACCCCAAGATATAACGCAATGTTTCATTTCGTAACAAACGGAGAGCAAGAGAAAACCGCCCGATATTCTGTAAGATTTCTCTTGCTCCTCTTCGATATACTTATTCCTTCAAATTAAAACGGCAGCTTCATGCCGGGCGGCAGAGGCAAGCCTGCAGTCAAAGCCTTGGTTTTTTCCTGCATGATCTGTTCGACCTTGACCTTGGCATCGTTGTGGGCGGCCAGAATAAGGTCTTCCAGGATTTCGACCTCGTCTTCCTTGAAGAGGGATGGATCGATCTTCAGCACCTTCATCTCGAACTTGCCGGTCAGCGTCACATTGACGAGTCCGCCGCCGGCCTGGCCGGTGGCTTCGAGGGTGGCGATCTCCTCCTGCATGGACTGGAACTTGGCCTGCATTTCCTTTGCCTTGCCCATCAGGCCGAGCAGATCTTTCATCGTCTGATCCTTCTCAAAAATCGATGTCGTCGTCCGCAGCCGGCTCTATCGGCTGGTCGGCATCTTCGTTTTCTTCATTCGGCACATCGGGAATGCGCACATCGATGATCTTCGCGCCGGGAAACCGGGCGAGGATCGCCGCAACCGCCGGATCGGCGCGCGCATCCGAAAAGGCGATCTCGCGACGCGTCGTCTCGACCTCGGCCATCGTCTGGCCGCCCTCTTCCTTGGACAGCGACACCAACCAGCTGCGGCCCGTCCAGGCGCGCAGCTTCGAGGTCATCTCGTTAAGCAGCATCTTCGGCGCATCTTCGGTCAGCGTCACATCGATGCGACCCGGCTCGAAACTCACCGGACGCACGTAGCGCTTGATCTGGACCTTGAAGGCGATGTCGCGGTTCTGATCGGCGAGAGCGATGATGTCGGCCAGGGATTTGACCGGTACCGACTGCTGCTCCTGTGCCGGTTCAGGGGCCGGCACGAAGGCGGGAGACTGGACCGGCTCGACCAGGCGCATGGTCTGTCCACCGCCGGGCGTGACCGGCATGCGGACCGATGCAGTGGCCATCGCAGCGCCGCCGTTTCCACCGCCGGGAGCAGGGGCGCCATTTGCACGCGCTACTGCGCCAGGTGCCGGCTGCCCGTTCTCCAGCGACTTCAGCGCCTCATCGAGCGTAGGCAGGTCGGCGGCATGGGCAAGCCGGATCAGCACCATCTCGGCAGCACTCACCGGGCGGTTGGAACTTTGCACTTCCGGGATGCCCTTGAGCAGCATCTGCCAGGCACGGGACAGCACCCGTACCGACAAGGTACGCGAGAACTCGAGGCCGCGCGTGCGTTCATCCTCGCTGAGCGCTGCGTCGTCAGCCGCACCCGGCACGAAACGCAGGCGCGTAACGAGATGGGTAAATTCGGCAAGGTCAGTCAGCACGGCAGCGGGATCAGCGCCAACATCGTAGAGTGCCCGCAGGCCCTGCAGTGCCGGGGCGATATCGCCTCTCATGACGTGTTCAAACAGATCGACGATGCGGGCGCGATCGGCGAGACCGAGCATGGCGCGCACGGCTTCCGCCGTGACGTTGCCGGCGCTGTGGGCAATGGCCTGGTCGAAGATCGACTGGGCGTCCCGCATCGAGCCTTCGGCAGCGCGGGCGACCATGGCAAGTGCGTCGTCCTCAGCATCGATCTGTTCGAGACCGGCGATGCGTTTCAGATCCGCCTTGATCATGGCGGCATCGATACGACGCAGGTCGAAGCGCTGGCAGCGCGACAACACCGTGATCGGCACCTTGCGAATCTCGGTGGTGGCGAAGATGAACTTCACATGCGGCGGCGGCTCTTCCAGCGTCTTCAGCAGGCCATTGAAGGCCTGCGTGGAGAGCATGTGCACCTCGTCGATGATATAGACCTTGTAGCGCGCGGAGACGGGCGCGTAGCGGACGCGGTCGATGATGTCGCGGATGTCGTCGATACCGGTATGGGAGGCGGCGTCCATCTCGATGACATCGACGTGGCGGCCTTCCATGATCGCCTGGCAATGTTCGCCCGGCACGGAAAGATCGACGGAGGGTCGATCGATCTCGGCAGTCTTGTAGTTGAGCGCCCGCGCCAGGATGCGCGCGGTGGTTGTCTTTCCGACGCCGCGCACGCCGGTCAGCATCCATGCCTGCGCAACACGTCCGGTGGAAAAGGCGTTGGTGAGCGTCCGGACCATCGGCTCCTGGCCGATCAGTTCGGAGAAATTCGACGGGCGGTATTTGCGCGCCAGGACGCGATAACCGCCAGGGGCCTTTTCCGGTGCGGGATTGTTTCCGGCTTCGCTCATCCGCCCTGACTGCTCCCTGGAGCCTGTTTCCGCAAATAAGTTTCGCCCGCCAAGCTGCGCGCCATCATTGTTCGCGACAGAAGCACCGCGGGAGAAGAGCGAAGAGGCGGGAGGCTGGAACAATGACCCGTTCCGGGCTCGTTAGGGCTGCTTCCTTCCGGACCTGACCCGGTTGGCGAGTGGATCGTCCACCACCAACCTCCCACCCCCATATCGGCAATTTGAAGCCAGAATGCAAGGGTCAAGCAATGACCCGAAACAGCCATGGCTTATTGGGACAGACCGAATGAAGGGCTTGCGACGAAACCAGCGCCGTTTTAGCCTCCTGCCAAATCTCTGGGGGAATGCCGATGCTGCCTGGCCTCAAGGCCGGATTTTCGCTGGATGCCCGGTTGGAGGCAGACAGCGAACAATTGCTGTGGCTCGGCCTGTGCGAACTGCGCATCATGAACGATTGCCGCTGGCCGTGGCTGATCCTGGTGCCACAGCGGCCCGGCATCGAAGAGTTGCACGATCTCACGCCGCTGGACCAGGCAATGCTGACCTTCGAGGCCAATATGGTCGGGCAGGCGCTGAAGACCGCAACGGGCTGCACCAAGATCAATACCGCCGCGCTCGGCAACATCGTGCGCCAGCTGCATGTCCATGTCATTGCCCGCAATGAAGGCGACACGGCCTGGCCTGGGCCGGTCTGGGGCCACGGGCCACGGGAACCCTACAAACGTTCAGATCTCCATCGGTTTGCCGAACAGATCAAGGCGGCGCTATAAAGCGCCGACAACTTCGCCGAGTCCCTGAGTCTCCCCATGACCTTTCGCCTGTTCGACGCACCCTTGCGCGAGCCCAGCCAATTCGTCGGCTTTGCCGGCAACCGCATCGACCGCCAATCCGAGAATCGTTCCGACGACTGCGTGGAGATTGCGCTAAAGGATCCTGGAGCACGCATCCTGCCGATGCGCGACGGTCGCCTCTACCTGAAGCTTAAGGATGGTGGCGCCTTTGATCCCTGGTTCGACCTGGCCGAAAGTGCCGGCGTCGAGACCACGCTTTCAGAGGCGATCCTGCTGGGATACGCTGACGGGCAACCGATCCTGGCGGCACCCGCGACCACGGCCCCGGAAGCACTGCCCGAAACCATCAAGGCCATCGATCACCGCTCGGTCTATATCCAGGGGCTGATCGATGAAGCCGCGTTGGGCGCATTGGCGCAAGGGGCTGCGCTGCTGTCCTGGAATGCCAGTCATCGCTTCTGCTCGAAATGCGGAAACCCGTCCGAAATGCGCGCCGGCGGCTACAGGCGACATTGCCCTGCCTGCGGCAGCGATCATTTCCCGCGCACCGACCCGGTGGCGATCATGCTGACGGTTTCGCGCGAACAGTGCCTGCTGGGCCGCGGCCCGCATTTCGCGCCAGGCATGTACTCTTCGCTGGCAGGGTTCATCGAACCTGGCGAGACGATCGAGGCGGCAGTGCGCCGCGAAACCCTGGAAGAGGCAGGCATCCGGCTCGGCCGCGTCGTCTATCAGGCCAGTCAGCCCTGGCCGTTCCCCTATTCGCTGATGATCGGCTGTTTCGGCGAAGCGCTGAACGAGGACATCCAGGCCGACCTCAGCGAGCTGGAAGACTGCCGCTGGTTTTCGCGCGACGAGACACGGCTGATGCTGGAGCGGCGGCATCCGGAAGGGCTGATGACGCCCCCGCCGGGTGCCATTGCGCATCACTTAATCAAGGCCTGGCTGGACAGCGAAGGTTAAGCGTATCGGGCTGGAAACACCGGCCGGCCGCTCCGATATGACGACCTCCACGCAGACACGTGTGGAGGTCGCAACTCTTGATGCAGGAGCATCCCTTGATCAGACGCCAGACCCTCAACCCCGCCGGGCTGTTCGACAGCCAGCAATATGGTTTCAGCCAGGCGATGGTGGTCGAGGGCGGACGCAGGATGCTGCTCTCCGGCCAGGTCGGCGTCGATGAACATGAAAAGACCGTCGCAGGCGGCATGGGTCCGCAGACGATCAAGGCGCTCGACAACATCGACCATCTGCTGAAACAGGCCGGCGGCGACCTTACGCATGTGGTGATGCTGCGCATCTACATCGCGCAAGCAGCCCAAGACGACCAGGGGCCGATCGCGGAGGCTCTGCGCCGCTATTTCCCCGCAAACCCGCCGCCTTCGTCCTGGATCGTCGTCACCGGCCTTTCATTGCCGGAATGGCTGATCGAGATCGAAGCGGAAGCGGTGCTGCCCTAGAGCATATTGTAGCCAAGTGGAAACACTTGGCTACAAAATGCGACGAAAACAAAAAACTTAGAGCGTTTCAGCGTTTCCGTGAAAAACGGAAACGCTCTAGTCCGCTATCTTCCACTGCTCGCGCGAATCGCTGGCCGGGTAGACGCCGAGGATGCGCACTTCCTTGGAGAAGAAGCGCAGTTCCTCGAGCGCGTTCTTGACGCCCGGGTCCTCCGGATGGCCTTCGATGTCGGCGTAGAAGAGTGTCGCGGTGAAGGCGCCGAGCTGATAGCTCTCCAGCTTGGTCATGTTGACGCCGTTGGTGGCGAAGCCGCCCATCGCCTTGTAGAGCGCGGCCGGCACGTTGCGGACGCGGAAGATGAAGGTGGTCATCATCCTGGTGTCGGGCGAGGGGCGCTCCACCCAGTGCTTCGATTTGGTCAGCACGACGAAGCGGGTGACGTTGGAATCGGTATCCTCGACATTTTCTTCCAGGATATCGAGGCCGTAGAGCGAAGCAGCAAGCCGCGGCGCCAGAGAGGCCATCGTCCGATCCTTCTCGGCGGCCACGAATTTCGCTGAACCGGCGGTGTCACCCGCCACCACCGGCTTCCAGCCGTTCTTGCGGATGTATTTCCGGCACTGGCCGAGCGCATGGATATGGCTGTGCACCGTCTTGATCTCGGAGCGCTGCACGCCGGGCAGCACCATCAGCTGGAAATGGATCGGCAAGAAATACTCGCCGATGATGTGCAGCTTCGATTCCGGCAGAAGATGATGGATGTCGGCCACGCGCCCGGCGATGGTGTTCTCAATCGGGATCATCGCGAGATCGGCCTTGCCGGTCTCCACGGCATTGAAGGCATCCTCGAATGTCGGGCAGGGCAATGGCTCCATCGCCGGAAACATGTTGCGGCTGGCGGTGTCGGAGTTGGCGCCGGGTTCACCCTGGAACGAGATGCGGTTGGTAGGGGCAGGAGACATTCTTAGCTAGGCCTTCGTCAGTGAGACAGGATATCGCGCGCCCGTTCCAGATCTTCGGGCGTGTCGACGCCGAGCGGCACCGAACGCACGATTTCGGCATCGATGCGCATGCCGGCCTCCAGCGCGCGCAATTGCTCGAGGCTTTCACGGCGTTCCAGAACGGACTGCTTCAGCGCCACGAACCGTTCAAGCGCGGGACGGCGATAGGCATACAGCCCGACATGATGGTAAAGCGGACCTTCGCCCCAGGGGGCGGTGGCGCGTGTGAAATAAAGCGCCCGCAGGCGCGTTTCGGACAGCGGCGAGCCGACGATCTTGACCACGTTGGGATTGGTCTTTTCTTCCGGGCGTACGATCTCGACGCCGAGCGTGGCTATATCGACGGCTCTGTCTTCGAACGGCTTCAGCGCCGCGCGGATGATGGCCGGCTCGACGGTCGGCAGATCACCCTGGACGTTGACGACCGTCTCGATCTCACCTTTCGGATCGAAGGTCTCGAGCGCCTCGAAAATGCGATCCGAGCCGGACTGGTGGTCGGCGCGTGTCATCACCGCCTCGAAACCGTGCGCACGCACCGCTTCAGCCACAGCCTCGGTATCCGTCGCCACCGCCACGCGGCCGAGATCGGCCTCCGCGGCGCGGGCGGCGACATGCACGATCATCGGCTTGCCGGCGATATCGGCCAGCGGCTTTCCGGGCAGCCGGGTCGAAGCCATGCGTGCGGGAATCAGGATCAATGTCGACATGAATGGTGCGGAACTGAAAGGGCAGGATTAAAAGTGGCAAAAGGTCTCACAGGAAGCGCCCTTATAGGTGTTGCAACCGAATAGCAAAAGACCTAGTTTCCGCCCGATTTGACCCCCTCGACGGGGAGGGTCTCGATACCGACAGCCGGAAGGACGGAACGGTCTGCCGGAAAAGGGAGCTGGGGTTTATGGATTCCAACGAAGTCAACAAGGTACTGGCCGGCCTGCTCGGAACCGTGTTCGTGGTTTTTTCGGTCGGTATCGTATCCGACTCGCTGTTCGCCTCGCCAAAGCCCGAGAAGCCCGGCTTCACGATCGAAGCAGCTGAACCGGAAGCCGCCGGTGGCGGAGGCAAGGAAGCCAAGGCCGCAACGCCGGTTGCCGATCTGCTGGCAGCAGGCAAGGCGGAAGCCGGTGCCACTGTTTTCAAGAAGTGCCAGGCCTGCCACAGCGGTGAGAAGGGCGGCCCCAACAAGATCGGCCCTGATCTGTGGGACATCGTCAACCGCCCGGTCGCGCACCATGAGGGCTTCGCCTATTCGGCCGGCATGAAGGATTTCGCCAAAGGCGATAACAAATGGACGTTCGAGAACCTGAACCACTTCCTCACGTCGCCAAAGGGTCTCGTTAAGGGCACCGCAATGGGCTTCGCCGGCCTGCCCAAGGACGAAGACCGCGGAAATCTGCTCGCTTATCTGCGCACGCTGTCCGACAGCCCGGCAGCGCTGCCGGAAGCCGGCGCTGCGCCTGCAGCCACTCCTGCCGCAGCGCCAGCCGATGCCAAACCGGCTGAGGCCAAGCCGGCAAACTGACGGATTTGTCATTTTAACAATCACGAAAAAGCCGGGTTTGACCCGGCTTTTTTGTTGCCGCGGGGCAAATAGGCAGCTTCTGCCGGTTTGCTCGGGCCGCGAATAAGCTAAAGTGCCGGTTCAGGCCAGCAACAGGCAGAAGGATCAGGAATGCAGCGTTTCCGGCTCGGGATGCCCTTGAAGTTCCTGGCGGCAGGCGCCGCCCTCGCCATCGGCATCCATGCCGCATCCGCCGACGAATGGCGCACCACCTCTTCGCTGCTCGGCGAATCGAAATATGGCGAGAACTTCCAGCGCTACGACTACGTGAACCCGGACGCCCCCAAGGGCGGAACGCTGAATTCGACGGTCATCGGCACATACGACAGTTTCAACCCTTACATCGTGCAAGGATCGCCTGCCGCCGGCTTCTCGCCGTTCGGCGGCGGACTGCTCTACGAAACGCTGATGGAGCAGGCCACCGACGAAGGCAGCGTCAGCCACCCGTTGATCGCCGACGCCTACAAATATCCGGCCGACTATTCATCCGCCACCTATCGTCTCGACCCGCGGGCCAAATGGCACGACGGCAAGCCGATCACGGTCGATGACGTGATCTGGTCGTTCAATGTGCTGAAGACCAACAGCCCTATGTACAATCGGTATTTCGCGAACGTGACCGAGGCGGTGGCGGTCGGAGATCGCGAGGTGGAATTCCGTTTCGACCAGAAGGGCAACCGGGAACTGCCCAAGATCATCGGCGACCTCGCCATTTTGCCCAAGCATTGGTGGGAAGGCACCGACGCCAAGGGCAACAAGCGCGACATCACCAAACCCACGCTGGAAATCCCGCTCGGCTCCGCAGCGTATAAGGTGAAAAGCTTCAAACCCGGGGCAGAAATCGTATGGGAGCGCGCGCCTGACTATTGGGGCGCCAAGCTGCCGGTGAAGATCGGTCGCGAGAATTTCGACGTCAAGCGTTACACCTATTTCCTCGACGACAACGCCGAATGGCTTGCCTTCACCAAAGGGGGATTGAAGGATATCAATGCTGAAAACAGCGCCCGCGACTGGATGACGAAATACGACTTTCCAGCGCTCAAGGCCGGCGACGTCATCAAGAAGCAGTTCAAGGCAGCATCGCTGGCCAAGTTCCAGGGCTTCGCTATGAACACCCGCCGCCCCCTGTTCCAGGATCGGCATGTGCGTCAGGCGCTGTCTTATCTCTATGATTTCGACACCATCAACCGCACGCAATCGTTCGGTCTCAATACACGGATCACCAGCTATTTCATCGGTAGTGAAGGCCTAGCCTCGAGCGGGCTGCCGCAAGGCAAGGAGCTGGAAATCCTGAACCAATACAAGGATAAGCTGCCGCCTGAACTCTTCACGGAAGAATTCAAGATTCCCGCCTTCGATAATCCTCAGGCGGAGCGCAAGATCCTGAAATCAGCCGTCGACCTGTTCGCGCAAGCGGGCTGGGTGATCAAGGACGGCAAAATGGTCAATGCCAAGACAGGCCAACCCTTTGCCTTTGAGATCCTTGATTTCCGGCAAGGCGCAGAGCCGACCCTCAATCCTTATGTGACCATGCTGCGCAAAATTGGCATCATCGCTACGTTGCGCTTTGTCGACAGCAGCCAATACGTCAACCGCTTCAACAATTTCGACTATGACATGACGACGGTTGTGCTGCCGCAGTCGGATTCGCCCGGTAACGAACAACGCGACTTCTGGTCATCCAAAGCCGCAGAGACCACCGGTTCCCGCAACTATTCCGGTATCAAGGATTCCATCATCGACGCACTGGTCGACCGCGTCATCTTTGCAACCGATCGCGATGATCTGGTAGCGGCGACAAGAGCACTCGACCGCGTGTTGCTGTGGAATTTCTACGCGGTGCCGCAATTCACTCGACCCGACGTGCGGCTGGCTTATTGGAATAAATTCGGCATTCCGGACAAGCAGCCGACGTACCTCGGACCGGACACCGATTCCTGGTGGATCGATGCCGACAGGGAAAAGGCATTGGCCGCCAAGTACAAAGGCCTCAATTGATGGTGGGCCTGTCTCGCCGCAATGTTCTAGCACTGGGGGCTGCAACGGCAGCGGTTGCCCTCTTGCCGAGCCGGGTCTTTGCCGCCAGCCCGACCGAAACGCCGCTGCACGGCCTGTCCGCCTTCGGTGACCTGAAATACCCTGCCGGTTTCACGCATTTCGATTATGTGAACCCGGATGCCCCCAAAGGCGGCACATTCAACTTCGCGCCCTTCACTTATGTGTTCAACCAGAACCCGCAGACCTTCAACACGCTGAACTCCTTCATCCTCAAGGGCGACGCGCCACCGCGCATGGACATGTGTTTCGACGCGCTGATGGCATCCGCGCTGGATGAGCCCGATTCGATGTACGGGCTGGTCGCAGAAACGGTGACGATCGCGCCCGACCGCAACAGCTTCATCTTCAAGCTGCGGCCCGCGGCACGGTTCCATGACGGTTCGCCGTTGACTGCCGCAGACGCCGCCTTTTCCTACAAGCTTCTGAAAAGCGACGGCGCTCCGGATTTTTCCATTCCCCTGGCGCGCCTCACCGATGCCGTTGCTGACGACAAGCAGACGCTGCGGCTCGTTTTCGACGGCAAGCAGAGCGAGCGGCTTATCCTGTCGATCATCGGGTTTCCGATCCTGTCCAGAGCCGATATCGAAGCCAATGGCTTCAAGGGCGGCATGCGGCCGCTGCTCGGTTCAGGCGCCTATAAGGTTGGCCGCGTCTCTCCCGGCCAGACCATCGAATATGAGCGTGTCGCCGACTACTGGGCCCGCGATCTCAACGTCAATCGCGGGCAGAACAATTTCGATCGCCTGCGCATCGACTTCTACCTGGATCGGCGTGCTGCTTTCGAAGCCCTGAAGAAGGGAGACACCTTCTATCGGGAGGAATCGGTCTCGCGCAGCTGGGCGCTCGACTATGATTTTCCATCGCTTCGTGAAGGCAAGGTCATCAAGCACGAGTTCGCAGCCGAGAAGCGCCCGATGATGCAGGCGATGGCGCTCAATCATCGCCGCGAGCGCCTGAATGATATCAGGGTGCGGGAGGCCTTGGGGCTCTGCTTCGATTTCGAATGGGCACGACGCAACTTCTTCTACGATCTCTATGATCGCTCGCAGTCGCTGTTTGAACTCTCCGACTATCGTGCCGAAGGCAAGCCGAGCGCCGAAGAGCTCGCATTGCTGGAACCGCTGCGCGGCAAGATCCCCGACGAGGCCTTTGACGAGGCTGTCCTGCAACCGGTCTCCGATGGTTCGGGCCGCGATCGCAAGCTGCTCGGCAAGGCCTCGAAGCTGCTGGCCGACGCGGGCTGGAAACGCAACGGTTCCTTCGTCGAGAACGCCAAGGGCGAAAGACTGACACTCGAGATGCTGAGTGACGAGGAGGTGCTGTCGCAGAGATTCTCGCCTTTCATCGAGAACATGCGCGCCGTCGGCATTGACGCCACCTCCCGCATCGTCGACACGCCGCAATATCAACGCCGTCTCTCGGATTATGACTTCGATCTCGTCGTCGCGGCATTCCTGTTTTCGCCAACGCCGACACAGGACGAGATGGAGCAGTTCTTCCATTCCCGCAGCGCGGCAATGCCGGGAACCCGCAATTATGCCGGCATCTCCGATCCAGCCGTCGACGTGCTGGTCGACGCTGTCGGTGCTGCCAAGGACCGGCAAAGCCTGATCACGGCCATGCGTGCACTCGACCGGGTCTTGCGCGCACGGCACGACTGGATTCCAAACTATCACAAGGCGAATCACTGGGTGGCGTTCTGGGACATGTTCGGCTTCAAGGAGCCGAAACCCGATTATGCCTTCCCGATTGAATCGCTGTGGTGGCTGGACAAGGACAAGGCGGCAAAGATTGGCAAGGCCTGACGGGGTGCATGGCACCCGACATCATACGCAAGGGATCTTCCCGTCCCCGAAAGGCACGGCCTGATGGGCGCCTATATCCTTCGCCGGCTGCTTCTGATGATCCCGACGCTGTTCGGCATCATGGCCATTTCTTTCGTGGTGGTGCAGTTCGCCCCCGGCGGCCCGGTTGAACAGGTCATTGCCAAGCTGACCAACCAGGGCGGCAGTGCCTCCGACCGTCTCGGTGGCGGTGGCGGCAACGATCTTGCCGGCGGCAACAACTTCGATCCCGCCGGCAACGTCAACTCCAAATACCGTGGCGCGCAGGGGCTAGATCCCGAATTCATCGCCAAGCTGGAGAAGCAGTTCGGTTTCGACAAACCGCCGCTCGAGCGCTTCGGGTTGATGTTGTGGAACTATGCCCGCTTCGACTTCGGCGACAGCTATTTCCGAGATATTTCGGTGGTGAGCCTGATCCTTGAGAAGATGCCGGTTTCGATCTCGATCGGCCTCTGGATCACGCTGCTTTCCTACCTGATCTCGATCCCACTCGGCATCCGCAAGGCGGTGAAGGACGGTTCCTCCTTCGACACCTGGACCAGCGCCATCGTCATTATCGGCTATGCCATTCCGGGCTTCCTGTTCGGCATCCTGCTGATGATCCTGTTCGCCGGCGGCTCGTTCTGGGACTGGTTCCCACTGCGTGGCCTGACATCCGACAACTGGGACCAGCTGTCCTGGCCGCAGCGCATTCTCGACTATTTCTGGCATCTTGCGCTGCCGCTGACGGCCATGGTGCTGTCGGCCTTCGCCACTTCGACGCTGCTGACCAAGAACTCCTTCCTGGAAGAAATCCGCAAACAATATGTGGTGACGGCGCGCGCCAAGGGCCTGTCCGAACGGCAGGTGCTGTACGGCCACGTCTTCCGCAACGCGATGCTGATCGTGATCGCCGGCTTCCCTGGCGCGTTCATTTCCGCCTTCTTCTCCGGCTCGCTGCTGATCGAAAACATCTTTTCGCTCGACGGGCTTGGCCTGCTCGGCTTCAAATCGGTGGTCGATCGCGACTATCCCGTCGTCTTCGCCAATCTCTACATCATGTCGCTGATCGGCCTGTTCGTCAGCCTGATTTCCGACCTCACCTACACCTGGATCGATCCGCGCATCGACTTCGAGCGGAGAGACGTGTGATGGCGGATATCGCAGGCAATCCTGTCGCCGATGCAGCACCTGTCGGACGGCCGAAAGTCTCGCCGCTCAACCAGCGTCGCTGGGCCAATTTCAAGGCCAACCGCCGCGGTTACTGGTCGTTGTGGATCTTCCTGGTGCTTTTCGTGCTGTCGCTGGGCTCCGAACTCATCGCCAACGACAAGCCGATCATCGCTTCCTACAAGGGCGAGATCCTGTTTCCAGTGCTCGTCGCCTATCCGGAAGAAAAATTCGGTGGTTTCTACGCTGTCACCGACTATCGCGACCCGGTGATCCGTGACGAGATCAACGCCAATGGCTGGATGATCTGGCCACCGATCCGCTATTCCTTCCGTTCAGTCAACAACGCCGTGCCGGAGCCGGCCCCCTCCAAGCCTTCCTGGATGTACGAGGAAGAAAAGCGTTGCGCGCAGTATCCGCAAAAAACCGCTGACCCCGATTGCATCGTCGGCAACTGGAACTGGCTTGGCACCGATGACCAGGCGCGTGACGTGCTGGCGCGCGTGATCTACGGCTTCCGCATTTCCGTGCTGTTCGGCTTGATCCTGACGCTCGGTTCGGCGCTGATCGGTGTTTCTGCCGGCGCGATCCAGGGTTACTTCGGCGGCTGGACCGACCTCCTGTTCCAGCGTTTCATCGAAATCTGGTCGGCGATCCCGGTGCTCTACCTGCTGCTCATCGTTGCCGCGGTGCTGCCGCCGGGCTTCTTCATCCTGCTCGGGCTGATGCTGCTGTTTTCCTGGGTCGCCTTCGTCGGCGTGGTGCGGGCGGAGTTCCTGCGCGCCCGTAACTTCGAATATGTCAACGCGGCCCGCGCTCTTGGCGTGCCGAACGGCACGATCATCTTCCGCCACCTGCTGCCGAACGCGATGGTGGCGACACTGACCTTCCTGCCGTTCATCCTCAATGGATCGATCTCGACGCTGACATCGCTCGACTTCCTCGGCTTCGGGCTGCCGCCCGGCTCGGCTTCGCTCGGCGAATTGCTGAAACAGGGGCAGCGCAATCTCAATGCACCATGGCTCGGCCTGTCCGGCTTCGTCGTCATTTCGGTGATGCTTTCGTTGCTGATCTTCGTCGGCGAAGCCACCCGCGACGCCTTCGACCCGAGGAAGACCTTCAAGTGAGCGAGACGCCCCTTCTCTCCGTCCGCGATCTTTCGGTTGCCTTCCTGCAGGGCGGCAAGATCTCGACCGCCGTCGACCATATCTCCTTCGACATCGCCAAGGGCGAGACGGTGGCTTTGGTGGGCGAATCCGGCTCCGGCAAGTCGGTTTCGGCGCTTTCCGTGCTGAAGCTCCTGCCATATCCGCCGGCAAGCCATCCTTCAGGCCAGATCCTGTTCGGCGGCCAGGACCTGCTCAAGCTGGACGAGCGGCAGCTGCGCAGCGTGCGCGGCAACAAGATCACCATGATCTTCCAGGAGCCGATGACGTCGTTGAACCCGCTGCATACGATCGAGCGGCAGATCGGCGAGATCCTGAGGCTGCACCAGGGCATGGGCGAAGCGCAGGCACGCAAGCGTACGATTGAACTGCTCAACGAAGTCGGAATCCGGGAACCGGAGAAGCGGCTCGACGCCTATCCGCACCAGCTGTCCGGTGGCCAACGCCAGCGCGTCATGATCGCCATGGCACTGGCAAACGAGCCCGAACTTCTGATCGCCGACGAGCCGACGACCGCGCTCGACGTGACGGTACAGGCGCAGATCCTGGAACTGCTGGCCAAGCTCAAGGAAAAGAACGGCATGTCGATGCTGTTCATCACCCATGACCTCGGCATCGTGCGCAAGATCGCCGACAGGGTCTGCGTGATGACCAAGGGCAAGATCGTCGAGACCGGTCCGACCAAGGAGATCTTCGCAAATCCGCAACATGCCTATACGCGCCATCTGCTTGCCGCTGAGCCGAAAGGCCGGCCACCAGCCGCCGATGCGAATGCCAAGGCGGTGATGCGCGGCGACGACATCAAGGTCTGGTTCCCGATCAAGCAGGGCTTCTTCCGTCGCGTGGTCGATCATGTGAAGGCCGTGGACGGCATCGACGTGACCGTGCGCGCCGGCCAGACACTGGGCGTCGTCGGTGAATCCGGCTCGGGCAAGACGACACTGGGCCTGGCGCTGTCGCGCATGATCTCGTCGACGGGTGCGATCCAGTTCGACGGGCGCGACATCAACAAGCTTTCGTTCGGCGCCATGCGGCCGTTGCGCAGCGAGTTGCAGATCGTCTTCCAGGATCCGTTCGGATCGCTCAGCCCGCGCATGTCGATCGCAGAGATCATCGAGGAAGGGCTGAAGATCCACGAGCCGAAGCTCACGGCCGACGAGCGCGACCAGCGTGTCGTCGACGTTCTGACCGAAGTCGGGCTCGATGCTTCCACCCGCTTCCGTTATCCGCATGAATTCTCCGGCGGCCAGCGCCAGCGCGTGGCGATTGCGCGCGCCATGGTGCTGAAACCCCGTTTCGTCATGCTGGACGAGCCGACCTCGGCACTCGACATGAGCGTGCAGGCGCAGGTGGTGGACCTGCTTCGGAACCTGCAGGCCAAGCACAACCTGGCCTACCTGTTCATCAGCCATGACCTCAAGGTGATCCGGGCACTCGCCAACGACGTCATCGTCATGCGCAACGGCAAGGTGGTCGAGGCTGGACCATCCGAACAAATTTTCGAGCGGCCACAGACCGAGTATACTCGTGCCTTGATCTCGGCCGCTTTCCGCATCGAGACCGCGCCGCTCGGTGCCGTCAACGACTAGAGCAATTCCAGGAAAAGTGCATAGCGGTTTTCCGTACGGAATTGCGTAGAAACAAATGCTAGAGCGTTTCCGTTTTAACGGAAACGCTCTAGCGGCTGCAACTCCTCGGAGGGGAAAGAAGAAGCATGTCCGTTCTGGAAAAGGGCCGCGTCCTGCTCTCGGTCACCGGATTTCATCCGCAGCGCTGGCACGAACTGCTTTCAGCCGAGCGCGACGTGGTGACGGAGCCTGCCGGAAAGGATGATCCCTCTATCGCCTATGCGGTGGTGTGGAAGCACAAGCCCAACCTGCTTTCCAGCCTGCCGAACCTGCGCGCCATCTTTTCGATCGGCGCCGGCGTCGATCATATCTTCAACGATCCGGGTCTGCCCAATGTGCCGATCGTCAAGGTCGTGGCCGACAACCTCACGCAATACATGACCGAATATGTGGTGTGGCGCGTTCTCGACCATCATCGGCAGGGCTCGCTCTATCGCTATCAGCAGCAGAAGAAGACGTGGCACGAACCACAGCAGCGGCCGGCCAGCGACATCTCCGTCGGCATCATGGGGCTTGGCACACTGGGCAGAGCCGCAGCTTCGGTGCTTTTGTCGCTGGGCTTCTGTGTCAACGGCTGGTCACGCAGCGTACGGCCTATGGAAGGTGTAACCACCTATGCCGGCGACAGCGGCCTGATCCCGTTCCTCAATGCCACCGACATCCTGGTGGTGCTGCTGCCGCTGACGCCGACCACGCAAGGCATCGTCAATTACGGGCTGCTCAAGGAACTGCGGCGCAGGAACGGGCTGGGCGGCGCCGTGCTGATCAATGCCGGCCGCGGCCGCCTGCAGAAGGATGACGACATTGCACGTGCGCTGGACGAAGGCATCCTGAAGGAAGCCAGCCTCGACGTGTTCGAAGTCGAACCGCTGCCCAAGACCAGCCCGCTGTGGAGCCATCCGAAGGTCTATGTGACGCCGCATGCGGCGGCGACATCCGACCCCAACCACCTCGTGCCGATCATGCTGGCACAGATGTCGGCCTTCGAACGCGGCGAACCGTTGCGGAATACGGTCGATCGCGCAGCAGGTTATTAATCGGCGAGCGCTGCAACGCTTGCCGTTCGGTCAGGCAGCAGGCTTGGGAATGCACTGTCGCCTGATCAGCGACCGGTTCATCGCGTCAACCTGGCCGGCGGCCTGGTCTGCCGACTGCTTTTTCGCCGTGCGGATATCCGGCAGAACCGGACCAAGTCCGAGCGGAGTTTCGGCAAACACCGGCTTGGCATCAGTGGCGACGCCGCCGGCGCTTGCGACCGCGTTGCGCTGGGCGATCAGCTTCTTGCATTCGATCTTGTCGTATTGGATCGACGTCTGCACGGCCGCATCCTGGCGCGATACCAGCGAGGCATCACCAGCGCAGCCGGCCAGCAACAGCAGGAACAGGAAAGCGGGTGATCTCGGCGCCATCGGCGAATCTCCTAGGGCATTTTGCAGCCAGGCGGGGTCACTTGGCATCGCAAAAATGCGGACGAAAACAAAAACTTAGAACGTTTCCGCGATTCCGTAAAAACGGAAACACTCCAAGGTCGGGCAGCCAATTTCGCACGGCTGCTGCTATACCCGCAACCGTGCTTGGCGACCTTGGACCCAGGGACTATGGCGCTCAAATCCTATCCGCGCAGCTCGCGCCGCAGGATCTTGCCGACATTGGTCTTCGGCAGTTCCGTGCGGAACTCGATGTATTTCGGTCGCTTGTAGCCGGTGAGGTTCTGCTTGCAATATTCCAGCAGCGCCTCGGCGGTGAGATCCGGATCCTTCTTGACGACAAAGAGCTTTGGAATCTCGCCGGACTTCTCGTCCGGAACGCCGATCGCCGCGACTTCCAGCACGCCCGGATGCTGGGCGACGACTTCCTCGAGCTCGTTTGGATAGACGTTGAAGCCGGAGACCAGGATCATGTCCTTCTTGCGGTCGACGATCTTGGTGTAGCCCTTGTCGTCCATGAAGCCCATGTCGCCGGATTTGAAGTAGCCGTCGTCCGTCATCACCTTGTCGGTCTCGTCGGGTCGGTTCCAGTAGCCGGCCATGACCTGCGGCCCCTTGATGCAGATTTCGCCGACTTCGCCAAGCGGTACCGGATTGCCATCCTCGTCGCGGATGGAGATTTCTGTCGACGGGATCGGCAGGCCGATCGTTCCGGTGAACTCATCGGCGTCGAAGCGGTTGGCCGTAGCGACCGGCGACGTCTCCGACAGGCCGTAGCCTTCCGAGATGTTGACGCCGGTGAGTTGCTTCCAGCGTTCGGCGACCGGGCGCTGCGCCGCCATGCCGCCGGCAAAGACCAGGAGCAGCGGCTTGAAGTCGAGCTTGCGGAAGTCCTCGTTGTTGAGCAGCGCGTTGAACAAAGTGTTGAGCCCGGGGAAGACGTTGACCGGATATTTCTGAAGTTCCTTCACGAAGCCGGGAATATCGCGCGGGTTCGGGATCAGGATGTTCTGCGCGCCCTGCTGCATGCCCATCAGCGCATTCACCGTCAGAGCGTAGATATGATAGAGCGGCAACGCGCACACGAAGATCAGGCGATCCGGCCGCGCCCGTTTGACGAAGGCCGTTTCCTGCCACAGGCGGTTCTGCTCGACATTGGCCAGTACATTGCTGTGCAGCAGGGTAGCGCCCTTCGAAATGCCGGTCGTGCCGCCGGTATATTGCAGGAAGGCGACGTCATTGCGCGTGACGGCAACCGCCTTGAAAGCCTTGCCGGCCCCCTCGCGGAGAGCCGCCGGGAATTTGACATGCCCTGGCAGCGACCAGGCCGGGACCAGTTTCTTGACCTTGCGCACGACCAGGTTGACGATCATGCCCTTGAGGCCGCCCAGCATGTCGCCCATGGAAGCAACGACGACATGCTTGATCGGCGTGCGGGAAATGACTGCCTGCAGCGTGGTGGCGAAATTCTCCAGGATGATGATCGCTTCCGCACCGGAATCCTTGAGCTGGTGCTCGAGTTCGCGCGGGGTGTAGAGCGGATTGACGTTGACCACCGTATAGCCGGCCCGCAGGACCGCCATCATCGCGACCGGATATTGCAAAACGTTCGGCATCATGATGGCGACCCGAGCGCCCTTGGCCAGCCCCTTCGACTGCAGATAGGCCGCAAAGGCGGTCGAATGTCGCTCCAGCTCGCCATAAGTCATGGTCTTGTCCATGCAGGTATAGGCTGGATGTGAGGCGAACTGCTTGCACGCAGTGACCAGGAGATCGCCGATGGACTCCGCCGGCAGGCCGGCGATTTCCGCCGGAACGACGCTCGCATAGCTGGCAAGCCACGGCTTCGCCGGCTGACCTGCGGCGAGTGAGGCGATGGCCTTGGGAAGCGCTGCCGGTTTGGCTGCTGACGCCTTTGGCGCATTGGCCGGTTTGCCGGCCTTGGCGGGGGCCTTCTTCGCGGCAGGTTGGGCGGCGGTCGATTTCGTGGTCGCGGCTGGTTTGGCAGCAGGTTTTGCCGCCCTGGCCGCCGGCTTGGCGGTAGCTGAAGCTGTTTTTGTTGCCGCTGTTGCAGCTGGCTTTGCTGCCTTGGCTTTCTCGATCGGCTTTGACGCGACTGCTTTCCTGGAAGGTGCGGCCGCTTTGGCAGCCGGAGCGGCGGCGGTTTTCGCTGCTGCGGCGACGCCTGGCTTTGCAGTTGCGGCCTTGGAAGCGGCCGGCTTCGCGGCAGGCTTGGTCGTCGGCGCCGCCTTGGCGGCTGCCGGTTTGACCGTCTTGCCGGCGGCCGGCGTCTTTGCACTGGCCTGGGTCGGCTTTGCCGCCGCAGGCTTTGTTTCGGCAGGCGCCTTTGCCTTGGCCGTCGACTTCACTGAGCCTGCTGTCTTCGTTGCCTTCGCCACCTGTTCCTCCCTCGACGATATGGGTCGGCTCGACCCCTCTTGGGCGGGGGCTGCTGCGCCGTGCGACTGGCGCTGTTCGCGCCGAAAAACCCTGCTGCCGACTATGTATTGCGACTATTCGCTCGCGTGCAAGTCTTGCCCCAACGGCAGCTTGGCCGGAATTTGCAACAGGGCGCCGACACCCCACTGGGCGCGTCCTTTTCTGTCGCAAATAGCTGTAGGAGGTTTTTGCACTTCAACGAAAGATACGGGCCTTCATATTCCCGTGATGGACGGTTGAAGCAATAATGTTATCAGATGTTTGACACTTTATAGAATTTTATTTCCATAACAGGATGGGTGACAGACAGGTAGTTCCAATGCCGCAAAAACGGTGCTTATATGCGCGCTTCGCGAGCCTAGAGGGGCTTGGCAGAACACCAGGGAGTGCTCAATGAAAACGAAACTGACTTTTGCGGCCGCGTTGCTGGCCGCAACCGTCATGGGTGGGATGGCGAACGCCAAGCAGTTGGTTTACTGCTCGGAAGCGTCGCCAGCGGGTTTCGACCCGTCGCCGTGGAGCGGCGGCAATGACTTCGACGCGTCATCGCGTACCATCTATTCCCGTCTGGTCGAATTCGACCACGGCAAGACCACCATCTCGCCCGGCCTGGCCGAGAGCTGGACAGTGTCCGACGATGGCAAGGAATACACCTTCAAGCTACGCAAGGGCGTGAAGTTCCAGACGACCGACTGGTTCACCCCGACCCGCGAGCTCACTGCTGAAGACGTGAAGTTCTCCTTCGAGCGTCAGTGGAAAAAAGAAAGCCCGTGGTACAGCTACCTGGCCGGCACCGGCTGGGAATACTTCGCCGGCATGGGTTTCCCGGATCTTCTGAAGGAAATCGTCGTTGTCGATGACCACACCGTCAAGTTCGTGCTGAACAAGCCGGAAGTGGCTTTCCTGCCGGACCTCGGCATGGACTTCGCTTCGATCGTGTCGAAGGAATATGCCGACCAGCTCGAGAAGGCCGGCACCCTGCCGCAGTTCTCGCAGAAGCCGGTCGGCACCGGCCCTTACCAGTTCGTCGACTACCAGGTTGACGCTGTCATCCGCTATCAGGCCTGGGACGGCTATTTCGGCGGGCGCCAGAAGATCGACGACCTGATCTTCGCCATCACGCCGGATGCGGCCGTGCGCGCGCAGAAGCTGAAGGCCGGCGAATGCGATATCATGTCCTATCCGGCACCGGCTGACATCGCCGGCCTGAAGGCTGACACCAACCTCAACGTCGCCGAGCAGGAAGGCCTGAACGTCGGCTACATGGCCTACAACACGACGGTCGCTCCGTTCGACAAGGTCGAGGTCCGCAAGGCCCTCAACATGGCCGTCAACAAGCAGGCGATCATCGACGCTGTCTATCAGGGTGCTGGCCAGGTGGCCGTCAACCCGATCCCGCCGACGATGTGGTCCTACAACAAGAACATCAAGGACGATCCGTACGATCCCGAAGGGGCCAAGAAGATGCTGGCCGACGCGGGCGTGAAGGATCTCTCGATGAAGATCTGGGCCATGCCGGTGTCGCGTCCGTACAACCCGGGTGCGCAGCGCGTCGCCGAGATGATCCAGGCCGACTACGCCAAGGTTGGCGTCAAGGCCGAGATCGTCTCCTATGAGTGGACCGAATATCGCGAACGCGGCAAGGCCAAGGATCGTGACGGCGCCTTCCAGCTCGGCTGGACCGGCGACAACGGCGACCCGGACAACTTCCTGTTCCTGCTCGGCTGCTCGGCCATCGGTCAGTCCAACTATGCGATCTGGTGCAACAAGGAGTTCGAGGACCTGCTCCAGGCGGGCAAGGCCACCACGGACGTCGCCAAGCGCACCGAGATCTACGAGAAGGCCCAGGAAGTGTTCAAGCGTGAGGCCCCATGGCTGACGATCGCTCACTCCAAGGTGTTCATGCCGATGAACAAGAAAGTCGTCGGTTTCGCCATGGATCCGCTCGGTATTCACCGTTTCGACGGTGTTGACGTTACCGAATAAGGCTTTCAACGCGAAATAGGGAACGGCGGCGCTGGACTTTCAGCGCCGCCGTTTTATTAAGGTCCATGTTCCGCTATCTACTCCACAAGCTGGCACTCATTGTGCCAACCATCTTCGGCATCTCGCTGGCGGCCTTCGCGTTTGTGCGCCTGCTTCCAGGAGATCCGATCCTCGCTATGGCTGGCGAGCGCGGCGTGAGCCCCGAACGCTATGCCGAACTGATCGAACGTTTCGGTTTCAACCGACCCTACGTCGTGCAGTATTACGAATATATCGTCCGTGTACTCGGTGGTGATTTCGGCATCTCGCTCTCCACCAAGCGACCGGTCTTCGGCGAATTCATGACGCTGTTCCCGGCGACGCTCGAGCTTGCTCTCGTCGCCATGATCATCGCCATCCTCATCGGCATTCCCGCCGGCATCTTCGCCGCCGTCAAGCGCGGCTCCTGGTTCGACCAGGCCACCATGGGCGTGGCATTGACAGGCTACTCGATGCCGATCTTCTGGTGGGGCCTGCTGCTCATCATCTTCTTCTCCGGTTATCTGGGCTGGACGCCCGTTTCTGGCCGCATCGGCCTGCAATTCTTCTTCAAACCCGTCACCGGCTTCATGCTGATCGACAGCCTGCTTTCCGGCCGACCCGGGGCGTTCTGGTCTGCGCTCAGCCATCTGATCCTGCCATCGATCGTGCTCGCCACAATTCCGCTCGCGGTCATCGCGCGACAAACGCGCTCGGCGATGCTCGAGGTGCTTGGCGAGGACTATGTCCGCACAGCGCGCGCCAAGGGTCTGTCGCCGCGTCGCGTCATCGGCCTGCACGCTTTCCGCAACGCGCTGATCCCGGTCATCACCACGATCGGCCTGCAGGTCGGCACACTGATGGCCGGCGCCATCCTGACCGAGACGATCTTTTCCTGGCCGGGTATCGGCAAATGGATGATCGACGCCATCGGCAAGCGCGACTATGCCGTCGTGCAGAGCGGGCTGCTTATCATCGCCCTCATCGTCATGGCCGTGAATCTCGTCGTCGACGTGCTCTATGCCGTCATCAACCCACGTATCCGGGTGCAGTGACATGACAGATCAAACAGCAGGCGAAACCACCGCCGCGACCGTGCCATCCGGCCCCAAGCAGCGTGCATTCGCCGAATTCTGGCACTACTATTCCATGAACACCGGCGCCGTCATCGGCCTGGTGGTATTCACCCTCCTCGTGCTGATGGCCATCTTTGCGCCGCTGGTTGCACCGCACCTGCCGGATGAACAGTACCGCGACGCCCTGCTCACCCCGCCAGCGTGGCAGGATGGTGGCAAGTCGGCCTTCCTGCTTGGAACCGACGCGGTCGGCCGCGACATCCTCTCGCGCCTCATCTATGGCGCACGCTACTCGCTGTTCATCGGCCTTATCGTCGTCGTCTTCGCTCTGTCCTCGGGTGTGGTGCTCGGCGTACTGGCCGGCTATTTCCGTGGCTGGGTCGACGCGCTGATCATGCGCGTCATGGACATCATCCTCGCCTTCCCGTCACTGCTGCTTGCACTTGTGCTTGTGGCGATCCTCGGGCCTGGCCTGTTCAACGCCATGCTGGCTATCGCACTGGTGCTGCAGCCACACTTCGCGCGCCTCACCCGCGCCGCCGTCATGGCCGAGAAGAACCGCGAATATGTCGTATCGGCCAAGGTCGCCGGCGCCAGCCATTGGAGAATGATGCTGGTGACGATCCTGCCGAACTGCGTGGCGCCGCTGATCGTGCAGGCGACGATGTCCTTCTCCAACGCCATCCTGGAAGCCGCCGCGCTCGGCTTCCTTGGCATGGGCGCGCAGCCGCCGACGCCGGAATGGGGCACCATGCTCGCCTCTGCACGCGAATTCATCCTGCGTGCGCCGTGGGTCGTCACATTCCCCGGCCTCGCCATCCTGATCACCGTGCTCGCCATCAACCTGATCGGCGACGGTCTGCGCGATGCGCTCGACCCCAAGCTGAAGAGGTCGTGACATGGCATTGCTAGAGATCAAGAACCTGACGGTCTCGTTCGACACGTCGAGCGGGCCGTTCATGGCGGTGAAAGGCATAGACCTTTCGATCGAACCGCGCGAGGTGCTGGCGATTGTCGGTGAATCCGGCTCCGGCAAGTCGGTATCGATGCTGGCGGTGATGGGCCTGCTGCCGCCCTCGGCGACGGTGAAAGCCGACCGCATGAGCTTCAACGGCACAGACCTTTTGGCACTCGATCCGGCCGAACGACGCAAGATCATCGGCAAGGACATCTCGATGATCTTCCAGGAGCCGATCGCCAGCCTCAACCCGTGTTTCACGGCGGGCTACCAGATCGAAGAGGTGCTGCGCGTTCATATGGGCATGGACAAGGCCCAGCGTCGCGCCCGCGCCATCGAGCTGTTCACACTTGTCGGCATTCCCGAACCTACGGAGCGGCTCAATTCCTTCCCGCACCAGATGTCGGGCGGCCAGTGCCAGCGCGTCATGATCGCCATGGCGATTGCCTGCAACCCGAAGCTCCTGATCGCCGACGAGCCGACCACTGCGCTCGACGTGACGATCCAGAAGCAGATCCTCGATCTCTTGATGAAGCTGCAGGCCGAACATGGCATGGGCCTCATCATGATCACCCACAATATGGGCGTGGTTGCCGAAACGGCTGACCGCGTCGTCGTGCAGTACAAGGGCACGAAGATGGAAGAGGCCGACGTGCTGTCGCTGTTCGAGAACCCGAAAAGCAACTATACGCGCGCCCTGCTTTCGGCATTGCCGGACAACGCCACCGGCAACCGGCTGCCGACCGTGTCCGACATGCTGTTCGAGCCCGCCGTTTCGGGAGCCGCGTCATGACCGTCGTCGTCGAAGGAAAGAACCTCAAGCGCGACTACCATGTCGGCGGCGGCATGTTCCGTCCGGCTCGAACCGTGCATGCAGTCAAGGGTGTGTCGTTCTCGGTGGAGAAGGGCAAGACGCTGGCCATCGTTGGTGAATCCGGCTGCGGCAAGTCTACGCTGGCGCGCATCATCACGCTGATCGATGCGCCCAGCGCTGGCGAGTTGTTGATCGACGGCAAGAAGGTCGACATCGCAAAGGATGGACTTTCCAAGGAGATGCGCCGCAAGGTGCAGATCGTGTTCCAGAATCCGTATGGATCGCTCAACCCGCGCCAGAAGATCGGCGATATCCTGGGTGAGCCGCTGGTGATCAACACCGACGTTCCGGCTTCGGAGCGACGTGACCGCGCCATGGCGATGCTGAAGAAGGTCGGCCTGGGACCGGAGCATTACAACCGCTATCCGCACATGTTCTCCGGCGGCCAGCGGCAGCGCATCGCAATTGCGCGTGCCCTGATGCTGAACCCGAGCCTGCTGGTGCTGGACGAGCCCGTTTCGGCGCTCGACCTTTCGGTGCAGGCACAGGTGCTCAACCTGCTTGCGGACCTTCAGGACGAGTTCCAGCTGACCTATGTCTTCATCAGCCACGACCTGTCGGTGGTCCGTTACATCGCCGACGATGTCATGGTGATGTATTTCGGCGAGGCCGTCGAATACGGCCCGCGCGACGAGGTCTTCGCCAACCCGCAGCACAGCTATACCAAGACGCTGTTTGCAGCGACGCCGCGTGCCGACGTCGACAGCATCAAGGCGCGGCTTGCCCGCAAGAAGGCGGCCTGAGGCCGCCTTCCATGTCTGAAGCGTGCCTCCGTTACCGGCGCTCGGGCGCGTTTGGCAGATGAGCACGCCACGCCTGCCCGACCTGCCTGTCACTGCTGTCCTGCCCGCGCTGACCAATGTGCTCGGCGCCGGCAGCAGCGCGGTGCTGGTCGCACCGCCGGGAGCAGGCAAGACGACTTTGGTGCCGCTCGCCCTGCTCGACGCCTCCTGGCTCGGCTCCGGGAAGATCGTGCTGCTCGAACCGCGCAGGCTTGCCGCCCGCGCAGCGGCGAGGCGCATGGCCGGCCTGCTCGGCGAGGAGCCGGGCGGCACGGTTGGCTACGCCATGCGCATGGAGAACCGCACGTCGGCCAAGACACGCATCCTCGTCGTCACCGAGGGCGTTTTGGCGCGCATGATCCTCGATGACCCGGAACTGCCGGGTGTGTCGGCGGTGATCTTCGACGAATTCCACGAGCGTTCGCTGGACGGCGACTTCGGACTGGCGCTCGCCCTCGACGTCCAAGGTGCACTACGGCCGGACCTGCGCCTTGTGGTGATGTCGGCCACACTCGACGGCGCACGTGTGGCGAAGCTGTTGTCCGACGCTCCGGTCATCGAAAGCGAGGGTCGCAGCTTTCCCGTCGAGATCCGTTACGACGAGCGCCCCTCCGGCATACCCATCGAAGAAGCGATGGCCAAGGCGGTGCGAACGGCACTGGTTGATGAAACCGGCAGCGTCCTCGCTTTCCTGCCCGGGCAGCGCGAGATCGAACGCACGGCGGCACAACTCGAAGGTCGCGTCGGCACCGACACCGATGTCGTTCCCCTCTACGGCCAGCTCGATGGCAAGGCGCAGGACGCAGCCATTCGCCCGGCGGCGGAAGGGCGGCGCAAGGTGGTGCTGGCGACCGCAATCGCCGAAACTTCGATCACCATCGACGGCGTGCGCGTGGTCATTGATTCCGGTCTGTCGCGACTGCCGAAATATGAACCGGCGAGCGGCCTGACGCGGCTGGAAACAGTGCGCGCCTCGCGCGCCTCCGCTGAACAGCGAGCCGGCCGCGCCGGGCGCACACAGCCGGGTGTTGCCATTCGGCTCTGGCGTGCAGAGCAGACCGCAGCACTGCCGGCCTTCACGCCGCCCGAGATTCTCGAAGCCGATCTTTCCGGCCTGATGCTGGACTGCGCCGCTTTCGGTGTCGCAGATCCCGCCAGCCTTTCCTTCCTGGATGCCCCGCCTGCGCCGGCACTGGCCGAAGCGCGGACCCTGCTGAGGGCCCTGCATGCGATCGACGATGCCGGACGCCTGACCGAAGCCGGTTCCGCCATGCGCAAGCTCGCGCTGCCGGTGCGGCTCGCCCATATGGTGGCCGAAGCGGCCAACCACGGCCGTGCAGCCGACGCGGCGCGGCTGGCGGTTCTTCTCACCGAGCGCGGACTGGGTGGCGACAGCGCCGACCTGGAACGGCGCCTGATGCGTTTCGGTTCCGATCGTTCGCCGCGCGCCAACGCTGCGCGGCAACTGGCCGACAGGCTGGCACGCTCTGTTTCTTCCAGGGCGGCCGATGCGGCCAGCACGGGCGCGCTGCTTCTCAATGCCTGGCCCGACCGTGTCGCCAGGGCGCGTGGCGAGCGCGGGCGCTTCGTACTCGCCAATGGTTCCGGCGCGATGCTGGATGCGGCCGATCCGCTCGCTGGCGAGACATTTCTGGTCGTCGCCGACCTGCAGGGCAGGGCGCAGAACGCCCGCATCACCGCTGCAGCACCGGTGAGCGAGCTGGAAATCCGCGAAGCGCTTTCCGACCGCATCGAAACGCGCGGTGAAACCAGCTTCGATCGCGAGAAGGGCTCGGTGCGCGTGCGCGAGACGGTTCGCCTTGGAGCCATCGTGCTGGCCGAGAGAATGTTGCCCGCGCCAAAGGGAGCAGATGCCGACAATGCCGTCATCGCAGCGATCCGCGAACACGGCCTGGCACTGCTGCCGTGGAACAAGGAGGCCGAAAGCCTGCGCAACCGCCTTGCCTGGCTGCATCGCGGTCTCGGCGCTCCATGGCCCGATATGACCGATGAAGCGCTGATCGAGCGGCTTGATGACTGGCTGGCGCCCTTCCTGACCGGCGCGGCTTCCCTCAACGCCATCTCGGGCGGCGCATTGACGGGCGGCCTGACCGCATTGGTGCCGCACGACTTTCAGCGCAGGATCGACGTGCTTGCTCCAACCCATTTCGACGCGCCGTCCGGCAGCCACGTGCCGATCCGTTATGACGGTGAAGCACCGGTGCTGGCCGTTCGCGTGCAGGAACTGTTCGGCCTCGACCACCACCCCTCAATTGCCAACGGCACCGTGCCACTGACGCTGGAGCTGCTGTCGCCTGCGCATCGGCCGATCCAGACGACACGCGACCTGCCCGGCTTCTGGCGCGGCTCCTGGGCCGACGTCCGTTCAGACATGCGCGGCCGCTATCCGAAACATGTCTGGCCTGAAAACCCGCTCATGGCAGTGGCCACCAGCCGCGCCAAGCCCCGCGGCACCTGAAACCGGCGCGGCCCGGCACGCTGTCCATATCCTTGTTCTGACGCAATTCCGGACGGAAAACCGCTACACACTTTTCCTGGAATTGCTCTAGAGCGCCGCGCGTCCATTTGGACGCGCAAAGGACGCTCTAACACTTTGATTTGGCGCATGATCCTTTCCGAAAATCGATTCCGATTTTCGGGGTCATGCGCTAGAAAGCCTGATGATCAAGATCCAGCGCTCTCCCGACTTCCAGCCGACGGACCGGTTGCGGCTCAACACATTGATCTGGCTGCGCTGGTTGGCCATCGTCGGCCAGAGCATCACCGTTCTGGTCGTTGCCTATGTGCTGAAATTCCCACTGCCGGTGAGCTTCTGCTTCACACTGATCGCCTGTTCGGCCTGGATGAACCTTTTCCTGGCCTTCCGCTACCCCGCGGCTCACCGGCTGGCACCGCCGGCCGCCTTCGGCATCTTGGTGTTCGACAGTCTGCAGCTTTCGGGCCTGCTCTATCTGACCGGCGGCCTCACCAACCCGTTCGCGCTGCTGCTCACTGTGCCGGTGGTCATCTCGGCAACGTCGTTGCCGCAGCGGCTCACCGCAGTTCTCGGTGTATTGGTCGTGGCCGCGGCGACGCTGCTGGTGTTTTTTCACGAACCCCTGCCCTGGTATGAAACCATCACACTGGTGATGCCCGTTCCTTATGTGGCAGGTGTTTGGGTGGCAGTTCTGTGCTCGATCGCCTTCACCGGCATCTATGCTTTCCGCGTCGCCAAGGAAGCGCGCCAGCTCGCCAACGCGCTTGCCGCCACCGAGCTGGTGCTGCAGCGCGAACAGCACCTTTCGGCACTCGACGGCCTGGCAGCCGCGGCCGCACATGAACTCGGCACCCCGCTCGCCACCATCACGCTGGTGGTGCGCGAGATGGAGAAGTCGCTGGGCAAGGACCCCAAGTACCGCGAGGACGTATCGCTGCTGCGCACACAGAGCGAGCGCTGCCGCGAGATCCTGAAACGCCTGACCAATCTCTCCTCGGAAGGCGAACCGCTTCTCGCACAGCTGTCGCTGACTTCGCTGGTCGAGGAAGTGGTGACCCCGCATCGCGACTTCGGCATCAAGATCGACCTGCAGCCGGGCGAATGCATCGGCACCGAGCCGGTAAGCCGCCGCAATCCCGGCGTGCTCTATGGGCTCGGCAATCTGGTCGAGAACGCGGTCGACTTCGCCCGCTCGTCGATCACCGTGCGCTGGGGCTGGAACGAGCAGCGCGTCACGCTGTCGATCACCGACGACGGCAGCGGCTTCCCGCCGGAGATCATCGACCGCATCGGTGAGCCCTATATGTCCACCAGGCAAGGAACCGAGCGTGGCGGCGGCGGGCTCGGGCTCGGCCTGTTCATCGCCAAGACGTTGATCGAACGTTCGGGCGCGAACATCGAGTTCCAGAATTCGGGCGGTCCCGGCGAAGGGGCCGTGGTGCGCATCGACTGGCCGCGCGAGGTGTTCGTCAATGCAGCGGCGATGCATCCTGCTGGTTTCGATGCGGCGGAATAGCGCAGAACGCCCTCGAAACCGGGCTCAAAACTGCTCAAAATTGGACAATTCCGGCTTAGTCGCTATATCTGAGCCGAAAAAATAAAGAACAAGGACAAGGACCATCATGAGCGGTGAAGATGCCCAGGGCAGCATGGTGACGGGCGACGATACCTCGCTGTTGATCGTCGAGGACGACAAGCCATTTCTCACCCGCCTCGCACGCGCCATGGAAGGACGTGGTTTTGTGGTCGAGACTGCCGAAAGCGTCGAGGAAGCGCTGGTGAAAGCGCGGGCCAATCCGCCCGCCTATGCTGTCGTCGACATGCGTCTCGGCGACGGCAGCGGGCTCGACGTGGTTGCCGCGATCCGTGAGAAACGCGCTGATGCGCGCGCCATCATACTGACCGGCTACGGCAACATCGCCACCGCGGTGACGGCGGTGAAACTCGGCGCCATCGACTATCTTTCCAAGCCGGCCGACGCCGACGATATCTTTGCAGCGCTGACGCGCACCGGCGCCGAACGCGTCGTGCCACCGGAAAATCCGATGTCGGCCGACCGCGTGCGCTGGGAACACATCCAGCGTGTCTATGAAATGTGCGAACGCAACGTCTCGGAGACCGCGCGCCGGCTGAACATGCATCGCCGCACGCTGCAGCGCATCCTGGCCAAACGTGCGCCGCGCTGATTTCCCAGCGAAAATCCGTCTGAACTAGCCATTATTGTCGCAGACGACGCGGCTTTGCTTGCCGCATCGTCCTGCCTTCGGCATCATCGGTCCAGCCACAACCCGATCCAGAGCGTTTCCGTTTTCGCGGAACGGTGGAAATGCTCTAATTTTTTGTTTTACGCAATTCCGGACGCAAAACCGCTACGCACTTTTTGCTGGAATTGGTCAAGGAGCAGACATGGTGAATGACAACCCGCGTCCCATCTCGGTTTTCCGCGAATTCCTGGACGGCGAGGCCGCGGGCGGCATCATCCTGATCGCGGCGGCGGCGCTTGCGCTGATCGTTGCCAACTCGCCGCTGGCGGAGACCTATTTCGCCGCACTGCATGCCTATCTCGGCCCGCTCAGCGTGCTGCACTGGGTGAATGATGCGCTGATGGCGGTGTTCTTCCTGCTCGTCGGCCTGGAGATCAAACGTGAGGTGCTGGATGGCCAGCTGTCGACATGGCCGCGCCGGATGCTGCCTGGCATCGCGGCGGCTGGCGGGATGGTCGTGCCGGCGCTGGTCTACATCGCCATCAACCGGGACAATGCTGCGGCTCTGCCCGGCTGGGCGATCCCGACCGCAACCGACATCGCCTTCGCGCTTGGCGTGCTTTCACTGCTCGGCAACCGCGTCCCCGCCTCGCTCAAGGTGTTCCTGACCGCGCTCGCCATCATCGACGATCTCGGCGCCGTCATCATCATCGCGCTGTTTTACACGAGCGGGCTGTCGTTGGCTTATCTCGCGGCCGCGCTCGCCGTCATCGTCGTGCTGATCGTACTCAACCGCATGGGCGTGTTGTCGCTCGTGCCGTATCTCGTGCTCGGCGCGGTGTTGTGGGTGCTAGTGCTGAAGTCAGGCGTGCACGCCACGCTCGCCGGCGTCGCGCTGGCGCTGACCATTCCGCTCAGGGCAACGCCCGGCATCGCCCACGACCTGGAACATTCGCCGCTGCACCGGCTGGAGCACGCGCTGCACCGTTTCGTGCCGCTTATCATCATTCCGATCTTCGGCTTTGCGAATGCCGGCGTTTCGCTGGCCGGCTTCACGCCTGCGACATTGGTCGAACCGCTGACGCTCGGCGTCGCCACTGGCCTTGTCGTCGGCAAGCTGGTGGGTGTGCTCGGCGCTTCGGCATTGGCCATCAAGCTCGGACTGGCCGACCTGCCGGCACGAGCCGGCTGGATGCAGATGACCGGTATCGCGCTTTTGTGCGGCATCGGCTTCACGATGAGCCTGTTCATCGGACTGCTGGCCTTTGCCGACAACCCGGCCCTGCAGGACGCGGTCAAGGTCGGCATCCTCGCCGGATCGCTGGTGGCGGCGCTGGCAGGCGCTGCTCTGCTTCTGGCAGCGCCAAGCGTGGCCGATCACGGCGAAGACGAGTAGATACGACAAAGCCGGCGCTTCATGACGAAGCCGCCGGCTTTTGATGGAAATCTATCGGTCCCCCTGGTCGGGACCACCGCCGGCAATCTTAGGCCGGTGCAGTTTCCAACAGCACCGCGACCAGCATGCCGGCCGCCATCAAGGCGAGGACAATCTTCTTCATCAGGTTCATTCGCTTCTCCTAGTTGCAGGCCCCTAAGTGGGGCCTGGACAGGCATCCGTCCAGAGGCGCGGATGCCGCAGGAATCAGAGCTTCAGTGTGCGCAATCTCAGCGAATTGGCAATCACCGATACCGAAGACAGGCTCATCGCCGCCGCGGCCAGCATCGGCGACAGCAGCGCGCCGAACACCGGGTAGAGCACGCCGGCTGCCACCGGCACGCCGGCGACATTGTACAGGAACGCAAAGAACAGGTTCTGGCGGATGTTGGCCAGTGTGCCCTTGGCGAGCTTGCGCGCCCGCACGATGCCGGTGAGATCGCCCTTCACCAGGGTGATGCCGGCGCTTTCCATCGCCACGTCTGCGCCCGTGCCCATGGCGATACCGACATCCGAAGCGGCCAGCGCCGGCGCATCATTGACGCCGTCACCGGCCATGGCGACGATGCCGCCACGGCTGCGCAGTTCTTCGATCAGCGCGCTCTTTTGCTCGGGCAGCATGTTGGCACGCACCTGGTCGATGCCGAGTTGCCTGGCGATCGCCTTGGCGGTGCGCTCGTTGTCGCCGGTTGCCATGACCACGGTGATGTTCTGGTCGTGCAGGGCACGAATCGCCTCGGCAGCGGTTGCCTTGATCGGATCGGCAACCGCGACGATGCCCGCCAGCCTGCTGTCGATCGCCACATACATCGCCGTCTTGCCTTCGGTCTGCAGCGCCGCAGCACGATCGGCGAGGGTGCCAGCGTCCAGACCGATCTCCGTCATCATGGCTGGATTGCCGAGCGCTACCTTGCGGCCGGACACGGTGCCGGACACGCCCTTGCCGGTGAGGGCCTCGAAATCGGTGGCGACCGCGATCTTCAGGCCGCGTTCCTCGGCGCCGCCGACAATCGCCTCGGCGAGCGGATGCTCGGACCCCTTCTCCAGCGCCGCAGCCAGTCCAAGCAGTTCCTCTTCGGACACGCCGTCCGTCGCGATGACGTCGGTGAGCTTCGGCTTGCCTTCAGTCAGCGTGCCGGTCTTGTCGACCACCAGCGTGTTGACCGAGGCGAAACGTTCCAGCGCGGCGGCATCCTTGATCAGCACGCCGGCCTGCGCGCCACGCCCGGTCGCCGTCATGATCGACATCGGCGTCGCAAGTCCCAGCGCACAGGGACAGGCGATGATGAGCACCGACACCGCAGCGACGATGGCGAACACCAGGCTGGGCTCGGGCCCGAAAACCGCCCAGGCAATGAAGGCTATTATGGCGACCAGCACCACCGCCGGCACGAAGTAGAAGGACACACGATCGGCCAGGCTCTGGATGGGAGCGCGGCTGCGCTGCGCCTTGGCGACCAATTCGACGATGCGTGCGAGCGTCGTCTCCGACCCAACCTTCTCGGCCAGCATGACCAGCGAACCATTCTTGTTGAGCGTGCCTCCGGTCAGCGCATCTCCTTCGATCTTCTCGACCGGCACCGCTTCGCCGGTGATCATCGATTCATCGACGGAGGAACGGCCTTCCAGCACGATGCCATCCACCGGCACCGCTTCGCCCGGTCGCACACGCAGCCGGTCGCCACCTTTGACCTGGTCGAGCGGCACGTCCTTCTCGGAACCGTCCGCGCCGATGAGGCGCGCCGTCTTCGGTGCGAGGTCGAGCAACGCCCTGATTGCAGAGCCGGTCTTTTCTCGGGCGCGCAGTTCCAGCACCTGACCAAGGAAGACCAGCGCGATGATGACGGCGGCGGCCTCGAAATAGACCGGGACGGCGCCACCATGGCCGCGGAACTGATGCGGGAAGATGTCGGGAAAAAGCGTGGCGACGACGCTGTAGATATAGGCCGCGCCGACACCCAGCGAGATCAGTGTCCACATGTTCGGGCTGCGGTTGACGACGGAAGCCCAGCCGCGCTCGAAGAAGGGCAGCGCCGCCCACAGCACCACCGGTGTCGCCAGAACGAGCTCTACCCAGACCGCAGTCCGTTCGCCCAGCCAGTCGCGCAGGAATGGCAGGCCAACCATCGGCCCCATGGTAATGACCAGCAATGGAATGGAGAGCACGGCGCTTACCCAGAAGCGGCGGGTAAAATCGATCAGCTCCGGATTGGGACCTTCGTCGCCCGTCGGCATCATCGGTTCCAGCGCCATGCCGCAGATCGGGCAGGAACCGGGTTTGTCACGGATGATCTCGGGATGCATCGGACAGGTGTATTGGGTACCCGTGGGCAGAGGCGCGGGCGTCGGCCGGTCGCCGAGATAGGCCTTGGGGTCAGCCTCGAATTTCTTCTGGCAGCGTTCCGAGCAGAAATAGAGCTTCTCGCCTGCATGGCGCATGAAGTACCTGGCGCTGGCACGGTCCACATCCATGCCGCAAACCGGATCCCTGGCGGTGAGGAACTCTTCTGGATGCGCTTCGAACTTGCCGCGACAACCTTCCGAGCAGAAGTGGAAAAGTCGCCCGCCATGCTCAAGGGTCGGCTTGCCGGCGTTCGGGTTGACCTCCATGCCGCAGACCGGATCGCGCGGGGTTGCATCGCCCGCAGGCTTGACGCCCGAACAGCACGACCCATCCTTGGCGTGCTGGTGGTGGCTGTGGTCGTGATGCCCGTCATGCGCCTTTGTCATGTCCGAATCCCTTAGTTCTTCCGCTTTTTGACTGCAGATAGGGCTTCCAGTAACTGGAAGGTCAAGAGTCAAATCGCGCGTCGTTTCCAGGCAGGCGCGTGCCCATACCCATAGCCGTCAAAACAGGCTATAGACGCCGCCGGAAAGGCGCTGCTGAAGGCCAATGGCGAAGATTCCCCTCAAGCTCGACGAGATCATCGACGGCAGGCAGCTGCGCGAGGAACTGTCGGCGCTGACCGCCGAGACAGGCGGCGATGGATCTGGCGCGGCGGTGCGCACGGCCGTGCTGAAGCTGCTCAAGGCCAGGATGGCGGAAGGCCGCAAGGCCGCCGAACGTCTGCTGATGGATGATGGCGGCGGCACAGCCTGCGCAGCACGGCTCTCCCATCTGATGGACGAGATCATCGCCGCGCTCTACGATTTCGCCGTCAGCCATGTCTATCGCGCCAAGAACCCGTCCGCCGCCGAGCGCATGGCGATCGTCGCCGTCGGCGGCTATGGGCGCGGCACGCTGGCGCCAGGCTCCGACATCGACCTGCTTTTCCTGCTGCCTTACAAGCAGACCCCCTGGGGTGAGCAGATCGTCGAATATATGCTCTACATGCTGTGGGATATGGGGCTGAAGGTCGGTCACGCCACCCGCAACATCGAGGAATGCCTCAGGCTGTCGCGGTCGGACATGACGATCCGTACCGCAGTGCTGGAAGCCCGCTTCGTCTGGGGCGAAAAGGCGCTGTGCGATGAGCTGATCACCCGCTTCGACCGCGAAGTGGTGCGCAACACAGGCGCCGAATACGCACAGGCCAAGCTGGCCGAGCGCGACGAACGCCACCGCAAGGGCGGCGAGAGCCGCTATCTGGTCGAGCCCAACATCAAGGACGGCAAAGGCGGCCTGCGTGACCTGCAGACGCTGTTCTGGATCGGCAAATATTTCTACCGCGAGCGTACGGTGGAAGAACTGGTCGCTCAGGGCGTGTTCACGAGCGACGAGTTTGCTCAGTTCCAGAAGGCCGAAGACTTCCTCTGGGCCGTGCGCTGCCACATGCATTTCCTGACCGGAAAGGCCGAGGAGCGGCTGCATTTCGATATCCAGCGCGATATCGCCGAACGACTCGGCTACAAGAGCCATCCCGGCCTTTCGGCCGTCGAACGCTTCATGAAACACTATTTCCTGGTCGCCAAGGATGTCGGCGACCTGACCCGCATCTTCTGCGCGGCGCTGGAGGAAGAACAGGCCAGCCACGTCTCCGGCTTCAACCGCCTGTTCCTGACTTTCTCGCGACGCCGCCGCAAGCTGGCCGGTACCGCCGATTTCATCGTCGACAACGATCGCATCAACATCGCCGACAGCAAGGTGTTCGACCGCGATCCGGTGAACCTGTTGCGGCTGTTCTGGTTTGCCGACCGGCACGCGCTGGAATACCACCCGGATGCGTTGAAGCTGGTGACCCGCTCACTCAAGCTGGTCGACCGCAACCTGCGCCGCGATCCCGAGGCGAACCGCCTGTTCCTTGACATCCTGACCTCGGACCGCCAGCCGGAACTCAATCTGCGCCGCATGAACGAGGCCGGTCTGCTCGGCAAGCTGATCCCCGACTTCGGCAAGATCGTCGCCATGATGCAGTTCAACATGTACCACCATTACACAGTGGACGAGCATCTGTTGCGCTGCATCGACGTGCTGTCCGAGATCGAACGCGGCGGCGGCGAGAAGATCCATCCGCTCTCGCACAAGCTGATCGGTGAATTGAGGAACCAGCGCGAGGCGCTTTATGTCGCCGTGCTGCTGCACGACATCGCCAAGGGCCGGCCGGAGGACCACTCCGAAGCCGGGGCGAAAATCGCCCGGCGGCTCTGCCCGCATATGGGCCTTTCCGCCACCGACACCGAAACCGTTGCCTGGCTGGTGGAAAATCATCTGATCATGTCGATGACGGCGCAGACACGCGACCTGAACGACCGCAAGACGATCGAGGATTTCGCCAATGTCGTGCAGTCGGTGGAGCGGCTAAAAATGCTGCTCATCCTTACCGTCTGTGACATCCGCGGCGTCGGCCCCGGTGTCTGGAACGGCTGGAAGGGCCAGCTGCTGCGCACGCTCTACTACGAAACCGAGCTGCTCCTGACCGGTGGTTTCTCCGAAATGTCGCGTGCCGAACGCACGGCTGCAGCGCGCGAGCGGCTGGAGGATGCCTTGTCCGACTGGCCGCAGGAAGAGCGCAAGCGTCTCGTCGGCCTGCACTATGAAAACTATCTGCTCACCGTCGACCTGAAGGATCAGCTGCGCCACGCCGCCTTCGTGCGTGAGGCCGATGCCGCCGGCAAAAAACTCGCCACCATGGTCAAGACGCATGAGTTCGAGGCGGTGACCGAAGTAACCGTGCTGGCGCAGGACCATCCGCGCCTGCTCTCGGTTATTGCAGGGGCATGCGCGGCTGCCGGCGGCAACATCGTCGACGCGCAGATCTTCACCACCGCCGATGGCCGTGCCCTGGACACGATCCTGATCAACCGGGAATTCGACCGCGACGAAGACGAGCGCAGGCGTGGCGAACGTGTCGGCAAGCTGATCGAAGACGTCTTGTCCGGCCGCGCCTGGCTGCCGGAAATGATCGAGAAACGCACCAAGCCCAAACGTGGCGCCAAGACGTTCCGCATCCAGCCGCGCGCCGAAATCCGCAACACGCTGTCCAATCGCTTTTCGGTGATCGAGGTCGAGGGGCTGGACCGGCCCGGCCTGCTGTCCGAGATCACAGGAACGCTTTCGGACCTGTCGCTCGACATTGCCTCGGCGCACATCACCACTTTCGGCGAGAAGGTGATCGACACCTTCTACGTCACCGACCTGACCAACCAGAAGATCGAGAGCCCAAGCCGGCTGAAAACCATCCGCGAGCGGCTGATCGCGACGCTGGAGGGAAACCACGGCGCGCGCGGCAAAACCAAGGCCGCAGCGGAATAACGGTAGAACCCCCATGCCCCATCGTTTCTTCACCAGTGCCTGGCACAGGACCGCTGCATGAGCCTCGTCAAGAAATTCGCAACGGTTGCCTCGGGCACGCTGATGAGCCGCATCCTTGGCTTCACGCGCGAGATGTTCATGGCCGCCGCACTCGGCACCGGACCGGTGGCGGACGCGTTCAACGCGGCATTCCAGCTGCCCAATACCTTCCGCCGCCTGTTTGCCGAAGGCGCCTTCAACGCCGCCTTCGTGCCGCTGTTTTCCAAGGAGATCGAGGCGAACGGCATCGACGGCGCCAAGCGCTTCTCCGAGGAAGTCTTCGGCGTGCTGTTTTCAGTACTTCTGGTGCTGACCATCGCGATGGAACTGGCGATGCCGCTGATCGTGCGCTACCTGGTGGCGCCGGGCTTCGCCGATATTCCCGGCAAGTTCGACGTGACGGTGCGGCTCGCCACCATCATGTTCCCCTATCTGATCTGCATGTCGCTCGGCGCCATGATGGCGGGCATGCTGAATTCGCTGCGCCGCTATTTCGCGGCCGCGGTGGCGCCAGTATTCCTCAACATCATCCTCATCGCCGTGCTTGCCTATGCCTGGTACGAAGGCAAGGACGCGCACTATGTCGGCTACGGACTGGCCTGGGGCGTACTGGCGGCGGGTATCGTGCAGCTGGCGATCGTCTGGATTGCGGTTCGCAATGCCGGCATGCGCATCGGTTTCCGGCGACCGCACATGACGCCAAACGTGAAACGGTTGCTGTGGCTGGCGCTGCCGGCGGCGATCACCGGCGGCATCACCCAGATCAACCAGTTGATCGGCACGGCGATCGCGTCCGGTCAGAACAGCGCCGTCTCATCGCTTGCCTATGCCGACCGCGTCTACCAACTGCCGCTCGGCGTGGTTGGTATTGCAGTCGCGATCGTGCTCCTGCCTGAGCTGTCGCGCGCACTGAAATCCGGCAACATGGTCGAGGCCGCCAACCTGCAGAACCGTTCGGTCGAGTTCACGCTGTTCATGACGTTGCCGGCGGCGGCGGCATTGCTGGTGCTGTCCGATCCCATCGTGCGGCTGCTCTATGAGCGTGGTGCCTTCGCCGCCAACAACTCGACCCCAACGGTGGCCGCCATCCTCGCCGTCTTCGGCCTCGGCCTGCCGGCATTCGTGCTGATCAAGGCCTTCACACCCGGCTATTTCGCGCGTGAAGACACGCGCACGCCGATGATCTTCGCTGCCATTTCGGTGGTGGTGAACGTCGCCGTCGCGCTCACCTTGTTTCCGTCGATGGGCGCGCCGGGCATAGCGGTGGCATCCGCGGTGGCGGGCTGGCTCAATGCCGTCATGCTGCTTGCCGTGCTGATCAGGCGCGGTCACTGGGGCCGCGATATCCCGCTGCTCAAGCGCATCCCACGACTGGTCCTGGCGGCGGCACTGATGGGCGTTGCGCTCTATTGTGGCGCGCACTGGTTCGCCGCGGAACTGTCGTCGACCTCGCATCTGGCCACCAAGGCGATCACATTGACCGCGCTGTGTGCGGCCGGCGCCGTGATCTATTTCGTGGTCGCGTTCGCCATCGGCGGCGCCGATCTCGGCATGATCCGTCGCAACATCAAGCGCGGCGGCGCCAAGACACCAGCAGCACCAACCGACATGGAGTGAGCCGGTCAGCCCGATTTTTTAAGGTTTCCCGCCTAAGAAGGGCGGGATCGGCCGAGGCAACACAGCCTCGCGCAAAGAGAGCGCGGGCTCATGCAGGATACCAGGCTTCACTATATCGACTGGCTGCGCGTCTCGGCCTTCGGCCTGCTGATCCTCTATCATTCGTCGGCGGCGTTTCTCTATGATCTCGACTGGCTGTTCAACAGCCCGGAGAAGAGCCAGACGCTGTCGCTGGTCACGTTGTTTCCCCGGGCATGGCGGCTGGCGCTGCTGTTCTTCGTCTCCGGCATGGGAACCTGGTTCGCCTTCCGCTCGCAGACGGCGTTAGAATTTCTGAAAGGTCGCCTGGTGCGGCTGTTTCTGCCGCTGATCTTTGCCATGTGCGTGATCATCGTGCCGCAGGTCTGGTACGAGCGCCTGCTTGATGGCCGCTTCCAGGGGTCGCTGCCGGAATTCTGGGTGATGCGCTACTTCACTGAGGGTCGTTATCCGACTGGCAACTTTTCCTGGGCGCATATGTGGTTTGTCGCCTACCTCCTGGTGATGACCGCAATCTGCACGCCGATCTTCTGGCTCCTCACCCACTCTTCGGGCCGTGGGCTGGCAGGCTGGTTCGAGCGGACGGCCCGCACGCCGTCCATCTACCTGTTCGTGCTGCTGCCGCTGGTGCTGCATCTGATCTTTCTGCCCTTCTTCCCGCGCGAAACCAACGTTCTCTACAATGACGGTGCCTGGTTCGCGGTGTGGGCAAGCTGGTTCGGCCTGGGTTTTCTGGTCGCCAAACATCATCAGGCGATAGCGCCCACCATCGTAGCGAAACGGTGGATCAGCCTTGTCCTCGCCGCTGCCTTGACCGCCTTGCTCTGGCGCTATTCCTGGGTGAGCAAGGCTGCGGGCATTGGCGGCGAAACCGGCGGCATGCAGATGGCACTCTACAAGGCACTGACCTTCTCGCTGGCCTGGACGGTGATCCTTGCCGCCATCGGCTTTGCCGCACTCCACCTGAACCGCAAGAGTGCCACGCTCACCTGGCTGAATGCCAGGATTTTCCCGCTCTACATCATCCACCAGACCTTCGTTGTGATGGCGCTGTATTATGTGCTGCCACTTGACCTGTCCTTGTGGAGCAAACTCGCCCTGGTTGTCGCGATCACCGCAGGCTGGTCACTGCTTGCAGCCATGCTCGCCGACCTCTGGCCCGCGCCCTATCGTATTCTGGTCGGCCTGCCGGACCATCGCAAAGCCGGTGGCGGTCGCCAGCGGGCAGCTATGGCCGAAGGTTAGCTCTCGCACCCGCGCAACTCCACCGCCTCTTGAACGCGAAGCCCGCTTCGTCCATAACGCGCCGTCCGAAATTTCGCCGCGCGCGAAACGGCCCTCCACAAGCCAAGGAAACCACCATGACCGCCTTCAAACCGCTTATCTTTTCGGGCGTGCAGCCGACCGGCAATCTGCACCTCGGCAACTATCTCGGCGCGATCCGAAAGTTCGTCGCGCTGCAGGACACGATGGATTGCATCTACTGCGTCGTCGACCTGCATTCGCTGACCGCCCAGCTCGTGCATGAGGATCTCAAGGACCAGACCCGGCAGATCACCGCCGCCTTTCTTGCCGCCGGCATCGACCCGGAAAAACACATCGTCTTCAACCAGAGCCGCGTGATGCAGCACGCCGAGCTTGCCTGGGTGTTCAACTGCGTGGCACGGATCGGCTGGATGAACCGCATGACGCAGTTCAAGGACAAGGCCGGCAAGGACCGCGAGAACGCCTCGCTTGGCCTGCTTGCCTATCCGAGCCTGATGGCTGCCGATATCCTGGTCTACCGCGCCACCCATGTGCCGGTTGGCGATGACCAGAAGCAGCATCTGGAACTCACCCGTGATATCGCCCAGAAATTCAACAACGACTTCTCGCGCCGTATCGCCGAGCTCGGCGTCGGCGTGGAGATCCAGATGGGCGATGAAACGGTGAACGGCTTCTTCCCGCTGACCGAACCGGTCATTGGCGGCCCGGCCGCGAGGATCATGAGCCTGCGTGACGGTTCCAAGAAGATGTCGAAATCGGATCCGTCCGACCTGTCGCGCATCAACCTGACCGACGATGCCGACACGATCTCGAAGAAGATCAAGAAGGCGAAGACCGATCCCGAGGCGCTGCCTTCCGAGATTGCCGGCCTGGCAGGCCGTCCGGAAGCGGAAAACCTGGTCGGCATCTATGCCGGGCTCGCCGACAGCAGCAAGGAAGCCGTGCTCAAGGAGTATGGCGGCCAGCAGTTCTCGGTGTTCAAACCGGCGCTCGCCGACCTTGCGGTCGAGAAAATGGCCCCGATCGCCGGTGAGATGCGTCGCCTCATGGCGGATCCTGGCCATATAGACGGCGTGCTGCGCAATGGCGGTGAACGCGCCGGCGTGCTGGCCGAGGCCAACATGAAGACGGTGCGCGACATCATCGGCCTGCTGCAAGGCTGAACCCATCTCTGACCCAACATCGCAGGGCGGCTGCTTGCGGCCGCCCTTGTTTTTTGGGCAACGTCTCGAACTCCTTCCGCCTGACCGCATGGCGGGCCGCTTGCAAGGAACCCCACGCGAATGGCAGATTGCAGCCGAAGCTAGAGCGTTTCCGTTCTTCAACGGAAGCGTGGGAACTCTCTAACTCTTTGTTTTTACGCAATTCCGGGCGGAAAACCGCTACACACTTTTCCTGGAATTGCTCCATCGAACAGGACATCTATGGTCTCCAAACGCCTCAGCCGTGAAGCCGGCCACCGCCGCAAATTCCTGGCTGTCATCGACGACACGCCGGAATGCGAGCGCGCCGTGGCCTATGCCTCGAAACGTGCGCAGAGCACGGGCGGCGTTCTTGTGTTGCTCTATGTCATCGAGCCAGACGATTTCCAGCACTGGCTGGGCGTGGAAAAGATCATGCGCGAGGAAGCCAACACCACGGCACGATCCGCGCTCGACGCCTATGCCGGCAAGGTGCGGCAGAAGGTCGGCATCGAACCCGAACTGGTCGTCCGCGAAGGCAAGCGCGCCGAAGAGATCCACAAGCTGATCGAGGAAGACCAGGACATCGCCATCCTGGTTCTGGCGGCAGGCGCCGGCAAGGAAGGGCCCGGCCCGCTGGTTGCGTCCATCGCAGGCAAAGGAGCGGCTTTCCCGATCCCGGTCACTGTCGTGCCGCAAAACCTTTCCGACGACGACATCGAAAGTCTGGCCTGACCGCCCTATATCAGCATTGGAGCATTTTGTAGCCAGGTGGGATCAACTGGCGTTACAAGAATGCGGCGAAAACAAAACTTGGAGCGTTTCCGCGTTTCCGTGAAAAACGGAAACGCTCTAGGATTCGACAGCCTTGCCGGCTTTTGCTTGAATGCCCGGCGGATTGGGCTTATTTAGAACCATTCCAAACTATCGCCCGCACGATGCGGGCCGGAGACCGCCATGTTCATCCAGACCGAGTCGACCCCCAATCCGGCGACGTTGAAATTCCTGCCCGGCAAGGAAGTCCTGCGCGAAGGCACCGCCGATTTCCGCGACGCCGATGCAGCGCGCGACGCTTCTCCCCTGGCCGGCCGCCTGTTCGACATTCCGGGCGTGACTGGCGTGTTCTTCGGCTACGACTTCATCACCGTGACCAAGGACGGTCCCGACTGGCAGCATCTGAAACCGGCGATCCTCGGCGCCATCATGGAGCACTTCATGTCCGGCCAGCCGGTCATGGCCAGCACCGCTCCATCCACCACCGCCGACGATGAAGGCGAGTTCTACGACAAGGAAGACGCAGAGATCGTCGTCACCATCAAGGAACTGCTCGACACGCGCGTGCGGCCCGCGGTGGCGCAGGACGGCGGCGACATCACCTTCCGTGGTTACGAGAAGGGCACCGTGTTCCTGCATATGAAAGGTGCCTGTGCCGGCTGCCCATCCTCGACAGCCACGCTAAAGCACGGCATCCAGAACCTGCTTCGTCACTTCGTGCCCGAAGTGGAGCACGTCGAACAGGTGTCGTAAGCGCCGACATCTTCAACGTGCAAACCCCGGGACACCATCTCGGGGTTTTTCATTTCCGGAACGGATTCTCTTCGACGGAATGGCTTCAACAAAAAGCCGGGCATCATGCCCGGCTTTCTGTTTGGGACGTCCGTGTTGCCTAGACGGTCCGCGTACGAAACTCGCTTTGCGCCTTCCTTCAGCGGCAGGCGCTTACATCACATCACGATGACCTTGGCGCCGACTTCAGCGCGGTTGTAGAGGTCGATGATGTCCTGGTTCATCAACCGGATGCAGCCCGACGACATCGCCTTGCCGATCGACCACCATTCCGGAGTGCCGTGCAGGCGGTAGCCAGTGTCACCCTTGTTGAACAGATAGAGCGCGCGTGCGCCGAGCGGATTCTTAAGACCCGGATCCATGCCATTGCGGAACTGCGCAAGTTCCGGCTGGCGCTTGATCATCTGCGATGGCGGCGTCCAGGTCGGCCACTCGCGCTTGATCGCGACGTGCGCCGTGCCGTTCCACTCGAATCCTTCGCGCCCGACGCCGATGCCGTAGCGCACGGCTTCGCCTTCAGGCAGCACGAAATACAGGAACTTGTTGCCGGTATCGACGACAATCGTGCCCGGCTTCTCATTGGTGTCGTAAGCGACGATCTGGCGATGGAACCTCTGCGGCACCTTTTCGATCGGGATGCGCGGCAGCTGATAGCCCGCATCGCTGACGCCACCGTAGTCGTTGGAGAAAAGCCGCATCTGGCCGATGGTGCTACAGCCGGCAAGCGAAGCGGCGAGCGCCGCGACGACAATGGCAGATTTCAAGCGCATGAACAGTTTCTACGCTCCGTCCCGTTGATCCGCGGCGATTCGACAAAAATCGTTAACGCATTCATGCTGGCATTTCTTTTGCTTGCCAAGCAGCCGATGCTTATATGGGGGGGTGTGTCTGCCGGTAAGGCACCGGCTATGGCATTTCGGCAACATCTGTCACAGGATTATCAAGCAAAAACAAAGAAAGCGGCCTCACAAACACGCCATCGCAGGCCGCCAAAGGACGAAATCATGAATATCGGCGATGCCGCCCGCCACTCCGGACTGCCGGCCAAGACCATCCGCTACTATGAAGAGATCGGGCTGATCTCCCCCGAGCGTTCGGACAACAGCTATCGCGACTACTCGAGCGACGACGTCCACCGGCTTGCTTTCCTGAAACGGGCTCGCAATCTCGGCTTTTCCATCGACGATTGCCGCCAGCTGATGGCGCTGTACCAGGATCGCGAACGCGCCAGCCAGGACGTGCGCGCGATAGCCTCGGCGCATGTCTCGGCGATCGAGGAAAAGGTTCGTGAATTGCAATCCATGCGGGCGACCTTGAACAAGCTGATCCACGCCTGCCACGGCGACAATCGCCCGGACTGCCCTATCCTGGAGGAGATGGCAGGAGATTTGGTGACGGTGGACTGAAGGGTTCAAACCGTGAACGGAATCGGGCATGATGCATCATGCCCATTGTCTCGCCGCTTTCCCAAAATCCGCTGATCGACGGTCGCCAGTCGGAGCGCGCCATGCTGGTACGGCGTGGCGTGCAGCGGCTGCTTACCCAGATGGGCGCGCATGTCCTGCCTGAATTGTCGCTGGCGACCGGACGGCGCGCCGACCTCGTCGCGCTGACGCGCCAGGGAGACATCTGGATCATCGAGGTCAAATCTTCGATCGAGGACTTTCGTGTCGACCGCAAATGGCCGGATTACCGGCTGCATTGCGACCGCTTCTTCTTCGCCACGCACCCAGGCGTGCCGGCAGAGATCTTTCCCGAGGAGTGCGGCTTCATCCTGTCCGACGGCTACGGCGCAGAAATGCTGCGGGACGCGCCGGAACACCGCATTGCCGCGGCTACCCGCAAGGCGCTGATGCTGAGGATCGCACGTGCCGGGGCTGCCAGGCTGCTGGCCGCCGAACTCGCCGGTGTTTCCGTGCCGGCGCTGGATGGTGAGAGCGAATAACCCCTGCCAGCCCTTTCCTGAAAGACGGCTGAATTTCCGCTCTTCATCTGCTCAATCTTGACTCTCGCGCTTTCTCGTAACATATAAAGTTGCATGAAACGCGACAGTCGACTTTCGGGCGTCCTGCACGTCCTGCTGCACATGGCCGAAGAAGGCCGGCCAATGACTTCGGAACAGCTCTCCAAGACGTTGAGCACCAATCCCGTGGTGATCCGCCGCATCATGGCGGGCCTGCGCGACATGGGCATCGTTCAGTCCGAGCGCGGCCATGGCGGCGGCTGGACGATCAGTCGCGACCTTTCCAGCGTCTCGCTGCGCGACGTCTATACCGCGCTCGGCGAGCCGATGGTCTTCGCGCTCGGCAACCGCCAGGAAATGCCGGACTGCCTGGTGGAGCAGGCAGTCAACGCTGCGCTGAACGACGCTTTCCGCCAGGCGGAGGCATTGCTGATCCAGCGGCTTGGCGAAGTGACGCTGGCCGACCTCGCGGCGGATTTCCACGAGCGCTGGAAGCAGAACAAAACAAAGAAGGCCAATCCCCATGCAGCCTGATGTGCAGATGTTTGCAAAACCCTTCGATGCCGTCGTGATCGGCGGTTCCTATGCCGGCCTCTCTGCCGCCATGCAGCTCGCGCGCGGACGCCGCAACGTCGCGGTGATCGATGCCGGCAAACCACGCAACCGCTTCGCCACCGCCTCGCACGGCTTCTTCGGGCAGGATGGCGCCGAGCCGGCGCGCATGATCGCCGCCGCGCGCGAAAAACTTGCCGCCTACCCCAATGTCTATTTCGTCGCGGACGAAGCCTCGGATGCCCGCGGACACGAAGGCGCCTTCACGGTCACGCTCGTATCGGGGCCAATGCTGGAGGCTTCACGCCTGGTGCTGGCGACCGGCATCACCGACATCCTGCCCGATATGCCCGGCCTGGCCGACCGCTGGGGCGTCAGCGTGCTGCATTGTCCCTATTGCCACGGCTACGAATTCGGCGGTGCGCCGCTCGGCGTGCTGGCCACCACGCCGCATTGCGCGGAAAAGGCGCTGATGATCACCGAATGGGGTCCGACGACACTGTTCCTCAACGGCCAGCCGATGCCTGATGCTGGTGTGCTGGCGAAGCTCGCGCGACGCGGCGTCACCATCGAACCATCACGCATCGCGGTCCTGGACGGCGAAGAGCGGACGCTGCAGGCAGTCGTGCTCGCCGACGGTCGGCGGATCGCCATGGCGGCGCTTTACCTGACACCGCGCACGGTGATGGCCAGCCCGCTCGCTGAACGGCTGGGGTGCAGCTTCGAAGACGGTTTCTTCGGTCCGATCATCGTCACCGACGGCAAGAAGGCGACGAGCGTGCCCGGCGTCTTTGCCGCCGGCGACGCGGCGCGCGGCATGCACAATGCCACCTGGGCCTCCGCCGATGGTGTCACCGCGGGTGCTGCCGTGCATCACAGCCTGATCTTCGAAGGCCTGGACGCGGCCTGAACCAACGTCTGGACAAGTCAGGTGCCGGCGACGCCCAGCCGTTCGCTGATATTCGTCATGGTCCGGGAAAACACCGCGGGGTCGTCAAAGGCGCGCGCCAGCGTAAGCGCGCCCTGAATGCCGGCAACACATTCTTCGGCCAGTCGCCGGGCTTCCGTCTCCGGCCGGCCCGCTCGCCGTAGCGCGCCGGCCAGGTCCGTCACCCAACGCCCGAAATACGAGCTGATCTCGATGGCGAAACGGTCACGCGCGTCGTCCAGCGCAAAGGCGCCGACCAGACAGACGCGGCGGCCGGAGTGGAAATAGGCATCCGTTGCCGCCAGCATGCGCTCGATGCCCTCCCGCGGGTCCTTCATTTCGCGCAACGGCGAAAAAACCTCGTCCTCGAACCAGCGGTCGATATGCGCCAGCACAGCCGTCGCCATCTCGTCCTTGCCGCCCGGAAAGAAGTTGTAGAGGCTGCCCTTGCCGAGCCCCGTCGCCTTGGTGATCAGCGACAGGCTGGCACCGGCATAGCCATGCGCGCGAAACACTTCGGCTATCGCCGTAATCAGCTCATCCCTGCCGGCCGCACCCTTGCGCATTCAAAGCATGGTCCCGAAAAGTTGCAGACTTTTCGGATAATGATCATGCGACAAACAAAGAGATAGAGCGCGGTTCATCCTGATCGTATCCCGCTCTAGAGCCCAAGGTCGCTGAGACCCGGATGATCGTCCGGCCTGCGGCCGAGCGGCCAGTGGAACTTGCGCTCCGCCTCGGTGATCGGCAGGTCGTTGATCGACGCGACGCGCCTGCGCATCAGGCCTGCCTCGTCGAATTCCCAGTTCTCATTGCCGTAGGAGCGGAACCAGTGACCGCTGTCGTCGCGCCATTCATAGGCGAAACGCACGGCGATGCGGTTCTCGTTCCAGGTCCAGACTTCCTTGATCAGGCGATACTCCAGCTCTCGCGCCCACTTGCGCGCGAGGAAGGCAACGATTTCCGGCCGCCCCCTGACGAATTCGGCGCGGTTCCGCCAAAGGCTGTCCTCGGTATAGGCGAGCGATACCTTCTCGGGATCGCGGCTGTTCCAGGCGTCCTCGGCCTTGCGCGCCTTTTCAGCGGCGGTTTCGGCATTGAAAGGCGGCAGTGGCGGACGACTCATCGGGATCTCCATCGATTCGTGCTGTTGCCAGGCACGTTGCGACATTTGTACTGATCGGTACAAATCGAGTCAACAGCTCTGAGACTGATTTTGCACATGTGAGGCCTTTACGCGTCCCGCGTTTTGCGCAATCTCACAGCCGTTCCGGGGAAGGCACTCGTTCCATGTTCAATGTCTTGAACCTCACTCCCAAATGGCTGGCAGCAGCCGTTGTCGGAATTCTGACGGTGACATCTGTCACGGAGGGGAATGCCGCACCTGCCTGCGGTGATCTGACCTTGGCGGGCGAACGGGCCAGGATGGCCAAACTCCTTGCGGCGACCGGCTATTCCAGTGAACAAAGCTCATTCCTGATACGCGGTTATCGCGCTGCATTTCATCCTTTTCCCGCCGCATCGATGACACCTGAAGCCAAGATATGCGGGCGAACGGCCCTCCAGGCCTTGGTGCTCAACTGCACCGGCAGCATGCTGAAATCGTCGCTTGCAGAAACATCCGACCCGGACGCGATGAAGACGGCCAGCTATTGGGGCCGAAAGAAGCTCGCGGTGCGCGAACTGCTCTTCATCGGACTTTTTCAGAGCTGCCAGGCCGCCGCTCGCCAACGGTTCGAGAGACGGTGATCCCTCGAACCGTGCAGTGGCCAGGTGCCGGATATCAGGGCCTGATCACCGCCGCACCGATGACTTTGCGCCCCTCCAGATCGCGATGCGCGGCTACGATATCGTCGAGCGCGTAAATGCGGCTCGGGCCGACATCGAGAATGCCGCCAGCGATTGCTTCGAAGAGTTCGTCGGCACTGCGTTCGCGATCGACGCGGCGGGCGGTGTAGACGGGCCGGATCGGCCAGGTCACATAAAGTCCCTTCGGCGCCAGCAGGAACGGATCGATCGCGGGCGGATTGCCTGAGGCCTTACCGAAGGCGACAAGCGCGCCGCGCGGGCGCAGGCTTTCCAGCGACTTCACGAACGTGTCCTGACCGACGGAGTCGAACACGGCAGCAACACCTTCACCACCTGTCATCGCCTTGACCTCTTCGACGAAGTCATGCGTGCGATAGTCGATCGTCTCGATGCAGCCGGCGGCGCGCGCGGCGGCAGCCTTTTCGGCGCTGGATACGGTGCCGATGACATGGATGCCGAGCTGCCTTTGCCCATTGCGCGAACAGCAGGCCGACGCCTCCGGCTGCGCCATGGTAGAGAACGGTGTCGCCCGGATGGAGGGGAACGACGTCCTTCAGCAGCATGCGCGCGGTGACGCCACGCAGGAAGGAAGCGGCGGCCTGATCATCGCTGATGGCTGTCGGAATATGCACGAGCTGGTCGGCGGGATAGACGCGCACCGTCGCATAGGCCCCGAGCGGGCTGTCGGCATAGACGACACGATCGCCAACCGCCACCTCTTCGACACCGGGGCCAATCGCCTCAACGATCCCCGCGCCCTCATTGCCCAGCACGGCCGGCAGGGCCGGCATCTGGAAGGTGCCGCGCCGGAAATAGACCTCGACGAAATTCAGCCCGATCGCCGTGTGGCGCACCAGTGCTTCGCCGGGACCCGGCACAGGCACCTCGATTGGCTCAATCTTCAGAACTTCCGGCGGTCCATACTGGTAAATGCGGGCGGCTCGTTCCATCTCTTGCCTGCGGCTTTGGTTTCGATCGCAGACTTCTGGACGACGACGACGACGGAATGCGACCGGCAAGATGACGCCCGGCCGGCAGATTGCCGGGGAAAGGACAATGGGATGGATCTCGCGACACCAGATCTCGACGACATCGACCGGCAGCTGGTCACGCTGCTCAGGCGCGACAGCCGCCAGCCGGTGCTGGGCCTGGCACGCGCGGTCGGGCTTTCCCGCAGCGCCGTGCAGGATCGCCTGGCGCGGCTGAAACGCCAGGGCGTGATCAAGCGCTTCACGATCGACACAACCGGACCGGTGGAGCCGGCTGGCGCCCGCGCTTTCTTTTTCGTGCGCACCGACGGGCGCCCTTGCGGCCGGCTGATCCCGATGGTCGCCGGCTTTCCGGAGGTCGAGAGCTGCGATCATGTCTCCGGGCCGATGGACATGGTGTTGAGCGTGCGGGCGCGTGACCTGGCTGCGCTGAGCGCATTGCGCGAACGCATGGTCGCCATTCCAGGCATCGCCACCGTCACCGTCGCACCCGTGCTGAAAAACCATCTCGACAGCCGCGCGATGCTGGCCGAGGCGTCCTGAGCATTTCCCTTTCAACTTGGCAGCACCGTGGACAGCCAATGCAACTCAGGCATTTGAAGACATTCGTTGCCGTTGCTTCCGAGCTCAACATCACACGGGCAGCGGAGCGCATCCACCTTGCCCAGTCGAGCGTGAGCGAACAGATTCAGGCACTCGAGGCCGATCTGAATGCCGCGCTTTTCGACCGCACCGGACGCAAGCTGAAACTGACCGATGCAGGCCAGCAGCTGCTCGATCACGCTCCTGACTTCCTGGTCCGTGCCGACGAAGTGCGCGCGGCAGTGGCTGCGGCAGCAAACACAACGGCAGGCGCGCTGACGATCGGTGGACTGGAAACACTGTGCGCGAGCTATCTGCCGCCCCTCCTGGCGCATTTCGGCGCTGAGCATCCGGCGGTGCGGCTGCAACTGAAGAGCGCCGGCAGCGGTGAGTTGCGCGGCGGCTTGAAGAGCGGTGCCCTCGATGTTTCCTTCGCTTTCGGCGAACCGCCCGAGACACCGGAACTCAAGCATGAAGTTGTGGCCGAAGAAGAACTCGTCGTCGCGCTTCCAGCCGGTCATCGGCTGGCCAGGCAAGTCACAGCAGGCCCCGACGACCTGCGCAACGAGCCGTTCCTGGTGACCGAACAGGGGTGTGTCTATCGCCAGATGTTCGAAACCGCCTTTGCGAAGAACGGCGCGCGCCCGCGCATCGCTGTCGAACTCGGCTCGATCGCCGCGATCCAGAAACTCGTGGCGGAAGGTGCTGGCTGTGCCCTCATTCCACGGGTTGCCGCAGAAGCCAGCAACGGGCGGGTCGTGACGTTGCCATGGACCGGCGACAACTCGTCGGTCCCTGTCTCCATGATCTGGCATGACAGGCGCGGCAAGCGGCCGGCGGTACGACTTTTCCTCGAGGCCGCGCGACGGCAATTCAAACCAGGCGATGCCCGCCCTCGGCGTGCAGCACCGTTCCGGTGACAAAGCCGTTTCGCATCAGGAAACGGATCGCATCGGCGATGTCTTCCGCCTTGCCGATGCGGCCTACCGGCAGGCGAGTGGCCATGGCATCGAGCGTCGCCACCTTGGCGTCACCGGCGACGTGCTGCCAGATAGGGGTGTCGACCCAGCCTGGAGAGACGGCATTGACACGGACCGGCCCGAGTTCGACGGCAAGCGCGCGCACCAGTGAGGCAAGCGCGCCATTCATGGCCGCCGTCACCGAACCGCGTGCCGCCGGCCGATAGGCGTTGATGCCCGATGTGAAGGTGATCGACCCTTTCTCGGACAAAACCGGCACGCCATGCTTGGCCAACAGCAGCGGCCCAAAGAACTTCGAATCGACCACCCTGCGTGCTTCCGCAATGTCGAGATCCGGCAACAGCCGGTAGGAGGCGCCGATATCGGCGGCGGTCGAAACAATGTGATCTAGCCGGCCGGTGTCGGCAAAAAGCCTGCTGACCTCGTCTTCCCTGGCGATGTCGGCGACCGCGATGTGCAACGAAGATGGGTTGCCAAGGCTTTTGCCGGCCGCATCCAGTTTTGGTTGCGAGCGCCCGACGATCGTTACCTCCGCTCCCTCCGACAGAAGCAGCCCCGCGAGCGCCAGCCCCATGCCGGAGCCGCCACCGACGATGAGGACGCGCTCTACCTTGTTTTCAGTTGTCGTAGTCATGAGATCTCCGCTTCGGCCAACCTTCGTTCGGATGGCTCAGGCGGAGTTGTCTGCTTCGTGAAAGGCAAAGGGAAACGGGAAGATACGAATGTCTCCATCGGAAACTCCGATGACAGTATCCTTCCCCGCATCAATTGCACTTATGCCGGAGCACAATATGGTGTTCTCATCCCCGCCAGCGCGCGGGCCTGTTCCGCTCGACCAAGGACGAAACGATGACCCTTTCGGGCTTCCTGGCCTATTCCGGTGCGCTGGCGATCGCCGCCGCCATTCCCGGTCCGCAGATCGTCGCCATCGTCGCGCAGGCGATGAAAAGCGGCTCCCGGCAGGCTGTGTGGATGACACTTGGCATGGTGGCAGGCGACGTTCTCTACCTCGTCGCCGTGCTGGCAGGCCTTGCCTATATTGCGGAGAGCTTCACGCTGGCACTGATCGTCATCAAATGGGCGGGCGTGGCCTATCTCGTCTGGCTCGCTTACCAGTACTGGACCGCCGATTTCGACATCAGGACCGAAGGCACGGAAGCCAACGCTGGCAATCATTGGCGCGCCCTGACCTCCGGCGTGCTGGTGACTTTTGGCAATCCGAAATCGATACTGTTCTACATCGCCATCCTGCCGACCATCGTCGACCTGAACGCCGTCACGCTTGCGGATGTCCTGGTGCTGGTGGCGCTCACCGCAGCGATCCTGACGCTGGCGCAGCTGCCCTTCGTGCTGGCCGGTGCCAAGGCGCGCCATGCGCTCAAGTCGCCGCGTGCCGTGCGCCTGATGAACCGCGGCGCGGCCGTGCTGATGGGCGGTGCGGCAGTAACCATTGCCACGCGGCAATAGGATTGCTTCCGTGCTTCAGATTGGCGAAGGCGTTCACCCGGCGCTGCGGGCGACCATGGCCAGAATGATTTGATGGAGTTCGCCGCGGGCTTCCTCCGCGGTGACCTCTCCCGAAGCGGCGGCCGCGGACAGACCGGCAGCCGCTCCCAGCATGCCGCACAGGCGCGCCGTGGTGACATCGGGCGCAAACGGCGCCAGAGCTGTCCGGCACTTCTCGAGGAATGCGGCCTCGTGCTCGTGTTTCATGGTCGCCAGTTCCGGCGTGCCGACAAGGGCGGCCACCACGCCGGGAATCTCACGACCCTGCTCCAGCACGCAATCGACATAAGACGAAGCGATCACCGAGGCACGACTGTCGAGTGTCGGTTCGCTTGCCGCCAGCGCTGCATCGATGACCAGGTTCTGGCGCTCATCGAATTCCTGGTAGAGCGCCGCCAGCAGCGCCGAGCGCGTGGCGAAATGGTCGTAGACGACAGGCTTGGTTACCGCGGCCCGCTCAGACAGCCGGCCGAGCGTCAACGCTTCGGTGCCTTCCTCACGTGCGATGCGCCAGGCAACATCAAGCAGCTGTCGATGTCGTTCTTCGCGCAGCAGGCGCTGACGGCGCGGGCGCGCATTGTTCGCAAGATCGCTTGACATCACTATATACCAAAAGTAACTTACTAAAAGTATATAAGATGACCCGCCTACTCGCAACACCCCCAAGGAGCCCCGTCATGCACGCGCTCATCGTCGTCGCGCATCCCGATGCCAATTCACTCACCCACAAGATCGCCGCCAGTGTCGCCGAAGGCGTTGCTGCATCCGGCAACAGTTTTGAGATCGCCGACCTGGCCGCCGAAGGCTTCGATCCTCGTTTCAACACAGCCGACATCGCCACCTTTCAGGGCCAGGCGCCTGCTGTCGATGACATTGTGGCAGAGCAGGCGCGTATAGACCGCTCCGATACGCTGGTGCTGGTCTACCCGGTTTATTGGTGGTCGATGCCTGGATTGCTCAAGGGCTGGATCGACCGCGTGTTCATGAATGGCTGGGCCTATGACGAGCCCCCGGGCGGCAAGCTGACGAAGAAGCTGCAGCGGCTGAACGTGCATCTCGTCGCGATCGGTGGGGCCAGCCAGCGCACCTACGCCAGACATGGCTATTTCGGCGCCATGAAGACCCAGATCGACCACGGCATTTTCGACTATTGCGGCGCCAGGGTGGCGACGTCCGAACTGCTGCTCTTCCCGGAAGCGCAGGATCATGCGCAACTTCCGGCCGAGGCTCATGCGATAGGCAACCGGCTGTTCCTGAAGCAGCAGCGCGCCGCGGCATAAAACTCCTTGCCGCACGGGACCTCCGAAGGAAGCTCCCGTGCGGCGGCGAACGTCGCCCCTGCAAACGGACCTTTTTTTCTCCCTGAACGCATACTGCTTGCCTTTCGGCTTTGTTATGTTACAACGTAACAATCCCGTTGGTGACCTCCTCGAATTTGGTCGCTCCTCCCCAGGCGAACCACCCCGGGTTCACCTCCCCACAGCCTCTGGAAAACAGTCATGCCCACGCACAATCGAAGGCGCCTCCCCGTAACCGTCCTCTCCGGATTCCTGGGCGCCGGCAAGACCACGCTTCTCAACCACATCCTGCACAATCGCGACGGACGCCGGGTTGCCGTCATCGTCAACGATATGAGCGAGGTAAACATCGACGCCGCGCTGGTACGCGACGGGGGTGCCAATCTGTCCCGGACCGACGAGCAACTGGTCGAGATGACCAATGGCTGCATCTGCTGCACGTTGCGTGACGACCTCCTGGCGGAAGTGCGCCGGCTCGCCGAACAGGACAGGTTCGACTATCTGCTGATCGAGTCGACAGGCATTTCGGAACCTCTGCCGGTCGCCTCGACCTTCGAGTTTCGCGACGAAGCGGGCAACAGCCTTGCCGACGTCTCGCGTCTCGACACCATGGTGACGGTTGTCGATGCCGCGAACCTGTTGCGGAACTATTCGTCGTCGGATTTCCTGCGCGATCGCGGCGAGGCACTCGGTGCTTCGGATGAGCGCGTGCTCGTCGATCTCCTGGTCGAGCAGATCGAATTTGCCGATGTCGTCGTGCTCAACAAAGTTTCCGACACACCTGCCAAGGACCTCGACCTGGCCCGCAAGATCATCCGCGCGCTTAACCCGCAGGCCGAGCTCGTCGAAACGGATTTCAGCCGGGTACCGCTCGGCAAGGTGCTCGACACCGGCCGCTTCGATTTCGAGCAGGCAGAACAGCATCCGCTCTGGTTCAAAGAACTGAACGGCTTCAAGGACCATGTCCCCGAAACCGAAGAATATGGCATCCGTTCCTTCGTCTACCGCGAGCGCCGGCCATTCGATCCCGTCAAGCTGCAGGCATTCATCAGCCGGCCATGGCCAGGTGTGGTGCGCGCCAAGGGTTTCTTCTGGCTGGCGACACGTCCCAACCATGTCGGGGAACTGAGCCAGGCCGGCGTGCTGGTGCGTACCGGCAAGCGCGGACTCTGGTGGGCGGCGGTTCCCCGCAACCGATGGCCCGACAATCCGTCATGGCAGGAAGCAATGGAACCCTATTTCGATCCGATGTGGGGTGACCGCCGCCAGGAGCTGGTCTTCATTGGCTGCGACCCCATGGACGAGAGCCGCATTCGTGCCGAACTCGATGCCTGCCTGGTCGATGAGCCTGTCTTCGCGCCGCAGCTTTGGCGCGACCTGCCGGACCCGTTTCCGAGCTGGAGCGGGCAGGCGGCATGATCGTCAAATCGCTGATTTCCCTGTTCAGGGGACGCCACCAAAATTGCGACTGCCATCCGCAGCGCGCCCGCTACATTCCGCCGGCAGAGCGGCGCGCTACCGCAGATCCCGGCCACGAATCGCCATTGCCAGGCGGCGGCGGTCACAATAGGGTCCCCGGCGATGGTGCCCCGAATCGAAAGGTCCGGGGTGAAAAGGGAATACGGTGAAGCCCACAAGGGCCCAGACCGTGGCTGCCCCCGCAACTGTAAGCGGTAGCAAAGTCCGAGAACGCCACTGGCCAAGGTGCCGGGAAGGCAGGACAGCGCAACGATCCGCGAGCCAGGAGACCTGCCATCGCAGTGAGTTGACCGGACGGGGTGTGCCGGGAGGACGCTACAAGGGCGGCACAGCCGTCATTCTGGCCATCCTTCCGCACCTGATCGATGAGGGATCAGTTGGAAGGGTTTGCCGTTTTTCAACGTGATGGCGCGACGCATCCTTTCGACGGCGCAACGCAACGCGCCGAAGAAGCTGCTTTCGCGAGTGCTCTTGTCCTGCAGGCGCGCGACCTTTGCTATCGACCGGAGAAGGGCATCACCCTTGTCGAGGATGTCAGTCTCGACGTACGCGCCGGCGAAAGGCTTGCCATCATCGGCCCAAACGGCGCTGGCAAGACGACTCTGATGCGCATGCTGTGCGGCATGCTCAAACCTGCCAGCGGCCTGGTCAGACTCGACGGGGAACCGCTCGACCGCCTGCCGATGGCGGAACGCGCCCGCCGCATCGCCGTGGTCGGCCAATCCGACCAGCCGGATGCGCAGCTAGCGGTCCACGACTATGTCGGGCTCGGACGTATTCCGCATGCCGGACTTCGCCGCTGCAGCGACGACCGCAGTGTCGTGATCGACGCGCTGGAGCGAACCGGCCTGCTCGCCCTGCGCGACCGCCGCATGGGTTCGCTTTCCGGTGGCGAGCGCCAACGCGCGCAGTTGGCGCGGGCGATCGCCCAGCAGCCGCACGTGCTGTTCCTGGACGAGCCGACAAACCATCTCGACCCGCGCGCGCGCGGCGAATTGCTGGAGTTCGTCGCCAGACTGGGCATCGCTGTCGTCACGGTGCTGCACGATCTGCCACTGGTTGCCCCCTTCGCCACCCATGTCGCCGTGATGAGCAGGGCACGCCTCGTCGCACTCGGCACGCCGCGCGAGACCCTGACGGCAGAGCTGGTGCGCGAGGTCTTCGGCATAGATGTGCTGCGATTGCCTCATCCGGACGAACAGGATCGCGAGCTGACGGTCTTCGACGTGCCGATACGCCTTTTCCGCTGAACCGATCCACCTACGGAGCCGCCATGAAACGCCTCGCTTTTTGCCTTGCCGCCACGCTTCTTTCGTCTGCTGCCTTTGCATTCCCGGTCACGGTCGACAGCTGCGGCATTCCGTTGACCTTCGACGCTGCGCCGAAACGCGCGGTGATCAACGATCTCAACATGTCGGAAATGGCATTTGCGCTCGGCCTGCAACCCGAGATCGTCGGCCTGACCGGCATCACTGGCTGGTACAAGGTCGATGACGCCTTCAAGAAGGCGCAGGGCTCGATCCCGGAACTCGCGCCCAAATATCCGACACTCGAAAACCTGCTGGCGGTCGAGCCCGACTTCTTCTTTGCCGGCTGGTATTACGGCATGAAGCCCGGTGGCGACGTGACGCCGGATACGCTGGCGCCACACGGGATCAAGACGCTGGTGCTCAGCGAAAGCTGCGTCCACCTCGACAAGAACCGGCCGGCGGCTTCGATGGATCTGCTGTACGGCGACGTCGAGAAGCTCGGCAAGATCTTCGGCAAGGAAACCGAGGCCAGCGCGCTGGTTGCCGGATGGAAGGAAAGGCTTGCCGCCATCACTGCCAAGGTCGGCACCCGCAGCGGCACACGTGTGTTCCTCTATGATTCCGGCGAGGACAAACCCTTCACTGCCGGCAAGTTCGCGATCCCCACGGCGATGATCGAAGCAGCCGGAGGCAGGAACATCATGGACGACCTGCCGACCAACTGGGGCAATACCGACTGGGAAGCCGTCGCCACCCGGAACCCGGAATTCCTGATCCTGCTCGACTACCAGGACGACGCCGGTTACCGGAAGCTGCTGAACTTCCTGAAGACGCATCCGGCGATGAAGGAAACCGACGCCGTCAAGAACGAGCGTTTCGTTGCCCTGCGTTATGCGGAGCTGACGCCAGGCCCGGCCAACATCGAGGCTATCGACAAGATCGCGAAGGCCATGCATCCAGAGGCCTTCTGAAGGTGCCCAGCCGATCTTACGGCGTAGCCATCGGCACAGGCCTGGCGCTGGTCATCCTGCTGGCGCTGCTGTCCATCGCCTATGGCTCAACCGTCATTCCGCTCGGTGACGTCATCGCAGCGCTTGCCCATGCCGTTGGCCTGGACGCGGGCAGCGTGGCTGCGCCGGTGGAGAAGATCATTGTCGACCTCAGGCTGCCGCGCGCCATCCTCGCCATCTGCGTCGGCGCCGGCCTTGCCGTGGTCGGCGCACTTCTGCAGACGGTGACGCGCAACGACCTCGCCGATCCGTTCCTGTTCGGCCTGTCTTCGGGTGCCGCGGCCGGTGCTGTTTCGGTGATCACGGTCTTCGGCGACCGCCTCGGCGTGTGGACGCTTCCGATCGCCGCTTTCGTCGGCGGCATCCTCACCGCCTTTGTCGTGCTGCTGCTTGTCAACCGGATACGCGGCCAGGGCCCGGAGCGATTGATCCTTGCCGGTCTTGCCGTCTCCTTCCTGTTCACGGCGCTGACCAACTATCTGGTCTTCGCCGGTGACCAGCGCGCTGCCCATTCGGTGCTGTTCTGGACGATGGGCGGGCTGGGCCTGGCCCGCTGGGGCAATATCGGCCTGGCGGTCGCCGGGGCGGCCGTCATTCTCACTTTCGCCCTGCGCTACCATCGCTGGCTCGACGCGTTCCTGGCCGGCGAGAACACCGCCGAAAGCCTCGGCGTTCCGGTGCCCCGCTTCCGGACGCTGACATTCCTCGCCGCGGCGCTGTCGACGGCGATCCTGGTTTCCGTTGCCGGCGTCATCGGTTTCGTGGGATTGATGATCCCGCATGTCGCGCGCCGCTTCGCCGGCCCATTGCATCTGCGATTGGCCATCGCCTGCGCCGTCTTCGGCGCGGTACTCCTGCTTGCCAGCGACCTGCTGGCGCGCACGCTGCTGCCGCCGCAGGAATTGCCGATCGGCATCATCACCAGCTCGATTGGCGCGCTGTTCGTGGTTGCCACCCTGCTGCGCAAACGGTTCTGAACCACAAGCCATTCCGCCGCTCTGGAATAACGCCACACTTGTTACTCACACTGTTCGGCCTCCGCAGGCACACTGGCACCAGCACCGGGTGATGAGCGACCGCACTTCGACCTCGAAGCACGGCGACGCCCTGACAAGGAGGTACAGAACAATGACCGCATCCGCCGAAAACAAACGCGACGAGATTCTGGCTGCGCTGCACAGGCCGCCGGTGGTTACACCGGAAGCGTGGGAGCAGGCGCGCCAGCAACTGCTCGTGAGGGAAAAGGCCCACACGCATGCCCGCGATGCGCTGGCCGCAGAGCGCCGCCGCATGCCCTGGGTGGAAGTGACCAAGGACTATGTCTTCGAGACCCCGAACGGCAAGGCAAGTCTGCATGACCTTTTCGCCGGTCGCCGGCAACTGATCCTCTACCGCGCCTTCTTCGAACCCGGCGTGTATGGCTGGCCTGACCACGCCTGCCGGGGCTGCTCGATGGTGGCCGACCAGGTCGCCCATGTCTCGCATCTCAATGCCCGCGACACCACGCTGGTCTTTGCCTCGCGCGCACCGCAGGCGGATATCCAGCGTGTGAAGGCACGAATGGGCTGGGACCGCATTCCCTGGGTCACCCTTGTTGACAGCTTCGATGTCGACTTCGGTGTCGATGAATGGCACGGCCACAACGTCTTCCTGCGCGACGGCGATCGCATCTTCCGCACCTATTTCATCGCAGATCGTGCCGACGAACAGATGGGGGGCACCTGGAACTATCTCGACATCACACCGCTCGGCCGCCAGGAGGCCTGGGAGGATTCACCTGAGGGCTATCCGCAGACCCCGACCTACAAATGGTGGGACTGGAACGACAGCTACGTTACCGAAGCTGAGCCCGACAAGGGATGGGTCGCGATTTCCGACGCCGGCGAAAAGGCGATGCGCGCCAAAGCAACGAGTGCGAAGCCATGAGCCGCTCCTGCTGCTCCATCTGGGCCGACGAGGAAAACCCTCGCCGGACCAGCACTGTCGGCAGCGAGAACCCCGTCGGCAGTACTGCGGCGCAGGCGGCAACCGACGGCGTTTCGCTCGACCATGCACCCGCACTGACGGCGTCGGATTGGCTGGCACTGGCGGCATCGCCGACGTTCGCCGCCATGGCCTTGCTGACCGGTATGATGGGTGGACCAGCCGAGATGCTCTGCTCATCAGCGATGGGCATGCCGCTCGGCGGCATGGTGGTGATGTATCTCCTGATGAGTGCCTTCCATCTTGCGCCGTGGCTGAGGCTTGTACGGGAGAATACGCGCTGACCAGTTCGAGATTTCGGAGAAGATAGAAATCGGAGTGTCTCTATTTTAAGCCGAGTTCAACGCCCTTAACGATCTGTGGCCGCCCTAAGGTGTCCTTAAGCCAGCATTCCTTTTTCTTCGGAATGAACGAAAAGGCTTTGCACGCCTTTTCCCCAATGCACGAAACGAAGCACCCGAGATACGTCGACTGCCGGATTCGCTTATAGTCCCCGCCGGGAATGTCGACGCCCGAATAACTTGTAAATTCGGAGAGGATAACATCTGCCGCCTTCGAAGCAGAATATGCTGCCATCGCATCCTTGTTGCGAATCAATGCAACCACATTGTTCTTCAGAAAACATACAGAATGCTTGGTGTTGTAAGTAATGGCCTTGCAGCGCTCGTCGCCTTCACAAGCCGCACGACAGCCGGAATATGTTGCAGCTCTCAAACTCACGTAGTCAAAACCAATTGCATCGTAACCTGATGCATTGATCAATGTACTTTGAGCGGCGCTTGGTTTCGGGGCACTGGCCGCCACTTCCTCCTGGCGCGACGGGCTTGGTCCTGCGGGCTTCCCGAAACACCTAATCTGAAAAACAGAAGTTGCCATTTTTGCCGTAAGATCGGCAGTGGATAGTGCAGGCTGGTCAGCAGGCTTATTTGCCGACTCGCCGACGATATTCTGAGATTGCAAAAATAGATCTGCAACGGATGCTTTGAGGGCGAAATTTATATTCTGTGCGGTTATACCAAGCTCATCCGCCGTTTTTTTCGAGAAAGTTGCGGTGGTGATCCCCAGCAGATATCCGTCGCGATCGATTATAGGACCGCCTGAGTTGCCTGGCTGAATGGGTGTCGAGATTTGGATATATCGAGTATCGTTGCGCAACCCGGCTAGCGAGTTCACGTTCCCTGTTGTTACCTTGATGGAGTCCGACAAGAGACCCATAAGTGGATATCCGATTGCGACAATGTCTTCCCCCAACCTTGTAGGCGACTGTCTAAAGACAAAAGGCCTAGCTGGCTCCGAAAGCTGCAGCTTGATGAGGGCGAGATCATTGATGGAATCGACCCTTGGATCGGTAGAGATCGTTTTTCCATTTGCCTCGATCCGCTCACACCCGTCGATGACGTGGGCATTTGTCAGCAACCAACCATCTTTAGTCACGGCAAAACCCGTTCCGGATCCTGTCGCCTCATCAGCGTGAACTACCGAAACCGCTGACATACATGCCATTACCGCCGCTGCGGCGATCTTAAGGAAATACATTGGCAGCCCCCTGCTGCCGCAAACTAGATCGCAACCTGCGTCAACATCAAATAGTTTTAGTCAGAACAATTAATATGAATCTGTAGGACCAATGCGGTTCCGTTTTGCCCTCACTACATAGCGCATTCAAGCTGTCGCGCGACCGTGGCCTTGTCGATGATCGACCAGACCTTTTCGATCCTGCCGCCGGCGAATTCGTAGAATACGTTCTCATCGAACTGAACCCACCTGCCGTTGACGGGCAGGTCGAACAAGGTGCCGATCGGCGTGCAGTCGAACCGCAGGCGGCTGGCGATATGCGGCGGATCGGCGATCAGCAGTTCGATCCGAAAACGAAGATCAGGGATCGCGCGAAAATCGCCCTCGAGCATCGTACGGTAGCCGGAAAGCCCGACTTCGATACCATTGTAGCGGACATCGTCATGAACGAACCGCCGGAGTTCGTTCCAATCCTGCCGGTTCAGGCAGTCGATATAGCCTCGATAGGCGGAGACCAGCATCTCACGTGTCATTGTGTATCCCTGGGCGCATCCCTGGTGGGTTCGTCGATGAACAATACGGTCAAAGGGATCCGGTTGCCTGCGTTCCCTTTATTGACTTCTCTGCCGCTGCTTCGCGCAGCACCTTGATCACCGCGCTGGGTTCTTCGGCACTGAACCCGGCATCCCTTGCGCGCCGAAAGACGCCGGCAGCGAAATCCGGAAACTGCGCGCCTATCCCGAGATCGCGTGACGCCTCGGCAAGCAAGCCGACATCGGAACTGATGATCCGGATCGTGGCCTCCGCATCGCCAAAACGATCCTCGGCGATGACGCGCCCCATATGGCGCATATCTTCGCTGAAGAACGCGGCCATCCCTGCCATCATCTCGCCGAACATGGCAGTGTCGAGACCTTCTGCCTCACAGATGGCTGCGCCATGGCTGAAACCGATCCAGTGTGCGGCGAAATAGGCCAGTCCGGCATTGGACAGGGTCTTGGCGTGACCAATGTCGGGACCCATGTAGCCGAGGCCGCCGCCCAGCAGCTTCAGGAGAGGTTCCGCCAATACAAACACGCCCTCGTCGCCGACGATCAGGAGCCCCGCTTCAGGACTGCCGATCTGCCTGGGCCATGCACCGATGGCGCCGTCGAGATAACTGGCGCCATGGGAGAGGACCCAGGCTCCGAACGCACGCGCCTGACGGGGCGTCCCCGAACTCAGCTGCACGATCAACCGGCCATCGAGCTTTTCGGCTACCTCGTTGTCGCGGAACATGCTGGACGTCGCATCGTAATCGGACAGGCAGATCACCACCGCCGGACTGGCGGAAACGGCATCGGCGAGCGTGGAGGCATGTGTGGCTCCCGACCGCTCCAGCGCCGAGGCCTTCGCCAACGTCCGGTTCCAGACGGTGACGGACTTTCCGCCTGCCAGAAAAGCCCGGGCCAGCGCGCTGCCCATTTCGCCAAGGCCGATCACGGTTACATCGCTCATGGAAGCATCCTCGCTTGATTTTGATTCCTACAAAATGTAACTTACAAAATGTAGAAATCAAGCGAAGGGCTCATCCCTGGTCAAGCTGCCGAAAGACAAGCGCCGTGAACAGCTGCTCGATGCCGCCATGGCGATCGTTCGCGAGAATGGTGCCGACGCGCTGTCCCTGGTCACCCTTGCGGCAAAGGCGGGCGTAAGCAGGCCTGTCGCCTATGATCATTTCTCGACGCGAGCCGGGCTGCTCGTCGCGCTCTTCCAGCGACTGGAAGAGCAGTATGTGCAGGCGCTTCGAAATGCGCTGGACACCGCCCCGCATGAACTCGGCACCACCGCCGACCTGATGAGCGGGGCCTATTTCAATTGCCTTGCCGATCTCGGGCCGGAGGCACCGGCCATTTCGGCCGCACTCAAGGGCAGCGAGGAAATGGCCCTGCAGCAACGCGCCATGATCGGCGAATACGTCGCGATCATGTGCCAGGCCCTGCAGCCCTTTGCGAACATGGACATCAAAACGTTGCGTCTCACCTGCATCGGCCTGCTGGGAGCCGCAGAAGCGATAGCACGCGAACAGCAGGAGGGGCGCATCCCCGAGGCAGCTGCCATCGACGCTTTTTCATCGCTCATCGCCAAAGGTATTGGTCGTTGAGCCGGCAAATACCGGCAGGGCTGCCGTTTCATGTCAGACGAGGGCCGATCGCATTTAACCATCGACGCTATCAGAATATTAGCGATTGCTTGGCAACGTCTTGAGGCCGACGGTCGTTAGCCTGGATCCGCAACAATCCGAGCAGCGATCGTCCTGACATAATGGCGCCGGGGGCGTTGTATGCGTGTCGTCTCATGCTTGGTCACGGAGCATAACCCGTGGCTCGTGCTGCTCGCCGTGTTTGTCTGCATTGCCGGCAGCTGGGTGACGTTCAGGCTTTTCCGACAGGCCGAGGCGCGCAACGGCTGGCAGCGAGCCGGCTGGATCTTTCTGGCGGCACAGGCGGCCGGCTCCTCGATCTGGTGCACGCATTTCATCGCCGTCATCGCCTATGAGCATGAAGCGCCTGTCACCTTCGACCCCGCCTTTACGATGGTCTCGCTGCTGATCGCGGTTGCCGGCTGTGCCTACGGCTTCTGGCTGTCGATCAGCTTCCGCTTTCCCCTTGCCGCCGAGGTCGGCGGCGGTGTCGTCGGCATCGCAATTTCGGCGATGCACTACAGCGGCATGATGGCCTACCGCGTCGACGGGCTGATCGACTGGAACCTCGACTATGTGCTCGCCTCGGTGGCGATGTCGGTTCTGTTTGCCGGCGTTTCTCTCAGACAGGCGATCAAGCCATGGCTGGGCGAGACCCGGTATCTGCCGGTTGGTCTGTTTGTTCTTGCCGTGGCATCCCTGCATTTCACCGGAATGACCGCCATCTCGGTGACGCCATTTTCGACGGCGGCCGACAGCACCACCTCATCGACGCTGGCCGCCTTTGCCGTCGTCGGCGTGGGCATGCTGGTCCTGGGAGCCGGCGTCATCAGCTATCTCATCGACGAGCAGACCTCGCAGGAGGCATTCGATCGCCTGCAGAAGCTGGCGATGACCGATTCCCTTACCGGATTGCCGAACCGGACCAGCGCCATCGAGCACCTGGATCAGGAAATGGAGCGGGCACGCTACTCGATCGCAAAGGTCGCCATCATCGGCATCGATCTCGATCGCTTCAAGGAAATCAACGACCTGCGCGGGCACCAGGCCGGTGATGCCACGCTGGCAACGATCGGCCATCGTCTTGGCGATCTTCTCCAGCACGACGAATTCGCCGCGCGCATCGGTGGCGACGAGTTCATGTGTGTCAAAGTCTTCATCGAACGCCGGCAACTCGACGATTTCCTGAAACGACTCGAACAGGTCTTTTCCGAGCCGCTTCACATCGGCAATGTCGACCTCGCGGCGGGGGCAAGCCTGGGCGTCGCACTGTATCCTGACGACGGTCACGACCGACAGGTGCTCATCAGCAATGCCGATCTTGCCATGTATCGCGCGAAGGCCGACATCACCCGAGCCATCTGCTTCTATGAACCGCAGATGGACAAGGCAGCGCGCGAGCATCATGCCCTGGCGTCGGAACTCAGCCACGCCCTCGAACTCGGCCAGCTCGAGCTCCACTACCAGGTGCAGAAATCCGTTCAGACCAGCGATGTGCTCGGCTATGAGGCGCTGCTACGCTGGAAACATCCCACAAGAGGGCCGATCTCACCTTCGGTTTTCATCCCCATCGCGGAGGAAACCGGCCTCATCCTCACGATCGGCGAATGGGTCTTGCGGACGGCCTGCAGGGAGGCAGGCCGGTTGGCCAAACCCTACAAGATCGCCGTCAATCTTTCTCCGGTCCAGTTCGTCCACAACGATCTCGCCGGCCTGATCCGCGACATCCTTGTCGAAACCGGACTGTCGCCCAACCGGCTGGAGCTGGAAATCACCGAAACGACCTTCATTGCCGACAAGAGCCGGGCGCTACACATCCTGCGGCAGATCAAGGCACTGGGCGTGAAGATATCGATCGACGACTTCGGCATCGGCTATTCGTCATTCGACACGCTGCGCAGCTTTCCCTTCGACAAGATCAAGCTGGATGGGTCCTTCACGCGGGAGATGGAACGGAACACCCATGCCATGGCCATCGTCCGCTCCGTTCTTGCATTGGGGCAGAGCCTCGGGATCCCGGTCCTGGCCGAAGGCGTCGAGACCGCCGCCCAGTTGCAGATCCTGCGCATAGAAGGCTGCCATGAAGCACAGGGTTATTACCTCGGACGTCCGGGGGCGAGGGAAAACGTTCTGCCGGCTTCCCCAGAACAACCGCGACAGGCTATCGAGAATTTCGGTGACGATCTGGCCATCTCGACCGGGTGAAGACAGGTAGGGACCTGTGAAAAACCCCGGCTAATAACCGGGGTTTCGTCGCTGCATCAGGCCCAGCGCCTGACCCAGACACGCTCACGCCAGCACCGGACATGCCAGCGGCCGCGACGGTAAACGCGACGGCAGACACGGCGCCAGCGAGGACGGCCCGGGGGACGATGATGCCTCGGGCGGCGATGCCAGGGACGATGATCGATCAGCTCGACATCGGCCTCGGCACCGTCATCAAGCACGGCCATCTCAGCGTCGGACCTTTCCAGTTCATCCAATATGCCGCCGCCCGTCGTGGGCACACCTGCGACCGCCTGGCCCGGACGCATTGCCGTCATGACGACCGCGGCACCTGCAACGCCGAGTATTCCTGTCAGAAATAACCGTCGATCCATTGGTTCCTCCAATCCGCGCTCCCCGCGCAGCAGACACCATAGCGATATCCGATTTGTTGCTGAATGTTTTTTGATGGTCCAACAGCCGTTTTCACCTCGCTGGGAGCAACGCCCGCGCGAGGAATCGGCTGCATCATTCAGATGCTGAGCTGGACCAGGCTTGAGGCCTCGACCGCAGCCTCCGGAATCGTCACCGATCCATCAGCCCCTTCAGCCGATAGATCGCTTCCAGCGCCTCGCGTGGCGTCATCTCGTCGGGGCTGATGGCGGCCAGTGCCTCGCCGAGCGCATCGGTCTTGGCAGGTTTGGGCGCCTCGCGCTTCACGGCCACCGAAAACAGCGGCAGGTCGTCGACCAGCCTGTCGGCCTTGCCGGAGGTCTCGCCTTCTTCCAGCTGGTGCAGCACCTGCTTGGCACGCGCCACCACAGCTTCCGGCAAACCGGCAAGCCGCGCAACCTGGACGCCATAGCTGCGGTCCGCCGCACCCTTGCCGACCTCGTGCAGGAAGACGACGTCGCCTTCCCACTCCTTGACCCGCATGGTGACGTTGTGCAGCCGGCCAAGCTTGTTGCTCAGCGCCGTCATCTCATGGAAATGCGTGGCGAAGATCGAGCGGCAGCGGTTCTTCTCGTGCAGATACTCGACGGCCGCCCAGGCAATCGAGAGGCCGTCGAAAGTGGCGGTACCGCGACCGATCTCGTCGAGGATGACCAGCGCGCGCTCGCCAGCCTGATTGAGGATGGCGGCGGTTTCGACCATCTCGACCATGAAGGTCGAACGACCCCGCGCGAGATCGTCGGACGCACCGACGCGGGAAAACAGGCGATCGACAACGCCGATATGGGCGCTCGCCGCCGGCACGAAGGAACCGGTCTGGGCGAGGATGGCGATCAACGCGTTCTGGCGCAGGAACGTCGACTTACCACCCATGTTCGGGCCGGTGAGCAACCAGATGGCGCCATTCCTGGCATCGCCCTCGGGAGAGAGGTCGCAATCATTGGCGACGAACGGGCCTTCTCCGGTACGGCGCAGTGCCTGTTCCACCACGGGATGGCGACCACCGACAATTTCAAAGGCGAGCGAGGCATCGACCTGCGGCCGGCACCAGTTCTCGCTCACCGACAGGGCGGCGAACGCAGCCGACACATCGAGCACCGCCAGCGCGTCGGCCCCGGCGCGGATGGCATCCGCCTCGGCCACCACTTCGGCAAGCAGGCGATCGAATGCGGCGAGCTCAATGGCCAGTGCCCTGTCGGCGGCGTTGGCGATCCTGGTCTCCAGCCCCGCCAGTTCAGTCGTCGTGAACCGCATGGCGTTGGCCATGGTCTGGCGGTGGATGAAGCGCGCCTTGGCTTCATCGGTACCGGTCATGATCGCCTGGTGGTTGACCGTCACCTCGATGTAGTAGCCGAGCACATTGTTGTGCCGGATCTTCAGCGAACGGATGCCGGTCTCTTCGATCAGGTCGCGTTCCATGCCGGCGATGACCTTGCGCGTCTCGTCGCGCAGCGCACGCATCTCGTCGAGCTCGGCATCGTAGCCACTGCGCAGGAAGCCGCCATCGCGTTTCAGCAACGGCAATTCGTCGGCAAGCGCTCCGGCAAGATGTTGGGCGAGCGGCTTCGGCAAGGCGTGGATGGCAGCAAAAGCCGCGGTCAATTCGGCTGGCGGCGCGGCGCGCGCAAAAACCTGCGCGATGTCGCCTGCGGCAAGGAAACCGGCGCGCAGTGCACCGAGGTCGCGCGGGCCGCCACGGTTCAGCGCCAGTCGCGACAGTGCGCGCGGCATGTCGGCGACGCCCTTGAGCGCCAGCCGCAACGCTTCGGCGAGGCGCGTCTCGTCGCGGAAGAAAGAGACAGAATCCAGCCGGGCGCCGATGGCGGCGGCATCGGTCAGCGGCGCCATCAGCCGGTCGGCCAGCAGCCGTGCGCCGCCGCCAGTGACGGTGCGGTCGATGGCCTTGAACAGCGAGCCTTCGCGGCTGCCGGAAAGCGTGCGCAGCAATTCCAGGTTGGCGCGCGTTGCCGGATCGATGAACAGCGTGGCGCCGTTTTCCTCGCGCTCCGGCCGTGACAGCGGCGGGCGCTCTGCCTTCTGCGTCTTCTCGACATAGGCGATCGCGCCGGAAATGGCGGAAAGCTCGGCGCGGCTGAACGTGCCGAAGGCGTCCGGCGTCGCCACGTTGAAGAAGCGGGCTATGCGCGCCGTTGCCGAGGCGGAATCGAACAGGCTGGCCGGCTGCGGGCTGGCAACACGGCCGAGCACGTCGAAAACGGGCTTCAGCTCGGGGTCATAGAACACAGGCTCGGCGACGATCAGCTCGCGCGGGTCGACGCGGAAGATGTCGGCCAGCAAGCGATCCGCATTGGTCTCGGCGACGCGGAAAACACCGGTGGAAATCTCGATCCAGGCCAGCGCGAAGTTCTGCTCGGCACCACCCTTGATCCTGCCCAGCGTCATCAGGAAGCTTGATTCCGACGGCGCCAGCAACTTGTCTTCAGTGATGGTGCCCGGCGTGACGAGGCGGACGACGTCGCGCTTGACCACCGATTTCGAGCCGCGCTTCTTGGCTTCGGCCGGGTCCTCGATCTGCTCGCAGACGGCGACGCGGAAACCAAGCCCGATCAGCTTTTGCAGATAGTCGTCGGCGGCATGCACCGGCACGCCGCACATCGGGATCTCGGCGCCCTGGTGCTTGCCGCGCTTGGTGAGCACGATGCCCAGCGCCTGGCTTGCTTTCTCGGCGTCGTCGAAGAACAGCTCGTAGAAATCGCCCATGCGATAGAACAGCAGCGAATCCGCATTCGCCGTCTTGATCTCGAGATACTGCTCCATCATCGGCGTGGCGCCAGCCGTGGCCAGCATGGGCGCCGCATCGCTTGCCAGCGGCGCGCTGTCTTCCGTGGCGATGGGGGTTTCGTGGTTCAAGAAACTGTTTCCAAAAAATCCGAAGGCAATTGCTTGGCGCTTTACTCACCCGAAGTGTAGCCTTAATCCCGAACGCTCCACAAAGAAATTGAGTGCGCCTCAGGCACGCCGAAGGGGAAGAAACAAAAGCATGGCCCGCAGGAATGGACAGGACGGACAAGGCCCTTCGGTAAGCGCCGAGGAAGCGCTGGAATTCCACGCCATGGGGCGTCCGGGCAAGCTGGAGATCGTACCGACCAAGCCGATGGCCACGCAGCGTGACCTCAGCCTCGCCTATTCGCCGGGCGTCGCGGTACCGGTGAAGGCTATCGCGGAAGACCCGTCGCGCGCCTTCGACTACACCACGCGCGGCAACATGGTGGCCGTCATTTCCAACGGCACCGCCATCCTCGGCCTCGGCAATCTCGGCGCACTTGCCTCCAAGCCGGTGATGGAAGGCAAGTCGGTGCTGTTCAAGCGCTTCGCCGATGTCGATTCCATCGACCTCGAAGTGGCGACCGAAGACGCCGACGAGTTCATCAACTGCGTCAAGTTCCTTGGGCCGTCCTTCGGCGGCATCAACCTGGAAGACATCAAGGCGCCGGAATGCTTCATCATCGAGCAGCGTCTGCGCGAGCTGATGGACATCCCGGTTTTCCATGACGACCAGCACGGCACCGCCATCATCGCGGCCGCCGGCCTGATCAACGCACTGGAGATCACCGGCCGTGACATGAAGACGACGAAGCTCGTCTGCAACGGCGCCGGTGCCGCCGGCATCGCCTGTATCGAGCTGGTCAAATCGATGGGCTTTTCGCCGGAGAACGTCATCCTGTGCGACACCAAGGGCGTCGTCTATCAGGGCCGCACCGAAGGCATGAACCAGTGGAAGTCGGCGCATGCGGTGAAAACCGAAGCGCGCTCGCTGGCCGACGCACTGGACGGCGCCGATGTGGTGTTCGGTCTTTCCGCTCGCGGCGCCTTCACCAATGCCATGATCCAGTCCATGGCCAAGAACCCGATCATCTTCGCCATGGCCAATCCAGACCCGGAGATCACGCCGGAGGAAGTGGCCGAGATCCGCACCGATGCCATCATGGCAACCGGCCGCTCGGACTATCCGAACCAGGTCAATAACGTGCTGGGCTTCCCCTACATCTTTCGCGGTGCGCTGGATGTGCGCGCCACCACCATCAACGATGCCATGAAGGTGGCCGCGGCACAGGCCCTGGCCGAACTTGCCCGCAAGGACGTGCCGGACGACGTCGCCGCCGCCTACCAGGGCAACCGGCCGAAATTCGGTCCCAACTACATCATTCCGGTTCCGTTCGACCCACGCCTGATCTCGGCGATTCCGATCGCGGTGGCGAAAGCAGCGATGGAAAGCGGTGTCGCCCGCAAGCCGATCCTCGATCTCGATCGCTACGAGCACGAACTGTCTGCTCGCCGTGACCCGATCGCCTCGACGCTGCAGCGCATCTATGACCGCGTGCGGCGCCAGCCCAAGCGCATCGTCTTCGCCGAGGGCGAGGAAGAACAGGTGATGCGTGCCGCGGTCGCCTATGTGAACCAGAAACTCGGCACCGCCATTCTTCTCGGCCGCGACGACATCATCAAGGAAAACGCCCGCCATGCCGGCATCGAGCTGGACAAGCCGGGCCTGGAGATCATCAACGCGCGGCTGTCGCGCAAGAACGCCATCTATGCCGACTATCTCTATGAGCGCATGCAGCGCAAAGGTTACCTGTTCCGCGACTGCCAGCGGCTGATCAACAACGACCGCAACCATTTTGCCGCCTGCATGGTGGCGCTGGGCGATGCCGACGGCATCGTGACGGGCGTGACGCGCAACTATTCGACGGCGCTCGACGATGTCCGCCGCGTCATCGACGCCAAGCCCGGCCACCGCGTCATCGGCGTGTCGATCGTGCTGGCGAGGGGGCGTACCGTGCTGGTGGCCGACACGGCCGTGCACGACATGCCGAATGCCGAGCAGATCGCCGACATCGCCGAGGAGGCGGCCAGTTTCGCCCGCCGCATGGGTTACGAGCCGCGCGTGGCGATGCTTGCCTATTCCACCTTCGGCCACCCGCAGGGCGAACGATCCGAGCGCGTGCAGGAGGCGGTGCGGATCCTCGACAAGCGCCGCGTCGACTTCGAGTATGATGGCGAAATGGCTGCCGACGTGGCGCTGAACCCGCGCGTGATGGCGCAGTACCCGTTCTGCCGGCTGACAGGTCCGGCCAACGTGCTGGTGATGCCGGCGTTCCACTCGGCCTCGATCTCGACCAAGATGCTGCAGGAACTGGGCGGCTCGACCGTTATCGGCCCGCTGCTGGTCGGCCTCAACAAGCCGGTGCAGATCGTCGGTCTCAATGCCAAGGACAGCGATATCGTCAACATGGCGGCGATTGCGGCGTATTCGGCTGGAACCTGAGGCGTAGCTTAGCCACATCCGTGTTGCGTCCTCCAAGGCCATGACCGACGAAGCCATCGTCATCGACATGAAACGCACCGACCAGATCTCCGTCTTCATCGCGACGGTGATCGGCGGTGGCGCGTTCGTGGCTTTCCTGCCGGATCTCGCCGGCTGGTTGCTGCAATTGCCCTGGGTGCCGTGGGAAGAGCCACTCAGGCTTGCGGTGGCGATCGGCCAGAAACTGTCGCCCTGGGCGCTCGCCATCATTGGCGGCCTGCTCGGCATAGGCGGCGGTTTCCTGATCGTGCATGACGAACCGACGGTGAGTGTGTCGGCTGGCGAGCTGATCGTGCAGAAGGGCGACAAGCGTCACCGCTTCGCACGCTCGCAGGTGCGCACGGCGATGATCGTGGGCAAACATCTCACCGTGCGCGACCGCGATGATGTCGAATTGCTCTACATCAAGCTCGACACGCGCAGGGAAGTCGCCGCCGCGTTGCGCGAAAAGGGCTGGACGGCGGTGTAATCACGCTTGGGCAGCTTCAGCCACCACCGCTTCTCCCGCCTTCCGGCCCATGAACAGGAACACCACGACCGCGGTGACGATGGTGATGACAGTCAGCACGAGCAGCAGGCTGGAGAAGGCCAGACCGTACTGCATCACCAGCTGCTCGTGGCCGCTGTCCGGCAGCAGCTGCTGCGCCGCCGCGAGATCGCCGGTGACGAGACGCTGTGCGGCCGCCACCCGGCTCTCGGACTGGCCAAGCCCGGCATTGGCGAGGTGTCCTGCCGTCAGAGCCGAGAGCAATGCACTGACCACCGCCAGCGCCAGGCCTTCACCGGCGACACGCGTGGTGTTGAAGATGCCGGTCGCCATGCCGGCGCGCTCGGTCGGCACCACCGAAACGGCGAGCCCGTCCATGAGCCCCCAGGGCAGGCTGATGCCGACGCCGATGGTCAGCATGGGCAGGACCAGCGCCGTGGCGGGGGCACCTGCCGGCACGCCGGACAACCAGAACAGGCCGGCGGCGGAAACGACGAGGCCGCTCGCGCACAGAACCGACGCCGGCAACCAGCGCGTCAGCCAGCCGGCAACCAGTGGCAGCACCAGCAGCGGCGCCGACAGCGCGATCATCAGACGGCCGGCGGCGATCTCGCCCATGCCCTCGACACCGACGAAGCGGACCGGGAGCAACACCAGCAGCACCACGAAGGCATAGGCCGGTGCTGCGGCCAGCAATTGCACGCCGACGAAACGTGGATAGCGGAACAGGGAAAGGTCGAGCATCGGCCGCGCGACCTTGCGTTCCACGATGCCGAACACGGCGAAGAACAGCACGGCAGCGGCGAGCAGGCCGACCACCACCGGATCGCTCCAGCCGGCCTCCGGGGCCTTGAGGAACCCGTAGGTGAGCAGGGCGAGCGCGGCGGTGAAACTTGCCGCGCCTGGCCAGTCGAGACCGGTTGCGGCAGGGTCCCGGCTTTCGCGCATGAAACGGGCGGCAATCCCGAAGGAAAGAGCGGCGGCGGCGGCGACCGGCAGGAAGATCGAGGTCCAGCCGAAGGCGTCGATCAGAAGGCCCGAGGTGATCGGGCCGAACGAAAGGCCGACGCCGAAGGAGGTGCCGAGCATGGAAAAGGCACGCATGCGCGCCGGGCCTTCGAACTCCTGCGCCAGGGCCGCTGCGCCGCCGGCAAAGGCAAGTGCTGCCGCCAGGCCTTGTGCAGCCCGCGCAAGATCGAGCCAGAGGATCGAAGGCGACACCGAGGCGAGCGCGGAAAACAGGCCGAACGCGGCCACGCCGGTCAGGAACATGCGTTTGCGGCCATAGGCGTCGGCCAGCGCTCCGGCCGCCATCAGCGAGGAGCCGAAGGTCAGCATGAAGGCGTTGGTCACCCAGTAAAGCGCGATCGGGCTGCCGCCAAGCGCCCGACCGATTGCCGGAAGCGCCACGGCAGGCCCGGTGAAGGTGAGCGGCATGGAAAGTGCCGCCAGGCACACCGCGACGAGGACAAGCGCTTTTTCGGCCGCGCCCGGGGCCTTTTTCGAATTTGCCATGATGTCCACGGAGGTTTCCGTGACGGTCGCTCTGCGCGAACCAGCCAACGGGCTTGTTGAAAGACTGGTTCATGATAGATTTTCGTTAATCGGAGCAGAATGCGGCTCATATTCCAGATATAATGGAGAAAAACGCTCGAATGGATCGTTCCCTGGACCGACTGAGCGGGCTGGCGGCTTTCGTGCGCACCGCCGATCTCGGCAGCTTCGTTGCTGCCGGGCGGGTGCTGCGGCTGTCACCATCGGCGGTCGGCAAGGCGGTTACCAAGCTGGAAGAACAGCTCGGAGTGCGCCTGCTGCAGCGCTCGACGCGCAGCCTGAGGCTGACCGAGGAAGGCCGCCTGTTCCATGAGCGCTGCCGGCGCGTGCTGGACGATCTCGACGATGCCCAGGCGATGCTGGCCGAGGCAATCGAGACGCCGCGCGGGCGGCTGAGGGTGAGTGCGCCGGTGGTGAGCTACCACCTTTTCCTGCCGGTACTGCCGGAGTTCGCCTCGCGTTATCCGGAGGTCGAGCTCGACCTCGATTTCAACGACCGCATCGTCGACCTGATCGATGAAGGCGTCGATGTTGCGCTGCGCAGCGGCGACCTTCCGGATTCCAGGCTGATGACGCGTTCGCTTCGACCCTTCCAGCAATTGCTGTGCGCTTCGCCTTCCTACCTGGAGCGCTACGGCACACCGGCCTGCCCGCGCGATCTCGACCGCCATCTCTCTGTCCGCTTCCGCTTTCCGAACAGCGGCAAGCTTTATGACTGGCCGCTTGTCCTGCCGACGGGCGAGGCTGAACCACGCCCGAAGATCGTGCTGACCTGTAACAACATGGAAGCGCTGCGCGGCGCCACGCTGGCCGGGCTCGGCATCGGTTGCATGCCGGATTTCCTGGTGCGCGGGCCGCTCGCCAAGGGCGAACTTGTGACGCTGCTCGATCGCTATCTCGACGCGCCCGGCCAGTTTCGGCTGCTCTGGCCATCCAATCGGCAATTGTCGCCCAAGGTCAGGGTGTTCGTGGACTTCCTGTCGGAAAGGCTGTTCGCCGATCGCTGCGAGGCACTCCTGCGACCGGCGCCGGCAGTTTCCTAAAACGTTTCCGCTTTCTCGGAAACACCGAGATGCTCCGGCTCTTGTCTGCGCAATTCCGGAGCCAAAACCGCTGCGCGGCGGATCAGGTCTGGTTCCAGCGGCGCACCACAGGCTCGCTCATGTCGTGTTCGTAGCCGAGAACGGAAACACTTGCCGTGTCGAGTACGAACAGTGCTCCTTGCGAAGCCGGCAGGCCGAGCCAGCGAGCCGTGAGCGTGCGCAGGAAATGCGAAGAGGAGAACAGCAGCACGTTGCCGCCCACCTCGCGCAGCGCCACCACGATGCGGTCGGCGCGGGCGCCGGCCTGCATCACGCTCTCGCCGTCCGGGCAGCCATCGCGAAACAGACTCCAGCCGGGGCGTTCGACCAGAATCTCCTTGGTCCTCAGGCCCTCATAGGCGCCGTAATCCCACTCGGCGAGGTCGGGCCTGACTTCAGCCGTAGCGAAACCGGCCAGTTCCGCCGTGCGGCGGGCGCGTGAGGACGGGCTTGACCAGATCGCGCTGAAGGTTTTGTCCTGCAGCCGCTCGGCAAGTTTGCGGGCAGCATCCTCGCCTTTGACAGTCAGTGGGATGTCGCTGCGACCAGTGTGCTTGCCGGTGGCGCTCCACTCGGTCTCGCCATGCCGCACCAGGGTGATTTCGGGGTAGGGGCTGGCCATGACCTGATCCTTGCTGGTCAAGTAATTCCAGGAAAATGCGTAGCAGTTTTCCGTCCGGAATTGCGCAAGACAAAGAGTTAGAGCGTTTCCGAAAACCGGAACCGCTCTCGATTCAACCCAGCCCTGCCTGCTGGGCTTCGTGCTTGAGGTTCTGGCGCGGACGCGGGCCGATCTGCTGGATAACCAGGCCAGCAGCCAGCGAACCGAGGTCGCCACAAGTCTTGAGATCGCGGCCCTGGGTATAGCCATGCAGGAAGCCTGCGGCGTAGAGATCACCGGCACCGGTGGTATCGACCAGCTCGCTGATCGTGGTGGCCTCGATGACGAACGTGTCATCGCCGTTGACGATGACGGAGCCCTTTTCCGACCGGGTCACGGCGGCGATGCGGCAATCCTTGCGGATCTGCGCCAGCGCCTCATCGAACGAGGAGGTCTGGTAAAGCGACTTGATCTCGTGGCTGTTGGCAAAAATGATGTCGACCGTGCGCGAGCGCATCAGGTCGAGGAATTCGGCCCGGTAGCGGTCGACGCAGAAACTGTCCGACAGCGACATCGAAACCTGGCGGCCGGCGGCGTGCGCATGCTGCGCTGTGAGCCGGATCGCTTCCTTGGCGCGGGGCGGATCCCACAGATAGCCTTCGAAATAGGTCACCGCGGCACCTGCCGCCTTGTCGGCCTCGACGTCCTCGGGGCCAAGCTCGACACAGGCGCCGAGATAGGTGTTCATCGAACGCTCGCCGTCGGGCGTGACGAAGATCATCGAGCGCGCCGTGGGTGGCATGCCGATCAGCGGTTTTGTGTCGAAGGCAACGCCCTGGGCCTGGATATCGTGGGTAAAGATCTCGCCGAGATGGTCCTTTGAAACCTTGCCGAAATAGGCGGAACGGCCGCCGAGGCTGGCGATCCCCGCCGCGGTGTTGCCGGCGCTGCCACCGGAAGCTTCCAGGGCCGGACCCATGCGGCGATAAAGCAGCTCGGCGCGCTCGGCATCGATCAGGTTCATCGCGCCCTTGATGATGCCGTTGTCGGCGAGGAAAGCTTCATCGCACTGAGCGATGATGTCGACAATGGCATTGCCAATGCACAGAACGTCGTAATCCGGCATTCAGGTCTCCGTGCGGCCCAAATCAAAGTTCTGGAGCGACCTTGCGCGTCCTTGCGGGCACGCGCCGCTCCAGCAGCCCAAAACCCCGGCTTTCTGCCACGCCGGCCGGGCGCGGGTCTAGCGGAATGCCGATTTTTTGCAAGTTATTGCTTTGGGTGGGCTGAGCGGCAGCGCCACTCAGAACATCGGCGCGAAGTTAAGCTTCAGTTCGCGCCAGCGCTCATAGGGAATACGGGTGCGTTTCATGCTGCGGAACGGTGCGCAACGTTCGACGGCTCGCACCGCGCTGGCCGCGAGCAATTTGGCTTCCTTGGCCTTGGGCGGATTTTCAACCGTCGGCCTGGCGGCCAACGAACCATCACGTTTGAGACGGACCTTGACGATGATCGGCACCGGTTTGGTGCCTTTCATATCCGGCGGCATCCAGCAGCCGGCGATCTCGTTGTGCAGCGCCTCGACAAGCACGGCAAACTCGCCCTTCTCATCCGCGAGCGCCGCGGGGCCGAACCCGACGGACAGCGCGGCGGCGATCAACACGGCACGTATCGCAACATTCATCGCAGCAGAAACCCTCGGCCAGGCGCGTCGTCTACGATAGCGCAGCCTTTATAGTAGGCGCGGCTGCAGACCTCCGCAATGTTCGCGCATGCGATCTCGTGTTGTCGGACTCACCCCTGATCTGAAGAAAACAGCTCCGTCATCTTCCTGTAGGTCATGCTGTTGGCCCGGTTGAAGGTGAAGGACCCGACATCCAGCATCTCGCGACTTGCCCGTTCAAGAGCGCTGAAAGCCGTACAGGCGAGCTGCGAACCGACGGAAATGCGCCTGGCGCCGGCGCCGGCCAACGCAGGGATCGTGAAATCGGCGGTCGACAACACGTTGACCGGTTTCTCGAGCGCCTGGCAGACGGCTCGCACCGAAGCGATATCGGAGAGACCGGGGGCATAAAGCACGTCGGCACCTGCCTTCTGATAGGCCTGCAGGCGGCGGATGGTGTCGTCGAGATCGGGACGGCCGTGCAGGAAATTCTCGGCGCGGGCGGTAAAGACGAAGTCGTGCTTCAAGGCCCGCGCAGCTTCCGCTGCGGCGGCAACACGTTCCACGGCCTGCGTGAAATCATAGATCGGCTTGTCGGCATCACCGGTGTGATCTTCGATCGAACACCCGGCCAGCCCCGCCGCCTCGGCGGCAAAAATGGTCTCGCCAGCGCTTTCGGCGCTGTCGCCCTTGCCCTTTTCCAGATCGGCCGAGACCGGCAGGCCGGTGGCGCTGACGATCTCGCGGCAATGCTGGATCATCTCCTCGAAGCCGATCGCACCGTCCGGCAGGCCGCGCGAAAAGGCATAGCCGGCGCTGGTCGTGGCCAGCGCCTTGAAGCCGAGCGAGGAAAGCAGCTTGGCCGAACCAACATCCCACGGGTTGGGAATGACGAAGGTTTCGGCATGCAGGTCTCGGAAAATCTTGCCCTTGTCCATCGAAGTCTCTCCATAAAGACGCGCCGGCCATAGCCTTAAATCTAAAAGACAAGCTGTGGCGAATTTCAGAGGAGGAAGACTACTGGGAGCGCTCAAACGCAGCAAACGAATGCGGTTGGTTCAGGCAGTCTGCATGCAACACTCCTGCCAAAACGCCGGCGGCAGGTGGGACGGAACGGTCATGAAGCGCTGAAGACTGCTCAGCGCAGCGGGATCAACCCTGGCAAGTCGCGCATGTCGGCAAAGAGGATGCCGCCCGCCTTTTCCAGCCCTTCGGGATCGGAATGCGGATCGCCATGGTAGGAGAACACCCGCATGCCGGCGGCAATACCGGCCTTGGTGCCGGCCACCGAGTCCTCGATGACGATGCAATCGGCCGGCTCAACACCCATCTCCCGGGCCGCATGCAGGAACAGGTCCGGGAACGGCTTCGAGCGGCCGACCATGGTGGAACTGAACATGGCGTGCTCAAAGAACGGAAGCAGGCCGGTGACACCCAGTGTGATGTGCATCTTGGAAACGCGCGCCGAGGAGGCGACGCAATAGCGGATGTCGGCCGCGCGCACGGCATCGATCACACCGCGCACATAAGGGATTTCGTCGACGCCTTTGGCAAAAAGCTCCGGCAGCCCGATGTTCCAGCGGTCGGCGAAATCCTCGCCGAGATCGATGCCCGCCACTTCGAGGATCTCGTTGCGTACGGAGATCATCGAACGGCCGGAGAAATGCTTGCGGCAATAGTTGAAATCGACGGGATAGCCGGCTTCGTTGAGCCACAGCGCCAGGCGCTCGTTAGCCATGTTCTCGGTATCGACCAGGATACCGTCACAGTCGAAGATGACCAGCCCCGGCAATGCCATCAGGCAGTTCCGGTCGATCCGAAACCGCCGCCGCCGCGGTCGGTGCCGCCGGCGAGGCTGCGTTCCTCGGAACGGACCTGCACGACGGGCGCGAAGATGATCTGGGCGATGCGCATGCCGCGCTCGATGTAGAACTCTTCGTCGCCATGGTTGATCAGCAGAACCTTGACTTCGCCGCGGTAATCGCTGTCGACCGTGCCGGGCGTGTTGAGGCAGGTGATGCCATGTTTCAGCGCAAGACCGGAACGGGGGCGAACCTGACCTTCGAGGCCTTCGGGGATTTCCATCACCAGCCCGGTCGGCACCAAAGCGCGGCGGCCGGGCAGGATGAGCAGCGGCCGATCCTCGGGAACGGCAGCCCTGAGGTCCATACCGGCGGCACCGGCGCTTTCATAGGCCGGCAGCGCCAGCCCCTCGCCATGCGGCAGGCGGACGAAACCGACCGTCTGGCCGAAGACGGATTGATTTTGAGGTGTCGGGTGCATGGCGCGATCCTATCGGGCGAGCCGTGCAGTTAGTCAACCGGTTACCGGGGTTTCAACGCGAATCTTTCATCGATTGCCGGGCTTCGACAGCCGGGTCCGAAAGGTCAGCAGGCCGACAAGCGTCACAAGAGCAAAGACAGCGCCAGCCAGGAAGGTGGCCTGCGGTCCGATCTGATCCCAGAGGAGACCAGCAACCACGCTGGCGACAAGCAGGGCAATGCCCGTGATGAGGTTGAACACGCCAAAGGCCGTGCCGCGCAACTCGGCCGGTGCCGCGTCGGCAACCAGCGTAGCCAGCAGGCCCTGGGTGAAGCCCATGTGCAAGCCCCACAGAACAACGCCGATGAGAAGACCTGCGATATCGGGCACCAGGGCGAGCACGAAGTCGGCAACCACCAGAAACAGGAGGCCGACGGCCAGAAGCATCGGCCGGCTGACGCGGTCGGCAAGCACACCGACCGGATAGGCAGACAGCGAGTAGGCCAGGTTCATCACCACCAGAACGATCGGCACCAGCGCCAGCGACAGGCCGACCGACTGCGCACGCAGGATCAGGAAGGCCTCGCTGAAACGGGCGAGCGTGAAAACAGTCGCCACAGCGACGACCAGCCAGAAAGTTGCGGTCAGAAGGCGTAGCTCCGAACGCCTCAACGGCATGCGAACCTTGCGCTGGCCGGCCGGCCGCGCGGGCTCCTTCACCGCAAAGACGATGAGGAAAACGGCGACAAAGGCCGGGATGACGGCGATCCAGAAAACCGCCTGGAAATGATCCGCGGTCGCCCACATCAGTGCGATGGCCAGCAGCGGGCCGACGAAAGCGCCGATGGTGTCCAGCGACTGCCGCAGGCCGAAGCCGGCGCCACGCTGTTCCGGCGGCGTGATGTCGGCGATCAGCGCATCGCGCGGAGCACCGCGAATACCCTTTCCGATGCGGTCGATGAAACGTGCGGTGACCAGCCAGCCGATCGACGGCGCCAGCGGAAAGATCGGTTTGGTGATCGCGGCCAGCCCATAACCGAGCGCTGCCAGCAACTTGCGCTTGCCCAGCCAGTCGCTGAGCGCTCCCGAAAAAACCTTAGTGATCGACGCGGTTGCCTCGGCAATGCCTTCGATGATGCCGACGGTCAGGCTCGACGTGCCAAGCACCGCCACCATGTAGACGGGCAGCAGCGCGTGGATCATCTCCGAGGAGATGTCCATGAACATCGACACGAAACCGAGTGCCCAGACACCAGCCGGGAGACCACGACGCGTCGTTTGGCCGGCATTGTCAGCAGTGCTCATCTCAGCGGTTCTCGTCCTGGGCCTCGAAGACACGCCTGGCGTAGCTGTCCAGCAGGGCCTCGCAGGCACGCAGGCGTTCCGCAGCCTCTTCGGCCAGCGGCGCCGCGTAGAAGTCGAGTTTGCGGATCTTCTCCAGCCACCCCTGCAGCTTCCTGAGGTCGGCGTCTTCCTCGTCCAGCTCAGCGAAGGTGAATTTGTTGATGGCAACTTCCTTGGCGATCTCGGCTTCGAAATCCGCGCAGCGGCCGAGGAATTCGCGATACTGGTCATCGCGATCGTTGCGGAAGCGCTGCACGACCTTGTCCTCCTGCGCGCGATCCAGGGCGACCGTTTCGAGAATCACCGACTCGCCCGCCATTTCGAGGATGTCGTTCTCGATCATCTTCAACCGGCGTATGTGGTCATCGGTCTTGGGCAGCAGGCAAACGCCGTTCTGGAGATAGACAGCCCCCATGCCTTTCAGCCGCCGCCACAGCGCAATGCGCTTCGCGGCCGGTTCGGGCGGCACCTTGTAGGTCAGCAGGAGCCAGGACGGGGAAACCATGGTTGATCCTTGATGTTACGGCCGTAACATTTAGACTTAAACCATGGCAGTCGAGGGTCGTCAATTGTCCGGCGCAGGTGGTGGCAAACCGCAGGATATCCTTGCGGCCCGCTTAGCGCACTTCCACCGGCACGATGGTCGTTTCCTTGATTTCCTCCATGACGAAGGAGGCCGACACATCCGACAAAGGCACCTTGGCGATCAGGCGCTGGTAGAGCCGGTCATAGGCCTTCACGTCGGCGACACGGGCGCGAAGCACATAGTCGAGATCGCCGGACATGCGGTAGACACCAGTGATCTCGGGAAAAGACGTCACTGCCGTGCGGAACCTGTCCAGCCAGTCCGGGTCGTGGCTGGAGGTACGCACGATGATGAACACGGAGAGGCCCAGTCCGAGCTTCTCGGCATCGACCAGCGCAACCCGACCGGTAACGACGCGATCGTCTTCCAGCCTTTTTACCCGGCGCCAGCAGGCGTTGCGCGAAAGGCCGACCCGTTCCGAGAGCTGGTCGACCGACAAGGTGCCGTCGCGCTGCAACTCAGCCAAAATTCTTCGATCGATCGTATCGAGTTCATGACCCATATTGGGATGTTTGTCCCAACATATGATCCTCCACAAGGACAAATTGGGACCACAGCCCTGAAATTGCGTGGGACGATGGGACGAAGAATGGGAGAATCACCATGACGACGCGCATCGCCCGCCTGTTCACCGACCACCCGCACTCGGTCGATGAAAGCTATTTCGAACACATGCGCTTTGCCGGCTGGTTCGCCAGCAGGCTGTTCATGGCCGCCGGCGCCGCGCTCATTCATGCTTTCTTACCCTTCCTGTTCGAAACTACGGCAAGCGGGATCATCCGCCAGCTCTACGAGCGCACGCACAACCGGCGTCCGCAGGCGTGATCCCGAAGCTGGCAGGAGCCAGCGTGCCTGAAGGGCGTTGAAGCATGTGCCGATGGGCGGCCTATCTCGGTGAAGACGTCTTCCTGGAAGACATCGTCAGCGCGCCTTGTCATTCGCTGATCGCGCAGAGCCATTGCGCGCAGGAGGCGAAATCGCCCACCAACGGCGACGGTTTCGGGCTTGCCTGGTATGGCGGCCGCGCTGAACCGGGTCTCTATCGTGACATCCTGCCGGCCTGGTCGGATCCCAACCTCAAGAGCCTGTGCAGGCAGATCCGCTCCGGCCTGTTCCTGGCGCATGTGCGCGCCTCGACCGGTGGCGCCACCAGCCGCGCCAACTGCCACCCCTTTGTTTCCGGCCGATGGTCGTTCATGCACAATGGCCAGATCGGCGGCTTCGATCGCATTCGGCGCACGCTCGAGGCGGCTTTGCCGGATGCGCTCTACGACCAGATCGAAGGCACCACCGATTCCGAACTGTTCTTCTTCCTGATGGTGGACGAGGGGCTGGAAACCGATCCGCAAGGCGCGCTCGAAAAGGCGACCAGACGCGTGCTCGACGCTGCCCGGCGCGCAGGTGTCGATCCGGCGCTGAAACTGACCGCAGCCTTTTCCAACGGTGAGGCCGTGCATGCCGTGCGCTATTCCACCGACGGCCACGCGCCGACGCTCTATACCTCGGCGTTTCACGGCGGCCGCTGCGTCGTCTCCGAGCCATTCGATTGCGAAGGCGCCGAATGGCAGGCCATCCCGCCGGCAAGTTTCGTGACCATGACGAAGACCGGAATCACCATCCGGTCGTTCACGCCTGCCACAGGGGCGCTTCCCATCGCGGCCGAATAGGCCGACCAGCCGGCAATCCGTCAGCCGGCGAGCCTCACCGTTCCATACGGATTGAACTTGAATTCATCCTCCGCGTACTGGGAGTCGAACGAGAGGCTTGCGCCGCGTTTCTCGAGGGTCGCTTCGAGCCCCTGCGCGGCAATCTCATCGGCGACAGCGTCCATGGTCGCGACAGCCGCCCGCTCACTCGCCTGGGATTTCGGGACATAGACTTCCGGCAGTCCGACGAGGTGGAAGCCGACACTTTCCAGATAGTCCCTGGCCGACAAAGGGCGCTTGGCAAAGGCGAGCCGCCCAATTCGCCCTTGTCCAAGAGGATCGTCCGCCTTCAAGGCGGCTGCGCCCTGCAACGCAAGCTGTTTCCAGCGAGCCAGCCCATGCGCTATGCCCGCACTCTCGCCCTTAACAGCCACCGCACCTTTGTCGATCATGTAGTCGACGAGGAACAAGGCGCCGGTTGAAACCGTGACGGCATTGCTTTTCGTCATCGGCGGGCCAAGTACATAGAGTACGGATTGATGGCTGGCGACGGCAGCTTCGTCGGTCTTGGCCCATGCGCCTGGCTCGACGCGATCCCAGCACACGTCAAAGGACCGGGCCATGCGCTCGTCGGGTTCGGCCTGCGAATAGGTTTCATCCACGCTGAAGCCGTTGGCGAATTCGCGAATAGCGTCGGATGCCGCATCCGACAGCGGCGCCAGATCGCGTTCCTTGCCAAGGAAGCAAAGGACATGGCGCGCTTTCACTGCATCAGACCCGGGTGAATCCATGGGACTTTCCTCGGTTCCTGGCTTTGCCGCGAACGAAGATCGCCAGGTGGGCAATGTCCCGATCAGACCGAGAAGCGCACGTCGCATGGTGTCCAAGAGCTCTTTCTCCTGGCGATTCAAATCGCCGCACAACCCGTACCGAATCCGTCTGGTCTGCTGCACATCATACCGAGGGCCGGGTTGCGGGAAGATGAAATATCAAACCGTCATCGCAAAGCCTGGATTTGGTCATTCCAACATCATGCGGCATGGTGTAGCCGGTGCTGGACGAGCTCGAGGAGGCGGAAATGGCCGAAAAAATCATCCTGGCGTCGGGCAGCCCTTTTCGGCTGGCCATGCTGAAGAACGCCGGTATCGACGTCGAAGCCGTGCCGGCCAAGGTCGATGAGCGCGCACTGGAAGCGCCGCTCAAGGACAGCGGCGCCTCGCCGGAAGATGTCGCGACGATCCTGGCCGAAGCCAAGGCAACCGAAGTGAGCGAGCGCCTGCCTGGGGCCCTGGTGCTCGGGTGCGATCAGACGCTGTCGCTGGGCGACGAGGTGTTCCACAAACCGGAAGATATGGAAGGCGCCCGCCGCCATCTGCTGGCTTTGTCGGGCAAGACACATCAGCTGAACAGCGCCGCGGTGCTGGTTCGCAACGGCACGGTATTGTGGCGCCATGTCGGCATCGCCAACCTCACCATGCGCAAGCTCGATCCTGCCTTTATCGGCCGCCATCTGGCGCGGGTCGGCGCGAAAGCGCTTTCCAGCGTTGGCGCCTACCAGATCGAAGGCGAAGGCATCCAGCTCTTCGAAAAGGTCGAAGGCGACCACTTCACCATCGTCGGCCTGCCGCTGCTGCCGCTGCTGAACGAACTCAGGTCGCTCGGTGCCATTGATGGTTGAGGTGAAAAAGGCCTTCGTGATCGGCCATCCGATCGCGCATTCCAGATCGCCGAAGATCCACGGCCATTGGCTGAAGGCTTATGGCATTGCCGGCAGCTACGAAGCTATCGATGTAACCCCGGATGAACTGCCGGGATTCCTATCCGTGCTGATGGAAAAGGGCTTCAACGGCGGCAACGTCACCATCCCGCACAAGGAAGCAGTCTTCGCGGCGGTCAAACGCCGGGACGCGGCCGCCGAGCAGATCGGCGCCATCAACACGCTGTGGATCGAGGAGGGTGAGATCCGCGGTGGCAATACCGATGCGCATGGTTTTGCCGCCAATCTCGACGAATACGCCCCGGACTGGGCCAGCAACGGCCCGGCCGTGGTGCTGGGCGCCGGCGGTGCGGCGCGTGCCATCGTCCACGCCTTGAAGGAACGCGGCGTCCGCGACATCCGCATCATCAACCGCACCAAAGCGCGCGCCGTGGAACTGCGCGACCAGTTCGGTGCCGGCGTTTCGGCGCATGGCAGCGAGACGACCGACGAGCTGACCGCCGATGCGGGATTGCTGATCAACACCACCGCGCTCGGCATGCACGGCAATGAAGGCTTGCCTGCCGATCCCGCCAGCCTGCCGGCCCATGCGATCGTCACCGATATTGTCTACGTGCCACTGGAGACGCCGCTGCTCGCCGCTGCAAGGCAACGCGGGCTGAAAACGGTCGATGGTCTGGGCATGTTGCTGCATCAGGCAGTGCCCGGTTTCGAACGCTGGTTCGGCCGGCGGCCCGAGGTCACGGCGGAACTGCGCAACCTAGTTGTTGCGGACCTGGGGGCCAGCCATTGATCGTCCTCGGCCTCACCGGCTCCATCGGAATGGGCAAATCGACCGCCGCGAAGATGTTCCGCGAAGCGGGCGTGCCCGTGCATGATTCGGACGAAGGGGTGCATCGGCTTTATTCCGGCAAGGCCGCACCTCTGATCGAAGCAGCCTTTCCGGGCGTGACGCGGGACGGCACCGTGGATCGCACGCTGCTCGGGCAACGCGTACTGGGCGACGCCACCGCGCTCAAGACGCTGGAAGGCATCATCCATCCTCTGGTACGCGCCGAAGCCGACGCCTTTCTCAACCATCACCGAGAAGCTGGAATGCCGCTTGCCGTGCTCGACATCCCGCTGCTGTTCGAGACGGGCGGTCGCGGCCGCGTCGACAAGATCGTGGTGGTGAGCGCACCCGCAGAACAGCAGCGTGGACGTGTGCTGGCGCGGCCCGGAATGACTGTGGAAAAATTCGAATCAATTCTCGCCAAACAGGTCCCGGACGCCGAAAAGCGGCGGCTGGCCGACTATGTGGTCGACACCGGCAGCGGCTTCGACGTCACCCGGGCGGCCATCCAGGCGATCATCGCCGAGCTATCAGGGGAAAATGGCAGCAATCACGCCAGGTGATCTTGCGGGAACGCCGGCCGGACTCCATTTTCGTTCCGAACGAACAAGCGCCGAGATCTCATCGAACGGGATGATTCAGGCGGCGGAGCGTCGCGATGCGCGAAATCATCTTCGATACGGAAACAACCGGGCTCGATGCGCGCGAAGACCGCATCATCGAGATCGGCTGTATCGAACTGGTCAACCGCTTCCCGACCGGGAACACCTTTCACCACTACATCAACCCCGAAGGCCGCATGATCAATGCGGAGGCTGAAGCCGTGCACGGCATCAGCGCGGCACAGCTGGTCGGCAAGCCGACTTTTTCGGAGATTGCCGAACTCTTCCTCACCTTCATCGATGGTGCCAAGCTGATCGCGCACAATGCCGGCTTCGACATGGGTTTCATCAATGCCGAATTCGCACGGCTCGGACATCCGGCCGTCGGGTCGGAACGCGTGATCGACACCCTGGCGCTGGCGCGCCGCAAACACCCGATGGGTCCGAATTCGCTGGACGCGCTTTGCCGTCGCTACGGCATCGACAACAGCCACCGCACCAAGCACGGAGCGCTGCTCGATTCCGAACTGCTGGCGGAAGTCTATGTCGAGCTGATCGGCGGCAAGCAGGCCGCGCTTGGCCTGGATGGCGGCCTGTCACAGGCCGGACGCCGTGGCGGTACCGAGGTCGAGCTCGCCATCGCCATGCGGCCGGTTCCGCTGGCCTCACGGCTGACCGAGGCCGAGCGAGAGGCCCATAGGCGGCTGGTCGAATCGCTCGGCGAAAAGGCGCTGTGGGCGAAATTCGCCGGCGAGGGCTCGGAAGCAGCCGAATAGTTCAGGGGCCACACAGCGAATCCAATAAAAAACCCGGCGCGAGGCCGGGTTTTTGTTGGGACCCGATACAGCGCTTAGCTGACCATCACCTTGGAAGCAGCCTGGTCTTCGGCCAGCTTCTGCTGGAACATCTGCGCGAAGTCGATCGGATCGAGCATCAGCGGCGGGAACCCACCGTTGCGGGTCGCATCCGAGATGATCTGGCGTGCGAACGGGAACAGCAGGCGCGGACATTCAATGAACAGCAGCGGCAGCATGTGCTCCTGCGGGAAACCGGCGATGTTGAAGACGCCGCCATAGACCAGCTCGACGTTGAACAGCACTTCCTTGTCGAAGGAAGCCTTGGCGTTCAGCGTCAGATTGACGTCGAACTGCTCATCGGACAACGGATTGGCGTTGACATTGACGCTGATGGCGATGCCAGGAGCCTTGTCACGGCCACGCAGCGAGTTTGGCGCACCGGGGCTTTCGAACGAAAGGTCCTTCACATACTGGGCCAGAACGTTCAGCGTCGGCTGCGCTCCGTTGCCGTTGCTTGCCTGCGCTTCATTGTTGTCGGCCATGAGCCAAAATCCCCTTGTTGAGCCGTCCGGCCCCTATTGAAATCGGGCGTTGGCTATCACGGCAGGCGCTTCAAGACAAGATTTGGCGCCTGTTCATTCATCCTTGAGCCGTCGCCAGGGCGAATTCGGGTTGGGATCGCGCGAAAAATCCTCAGTGTCGAGATCGATCGTTTTCTCGCGCTGGCGCGGCCTGAAACCGCCTTCGCCGAAGGAGGACACCACCGAAACGCGTGACTTGAGGAAACGCCAGGCAAAATCACGCACCGCAGGAACCAGGAAAACCAGGCCGATGATGGATGTGATGAAACCCGGCACCATCAAAAGAAGCGCCGAAAAGATCGTCATCGCGCCATGCGCCAGCGGGCGGCTCGGATCGCGGCCTGCCTCAATTTCAGCGCGGGCATTGACCATCGTGCTGAAACCCTGGCGCTTGAGCAGCATGGCACCGGCAATGGTCGAAGCGAGCACAAGGGCCACCGTGGCCAGCGCACCGACCTGTTTGCCGACCACGACAAAGCCGGCGATCTCCAGCAAAGGAAGCGCCAGCACGAAGAAAGGGAGAAAGGAAGTGCGCAAAACCCGTCCAATCGTTGTATGTTTAGCAAGCGACCAATCGCCGCTAGTGTCCGGGTTCTGAAATTCGCTACAGCCTGATATCGGTCGATGAGCGAATTTCAGAACCCGGGGACACTAGCATTTTATTGAAACCAGTGCCGTTTCGATTTCGAAGTTCGCTCAGCGCCCGATATCGAGGCTCCGGCGAACTTCGAAATCGCGACACTGGCGTTCACTATACCAAATAGGTATGCGCTGCTTGCGTTTGAATGATGGCGCGGCACGTTCTATATGGTTTTATAGTTTGGTGATCAGTCGCGAACCGGAGGCGCGACCGGTTGAGTTGGTAGGCCGCTTCGAGGGTGATTGGCACAGCACATGGCATTTTTCGACTTCGGCACGATATTCTTCCTGGTCGCAGCGGTGGTGATCTTCTTCCAGCTGCGCAATGTGCTTGGTCGCCGTACCGGCAACGAGCGCCCGCCGTTCGATCCCTATTCGGCAGGCCGCACCCGCGACAAGGACGCGGCCAAGCCCTCGGAGAACGTGGTATCGCTGCCGCGCAAACGCGCGCCTGGTGATGCACCGGCCCCCGATGCCTATGCCGCCATCGATGCCTTTGCCAAGCCGGAGACCGATCTCAACAAGGGCCTGCGCGCCATCAAGGACGCGGATGGCAGCTTCGAGCCGAAGGGTTTCGTCGACGGTGCCAAAATGGCCTACGAAATGATCGTGATGGCTTATGCCGACGGCGACCGCAAGACGTTGAAGAACCTGCTGTCCCGCGAGGTCTATGAGGGTTTCGTCGCCGCCATCGGCGAACGCGAGGCCAAGTCCGAGAAGATTCAGTCCTCTTTCGTTGGCATCGACAAGGCCGACATCGTTCTGGCCGAAATGAAGGGGTCGGAAGCCCACGTCACGCTGCGCATCGTCAGTGAGCTGATCTCAGCCACCCGTGACAAGGCTGGCACCGTCATCGACGGCGACCCGGAAACCGTTGCCGAGGTCAAGGACGTCTGGACCTTCGCACGAGACACCCGTTCGCGCGATCCGAACTGGAAGCTTGTCGCCACCGAGGAAGAAGATTGAGCCGCGCAGGTGCCGCTGTCGCCACTCCTTTCGGCGCGATCCTATGACGATCTGCCCGGTTGGGCCGACGACGACCATCTGGCGGCCTTCGAAGCATTCCGTCGCTCTGCCTTCCACGTTCCGATAAAGCCGTACCGTACCGGTTCTCTCGGCATCGATTTCGCGGCTTTCGAACCGGCCTATGAGGCCGCGCGGGCCGCTCCACCGGCAGACAACGCTGAAGCGCGGGTGTTTTTTGAACATCATTTTGCCCCGGCCTATGTTTCCCCCGATGATGATGCCGGTCTGGTCACGGGCTTTTACGAGCCCGTGGTTGAAGCCTCGCCGGTGCCGAGCGAACACTATCGCTGGCCGTTGCTGGCGCGCCCTGCCGATCTGATCGATATCGATGATGCAAACCGGCCTTCCGGCATGGACCCCTACCTCGCATTCGCCCGCCAGACGGCGGATGGACCCGTCGAATACCACGACCGTGGCGCGATCGAAGGTGGGGCACTTGCCGGGCAGGGACTTGAGATCGCCTGGTTTGCCGGCAAGGTCGATGTCTTCTTCATCCACGTACAAGGCGCCGCCAGGCTCGACATGACCGATGGACGGCAGTTGCGCGTCACCTACGCCGCAAAGTCCGGCCAGCGTTTCACCGGGCCAGGTCGCGTGCTGGCCGATGCCGGCGAAATTCCGCTGGAAAAGGTCACGATGCAGTCGATACGCGCCTGGTTCAAGGCGAACCCGGATCGCATCGACGAAATCCTCTGGCAGAACCGCTCTTTCATCTTTTTTCGCCTGGCAGCGGTGGACAATCCGGAACTGGGGCCGATCGCGGCGGCGAAAGTACCGCTCTCGGCAGGCCGCTCCATGGCGGTTGACCGCCTGCTGCACACATTCGGCACGCCCTTCTATGTCGACGCGCCGACCCTCAAGGCTTTCGGCGGTGAATCGTTCCGGCGATTGATGATCGCTCAGGATACCGGCTCCGCCATCACCGGTCCGGCGCGCGGCGACCTTTTCGCCGGTTCAGGCGATGCCGCCGGCGAAGTCGCCGGCGTGGTGCGCAATGCCGCCGATTTCTACACATTGGTGCCGCGTTCGTTGTTGGACGGGATAGCACAATGAGCCGGCGCCGCGACCAGGGTCTCTCTGAAGAAGACCGCGTGCTGTGGAACCTCGTCGCGCGCTCGGCCAAGCCGCTCAAGGGAAAGTCGATCATCGAGCCGGCGGACCTGATCGAACCAAAACCCCCGCAAAAGGAGCCGGCACCAGCCAGCATCGTCGCGGTAGCGCCGGCCAAGCCGAAGGCACAGCCGGTGCGCCATACGCTGGACGAGCCGACACTTGACAAGCTGTCCAAGGGCCGGCTTCCGATCGAAGGGCGTGTCGACCTGCACGGCATGACGCAAGACGAAGCCTATTCGCTGCTTTTCTCCTTCCTGCATCGCGCCCATGCCAGCGGCGTACGATATGTGCTGGTCATTACCGGCAAGGGTTCGTCGTCCGGCGGCGACGGCATCCTGAAACGCTCGGTGCCGGCCTGGCTTTCGACGCCCGCTTTCCGAATGCTGGTTTCCAGCCACGACCATGCCGCCCGGCATCACGGCGGTGCCGGCGCGCTTTACGTACGCCTGCGGCGGACCAGGCCATGACCCCGCTCGGCGAACGCATCCGGGTGTTGCGGGAAGAACGTGGCGTCAGCCAGAAGCAGATGGCCGCGGCGATCGGGGTGAGTGCCGCCTATCTGTCGGCACTCGAGCACGGCAAACGCGGCGTACCGAGCTGGCCACTGATCCAGAAGATCATCGGCTATTTCAACATTATCTGGGATGACGCCGAGGACCTGCAGCGGCTGGCCGAGAATTCGCATCCCAAGGTGAAGATCGACACGGCCGGCCTGTCTCCGGCCGCGACCGAACTTGCCAACCTGCTTGCCGAAAAGATCGGCAAGATCAGCGAAGCGGATATCCAGCGCGTGACCGCGTTGCTGAACGAGATAAGGCCCGTCTAGCGGGTTTCCGCCCGGAATTGCAAAAAGTTTGAGTGCTTCCGCAAAACCGGAAACGCTCTAGGTGACCTTGTCGCGGACCTGGTAATCCTTGATGGCGGCGAAACGGATCGCCTTCCAGCGCTCGGCTTCGTAGTTCAGCGAGAACTCGTGCTGCGCCAGGAAGACCGGATCATTGTCGAGGTCGCGGGCGATGTCGCCGCGATGCGCCTCGACGAAGCGCTGCAGGTCGAGCTTGTCTTCGGCGCTGATCCAGCGGCACACCGAAAACCGCGACATTTCGAAATCGACCGGCAGCGAATATTCGATGTTGAGGCGTTCTTTCAGCACGTCGATCTGCAGCGCGCCGACGACACCGACGATCGCCGGCGAACCGTCCTCCGGCTGGAACAGCTGGACCACACCTTCCTCGGCCATCTGCTGCAGGGCTTCCTTCAGCTTCTTGGCCTTCATGGCGTCGCCAAGGCGCACACGGCGCAGGATTTCCGGTGCGAAGTTGGGCACGCCGCGAAACAGGATGTCCTCGCCTTCGGTCAGCGTATCGCCGATGCGCAGCGTGCCGTGGTTCGGAATGCCGACGACATCCCCGGCGTAGGCCTCGTCGGCAGTGATGCGTGAGCGCGCGAAGAAGAACTGCGGCGCGGTCAGCGACATCGGCTTGCCAGTGCGCACCAGCTTCGCCTTCATGCCGCGCTCCAGGGTGCCCGAACAGACGCGCACGAACGCGATGCGGTCGCGATGGTTGGGATCCATGTTGGCCTGGATCTTGAAGACGAAGGACGTCATCTTCGGTTCCGTCGCTTCCACCTTTCGCGTATCGGCCTCCTGCGCACGCGGCGCCGGGCCGAAGGCGCCAAGCGCCTCGATCAGGTCGCGCACGCCGAAATTGCGCAGCGCCGAGCCGAAATAGACCGGTGTGAGATGACCCTGGCGAAAAGCCTCGAGATCGAACGGCCGGCAGGCTTCCCTTGCAAGCTCCAGTTCCTCGATGAAGGCCGGGCGATCATTGTCGGGGAGCAGGCCGGAGGCACGATTGGAATCCGGCCCGTGGACCGGGGTGCGCTCGACTTCCTCGTCATTGCGGCGCACGGCGTTTTCGGCGAGGTGATAGGTGCCGGCAAACGTCTTGCCCTGGCCGATCGGCCAGGTGATGGGGGCGGTATCGAGCGCCAGCTTCTGTTCGATCTCGTCCAGGATCTCGAACGTATCGCGCGCCTCGCGGTCCATCTTGTTGACGAAGGTGATGATCGGAATGTCGCGAAGGCGGCATACCTCGAAGAGTTTCAGCGTGCGCGGCTCGATACCCTTGGCGGCATCGATGACCATGACAGCCGAGTCCACGGCCGAAAGCGTGCGATAGGTGTCGTCCGCGAAGTCTTCGTGGCCCGGGGTGTCGAGCAGGTTGAAGACGTTGTCGCCATATTCGAAGGTCATCACCGAAGTGACGACCGAAATGCCGCGTTCGCGTTCGATCTTCATCCAATCCGAGCGGGTCTGGATGCGGTCCTTCTTGGCCTTGACCTCGCCGGCCAGCTGGATGGCGCCGCCGAACAGCAGCAGCTTTTCGGTCAACGTGGTCTTGCCGGCGTCCGGGTGAGCGATGATCGCGAAAGTGCGGCGGCGGGCAACCGCCTTCTCGATGGTTTCGGTCATTTGACAGGAATTCCGTTCGTTGCGCCGGCTTCTAGCAGCGACAAACCCGCCTGTCGAACGGAAACGCGGAACTACAGCACCGCCAGCAACCTGTCATAAGTCGGCGCCAGTTTCATGAGCTGGGCTGCTGCCATCTCATCATCCCGGGCCGTCAGCGGATGTTGCAGGCTGCCGATGAGGCGTGCCTGCTCGGCGGCAATAGCGGCGGCTTCCTCATGCCCGATGTGCGCCAGGCATGTCGCGGCATCGTTGGCGCGGCGCGCGCCGACCCGGACCGCGAAATGGATGAGATGCGCGCGCAAACCCTTGCTGCAACCACCGCCGACCAGTCCAGCCAAGGCCTCGGCCGCCGCGCCGTTTCCGAGGCTGCCTTCCGGCATGTTCGGCGCGGTTTTCATGGAAAGCCATCGACGGGCCGCCGGAAGTGACGCGCGGATGGCATCCGGCTCGGAAATCTCACGCTGCTGGACGAAGCCGGTGCGCATGGTGAACGGCGTTCCGTAGGTCAGTGTTTTCGCCGTCCAGGCGGCCATGAAATCCGTCAGCGGCAGCGTGGCATACGGATAGCCCTGCGGGTCGTGCATCAACACCCGGTCGCCGTCCACTTCAAGCACGACCACATAATGGTCGGCTTCTATCGGACCGGTCATACCCGGCTGGTGCCTGAGATGTCCCATCTCGAGCGGGCCGACCCAGACCGGACCGTCGGCAAGCGCAGCCTCGAGCCGAAGCAGGGCTTCTGCGGCGCTGCCACCCTTGGCACAATCGGATGTCCAGCCAAGCGCGGCCAGCGTGTCTTCGAAACTCAGTTCGGGGTCCCAGCCATACGGGTCGAAGAAGGGGAGCTTGCCGCCGATCAGCTGCATGCCAAAAGGGCTCGACGTGGCGAACTCGACCACGGCGACCGATGGTGAGGCGGCGCCGAACATCATGGCGAAGGAGTTGGCGTAGCAATAGGGACCGGAGCCGATGTAGGGAATGTGCATGACGGGAGCTTCCTTCAGGAATTGACCGGATAGGCGATGTCGAAATCCGCGCCGTCGCTGCCGGGATAGATTTCACAAGGACTGTCGATGGCGATCAGACCCTGCCGATCGATCCAGGCCTCGAGTGCGTCGTAGACGCAAAGCTCCAGCGGGAAGTTCTCATGACCGGCCGGTATGGGCACGAAGGCCTCGCGGCGGGCGGGCAGCAGCCGGATCAGCAGGTCGTCAGCAGGTTCAATCGGCCCAGCGCAGGCAATTGCGACCTCGACTGGACCCTCATTGTCGCGGGTGGTGAGATCATGGTGGTGGACACTCATCGGGCCGTCATGAGCAAGGCCAGAAGCGGTTAGATGCGCACGAATGTCTGCCTGCGCTTCCGCCATATAGCCGTCGAGATCGACCACGGACACGGAGCGGCGGCGACTGACGACCTTGGTGGCGGCGACTTCGCGCAGTGCGATCGCCAGCGGCGGGGTCGCTGCGCCCGCATGGCGAGCCATTGCCTCAACGAGTTCTGCGTGATCGAACAGGCGCTCGTTTTGCGCTTCCAGCCATGTGCGCAACTCGATTGCACGTGCCTGCGGCGACAGTTCCAGCAGGCCCGCGATGCGCGCCATCGGCAGTCCGAGCTGGCGCAGCCTTGCAATCAGTCGGGCGCGCGGCGCCTGCTCTGCAGCATAGTAGCGATAACCGGTCTGCGGATCGACATGGGCCGGCACAAGCAGACCGTGCTCGGCATAGAGCCGCAGGGCTTTGGGCGAAAGCCGGGTGGCCGCGCCGAAGCGGCCGGCAAGCAGGTGAGAACGTGTCATGGCGCCTGTCTAAGGCCTGCCCCAAGGGCGAGGTCAAGCGACCGGATGCGCTGTTTTGCCGGTCGCTTTCCCAGGCCTACAGCGCGAGATCAAATCCGCTGGTGGCCAGGGTCTCACCATTGACGATCAACTCGACGTGATGCTGGCCGGCATGGTGCTTGCGCGTGGTGAAGTCGCGCACGACCTGGCTGATGTTAAGCTCTGTCCTTGCAGCCGGCGCCAGTTCGATTTCCTTCAGCTTGAACACCTTCTTCGAGGCCGTGCCCGCCTTCTTCACATAATGGACGGCATAATCGATGACGAGCTTCTGCTTGCTGTTTGCCGTTGAGACAATCCGCGCATTGAGCATGATGCGCTCACCGAGACGGATCCGAGCCGGCGTCACCGCGAAATGCTCGACACTCACCTCCGGCGTCCCCGTGCTGCCGATAAGGCGAAGGGCATCGACATCACCTTTCTTGATCAGCGTTCGCAGCGCGTGCTTTACGATCCAGGCGGTGTGGGCATTCTGCATATCCCATCCGCCAACGCGCTCAATGACCCTTTCCGGATTGTCCTTGGTGATATCATTGAGATGATTGGCCACCGATTTGCGGACATAGAGGCTGCTATCGCTTTTCAGCGCTTCGAGGATAGGGGCCGTCGGCGCCGGGTCGCTGACCAGGGTCTTCAGGTTGAACGACCAAGGCAGGCGCGGCCGTGAACCTTCGCTGGCCAGCCGCCGCACATGCTCATTGTCATCGTCCGCCCAATTTACCATCACGGCAAGCGTGCGTTCAAAGTCGCGCGCCAGGAAATGACGGATCGCGAACTCTCCTGAACCGTAACGGGTGAAACTGTGCAGTGCCCGCATGGAAAGGTCGAAATGATCCTGCCCGTAGAGGGCGACGAATTCCGACAACACGATCGATGCGAAGCCATGGTTGATATGCGGAGCAAGCGCGTCGAGAATTTCGAGCGCCGCACCGTAGTTCGGCGGCAAGGTTGCCTGGAAGCTGACCGCGGTCTGGCGCAATCGCTGCATGATACCGAGTGCATCGAGATTGTCGGTGGCGAGCGACAGGAAACGCTCTGCATCGAACCCCGGCGCGATTGCCGCGGTCTGGCGTGCGAAATGGCCAAGCCATGCTCGGTCGAAGATCTCCTTCAACGCCGGCGCCGCCTGTGGTTCCGTCATGCCTGTTTGCCTTGTGCTGTACCGCTAGTCCGCTCCTATTCCGAAACACGGCGGCACACCATCGAAGCTGCTGACACTCGCTGGCAGGAGAAAACTGTTTTCCTGACAAAATTAACGTTCCAAAGCGATTCGGCCTCAAACCGCCTCAAGGTCGAGGGTTCTCGTTGCAATCGCCGAGACCCAGCCTTGCAGGGCCACGCCGATCGCATCGGCATGGTCTTCCTGCAGATAATGTGCGCCTGGGCCGAGATTGATCACGTCGCAGTTTGTCAGCCGGGCCGCGAAGGTGCGGGCTGCTTGCGGCGAGACCAGCGCGCCGGGATCGCCGTGGAAGAGCAACTTCGGAAAGGTGGACGCCCTCAGCGCGCGGTGATCGTGCTTGCTGATGGCGGTGACATCCGCCGGCTGGCCTTCGATCGGCATGTCATTGGGCAGGGCGAGGATTGGCTTGCGGGTCTCAGGCGTCGGGAATGGTGCCCGGTAGGCGTCCATCTCTTCTTCACTCATTGTCCGCAGCACCGAGCTCGGCAGCACGCGTTCGATAAAGATGTTGTCGTCCAGCACGAGCTTTTCTCCTTGTCCCGGCGTGCGGAACGCCTTGAACAGTTCACGGGCCTGCGGCCGCTGATGAAAGTCCTCCCAGCGCTCGAAAGGCTGGATGAATTCCATAAAGGCAAGCCCCAGTACCCGCTGCGGTCGCCGCGCGGCGAAGTGGAAGGCGAGCGCCGTGCCCCAATCCTGGGCGACCAGCACGACATGGGTGAGGCCAAGCCTTTCAATGAAAGCATCGAGATAGCGCACCTGGTCGAAGAAACGGTAGGCAATATCCGGCTTGCCTGACTGGCCGTATCCAATCAGATCGGGTGCAATGCAGCGGGCAACCGGCGACACATGCGGGATGATGCTGCGCCAGATATAGGACGAAGTCGGGTTGCCGTGCAGGAACAGGACGGTCGGCCCCGTGCTGCCGGATTCGACATAACTCATCGTTGAATCGAGTACCGCTACATCGTGGCGTTCAGACTGTTGTCCCGTCATGATGAAACTCCTCCAAAAACAGTTCCGAAAACGATCGTCTTGAACCGCTCGAGCGGTTCCGGGCTGCGTTCGACCTTCATGCGCAACATGGCGCCCTGCCAGGACGAGAGCAGGAAATCGGCGAGGTCTTCGGGGCTGAACCGGTCCGTGATCTGGCCAGCCCGCTGCCCGTCGGCGATGCAAGCTGCGAAGGGTTTGCGCCAGCGCTCGAAGATGGAGACCAGCTGCAGCCGGAGCGGCTCGCTGTGCACGACCGTCTCCAGGCTGAGATTGCCGATCATGCAGCCGCGTGACCAATCTGCTGCCTCCAGTTTGGAGGTGATGACATCGAGATAACGCCGCAACCGCTTAATCGGTGGCGTGCCGTCGTCGGCCAGCGCCTGTTCGACCAACCCGGAGACATAGGCGAAGTAGCGGTCAAGCACTTCGCCGACAAAGGCTTCCTTGGACGGGAAGTGGTTGGTGAAGGAGCCGGGTTTTGCCCCGGCCGCGGCGACGATGTCGCGCACACCGGCGGCGCTGTAACCAGCATCCCAGATCGTCAGGAATCCGGCATCGAGAAGTGTTTCGCGGAGTGAGTGTCTAGCCATGTCGCATTTAATACGTACGTACGTATTAATGTCAAGACACTTATTTCTGACCTCAAAAAGGCGTTGCCGATCACACTCTCGGGGCGTCGAAATACCGCCTGGTCATTGGAAACGGAGAGAAGAGTTAGCCTCTACCGGGTCTTCTCGCGCAACAAGGCCACGATGGCCGCGGCTGTCTCTTCGATTGAGCGGCGGCTGACGTCTATGGTCGGCCAGCCATGGCGCCCGCAGAGCTGGCGGGCATAGGTCAACTCCTCATTGATGGAGGCCCGATCGACATAGGCGGTGGAATCAAAGCCGGTGGTCGACCCCAGCAGGCGGTTCTGCCTGACATGTGAAATGCGTTCGGCTGTCGCCACCAGGCCCACCACAAGAGGTGTCTTGGCTTCGACCAGCGCCTGCGGCACCGGCACACCAAGCACGATCGGGATGTTGGCGGTCTTGATGCCGCGGTTGGCCAGATAGATCGAGGTCGGCGTTTTCGAGGTGCGGGAAATGCCGATCAGCACGACATCGGCCTGTTCCATGTCGAGCGGCAGCTGGCCGTCGTCATGTTCCATGGTGAAGTTCAACGCGTCTATGCGTCGGAAATATTCAGCATCCAATACGTGCTGGGCCCCGACACGCCGGCCGGCCGGTGTACCCAGATAAGACTGGAAGACCGTCAGCACCGGCTCCAGCACCGACACCCAAGGCAGCCCCATGGCTGCGCAGCGTTCGTCGATACGGTGGGCAAGCGCCTGATCCACGACAGTGTAGAGCACGATACCCGGCTCCTCCTCGATATCGTCGAACACCTTCATCAGCTGCTTTTCGGTGCGAATGAGCGGATAGATGTGCTCGATGGCGCGCGCGTCCTTGTATTGCGCCGACGCCGCACGGCCGGCAGCCAGCAGGGTTTCTCCCGTGGCGTCGGAAATCAGATGCAGGTGAAAGAAGCTTTGCGGTTTGTTCACAAGGGCTCACGTCGTGCTGTGGGTGGATGTGGATAAGTCGGGACCAATCCGGCGGGTGTGCAAAAGCGACTGTATCAGATGGCCACTTGTCCACAATTGAAGCCGCTGTCAGCTTTTTCCGACGGCTGGGGACAAGTCTGGGGAGGACGGAATCTGACTGGATATCCTTCACAGCCGAGACAAAAGATCACGGCGGTCAGCGCTTTGATTCCAAACATGGATTTCGGTTTTCCACACTATTCCCAAACCCGCGGAGAAAACCGCGCGACATTATGGAGACTGGCGTTTTGGTGTCCGATGCTGGACAGCTCGACATCCCCGATTCAAACAGACTCGTAGAATCAGAAGACTCTTTTAGAATCTCTTTTAGTTTTAAATAGGCTTTCGAAAGCGGGCTCATGGCTGCCAGACGGATAGTGCTTGAAGTGCTGAAAGAGGAGACGGCCTCGCCGCCTCCACTCTGGATGATGCGCCAGGCTGGCCGTTATCTGCCCGAGTACCGGGAGACGCGGAAACGGGCGGGCAGCTTTCTCGATCTCTGCTACAATCCGGATATGGCGGTTGAAGTGACGCTGCAGCCGATTGAGCGCTTTGGCTTCGACGCTTCAATCCTGTTCTCAGACATCCTGGTTGTACCGCATGCGCTCGGTCGCGATCTGCGCTTCGAGGAAGGCCGCGGACCGCTCCTGACGCCAATCCAGGCTGGTGAGGTCGATGCGCTGAACACCGAGCTTTTTCACGTGAATCTGGCGCCGGTTTACGAGACGGTACGCCAACTGCGCCGAAAACTGCCGGATGAAACAACGCTGATCGGTTTCTGCGGAGCGCCGTGGACAGTGGCGACCTACATGATTGCCGGCCACGGCACACCAGACCAGGCACCGGCCAGGCTGTTTGCTTATCGCGAGCCCGAAGCCTTCAGACGGCTTTTGAAGACACTGGCCGATCAATCGGCTTCCTACCTCATCCGCCAGATCGAGGCGGGCGCGGATGTCGTGCAGATATTCGATTCCTGGTCCGGGGTCCTGGACGAAGCCTCTTTCCAGGCTTTCTGTGTCGAGCCGGTGGCTGAGATCATACGACAGGTGCGCGCCGCGCATCCGGATGTCCCGGTGATTGGTTTTCCGAAGGGCGCTGGCGCCAACTACGCTTCCTATCGCTCCAAGACAGGTATATCAGGCCTCGGTCTCGACTGGACCGTGCCGCTGACGGCTGCCAAGGCGCTGCAGAAGGGTGGTGCCGTGCAGGGCAATCTCGATCCATTGCGGCTTGTCGCCGGTGGCCGGGCCCTGCAGGATGGCGTCGATGCTATCCTGCATGCGCTGGCCGATGGGCCATTGATCTTCAATCTCGGCCACGGCATCACACCGGAAACGCCGATCGCGCATGTCGAGGCCATGGTGAAGCAGGTGAGGAGCCGTCGATGACCGACAGCAACAGCACAGCCAGCGGCGGGCAAGCCATGCGCCGGGCGGCTATCGCCATTGCCATCTTCTTGTTTCTGGCTGCGCTGCTCTATCTGGTGGCGCCGGAGGATTTCTATCCCTGGGCCAAGGCTATCCATGTGGTCGCGGTGATTTCCTGGATGGCGGGCATGCTCTATCTGCCGCGGCTGTTCGTCTATCATTCCGAGACCGAGCGTGGCTCGCAGCAATCAGAAACCTTCAAGGTGATGGAGCGGCGCCTGCTGCGCGGCATCATCAATCCGGCGATGGTGATCAGCTGGGCCTTCGGCTTGTGGCTGGCCTGGAAAGGGTTTGGTTTCCAGGGTGGCTGGCTGCATGCCAAGCTCGCGGCCGTGGTGGCGCTGTCTGCCGTGCATGGTTACCTGTCGTCCGCGGTGCGCAAATTTGCAGAAGATCGCAATGAAAAACCGGCAAGGCACTGGCGGATCGTCAACGAGATCCCCACATTGCTGATGATCATCATTGTTGTGCTGGTGATCGTAAAGCCGTTCTAAGCGGCGAAAGCTTGGCGGAACCAGTGATTTCGCGCCTTGCTCTTTGGTTGGTGTGACGGTAAAAGACGGGTCTCTCCTCGTCACGCGCCCCATTTAGCTTCCTACCTTTCGGTCGCGTTCGGCATTTTCTCTCGCCGGCCCATTTTCCCATTTTTACATTTAGGCTCCTCTCATGCAGGAAATGAAACTCCAAGAATTCAAGAACAAGAAACCGACCGATCTGATCGCGTTTGCCGAATCGCTCGAGGTCGAGAACGCCAGCGTGATGCGCAAGCAGGAGCTGATGTTCGCCATCCTCAAGAAGCTGGCCGCGCAGGACATCGAGATCATCGGTGACGGCGTCGTCGAGGTTTTGCAGGACGGCTTCGGCTTCCTGCGTTCCGCCAACGCCAACTATCTGCCGGGACCGGACGATATCTACATCTCGCCCTCGCAGATCCGCCGCTTCTCGCTGAAGACAGGCGATACGGTCGAAGGGCCGATCCGCAGCCCGAAGGAAGGCGAACGCTATTTCGCGCTGCTCAAGGTCAACACCATCAATTTCGACGATCCGGAAAAGATCCGGCACAAGATCCACTTCGACAACCTGACGCCGCTCTATCCGAACGAGCGTCTGAAGATGGAAATCGAAGCGCCAACCAAGGATCTGTCGGCGCGTGTCATCGATCTGGTAGCCCCGCTCGGCAAAGGCCAGCGTGGTCTGATCGTTGCACCGCCGCGCACCGGTAAGACGGTGCTGTTGCAGAACATTGCGCATTCCATCACCGCCAATCATCCGGAATGCTACCTGATCGTTCTTCTGATCGATGAACGTCCGGAAGAAGTGACGGATATGCAGCGTTCGGTGAAGGGCGAGGTGGTATCCTCGACTTTCGACGAGCCGGCCGTTCGCCACGTGCAGGTCGCCGAGATGGTCATCGAGAAGGCCAAGCGCCTCGTCGAGCATGGCCGTGATGTCGTCATCCTGCTCGATTCGATCACGCGCCTCGGCCGCGCCTACAACACCGTCGTGCCGTCATCCGGCAAGGTGCTGACGGGCGGTGTCGACGCCAATGCCCTGCAGCGTCCGAAGCGCTTCTTCGGTGCCGCCCGTAACATCGAGGAAGGTGGCTCGCTGACCATCATCGCGACCGCGCTGATCGATACCGGCAGCCGCATGGACGAAGTGATCTTCGAAGAGTTCAAGGGCACCGGTAACTCGGAAATCGTGCTCGACCGCAAGGTGGCCGACAAGCGCATCTACCCGGCGATGGATATCCTCAAGTCCGGCACGCGTAAGGAAGACCTGCTGGTTCAGAGGCAGGATCTGCAGAAGATCTTCGTTCTGCGCCGCATTCTCGCACCGATGGGGACGACCGATGCAATCGAGTTCCTGATCGACAAGCTGAAGCAGACCAAGACCAATGGCGACTTCTTCGATTCGATGAACACCTGACCGGAACGTTCTCGAACAAGATCGAACCACTTTGGAAAAGCGCGCTCCTGGAGAGCGCGCTTTTTTGTTTTCGAGATCTTTGGCTTCGCGCTGGGTCAGCCAGGCACTGACGTTCGGATATTGAATATGGGTGAGCCTACACTGCTTTCGGGCGCAGGAGCTGTTCCAGCCTGCCAGGGTCGTTCACTGGTGGCAGACAAGACTGCGCCATGCAGAGATAGGCACCAGGTCTTTCCGTCGAAGGCACCACATCGCCTGGCAGGCTTGGTGCAGTCCCACCGAGGGGAACGGCGATGTCTATACGGCGTGGGTCCGGATTTCGATTCGCTACCGCAACGAGGCTTTGTTGCTCCGGGTCATCGACGATAACCAGCTTCAACGGATCGAGCGCCAGGGCACAGGAATTGACGATGCCGACCTGACCATAGGTCTGCTGACCTGCACGGCCCAAGGCGTGTTCAGCGACCGCCAGTGTCTTTTCGTGAAGCGCGATGTCGCCTGTCGCCGTCGCCAGCCGCACCAGGGCTTCGATGATCTGCCCTGTTGCGGACGGGATGGCTTCATCGACGTCGCCGCGGATGCGGATCGGGACGTCGCTGCTGTCGGAAGCAGACAGGAAGTAACCTGTGCGATCCGCGTCGGCATGCCACCGCTCAAGCTGTTCCGCCAGATCTCTGGCGGTGTCGATGTATCCCGCGTCATCGGTTGCTTCGAACAGCGCTACCGCAGCGGTGATCATCGCTGCATAGTCGGTAGACAAGGCCGGGAACAGCTTCCTGTCGCCGAGAATGGAATGCGGCAGGCGACCGCCCTGCGCAGCGGCCAGGATGCCTGCAAAGGCTTTCGCAGCGAGATCGGTCCAGTCGTTTCGTCCAAGGCTTCGACCGCATTCAGCCAGCGCGGTGATCAGCAGGCCGTTCCAGTCGGTCAGCACCTTGTCGTCTCGTCCTGGATGGACACGCCCCGCCCGACGAGCAAGGAGCCTTGCTTTCAGGCCTGCCACGGTTGGGTAGTTGACGATTTCGCGCTCGCGCTGCGCGTCGCTCTGCCGAAGGATGGGGTTGCCTTCCCAGTTGGCGGGAGCGGCAAGACTGAAATGTTCGGCAAAGGTAGCGAGATCTCCCTGAAGGGTTTCGGCAGCCTCGTCAGCGCTCCAGGTATAAAAAAGGCCCTCTTCACCATCGCTGTCGGCATCGAGGCTGGACGCGTAAGCGTCGCTTTCGGTACGCATCTCGCGCAAAAGCCAGGCAATCGTCTCTTCGATTCGTATCCGGAACAGTTCATCCCGGCTTGTCGCGTAGGCCCAGTTCGCCATTCGCAGCAACTGGGCGTTGTCGTAGAGCATCTTCTCGAAGTGTGGCACGGTCCAGTCCGCGTCCGTCGAGTAACGGCAGAGTCCGCCGCCGACATGATCGTAGATACCGCCGGCGAGCATCTTTCGCAGTGACAAAAGAACGGCGTCGCGATGGGTCGTGTTTCCGGTTTGCAGCCAGGAAAGCCAAAGCGTGGTCATGAAGGGCGCATTCGGAAATTTCGGCGCGCCCTTCAGTCCGCCTTCATTCCAGTCGATCATGCCTGTCATGCCGTCGGCAAGCCTCGGCAGGGCCTTCTGATCGAGGGCGCTGCTGGGCTGGGTTGCCGAGAGTCGCGCGGCAACATGCGTGATCAATCCGCTGGCGCTTTGGTTCAAGCTGTCCCGCTTCTCCCGCCAGGCCTTGTCGACGGCTTCCAGCACCTGCACGAAACCCGGCCGCCCGTAACGCGAGCGCGGCGGAAAATAGGTTCCACCCCAGAACGGTTTGCCATCTGGTGTGAGAAACATCGTCAGTGGCCAGCCGCCTTGTTCTCCCATGGCTGAAAGTGATGCCATGTAGATCTGGTCGATGTCGGGGCGTTCCTCGCGATCCACCTTGATGTTGACGAAGAAGCGGTTCATGACGCCTGCGATTTCGTCGTTTTCGAAGCTTTCATGGGCCATGACATGGCACCAATGGCAGGCCGCATAGCCGACGGAAAGCAGGATCGGGCGGTCGAGTGTACGCGCCTCATCCAGCGCTGCCTGTGACCAGGCTCGCCAGTGAACGGGATTCTGCGCATGTTGGCGCAGGTACGGGCTTGCTTCTTCAGCAAGCAGGTTTTTCTGCGGTAAGGTCACGGTTCCAGCCTGTTGTATGTTGCCTGGAAGGTTAGGGCATTTCGAAGAGCGAACAATGAGATTTTCGGATTCGATCGTCGCACTATCGAGTGGAAAGCTGCCGGCTGGAGTGGCGGTGGTAAGGTTATCCGGATCCAGGACTCGATTCGCCCTCGAAACGATATTGGGAACATTACCGCCGGAACGTGAGGCGTCCCTGCGTCGGCTGAAGCAGGCTGACGGATCTCTGATCGACACCGGCCTGGTGATCTTTTTTGCGGGACCAGCCAGTTTTACCGGCGAGGATGTTGCCGAGTTTCAGGTGCATGGTGGCAAGGCAGTGGTGTCGACGCTGCTGCAGTCTTTGGCAGCCATCGACGGAATCCGTCACGCAGAACCCGGCGAATTTACGCGACGCGCATTCCTGAACGGCAAGCTAGACCTGGTCGAAACCGAGGCGCTTGCCGACCTCATCAATGCCGAGACGGAATCGCAGCGCCGTTTTGCGCTGCTCAACGCGGAGGGTGCTCAGAGCGCGCTTTATGACGGTTGGCGGCGGCGTTTGATTCATGGTCGTGCAATGATCGAGGCTGAGATCGACTTTGCCGACGAAGACGACATTCCCGGTTCGGTCTCCGCTACTGTCTGGTCTGATATACGCAAGCTTTCCAATGAGATTGCCGACCACGTTGCGGGGTTTCGCGCGGGCGAAATCATTCGCGAAGGTTTCGATGTGGTGATTCTGGGCGCGCCGAATGCCGGGAAGTCGAGCCTGTTTAACGCGTTGGCGCGGCGCGAGGCGGCTATTGTCAGCGACGAGCCGGGTACGACCCGCGATCTGCTGGAGGTTGCACTCGATCTGCACGGCCTGAAGGTTCGCTTGACGGATACTGCGGGGTTGAGAGAGCAGGCCGGCATCGTGGAAGGCATCGGAATAAGACGGGCCAAGGATCGGGCCAAGGCCGCCGACCTGGTGGTGATCTTGCAGGACATGACAGATGGCGCGCCTGACATCGAGTTGCCCGATGCGCCACGCCAGCTTCGAGTCGGGACGAAGGCCGACCTTTTGATTGGGAAGACGGACGGCCCGGAATTCGATCTGGTTGTCTCTGCCAAGACGGGAGAAGGCTTAAGCCTTCTCCTGAAGAAGCTCGGCGAGCTGGCGGATGAGGCTGCGACGGGCTCGGGTAGTTTGCTGCCCTCACGGCTGCGGCACGTGGAACTGCTGAACGAAGGCAAGGTGTTTATCGAGCGAGCGCTTTCACAGCCTGATCTGGAGCTTCAAGCGGAAGATCTGCGTTTGGCCGGAGACCGGCTTGGCCGAATCGTCGGCGTCGTGGATGTCGAAGATCTGCTCGACGTCATCTTCTCGCAGTTTTGTATTGGCAAATGACTCACGTGAAACAGTGACCAACAAGCGATGACTCACGTGAAACACGGCGGGCCGGGTGACTCACGTGAAACAATAGGTGGGTTCAGTCGGCGCAACTGATGCGTGTTTCACGTGAAACGTCCGGTTTTTCTTGACAGGAATCATTCGGAAGAACATGACAGCGCTAGCGAAACTCCTGGAGCATAAACAATGATCAGCAGCTACGACGTCGTCGTGGTTGGAGGCGGACACGCCGGTTGCGAGGCGGCCAGCGCGGCTGCTCGGGCCGGTGCGCGCTGTGCGTTGGTCACGCTGCGCTTCGACACGATCGGCGTGATGTCCTGCAATCCTGCAATCGGCGGTCTCGGCAAAGGTCATCTCGTTCGCGAGATCGATGCCATGGACGGCCTGATGGGCCGTGTCGCCGATGCTGGTGGTATCCAGTTTCGTCTGCTGAACCGCCGCAAGGGTCCTGCCGTGCGCGGTCCTCGAACGCAGGCGGATCGCAAGCTGTACCGGCTGGCGATGCAGGATGCCATTCAGGCACAGCCAAATCTCGACGTGATTGAAGGCGAGGTTTTTGATCTTCAGGTTAAAGACAACATCGTCTCAGCGGTGGTGTTGGCTGACGGCCGCCGTCTGTCTTGTAGCGCCGTGGTGTTGACCACCGGCACATTCCTGCGCGGATTGATTCATATCGGTGACCGCAAGATCGTTGCGGGTCGCATGAACGAGCAAGCGTCCGTAGGCCTGTCGGCAACCATGGAGCGTATCGGCTTCAAGCTCGGTCGTTTGAAGACGGGCACACCGCCAAGGCTGGATGGACGCACGATCGAGTGGAAGGTTCTCGAGAGCCAGGCCGCGGATGAGAACCCGGTTCCGTTCTCTCTGATGACGGATCGTATCCGCAATCCACAGATTGATTGCGGCATCACCCGCACAACACCGGAAACACATGCCGTCATCCGTGCCAATCTCAATCGCTCTGCAATGTATTCCGGAGAGATTGAAGGGGTAGGGCCGCGTTATTGCCCGTCCATCGAGGACAAGATCGTCAAGTTTGGTGACCGCGAGGGTCATCAGATCTTTCTGGAGCCTGAGGGCCTCGACGACCCGACGGTCTATCCGAACGGAATTTCGACCTCTCTGCCGGAAGACGCGCAACTTGAATTGCTCAAGACGATCCCGGGTCTGGAGCGAGCGACGATGCTGCAGCCGGGTTATGCCATCGAGTATGACCACGTCGATCCGCGCGAACTGCATCAGTCGCTTGAGACCCGTAAGGTTCAAGGACTCTTTCTCGCCGGACAGATCAATGGCACGACTGGCTACGAAGAGGCGGGGGCGCAGGGGCTTGTCGCGGGTTTGAACGCGGCGCGCCGTGCCGGCGGCAGCAGCCAGGTCGTGTTCAGCCGCACTGAAGCTTACATCGGGGTGATGATCGATGATCTCACAAGCCGGGGCATTGCTGAACCTTACCGCATGTTTACCTCACGCGCGGAGTTCAGGTTGTCACTGCGCGCCGACAACGCCGACGAGCGGTTGACCGGCAAAGCCATCGACCTCGGTATCGTCTCGGCGGAACGAACCCGCCGCTTCGAAGAAATCAGGACGCGGATCGACACGGTGCGTGAACTTGCCAAGCAGGTTCGATTCACCCCGAACGAGGCGGCCAGCCATGGCCTGGAGATCAACAAAGACGGGGTGCGGCGCTCCGCCTATGAGCTGCTGGCCTATCCGGATGTCGATGTGGCTTGGTTGGCAAAGATCGATTCGCGGTTTGGCGCCATGGATGCCAAGACAGCAGAAGCTCTCGAGATCGAAGCAAAGTATTCTGTCTACCTTGATCGTCAGAAGGCGGATGCGGAGCAACTGCGCCGGGAAGAAGGTCGGCAGATTCCTGCAGCGCTGGATTTCGGCGCTGTGGCCGGGCTATCCAATGAACTGAAACAGAAGATGCGCGATCGCAAACCGCGGTCGATCGCCGAGGCCCAGCGCATGGAGGGGATGACCCCAGCAGCCCTGGCCGTGATTGTGGCTCATATCCGAAATGCGGAAATAGTCGAGAAGGGTGCCGCGTGAGCGCTGCGTCCTACGAGGGTTTGCGGGAAGTGGCGGGAGACGTTTCACGTGAAACGTTTGCGGCACTAGAAGCCTTTGAGGCGCACTTCCTGAAATGGAATAGAGCCATAAATCTCGTTGCGTCCTCTACGGAAGGCGACGTCTGGCGGCGGCATATTCTGGATAGTGCGCAGCTCGCAGCGATAGAACCGACCGCAAAGCGCTGGGTCGACATCGGTTCCGGCGGCGGATTTCCTGGCCTGGTGATGGCGTTTTTGCTTGGCGAACGCGGTGGCTCGATTGATCTTGTCGAGAGCAATCGCAAAAAAACCGGGTTCCTGCAGGCTACCGTCGGGCAATTTCGATTACCTGCGCGCATCATCGCCAAACGTATCGAAGACTCATATCCGTTCGTGGGCGTACCGGAGATCGTTACAGCGCGCGCTTTGGCTTCACTGATCGATCTCCTCGATCTCACCGAGCCCTGGCTGGCCTCGGGTGCACGTGCCTTGTTCCACAAAGGCCGGGATTATCAGCGGGAAATCGAAGAAAGCACTCACCGCTGGCGCTTCGATCTGATAGAACATCCAAGCATGATCGACCCACAAGGGGTTGTGCTTGAGCTGCGAAATGTTCGCAGAGTTTGATTCAACGTGTGATGCTAGCGAAATGAATTTGTGGCGGAAAACCATGACCTCCACCGGACCCAGGATCATTACGGTTGCCAACCAGAAGGGCGGTGTCGGCAAGACGACCACCGCCATCAACCTGGCCACGGCGCTCGCTGCGATCGGTGAGCGTGTGCTCATCGTCGACCTTGACCCGCAGGGCAATGCCAGCACCGGGCTGGGCATCGATCGTCGTGATCGCGCCGTCTCTTCCTATGACGTGCTCACCGGCCAGCTCGATCTGGAAGCGGCGGCGATGCCGACGGCTGTCCCGGGCCTGTCGATCGTTCCTTCGACGCTCGACCTGCTTGGCATCGAGATGGAGATCGCCTCGGCACCGGATCGTGTGCTGCGTCTGCGCAACGCTATCCATGCCTCCGACCAGTTCAGCTATGTGCTGATCGACTGCCCACCGTCGCTCAATCTGCTGACGCTGAATTCGATGGCGGCGGCTGATTCGGTGCTGGTTCCGCTGCAATGCGAGTTCTTCGCACTGGAGGGTCTGAGCCAGCTGCTCGAGACGGTTGAGCAGGTGCGCGGGTCGATCAATCCGAATTTGAGCATCCAGGGCATCGTGCTCACCATGTTCGATGGCCGCAACAATCTCGCCAATCAGGTCGTGCAGGACGTGCGCGCCTATATGGGCGACAAGGTCTATGAGACGATCATCCCGCGCAATGTGCGTGTGTCGGAAGCGCCGTCCTACGGCAAGCCGGCAATTCTCTACGATCTCAAATGTTCCGGAAGCCAAGCCTATCTGCAACTGGCTTCGGAAGTGATTCGCCGTGAGCGCCAGTTGCGGGCCGCATAAGACTCGATACACCGGAGCGGTTCCGTCTTTGATGGAAACGCGGAAACGCTCTAACTCCTTGTTTTTACACAGTTCCAGATGGAAAAGCCGTTTATATTTTTCTTGGAATTGCTTGAGCGAAACGACCTGGAAGACCTGAGATGAACGACGATCCTTCAAGAAAGCGGCTGGGACGAGGGCTTGCGGCACTGATTGGCGAGATCGATCGGCCTGCGACCGCGACAGCCGAGCAGCCGCGCCCGGCAGCGGACGGCAAGGTGCCGATCGAGTTCGTCTCCCCCAATCCACGCAATCCACGCCGTCATTTCGGTGATGCCGAGCTGACGGACCTGTCGCAGTCGATTCGCGAACATGGTGTGGTCCAGCCGGTGGTGGTGCGTTCGTCCCCCACGCAGCAGGGCCGCTACGAAATCATTGCCGGTGAGCGGCGCTGGCGGGCAGCGCAACGCGCCGGCCTGATCGAGATTCCGGTGATCGTGCGAGAGGTCAATGACCGCACCGCACTGGAATTGGCGATCATTGAAAACGTGCAGCGTGCCGATCTGAACGCGGTCGAGGAGGCGCAAGGTTACCAGCAGCTGATCGATGATCATGGCTACAGCCAGGCCGATCTCGGCCAGGTTATCGGCAAGAGCCGCAGCCATGTCGCCAACACGCTGCGGCTCTTGAAGCTGCCGGATGTCATTCGCGACATGCTGGTGGACGGCTCGTTGTCGGCAGGTCATGCGCGCACGCTGGTCACCGCCCAGGATCCGGCGGGTCTTGCCAAACGCATCGTGGAAGAAGGGCTTTCGGTCCGCCAGGCTGAAGCGCTCGCGCAGATGCCTGTTCAGGCGCAGCGCGACGCCAAGCTGTCGACGCCCACGGAAAAGGATCCCGATACGCTGGCGCTGGAAAAGCTGCTGTCCGATGTCACCGGCATGAAAGTGGTGATCGCGCACAAGAGCGGCGGCGGCGAACTGCGCGTGTCGTACCGTTCGCTTGATCAGCTCGACGATCTCTGCCGACGGCTGAAACAGGCTTGAGCTCTCCTGGTCAGGCGATTCGCGATAATCTGCTGAAAAATAACGTCTTTTAGCGCCGTTGCGCGAGGCGTGCGCTTTCCACGGCAATTCCGAGCAAAGCCTGCCGGGCAATCGGTTCGGCCAAATCGGACCGGCGCCGGGTCTGCAGGACCGCGGCCTGAAGCCGCGCCAGCGCCCGGTTCAGGGCTTCGGAACTCCAGCGCTCCAGTGCCGTTTCGATCAGGCGGCGGCGGGTAAAGAAAACCGGTGGCTTGTGAGCGGCAACAACGGCAGCCGCATTGCGCCCGCCACTGGCGTCCATGGTGCCACGCATTGCATGCAGTGCCTGGAACTGGCGCATCGCGGCAGCCAGCGCCAGGAAGGGCTGCCCGCCAGCCTGGCATTGACGGGTGAAAGCCGTGTCGAAATCTTCCAGCCTGCCGGCCAGCACGGCATCGACGGCATCATCAAAGGATTGTCCGGAGACATCGCCGGTCAGCATGCGCACGTCTTCCAGCGTAATCTCGCGGCGGCCGTGCGCGTAGAGCGCCAGCTTCTCGACTTCGCCGCGCGAGGCGAGGCGGTCTCCACCGAGATTGCGGCGCAAGGCCTGGCGTGCTTCCAGCGCCATCGTCATTCCGGCCTTGCCGAGTTCGTCATCGATGACGGCTTCAATGTCGCGTGCGTCATCGGCATAACAGGGTAGCGCCATCGCACCGCTCGCCGCCTCGACGGTTGCGCGCAGCCCAACACCCTTCTTAAGGTCACCGGCTTCGATCAAAATAATTGCATCGCGTGGCGGCTCTGCCAGCAAGGCCTTCACGTCGTCTGCAAGATTCTTCTGGGCGCCGGCGTTGCGCAGCCAGAGCAGACGCCGATCGGAAAACATCGGCACGGTGCGCGCCTCGTCAAGCAGGCGGCCCTGGTCGCGATCGGCGTCGCTGGCATCCAGCTTTACAACGGAGAAGGGGTCATCAAGCGGCAGCCCCGTGCGGGTCGCGAACGCGCGTGCGCGCTCTGCCACCAATCCTCGGTCTGGGCCATAGATGAGCACCAGCCAGGTGCCGGAGTCTGGCCGGGCCAGCCACGAATCGACTTCTGAGGCTTTTTTCTGTGCCATGGTGGTCCCCTAGCACGATGTGGTGCCCAAAGCATGTAGCGCAAAATGTGTGCAGCCGTTTTGCGCCAGCGACATGCGAAAGCCCGGAGAGCGATGAGCAAGGAGCGAATCTGAAAGCACGCAACACAGCGCGAACGTTCACAGCGCTTGCGGTAGCATTTGGAATGGATGCGGCGACAAGCAATCGCATTTGTTGCCGCAAGAGGCACGGATGAGACGGGATATTACGCGCGTTTCCTGCAACATTGCGCCGCCGCCGGAGCCGAGCGCACCGAGCAGGGAGAGGCAAACGTGGTGGAGGTACTTTGGCGCTGCTTCAGTGTCGAAGATATGCCAACATCGCAGATTGAAAGTGATGGAGCGTCTTGTGCACGTCCCCTGGACGTCCAGCGCTTCAATGCAGTGGAGGACGAGAGCCCATGGCTGAAGCCGGGAAGTTGCGCTTTCATGTTCCGGAACCGGAGGTCAGGCCGGGTGGAACCCCGGATTTCTCCAACGTTCCCATTCCCAAGGCCGGCTCCGTGCCGAAACCGCCGATCGATGTCGATCCGCGCGAGATCCGCGACCTGGCCTTTTCGATCATCCGCGTCCTAGACCGCGCCGGCGAGGCGGTCGGTCCCTGGGCGGGCATGCTGAGCGATGAAGAATTGCTGGGGGGCCTGCGTCACATGATGACGCTGAGGGCGTTCGATGTGCGCATGCAGATGGCGCAACGTCAGGGCAAGACGTCCTTTTATATGCAGCATCTTGGTGAGGAGGCGGTGAGCTGCGCCTTTCGCAAGGCGCTCGACAAGGGCGACATGAATTTCCCGACCTATCGGCAGGCCGGCCTCCTGATCGCCGACGACTACCCGATGGTCACGATGATGAACCAGATCTATTCAAATGAAGCCGACCCTCTGAAGGGACGGCAGCTGCCGATCATGTATTCATCGAAGGAGCACGGCTTCTTCTCGATCTCCGGCAATCTCGCCACCCAGTACATTCAGGCGGTGGGTTGGGCCATGGCCTCCGCGATCAGCGGCGACACGCGCATTGCCGCTGCCTGGATCGGCGATGGTTCGACCGCGGAATCGGATTTCCATTCGGCGCTGGTGTTTGCCTCGACCTACAAGGCCCCGGTCATCCTCAACATCGTCAACAACCAATGGGCGATCTCGACCTTCCAGGGTATTGCCCGCGGCGGTGCCGGCACGTTTGCAGCGCGTGGCCTCGGCTTCGGCATTCCGGCCCTGCGGGTCGACGGTAACGACTATCTTGCCGTGCACGCCGTGGCGAAATGGGCTGCGGAACGCGCGCGCGCCAATCTCGGGCCGACACTGATCGAATATGTGACCTATCGCGCCGGCGCGCATTCGAGCTCGGACGATCCGTCGGCCTATCGGCCAAAGGCGGAATCGGAGGCCTGGCCGCTGGGCGATCCGGTGGTGCGGCTGAAGAACCATCTCATCCACCGTGGCGTCTGGTCGGATGAACGCCATGCGCAGGCCGAGACCGAAATTCTCGAAACCGTCATCGCGGCGCAGAAGGAAGCCGAGTCGCACGGCACGCTGCATGCCGGCGGCAAGCCGTCGATCCGCGACATGTTCGAGGGGCTCTATGCCGAGATGCCACCGCATCTCAAGCGGCAACGCCAGCAGGCGGGGATCTGAACCATGGCACGCAAGACCATGATCGAGGCTATTCGCGATGCCATGGATGTCGCGATGGGGCTGGACGAACGTGTCGTCGTGTTTGGCGAGGATGTCGGCTTTTTCGGCGGCGTCTTTCGCTGCACGCAGGGCCTGCAGGCCAAATACGGCAAGAGCCGCTGCTTCGATGCGCCGATCAATGAATCGGGCATCGTTGGCGCAGCGATCGGCATGGCCGCCTATGGGATGAAACCCTGCGTGGAGATACAGTTTGCCGACTACATGTTTCCTGCTTACGACCAGTTGACGCAGGAAGCCTCTCGCATCCGCTACCGTTCCAATGGTGATTTCACCTGTCCGATCGTCGTGCGCATGCCGACGGGCGGCGGCATCTTCGGTGGCCAGACCCACAGCCAGAGCCCGGAAGCGCTGTTCACGCATGTCTCGGGACTGAAGACGGTGGTGCCGTCCAATCCGTCAGACGCCAAGGGGCTGCTGATTGCGGCGATCGAAGACCCGGACCCGGTCATCTTCCTGGAGCCAAAACGGCTCTACAACGGCCCCTTCGACGGCCATCACGACAAGCCGGTGACGCCCTGGTCCAAGCATGATCTCGGCGAAGTTGCCGACGGTCACTACACGGTGCCACTCGGCAAGGCGGTGATCCGCCGGCCGGGCAATGCGGTGACAGTGCTCGCCTATGGAACCATGGTCTATGTCGCCCAGGCTGCGGCGGAAGAGACCGGCATCGATGCCGAGATCATCGATCTGCGCACATTGCTGCCGCTCGATCTCGATACCATTGTCGAATCGGTCAAGAAGACCGGCCGCTGTGTCGTCGTGCACGAGGCCACCCTGACCTCAGGCTTCGGAGCCGAGCTGATGTCGCTGGTGCAGGAAAATTGCTTCTACCATCTCGAGGCTCCGGTGATGCGCGTTGCCGGCTGGGACACTCCATATCCGCATGCACAGGAATGGGACTATTTCCCGGGGCCAGCCCGGGTCGGCCGCGCGCTTATCGCCACGATGGAGGCCTGACATGGGTGAGTATGTCATCAAATTACCCGATGTCGGCGAAGGCGTGGCCGAGGCGGAACTCGTTGAATGGAGCGTCAAGGTCGGCGATCTCGTGCGCGAGGATACCGTGCTGGCGGCGGTCATGACCGACAAGGCGACGGTGGAGATCCCGTCGCCGGTCGACGGTGAAATTCTCTGGCTGGGCGCCGAGATCGGCGACACCGTGGCGATCGGCTCACCGATCGTGCGGCTGAAGGTGGCGGGCGACGGCAATGTGACAGCCGCCGTCGACAGCAAGCCCGCCGCCGTCAGCCAGGCAGAGGAACCAGCCAAGGCCGCGGTCGCCAAGGAGGTTTCGGTCGAGGTCGCGCGCAAGGAGCCGGCCGAGGCCAAGCCGGCGCCAGCTCCGGCAGCAACGAGGACCGTATCCCGTCCATCTGCCTCGATCGGCGGTGCGCCGCGCCCCGAGGGCGAAAAGCCACTTGCGTCGCCGGCGGTGCGGCTTCGCGCCAGGGAGGCCGGCATCGATCTGCGTCAGGTCACCGGCACAGGCCCGGCCGGCCGGATCCAGCATGAAGACATCGAGGCGTTCCTCTCGCGCGGCCCGCAAACGGCGCGGCCGGCGGCCGGTCTTTCTCGCAATGAGAGCGTCGAGGAGATCAAGGTCATCGGGCTTCGGCGCAAGATCGCCGAGAAGATGAAGCTCTCCAAATCGCGCATCCCGCACATCACCTATGTCGAAGAGGTCGATGTGACGGCGCTGGAGGATCTGCGCGCCGCTCTCAACAAGGAGAAGCGTGCGGATCGGCCGAAGCTGACGCTGCTGCCTTTCCTGATGCGGGCCATGGTCAAGGCGATCGGTGAACAGCCGCTGCTGAATTCCCTGTTCGACGATGAAGCCGGCGTCATCCACCAGCATGGTGGAATCCACATCGGTATCGCTGCCCAGACCGCGAATGGACTGGTCGTGCCGGTGGTGAAACATGCCGAGGCGCGCGACCTGTGGGATTGTGGTACCGAGGTCAATCGTCTGGCGGAAGCCGCCAAGACAGGCACGGCGACCCGCGACGAGCTTTCCGGCTCGACCATCACCATAACGTCGCTGGGCGCGATGGGTGGTGTCGTAACCACGCCGGTCATCAATCATCCGGAAGTCGCGATCATCGGCGTCAACAAGATGATGGTGAGGCCGATGTGGGATGGCACCCAGTTCGTCCCGCGCAAGATGATGAACCTGTCGTCCAGTTTCGATCACCGCATCGTCGACGGCTGGGATGCGGCGGTGTTCGTCCAGCGTATCAAGGCGCTTCTCGAAACCCCGGCGCTGATCTTCGTGGACAACTGACCATGCGCTTATTTCACGATCATCAGCCAGCGAAGCTTGCAAGACGGGGACTTGGGCAATGAAGGACATCTCCTGCAAACTGCTCGTCATCGGCGCCGGCCCCGGTGGCTATGTCTGCGCCATCCGTGCCGGTCAGCTCGGAATCGACACCGTTGTCGTCGAGGCGGTGAAGCCGGGCGGCACCTGTCTCACCATCGGCTGTATTCCGTCCAAGGCATTGATCCATGCGGCGGAAGAGTTCGAGAAAGTTTCGCACATGGCCGAGGGCTCCAGTCCCCTCGGCATTTCTACAACAGTCCCGTCGCTCGATTTCGGCAGGACCGTCGCCTGGAAAGACGGCATAGTAAGCCGGCTTACAAATGGTGTTTCAGGGCTGCTCAAGAAAGCCAAGGTCAAGCATGTGTCGGGCTGGGCAACCTTTCGCGACGGCAAGACCGTAGAGGTGGAAACCGAGACCGGGCTGCAGGTGATCCGCGCCGAAACCGTGGTCATCGCTACCGGCTCGGCGCCGGTGGAGCTACCGTTCCTGCCCTTTGGCGGTCCGGTGATCTCGTCGACCGAAGCGTTGTCCCTGGACAAGGTTCCGGAGCGTCTTGCCATCGTCGGCGGCGGTTACATCGGGCTCGAGCTTGGCACGGCCTTTGCCAAGCTTGGCGCAAAAGTGACCGTAGTCGAGGCGCTGCCGCGCCTGCTCGCCCAATATGACGCCGAGCTGACCAGGCCGGTGATCAAGCGGCTGGCGGAACTTGACGTCGAGGTGCTGACCGAAGCCAAGGCCAAGGGCCTTTCGACCAAGGGCGATGCGCTGCTGGTGGAAACGGCTGCCGGCAAGGACGTGAAGATCGAGGCCGACAAGATCCTGGTCACGGTTGGGCGCAAGCCTGTGACGGAAGGCTGGGGCCTCGATCAGATCGACCTCGACATGAGCGGTCGCTTCATCCGCATCGACGAGCAATGCCGTACTTCGATGCGCGGCGTCTTTGCCATTGGCGATGTGACTGGAGAGCCGATGCTGGCCCACCGCGCCATGGCGCAGGGCGAGATGGTGGCCGAGGTCGTGGCCGGCCACAAACGCAGCTGGGACAAGCGGGCCATTCCTGCTGTCTGTTTCACCGATCCGGAAGTGGTGAGCGTGGGATTGTCGCCGGAGGAAGCGAAGGCCCTTGGCGGTGAGATCAAGACCGGGCTGTTCCCGTTCACGGCCAATGGCCGCGCCATGACCAAGCTCGGCGAAAGCGGCTTCGTCCGTGTTGTCGCGCGCGCCGACAATCATCTGGTGCTGGGCATACAGGCCGTCGGCAACGGCGTTTCCGAACTGGCTGCTGCGTTCGGGCTCGCGCTGGAGATGGGCGCGCGCCTGGAAGACATCGCCGGCACGATCCATGCGCATCCGACGCAGGGCGAGGCGTTTCCGGAAGCCGCACTCAAGGCGCTCGGCCACGCATTGCATATCTGAGCAAGCGTGCTCGCAGCGACGGTGCATTCCAAAAAAAACCCGCCGGCTGGTCCCGGCGGGTTTTTGTTTGCTCAGGGCCGGTCGGACCGGGTGTTTCAGCCGGCCATGCGGTCGGTGCGCTCGTGTTGCGCATAGGCGCGGCCAAAGCGGTTGGCAAGGAAGCTGTCCAGCGCGATGTCTTCCTGCTTGACGAAGCCGGTAGCCGGCAGCGTGCCGTCGGCCAGCATGTCGAGCACGGCGCAGATGCCTGAAGCCGTGGTGATCTGGATGGCGCTGCGCACGGTCTGTCCGGAACGCTGGCTGTAGACCTTGTTGGCGTAGGTTTCCTGCAGCAGGCGGCCGTTCTTGCGGCCTGAGACGGTCACGAAGACGATGACCACGTCCTGCATGGTGGCCGGCAGCGCATTTTCCAGGATGTCCTTCAGCACTTCGCGACGATGGCGCAGGCCGAGGTCATTGAGCAGCGCCTTCATGATCGCGGCGTGGCCCGGATAGCGGATGGTGCGGTAGTTGAGCGTGCGCACCTTGCCTTTCAGCGTCTCCGCCAGCGTGCCCAGGCCGCCCGAGGTGTTGAAGGCCTCGTAGGTGACGCCGTCGAGCGAGAATTCCTCGCGCTCTTCCAGCGGGGGCACTTCGATCAGCTCGCCCTCGACGATGGCTTCGCAAGGCTCGCAATATTCGTTGATGACGCCGTCGGTGCTCCAGGTCAGGTTATAGTTCAGGGCATTCGACGGATATTGCGGCAGCGCGCCAACGCGCATGCGCACGCTTTCGAGGCTGTCGAAACGGCTGGCGAGGTCGTTGGCGACGATCGAGATAAAGCCGGGAGCCAGGCCACACTGCGGAATGAAGGCGGTCTTTGCGGTCTTGGCCAGTTCCTTGACGCGACGGGTCGAGGCGACGTCCTCGGTCAGGTCAAGATAATGCACGTCGGCCGAAGCTGCAGCTTCGGCGATGCGGGTGGTAAGATGGAAGGGCGCGGCGCTGAGCACGGCGAACTTGCCGGCGAGCACGGCTTCGAGGGCGCCTGCAGCTTCGATGTCGGTTTCGACCGTGGCGACGCCGGCGGCAACTTCAAGTGCTGCGAGCTGTGCAGCAGAGCGGTCGACGATGGTGACACGATAGTCACCGGTCGCGGCCAACATGTCTGCGATGGTCGAGCCGATCTTGCCCGCGCCGACAACAACGATTTCCTTCATGGCCAAGCCCTTTCCTATGGATGTTTCAAGGGCAGGAATCGCAGTTTGCCTGACGAATGGAAGTGTGCGATTGAACAAAACGCCGACGCTTTTCGGCAAAATCGCCGATGCTGCTCGTCAGAATGCGAAGTCACGTGGGAAAATGCTGAGCCAGGCCGACAGAGACCTCATTACACTGCTGCGTGAAAACGCCCGCGCGTCGACCGCAGAACTCGCCCGAAGGCTGGGCGTTTCGCGCACGACGGTGCAAAGCCGCATCGAACGGCTGGAGGCGCGCGGCATCATCATTGGCTATGGCGTGCGGCTGGCGCCTGACTACGAGCAGGGGCTGGTGCGCGCGCATGTGCTGCTGACGGTGGCGCCGAAAGCGGCCGAGCGCGTCGTGAAAGATCTGCGCGCGCTTGGCCAGGTGCGTTCCCTGCATTCGGTCAGCGGCAGTTTCGACATGATCGTGACGGTCGAATCGGCTTCGATCAGCGACCTCGATGCGCTGCTCGACCGAATCGGCGCAATGGACGGCGTGGAACGCACGCTGTCTTCCATCATCCTCTCGACGCGGATCGACCGGTAGGATCCGTCATCTTTCTACCGGACCCGGAAACCATGCAGGATCGCATGACAGACACAGGAAAGCGCAAGCCAGCCGGCAAAAACCACGATGTGGATCTCATTGCGGTTGTGGTGGCCGTTGCCGACCAGGAGCCACGCGTCCTTACCGTCGGGATTGCTAGCGGGCTGCCTTCAGGTCCGTTCGAGCTCGGCCACCGATCCCTGCAGTTCGGCCTGCGGACTTGGGTGGAACAGCAGACCAGCCACCAGCTCGGCTATATCGAACAGCTCTATACATTCGCCGACAGTGACCGTATCGGCGACGAGCGCCAGGAGCGGGTGATTTCCATCAGCTACCTGGCGTTGACCCGCATGGATCACTCCTCGGCTGCCGCCAAACGTGCGTGGCGCAGCTGGTACGACTTCTTTCCATGGGAGGATCATCGTGCCGGCGTCCCCGCCCTGATCCCCGAAATTGTCCAGCCGCAACTGACGGTCTGGGCAAGCGGGGCCACCGATGCCGCATCACGCGAAGAAAGGCAGCGCAGGGCGGCGATCGCCTTCGGCTTGGACGATCATCCGTGGAATGAAGAGTTCTGTCTGCAGCGCTACGAACTTATGTACGAGGCGGGTCTGGTGGAGGAGGCCACGCGCGGACGCAACGAAGGCGGCTCCGTGCTGATACCCGGCCCGGCCATGATTGCCGATCATCGCCGCATCCTGGCCACCGGAATCGCGCGGCTGCGATCGAAGATCAAATACCGGCCGGTCGTGTTCGAGCTGATGCCGCCAGTCTTCACGCTGCTGCAATTGCAGCGGGTCGTGGAAGCGCTTGCCGGCAGGCTGGTCCACAAACAGAACTTCCGCCGGCTGATCGAACAGCAGGAACTGGTCGAAGAGACCGGGGAGACGACCGCCGATACGGGCGGGCGACCGGCCAAGCTCTACCGCTTCCGTCACGCCGTTCTCGACGAACGCGCGGCCGCAGGGACAAAATTGCCGCTGACAAGGTCTTGACAGGAGTTATGCTCATAGTAAGCATATGTCGGTGATATACTCACACTGAGCATAAAGTGAGGTGCCGATGCCTGTTTCTTCCACCGCAGTTGCCGCATCACCTTCCGCTGCCCTCTACCAGCGCGTGCAGCGTGTCATCCCGCCGATGGAATGGCCGGTCTTCTCCGGCGACATCGACGCCATCCTGGCGCTGAAACGCGAGCGCAACGCCGTCATCCTGGCGCACAACTACCAGACCCCGGAAATCTTCCACTGCGTGGCCGACATCGTCGGCGACAGCCTGGCACTCGCCAGGAAGGCGATGACCGTCGATGCCGATGTCATCGTGCTTGCAGGTGTGCATTTCATGGCCGAGACCGCCAAGCTGCTCAATCCGGACAAGGTCGTGCTTATTCCCGATCTCGGTGCAGGCTGCTCGCTGGCCGATTCGATCACGGCCGCCGATGTGCGCCTGATGCGGCAGAACTATCCGGGCGTTCCCGTCGTCACTTACGTGAACACCTCCGCAGCGGTGAAAGCGGAGTCCGACATCTGCTGCACGTCGGGCAATGCCCTGGCCGTCGTGGAATCGCTGGGCGTCCCGCGTGTCATCATGCTGCCCGACGAATATCTGGCCAGGAACATCGCCGCCCAGACCAAGGTGGAGATCATCGCCTGGAAAGGTCATTGCGAGGTGCATGAGCGCTTCACGCCAGCCGATATCCGCGAACTGCGCGAGGCCCATCCCGGCGTCACCGTGCTTGCCCATCCGGAATGCCCGCCCGAAGTGGTTGCGGTAGCCGATTTCGCCGGTTCCACGGCGGCGATGTCGGACTATGTCGGTCGCCACAAACCGTCGCGCGTGGTTTTGATGACCGAATGCTCGATGAGCGACAACATCGCCGTCGACCATCCCGAGGTCGATTTCGTCCGCCCCTGCAACCTGTGCCCGCATATGAAGCGTATCACGCTGGCCAATATCCGCGCGGCGCTTGAAGAAAACCGTCACGTCGTGACCATCGATCCGGAGGTCGCGGGCGCGGCGCGTCAGGCGGTGGAGCGCATGCTTGCGCTATGAAGCCGTCGATCGATGATCTTCAGGGCCGACCTGTAATCGTCGGCAGCGGCGTGTCTGGCCTGATGGCGGCACTATGCCTTGCGCCGGAACCCGTGGTGCTGATCTCCAGGGCTGCGCTGGGCACCGAGACCTCCAGCATGCTTGCGCAGGGTGGCATGGCGGCAAGCCTGGGGGCTGATGATAGTCCTGGACTTCACCTGGCCGATACACTCGGAGCCGGCGCCGGGCTTTGCGACGAGGCTGTCGTCAGCCGATTCGTCGGGGCAGCGCCTGCGGCGATCGCAAGCCTTGAGCGGCTGGGCGTGATGTTCGATCGTGCGCCCGACGGCAGCCTGCGGCTGGGGCTCGAGGCCGCGCATTCCCGTCGGCGGATCGTGCACGCTACCGGTGACGCCACGGGCCGCGAGCTGGTTCGGGCGCTGACCCTGGCCGTGCGGCAGGCACCATCGGTCGCGCTCCTGGAGGGCGTGGAGGTCAGCAGGCTGCTTGTCGAGGATGGCGCGATCGCCGGAGTGGTCGTCGTGGGTGGCGGCGGCGCGTTCACGCTTTCCAGCGGCCGCGTCGTGCTCGCAACCGGTGGTGTCGGCGGCCTTTTCAACGACACGACCAACCCGTCGGGTTCGCTCGGGCAGGGGCTGGCGCTTGCTGCCCGTGCCGGGGCGGAGCTGGCCGATCTCGAATTCGTGCAGTTTCATCCGACGGCGCTCGACGTGCCGCAGCGGCCGATGCCGCTCATCAGCGAAGCGGTGCGAGGTGAAGGCGCCGTGCTCGTCGACGAAGGTGGGCATCGCTTTCTCGCCGATACGCCACGCGGCGAACTCGCGCCGCGTGACGTGGTGGCGCGCGCGGTGTGGCGCGAGCTTGCCGCGGGGCGGCGTGTGTTCCTGGATACGCGGCAATGTCTCGGGTCGCGCTTCGCCGCGCGTTTCCCGGCGATCGAAGCGCTTTGCCGCGAGGCTGGTATCGATCCTTCAGTCCAGCCGATTCCGGTTCGGCCCGCGGCCCACTATCACATGGGTGGCGTGGCCGTTGATGCCGAAGGACGCAGTTCCGTCGCCGGTCTGTGGGCATGCGGTGAAGTCGCCTGCACCGGGCTGCACGGCGCCAATCGCCTTGCCAGCAATTCCCTGACCGAGGCGGTGGTTTCGGCGGTGCAGGTCGCCAGCAGCATCGCGTCTAGCGCGCGGCGAGTGCGTCAGTACCCGATCGCGGTAAGCGCATCGCCGACGCCGGATGCCGCGCAGATTCGCTCCATTGTGTCCGGGACGCTCGGCATCGTGCGGGATGAGGCCCCGTTGCGGGATGCTGTAGCGGCGCTGCTGCCGTTCACAGAACCCGATGGCGTTGCATCGGATCCCGCCATTGTCGGGCTGATGATCGCTGTTGCCGCCCTTCGGCGCGAGGAAAGTCGCGGCGCGCATTGTCGTGTGGACTTTCCCCTGCAGGAGAATCAGCCGCGTCGGTCTCGTTTGACGCTTGTAGAGACACTGGATAGCGCGGCCGCCATCACTGAAATGGCCGCTCCTCTTATAAGGAGAGCTTGAGATGTTGACACCGCTGCCGCACATCATGGTTGAACCGCTGGTGCGTAGTGCCCTCCTGGAAGATCTCGGCCTTGGCGGCGATCTGACGACCAATGCAATCGTTCCTGCCGATACCGAAGCAACGATGTCGCTTGTCGCAAGACAGGAAGGCGTGATCGCTGGTCTCGATGTTGCGGCACTGGCCTTCCAGCTGATGGATCCGCGAATCGCGTTCGAGCCAGTTCACCACGACGGCAGTCATGTTGCTTCCGGGGCGACAATTGCAATTGTTCGTGGGCCAGCCCGCGCTTTGCTGACGGCAGAACGGGTCGCGCTCAACTTCCTCTGCCATCTGAGCGGCGTCGCCAGCGCCACCGCGGCGGTCGTTGCGGCGGTGCGGGGTCACAAGGCACAGATCGTCTGTATACGAAAGACGACGCCCGGCCTGCGCGCACTGGAGAAATATGCCGTGCGTGCCGGCGGCGGCTCGAATCACCGCTTCGGCCTCGATGATGCCGTGCTCATCAAGGACAATCACATCGCGATTGCCGGAGACATCCGCACAGCGATCGCCCGGGCAAAGGCGGGCACCGGCCATATGGTCAAGATCGAGGTCGAGGTGGATACGCTCGATCAGCTCGAGATCGCATTGACAACCGGAGTCGATGCCGTTCTTCTCGACAATATGTCTGTCGAACAGCTTTCCCAGGCGGTGGCCATGGTTGATGGTCGCGTGATCACCGAGGCTTCGGGCCGCGTGACGGCAGCCACGGCTCCTGCCATCGCCGCAACCGGTGTCGATCTCATCTCGATCGGCTGGCTTACCCACAGCGCTCCGATTCTCGATATCGGACTGGATAGCCAATAGGGACCCCACCGGCACATTTTCCTGGCGCCGGCCATTTTAGTTGCCCGGCGCCGGCAAACCACAATCCGTTGATTGCGAACCGTCTTCCTGGCGCTTCGGCCAGAAAAAAATCGATAAGATCGCAAAAATCTTCAAACGGCTGTTGACACCGGAAGAGGCCATCCCCTATATGCCGCTCACCAACGACAGCGGCGACGCTGCTGGCGACGAAGAAGTTCGCTTCTGGGTTTCGCGGAGTTGGACGAATTCAAGAGAGCCGCGTGAGCGACACTCTGCTGGTCTGGGAGCTGAGAGGCGTACAGGCCACGACATTGCGTCTTTGCGATGTCTGTTCTTTGACAATTGAATAGAGAAGAAAGAGAAACGTGGGCGGCAGAGTTCCTGCGGATCTGGGACCTTCGGGTTCTGGTCCAAACGAGACTTTGGCGGATCACGTTTCTGGTGAGAATAATACTACCGAGCGCAGGGTATCTTCGGATGTCTTGTGTTTAGGTGTGAATGTTCTCGTCAATTCGAGCGTGACCATTAAAGCCAAATCAAAGTCTTATTAAACATGAGAGTTTGATCCTGGCTCAGAACGAACGCTGGCGGCAGGCTTAACACATGCAAGTCGAGCGCCCCGCAA